>NZ_CP171155.1:0-160500 GCF_043161935.1 Legionella sp. 227 | reverse complement strand
AACACATTTAGAAATTGTTAAAAATGCTATTTTTGCTACAGGCGCAGGAAGTGTTGATCATTATCAACATTGTGCTTGGCAAACATTGGGTGAGGGGCAATTTATGCCATTACCTGGCAGCCATGCTTTTATTGGAGAAATCAATCAGCTTGAAAGAGTACCTGAATATAAAGTAGAAATTATCTGTACTGAAGAGCAAATCAAAGCTGCTGTTGCAGCCTTAAAGAAGGCTCATCCATATGAATCACCTTCTTATCAGGCTTTCCGTTTTGAGATGTTATAAACAACATTGAGAAGTGCGGCGATAATCACCTGCCTATAATTGAAGTTTCTTATTAATTCTTCTTCTATCCAGTAATTAATTTATGCTGTTATAAGTATCATGAGTAATATAGCGAGAACCGCAATCTTTTCCTGTCGCATCATCTGATTGATGATTGATTAATCCAATCACATCGATGTGATTTTTTTCTTGATCAAAATTACCAACCACACTATAAATTGAGCCACATTGCTCATAAACAACACTAAATGTCAGTGTATTCCCTGTCCATAGTCCAGTAATGAGTTGCCTTTGGCCAATAATTTGCTGACATTCTTTGGAAGCTACTGCTGTTGTAAAATAGCCCTCAAGCTGATTATTAGGCAAAAGCGTCAATTCAAGAATTGAGTCACGTTGATTTTTAAATTTTTTTGATAGCATTGTTATAGTCCTTTTAATTAATTCAGCGGTAGTATAATCACTAGGATTTTGAATTTTTATCCGGAAAATGACGGATAGACGCGGGAAAAAGTCGCTATTAATTCTGCTCTGGTGCTGACCCCTAGTTTGTATTTCGCATTACCAAGATGAGTTTCTACTGTTCGAGGTGAAATAATTAATTGTTTCGCAATTTTTTTATCAGTAAATCCTTTAGACAAATAATAAAGGCATTCTCTTTCGCGAGCACTTAAAGCAGCAATACCATGCAATTGTGGTAATGCAATACTGAATCCGATTAATCCTATTAATTCGCTAGAACTGTCAACAAGAGGAGATTTTTTAGTAAGGATATTAACGTAAGTTCCATCGTGTCGAATAATTTGCTCGTAATGGCTTTGGCTCTGCCTGGCTTCTATCACCGACCTATCATTGTTACGTAGTTGTGTAGCATACTCATGCCAAGAAAAATCAGTATCAGTTTTATTAGTGATTTCTCCAAGTGAACTATAGCCCGCTGAACGGCTGATAAAAAAAGCATTTGCCCAAAGATAACGGCCCAATTTATCTTTGATAAAAATAGGAGCTTCAATTAAGTCATAAGTAGTTAAAGTTAATGAATTTGAATAAAGCACTTGATCTAAAGTAGGCTCATATTTTTCTTTTTCTATATGATGATGGGTCATAGAAATTATTTAAAGAAAGCTGAATTTTGGTGATTTTAGCATCGTTCAAACCCCGATTACAGTCAGAATTTACATAACAAATTACATCGCTACATTTGCTACACTTTCTTGGTTAGTAATCTGTATTGCCTTGATAAAGGTGAGTATAAAAGGATTGTGGCGCTATCTCTGTATCAAAATACCCTGCAAAAATGTAGCAATGATAACGCTACATAACCGCTACTCTTTGCTACATCACACAATCCCAAATAAAATGCTCGCGCAATTTCGTTTTTTACTATTTTCCTTTTTTATAAAAAATTATTATAAATAAGGAACTCTTTGCAAAAAATGGTGGTGCGTAAAAATGAACAACTTAAGATAATCCAGTCCAGAACTGAAGACGTCCTCTTTTGTCTATTTCAGGATGTGTTTTACAGCATTTGAAATGTAGCGTGTCGTAGCAATACAGTAGCAACTTTTTTGCTACAAATAATTAATCGTATTTTTAACAAAAAAATGCGTTACTCTATGAATTCATAGATAATTTCATCTAGATGGTTTGAATGATTTGATGAACGTGTAGCAATGTAGCAGAATACCTGGAAATGACTGAATAAACCTTAATGAAAATCATACTAATGGCAGAAATCTTAGTCTCCTGCCCTCTATCTAGGCTAACTTTATTAAGGTGCAAGGATCTTTTAGATTTATTGATAACTTTTGATCCGTAATTCTAGTTAATATAAAATCAGCACAGGGTTTTATAAGCACATTAATATCATCCCAATATTCGTCTTCCAAACCAATGCATATTTGT
This sequence comes from Legionella sp. 227, assembly GCF_043161935.1. Taxonomy (NCBI): domain Bacteria; kingdom Pseudomonadati; phylum Pseudomonadota; class Gammaproteobacteria; order Legionellales; family Legionellaceae; genus Legionella; species Legionella sp. 227. The sequence goes on along the minus strand of NZ_CP171155.1, from coordinate 158,315 downwards.
TTCGCTCTGTTCATGACGGGCTGGTACATTTTAGGTAGACGCTCAATTACCCAATCGGCTGCATCAGGTTTCGATCGAATCTCATTAGTTTCTAATGTACTCCAAATCCGTGCATAGGTTAGTAATACATTTCGAGTGTCCTGTTCAAGCTCAGCTGAAAGTCTCCCAAGATCATGAAGCATCGCTTTTATAAAGTCGCTATATGGGACAGGGGCTAATAGATGTTCAGGTCTTTCACCCAGCAATGTATGGCTCTTTAATAAGACTTGAGTGATAATCAGCGCAAGATCGGGCATTTCACGACCAGGCCATGGTTCAAAACTACCCATTTCAAATGATGGACGAAGCCATTCACCGTATTGAAAATCAAACAGAGGAGGATAATGCCAAGGATTGATAGCCTCCCTTTCCACAAGGGTCATTTCTATAGGTGGCTTTGTACTTTTCATGTAAATGCCTGATATTTGGAGAAGATGGGTAGTCAACTTCATCTTTTCTTTTGAGGTTGTAGTACGATTTGTTACAACAAATAAATCAATGTCACTGTATTTTTGCAAACCACCTACAAGATAAGAACCATAAAGATAAACACCCAAAAGATCTGCGCCTAAAATCTTTGTTAGTACCTCAAGACATTCATTGAGTTGTTGCTTTACATCACTGTTGTTTTCCATCTTTAACACTCAGCCATTTTTTAAAATCTTTTAACAATGCTTCTGCTTGAGCAATACAAGTTATTACTGCACTCTCAGGAATAATATCGCCAGAATAATCTGCAATATTGCGTTGTTTACGCATAGCATCCAATATAATCACTGTTTTTTTATCAATACCTAAAGTCTGAGGCAATAACTGAATCATCGTTTGATGATGTCCTGGTTTAGAAGTCAAGGTTCGATATCCATGAGATTGAAGTGCTGCATTTGCTATTTGCATAATTGCTTTATAGGCAGCATCAAAGCGATTCTCCGCGCTAACCAAGTCAATTTTTGAATCCACAATATTACGTTCAGCAGCATTCAAAAGCCGATTTATGGTATCTGGGTGAGGTGGTATTTTTTCCAGGGTGATGCCAATTAAATTATCCAAGGTCATGTTCAGCTCCCATAATAAATAGCTTGGGATTATTTAAAACCTCCTGAATGAAAAGATCTTGTTTTTGTAAAGATGCCTTCCATTGTTCCCTGGAATATATTTTGGGATTAATTTCTCTCCCTAAACTAGCTTGAGCAGCATAAAGAGCCTCAACTGCTTCTGTAAAATCAACCTCACCAATAATAAGCACATCAATATCACTTCCAAGGTTTTCAGTTCCTTTGGCCACCGAACCAAAAACAAAAGCTACTTCAATTTTTTCAGCTAATGGAGTTAAAAAATCAAACAACACATCCACCAAACCAGACGTTTTCTTTAAAATGCTTGTAAGCTCCGTATAAATAGGAAAATTTCGATTTGCTTGGTAATAAACTTGATTACCACTCTGCTCGCGCAGAAGTACTTTGGATTTAGCAAGTTTGGATAGTTCTCGATGAAGTGTACCCGCTGTGGTATTCGTTAACCGCGCAATCTCTCGGACATGATAACGCTCATCAGGATGAAGCAATAAAAGTGCCAGCACACGCCGCCGATATTCAGAAAACAATATTGAAGTATCAAACATGATTTTTATATTGAAGCCAACTAAGCTTCAATCATAGCCTAAAAAGCTACACCATTCAATCAGATAAATAAGAAAACCAGAAAATAAATATCAGTTATAAATCGACGCCCCACTGAAGAGCATCAACACTACAACCAATGACCTCAACGCTCTTGGGTCAAGACTTAAGGGCTCCGTCTTGGAGAAAGCATAAAATGATATTTCCCAATTACGTAATCGTATTATTGGATACGAAAGGGGATCTTGAATAGTTCTTTTCAATAATCAATAAACCTCTGCTCTTTATTACCACGGCTTCATATTAAAAGGAGAGGGGTTAAAAATTTCTTGTTCCCCATCTTCAGATTTATTATGTATCTCATTAGCTTCTTGTGTGGAGGATTGATCTTTATTATACGGCCTGGGTTCTCTCGAAAGTGGACTTGGAGCAAAGCTTTGCTCTTTTGTTACTTCATCTCTTTCTTGTGCTTTCGGACTGGGTACGGGTACTAAATTATTTGCTAGCTGTTGGATAAATGCATCGTATAAAGCTAATGTGGGCATGGTAATGCGAAGAGAACGTATGTTTCCCTCCTCATCTTGAAGGATTTGTATGCAATCATCAGAAAGATGATTTTCTTCTTTAAATTCACTGAATTCGTTTATAATCGCTTCCATGAATTTTTTTAATTCATGTCGTTGCTTTGGAGTTAATTCATTAGGATCACATTGTAATTCAAGCTTAAGAGTCATTGATTCACGATCACTATCAACCAACAATTTCCCATCAGCAATTAATTTTTCAATTATTTCTGGGTCAAAACCAGACTCTAAATCAAGTTCTTCTGAACCAAACACTCCTACCAATTCATCTTCAGACCCAACTACTTTGCCTGATTTAGTTAGGAATTTATCTTCACCAGGACTCGCTTTTTCCTCAGATGTCTTCTTATCAGAGGTGGCACTATCACCTCCGTTACCACCTGCGCCATGTCCTGAACAAAGGCGCTTAGGTGCGATTTCTTTAAAACAAGTCGGACAGCGTACTTTTGCACCTTCCTCAGCAGCCTCTTTTTTTTCTGCTTCCTTTCTAAATTGTTGTAAAGCTAATGCTATAGAAGAGGTTTGGGGTTCATCTGCCGTTATGGATTCAAGGACAGGCCGATGCTTTTCTTTGTCTTTTTTCATGAGAATACTCCAGTGCAAGTTCATAATGGTTTCATCCGAATAAAGATTTACTTATCTGTTATTATACCGAGTTAAAAAAACCCAATTGTATATAAAATGTACATTTATTGGGTTACTCGTTTTTTTGACTTAAAACATCGAGTACATAGTCCCAAATTTTACCTGCTACATTAATTCCTTTCCCATCAGACGGATTGAGATGTAATTCAATGTAAGGGAAACTATTATTTTCAATAATTCCAAATTGTTGCTTATGCCATGGAAGAGAAATATCCTGACAAATAAAATCAAGACCCGTAAGCGGTATATTGAGGATTTTATGTGCTTTTTCCAATAATAGTTTGTTCTCAGGATGTATCAGATCGGTAACATCACTGATTTTTGCACCACTACTCATAGTAACTTTTTTTGCAATAAAGATTTGTTGTCCCTTGTTTATTACCGTATTAAGAGCAACTCCCTGGGCTGACAAAATGTTTATCAAGTTGCTATTTGGAGTAATTTTATATGGATATTTACCATGACCTTCTTTCCACGTAACTTTATTTTTTTTATCAATTAACTCTTGAAGTGTAGTTACACCATCGCCAACAATGCTCTCAGGTTGTCTCCTCACACAAGCGATTAATGAATCATTAATAATTAATGACCGATAAACATCCCCAGGTATGTGTTTTTCAACCAGCACGCGAAAATCAACTTGCTTTACTATGTTTATCGCTTTTTTTAATTCATTTGGAGTTTGAATAGTACATGAAGTGTGAATACTTAGAGATTCAGATAATGGCTTAACCACAAGAGGAAATCCCAATGAAATGCCATAGTTGTAGGCTTTTTTGCTGGAAATAAAAACCCTCCCTAAGGGACAGGGAATTTGGCTATCTAATAATTTTTTCTTGAGGATCCATTTATTATCATATTTAGTATCCTCATCAAAGCGTGTATTTTTTTGAGAAATAAGAGAGATTGGAGTCTGTATGAAATAATATTTTTTCCTATTGTAGACCAACTTAAAATACAGAGTATGCAAGTTAGATTCCTTAAAATTATACAGCTCTAGCCCTCTTTTTTGTGCTTCATCCCAAAATGCAAGGACACTGTTATTGAATTGTTTCCTATCAATGGTCTGAGTCTTGGTATATAGTTTTAGTTTTTGAAAAATATTAATGACCAACTGATTTAATAGGTTATTGAATCGTAAAAAATCATGCTCTGATAGGAGAAAGAGTTTAGATAAAAGATAGATAAATGGATTGAATATAAAATAATGGAATAAATTAAAAAATTTTCTTCGAAAATGAGAACGTTTTTCGGGATAGCAATGCTCACAATGTTTATTGTCCATATATGCTGTGGGAACCGGTTTTAATGATTTGCAAATGTCACGTGAAGATTTGATTTCTTTATGTTCATCAAAATTTTTAACATAAGCGCTCATAATTTATCTCCACAGATTCGCCCATTAGCTATCATTATATCGAGTTAAAACAGATCAATTGTATATAAAATGTACGGATGCACCGTGTGTTTGCTTACCTACTGATATCTATGTAACACTGAACTTAAAAATCAATTCAGACTAAATTTGTTTAGAGAGTTTTCTTATTTAAAGAGGCTTAGACAGAACGAATGAAAGATAAATCAATATTGCTTGTAGAAGATAACGTTAAGTTAGCCAATTACCTCAAAGAAAGCTTACAAGAAGCAGGTTATGATGTTTCTATTGAAAAACGTGGTGATAGAGCGGTCTATCGCATCATTCGTGAGCAACCGTGCCTAGTAATATTAGATATAATGCTTCCTGGCATGAATGGTGATCAAATATGCCATACCATTAGAGATGAGTATTTGGGGAAAATACTCATGCTAACAGCAATTAATGATATTGAAAGTGAAGTATCCTCTTTAAATTTAGGAGCAGATGACTACTTAACTAAACCTGTTGCAGACGAGGTTTTGAAAGCAAGAATAGAGGCATTGTTACGTCGACCCAATTTAGTTAATAATCAAAATCAATTTCAATTTGGCAATTTTTCTATCAATTTTAGTACTAAGAGTGTTCATCTCTTTGATGAAGAAATTTCAATAAGTACCAGTGACTTTGAAATGCTTGCTTTGTTGGTTAAGAACCATGATAGGTTGCTAAGTCGAGATAGCATTATGTATGCTCTTTCTGGGCATGAATATGATGGGGTTGATAGAGGTATCGATTTAAAAATATCACGTTTAAGAAAAGCATTGAATGATAATAATAAAAAGCCCTATCGTATAAAAACAATTCATAAAAAAGGATATGTATTTGTATCAGCGGCTTGGGAATAAATACTGATCACAGCCACCGATCTTATGTAAGACTTATGAAAAATAGTAAAAAATTCTTTTGCCTCGACCTTGAGATTTTTCGTCCAGTGATGAAAGCTTCACCAAATATATCGCAAATCTATAATCATTTACCCTCGACAAAAGTATCATTTTAGAACGTTTGTACAATATATATACATTTGAGCTGAGTGTTTTTGATAAAATCAACCTATTATTTTAAGTAATAGTCGAGATGAGCCATGAAAGACGCTGCAATAGAAATCTTAATATATAAACCAGATCCAGATCATCCACTGCCTGAAAATCAGAGAGGTGTGGTGATAAATCCTCACTTAAAACAACGGTTCAAGCAATTTGTTCCAATTGGCGTCTATTTAGAAGGCTCTGATTTGAAGTATTATTTTTTCGATCAGTGTGATAAATCCCCAAAAATCTATAGTAGTTTGGATGAACTCAAACGAGACTTACCGGAAGAACTAGACAATATATTTGAGAAGAACCCAAAATTATTTATTATGGGCCATGCTGGTGGTGGCGAATATGGTATGGGTAATTGCCATGGCCCAAGTGAGCAGTTATATGATGATAATTTTGATAATTTATTACATGGTTTTAAACGAGCATTGCCCGCACATCATGGTGAAGTTTTTGTGACTTTAGAAGGTTGTAATACAGACAATCAACTTAATGCTGCAGCAAACTCACAGGAAAAAACATTTTTAGAAAGAGTATCAGTGAAACATCCAGAAATCACGTTTGGTGGAACTGGACCATGGAATGCGCAAGATGTACAGACCGGCTTCCGATCCCTTTCGCCGGCATCCCCTATCACATCGATGGCAGGAAATATTTGGAAGGCTGGAAACAGTGTTATTTTTCATCATGGTGAATATCAAGTTGCCGTTCGAAAATCTTTATTTGCCTCAACACAAACAGCTAAAGAATTAAAAGTGAACACCATAGAATATGCACGTGCAATGCTAGGTAAAGACGGTAGCGATGAACTGATAGCAAAAATCGCTTTAAATCGAGATATTCTAAACATTCAAGATTTAAAGAAAATTGAGGGTTTTCCAGAATTGCGATTTGAAGGAGAAGATGTTTCAAAGTTTGTTGAACAGGAAAATCAAATATTAGGTAAAGAACAAGAAAATTATTTAACACGTGTCCGTCATATCTTAGGTCGGGCGGACCCTATAGAACAACTGACAGATAGAGAGGTACTAGAACTTCTCTTAGGTTTAAAAGAACCTTCTGTATTTAAAGGTCATGAAGACTTGCTAGAGTCAATTCTAGCTAATAAGGCTTTGTTAAACCTGGCAATGGTAAGTTGTGGAAAAGTCCTTATTGGTGGCCCAAGTAATGATAGCGTCATTGCTTTATTATTAAAACATGGCGCTGATATTAATAGTGCTGATAAAAAAGGCATGACGGCTTTGCACTATGCGGTACAGAATTTTTATAATTATAGAAAAGAGCCGTTACATCTCATTAAAAAGTTATTAGAGTGTGGTGCTAGTCTTGAAGTGCGAAATGAAAAAGGACAGACTCCTATCGAGACAGCGCAAGATCATAGCAAAGATGGAAGAGTAACTGCTAGTGATAAGCTTCTCGCATCTTTGAAATCTAGCAATTCGCCACCAACTCCCATAGAACTAAAACAATCTGTTAGACAAATATTTCAGATGAGTCAACACAAGGCTGATGAACTACTTTCATTACCTATTGCGAAACGTGAATATAGCAAATGCAGTGAAGGCACTCTTTATATTCCTGAAGATGTAGTGGAAAAATTGCATGGAATCTTGCAATCTGCAACGGGGAGTAATGAACTATTATCGGCGTTTGAATCAGAGCTTAGTGTGGTTATCAGCGCTCTTGAAAAAGGCATTGGAACTGGAGAAGCGATTGATGGTGAGGAAGATGAATTTATCCCCAAACGTTTTGAAAATGCAAAACTCCAGTTAACAGCGGTTATCGACTCACTGGTTGGGATGAAACAAGAGATGGATACTTCAAAAGATGCTACAGTTGAGGACCAACTTCCAAAACTAAAATCTTAATCATTAGGAATATATTGGAAGTACTATGGTGAATCGAGCACCTTTTAATATCGGTGATTGTGTAGACATGACCTTTCCTCCGTGGAGATTAACAACTTTTTTAACAATAGCTAATCCTAACCCAATATGTTTATCTCCAATTCCTGCGTCTTCAGCAATTGTATATTCAGAAAAAATGTCATCCGCACCCTCCTCCGGCAAGCCTGGGCCATCATCGTCTACGTGAAGTAAAATATGACTATTATCCAGCGAAATGGTTAAAGAAATAGTGTGCTCTGCAAATTTCATGGCATTTGTAATCAAATTGGTAACAGCGTGTTTTAAAATATTTTCATCTATGTATGCTTTCAAAGAATTTAACTCATTAGAATGAAATGTAATTTCAAATGTTGAGGAAGAATAAGACTCTAATAACTTTCTTAACCATACTATTATATCGGTCTCAGACTGTTTTAATTTCAATTCGTTTGCATGCATTTTTGAGTAAATCAAAAAAGTGCTGACGAGCCGATTCATATCTGCAATATCTTCTTGTATGCTGTTTATCTGTTTATTGAGCAATGCATCTTCAGCGTTTTTCCTTTTGATACTATCCGTCGCCATTTGTATGGTTGACAAAGGGGTCCTAATTTCATGCGCGACAAACCGGCACAATTGTTTATGTGATTCAATCAGTTCTTTTAATTGCTCACCCATTTGGATGATATTCCTATACAGCCCATACAAAACAGAGGTAGCACCTATTTTCCGATGAAAATCAAAGTTCCCTTGACTGAAATTTTTAGTTATCTGATACACCTTTTTCATATTTCTAACAAAAAGCAATGAAAATAAGGCAATAAGACAAAGGGATATAAAAAAGAAAGTTCCTATAAAATAATACATAACATCGCTGATTCTTGCCATAACTGGTAGATAGCTTAGTGGGCCAATTTTGAGTATTCCACCACTAAAACTATAATAGAGAATAACAATTTGTGACGAGTTTTTATTGGTTTCAAATACTAGACGCTTTGTTGATAAAGAATTAATTATATTACCTGGTAAGTATTTACTTTTAGTTTTATAAACATGAAGAGGGAAACCATATATTTTTTCTAAATGTAATAGTTCATTACTCCAGGTATTTTTTGATTTTGATAATAAATGTTGAACGATTTGTTTTAAAACAGGATTCATATAATTAAAAATAATTTCGCCAGGATCTGAAAAATTGTAAGCTAATGCATATGGGGTATTACCAATTTTTTTATACGCAGTATGTTCTACAATGACCTCGTTTAGAAATTGATAGGTTGTACCTGATAAAAAAATGATTTCACCATTATTTAATTGATTATTCTGCACCAGGGTGAGTTTTAGACTGTCGATTGCTATAAGATGAATAACATTATCTGTTTTCTTCTTTATTATCGCATCCCAGTTTGATTTCGGGTTATTAATTAACTCTTTTTCTAAACTAATTAAAAGCCCTTGCGAGGTCGTTTTTCCAGCATTAACAACTATCTTTGTCTCAACTGACTTTAAATATTTAAAAAATGCCAAAACAAGAATTAAAAAAATCACAAAGAACGCAGTCAAAATTTTAATATAAATATTAAATTTCATTACTAGGCACTCTAAATAAAAATAATAGATGCCTTTTCACAAGAAAGTACTCTGGATTATCTTTGATAATTTCAATATCTAATTCTGGCATAATTATCCTACGTTTTGTCTATCTTTATAACTCTTGTAATTAGCCTATTTAAGGCATCCAAATTATCGATATTCGTTATGGCCTCATCAAATAATGATAAAGTCTCTGGATCGTGTGTTTCTAAATACTTGAATGCTTTTTTTGGACCTTGATAACGCAATTCTTTGAATACAAAATAATCCTCTAGAATTGTGAAGATTGACCAAATATGGCGATATTTTCCTTCTAAATCTCTAGTATACGCCCTTGCCAGCATTTTTTGATACCACACTCTACGTGCTGTAATTTCATCAGGAGGGAGGGACTCAGGCAATATTAAAAAAGCAGAGAGTTTTTTTAATAACTCTGTGCCAAAATGAGCTTTTTCAAGAACAACGATGCCATCTGACATACATAAATGTTCATCAGAAATTGAATCAAAAGCATTCTCAGGATAAACAAAAATATCATGATAAACTTGATGTGCTTCATCAAAGTGTGCTATTCGTTGCTTATCTCCTTTTTCCCTAATCCCTGCAACATCATAATCACTGGTTACTGCGAAGTCTCCTCGTGCGCGCGAGCCATATAAAATAATTGTATGGCAATGATGTAAAGATATTAATTCATCAACAATGAATTGCAGAACAGCATCATTTTCTAATGATATTTTCTTTTGTGTCATTCCCTTACCTTCTTATTTTGTAACCATAATACCAACGGCTTCCTGTGGTGGAACTGGTTTGAACCGTATGATCTACTCCTGCTGGAATCAATACTTCTTCTCCAATAGCAGGTTTTAACGTTTTATTGCCCACGGTTAAAATAACTTCACCTTCAAGCAACATGAATAACTCATCCGTTTCATGCCTAAAATCCTTCCAAATTTGACCTGGGGGATCTTCCCAAAGCTCAAAACTAAAGCCACGAGAGCGCCAATTGTTCTCAATTATTGTTGTATCCAGCATTTTAGGCTTATTATTTAAAATCATTCTTTAATTTTACACCACTGAAGAGCATCAACACCACAACCAATGACTTCAATGATCTTGTGTCGAGACTTAAGGCCTCTCTTTATTTTAATTTGACTTTTAGGGACTTTGAATAAGACAGACAGGTATCGCACTAATTCCATGTTGGCTTTATCTTCAATAGAAGGTGCCGCGATTTTTATCTTTAGTTCCTCTCCAACAGCACCTACTACTTGATTGCATTTGGCACCGGGTTGAATAAGCAAACTAAGAATTAATCCATTATCCTTTTGTTTATACCACGGATATAGGTAAATCATCTTACTGTTCCATTATTTTATCCTGCTTTTACTATTCTATTGAGACTCGCTTTTTTATGTATAATATTCTCTTGGTAACTATTTAAAGGGAAGTTTTTTATGTTAAGTAAGACTTATATTTTTCTCGTCATTTTTTATGCATTTTAACTTCCAAAAATGAATAATCTACTACCACTTTTCAAATGGGGAACCGATTACCTGGTTTCTAATGGCTACTCAATAGAGCACTCACCAGAAATTGTATTGTCAACACCGTGGTCTCATGTGATCCGATTTGCAACATCAACAGAGAATTTTTATTTAAAACAAACACCACCCTCTCTTTTTCTATCTAATGAGCCCAAAATCATTCGAGTATTGTCATCCCAATTCCATGCCAATGTGCCCGATATAATTGAAATTAATGAGGATTTACATTGTTTTCTAATGAGGGATGCGGGTATTTCTTTGCGTCAAACGCTTAAAACCAACTTCAAGCCAAAGCTATTATGCGAAGCAATAAAGCAATATGCCACAATCCAACTCAGCGCAGAAGAATGTATCGCGACATTTCTCAAACTAGGCGTACCTGATTGGCGATTAAATCAATTACCCTTTCTTTATGATCACATGTTAAAGCAAACTGCTTTTTTAAAAGCAGAGGGTCTAACGGATAAAGAATTGCAAACATTACACAGTCTAAGTCCGAAATTTTCAGCGCAGTGCAAATTATTAGCAAGCTTTAGGATTCCTGAAACCATAGGTTATCACGATTTTCATGATAAGAATGTTCTTCTTGATCCAATTACTAAAAGAATGACGTTTGTTGATTGGGGAGAGACCGCGATCATTCATCCATTTTTTTCGTTACATACCTGTCTAGAACAATCGATTACTCACTATGGAGTAACAGAAGGTGATTCAACATACCAGAAACTTCAAGATGCTTGCCTCGAAAAATGGTTAGGATTAGCGACAAAGGAACAGCTATCAAGTGCGTTCCTTTTAGCCAAACAAATCCGGCTGTTTTGGAATATACTCGCATCTAATCAGTTTATGCTAAGTGTTGATCGACAGGCCTACCAAGCCTATTATCCCAATCAGAATAGCCCGATCGCAGGTGGCTTTAAAGCGTTTCTTGAGGGCATGCATTAAACCCAAGGTTTGTTGCTATTAGAATAATCATAATAAGCAAATTATTAGTTCTATAAGTATTCATGATACACTACTGACATGATTTGGCAGCAGTATTTATTACAATAATGTCTCGAACTGAACGTTTATTTGATTTAATTCAATTACTACGACGTCATCGATTACCCGTGAGCGGCAAAAATCTTTCAGAAGAATTAGGCGTGAGCCTACGGACTCTTTACCGAGATATAATAACCTTACAATCCTTAGGCGCGCCAATTGAAGGCGAGCCCGGTGTTGGTTATGTGCTTAAATCTGGTTTTATGTTGCCTCCTTTGATGTTTTCAGATGATGAAATTGAGGCAATGGTGCTAGGGTCACGTTGGGTTGCACAACGAGCGGATACTCAACTTAAAATCGCAGCTCAAAATGTGCTTGCAAAAATTTCAGCACTCCTTCCTACTGAATTAAAACACCAACTAGAAACTTCAGGACTCTTAGTTCCCCCAGGAAAATGTGCCGAAAGTAAGGATAGTGATCTTATTCTCATTCGCAAAGCGATACGTTTAGAACGAAAAATCGAATTAGAATATCAAGATCTCCAAAACAATCATTCGACACGAATACTCTGGCCTATTGCGCTCGGCTTTTTTGAGGAAGTTCATCTCATGGTGGGTTGGTGTGAGCTAAGGCAGGACTTCCGTCACTTCAGAACCGATAGAATTCTTCAAGTATCCATTAAAGAACAAAAATATTCCGAACGCCGACAATCCCTTTTAAAGAAGTGGCGCACCCTACATAATATTCCCCAATCCTATTGAATGATACTGACAAAAACTGTCATGAGTCTGTTTTATATTCTCCAATGAATTTAACGAAAAATAAAAAACAGGAGAAATCATGACATTCGACCCCAATTTAGTTCTATTTTATGTGAGCAATATAGATAACAGTACTCATTTTTACTCAGAATTGCTCAATGCCCAGCCTATCCACACTGAGCCTGATTACGCCATGTTTCTATTAAAATCCGGTTTGCGATTGGGATTATGGTCTCAAAATTCTGCGTTACCCGCACCAACTGCATTGGGTGGCGGTAGCGAACTCGCCATTTTGGTTCCCGATGAACAAGCCGTTGATGAACTTTTTAGAAATTATCAAACTAAGAACTTTAAAATGATACAAGAACCAACACCAATGGATTTTGGTTACACGTTTGTAACCTGCGACCCAGATGGTCATCGAATTCGCTTTTTTTCAAAGAACTGATCATGAACCAAAACTGGCTGGCTGTCGCCTGCGCGTCCCACGTACGGATTGGAGTGGAAGGAGGCTTTATGCAAGTTTGCCACGGTAAACTTGCGCCTCTAAAAAAAATACAAGCAGGTGATTGCATCATCTATTACTCACCAACTCTGCACTTTAAAGGGATTGAGAAATTGCAAGCATTTACAGCACTTGGAATCATTCTACCTGGTGACCCCTACCAGGTAGATATGGGCAATGGTTTTTTTCCATTTCGACGCAATGTACTTTGGGCCAATAAAGGATTTGATGTTCCCATACACGCGCTCATTGAATCACTTGAATTGACAAAAAATAACAAGAATTGGGGATACCCCTTTCGTTTTGGATTATTAAAAATCACTGAAGAGGACAAACGCATCATTGCGAATGCCATGCAGGCTTATATTAATTAAAACTTCTATTTGGAGAACGGTATGACTGTTATTATCCCCCAATTGACTCAGATTCAAGAATTTACAGTAACTGGAATGAGTGTAAGAACAAAAAATGAAGAAGAGTTTAATCCTCAAACGGCAAGACTGCCTCAACTATGGGAACAATTCTTTGATTCAAACATCAGAGCACAACAAGAAAAGCCGGTTTATGGCGTATACCACCATTATGAGTCCGACTCATCAGGGTACTATACAGTCACCGCGGGAATAGAAATTGTGAATGAATCTAAAGCTACGAACTTAGATAGAGTCGCTATAAAAGCGGGCAACTATCTGGTTTTTGAAGCAATCGGTCCTAATCCCTCAGCAATCATTAATGCCTGGCAAACTATTTGGAGCTATTTTAATAAAAAATCAATATACGAAAGAACCTACCTCACTGATTTTGAGCTCTATAAAAAGCCTCATGAAAGTGCAGTATACATAGGCATAAAATAACCAACATAAGACATTAACTATGACAACAACTCTAAATAAAATCGAAATGATGGAGTCACTCAAAACACTTAGAAGCGAGCTCGAGTTACTCAAAAAACCTGATTCGGAGCAAAAAGCAATCTATTATAAAACGGGACCAGGAGATTATGCAGAGCATGACCAATTTATGGGTGTAAGCGTCCCTGATTTAAGAAAAGTCGCCAAATGCTATCAATCATTACTACCCTTTTCTTTGTTACAAGAATTGTTGTATTCACCCATCAATGAAGAGCGATTATTAGCCTTGTTGATTTTAGTAACCCGTTATCAAAAAGGAGATACAGACCTTAAGCAAACGATTTTTCAATTTTATTTAACTCACATCAATCAGATTAATAATCTGGAATTTAGTTGCCTAAGAAGTAAATCCAGGAGAGTGAAATATAATTTTCTTGGCTAAGGTTACATGCTCTAATACTACACGCAGTATGACCATCCCCAATGAGTTAAAAAAGTATTTTTGTCCTCTTCTGACTGCTGAGCAGTTCTATTTTTTCCAGTCAAAACCTGTTCAAGATAATAGCGTCCATCCCCAAAAAATCGTTGAAGTTGGTAAAACCGGCACAATTCATGGTTAATGCTACAGTTGGGATTCAGTTTTAAATAGAACTCAGTCAATGGAGCCTGTTCATAATGCCAAAGGTCTCTCTCAATTGGTGCAATTTTAACTCCATCCCAATCAACCAACCAAACATCAAAAGGAGTTTGTAGTACATTATAGTGGTGAGGGTCACCATGAGTTAGAGCAAAAGGGACTGGCTGCTGAGTGAACTTCTTTTTCCATTCTTGTAATTGAGATAGTCCTTGTAACAATTGCTTTTTATAACACTCCAGTTGGGACAACATCGATTCTGCATGCGTTTCCTCAATCACCTCAACTGAATTGTTAATCCAATCCTTTATTCCTAACGCATAATTGATATCAAAATGTTCTGTCTCAAAAAATGAGAACTCATGAACTGGAATTTGATGTAATTGAAATAGAAGAGTAGCCATTTTATCGGCCAAAAGCTGATTGGGCGAATAGGCTGGATGAATTCCTTCAATGTAGTCAAACAATGTCAAAATCAATTCATTGGTCCTAAAACAATAATGGCCCTGAACATCTGAAATCATATAGGACAAGTTCTTCATACCAAATTCGTTTCTGAATCGATTTAAAGCGATACCGGTCTGGTTGAGTGATTCAATCGTAGGATGGATTGGAACCAGCGATTGGCCTTCAGGATAAACTTTTAGAAAATATTTTTTAGTCGTATTCGTCGAAATAACAAATCCATAAAAAGACCCCACCTCAACAAAATGGAGCTCTGAGGCCATAATCTGGTAGCCTTGATATAAAAAATCCATCAGCTGTTCATCAGAATAATTTAATTCTCCACGGCGCATCTCTAGCCCTCTAAGATTGTTTGTCTAAATAGCAGGTGTAACGTTTACCGTGCTTATTTATAAATGCCTCACATCGAAATCCACATTGCTGATAAAAACCGTAAGCCTCATCGTCTGTTTCAGCGCGAAGCGTTTGTATTGGAAAATGATTGAGTACATATATCAGCATGTTCTTACCTATTCCTTGGTTTCTATATGCTTCAATTACCGAAATATGTCTGATTATGGCAAAACTCTCCTCTAAATGAAGACCAATCACACCAACCAAGTCATTTTTTAAAAACGCCCCTATAAGATACTGGCCAAGTTGAGTATAAGATAGAAGTACCTGTTTCATTTTTTCAGGTGTTGGGCATCCAACGCTTGGTTTAAGGAGATTGGACAATCCTGGATAAGAAAGTGAAATCTCTTTACACTCAATCTTGAACTGCCGTTTTTTCCTAACCAACTCCATAAGTTCCATGGCAAGCGTATTGATGTTATCCTGCGAAGAATCGAGAATAATGCCACCCATCTCAACAGTTTTCTTTTTAAGAAATAGAGCCCAATTGTTCATAGGGACATCTGCTAACTCAGGCTGATTGCGAAGTACACTCAACCGATGCTCTCGTATGGCTTGCTCCGTATGCAAACAAATCAGTAAATAATTTTCTATACCCTGCTCTCTAAGTGGTACTAAAGCAAATTCTGGATTAAATTGCCCCTCTAGGAAAATCAGCTTTTTATCATGAATCTGACTTAAACGCTCAATCCAGCATCTTGTAGTGACCTCTTGCCATTTTTCGGTTGAGCCGTATTGTTGGATCATGTCATCAAAACTGGGAACACCAATGCTATCAAAAAAATGAGAAGAAATGATCTCCTGAGGATATTGCTGTTCGATTTCTTTAAGCAATGTTGTTTTTCCAACCCCAGATGCACCCGTAATGAGTACAATCAATGGCTGTAAAGATTCGCAGTCGCGCATCATTTCGACCCATTAGCGTTAAATTTTGTTTATTATAACTGATTTGTTTTGTTGTGATGGGATTGCCACTTTCCTGTGTTCAAAAATGGTTTTTATATGAACAGGCAAATTGGCACACCAACAACCATAATTATGACCGCCAATAAATTCAGACTTATGGATAAGCATTCCTTTCTTTTCCATTAAATCAGCAATTCTTCGATTAGCTTCAAATGTTGCGATAGATTGAGTAGAGCCATCTTCGAATTCTAAGTCTACCGGAATCGTTTCATAAGTACCAATATCAAAAATAAATTGCATATTAGGATTTTCTTTATGGTGTTGTTCAATCTTTTGTTCTAAATCAGTCAATTTTTGCATTTCCAAGGAAGGTGATAAAGCAATAGCATTGCCAAACACAGTTGGTTTGGTTAAAGCGGCATAAAAAGCAGCTAAGCCACTGGCACTTTGCCCAACAATCGTTATTAATCTTGCGTCTTGAGTGATATTTAATTGGTTTTTATCATGTAACATCGGAATAAAATCATGCCCTAAAAATGAGGTGAATGCGTCATTACAGTTGTATTCATGCATACGATGAATGCTTGAGTATTCCAGAAATACTGCAACACAAGGAGGAATACTTCCCTCTTGAATGAGCTTATCTAAAATAAGCGGTGCCGGCATGGGATTTAAATAATCACTACCATCTAAAAATAAAATCATAGGGTAAGGTGTTGCCTGTTTATCGTAATCAGGAGGCAAATAGACCCAATATTTTCGTATCGATTGCTCAGGATTTTCGTAATAGCCTGGAACATTTTTTAAACGAGTTTCCAAGAAGTTCAGCTCGAAAGAAAAAAATCGATGTTCTTTTTTACATCGCTCAGGATGTTCCTTTGCTTTATCTAAAGAACAATCAGTTACAAAAGTTGGTGCATTAGGTAGCTCAATAATGGATTCCTTGCCAAAAAATTCGCCGGGATTGTCATAATCCATATAATAGGTTATTTCCCGTTTATTTCTTGGATCAGTTTGAACGCAGCCTTGATTAAATAAGTGCATTAATAACATTTGTGATTCTTTGAATTTTCCTGTTGGAACGGGGTAGAGGCTTTTAGTATTTTCTTGTTCTGGGAATTCCTCTTTTGGGGTATCTTCATCAACAATGAGTACGTTATACGAAGAGCGAAAAGTGCGCGGCAATATCAAAGTTAAGTATCTAATATCAGTGTTTGGAATAGCTTTAAATTGACTCTGCAAAGAACAAGGTAATCCAGTAAATGTAGACCACAAATAAATTGTTTTTTTATCGCTTTCCTCTCTATATAAAAAAGTGACCAAACACTGCTCTGGCTGATTTGGAACATCTTCAATAATGGGTGTTTCAACCCTTTGCCAAATTTGATCGTTTTCTTCTGTAGAAGTCGCTACAGCTAATTCCTCAATAAGATGTTGTAAATAAGGTGAATCATATTTTGGCATAGATACTCCAGGAGAGTTAGCATTACATCATCCTATCCATTTTAGAGCCTTTTTAAAGAGATAGGTTTAGCTTTATGGTTGTTCATGATATAAAGCAATTAATTCTTTACTCGAAGAACATCCTAACGAATCCATTAATTTAGCAATAACTCCTTCGACTGTCCTATAAGAAACATGGGCTTCACGCGCAATTTCCTTAGCCGTTTTTCCTTGAGCCAACAACTTAAGGTATATGGCTTGTTGCTCAGATAAATCAACTTTCGTATGACATACTTTATGGTATAATGTGAAATCTTTTTTCTCCAAAATTGTTTTTTTGGGCAGCATTTTTTCATTTCCCAAAATAGCCTTCGCAATACAACGCGTATGCTCTTCTAATTTGCCATCATCACCATGAATAGTCAGTGTAGCCACTTCTTTATATAAACTATCGCGCTCGTCATGTAATTGATCAAAAAAATCACTCAAACTTGGTATAGGCAATAAATTTGCTGGATTGCGTGCAGTACGCTCGATTTGAACCGGAGTACTCACATCCAAAAATACAGTCATTTCATTTCGCAATAATTGACAATTTTTTAAAGCTAGAACAACACTGGAATCGGTAGTTACGACAATGTGCTCTTGCGTGCAAAGGGACTTTAATATGTCAAACTGACACTCATAAAAAACATCACTTCCGGGGCTTCCAAGTATTTCAGACAAATGTCGTCCAACATGAGATTCTAACCCTAAATCTGCATCGACAAATTGCCACCCTAAAGATTGCGCCACAGACTTAGCTAATAATCCTTTACCAGCACCATGATGACCAATAATAAAAATTCGTTGAGGTTGATTCATTCTTACTAATCTCCTAAATCCAAATGATATAATAATTATACAAATAGGCCATAAGATGCATCAATACGTAGAACTACGTGAGTATCGAATACGTGATTATTATTTTAATCTAACAGAAGAATTAGTTTTGGGAAAAATAGCAATGTTTTTCTCTTACAAGCATTCACTTGAGAAGATACTCATTGCTAAAATAACAAACAAATCATTGATAACAATTTCTACGAGTAAGTATTCTATGCCTAACTATCTGTATCTCACCTTACAATCCGAACGACTTCAGTTAATTCCTGTTTCACTAAAATATGCAGAAGATTTATGTAAAGAATTTACTGCTGAAATTACAGAGCACATGTGGCCAAGTGCTCCGAAAACACAAGAGGAAATTAATCAGCACATTTCTGAACAGCAAATTAAAATGCAAGCAGGCTCAGAAATCGCATTGGTCATCATCAATAAAGAGAACCAGAATTTTTTAGGATATGCTTGCCTACACCAAGCAAATACAAAGACACCTGAATTAGGCATTTGGTTAAAGAAAAGTGCTCATGGATTTCATTATGGTTTTGAAGCGATGAATTTATTAAAAACCTGGGCTGAAACTAATATGGTTTATGATTATCTAAAATATCCTGTTGTAAGACAAAATATCTCTAGCCGGAAAATTGCTGAAAAAATGGGTGGCATTATTGAAGATGAATACATTAAAGCAAGTGAGTCAGGCAAGTTGCTTGATGAAGTAGAATATCGATTTTATGGTGCAACAATGACGAATACACAATCCAAAATAAATATTACTGCAGCCTTAGTACGTGAGCTCATTACGCAACAATTTCCACAGTGGGGTCAGCTACCTATTCAAACTGTAAACAATAGCGGTTGGGACAATAGAACCTTTCATTTAGGTACAGAAATGCTCATTCGCATGCCCAGTAGCGCCGAATACGCAGGGCAAGTGGAAAAAGAACAAACATGGTTACCCAAATTAGCCCCACTTCTTCCTCTTCCCATACCCGCCCCACTTGCGATGGGAAAACCCAATGAACTGTATCCTTGGAAGTGGTCCATTAATCGTTGGCTTCCTGGGGAAACGGCAGCAGCTACTCCCATTAATGATTTATCTGAGTTTGCACATGATTTAGCTCTATTTCTTAAGGCGCTCCAAAGCATCAACTCAATGGGTGGACCTCTTGCGGGTCCTCAGAGTTTTTATCGCGGTGGTGATTTAGCAGTTTATGATTCAGAAACACGAAAAGCCATCGAAGATTTGAAGGACACTATAGATTTCCGTGCTGCAACAGAAATTTGGGAAAAAGCATTATCAACTTCTTGGCAGAATCCACCCCTTTGGGTGCATGGTGATGTCAGTGTTGGCAATTTGTTACTTTCTCAAGGAAAATTAAGTGCAGTTATCGATTTTGGCCAACTTGCCATCGGCGATCCTGCTTGCGATCTTGCTATTGCCTGGACATTATTTGAAGGAAAAAGTCGGAGCATTTTCTTAGAAACCCTGGCACTTGACCCAAACGCTTGGGCACGAGGACGTGCTTGGGCTTTATGGAAAGCAATGATGTATCTTGTTAACCAACAAACCGAGATGAATTTTGAAGCAAAAAAAGCATTGCGCACGATTCATGAGTTGATCGAAGATCATAGGAAATGATTATGAAGACTTCTCACATAGAATGGGCTCTTAGTACCTTAAACGATTCAGGGTATCTACTTGAAACCACGAAACCAGAAATAGTTCTCGATACAGCCTGGTCAGAAGTGTGTCGTTTTCAAACAAATCTTGGGTTGGTCTATTTGAAGAAAGTGCCTTCTGCATTGTCATTAGAAGCCAATGTCATTCAGCTATTGCAGAAACAATTCAATGCCCCTGTTCCGCAAATCATAGCTCATAATCAAGAACTTCACTGTTTTTTAATGCAAGATGCTGGCATTTCTTTGCATGAGGTCTTTAAACAGGAAGTTAAGCCCAATCTTTTAATTGATATGATGCATCATTACACAATGCTGCAAATAAACTCCGCAGATAAAATAAGCTTGTTTCTTGATTTAGGTGTCCCAGATTGGCGCCTGCAGCAATTGCCAAAACTTTATCAGCAATTACTATGTGAAGAAGAGCTATTGATTGGTGATGGATTAACCCGAGAAGAATTAAAACAATTAAAAAGTTTAGATGGTAAATTAAGAACTTTTTGTGAGCAATTAGCCAGTTTTAAAGTACCTGATACTTTTGGCCATGCAGATTTTCACGGTAAAAATATTTTAGTGAATCCCCATACTCATCAAACCACGATGATTGATTTAGGGGAAGTTGTTATTACTCATCCTTTTTTCTCATTCGTTAATTGTTTGTATCGAGTAACAGAATTTTTAAAATTATCAACCAGTCAATATAGGCAATTGCAGGAAGCTTGTTTTAAAAATTGGCTATCGATAGAGTCATCTGTGCATTTGTTTGAAATTATTGCAATTATTCAGCAGTGTTGGTCTATTCATGCGGTGTTGGGCGAGTATCGCCTAATTAAAAGCATCGACCCAATCGCATTAATAACATTGCGCCGACAAGGCCGATTTTCTGGAAAATTAAGAGCTTGGATAGATCATTAAGTCATTATTTATTGTCGAATGAGTCGGATATTTTTTCTATCAAAAGTATTATTTTTGCTGGAGCGATAGGGATTAATATCCAATCCTCCACGTCTGGTATAACGTCCATAAACTGTTAATACTTCAGGTTTACAATAATTCATAATATCCACAAAAATTCGCTCTATGCATTGCTCATGAAATTCATTATGGTTTCTATAGGAAACAAGGTATTTTAATAAGCCTTCCCTATCTATCTTTTTTCCTTTGTAAGCGATGTACACACTTCCCCAATCCGGTTGATTGGTGACTAAGCAATTTGATTTTAAAAGGTCAGAATACAACTGTTCTTCCACCACCACATCTTGAACACTAAGAAACGATGGCTCAACCAAATAGACAAAGCACTCGACATCGAGGTGATCAATGCACTCGCCCGTCAACATTTGTGATGCAGCGTATTGACTCGCTTGTTCCAAGGAATAAATTTTAACTAAAACTGGTGATTCAACACGTGCCTCCAAATCTTTTTTAATCGTATTCTCTAACTCATCAATACTTTTTATTTTGGTGTTATTGAATGAATTAAAATATAATTTTAATGACTTGGATTCGATGAGCTTTGGCGAGTTACAATCATAAAAAATTTCACCAATCCCGACCACCGGTTTTCCTTTCTCGTTGAGCCAGGAAACTTCATAATGATTCCAGCAATCAAAACCCACAAAAGGCGGATGAGCAGGATCAATGCCAATTTCTTGCCGCTTACCCGCTCTGGGGATAGGATAGAGCCGATTAGGATTGTAGGTGGAATCGTAGTCCGATTTTTTACCTAACTCTGATTCACTAGCTGCTTGATATTTTTTTAATACAGGATCGCTCATAGTATTTAACTCCAATATTTCAATAATTTTTGCACTACTTTGCCAATTGATTGGCTGGTTTATTTCCAATTGACTGGCAATGTAAGTTAACAAAGAGGCTGCTTCATTTATTTTATTAGCCTTTTCGCTCAATTCGCGTGCTTGAAGGCTCATTGATGCAGCCAGATTAAAGTTTGGATTCCCAATGATTTCTTTGATGGTAGATAAAGAAAATCCAAGGAATTTTAAAGTGATAATTTGTTGTAAAATGAGTAAATCAGCTTCAGAATACAAACGATAGCCAGAATCAGAGCGCTTTGTTGGTTTTAACAAACCTACTTCATCGTAGTATTGCAATGATCGAATTGAGAGAGAGGTCATTTGGCTGATTTCTTTAATTTGATAATAGTTCATAAGCATCATCTCCTTAATTGATGATTCTAAGCTATCACGCAACGTGAGGGTCAATACTTAATTAGTAATAAAGAATAAAGGAATTTTTTGTTTCATGTTAAAATGTGCGACTCTATAGTTGTATTTACCACATAGTGGCTATTATGAGCTCAGATTCTATTCAATTAAATCAAAATCATGGGGGACCGCTCCATTATCTGGGAAATAGGAACCTTACTCTTCCAGATTTGACAGGGCATATGTCCCCTGATACTAGCTGGTTGAATGAGCATTTCTCTGTATTATTGGCAAATAGTAAGGGCCAAAAATACAAGAAAGCCATTGAGCCTTTTGCAGGTTCTGCTTCTTGGAGTCTGGCTGCAATGGAGATTGGCGTTGCAGAAGAATATATTATCAATGACAGCAATAAAATTTTGATTAATACACTTCTTTTAATTAAAGATAACCCTGCTCTTGTCAAAACTTCTTATACTGCCTTAATAGAAAAATATGATGCCTCCCTATCGAAGAAAGATTTTTTCCTTGAAGTGATTGGGAATTACAACCAAACAACTGATGAAGAAAAAGCGTTACTGCTCCCTTTCATCATTAATCATTCATGGGGCGGAATCCTTTTTTATGATAAGGAATTGAATATTATCTATCGCGAAGGTGAACTCTTTGAAGGAAAAAATGCTAATCGATTTCTTGAGCATGCGAATTTGTCCCTAGAAATGTTCTTGAGTGAGATTGACCGAGTATCTAACCTTCTTAATGCGAATCAAGTTTCATTCAGAAGTGGTGATTTTATGGACGTGATTTCGATTGCGACACCTGGTGATTTTGTGGCACTGAATCCTCCTTATCCAGAGAATGAACATTCGACGCTTGAAAAAGCTGGGATGTATATTGAACTTTATTCGCCTGAAAAACTGCACCAGAATTTGGTGCAAATCATTCAACATCTTGAAAGCCAAGGTATTCATTACTACATGACTTATGGATTTTATAATCCAAAATTCAGAAACTATGTCTTAGCTAATGAAAACCAGCGGCCAATTAATTACTTTCGTGTCCTAGGCTATGAGCATTGTGCTTTTGGAATAGGTCTTGATCAGATGTATTTTACGTCCCAATTTTCAATTCCCAAAGGTATAAACATATTCAAAGCGGAGGGAGTTTTGGGTGCCCAGGATATAACGCCTGAAGAAGCACTCAAACAATTTAAGTTGCTTTCAAAAAAATGTTTTGCTGTTATTTACCGAGCTTTTATTAAGCCTGAGCTTGAGATGGAGTATCAAAAGGCCTGGCATCAGGTCGCTTCCTATTTTGTGCAATATCGCGGTGCATTAGGTTCTTGCCTGCATAAAACTAACGATGGTATGTGGCTTGCCTATTCTCGTTGGCCTGATAAAGCTACTCGAGATGCTTCTTGGCCAGGCGAAAATGCCCCATCTGAGATGTTACCCAATGAAATTAGAAAAGCGGTTATAACCATTCAAGAGTGTATTGATCAAACGCAAAAACTACCCGAAATTACTATGGAAGTTGTCAATGATTTATTGTATTCAAACTAATAGAAGATGTAACTCATGAATCAAGCGCAAATGAATTACCAACTAGAGCTTGTTATAGACGCTAAGCTACTAGAACAGCAAGATAAAATTATTCGTGATGGGATAGTAAATTTTAATGCTCCTTTTACAGGAACCAAACCAGAGCGTTACTCAATCTATGTGAAAGATAACGAGGGTATTATTATTGGCGGAGCTATTGTGTACGCTCATAAAAGCTCAATATATGTTGATGTCCTCTGGGTTAAGGAGGAATACCGTGGTCTTGGTATCGGTGCTGAACTATTGCACAGCGTTGAAGCCGAAGCAATTACACGAGGAATTCCAGCATCGACATTAGATACTTTTTCTTTTCAGGCAGAAAGATTTTATTTAAAACAAGGCTATCAGCATTTAGGCACAATTAAAAATTATTTAGAAGGGCATGATCGGATCTATTTTAGGAAGCAATTGTAGAGAGGAGAGCATATCCCCCATAAGAAAATATGCCTTGAAAAAAGAACAGAACAAACGAAGCATCTATTCTCCAAAGTTAAACTTTTATTGGAAATGCTCGTAAAAGTTCATAAACAAATTAGAAAGGAAAAGGAGGTAACTTATTCCTATCTTTAAGCCAAAATGGATGATGCCATTCTTCATAGATGGAAACAGGCATATTGCTTTGTTTAAATTCATCAAAAGATAAGTCGCAAAGAAACCATTTAAGGAATTCCGCGCAAGTTTCCGGGCTTATTAATTGACCGGACTGATAAGCCTCATCAAACATTTTATGTAAATGAAATGAAGTTGTTTCTCTTAAAATTTTTTGAATTCTTGTATCCACCTCCCCTGGAATAACACAAGACACACCAATATTTTTCTCTGCTAGCTCTTTTCTCACAATAGCAGTTACTTCATCCAAACCCGCTTTGCTGGCACAGTATGTTGAGCTTTCTTTAAGTTTCAGAGTCGCTGCTCTTGATGTAACAAATAAAATCCGAGACTTCTCAGGCATCTGCGCGGCAAGTAGTGCTGTAAGTTTCATTGGAGCTAATAAATTAACCTGAAAAACTTCGTCAATACTGTCACAATCGTATTCGGTCAACGGACGTGGAGGACTTTTCATTCCTGCATTTTGAACTAAAAGATGAAGCGGTATTCCAGAATCATTAATAATTTTAGCAACCTGTTCGATATCACTATTGCGAGTAAAATCCGATTGAATGGGAACAAAACGAGAATATAGCGCTTTAGTATCCTCTAAGCTGCTTACATCCCGCCCTGTTCCATAGACAACCCAGCCGTCACCTAAAAGAATTTTAGCAAGTTCAAGACCAATTCCATGGCTGGCTCCGGTCACTAATGCAGCTTTATTATTGTTGATGTTCGTCATGAAGCATTCCTTGAAACTTAAGTTACGTTCGTGCGGTATGGTAATCAAAGTTGGCGAAAGTTAAAAGGTTATTCCTAATTCATGTGTTACTAATTGAATTAATTCTGGAATACTTGCCTTGACTTGAATAATAGTAGATAAAACCTGAAGCACCTGCTCAATACCAATGCCCTGCTGCTCTTTATCAGAACTAAAAGAACGGTTTATATTATATACTAGCCAATTGATCCAATTGCCAAGAACACCATAAAAAGCAGCTTCCAAATGATCCTGATTTATTGTTATTCCAGAAGACGCATATGTATTTAGCATTTTTATAAATAAAGTTTTATTAAACAGCGGAGTAGTAATTCCACTCCAATCAAGAGCACAATTGACTATTTCATAAGTGGGATTAAGTTTTCGCGCAGACTCCCAATCAATGAGAAATGGAGTATCATTTTTATCCCATAAAACATTTTTTTGATCCAAATCACCATGGCTTACTACACTACTACTTTGTAGAATAGGTATTGTTTTTTGATAGATATCGTTAAGCTCAATTATAACTCGTTGATTACTTTTTAATTGCTCCTTAAACACCAAATTTTTGCTTGCTGACTGGTCTATTAACACACTAATTTTTTCATTGGGATGAATATCAAATTCTTGAGCACTTAGCTGGGGAACATTAAGATTAATAGGATGAATTTCAGCCAAAAGAGTGGCTATTTTAAGCGCATGCATCTCAGATATAGCGTCTTTATCCAATGCTTTTGCTGTTATCCAAGGATAAACAAGAAAGGCCTCATCTTCTGAAAGGATTAAGTAATTATTTTCTAATTTTAGAGCATGAACTGCGGGAATAGTACGCTGGGAAAATTGGAAAGCTATCTGTTCTGTCAATTCATATTGGGATTTAACTTCTTCAGTCAATTGGATGCTGCTATTGAGTTGTTTTACAGCAAACTGCGAGCCATTGCACTTCAGATACCACATTTTATGTAAAAGACCGCCATAGACTCTTTGAGGCAAGTCAAAAGGTTGGTTCATCTTTAATTTTTTACAGATTGTTTCTAGTTGACTTCTATTCACTATGAGCCGCCTTAAGAATGCCTTGTGTCTCTGACTCTTCATTAAAAAATTTAACAAAAAATGTTTTGCTTAACTTGGGATTTTTTTTATTGATTCTCGTAAATTCCGGCATAAAACCGCACTTTTTATAAAACTCTGGAGCTTGAAAAGCACTGGTCACCAAATTGATATTATTAAAGCCCTGACCTTTGAAGTGATGTTCAAGAGCAAGTAATAACTGTTTGCCATATCCTTTACCACGATAAGCACTGTCTACCCAAATATCATCCACATAAATTTCTGCAAACGCAGTAAAGGCATTAAGCGCACCAAAAATTTCTCCATGGGCAGAAGAAATGGTCACTGAAAAACGTCGATAATTGACGTCAATACCATGCTGAGCCTCATAGGCAATAAATCCATTTGTCATTCGTTTTTCCGTAGCTTCATCAAGTTCATCAACAAATTGGATTTGATATTCTTTCTTGCTTTCTAAAGGCTTGCTGCATTCATGTGCTGTACTATCAAAACGAAAAATAACTCGTTGTGGTTGATGCGGATCATAATTGATTGTTTTAATTTCTTCCTGGAAATTGCCCATTGTAATTTTTGAAATAGTTTTGCGCCAAAAACTAAGCCCTCGCTTATTTTCTGGAATCACAGAAACCTCCCATAAGCCTGGATGCATTTTCCATAATTCAGAGGAAACTAAATAACCTAAACCTTTGCCTTGAAACTTAGCAGTAATAAAAAACTCGCCCATATTCCATGCAGTATAAGGGTAAACTCCTTCGTGATTTAATAGAGCAAAACCAGCTAATTCATTACCAACTTTAATCAGAAAGGCTTTTCTTGTCGGCTCTTCAAAGTATTTTTTAAAATCGAAGCTTTCATACAGGCCATCGGAAGGCAAAGCCCAATCATCTGAAATAAAACCACAGTCACGCGAGAGTTCATATACATAAAATCGTGCCATGTTTTGGATGGTAGGATAATCATCTAATGTTGCTGTCTCAACTTTTAAAGCAGAGTGTAATTCTTTGATGTTCACAGCATTTTCCTTAAATACAGTTTCGCCATATGACCTTCATTCTGATATCCAAGCGATTTGTAAAAATCATGGGAGCCCTCTTTCGCTCGCCTAAGTCCAGATGTCAAATCAATGATACAGGGACTAAACTTTCTGGCAAATTCCTCAACAGTAATCATAAGCTTTTTACCTATTCCTTGATTACGATATCCTTGGTCGACCACAAGGCCTTCAATATGAAATCTTGTTATTTCGGAAACAAAAAGATAACTCTTAGACCAAGCAATCCAACCAACAACTTTTCCAGCAATTTCCGCAAGAAGGACACCGTAATGCAGTTCACTAGTAAATAGCTCTAGTCGTCTTTGCAACTCCTTAGACGATTGCGGATAACCCAATTGCTCCATTAAAGGGTGAAGATGTTGAGCATCATCAATTAATGCTTTGCGGATAATCAGTTCAGAAGGCACTTTATGCCTCCAGATTAACTCTATCCCCGGATAGATTAGGAGATGAAATCACCAAAAAAGAAACCAAATTTCCAGAACTATTTTTCACTTTATGGGTTATCCCTGCTTTAATACTTATTCCTTCCTGTTCCTGTAACATCTGTTCATAGTCTTCAAACTCAATAACCAATTGTCCTTGCAAACAATAAAAAAATTGTTCTGTTTCCTGATGATAATGTTTTACCTCAAAACTGCCTGAGGGCATCGTTTCATAAAGAACGTTAAACTGACCATCATTTTTTAACCACCATGCATCACAATTTTGTCCCCACTTAAAATGAGGCGCATTGTTTATTGAGACAACCTCTTCTCTCACCGAAGATTCTGATACAGGCAGTTTTGGTTTTTGACTTAAGCTCGAGACTGAATCACCATTTAAGAGTCCGATTTCTCTTGTTGCCTGAAATTCTTTCCGCAAAAAATAGAATATAGAGTTTTTCTGAAACCCATGCCGTTCAAACTCAAGTTCAAATCCTAATTTTTTATAAAATTCTATTGCTTCCCAATCCATAGTATTAACTGTTGCAAAAGCACAATCTTTTTCATTGCCATACCTCAATGCCGCTTGCATGAGCTTTGTTCCCCATCCTTGATGTCTGATGGACTCACTCACCCAAAGATTATCGATATGAAGACCTCCATAGAGGGTTCCACCACTACAACCACCAATAATGCTATTATCTGCATCACGAATAAAGCATGCAAAGAAATCTAAGGATTCGAATCCTCTTTGTTGTTTGGCGTACTCCTTAATTCCATTTGTTAATATTTGAACATCATCAGGGTTTGGATTTTCTAAAAACGATAATTTTAAAGTCATCTCATTTATTCCACTGTAGGAGGCCAGGCACCATGCTCCACATAACTTGCCTCATCACTGCCTGACCAAGGTGGCATAGTAACGCAAATAAACACCAAATCTGCTGCATCACTTCGATATTGAAAATGTGTTCCCAAGGGAATATCGATGCTGACTCCAGCAGTTAAAGGGGTAATGCTCTCTTCATCGTTCAACTTACGCCAAATAGTTCCTTCCCCAGAAAGGACATGCCAAAATTCAGATACAGTTTTATGACGAACTGCTTTGGAAATTGTGCCTGCCTTCAAAGTACAGTGAGCCATTCCACCTAAATGATTATTCATCAGCAATCGAACCTCAGCTCCTGCTGGTGAAGTGTGTTGATATTCTTTGGGTATTTCTTGTGTATTCATTTATGCCTCTATTAAACCAATGCTCTCATCAGTTTTATCAAGTGGTTATTTCTTCATTTTTAATTTTGAATCGTAACGCAAGTAGTATCTGCATCTAAAGTAACTACTTTGCCAATTGGAAGAATGCAATTTTGCTTACCATGTCCATAGGAAAACTCTTTAATACAAGGGACTTTTAATTTAGAAGCCCATTCATTGATTACATCTTCTACCGTACCATCGCTCTGATTCGACTTCTTACTTTTACATTGTTCAAATGTACCAAAAATAACGCCGGAAACTTCATCAAAAACTCCTGCTAAATCTAATTGTGAGAACATGCCATCAATATTATAGGGCTCGACGCCAACATCTTCTACCAACAAAATACTTCCTTTAAAAGTAGGCATGTAAGGCGTGCCCATTAAATTAGTCATAAGGGTTAAATTGCCACCAAGAAGAGTACCTCGGCTAACGCCTCCATGAACCTTTATTCCTTTGCGAATTGTGTACTCTTGGCCTAACAAAGAAGAAAATAATGTTTTTTTAACTTGGGTACTTAAATGAATGGTCAAAGTAAACCCTGTATAACTTACTAAGCCAGTGTTTTTAAATAGGCCTAATTGCAACGCTGTAGTATCACTAAACCCGAATAATGGTTTTGGGTTTTTCTTAATCAATTCATAATCTAAGAAAGGTAAAAGTCGTTGCGAACCTTGTCCTCCTCGGGTTGCAATAATTGCTTTCACTTCTGAGTCTATAAAGAAATCCATCACATCTTGTGCACGGTCACGGTCTTTACCAGCTAAAAATCGTTCTGATCCAAACATATGCTTTGCATACTTTACATTAAATCCATTCGACTTTAATAAATGAACTCCTACTTCTATTGCTTTTTCCGTAATAGGACTCGAGGGAGAAATAAGCCCCACGATATCTCCTCTTTGCAGTGGTTCTGGACATAGAATATTCATTTATTACCTCAATTATTTTCTGCACTCAAAAACAATACTTTCGTCTGTTTCATTAGGCGATGCGCTTCGGTCAAATGCTTTAACCGTTCGTACATTGCTAAAACCAACCTCATTGAGCAAATTGAGCAAGAAAGAAGTGTCTTGATAAATTCGAATTTTGTATTCCTCAACCTCTGTTTGAATTATACGGTTGTTATCAATCAGTTCATATTTACCTATAGAGTAACAAATCTCCTCATCGAGCATAACTAATTGGCTGAGTAGGATGATTGTGCCATCTTCTTTTGGCCATCTTGTGCCTCTCCATATACCTAATTCATTAGGAACCGCATGAAGTGTTTCTACTTCAAATACAAAAAGTCCTTTATCTTCCATATGTTCATAAATGGTTTTTAAGGCTTTTTGAATATCAATCTTTTCTGTGATGAGACCAAATGAACCGCTGGGTATAAAAATTAAAGAATATTTATCGGTTTGCTTTAAATCTTCAATAAAACCATGCCAGGCTTTTGGCTTAAGATTTTTGCTCTTTGCTTTTGCATGCAGTCGTTCTAGCATTGGCTGACTTGCGTCAAAGCCATGAACATCAAATCCTTCTTCAGCCAAAGGCAGTAAAAATCGACCTGTGCCGCACATAGGCTCTAAAATCA
This sequence comes from Legionella sp. 227, assembly GCF_043161935.1. Lineage (NCBI taxonomy): Bacteria > Pseudomonadati > Pseudomonadota > Gammaproteobacteria > Legionellales > Legionellaceae > Legionella > Legionella sp. 227. Next base: position 127,938 of record NZ_CP171155.1, on the reverse strand, counting down.
AGCCTTTAGCCTCTGCGGCATAGCTTCGATAGAATGAGTATTCATCTTGTGGTGCATTAGGTTTACTTAAATCATATACTTCAGTACAAAGGCTCTGATAAGTTTCCAGTTTTTTCATGGGTTCCTCATTGAAATCCAATACCATTAAATATTCGTCATAGAAGGTACCATTAATTTTAAGTGCTTTAGGTTCGGTACCATAAATTCGAAATCCTTGCTTTTGATAAAAAGCGCAGGCCACAAAATTACTTACTACACAGGTTAGGTGCAATTGAGTGACGCAGGTCCTTGCATGCTGTATCAGGGTTTGAATTAATGCTGTTGCAATACCTTTTCCTCTGTATTCAAGACGAGTATACATACCCCAAAGTACACCTCGGTGTTTGGTTTTAAGTGAAATAAGCGTATAGAATCCAACACAAGACACCAATAAATCGTCAACAAAGACACCCAATACATATCCTTTACTTAATCCATGTTGAAAATCAGCATCGGACATAAGCACTTCCTCTTCATAAGAAGAGCCAAAGCTTTCAGGTGAATTCTTTAGCGCTTCTAATCGAAATGATTTCCATAGTTCCCAGTCTTCTTGCATTACCCTTTTTATCTTCATAAACTGATCTCCATCACCGTTACAGGATGAGATTTAAATTCATCCATACCGATTTTTTTCCACCCAAGGCGCCTATAATACTCAGGTATGGTAGGATCAAGAGCAAACAAGTACAGTTTTTCAAAGCCAAGTTCTTTTGCTTTCTCGACTGCGGCATCAACTAATATTTTTCCGATCCCCTGTTTTTGATATTTTGGATCAACCACCAAATCACCAATCCACGGCCCTAAATCTGGTCGAATATCTTCGTTTAATTGCAAAGTACAAGAACCTACAGGAATTTCATCGTATAGCGCAATGTAAGTAAAAGGCATCTCTTGGTTCAGCTCTTCGTAATACAAAGATTCAATTTCTTCAATTCCGATCTCTGGCATCCAGATTTTACCTAAAACTTCATGCCAAATCTTAGCAAGCTTTGGAATACAGTCTGAATATTGTTTTAGGTAGGCTATTGTTATCATCATAATACCTGTAAAAATGGATTATTCCTCGCACTCGTGGCAAGGCGTTCCTTGATGAAACACCATTTGCCAACGATTGTGTTTGTATTGCCAGAGCGAAGAACGTAAAGAACTTTTTGAGGCAACAGTAACCTTATAAGTTGCCAACATGACTTCAGGCGACACCTCTAAAACTGAAAAATCATTAACCATATAGCTTCGTTGCTCTTCTTCTGGAAGAGAATCAAGTAGGTCGTTCTTATTGTAAATTGAGCCAGAGGCCCCATACTCGATAAATTCATCAGCAATCAATAGTTTCAGTTGCGCAATAGATTTTCTCGTTTCCGACCTTAATAGAGAAATTTCTAGCTCATAAATCAATTGGTGTTCTTGTTTCATAGCGATTTTCTCATCAAATAAACGTTGAAATCCAAAAAACAATTATGCTCTGTCATGGATATGACAAAATACCCAAGCTGTTCATAAAAAGATCTTGCCTGAAATTCGGCCGTCTCAATGGTAATCACTTGGCAATTCTTTTGTTTTGCAAAAATTTCCAGTTTTTCCATGAGATTTCGTCCTAATCCTTTTTGTCTAAAATCCGGATGAACCCAAATGCAATCGACATAGCAATTGGCTCGAGTGACATCCCCATAACAACCTGCTAAAACGGTCCTTTTGTCGATAGATTTTATGTAGATGGTAAAGGGAGTATGATTGTAAGCACCAATCATTTCTTCATTGTAGATCTTTAAGCCGTCAGATAAAATGGCAGTGATTTCTTGGTTGGTTCGTTCTTCGAAACAAATCTCATAGTCATTGTTCTTGGCTAAAATTATAAGCTCTGGTATTTTTGCATCTTCTGGTGCATCGGAATGATAACCGCTCCAAAGAATACCTCCATAAGGTTGTAGTATTTTTTCAACCAACTTTTTTAAATGAGTTGAATCACCTTCCTTATAAACTCGATTAAAACTTTCAGAAAACTCCCTGGCTAAATTGGGATTTTCTTGATGCAAATAGCGAATGATTGATTTACCATTGGCGCACCATTTATTTTGAGCTCTAAAATAAAATTGAGACAATGCTTCAAAAAGCCATGAGGCTGAGGCAATTTGTTCTTCATAAGACTTAGGAGATAAAATATCTTCTAAGACATCCGTAATTAAAAAACGCTCTTTATCAATTTGATTTTTATCCCAAGAAAGAGGTCCGCGCTTTAAGTAAAGATGGGCCTCCTCTCTAATCCCGTTTGAAAAATCGCTAGCTGGCATCATATCTTTTCCCGACAAAATCATTTGAATGGTTCCTGAAATACCGGAATTTATTCTCGATTCTTCAAAAAAATAACGAATGGATTCTCTGTCGTGTACAAAAGCATCAATAGGCCAACCTTCATAAACAAAGGCTTCACGATAAACTCTGATTAATTTTTCATAGACGATTACGAGATCTAAATCTGAGACTTGGGTTTCTTCCCCTTGAGAAACCGAACCGGCCCAAAAAACAGCACGTGCTTCTGAGTAACGTTCATGAATTAACTTTTGAATTGTTTCTTGAGGTGAGCAACGCATGTAATCTGTTTCCTTTTTTTTCGCTAAAATCACCTGATTTCCAGGTTGATCTATTTTATTTGATCAGTCATTTCGACATTACCATCAATCGGTAAATCTTTTTCGCATTTTTTACTTTGTACTTTTTCTTCTTTTGCAACAACGACGTGACGGTGATTTGGCAGAAGTTGGGCATTCAATTCTTGCAATGCAGAACCAATAATTCCTTTTTGTGGCTTTTTATAACGATAATACAACCATCCTTTCTGTTCTAACCATAAGCAGAACCGATTAAAAACATATGCGGTAAACAGAATCCCAATCAGATAAATAAATAATCTCATAATTCTCACTATTTCATTAATTTTCGCCAAACTCAAAAAAGTCTGGCGAGTTAAAAACCATCATTGATGTGTTTCTAGTGCTTTACTTATCCAAGCTGATGCTTCTGCATTGAACAGTAATTTAATATGCCATGGCTTTATCATCTCCTGAGGAGGCGGCATTGTTTTTAAGGCTTTTACTTCATGCTCTTGTCGCGAAATTTCTTGCCATAATAAAATACCGATTAAGTAATCTCTATTTCCTGCAGCTAAATAATTATCGATTAAGTCTTTCCATTCTTGAGCAAGCCTTTTCCCATGCTCTCCTTCAGGTGGAGAGTTCATGTTATCGATGATTTGGTTGTACAGATTATTCCAACGCTTCAATGAATAGGCCATCATCGCACGCGACAACCAATAAGCACCTTCCGGGGTGATTTCCAATTGGGTTAGTCTCCCAGATTGTATGCTTTCCAAAAGACTGGCTCCCAATTTGACTTGCTCAGTAAAAAATTTCTTCATTTTTTTTGATAAATCTTCCATAACAGCAGCAATTCGCTCACCATCTGGTCCTTCAGGATCACCTACCTTTTGTTGGTTCATTTCCTCAATAATAGAATCTCTAAGTGCAAATTCTTCAGGAAATTGCTCGTAAAGAAACAAGTAGTCTTCAAATTGAGAAACAGTTAATTGTTTTCCAGCCCACGTTTTTTTCAATTTATCTCGTAGATTTTCTGTCATTTTATACCCCTCTATGAGTAACAACAAATCTTGCCAATTAGGAAACATTGATGCAGAACGGCTTTTTAGAATTTCTTCAAGCACTTGATTCACTTTCAGTAAATCTTCACTTTGCTTTCTGATTACTTGGTGTTGTGCTTGCAGGTGAGCATAAACGTTGGAATGTTTTTGCAGAATATCCTTTATTTTGCTTAATGAAAAACCAAAATACTTCAAAGCAATAATCTGCTGTAACTTTGCCAAATCCGGCTCGGTGTAACAGCGGTAACCATTGGGCTCAAGATAAGAGGGTTGTAACAAACCTATTTTGTCATAATGCCGCAACATGCGAACCGATGTCTGAGTTAACTCACTGATTTCTTTTATATGCCATTTTGTCATCATGTCTCCTCCCAAGATTGAGAATAGGGCATGACACTATGTTAGGGTCAATAGTCAAATTCAAAACCTGTTATCCAATGAGTTTTTTACCAAATAATGGTGTAAGCACCATTTGCATCATTCCATGATGCCACTCATCGAGTGGCTTTACTCCTGATGCTGTTTCCGGAATCTGTCAATAAAAATGAATTATTCCGTCTTGTCTAGGCGTGCCTTCTTAAGCACTCATTTATCGAATAATTAAATATTCTTTTATTATTCTTGTTCAAATGCAGTATAAAATTTGAGAAAAGATGTTTCAGGCCAACAACGTTTTAATTCAGCTAACATGGCTTGAGCCATCGCTCGTAAGTAGGGTAAATGTTGATAAGCATTGCTACTATCTATAAATGCTTGCAACCTCGATAAAACCCTAGGTCTAACCCAGTTATCTTCTTCATTCCATAAAGAATCCTTCGGTACAGGACCTGAAGGTCCAATCCTATCTTTTTCCCAAGTTGAATTAATAAAAGGTATCGTTTGTTGTAAAAGCCAAAAACCGCAGGCATAGGTATAAGCTTGATTGTATTGTTTATCATCAGTTGCTTCTGAAATCGTTTGTTTGAGTTCCTCCCTATAGATTTGTTCCATATGCTCAATAACATCCGTAGGAATGGCTTTAGCACACCAGCACGTTGGCATACTCATTCGCAAATAAGTCCCATCTAACAAAGCATTACGCACAACACACCATTCAAAATCAATAAGCTGCAAATCTTTAGTTTCTGCATGATCAAATACATTATCAGGACAAATGTCCCCATGAGTCAGAACAGTAAAAGATCCGGGCTTTATTACATATTCAATTAAAGATTTCGCTTCTTCAATGCATTCATGAGTTAAAGTTAAGCCTAAATTTTTATTTGCCAATCCCAGTTTCGGTAATAAATCATTCAATGCGAAATTAAGCTCATCATCAACCGTTTCCGCCTCAGGATGAATCATTTGCAAAATTTGTTCATAAAGCCCGGTATTTCCAAAACTTGCTGCATGAAAACTTCCCAAGGCTTTCATAAAACGGGTCAATGCAGCAATAGCTTTTTTGCGATCAGCTACAGTAAGTGAATCGACTAAACTAACATGCTGAACTCCTAAATCTTCAATCAGAATAAATCGATACTCTTTACTTCCACCAAAAAACTTTGGGACATTATGCTTGTTTTGCTTAATCTCAGAGGCAAATTCAAGACCTGCCCAATCCCTTGCAAATCGTGCATAAGCTTCCTCATCATTAGCATCGGTGTCTTCTCGTAAAGATTGTTTTAAAATAATACTTTCAGGGATTTCTTTCGTTTGGCTTGATAAAAAGAGTCTTACTATGCAATTTCTCCGTTCAGGCTCACTTAAAAACTGAGTGGAAATTATCTTAACCTCTGCATCAAATCTCTTATTTAATATATAGGTGATTTTATCAAGAAGATTAGAATCAAGAATTCTGTGTTCATTTATGGAGCTTGCTTTCATCTTTTAAACCTAAGTTGGGATCAAGGAGCTTTATTTCTATGCGTTCTTTTCCGCTGCCAATATTAACCCTTTTTAGGGCAATGAATCCAACTTCCGCGGTTGATTGTACATGTGTTCCACCACAAGAAACCTTACAAAATCCTTCAATCTCCCAATAACGTCTTTGACTCTTCTCATCAGAAAACCCAGTGCGAATAAGCATATCTTTTGCAATAATTTGATTGTATTCAAACAAAAGAGAGTCAAAAATATCCGAGATATTGTGCTGATAGCTAAAGTCGATTCTAGCCTTATGTTCAGCAATATGCGCACCTATTTTTTCAATGGGAAGCATTCTTTGAACAAGCTCTAAGATTAATTCAGCAGCAAAATGAAGACGCATCAATTTGTAACGACGAACAAAATCGATTTCCATAAGGACAACATCTCCTTCAGAAAGTCCATGCCCCGAAGGTAACGTATAATAAATCAAGTGATTTTCTATTTCAGAATGAGTGACCATCAGGCCATTCACGAGAACTGTATCACTTTCTTGACCACCGGAAAACGAAAAACCAATAGCCTCTGCAAAAAGTAGTCGATTCTCATTTACCGACACCACCTTAGTCATTAATTGGCATTGATAGGGATTATCCCAAAATAGTTTTTGCATAACTTACTCTCTAATCTTTACCACTATCCCATTGGTTAGCTGCTTAAGTGTTTCAGGAGACAATGAAAATACGGCATTGGGCGTTCCGGCTGCGGCCCAAAGGACTTCATGGCATAACAAATCTTCATCGATAAGAACCGTATTAATAACATTTTTGTGGCCAACTGGAGGGACCCCACCAATCGCAAAACCAGTTATTTCTCGTGTAAAATCTGCATCAGCCTTCCCAATAGATTCATTGATGAGATTCCCAATCAGGCTCTCATTCACACGATTAACACCACTTGCTAATACCAATATCGGCTTGTTGGTTTTTTCAGTGCAAAATAATAGTGACTTCACAATTTGAGCAACACCACAACCCAAAGTATCAGCAGCATCTTTTGCAGTGCGTGTGCTCGAATCAAGTTCCTTGATCTCACACGATAGACCCTTTTGAGATAAAAAATCCTGTATGATTTGCGCGCTTTTACTTAAATTTTTACCTTTATTCATCATGATCACTTACTTATCATCGCCACAAAGAACACTTTCTAGTAAGCTCTGTTACCACATCCCAATCCCCAAATAAAACAATGCCATAGTAAATCAGATCGTTCTCTTTAACCTCTGCCGTTCTTTCAATTTGCTCTTGATAGGTACCCACAGTCATCGTATCGGTAAAATCATTAAAAAAAACATTTTTTGCTAAAGCATTCTGGCGTAATGTTCTAATTTTGTTGGAGTTCTCACAAAGAATGATAAAAGGTATTTCTGAAATATAAGGGTGAGATCCTCCATCTGCATCTCGATAATCGGTTAAACGCAGTTCTTCTTCACCAATTACGGAACCTAAACCAATACACATATGAGCAAGCGCATTCATCACTTTTCCTGGCTCAATACGCTTATTAAGTACCGCAACCAGTTTGTTTTTAAAAGGGTGTTCAACCATACAGTCCTCCACAATTTACTTCACAATTCGTGCGTTATAACGCATAATAAACCAGTATATACTCGTGCGCTAAAACGCACAAGCTTTTTATTAAGAGACATCATGCAAGAAATTTCAAAACGTATTGCAAAAACATTAAAATCATTAAGACAAGAACGAGGTTGGAGTTTAGAAAAAACAGCGCTTGAAACCGGCGTTTCTAAAGCGATGCTCGGGCAAATTGAACGAGAAGAATCAAGTCCAACGATTTCTACCTTATGGAAAATTGCGAGCGGCTTTCAAGCCTCCTTTTCTTCGTTTATTGAAGACAGTCTGGATAATTCAACCAATCCTGCTTATAGGGCGGGACATGCTGAAACCTTGCATCCAGATGATGAAAAAATACGAGTACTGCCTCTATTTCCTTTTGATGAGCAGTTACATTTTGAATTGTTTGTTATTGAGTTATTGCCCGAATGTGAACATCTTTCACCTCCACATAAACATGGAGTCATTGAGCATGTCATTGTTGTGGATGGAACCATTGAGCTTTTGTTAGGCGGGAGCTGGAAAACACTTTCTAAAGGAGAAGGGCTTCGTTTTAATGCCAATCAACCGCATGGCTACCGGAATCCAACCAATGAACTATCGCGCATCCATGATATTATTCATTACCCACCCCAATATAAATCGCCTTAATCGATTATGGTACATAAAACAAAGGCGTTAATGCCATAGTTTTTAAGTCATGAAGCCACTCATTGCGTGGCTTTCCTCCTGGCGCTGTTTCTTCAAACCAGTTGTATTTACACCAAAGGTAGATATCCAAGCTTTTCATTTGCGAAAAATGATTCATTTCTTTTAATTCGTCTGAACTCAATGGCCGGATTTGCCTATACCCTTCTATAAACCATTCAAACAAGGGTTTCCAGAGAGGCCATGGCTTATTGCATAAGTCCAAAAAAGGTTTAGCGATATCGGCAAGATACCAATGATAAACTGGCTCATCAAAATCAATCAGATGAACGCTCTCACCATCATAAAGCACATTCCCAGGACGATGGTCCCCATGGGTTAGGCCAAAATGTGCTGAGTTTTTTGAAAAAGTTTTGAAGCGTGTCGTGATGGTTTGGTATAAATCCTGGATCAGAGCCTCTTCTTGACGCGCATAATCCCAAGTTTCACGCCACAAATCTTCCCAAGTTAAAAAATGATGTTCCGATGCAACATAACTTTGCGAGGCTTGATGCAATAGACCTAGGGCGCGGCCCCATGTTAGATAAGCTTTTTTATCTGGATAATCAAAATTCATGATTTGCCCTGGCACCTCACGGCAAACATGAACAAAAAATTCCAAATCATCTTGGTGTACCGTTTCGACATCATTTCCTTCTTGGGATACAACCGGTTCACAAATAGGAACTTGATGCAAATATAAATGCTTCTGAAAATCAATGGCACTCAAAAGTTCATGAGCTTTTCGTATTTTTTCATGCGTCATGCGAAGGTAAAAGCCTTGGTTCTTAGATTCAAATCGATAAACACAGTTAATTTGATTATTGATAAGCTTAAGATGGGTAGGGTTTTTTACCCACTTATTAGCAGCACGATTCGCAGTTTCATCCGTAATTTTTTTTAATGTGGTCTCCCAAATCATTCTTGAATACTCTTGTTTTTCAAATAATCAGCCCTAGATAATCGATAAAGCACATGCCGTTTCAAGGGACTGTTTTGCTCCAATTTGGGATGGTCAAAATCATCCTTTGGGTTATGTTGTAAACCAATTTTTTCCATAACACGTTTCGAAGCTAGATTATTTACTGCTGTAAATGAAACTACTTCGGGAAGATTTAAAGAGGTAAATGCATAATGCAAAACCGCTTTTGCTCCCTCCGTAGCATAACCCTGATTCCAATGCGTTGAGGAAAGTCTCCAGCCAATTTCAACAGCGGGGGTAAAGTGTGCTTCAAAAGAAGGTGTCATTAATCCTAAAAATCCTATCATTTCCCCAGTATTTTTTAGTTCAACAGCATACAAAGAAAATCCCTTCTCTTTATAATGTGCAATAATCCGCTCAATGCCTGCTTTTGTAGCACTCCTGTTCCCTATTCCTGGTAAAAATTGGCATACCTTTTTATCTTGATCAATAAGTGACATAGGATCAAGATCAGCTTCTCTCCAAGTACGTAAAATCAGACGGGAAGTTTCAAGAATATTCATAGGAGCCTCTATAAGAAAGCATGTTTATCATGAGTAGGTAATTAGCGTCTTCACTGTATTGCGTGGGAAGAAAACCAGCCTTTTGATAGCACGCAATGGCTTGCTCGTTTCCAATTTGTGGATCAACCACAACGGCTTTAAATTTGTAGAGTTGTTCGGCAATAAAACGCCTTATAATTTGTCTGCCCAACCCTACTCCACGAAACGATGGCTCTGCAATAAAAAGGTCGATACCAGCCAATTGTTCAGGTGTTGCCTCGTCAAACAAGGAAGCATTATTTCCTGAAATTCCTTCGGGTAAATGGTCGGAAAGACAGTAATATTGAATAAAACCAATTGGTTTTTGATTCAAATAAATAATAAAACTTGGAACTGGATCAATGCCTTCAATTCTGGGCAAGTACTTAGTAACAATATCTTCTAAAGAAAACTGCTGATTTCGTGCATAACCTTGTTTCACCGTAGGCTCTGCAAACCATTGGGTCATTAAGTTCAAATCTCTTTGGCTCAATGGTTTAAATTCCAGATTCTGATTTTTACTGCCATAAATTAAGGAAGTCCAATCCAAAATACGACGCGCTGACTCCTCTGCTGAAAGGAGGCTCACATCTAGAGTCATTTCATACGGCTCTTTGCTAAAATAAACGTCTTCTTCAAACAGTCTTTTTGTAATGAGTGCCTCATCCTGTGTTTTAAAATAGCCTTTTCGATCTGAATATTTTAAACGTTTAACAAGCTCTGCATCATTACAAATCAATCGGATAGGAACAAACATAGCTTCCCGTTTTTGAGCAACGGTTTGTACTTGATTAAAAAACTCCTGATGCCAAGAATTATTTGCTAAGAGCTCATAGGTAATAACAAAGCTCATTTCTTTAGAACAAACCTCAATCATAGTGTCAAAAATAACATCACGGGCCTTGTTAAGCGCTGCCCATCCTTTATCATCAAGAGACCAAAATACTTGAGCATCGTTACCTAGAAGTTTTAGAACCGGATCGATCCAAGCATGGTGATGCGCTAATCGAAACTGAGAAGCCAGTGTTGTAATTGCCTCGCCTATGGTTTTTTTACCGGTACCTGCAATACCCATCAAGAGTATCATCATATTCGTCGGCATCATTTATTAAAATCCTGTCACAATACTGTACTCTTCTTTATGTGTAAGCACACGCATCAAGTGCGCCACATCATATGGACTACGCAGCTCAATGAATTTCACTTTTGGATATTGGTTCTTTAAAGCATTTAATAAGGGGTTAATCCGTTGTTCATAGTTCCACATATAACTTAATAGCGACCATCGTACCGTTTCATTGCAACCAGCGGCTCTATCATCGATTTCTGAAGCCTTATAAAACAAGCGCTTAAACACCCGCCAATAACATAGCCATTTGGGTAAATTAAAGTACAAGCACATGTCGGCTTCGCGATAACGCATCTCAAATGATCGACTGGAATTACCATCAATAATCCAGCAAGGCTTGGCAACTAATTCTTTTTGGAGTGACAAAAAATCCTCATATTCTCGTGGCACCCAGTCGGCAATAAAAAAATATTTATCTAAATGGAACAATGGAATATTTAGACTCTTTTGCAACATAACAGAAAAAGTGGACTTGCCACTTCCTGGTCTACCAATAATCATGATGCGTTGTAAGTTTATCATTTCATTCAGAGTGTAATTTACAGTTTTCTTTTCTTATAGATGCAAATGATTGTTGTATTCATCCGCTACACTATCTAAAATTTTAAGTAGTCTGTTCTTCACTTAACTGTTTAAGTACGGTTTTTATCGTAGCATGGGAAAAACATCGGCCACTTAAGAAACGAGCCAATTTTGTATTTATCGCCTCATCTGTATCATTTTTAAATCCACGCATTTTTTTCCGAGCTTCATCCAGGGCGCGAACTTCTTCCAGTTCAATATGTTCTAAGATTTGCTCAATCACCTCTTCTTTAACGCCCTTTTGTTTTAATATTTGTTGAATAAAACGGTTTCCTTTATGGATATAACGGGCACTTAATGATTCAGCCAAACGATTATCATTAATTAAATGTAATTCCCGAAGGCGAACTATGGTTGCATGAATCTGAGCATCTAACTCGGGCACATGCGAAAAATCCCTCTCTAATTGCCTTATGAGCTCTTTTTCACTGCAATAATGATTAAAAAGATATTTTATTGCTGAATCGATGAGTGTATTCATACTAAAGCTCTACCATAAACCACAATTTTATTTTTGCTTTTGCCAAGACAGCCTGATTTATTTAGAATACCATTATAACAGGAAAATATTGAGTCTTTTATGCCAAAAGAAGGAAAGGCCAGAGTCTTAAGTGAAGCAGAGTTTAAGCGACTGCTTATTGTTGCCAAAGATGGGCAATTCGCTATAAGAAATAGTGCCCTTGTGTATTGTTCTTTTGGACTTGGATTGCGAGTGAAAGAAATCGCCTCTCTCACTATTGCAGATGTAGCCGATTACAACTATCAATTACTTGAAGAGATTTGTTTGAAGCGCTCAATGACCAAAGGTGAAAAACAACGTTACGCTTATCTTGCCAATGAAAAAATCCGCAAAGCACTCCAAGCTCATCTCGATACCCTAAAACCTGTTGCACGAGACAAACCCTTATTTCAGACCCAACGTAAAAGTCGCTTTACACCCAATAGTTTGCAAAAATGGTTCAAGTCACTCTATGATAAGGCAGGAATTATTGGAGCAAGTTCTCATTCTGGTAGACGTACTTTCATTACCCGCTTAATTGAGCAAGGCGCTGATATTAAAGCAGTCTCTCGCCTTGCAGGTCATGCCAACATTGTCACCACCGCAATTTATGTTGAAGACAACCCTGATCGCCTGAAACGTATTGCTAACTTGGCTACATTCTAAATGACACCATGGTTTATTACTTTACCTTGGTTACACTATTTGGATTTTACCTACAATGAAGTCTACCATGAGGCACGCTTTGAAAAAGACAAACGCTATTATGTACTTCGTTTAGAGAAAGATTTACTAGATGATTGGACAATCACCGCTATTAACGGACGAATAAAATCCAAGTTGGGACAAAGAAGAATATTGGCTTTTTCAACGTACACAAATGCTTTTGCTCAATTCTTAATCATGATAAAAATCCGTTATCAGCATAATTATCGACTTAAAATTTTGTATAGTGAAAATATTTTTTCCCTTCACAATCTGCTGTTTCTTTTAGTATCACAAAAATATGCTAATAAAACCCATGCCAAAAGCAAGAGAAAACCAAGATCCGAGTTGAGTCAAAATAATTGTTCCACGACTGTTCAAAACAACTTATCTCATACAAAAGCATTCCAACTTGACTTATTTTTTTAATTTCTAAAAAGAAAAGTGATCATTAAATAATCAGACAGATTTAAGAGCGCTTTAATAGTGATTAGAAAGAAGCTGAGCTCTTGCCACACTTTACCATTCGCCGTAGTCCAATCGTCTCTTGAAGGTAAAATTTGGAGGTCATTTTTTTCCAGTATACCAGTAAAATTATAACTACAGACTCGAGGGCAAACATCTTCTAATTTTTCCACATAGTTATCCACTAATTTTGTGAATAAAAAAATAGCCCTACCCTTCCACCTTAAGATGGGCCATTAACCAATCTGCTTCCTCTAAAGAGTCAAAACTTATCACCACCCTACCTTTTCCTCCATCATTAAAATGCATGTTAACTTTGGATGAAAGTTTTTTCGATAATTGTGCCATCCAATCTTTCGTTTTTTGTTCAAATTGGGGATCTAGAAAAAACTCTTGTTTATCTTCTGGCATATTTAAGCGCCGAACCAATTTTTCAGTTTCCCTAACGGATAAAGACTTATTGATAATTATTTTTGCTGTTTCTGCTTGTTGTATGCTCGACAAACTTAATAAAGCTCTGGCATGCCCCATTTCTAGTAATCCCATTTTTAACATTTCTTTTACTTCATCCGTGAGAGTAAGCAATCTAAGAAGATTAGTAACTGTTGTTCGCGATCTACCTAAAGTTTCAGCAACTTCACCATGCGTCATGTAACACTCTTCTATTAACCGCTGTATAGCTTGTGCTTCTTCCAATGGGTTTAAATCTTCTCTTTGAATGTTTTCAATTAAAGAAACTGCCATCCCGTTTGCTTTATTATATTTTCTGATGATTGCAGGGATTTTTTCTAATCCTACTATTTTAGCTGCACGCCAACGCCGTTCACCCGCAATAATTTGATATTCATTCCTATTATGATCTCTTTCTTTGACAAGAATAGGCTGTATAATCCCATGCTGTCGAATTGACGAGGCCAGTTCTTCTAGTGAAGCATCGCTAAAAAACTTTCTAGCCTGATTTTGATCTGGATAAATTTTTGATAAACACAGATCAATTGCTTCCAAGGATTGTATGTCATTTTTTAGATTAATTGGTTCAAAGGCAGGAAATTTCATATTAAACCGCCTCCATTTTAATTGGCTTCTCTAAATAATGTTGCTTTAATTTTTCTCGGGTTTCCAGAACAAATTTCTGCATGTTTTTAACATGCTCTTGATTATCTCCAGCTTTAGTATAACCTGATAGTTTTTCCCAATGATTAAGCTCTGCCTGTAAAGCGAATAATTTCTTTTCCCACTCAATTTGTTCATTAGATTCTTTTTCTTGAGAACCGTCTGGCTTAGATTCTTCCTTGAATTTATAATCATATTTTAAAGCACTAATAAAATATGGAATTGGATAAAAACCTGTGCGCTCTTTTTTTGCATATTTCTTGGTATAGTTAATCTTCTCTTGAATATATTCTTCTGAGTAGTTATTTATAATATTTTCTAATATAGACTCATTTAATATACCAAAAGTTACTTTTATTTCTTTATGCATCTTCTCATTTTCATAATCAATACAGCTGACTTCTGATTTTATTGTATTTTTTTTATTCTGGACTAACACCTCAAATCCAGTAATTTTTCTACCAACTCTTATTGGATCCAAACTAACAGCAAAATTAGCTCGATCATTAACCTCTTCTAATGAAGGCGAAATGACATTTCTTGTAAGTTCCCGCATACTTGGATATTTATCTTCAGGAACTCCTAAAATTTTTCTAAATGTATCTAACGAAATAATTTTATTTTTTTGTAAGTTAATAAACCGTGTACTATTTTCATAAAGAGCATGACCATATTTCGATTCAAATTCAGATTGCAGATCAATGTCAATAGTACCGTATATAGATGGATTAACTAGTAAATCAAGCATGATTTTATGAAAAGAAAAATTGATGGTATTATCCTGATAGAACGTAGGTGCTCCATGTAAAACTCGTAAATTTAAAAAAGAGATATCTGTAGGTACCTTATCTTTCAATAAATTCCATTCTATTTTTAATGATGCCAACCCATCAATGGACTCTTTTAGATATTGGGTATTATTACTATTGAACTTAACTGCTTTTAACAGCATAGAAAAAGGCATATTGCATTCGACAGCGACCGAATTTTGATGGTTATTTATGCGGCCATCTCCTTTTATTGCTTCATACAAAAGCACATTGACAATTTTCCGTTGCAATACACTCATTAAAGAGTATGCATGAATAATTGTTACATGTTTACGTATTGTTTTTTCAGCGAACATTACCCATTCCGTTTGGCCTTTTTTCTTATTTTTTCCTCATCATTCTACTCAAAATAGCAGCGCGTATTATGGCAGTTTGAGGGCCTCTTATATCAGGATATTCCTTTACAACTTCATTTCTCATATCAGAAAAAAAACATCGTTGCTTAAATGTCATATAAATTTTATCAAATACAAAATTTTCACTATTCCCTTCTGCATTGAGTACCATTTCTTTGTAATCAGGATTTTCCTTTAACATTATGATGGCTTCGTTTACCCAATCAGTTTTCTTTTTTAAATTATATTTTTCAGAATTTAACAGAATTTCTCTGAGTGACTCTTTAATTTCTTTATTAATAGTAAATGTAATAATTTTCTTATCGTCTTCATTATTATTGAGTTTCAGTTTATTCATTTTAATCACACTTCCTGAGCAATTAGAGGAATTATTTTTTTAAAGCACTCCTCAACTGATTTACCATTATTCCATTGGACATTATTGCTTAACATATTCATTTGCTCGACGATGCTCTCGTGTAGAATGTTGCTTGAAACTAAGGCATCAAAGATAATTTTGGCAATATTGGGTTTTACCTTACCTAAACTAACATTTAATTGTTTACGTCCTCTTATTTCTTTTTTTGTAACTAACGAAAATTCAAGTTCTTTTTTTAGCTTAACAATTGCATCAAAGGATAGATTTTCTATGGCTGCCTTTAAGAGAACTTGTTGATGTTCTGCGTTTTCAACTGAAATAATTAATTCAATTAATTTTACATTCTCTATTTTTCCTTCAGCAATCGCCTGCTTTATCTCTGGACTAGCTTGCAAAATCAGGATATATCTTCGAGATTGTGTTATAGACATTCCCGTTAAATCACTTAATACTTTTGATGTTATTTTCTCGCTATCACTTTTTTCTTTATTTTCGTTTAAATACTCTTTAACAATAGCCTCAATACTCGCAACTCTTTCAGCCAGAGATAAGTCAACACGCTCATTATTCTCAATCCACTGTAGAACTCTTAACTTTGTACCAACAGGTCGTTGACTTGCAATTCTTGCTATAATTTCCTTTTTACCAGCAATCGCTGAGGCCAAGGTTCTACGTTCACCAGCGATTAAACGACATTTGTTCCCAAACCTGTATACAAATATGGGGTTAATTAACTGATCATCTAGTATAGTTTTTGCTAATGATTCAAGTGACTTCCAATCATTTTTCTTTTTTGCATAGTCAGGATCAGAAGGATCTATTCCATTCATAGCATCATGAAGAGTGAGTGCTAGTTCACGATTGTTTTCTGGATCAAGTTCTATTTTATCTAAGGATAATACTTCTATTGACAGTTCCCCGGCATAATCATTGGCAATCGCCAGTGTTCTTGATATGGCTTCCTTTGTCTCTCCGGTTTTGACTGGATTTAGTTTGAATTTACTAACCATAAGAAGCCTCCTTTTCTTCTATTTTGTTGTATACATTATGAAATACCCTGTCATATACATAAGAACACCATTTTTCACTCTCAATTCTAGCTAGATGTGTTTGCGGTAGGTTAAATACACAATTAGGTTTTGCATCTTCTACTACTAATTCTGAATAAATAGTTCTTTGGGCGATCGGAGGTAACAACCATTCTTCTGATTTCTCTATCGAACGCAAGTCATTAAGGAACTTAGTATGTACTGCTGTTTTACGAACTTGGTTAGGTAAAATTCCCGCTATTTTGATTGTGTCATCTTTTACTCTTCTAAGTTGCTCTTGTGAAATTGCTTGGATCATACCTATGGTTCCATTAATACCATATTGTTCTAGTTCAGTTGGCAATAGTCCATGAGTTGCTGCTCGCAACCCTGCCATTGTTAGTGGGCCAAACTGTGGATTCGTATCAATAATAACAAATTGGTAATCACTGTGGGTTGACAGCATTTCGGTAAATTCTTTAAGACGATTTATAACTTTTTCTTTTACATCAACTTTTAGAACACGTTGTGCATCTTCCAGTAATGAAGCAAAAGAAGGAAAACAATGTAAATTGTCAACCCATGTTGGATATGGATAAATAGATTTACCTATGAATATATCTGCAATACTACTAACACCATCCCAATGCGGATCATCTTCTGGTAAGTTATTCGGATCCCACTCTGGATGTGCTTTTGGCATGTAGCCAGTTGGGTGAGCTGGATCTCTTGTAGTTGGAATTAAGCTAGATGAAGAGTTGCCTTGCGGGTCTAAATCAATAAATGCCCCTTTCATGTTTTTACATTTAGCTAGATATTGTGCAAGAGTGAGAGCAATAGTTGATTTGCCAATCCCTCCTTTGTTCCCGGCTGTTGTAATTACTTTCATCCATCCCCCTTTTACAATAAGGTGCTCTGTACTATTTGTTTTAGACTAACTTTATTGAAATGAATTTGCAAGCGGTAATT
Organism: Legionella sp. 227; assembly: GCF_043161935.1. Classification (NCBI taxonomy): domain Bacteria; kingdom Pseudomonadati; phylum Pseudomonadota; class Gammaproteobacteria; order Legionellales; family Legionellaceae; genus Legionella; species Legionella sp. 227. The sequence goes on along the minus strand of NZ_CP171155.1, from coordinate 110,547 downwards.
TGTACTATTATTTAAATTTTTAAAAAAGAAAATATATATCTTTTTTCTTCTATTCATAGGTTCATTAAATGAAATCACAATAACTTATTGATTTTAAAGTATTTAAGAAATGATTATTGTGTATTTATTTGGGAATGATTGTGTAGGTTTATGAGTTTTTCTGTGTAGTAATATGGGGATTAATTGGTCTTAAAATTTTATGTGTAGTTTTATGGGGTGTTATGGTGTAGTTATATGGTTATGGTGTAGCTTTATGGGATGCGCTTTTAACTTTTATCCATACTTCCTAATACCAATACCGGAAACTGCTGGGGGATACTGGATTTTTGGCGGCTAGATTTTTACCCTAGGAGCTTTAAAATTTTGATTGGCAACTCGTATTGCGAATTTTGTCAAAAAATATTCTGAAGTTTCTTTGGGTTTATTTGTTATTTGTATTCACTGCCCTACTCTGAAATAGGATGTGATTATCTTGATAGCTGAGCAATATTGTCAAAGTTACATGAAACTATACTTTTTGAATTTTGACGAATAATTTATTGATGGATTTTGATAATATGCTAAATTCAGGAATGGATATAAGATAATGTTATTTTTTTATGCTTTAGATATCATTTTTAATTTTAAAATGAATAACTTTATTTACAATTAAAGAATTATACTGTTTGCGCACTTACGTCAGTGTATATGATTAATTCATGTTAAGAGTATTGGTTATTAAGCAATATTTGTTAGTAATATTGGCCTACGTATAGAGGTAATCTGTTGTATCTGTCTTTACCCATAGTGAAGAATATATTGTTTGGCGGGTATTGATCGGTAGTGGCGGGGCTGAGATTGGTTCTTCTACTTAGTGCACAAATCCCTTTTTTTATAACTATGCGTTTTATTATCAAGATAAATGGCTGTATCGTTTAATATTTTTCAGTAACCTATTTAACAATAGCCCTATTTCTTTTACGGTATTTTATTAACTCATTATTTTGATGGAATAGATTCATGTCTCTAATAAATTTATTCCTAATTTAAACAAGCTTTTTAAATGTTAAAACAATAACTGTACTAGGTGGATAGAGAATCAATTATTTGAAAAGTTAATTAATAGGGTTCCATCCTGATTTTATGATGGGGTTAATTATCTTTAGGGTGATGTTTTTTTGTTTTAGGTCGTTTAAATTTTATTAAATTTAATCCAGATCTGTTTTTAAATGGCACTTTAAATTTCACGGGACCACTGCCATGGATTATCGATTTAATAAATTGTCCCCGGGGGATAATTTAGCTAACTCATTGATTATTAATAATAAAAATATAATATATTCTGTAAATCACGGTTATGGATGGTGTAGATTTATGAGGAAGAAAATTAACAAGGAAGGATTCTAACTTAATCGCAAAAAGATAAACCACTATAACTTAAGTGATTAAATACGAAATTGGGGAGGAAAAAATTTGAAGAATCATTTATTATACAAAGCGACATCCATGTTAAGTATTTTTTCGTAACAGCCAATACATTATAATTAAAGGTCTGGAATATTGGCGACTTATCATGGGTGATGCAATTGTGGCTGTAATGTAGAGGAATTATTATATGACTATTATTGATGCAAGACCTACCTGTTTTTATCATCCGATAAAAGTCATTTTTTTAGATGATAACCGAGCATTTTTGGATGCGTTAGATTTAGAATTTGGCGAAAAGCTTAATATACTAACACTTACAAGCTCAGATATGGCTTTTCATCTTATTGATAACGATAGTCAAGATGTCACCCAATCAATTTTCAAATTAATGAATGATGTTAATTTAGATACTACTAATGATCGATTTATTGGCTTTGATGTTAGTAAAATGTTAAATCTGATTTATAGTAAAGCAAGGTTTGAGCATGCACCATTGTTAGTTGTGGACTATCAAATGCCCGCTATTAACGGAATTGAATTTTGCAAAAAAATTAAAGAGAAAAAAATATTTAAAATTATGCTAACGGCTGAAGCAGATAAAGATACTGCGATAAAAGCTTTCAATAACGGTTTAATTGATAAATTTATACTCAAGACAAGTGAAAATCTATATCCAGAAATTACATTAGCTGTGGATGACCTAACTAAGCGCTATTTCAGAGAGTTAACAAAAAATATAGTTAATGCGTATGAAAACTCCATTAATGATTTATTTGATAATGAATTATATCAACAATTATTTGCTAGTGTTCTAATACAAGCACAGGCTGTTGAGTATTATCTAGTTGATAACTCAGGTAGTTTTTTATTTCTTGATAAAGACGCCAAACCTACATGGCTTATCATTAGACATGCAAAAGAGCTATCTGAGCAATTAGATTTAATGCAGGGATATGAGCTACCTGAACAAACTGTGGCTGCTGTTGTAAAAAAAGAGAAAATATTGTTCTTGTTATCAGAAAAAGAATATAAAAAACCAATAGCTGAGTGGATTAACTATTTATTTGATGCGCAAAAGCTAGATAACAATTACTACTATAGTATTACCAAAGATCATTTAACTGATTCTATAGATTGGGGAAGGGTGGTTTCATATTCCTCATATCTAGCAGAGAGATAATTTGTCACAATTATTCATTAAAAAGAGATAGAAAATAATTTTCAATCTTTGAAGTCTGCTCACGTATAGCGCTCATGGAATATAAAAATTTTTCCATCTGCTTTTGGTTAATATCAACGGTATCCATTGACTGTGAAATTGTATTCATGAAACTCGAAGCAGATTTTGTCATGTTGTTGATGATAACAATTGAGTTTAAAAAATCGTGTTTTAATTTATCTTTATCCGTAGAGTTCATGTTAAATTCCCGTGTGCAAATTGAAAAGGTGGTTCTTTACCAACAATTGTTTTAATCCATGGCACTTGGCGAAATCGATCTCGCGAATGGCCAGTGGCAAGATGAACGTCAATAAACCCCTTATCAAAAAGGAGTTTTGCGCAATCCTCGCCTCTAACATTGTTTCCTAGATCTGAATCAATATAAATAAGAGTATTCTTACAATAATTATTTATTTCATTTACGAACTCATCAAATGACGAATAGGTTGAAATACTTTGTCCAGCCTCTTCAGCCGCAAAGATCCAAGTCATTCGCATCATTTCATCATCATCAATAAAAACCACCGTATTTATAAGTTCTTTCTCTGGAGTCTCAATAATTTTAATATAAGGTACATAAGATTTTGGTATGATTTTAACGCCAATATTTTCACATCGATTTCGTATAGCAATATCTTCAAAGCAACTTGTAACTAAAATAGCTTTACCATTTAAATTAAGCTCTTCAATCACATCTAAACCATTTTTAACATCAGCGAGCAACTCATAATCCACTAAATATAATATTGGAGTTTCTGGATCAACTTTATACTGACCTAAGTCGATCGCGTTATAAAAATGAAACATTTTAACGTGTGAAATATTTGAAAACCGTTCATTCCATGCGTCATGGATGGATATATCGTCATCTAATACGACAATATTAGTACCATACCTAATATTCATTGAGTCACAGAACCAACTAGGGGGGTTAGACCGAATTAGAGTGATATGAATTTTTGTCCCAACTTTTTCTTCAGAGTGAATATACATTGAACCATTGATCTGCTCTAAATATTGTTTAGCATAAGATAAACCAAAACCAGCACCAGTTTTCTTATTAAAGCTAAATCCTTGCTCTGTAACCTTTGGCAAGATATCGGGAGGAATGCCGCAGCCATTATCTTCAATAATAATTTCGACATGCGTAGTATTGCATGTTAGAGAGATAATAATAGAGCCATTAGAATTAACTGCCTCAATACCATTATTAATGAGATTGGATAGAACGCGCTTAAAAGAATCAGGGTGTATCTTAGAAAAACAATTATATGAGTGGTCAGACCCAAGTAAGTTGATTTGGATTTTGGTTGCGTAATATTCATATCTTTTTTCTGCAACGATATTATCTAAAACTACAAATATTAATTCTGGAGAATTATTCATATATATTTCGCTACTTTTACAGTCAAGCAAATTATTTTTTGATTGTAAGAGTAGGTTATTAGCAATATCATTGATTCTTTTAGCTGCATTTCTGATCATAATGCGTTTATTTTCAGGAATCGATGTTACATCAGATACTGCGGTGTTTATTGCCGCTAATGGTGATCGGATATCGTGAGCAACAAGCTCAGCAATATTTTTTCTTACCTCGTAATAGGCTTTTTCTTTCTGTAAATTGATTATTTCTCGATGTTCATCAATAAATTTATTAGCAATTTGTCTATATTCATTAATTTCAACTTTTGCAAAATCAACAGCATTATTAGTTTGATGTGATGAAATAAAATCAAGCAAGTATTCGGTATTGTTTGCTATTTTTTTTCTCATAGAAAGGAATAGAAATAAGAAATTAAAAAGAAATATTCCAAGTACGATCAATAAAATTAACAAAAGACCATAGGACACTGGCAAAGTATAGATAGAATTATATTGCTTACTTGCAACCACCGAGCCCAATATCTTTTCATCATTTTTAATTAATGTTATACCAGAAATTTGCCCATTATCTTTTTTGCATAGAAGGTAATTGCTTTTGCTGTTTTCTTCGCAAGTACCTACATCTTCTATTTTATTTTTTAAAGGAACAAATGTTATTGAGTCTAGTTTGCGTTCATTACCTAAATTGTATAGTACTAAATCGAGAGCATCCTTATTATTAAGCAGCAGATACCTACCAATTTCATCAGTGGTAAATGAGTCATTAATAATTAAATTTCTGGAAAAAACACTCATCTGATTATGAAAATAATCTTTTGCAAGCATGAGTATAAATCCAAAAATAATAAATTGGATTAGAGCAGAATAGGCCATTTTCTTGATAAAAATTGCTTTGATTGAAGAGCTTTTATTTTTCATAAGCATATCCATTGCTATTAACTGATAAAATAACGTAATTGGTCGATCGATGAAATTGACCATTATGTAAATAAGCCCCGGTAATGCCAATATAATCAGTACTTAATATGCTGTTTGTATTGACGATACCGGTTCTATTCAATGCTTTCAAAATAATCTTCATCGAATCATAAGTGTATGCTGCCAATACAGTGGGTTTTTCATGGAATTTTTGAATATAAATATTTTCAAATTTAGTTAAAGCATCATAGGGCTGTATAAAATCCAAATTGCGGATAAAATGAGAGTGAATTACTTTATCATTTAGTCGCATAAAAAATGTTTGACTAACTGAAGAACCAAAGTTTTCTGTGCCAATAAAAACAGTGCTATGGTTATTCATAATATTGGCAATTTTTGCTGATGCTATTGCACCTGACAATAAAAAAACATATTGATATTTTCGTTCATTCAAAAAAAATCTCAATTTTCCCTCTATATCGCTGTCATTTTCTAGAAAATCGAATGTAGAATATTGTACGTGTTCATTTTTTAGAATGCTGGAATACACTTCCTTATACTTTAGCATCTCATCACGGTTAATTTCCGTTATAAGCAACACGTTGTTTATATTTTTATAGCGCTCATGTAAGTAGCTCATCATTTTGTCAGCTTGGTAATTATAGCTTGGCATAAAGATGAAAATATTCTTAGGTAGTTGATCAGAGTTGGTGGTGCTAGCGTAGGAAGTAAAAATAGGTATGGTGTCATTTTTCTGTTCTTTTACAGCTAATAACAAGTCTGATAGATATTCAAACCCAATAATTGCAGAGCAAGAGTCATTTACCATTTGATTATAAATATGCATTGGCTCTAATGGTCTGTTATTATAAAAATAGCTCTTAATCACAACTTTGTTAGAGGGATCATTTTCTTCTTTGGCAAGATATGCTGCATTTAAAAAAGACTGACCATATGATTTTAAATTTTCAACAATCCTACCGGTTAAACATATTTTAATTTTAGATTGTGCGTGAACAACAGTGGATATTAATATAGAAAACAATAAGATGATTGCCTTAGAGCTATTTAATAAATTCATTTAAAAGCTCACTAAAACGATCATTCTCTTCTAGATGTGGGTAGTGAGAAGATTTATTGAAAGTTATAATTTCATGATTGTTCGCCAATGCTATTTGGTGTCCGTTCATGACAAAATCGTGAAAACCATTTATCCATAATTTACGGATTTTAAGCTCATTAATATTAACAGAAAAATTCGCTTCTTTTGAATAAAGATCTTTTCTTACACTGATAAATGTGTTCATATCTAATGGTAAGTTGATGTTTTTTTGGACATTTTGGACCAAATCATAATATTCTAAATTGGCCCAATATAAATAAGGTCTCTCTATATTTTCTTGGAAAACTGGAGTTAATTGTTCTGATAGTTCCCAGATTTTATTAAGGTCAAGATTATTAATTTCATTTAATATTTTGTTATATAGCTCTAAATTACTTTTTTTCAGATAGGATAGGTCTAGCATTAAATTATTCAAACGAGGTGTTAGTATTGATTGAGCGGTAGAAACAAAAACACCAGGGATGGTAGACTCATAACTTTTGTAGTAATCAAAAAGAAGTTTTGCACCATAGCTATGTCCAATCAAAGCATTGATGTTAAGATTAAAATGGTCATCAAGGTATAGAATTATTTTTTGCAAATCATTTATATTATCTTGCTGTAATACTAGCTTTTTAATTTTATTAGATTTACCGCAATTTCGTTGATCATATAGAATAATATTGCACTGCAGAGAATTAAATAAATTATGATGATCAATAAGATACTCTATGGTTCCACAATTGAGACCTGGGCCACCATGAATGAAAAGAGCATAAGGTAGATTGGAGCTTTTAGTAAATCTGACTATATAAAATTCTTGATGTGGCAAAATATCTTTTTTGTAAGCTTTCATTAGTAATTATTTTCTCGAAATATTCTGCGGATCCATACAATTGGGGCAGCAAATTTAATGGCGGTATTTTTTATTTCTTTTTTCACTAATGTAGTTTTTTCATTTAAACAAACTAAGTCATAGCGAGCTGGTTCTTGTCCATGTCTTAAGATCCTGACAAATACTTCATCATTGTCCGCAATAATAATACAATCTTTGCCAATGGCACTCTCAATATTGTTGACTATTATACCGCCAACATAATTCCCAGGGTATAAGAAAGGGATCATGCCATCATCTTTTATAACGGTGTCAATAGAGTGTTGTAGTTCTCTGAATAGGAGTAATTCTTTAGCTATGTGGCTTTCGTCAGCCTCTTGGATATCTAGATCTTTTGTGATTATTGTGGCATTTTTACCAATGCCATGCATTAACCATGATTCTGTGCAATAAATATTTAACTCTTTAGCTCGTTTAACGATTTTTACAGCTCCCTGCTGGGATAAACCTCCTCCCCAGGCCAATTCCCATCCCTTTAATGATTGAGCAGTAAAATTAGAATCGCGACAAAAATCTTCTCGTGTAAAAGACAGGAGATGCTCGCGTATGAATCTTATTCTCTTGCCCCGAGACTCGGGGGATGAAACATTGTCTATTACAGGATTGCTCATATTTAAATAATTCAGTCAGGTGCATGTTTATTCTATGATATACCAAAATGGTTAATAAATCTTCGTAAGAATTTACCAAAAAAATAGTATAAAAAACATCAAAATACAATGCGTCATAGCATATAAGGTGTAACAAATCATTATAAATTTACCTTATTGGTAAAAAAATTATTGTAATTTTTACCATTGAGTGATAGTCTTATCTAAATAAATTAGATAAATAAAAGGATTTGTTGATGAAGTTTGATGTTGAGTTATACATTAATGCTAGGAAACAAATAGAAAAAAAGTTTCAATTATTGCCCTATGGTCCTAGATTAATTATTTATGAGCTATTAAATCTTGCAAATCCTTTTACAGGAATTGTATCTGACATTAGTTATCGTGATCTATCAAGATCCTTAGAGATTAAAACCGCTCCAGGTCGAATCAACAGTGGTGTTCCATCTAAGCAAACCATCAGAAATTTCATAAAGTCTATAGAACATGAGTGTGGTGAATACTTTCAAGTTATAACTGAAGGGCAAAATTTAAAATTTATATTCCCAGAGGTTCCTAAGATCTATGATCAATTGATTAGAAGGAAAGAATTTAACACAGATCTTAATTCACCTAAATCCCTTATAGATTCTGATAGAGAAGGAGATTTAGAGGCAAAATCTAACGTAGAAGTTAACAGAGAAGCTAACACACTAAAGAACTCTGCAAAGAATATTAATATATTTAATATAACTAACTCAAACAAACAAACTGACATTGCGAATAATGATTTTTGTCGCAGAAAAAAACAAATTGATGACAACTTTTACCCAAACGCAAAAACCATCGAAATAGCATTTTCCATGGGGCTAACTAAAGTCACCGATTTTCACGAAATTCAGGCTTTCATCAAACACAACAAGAAGCAAAACACTCAATGGGCGGATTTTAATCCAGTATTCATTAACTGGCTGGAAAGGGATGCCCAATATACTCAAAACAAACAACAAAAGGCACAAGGACAATTAAGGAGTCATTACAATGAGCGTGGTACCAATCAAAGCACTCTTCACCAAACACCACTCCAGAGAGTCAGCGAGCAGCATGGCATTTCAATCGAATCACTCTGGGGCAACTCCGGCGATGAACTCAACTCCGGTGCATTTATCGAAGGAACACTTGTCCAGGCTCTGGATGAGACTGACTGCAATCTACGGACAGCTTTTTATTAGTAAGCATGGGGAAAAGGATACGGGTGTTTGGTTCGCTGCACTTAAAGATTTAACTCCAAAAGCATTAGACAGTGGTGTGGAGCGATTAATGACCATGAGTAAAAGTGATAAGTTTTGTGAATTTCCACCCAACTGCCTTCAGTTTCGTGCTTTGTGCCTTGGTTTCTACAGTGATTTGCGCCTGCCTTCTGCTGCTCAGGCGCATAGAGAGGTTTTAAACAGCGCCTATTCAGCGAACCCAAACTGGAGTCACGCAATTGTTAAATTTACTGCTAAACGATTAGGGGTTAAATTTTTGGAAATTGATAATGAAGGTCATTCTTTTTCGGTATTTAAGGAGGCATATGAACAGGTATGTCATTTAATGAGACAAGGTCACCAGATCCCGGAAATTAAAGAGCAGGTGTTGCTCGCAAAGCCCCAATCAAAAGACATTGCAACAACACATCTTGCAAAAATACGCCAGTTATTGGGGGTTGCATGATGAAACAAATTCCATGTTTAAAACTGTTTACAAAGGAAGAGCTGTACTGTCTTTTAAACGCCTGCTCTGAGTCTTTGGCTCTGGCCTACCAGGAAATTCATGAATGCGATTTATGGCACATTGCGATGGAGGCACGATTGGCATGTGAAGCGCTTCGATTCGAGATTGATTCACAAAAAAAAGAGCATTCAATTCATTAACTAATAAAAGGAACACAGCATGCTAATACTTATACACAGAATCGAAAAAGCATCGAATTAAAGTTGTTGGTTTGGTTTATAACCAGGATATAAAAGGGATCACTAATGAATATAATAAAAACACTCATGCTATCCACAGTGCTAATAGTCATGAATGGGGCTGCTTTTGCTGAGACTGAATCAACGCTGGAAAACAATCGGAAGACTCATCTCTTCTCCTTAACTTATAATAAAATGACTGCTCAGAGAGGAGTCGACACTTTTAACAAGATTCTTAAAGGTGGCGGTCTTTATGCTCTTTTGCTTTCAATGAACACAGAGCTTCCTGATATAGCAAAAACAGCGGAGTTTGTAATGCTATTCAATGAGATTAATTCTACAAACCAAATTCTGTCACGCCTTCTAATGGAAATGCAAAAAAACAATCAATTATTACGCAAGAATACGCCCAATAAAGGAGTTGCTATGGATGGATAAGCAATCCTTTTAAAGCTACAAAAAAATATTATTCATTAAGTAGGAAAGAATAAAAAATGAGCATTAATTTAGTCTCAGGGGATTTCTTTACCCAAAAAAAGGAGATTTATTAAAAATGAAACAAATGAAGCTTAAAAAATCATCAGTATTCCTAAGCACCTTGCTTTTATCGGGAGCCGTGTTTTCGGCCTCTCTGGATAAAGAGGAGTTGGCTTCAGAGTGCCAATTTTTGGGAGCTAGTTTGAGCCAATTGGCAAAAGCCAACCTCAAAGAGTATTGCACAATCGATGTAGGTTATTCAGGAAGCATGGTGGAGCAGTCTGCCTCCTTAATTCGAGGCGAACGCATGGAACTTGCACGGGATAATCTCGATTTTGCGAATAGAACATTAGCACGCGTTGCATCTAATTATAACGATTGTCCTTATTTCTCATCAATGACACGACCTTTTACACAAAAAATCAATCATTTAATTCACGAATTAGATTCACTCAATCAGCGTTCATCAAACTAAAGGAGAGCATTATGAATGTAAGTGCAGTAATCAGAAAGAGCAGTATCAAGCTCTATGAATTTATGAGGTGGTCTCTGCCCTTGCTGGTATTAAGTTGGCTTATTGTTTTATGCCTTACCAATATAGGTCATGCAGAAGGTCAAAATTATTTGAGTGGGGTCAAAAGCGACGTCAGTGCAACCTTCGGTAAGAATTCGGATTTGCCTGGGTATTTGTATGCAGGAGAAACGCTGGTGGCGGGCGTTACCTGGATGAAAACCAAAAGTCCTTGGGTGTTTGTGGGATTGCCTTTACTCATGATCTTCACGCATTGGGGTTTAAGTTATGTCGCATAACTATTCCACATTTATGTTGTCAGAGGAACCACGCATAGCAGGGATTCCTTTGACCACTGGATTACCCGTGTATTTGCTCACGGGTATTGGATTACTAATTGGTTATGCACCGCAGCTTTTTGTGATTGGGGCCGTTTTAAGTTTAATCATGCATGTTCAGTTTGGTGGGCTGCCTTTACGGGTTTTATTAGGCATTATTTATTGGTCCTTACCGCATGCCATGACGACGCTTATTTTTAGGTCATTCCCTAATTCCGCGCATCGAATCTACGTGGGGTGAGTTTATGAATCGTGTATTTCGTGACAATGTGCTTTCAAAAAATAAAGTATTGCTTCATCTGACATTGGCTTGGGCAGTCACATCCACCATTGCGGTGTTCATTTTGGGTGGGCTTTGTGTTCATGTTGTTAATAACAAAGAAACTCATTGGTTGCCCATCTGTACTGAGGATGGTTACTTCTTGAGTAACTCCTCCTTTTCACCTTCTTATATTAAAGACATGACTAAAAAGGTCCTTCAATTACGATTAACCTACAATCCAGACACGGTAGCAGCTCGATTTGCTTCATTAGTCCATTTAATTCCTGCGTCTCATCAAGAGGCATTCAAAACCATTCTGGACTCAGAGTCTTTAGTGGTGAAAGAAAAAAATATTAGTTCCGTGTTTTATGAAAAGAACATTCACATTGATGAATCCACTCTGCAAGCCAAGGTAGATGGAACGTTAAATCGAACCAGTCATGGTCTTGAAGTGAAACCACAAAAGAAAGTGTATTTAGTCCAGTTTGCGCACTTTAACGGGATGATGTGGCCTAAGACTATTAAGGAGATCCGTCAATGAACGCACTTCAAATCCTCGTGTTAAGTAGCGTGTTTGCTACCTCACTGCATGCAGGCAATACGGCAGCCACGCTTAAATTTGAAGAAGGAGAGCGATTTACGCTGTCTTTGTCTTCGCTTAACTTTAATCGCATTGATGTAGAAGGTGAACGAATAGTTAAAGTCAGCTTCCCTGAGCACTCCTTTATTGTAGAGCAAAGCAAAGAATCTGAGAATGATTTAGATGGTGCTGTGGTTTTAAAGCCCTTAGCGCATATTCCGTTAACCGTCTATTTCACAACAAATCTGAATCATCATTTCTCAGCCACTGTATCTCCCACTGAGGATTTAGGTAAGACCATTAAATTGGTATCTAAAAAATTAAAAGGGTTTGATTATGCTAAGGTGCAAGAGCAGAGCCAATACCAACAAAGTGATTTAATGACAGCGCTTATGGAGGGAACCACACCTTCTGGTTTTCAAGAAGTGGGGATTAAACCCGCAACTTTCCGTCTAAATAAACAGTTAAAAGTAACCCTGGTGAAACAATACCGAGGCAAAGAGTCTTCGGGCTATGTATATCGCATCGAAAATCAATCCAGTAAACCCATGGAATTAACGCCAACATTATTCGAACACTCCAAACTGATAACGATGGAGTTGTCCGAAAAAATGTTGCAACCCAGTCAAACCGCCTATTTTTATGGCATTTACCGTGAACAATCCAACATCGGGTAATAAGGAAGCGTGTCATGATGAAACCGTTTAAAAAGTTAATGAATAAAAGTAAAAAAGCCAATCTTAATCAAAGTGCCAAAATGGAGCAGCTTCGTAATGGCTTGGTTTTTCTACTGCTTGGTGGACTGTGTTATGGATTCTATTTTTATTCGTCAAAGCCACAATCTAGGCTTCCTGCAAATAAAAAGCCTGTGTTTGATGGGGTATTAGACAGCGCCTTTAGTAAATTAAGTGATGAGGCCGTACTTGAAAAACAACAACGCCAAATTGATGCACTCAAAGCCTTGGTAGAAAAAAATAAAAAGAGCACACCTAATAAATCAGACGATCTGGTTTCCGAAAACCAAGCTTTATTAAGCGCCATGCAAAAACAATTAGAGCAGCTTGCGCTTGAAAATAAAGAAATCAACGGAAAACTACAGGTGGCGCTTCTTAAAAATTCACAAACCAGTTTAGCGGCGGTGGTCGCAAGACCGCCTACGCGTGAAGAAATAGAGGCCCGTCATAAACAACGGATTTTGGATGAAAAAGCTTATTATGGCAAAGCAGGCCTTGAAACGGTTCATTTTAATTACCGCCGTCAGCAAAAAGAAGAGCGTACACCAGATAATTACGTATGGGCAGGAACCCATGCTGAAGGATTTTTACTCAGCGGGGCAAAAGGGGATGCTGGGATTAATGGTGCTAAAAATATGGGAACGGCACTGATTCGCTTGGATTCTAATGGAATTATGCCCAACAACCGTCATTCACGCCTTAATGGCTGTCTGGCTATTGTCTCTACGTATGGTGATTTGTCTGATGATGCGGTAGTGATGCACCTTGAAACCCTCTCGTGTGCGAAACCTAATTTAAGTTTTGAGCAAAAGGTGTATGGGGCAGTGTATGACTTGGATGCGATGCAAGACTTACGCGGTACGTCCATTTTAAAAACCAAACCTCTTTTAGAATACAGTGCGGCTGCAGGGATTTTAGCAGGCTTTGGGGATGGGCTTAAAAACCTCAATACGGCTCAGACCATTAATCCAGGTGCGGGCACCATTACGACTTATGGTCAGGCCTCCACCCTCATGCAATCAGCAGCAGGAGGAGCGGTAAGTAATCCGGCCAATAAAATCTCCGATTACATTATGAAAATCGCCGATATTTATCACCCTCTGGTGGTGGCGCGTGCAGGAAGACGTGTGTCCATCATGTTTACTAAAGGTTTTTGGATTGATAGGGCGCACCAATCCTTTGAATCGGGTAAATCCATTGATAATCAATCGGCTCAAAATGAAGCTGCGATTACAACAACCATTAGCCGAGCAGGTGGTGAAGCAGGGGAGAGTAGGAGTGGAGAGCCTTCAACGCCGCAATCCCCGTTTCAATCCGATACGCAAACGGCACAGCAATTTTTAAATCAGAATGGGATGCCCAATCAACCCCTCTTTTCAACCGTTAATCCTACAGGAGACGTACATGGTTAAAGCATGGCTTGTTTTGCTCTGTTGTTGTTCGGCAGTGACGCTTACGGGGTGTTCACGATCCATTTTTGATCATCAAGATGTTCGCTGTCCTTTTGTCGAGCGTGGTGGGTGCCAAAGCATGGAGCAGGTGAATCGTATGGTGGATGCACGGCGATTTACACCGGATGGGCAATACGTGCAACAAGAGCAATGTGTAGGCTGCAGCACCTACTCAAAATAAATGAAACGGAACTTTTTTAGGATTACCTATGTTCGCAACACTAAAAAAATACGTCCAGGGTTTTAGGGATTCAATCGATGACTATTTGGTTGAAGGGGAGGAGGAGTCGTCTTCCCAAAATGCCTTAAATGTTGGCGATCACCAATACCCTCTTTTTTGTAAGGAACTTCCTTATCATTATTATGATGAGGAATCGCACTTATTTATTAATCGCTGGAACTCAGGCTTATTGTATCGCATCACACCGTTAACCGGCGCGAATGAAAAAATTGCAGAGCAGTTGGATTCGATTTTAAGAACGAAGGTTTCTGATGAATTTAGCTTACAGCTCATCTTAGTCAAACACAATCAAGTGGGACCTGAGCTGGATGCTTTTTCAAATCAGTTCATGACTCACGATTTTGAGCAGTTAAGTGTGATGGGTAAAAGCCTTCGTTCGTTTTATGGTGAGGCCGCAGTTCATGGATTTAAAACCAATACCAATGTCAATCCTAGGATTACACAAACCGAATGTTATGTCGTAGTTGATAAAATCAATGGAAAAAACGAGGAAGACGTTAAAGCCCACTTTGCTCAATTTCGTATTGCTTTTGAAGCCTCGCTCATATCAGCCAAAATTGGTTTTAGAACCTGTAATGCTGAAGAGTTATTACGCTTACTTCATTTTTATCTGGCTCATGAACCCGATAATATTTACCCAAAATCCTCTTCTTATGATCCGACACAATTAATTAAACATCAGGTGGTTGGCCGTGATTTTGATATAGAGGTAGCCAAAGAAGGCCTGCTTTTTAGTGGGGTTAATAATCAAGGAGTGGCTTTTGAAACCGTGGCTTCCGTGATGACCATTGATGGCTTGCCAGGTGAATACCATCTTTGGGACAATATTAATAACAGCGCCAATATTTTTCACCCAGAGCAAAGCATTCCCTGTAATCACATTATTTCTGTTACCTACCTGGTTGACGAGCAAAACAAAGCGCAGGGGCGTGCGAATCGCAAGACCAGTGATTTGGATAAAAAAGCGAAGGGCGATTATGCGCTGCATGTTGCAGGTACCGAAAAAAAAGCGCGTGAATGGCGTCATTTTCGTGATGATTTGGCTTCCGGAAAGACCCGCTCTTGTAAGATGCTGTATAACGTCGTGCTATTTTCCAGACGCTCCGAATATGCCCGCGATATAGAAGCGGCGCGTACATGCTTTGCCTACAATGGTATTAAGCTTGCTTTAAGCCGTAGGATGCAATCCCCCTATTTTTTGGCAACCCTCCCTTTTTTATTTACGAATCATCTCCAAAAGGGATTTCAGCTACCCACGATGATGTGGCCTATTTCCTCATGGAATGCGACTCAATACATGCCCATTCTTTCGGATTGGGCGGGGACTGGGCGGGGCATTTTATTGCCGACACTACGCAACCAATTTTCCTGTATCGATCCGTTCTCGGGTAAGTTGGGCACGAATTACAACATTTCTGTGACCGGCACGTCCGGTGGAGGTAAAAGTTTTTTCATTCAAATGCTAATGCTCAACGTGCTGTTTAACGGAGGGGATCTCTTTATTGTCGATGTAGGGGGAAGTTATAAGAAGTTATGCCATGCCTTAGGTGGTGTTTATCTGGAATACTCCAATTTGGCAATGAACCCCTTTACCCATGTCACCAACATTGGCAAAGAAATACAGCATATTCTTTCTTTATTTCAATTATTAGCGTGCTCTAAGGATGGGGCCAGTGATGATTCCCGAGGAACGTTACGAGAGGCAATACTGCAGGCGTTTTTTGAGCATCAACAAACCACTTTAATTGATCATGTGCAGTCTAAGCTTCTGGAATTGCATCAGAACGACCGAGAAAAATACCCTACAGGAAAAATTCTGGCGAAAAATCTTGATCCTTATTGTACTCATTCAGAGCATGGGACGGTCTTTAATGCGCCATCTAAATTAGCGCCTGATGCACGCATTATTGTCGTGGATTTAAAAGAAATTGAGGACGATGAACACATTCGTGCGCCTGTATTACTGTCTATTTTGTCTCAGTTTCAAGGCCGTATGTTTAATTCTGATCGCAGCCGTCAAAAAATGTGCATCATTGATGAAGCCTGGTCCTTATTCTCTGGTGATCAAATTGCAGTTAATTTCATTAACCGAGGTTTTCGTACAGGACGGCGGCATAATGCTTCTTTTGTGACGATTACGCAAGGTATCGATGATTATTACGCCTTTCCTGAAGCACGTGCTGCTTGGGAAAATTCTGCAATCAAACTCATTTTTCTTCAAGATGCAGATTCGCTGGCCAAACACCAACAAGAACATAACACGTTTTCTGATTTTGAATTTAAATTACTTTCTTCATTTCCTAAAGCGAAGGAGGCTGGATTTTCACAAGTTCTGATTCGTGCAGACGGTATTTCTTCGTTTAATCGACTTTTTGTTGATCCGTTTACACGGGTCCTATTGTCTTCCGATGGTCGCGATTATCAGGCAGTAATGGATTATATCGCACAAGGGCGCTCGTATATTCATGCAGCCATGTTGGTAGCCAACAAACATTATGGTTTATCCAAAAGTGTGTTGGTAGAGGGAGGTCTTGCCGATGCTGCGTAATTATAAAGCCCAACTCTTAATTCTAGCGGGTTTGGTTTTGTCTGGCATGGTGTTATGGAGCATGCACAAGACCACACCGATTGCTGTAGTGGATATGCAGCGCTTACTGAATCAGCCGGCAGTTTTATTGAGCCAAAGTAACTTATCAGAACAAGAACAAAAGAGGGTGTTAAAGCAGTATTCGTCGTTGTTGCCTCAGACCTTGTCTCAGTATGGGGCTTCTCATCATGTGACCTTAATCACCGCAACAGTGATCTCCAGTGGACCCTTCGATGTGACGGATGAGGTGATTGCAGCAACCTTGGAACAGTTGGGTGCATTATGAAGAAAGTAGCGGGTTTGATTGCAGCACTCTTAATGAACGGAGCTCCGGCATATGCCAAAAACTTAGGCAATTACGGCCAGCTTTTTCCTGTTATTGAGCAGGACATCCGCCAGGTCATCATGGCGAAGCTGCATCGCTTAGAGCAAACAGGCGCCCTGAAACAGCATCAGCAACACATGGTGGCGCGAGTAGAGGAGCACGTGAGAAGACCAAAACCTCTTCATTTACCTACGACGAACACTCCTAAAACGCATGAATTAGATCCAAGTATCGTCGTGAATCATACGCTTTATACCCATGATGGGGCGATGATTGCGAAGAAAGGGGCACACCTTAATCCTTTTGAACGCGTGTCCTTTTCTAAAACGCTGTTTTTCTTCGATGCTGATGATCCGAAGCAACTTGCCTGGGCCAAAGCGCATTATAAGCATTTTGATCAGGTGAAATTTATTTTAACCGGAGGGGATGTTAAGGAAGCCTCTGAAGCTTTGGGTTCGATTTATTTTGATTTGGAAGGGCGCTTGAGTCGTTATTTTCACTTAAAGCATGTGCCTTCAATAGTCAGCCAGAAGGGATTGGTTTGGCGTATTCAAGAAATTGGGCAACACGAGCTACACAAATAGGAGTAGGTACTATGAATAAAAAAACAGTGATTAAAATAACCAAAGGCATTGGTTCGCTTAGCGTGTATGGGATTTATCATCTGTTTATTGGATTAATTCTCACCTTCATTTTTTCTCAACATCCTCATGAGTTACTTCATGAATTAAACGTAAACTCATGGCCTGCTTACTTAGCTGTAGCGGGTGTTGTGATTGGAATTTATTTATCCCTGTCTTCCTGCCTTTCATTTTGTGAGGGAACAGCAAACCATCAATACCGAATCTTTGATTGGAATAAGGTTACTTTTTATATAGAAATTTTAGTCCATATGACCTGGATTTTGCTCCCAGCACTCTTAATCCAGCATGCCGAATCGCTAAGAGCATTGAATCATTCATTAATTATTTTGGGTGTTGTTTTTTTCTTAAGCTTTGCAATGAGAAGACGCAATCGTCTGCAAATTATTGGTGGATTACTATGATGCGTCGATTCATTTCCCTAATAGCACTGCTTTTTTTACTGAGCCCGCTTAGCGGCATCTATGCCTCGCAGTGTAAAGGGCACTTCGTCAATCCAATTACCGATGTCTGCTGGAATTGTTTGTTTCCACTCACCATTGGCAGTAGTGAGGTGGTTAAAAGCAGTTATCCTGATACAAAAAATCCAGGTAATCCTTTGTGTTTATGCCCTACACCCATTGGAGAACGCTTAGGCGTCACTATTGGTTATTGGGAACCAGCGGCCTTGGTTGATGTAACTCCTAAACCATGGTGCATGGTCAATTTAGGAGTGCAACTGAATGTCACTAAAAAAGGGTTCGGGGGCTCACAAATGCCGGAGACGGATGGACGCGGTGCGTTTTATTACGTTCATTGGTACAAATACCCTCTGGTCTATTGGTTGCAAGTGTTAACGTCCTTAGGGTGTATGGAAACTGAAGATTTTGACATCTTATATCCGTCGGAGTTAGACCCCACTTGGAATGATTCAGAACTGGCCTTTGTTCTAAATCCTGAAGCCGTTTTATTTACCTCCCCGCCTGCAAGAGCTTCTTGTGCCTTTGATGCGACCAAAGCACTTGCAGGCACTGCCGTGAACAGTCTTTTTTGGTGTCAAGGTGCCCAAGGCTCTACGTATCCATTAACGGGGTTTGTTGCGCATCAAGCAAGTCCTATAAGTACCGCAGCCTTACTTGCAGAACGCGTTGACTTTAAATTGCATCGACCACCGACACCTGCGATTCGCGATTCAATAGGCCAAGATTGGCCTGCTGTATGTCATACCTATGCATCGAGCATTATGCCCAAAGACCGTTATCGTTATCAGTTGGTGAATACTTTGCCTGAAGCGCGTCAATGCCATCCGTTTGGGCAATCGGTGATTGGGTGGGAAGCAGGGCACACCTATCCAGGTGATGGAGACAATTTTGGGTTTTTGATTTGGAAGAAAAGAAACTGTTGTTTTCTTTAAATGATGGGGATGAATCATGAATGCATTTGGAATTTTTTTAAGTAGCCTGTTTTTAGTCACGGCAAGCCATGCCAATGTGAATGATTTTATTAATGCGGCATCGACAATGGGGAAGGCTGCGCAGGATTCAGTAAGCCAGGTCACGTTGGCTCATTGGAATGCGACATCCAATCAATCAAGTGCCCAAAATAAGACCTTGATTGATCAGATTATTGAACGTTCACGTCAAGAAGTGCCCGTTGCTCAAAAAGGCCAAACGGTTGATGGAGCCGTATTATTTGTTTCTTTTTCCATGCCAGAGCCCTTGTTGTTTTCACTGAGCAATGAGGCGGCTTCTTATAAAATTCCAGTTGTGATTAATGGTCTGATTGAGGGGGATTTTAAAAAAACCATAACAGCGTTTTCCAAGCTTCATGCTAAGGCCAAGGAGTCCAAATGGGCGTTTAATGGGGTATCGATTGATCCTCTATGGTTTGAACAGTTTCATATCACTGCGGTGCCTGCACTTGTTGTGAGCAAAAGGCCGAGCTCCTGTGGACAGCAATTACTTTGTCCCGAACAGACTTATGATGTGGTGTATGGCAATGCATCTATAAAAAACAGTTTACAACTCATTGCACAGAAAGGTGACAGTGCAAACGAGGTGGCGCAGGCGCTTTTGGAGAACGCTCATGTCTAAGTGGGTTGTGTTTATGACATTACTCTCTATGGGATGTTTTGCGAATCAAACAGGAACGGATTTTAAAACCTTTAATAATTACGCCAAATCGTTAAACGCCCAACCTAAAGATGCCATGCACGGGTTTGATCCCCATGCTCTTTTTGAACAGTACACAGAGCACCCTGAACAAGAAGGGTATTATCAAGGGGTTCAAAAGGAACAAACGGATTTATCCAGTCAAGCTCAAGCGGCGATTAAAAATGATCCTGGTGCCCAAACAGTCATTGATCATTTTGGAACAAACCAATTTGAACTCAATCTTGCCAATTCCGTATTGGCTCAATCCCAATTGATTCAGGATGAAAGTTATGCGATTACGCACGGTCTTTCCAATGATCGCGTTCAATGCTCAAATCAAAAGCCTGTCTGCACGATGAAGACGCATGAAGAACAATGCTTTAGCTCTCGTTTATTACCCGATCAAACGTGCACCAAGCACCTTAAGGTGCTGGTGGATTCTGAAAAAGTGGTGCAACGCGCTGATTTTTCGTTTTCGGTCGCTAAAAAATGGACCGGAGTGATTAGTGTGAATTTGGTGACTGGAGCAATCACTAATGCCGTGGCGGGCTCGGTTCCTTATCCCATTCGGATGAAGCATCCTTGTGATGGAATGAGTGCCACTATTCATTCGATACGAAATAATGGTGCGAATGCTTATTGGGTTCAGGTGATTGGCACCCCAACGTGCGCTAATAATGGGTTGTTGACCTTTTATATTAATAAAGGATGGGGCCGAATCTATCCCATTCAAGTTGCTTTGACGGTCACAGCACACTCCAAACCCTATATTAGCCAAGAGTATTGGGACAGTAATTGCACGAGCTTTGAAAATAAGGGCTCGCTGTGTCGAGTAAAAAAAGAACAATGCACGGATACTCAATCACCTAAAGTAATTGATGGCCTTCCTGTATCACGCGCTTGTTGGGCAAACGAACTGACGTACTCCTGTTCCAGTAGCGCCGCTGATGAATGCATCGTACAGAAAAACAAAGGGTGTTTTCAAACAGGCTCTGAGTGTGCTCGTTTTGATAAGCAGGCTTGTGCCCTGTATAAGCAAACGTACAGCTGTCAGGAAAATGTGTGTGAAGCACCTATCGAATGCATTAAAGACTTATTTTGTGCCGATGGTGACTGTACAGAGCATTCCCAAACCCAAAACAGTGATTTTGGGCAAAGCGTTTCTTCTTTAGCGGTTGTGGGGGAAGCGGGGCATGAATTAAGTCAACAGTCCAATGCATCTCTTTTTGGCGGACAGGCAGTGCAATGCAAAATATGGCCCTTAGATATTATTGATTGCTGTCATGATAAAGGATGGGGAAAAGACATTGACTTAGTTCATTGTCGTGAGGAAGACAAAGCGCTAGGAAAAGCTAAGTTAAATTATGTTGCGCATTATCTAGGTGAGTTTTGTAGTGAAAAAGTGGCTGGGGTTTGTTTAGAACACAAACGCTCTTACTGCGTCTTTCCAAGCAAAATGGCGCGAATTATCCAGGAGGCTCGCCTTATACAAATTAATGGTCATGGTTTGGGTGATGCAGAGCATCCAACCTGTTCAGGAATGAGTGTTGCGGAACTGCAGAAGATGGATTTGGGTCGGGTTGATTTTGTTGAGCCCATCTATCCTTTTGGTCATGGGACACCCAATAAAGCGGCAGGGATTGCAGGCGATCTAAAGATCAAATCTCAAGATCCTAAAAAATCCATTGATGAAGTAGCTCTGCGAATGCAAAAAAAGGCAGGTGAATTATGAGCCGCCTGTTGATGCTGATAGTATGGGGACTGTTCGTGGCATCGCTTCATGCAGACATTGTGCAGGAGCATGCAAAAGGATTTCATTGGTATAGCGTTGAAGAGGCGCCCAAACCGATTAAAAAAATAGTGCAGCCACGACCTGCAACCGTTGCGAAATCCCCTTATGAGCGCTTAATGGATAAACGTCAGGCCACACTGAATAAGTTGGCCGAGGCGTTGCTCTCTCCTTCATTTGATTCAACACATGAATACATGAAGGCGCAGATGGATTATTCAAAAAATAACCAGCAATTTGTACGCTATTGGCAACAAGTCTTATTAGTCCATCCTGAATTGGATAGCACGCTTAATTTTCCAACCGATAACTCAGCGATTGCAGTACGCAATGATGCACAAAAAGTATTAATCAACAAAGTCATTCATGAAAGCAGTGCGCGTTTCGGCTTTATCTTATTTTATCGTGGCACGAGCTCCATTTCACAAAAAATGGTCATGCATTTGCTTCCCTTTATTAAAGAATATGGTTTTTCCATGATTTCAGTCAGTACGGATGGCCAACTCATTGATGGACTTCCTAATCCTAAATCAATTCCTCTGGAAATGGTTCAAAAACAAGTAGCACTTGAGGCGAAGTACATGCCCGCTCTTTATTTTGTGGATTTAAAGAGTAACAAGATGTCGCCAGTGTCTTATGGGTTTTTATCTTTAGAAGAGTTGAGAGAGCGCATTTTTGATGTGATGACGCAGTTTAAACGGTTTAGTTATGAAGGAGTGAATGAATGAAAAAAAGGTTCTTTTTAATCGTGCTATTCCTTCTCAGCACAGAGGCGTTTGCGAATGTAGCACTGAATGAATTAACCCAGCTCTTAAATAAAAAACAAGAGCAACAGGAAATGGCGCGTACCAAGAACAAAAGAATCAATGCGCTTTCGGAACAACATTACTTTATTTTTATATACCGCTCCACATGCCCTCATTGTCATCAATTTGCGCCCATACTTCGTGATTTTGCATCCAGTTTTCATATCCCTGTAGAGGCTTACAGTTTGGATGGAGAGTCTTTGGATGGATTTGATTCAGCCAATTTAACACCCGAACTGTTTCAAACCCTATATGTGTCTGGTGAATACAAGCCCGTAGTGCCAGCCCTGTATCTCGTGAATCGTCCTACCAATCAAGCGTATGCCGTGTTGTTTGGTGAGGCAGAGCCTGCACAACTTGCAAACCGCGTGGATGAACTGATGACGCATTTGGAGGAAAAATTTCATGATGAGTAGATTCACAACTTCGCGAGATGACTATGTTTAAAAAAACCGTTGCCGCTTTTTTGTTGTTAGGGACCAGTCAGCTCTTTGCGAATGCAGAATCTGATTTATCCCATTTTTTTAATAATTTGGGGTTTGATGCCAATGTGACGGGATCGCATGCCTATCAAACACAAGCGGCGGGTTTCGCGGCTCTTGGTTCTGTATATGCCCGTAATCAAGTACGTACCATCCGCCTTGCGCATGTGGATGTGCCTGGGATGCGTTCTGGTTGTGGCGGTATCGATCTCTTCGCAGGCGGTTTTTCCTTCATCAAGTCGGATCAGATTGTGAAGTTCATGCAAAATATTTTATCAGGAGGAGCAGGCTACGCATTAAACCTGGCCTTAGAAACAGAATTGCCTGAAATTGCACATGCGATGCAGTTTATGCAAAAACTGGCGAATGAAATTAATGGCACCAATTTTAATTCCTGTGAAATGGGTGAAAATTTAAGTGCTGCGGTGTGGCCGCGAAATAGGGCGGCACAACAGCGTCTTTGCGAAGATTTAGGTCGCCACAAAGGAACCTTTACGGATTGGGCCATGGCACGTCAGAAATGTTCCACAGGTGGTGAAGCCGATTCCATATTAGCTGAGGCTAAAAATAATCCTGAATACAAAGACCGTGTGTTAATTAACACCAATATTGTTTGGGACTCCTTACAAATTAATCAGTTTATTGCACAAGATCCTAAATTAGCCGAAGTGTACATGTCCATTTCAGGAACCATTGTCTTTAACGCGAAAGGGGCGTTAATGACTTACCCCTCACTTGCAACCAATCAAGATTTTATTAAGGCCTTGTTGTATGGAGGAAAGTTACCTAGTTACCACTGTACTGATACAGGGCCACAGTCGCATTGCTTATCCATTGATGCCACAAGCACACAAGAAATCAGTGCCAAAAAAGCTTTGGTGGCTCAAGTCCAGGAATTACTGCAGGGAATTTATGACAACATTAAAATGGGCAAAGAGTTATCCGATAAGCAAAAGGGACTGATTGAATTAACACAACCTGCCGTTTTTAATCTTATTTCTGCCAATGCGCAACAAAACACGGGTATTCAAGGCAGTTATGAGTTGGCTCAAAGTGTGGCAACGGACCTTTTAGCACAATACCTTTCCAATTCCCTCGATATTATTCGTGCCTCTCTCTCAGGAAAAGAACTGGGTGCTCACAATGAAGAGCGGTTATACAAAAACCTGCAACTAGCACAACAGTTTGTAGCACGTTTTAGTACGGAGAGCCGTGAGCGGTTTAATGCAGCGTTACAGACGAATGAATTAATTCGCAACAACGTCAAACAAGCATTAAGTGCATTAACACCCACTTTAAGAACAGCCTATTATGGAGACGCGCAATGAGTCTTTTAACCATTTATACGCCTCAAAATGGAGAGTATCTAAAAACAGTACTGGATGCCATGGTCACGCTGCTTGGCACGTCAACCTACAAATCGGCTCAGGACATAGTGAGTATTCTTGCGGTAGGCATTGTCGGGTTTCAATACGTGAGTGGTAAAAGGATTCAAGCCATTAGTCGTTATGTTTTGTGCACGTTTGTCTTTTTGTTCTGTATTTTAGGAATCAAAACGCCGGTAGCTATCATTGACATGCAAACAGCGGATTCAGCGGGACCTGCACTAACCGTAGATCATGTTCCTTTAGGCGTTGGTCTTCCTGCGGCACTTATTAGTGGCATTGGGTATGGGATTACTCAAGTATTTAGTGACGTGTTTCATATGCCGCAGGATTTAGATTACACCCGAACTGGCATGTTGTTTGGTTCACGTACCTTCTTAGCGTCCACCAGTTCTAATTTGTCTTTGTCGCCTGAGCTCTCTCGTGATTTATCCACCTACATTAGGCAATGCATTTTTTCAGCCAAACTTTTGGGGAGTCAGCAAATTGCACCCAATGAGATGAAGAACAGTTCTGATTTAATTCGGCTATATTTTGAGCATCCATCTCCCATTTATCGTGTCTTATTTCATGATGGGTCTAATTTGAGCTGTATTGAGGCTGCAGCACGTTTAAAACCAGAACTTAATGAGGGAATAGAAAAACAACTCGTTCATTTATCCAATATTATGACCAAGGGCGACAAGGAGAAGTTTAGTGATGGTTTGGCGGCAGCTCATTCCTATTTTATGAACGTGTCCAAAGATGCAGCCCAAGTACTCACACAAAATATTTTAATCAATGCCACCCGAGAATCAGCCCTTGATGCCTTTGCTTTTGCTGGTGCGGATGCGGAGCTGATGAATTACACCAACAGTTCCAGTTTGCAAAAAATGCATGTGGCTGAAGCGAACAGTTTTTGGCTTGCAGGGTATCGGCTTCCTTATTATATGACCGTCTTTTGGATGTTGACTCTGTGTATTTTTCCTTTAGTGATGTTGTTAGCGCTGGTTCCCGCCATGCATGGGGTATACATGATCTACATGCAAACCCAAGTGTTTTTATGGTCTTGGCCTCCGATGTTTATCATTATTCATTTTTTTGTGTCCTTAGCTTCCTCTACCACACTGACTTTATTTGGTTCTAAAAATGGTGGGGTTACTTTTTCAACCATTGATTCCATCGCCAGTATTCAAAGTAGCTTTGCGTATACGGCAGGGGGCTTGGCTATTAGTGTTCCAGTGATTTCCCTTTTTATTGCCAAAGGCTTACCTAATTTATTAAGTGCTGCGTCTCAACATCTAGGAGGAATGGCGCAATCGTTATCTACAGGAGAGGCTCAATCGGCCACGCAAGGAAATATCTCCATGGCGTCTTACAGTGGTTGGAACATGAACTACAACAACACGCATGCGAATAAATGGGATACCAATTATCAGCATATGGAAGGGCGGGCTACTGTTCAAACGGATAATGGTGCCTTGCTTTCGCAAGGATTGGATGGGTCGCGCGTGATTAATGCACAGTCTGCAATGAGTCAGATGGCAACGCGATTACACGCATCCGACCGAATCAGTGCCTCATTGCAAGACAGTGCAAGCCAATCGTTCCAGAATGCCCAATCGCATCGAACCAGTGCAGACTCTCATTATCAACAAGCCTTGAGTGGACTCTCTCAATTTAATGAAAGCGATGCCAGTGAGGTACGGGAAGGAACGGGTATTAATAGAACGCTCAGTAATGCGTTGAATCAAGATGTTCGTCAAATGCAAGACGCGGTTAACCAATACAATCAGCATCATGACAAATCAGGACAAGTGTCGTGGGATGCGGCGGTTTCGGCCAGGATTGATACACGCAAAGGGGTATTTGGATCGTTCGCCCACGCAGTAACGGGTATTTCTGGGGAGGCGAGCACGAGTTTGAAAACAGGTTTGTCTGCTTCTAACTCGGTTCAAGCCTTTTTTAACTCCAGTGAAGGTCAATCATTCTCTAGCGCATTGAACCACATGGAGTCTACAGCTAAGACGCACCACATGGATGCCAATGATTCGTTTAACTTGTCGAAATCGGAACAAATCGCAGCCAACCTATCTCAAGGACATGCTTTATCCGATATGGCCTCAGCAGAATACAGTAAGGGAGAACATTATCAGCACATGGCTAATCGTGTGAAAGAGCACTCCGACGGGATGGATAGAGTATTGGATCAAGCGTTTCACGATTGGGCGGTGCAGCATCATGGGGTGCAAGCTGAAAAAGCATTGATGGGGACAGACGCTTCGAGCTTAGACACGCAACAACAGTTGGCTGATCAGTTTATGAGATCTTCCCAAGGGCAATCGGCAGTAACAGCGCAAGTAAGCCGTATGATCCACTCATCATCTGATCAAGTGAGAAGTCAATTTGAAGCGCAACGTGCTTCGATGACTGCTCATCAAAAAGCACTCATCAACCAAGCTCATCAGGATGGTGCTGGAGGCGTTTTAAATAAATCGCAAGAGAGACATTTAAGCCAGGTGCAAGACAACACCATCCAGCAAGCGCACGATCTGCGTATGGATAATCGAGAGGATTTATCGAAGGCCTATCAACACCAAGAGAGCAGTACCCAACAGGAGATTAAGGCATCTGAAGCGGATTTAGCGAATCGCCAAGCAAAACAAAAAAAAGATTATGTAGACAATGATCGCGGGTTTAAGGAAGGGCGTTATGAATAAGCAAAAACTCGCGCTTACGTGTGCGCCCAGTGCATTGGCTTCTTCAAGAAGAGTGGTCAAACCGATGGATTTAAAATCATGAAACAAAGCTCCTTGCAAAATATGTGGCAATTTATGAGTGGCGGTCAGATTTTTGACTATAAAACAAAAATGATGATTCAGGTAAGTCAACGTATTTTTCACTGGGCTGTCTTAGGTTTTGTCGTGCTTTTTTCGCTGATTATGGCGTTTTATGCATCGTCTGAATTGAAGCTGGTGGTGCTTAACCACATTTCAAGGTTCTTGGTTAAATTCCATTATGGGGAGTATGTGTTATGGACCAATCTGAATGGGAGTAAAATTACAGCGCTTTTTTATCAAAAAAGTCCCCTTATTCAAGCATCCGTGCAGCAGGCACAGGACGCTCTTTGGAGAAAAGCGCAAGTTTCTTTATTTTTTGGTGGAGCGGTGTATTTGTTGATTACGCAGTTGTTTTCCCGTTTCTTTATTAAGTTAGGTGAAAAATACACCAAAGATCAATTTGTTTCTGGTACGCGCTTAGCGTCTTCGCCTAAAGAAACCATCAAATCGGTCAATGAATCACAACGTGGTGCTTCAGAAATTAAACTTTTGAATCGCCTACCTATGCCTAAGTATTCTGAAAAACAAGGGATGTTGTTTCATGGCACAACGGGGGCTGGAAAAACGCAAGCCATGATGATGCTGTTGGAGCAAATTAGGGCGCTGGGCGAGCCGGCAATCATTTATGATAAAGAATGTACCATCAAACCTTATTTCTTTGATGAGCGCATTGATGTTGAACTCAATCCCATTTCAGAATTATGTGCCAATTGGAAAATGTGGCGAGAATGCGCCAATCCGTTGGAGTTTGGTTCCTTTGCCACGTATTTAATTCCTAAATCAGTTCAAGGTAGCGATCCGTTTTGGGTTGACTCAGCAAGAACCATTTTTACCTCGATGGCGTGGAAAATCAGGGATTATGTAGAAAAAGATCCGGTGTTTCTTCTGCAGTTATTACTCACCACCTCATTGGAGGAAATCAGGAACATTCTCAAAGGGACTGAATCTGAAAATCTGGTGAGTAAGGAAATTGAAAAAACGGCCATTTCCATTAAATCCGTGTTGGCAACCTATACCAAGGCGCTTCGCTTTCTTGAGGGACTTGAGAAGTCGGGTAAAGAAGACTTTTCGATTAAAGAATGGATTGAAAATACAACCGATTCTAAAAAATACAATAAAGGGTGGTTATTTATTACCTCACGCTCCAAATACCATAAAGAGATAAAGCCTTTAATTTCTCTGTGGTTAGGACTAGCTATGCAAGGGGTGCAATCCTTGGTGGCTAATAATAAAGGGCGTATATGGCTTGTCATGGATGAATTAGCAAGCCTGCATCGTTTAGAAACCATTTCAGACACTCTGGCAGACATTCGTAAATTTGGAGGGTGTGTTGCCATTGGCATTCAATCCATTGCGCAATTAGATTTTATCTATGGAACCCATGAGGCCGGAGCCATTGCGGATCTACTCAATACATCCATTTATTTTAGGAGTCCAAAATCGAAAGTGGCTAAGTGGGTTTCCGAGGACTTAGGTCCACAAGTGATTAATGAAATGAAAGAAAGTCAGTCTTATGGTCCTGATTCTGTTCGTGATGGTAATACGGTGGGTTCGCAACGCACCAAGCGAAATACGGTCGAAGAGGGCGATATTATGACTCTTGATGACATGGAATGCTATGTTCGTTTGGTAGGAAACCATCCCATTACCCGCTTGAAAAACAAATACATTGAGCGTAAAGAAATTTGCGTACCGCTTATTGAGCGAACCATCAATTTTGATGCATTGGAAAAAGTAAATCACCGCGCGTTAATGGTGCAGAATAACCCTCAAAGAAATGACGACGTTAAAAAAATCCATCAATTTGAAACATTGGCGCATGAGGTATCGGATAAGGATTTAGTACCTCCTGAATCACTTTATGCGGAACCCAAAGACCAAGCTGCAGCTAACAAAAACGACACCGATGCTATTGAGTTGCGTGAGGCGTCCATTGTTATAAAAGAAATTTTTTAAGTCATCCAGGGAGGTATTATGTTGACCTTAAATAAAATAAGTGCAGCTAAAGACGCGGTGCATTATTACACCAATCAAGATAATTATTATTTAAGCGATCGAGATTCGCTTAATAGTCTGTCACGATGGATAGGGAATGGTGCACAAAAGTTACAGCTGTCCGGTCAAATTGAGCCTTCGCAATTTTTGCAGTTACTAGACGGACAATTACCCAGTGGGCAATTGCTGGGTATTATTGATAAAGGAGAACGTCTGCATCGTCCTGGAACCGATGTGACTTTATCAGCGCCTAAGTCTGTATCCATTTTAGCCCTGGTGGGGCAGGACGCGCGCTTGCTTCAAGCCCATCAAGAAGCCGTGAACATTACCTTTGGTCGGATTGAGCAGCTGGCAGCAGAAGCACGCATTACATTTAATGGCGAAACCACCTTTGAAAAAACCCGTAATTTAGTAGCAGCCATGTTTGTCCATACAACCTCTCGTGAATTAGATCCCGATTTGCACACGCATGTACCCATACTCAACATGACCGAACGTTCGGATGGATTATGGCGTTCTTTATCGTCACGAGCAAAAAATGATAAAGAACATCTGGATCATGGTTTTCGTGAATTAATTTATTCTAATCAACATTATTTGGGATTGGTATACATGTCCTCTTTAGCGAAAAAAGTTAAGGAGCTGGGCTACGATATTCGCATTAAAGACAGGTACGGTAATTTTGAGGTTGTAGGTATTAGTGATGAGGCTATTACTGCTACGTCCAAAAGGCGCGTACAGATTCTTGATGATATGAAGGAACGTGGCACAAGTAGTGCGAAGGCTGCTGAAAAATCTAATTTATCAACGCGCAACCCCAAAACTGAAATAAACAGTCAAACGCTGCATCAGCAGTGGGTAGACGAAATTAAAGAGCTTGGTATTGATTTGAGGGCGATAATCCAGGATTCCAAATTAAATAACGGACGAGGAGCGGTTAAAAGCACTCACACTACACCTTTAAGCCCTGATGCGCAAAAAGCCGTGAATGATGCGCTAGCTCATTTGTCCGAATATTCTACGCAAATCCAGCATGGGGCTTTGGTACGCCAGGCCATGACTTTTTCAGCAGGTCTTGTGGGGCATGAGGACATTGAGCGGGAAATTGAATCGCTTTTGGCGGCAAGGACACTCCAGGGGAAACCCTTGGAATATTATACAACGGCGCCTCTTCTTGCCCGCGAGAAGGAGTTTATTGCAAAAACTACCAACGAGTTAAAAGTAAGTTTTTCGTTGTCCGTACCAAATCACGGGCTCACATCTTCAGTATTTAAAAATAACGAACGCATTCAAATCATTGATGTAGCCGGTTTTCGGTGCGAGAAAGAGCTGATTCAAGACATGGTGCATCTTGCAGAAGCGCATTTTCTCAATTCTTATGTACTTCACCCTGGTAGCCTAAAAACGCAGCAACTTCGAGCAGATATCAAGCATTTGGATACAGGATTTATTTCCAGGATTAAAAATTTGTTTAAAGACGATATTGTACATACGGTGTCTGGGTTTCAATATCATTATGGGAAACACATCAAATCGTCACCGTTTTTGAGAAAAAAGCAAGATTTGGTGATTGTCCATGATGCACAAAAACTTTCTTTTGATGATTTATCTGCGTTAAGCGATATTACTCAAGCACACAGAAGCAAACTCATTTTATTGAATAACTCGGCAGGAACCTTAGGCTTTAGTGCAGGAAATCCTATTAAGATTTTAAAAGAGCAGGGCATTCATTCGTATAAATCGTTAACAGCGCCTATCAAAGGGGAGCTCAAGCTCTCGATTGGAAAACAAGTTAATGAATCCATGAGTACCGCTTGGCTTCAATTGACTCCAGAACAACAGCAAAAAAGTGCGCTGGTTGCCTTGAATAACAAACAAAAAGAGGCCATAACGTGCCAGATACGAGAAGGGCTGGTGCAACAGGGTCAGTTATCAAGATTTATGAAAAAGGTCTCTGTTTTGACGACAGTTTCCTTGACACAAACGGAAAAAGGATACGCTCACTCTTATAAAGTGGGTGATAAAATTACGTTTTATAATGAAGGGCGAATACCGAAGCACTATAAGGTGTGTGAAGTTGATACCAATGGGCTGCATTTAGAAAATGCCCAAGGCAAGACAAGTCTGTTTTCTTATAACACCAAAGAAGACTTTCGTGTATCACGAGAAAAAATACTGGAAGTCGCTGTTGGTGAGCGGTTAATTAATGAACAATCCCTAGTTCATCAGCGCGTTAAATATGCGCCTAAGAGTTCGTTTGTTGTGTCAAAAATTACTGAAGAGGGAATTTATGTTCGCCATGAGTCCAACACCTTATTTTTGACTAATAAAGCGTTGTCCGAACATCATTTTGATTATGATTATTGTAAAAAACCGCATGAGATAAAACCAGACACCACACAAGTGTTTATAGCGGCAAGACCGTACCAGCTCAATCGTAATCTCATCGGAGAAATTGGTGAAAACGCACAACAGGTGCTTTTATTTACGGATGATGAACAAAAAGCACAGCGCTTTTTAGAGAGTGTGCAATTGAAATGGACTGCTTATGATGTGCAACAAAAAAAGCCCGATTTAGTCTACCGTGATATAGCCTATGCCAATAAGGCTTTGGCGCGAGAAATCAACTCGTTAATTCATCATCTTGAGCTTAAATCGGAAGACAAAGAGGGCATTGCGGCTACAGCGCTCACGTATGCGCTTGCGAAATGCACAGAACGCAATGCAGCCTTTAAACACAGTGATTTAATGACTCATGCGTTGATGCATGCATTAGGAGAGGCCGATTTTGAAGACATTGCCCCATTACTTAAATCGCGAATGGCCGAGTCGCTGGTGTATATGGATACCTATTGGACGACCAAAGAGGCGTTACATATTGAAGAGGCGATTCTTCGCGCTAATTACCAAGAGCAGAATACGGTACAGCCCATTGAGTTGTCATCGCAAAGGCTTTTGTCTTTACCTGAAACCTTAACACAAGGGCAAAAAGATGCCATCACGTTGGTGGTGAGCACTTCCGACCGGTTTGTATCCATTCAAGGGCTTGCAGGTGTTGGTAAGACCACAATGATGCGGCATGTGAAGGACATTGCTGAAAACAATCAATTTCAAGTCCTTGGACTTGCACCGACGCATAAAGCCGTAGAAGAGCTCAATGCAAATGGTATCCAGGCACAAACCGTGGATAGTTTTTTACGCAATGACGGTGGGTTGGGTGCCAGTCACTTAGTCATTGTGGATGAGAGTTCCATGATTGATAATGAGAAGTACCATGCCTTACAGCAAAAGTGCATTGACGCTCAATCTCGAATGGTGTTTACAGGGGATATTACGCAGTTGCAATCTCTAGCTTCAGGAATTCCTCACGAGCTCACTATCAAAAGCCAATCGCAAAAAACAGCGTTTATGACGGAGATTGTGCGTCAAAATCCGAACCCTGAATTAAAAAAAGCAGCGGAGTTTGCATCACGTAGAGAAATTAGCAAGGCTTTTGAACTCATAAAAAACATCGATCCTGAAGAGTATGTGCAGCGAAAAACATCGATACAGGGATTGAATCATTCATCACTGGTTGAAATTAATTGTACTGATGAGGAAGGAAAGAAGGACTATAAATCCATTTATCGTGCTATCGCTGATGATTTTCTCAGCCGAACCCATGAGTGTCAAAAAAATACGCTAATAGTTGCTCATGCGCATGAGGATAGAACACCCATTGAAGTGTTACTACGCGATGGTTTGCGCAAGCAACATCAACTACACAGTCAAGATATATTGTGTAAGCGCTTATTTCCAATCAGCCTGGATCAGGCCGACCAGATACAAGCACATTCTTTTGAACCAGGCGATGTCATTCGGTTTGGTAAAAACTATTCAGTGGCTAAAAAGGACGAGTATTTCACCGTCAAAGCCATTGATAGTGAAGCAAATAAATTGTTCTGTGTTGATGAGTCGCAGGTTGCGTTTACAATCAGTGCTTCTATTTTACCCAAAACAATGCCTTCCTTTTATAAATTGCACGAACGGCCTTTAGCCTCAGGGGATCGGATTCGGTTAAAACGAAATGATGACGTTCGCGGCATTATTGCCAATGAAGAATATACGGTCACACAGGTTTTTGGTGAAACAGTAGGCTTAAGCAACAGTAAAAATCAGGTCACGCTTAATTTAAAAAAACAATCAGATCTTCATTGGGATTATTCCTATACGAATACGGCTTATTCAAGTCAGGGTGCTACATCCAAGTTCATGATTGCCTTGGAATTGGAGGACCGTCTTGTTGTAACCACCCATCGATCTCATGAAATTGATGCAACTCGTGCCAGCCATCAAGCAACTTTTTATACCGATAATTTTGATGGATTGGTTAAAAGACTTGAAGATCCCCTGAAACAACGCGATGCGGATAAAACCTCTGCTGTATTGACCGAAGAGGATTATCGATTGAAGCAACAGAAACAGCAAAGAATCAGTACTCAGTTAATGGATCGTGCTCAAGAACACATTCTGGACGAAGCTAAGGAGCAGAGAAACGATTCTCGACCCGCAAAAAAATATGAGTCTGCTCAAAAGCCGTCTATTAATGCGGATGAACTGTATAAAGGATTATTGAACGTATCTGATTCTTTAGTTAAAAGCCTTTTTGGCGAGCCTAATCATCGATTATCAACGCAGTCTGAATATCGATATGGAGCCAAAGGCAGTTTGAAAATTGATCTTGATTCAGGTCTTTGGCACCATTTTGAGACAGGGGAGTCCGGTAACTTATTTCATCTCATTGAACGTGAAAAGGGTTTATCCGGCTTTAAAGAAACTTTGGAGCATGCGGCGCAATACATCCATTACATCCCTGAATATGAGCGTAAAGCACCACAAAAATTGAATGAGAAAAAAGAGATGTCAGTAAAAGAAGGGAAACGTCAATTAGCCCAAAAGCTATTTCAACAATCACAACCTATTAAAGGCACAATCGCTGAAAAATATTTAATCATCCATCGCGGATTGGCTCATTATGAGCATGCTGATCTAAGGTTTTGTAATTCGGTATACACCAAGACCCATGATGGGCAAAAGCATGTTCCCGCGTTATTGGCTTTTAGTAAAGATGAACAGGGTAATATACATCATGCTCAGATAACAAAATTAGATCTTCATTCTGCACATAAAGATAAGTCGTGTGAGCCTGTGAAACAAACGTTTGGTTCAATCAGTAATTATTTTGTCAACTTAAATCACCATGGTAAAGGCGATATGGCCTATTTTACTGAAGGGGTTGAGACAGGATTAAGTATACTTCAAGCCAATGAACATGCGCGTGTATATGCTGTATTGGGTAAAGCAAATTTTTCAAATATTGATCCAAAAAATACACCCAAACAGGTGGTTATTTGCTTGGATAATGATGGAAAAGACACTTATAAATACGCAAAAAATGAACAAACCAATACGATTATAAAAGCAGCTCAGAGATTACATGATTCTGGTATCCATGTATCCATTATGATTCCTAAGAAAGAAAATACCGATTTAAATGATGTTCTTGTTAAGGAAGGAAAGGATGAGCTAAAAAAACAATTAAACCGATGTCTGAGTTTCGAGGAATTTAAAAAACAATGCGCTTTAGAAAACAAGGAATCGGAGCTAAAAAAAATAAATCGGGATACACAAATTCAGTCTTTGATAAAGCAAGAACGCAAACTTAATGCACAAAGTGATAATGAGTTTATAACACTCAATCAAGGATTAATTAATGGAATTAAAGACCGTGTGTACAACAAAGAGTTTGTAGAAAATACTCGTACTTTTAATAAATCACAGTCTAATCGAGAAATGGAGCGAGAGATTTAAGAAATACCTTTTAACAAATTTGGAATCATCCGTTCAATCATGGCTAATGCAGTTTCTGCATCATAAGCACCGATTTTAGACAAATCTTTGTTATATACACTGTATAAAATTTCAGTAATAATTTGTATGGAGCGAACACTATTTTCGAGTAATAATTGGGTTGATTCATCTGTCTTTTTTTCTAAAGATTGTAGATAAATACGTGCGCCAAATGACAGCATTTCTGCTGCAGTCACATTTAATTCGTTGTTATTCATTTTTGCTATTTTATTCAACGAATGAAGGGTATCTGCGCCAATATCAATAGTTATTTCCATAACGATTCACCTTCTTCTATAGGGACTGTTTTAAGTCCAATTCCGTTCATTTTAAACCGAACTTCTTTATAAGTATTATTCTGAAATCCTGAGAAATTATCGTTTAAATATTCGATGGTTTTTTGTTTTATTTCTTTCAAAGAGTCGTCATTAATATTGGATGAAATAACTAAACTTTGATAATGATTGTGATACATCAAATGGGGTATGGATGCATGAATTTGTTCAATCATTTTTCTTATATCTTGTAATGGATTTTCATTTTTTCTCTGCGGTGAAATCTCATTATGTAAACAAAATTCTAAAAGAAATTTTAATGCTTTTGCAGGTGATGCGTCTGATGAGCCTCGTTTTTGTAACTCAAATTGATGTGCAATTTTATTTAAGTACTCGCGCTCATATTCTGAAATACGTAAGGTAATGACATCATTTTCTTTCATAGAGAGGCTCATTTATTGAATCAAAACAAGTATACAATAGTATCATTTATGTATACAACTGTATTTTTAAGTTGATATCCATTGATTTACAAGGGTTTCATGTATACAATTGTATACATGAGTGTTTTACTTTAAATTACTCGTTTTTTAATGGTATTGAATTATTTCAATATAAATCATATGGTTATGTGCACGTTTTTTAAGCAATCACATTGCGTGGTGTGTGTAGAATCAGAAAATACAACTAGGCACAATCCTTGTGAAGTACTACTATTAGTATAGTTAGAATGATGGATTATGGAATAAATAAAGAGCGCGAGCCTTTGCGCGTTTGTGAAGGAATAAATTAGTTATCTAAATAGGATAAAAAAATGAAACTATTTTTTCAAAAGGATGCGATAATTGATCGTATAAAAAAATTAATACAATTACTCATCCGAATTAAAGATTTTGTATTAGAACCACCACCAGGTTATCTTGAATATCAAAAAGCCATTGCATCAAAAAATGAACATTTTAATTACATGGAAAATGAATATTTTAAACGGCATATTTTACCTTACATGATTAAAGGTCATAGTGTAAATCAGGGCGACCATTCTTCCATTAATCAGCAGCAATTATTTAATAACCATTCACAAGATACTTTTAGAGTAAATCCTGTCACTGGCCTGCCTATGATTGGTTCCTATGATGCGGGAGGGAATCCATTTGGTTTTAATTACAATCACTCCATGCATCATCATATTAATCATCATACCAGCTTTAGCAATATACATACGAGTAACCAATTTAATTCATTTGATTATTGGAATAGATAGTTAACATGAAAAGCCAGCTTGGAGCTATTAGATCAGAAAAGGCATGCTCTTGAATCCAATCAAGCTGGTGAGAGTGTCAATCAATGTGTACGGACTTTAAATATCACGTAATGTAAGTACAAACAGCCCAAGCTTAGTTTTTGTGGTGAAGCTTAACGCGAATACTGCAAATTATGCTGAACAATTACCGATTAGGGTTTTTAGCATAAACATACAAAAATAGCATCAATTTCTATTTGATTGGTGCTGTTTAAATAGGTTTCAATTAAGTATTCAGATTGTTTGTTCGGATCTTCGTCATCTTCAAAAATGGCCTGAGTAATTTTTTCTATAATATTCATAGAACCGCCCCTTATGTAAAGGCCGTAATTTAAGTTTACGGCCTGTTTTATCTGCTTAATCAATCGCGGCATAAATGTCAGTAGCTTCTTTGTGGTATTCGATGTAATCCCGCAACAAATAATATTGATGGATTGTTTTATCCGATTTAGTTTTCCAACACAGTTGATTAAGAACACATAGGGTTGTAATAATTCCAGCAGCATCTGCACTCACTTCACCATCATAGCCGTTGCCTTCCACATATATGGGAAGTGGCTCGTCCATGTCGGGAGCTAAATAAAAACCACGATTGCTCAATTCGTAAAAATGCCAATAGCCGCCTTCGTAAGAAGAGCATATCACTTTTAATGTGTTGTAGATTGCTTGTTCTGCCCTTATCATCATGGTGCCAAAATGTTTAGGCAAAAAAGAAAGGCGTTGCTGATCGCTAACTAGTTTTGAAGTAATGATTGTTGTCATTTTTGATCCTTAATGTTTTCTATTATGTTCCTAAGTGAACAAATACATTATGGCAAAAACCAGTAATTTTGTCAACAAAATACATCTTTTAAATTGACGCTTTTTGTTATTATATGACGATGCTATTTCATTCCACGATGTAATTTATTAGCTTCATCGGAATTGATTTGTTGCGTTCTTGTTATAAATTCAGACGCGCTAAGCCTTTGACCTTGATCTAGCTCAAACCTGCTTATAGATGCAACAGGGTGAGGGGGCTTTCTTGTTCCCAAGTGACTCGCACAAGGTATTCATCCTGTATTTTTATATAGATAATATGCGCATAGAAAATTATTGCCTTTAAAAAATCGCTCATGCTCAATCCAATCTTGAGAGTTTTTGTCAATTGGCCAGCAAGGTGTGTGTATTTGATCGTTTTTATAATGATTTTTTCCTTTGAATAGGTCATTTAAAAAATTTTTAAGCCCCTGGCTTCTAAAATAAGTATGCCTCTCGTCACCATAATGTTTAAAAAATAGTTCGGAAAATCGCTCTAAGGGGCTTTTTTCGATAACAAAAAAATATGGTCAAAGGAGGGGTTTAAGAATCAAATAGCGTTTAATATCAGGCCTTTTTAGCAGCAAATTATTATTGTAATATAATTTTAAGCGTTGAAAATTGAGAAAGCTGTGGATAGAATAACTTAGGGTAATTAATCCACCTACTATATATAGCGTTATCAAAAACTCTTTTACACTCACATCCATTGCTTACTCCATAATTCCTAAATCAAAAATCTTTAAATGAGGACTTTTAACGATCGGTTAATTATAACATTCTTATGGGTAATTGGCGTGTACGGTGATTCAGTTACGTTGCACATTCTGTTAAAATTACATTAATGACAATCAATCTTATTTGATTTTGAGTGCAATCGGGTTATAATATAATTAACCATACCCGCCACGCCTCTTAACAATGCGGACCAGGGCGGGTTATTTATTTTATGCATTCAAAAATGGTTTTTAATAAACCACCTCTTTCCATACCAGAACAAATACATCACTTACGGCAAAAAGGGCTGTTGCTGGATAATGAACAAGAAGCTAGTCAGTATTTGACGACCATTGGTTACTATCGTTTGATGATTTATTTTAAACCTTTTCTCATTAGCTCTGCGACAAGCTCTCACCAATTTAAACCCAACACGCGATTTTCGGATCTTTTAAATTTGTATGCATTTGATAGGGAGCTGCGCTTATTAGTTATCGATGCCCTAGAGCGAATAGAGGTTTCTTTTCGTACCGCTATATCAAATGCCATGAGTTTGAAATATGGCGCACATTGGTATCTAAGCATGGATTTATTTTCTTCGGCTGAGCAACATCAAATGTTTTTGGAGGAGGTTAAATCACATCTGAAACGTTCACACGAAGACTTTATTAAAACGTATTATGCTAAATATAATCATCCAGAACACCCACCAAACTGGATGGTCATGGAATGCATTTCTTTTGGTACAGTGTCCAAGCTCTATGCCAATATTAAAGATCGTACTGTAAGAAAAGAAATTGGTGATACT
The DNA here is from genome assembly GCF_043161935.1 of Legionella sp. 227. NCBI lineage: Bacteria > Pseudomonadati > Pseudomonadota > Gammaproteobacteria > Legionellales > Legionellaceae > Legionella > Legionella sp. 227. The sequence goes on along the minus strand of NZ_CP171155.1, from coordinate 71,733 downwards.
CTTGGACAATATAGTGAGATCATCAAATCATGGATGCGCTCACTGACTTATACCAGAAATTTATGTGCTCACCATTCTCGCTTATGGAATCGGTTTTTCGTCAATAAACCCAAGGTTTCAGAAATAACAATATCTTTTGAACATAACGAAAGCCCTTTCTATCTTCAAGCTTATATTATTCATGCATTATTAAAAAACAGCTCGCCAGGCAATCATTGGCGCAAACAATTGTTTCATCTTATGCAAAATCATCCTTCTATACCCTTTTCAAAAATGGGATTTTCTGAGTATTGGGAACAAGATGGTTTATGGTTGTTGGAATAGATAATCTCAATAAACCAATTCGATAACACTTGATGGGAACACCTAATACCTTTTGTTATTGGGGTTATAGAGCACAACCCCAATAACTCCGTTATTAATTTTTTATGTCTGCGCTAGCTACATTGCCAGTTATAATACTTTGCTGCAATTGCGATGCGATATCATTCGGTAACTGCGGCAATAAGATCGTACTGGATTTGTTATGTGACCCTATTTCTTTTAATGTATCAAAATATTGAGTAATCAATACCAAGTTCATTATCTCTGCAGACGATACCCCCGGTACGGACTTTTGGAAATCTTCTACAGAATGGCTTAGCCCATTGATAATTGCTTTTCGTTGATTGGCTGTTCCTTCACCTTGTAATCGCTTGCTTTCTGCTTCTGCCTCTGCCTTTTTGACCATCAATATTTTTTCTGCTTCTCCCTTGGCTTGAGCGGCAACTTGCAATCGTTGTTGTTCGTTAATTTCATTCATTGCATTTTTTACTTTGGCTTCTAACTCTATGTTCGTTACTAATGCTTTGATAATTTCAAATCCAAAGTCTTGCATTGTGTCGGTTAAGTGGCTTTTAACGGCATTAGCAATGCTGTCTTTTTTTTCAAAAATATCATCCAAGATCATTGTTGGCGTTTCAGAACGAACTAGATCAAGGACATAGGCTGTAATTTGTTGCGTAGGATCTTCCAATTTATAGTAAGCATCATAAACTCCGCCATCTTTGATGCGATATTGCACGGAAACTTGAATTTGGACAATCACGTTATCTTTTGTCTTGGTTTCGACTTTGACATCTAATTGTTGAATTCGTAACGATAACTTACCGGCAATCCAGTCAATAAAGGGTATTTTAAAATTAAGCCCCGCATGTGCAATAGAGTGATATTTCCCTAAGCGTTCAATAAGTGCAACTTCTTGCTGTTTGACAATAAACAGACCTGTCAAAATAAAAATTAACAAGATAACAGCGATACCAATTAATAGTTCGATCATCATTTATATAACTCCTTATAGTTATAATTTATTATTTAGTTTTAAAAAAAAAATTCAGCAGTAACGGCAGGAATAGAAACGGCCATACATATAAGAAATAACTGACAAATTTTTCTCGCATGGATTCAAAAATGTCTTTTCTTGCTGCATTTGGAACGTAGTAGGCGTGGGATAATTCTAATACGAGCTTTTTATCCTTTTTATCTCTCAAATTTACTTTAATGGCGTTATCTCCCCACGTTTCTGAATAGGTAAATTGATAGGGATGTGTGTTATTGGGTTTCATTTCATTAATATTCACCACATCAAAATCACTTATTGGTTTTGGGCTTTCATCTGAAAACCTGAGCTCATAAAGGAGCTGTTTGCGTTTTACTTGAATATCCGGTTTTTCGTTAGGGTTATACGATTTTTCAATTTTTGATTCAATTACCTTTTCTTTGAGTGGAACCAATTGAAGAGTGAATGCGCTCATGTATCTTTTTTCAGCTAACGCAATTAATCTGTTTTTTATCTGTTGATTTCTGCGCTCTAGTGTTAATCGCTTATCCTGAGGCAAGCCACCTTGAGTCAATAATTGATTATTGCGCTCGTATTCACTATACAGCTCGCCATCAGGTGACTCAAAATCCGGCTTATTGTAAGAGAACGGATGTCCCTTCTGCGAAAATAAAATAGAGCCTGCAGCTAACCCAGTTAAAAATTTAGAATGTTTTACCGTGGGCGATATTCGCTGCGGTTTCGTCTTCCCATGGGTATGAGCTACTCTAAATGATTTAGAAGGCCCTGAATGAGCAGGAAAGGATAAAGAAGCCCCCATGAATAGGGTGAGGGCAAAAAGCCTATTTATAGCAATTAAATAGTTATAACTTCTTAAATAACTCATGTGCGATTCCTTTAGGTAATTTTTTATCAAACCATTTCCAGAGTTCGAATTTATTCGTTCCTTTTTCAAAATGAAGGAAATCTTCTTAAATTTCATCATCATCGTTTATTGGTACATCCACTAATTGGTGCCATAAATTTAAATAATCCATTGTGTTCCCTCCTAATAGCGAGTAGGCTAGAAAAAATCTAGCCTACTTAATTGAATTCCTCTTCTTCGGTATAGTGCAACCCATCAATAAAGGCTTGAGCTACAGAAACGGCCTCTGATTCAGTTTTTAAACCACAAAATCCTTGGACGGTATGGCCATCACAATCATCGATGCGAATATCCGCTATATAGCGTTCATCGGATTCTTGATAACTAATTTCTATTTCGTGTTCTTTATAACGAAGTGTTTTAATCACTCTAATCGGCTTTAAGAATAAATCGTCTGAAACGATTTCTATGACATCCCAATTAATGCCTATTGTGGCATCATGATTTTTTTTAAGGTGTTGTAATACGATACTTGCTTGCTCTTTGCTGAGTAGTGGCCTCACATCCAACACATCATCTATAGACCAAACGATGCTGATTTCTTGTATTAAACTATTTGTTCCGGCTGTTGATATATTGCTCATCAAAATCTCCAATTTTTTATTAAACAGTTAATTAGTGGTAACTCCCTGCTTATGCAGGGAGCATTTTCGAAGTCTAATGATAAGAAGAATAATAAAGAGGGGCGCCATCCCAAAGACTTGCATGCGAGAAGGAGTTCATGCGTACTATGCCTTGCGCGTTTGCTCTTTTTCGAAATGGTTCATCAATAAAACAATTAGGTTTGGCTTTTGTTTTTCCGCAAAAAGCATCGTTGCTGTCAGTGACTTTTTCTTGAGCAATTTCTCTGAGTACCACAGTGGAAGTTCCAATTAGCTCAATGACCTGATAAAAGTCAATGTTAGTTTGCTCGTAACCCCAAGAAGCATAGAGAATGGAACCGATTTGAAGAGGGTGTTTAATCATGATTTATTCCTTATTTTATCTATTATGTTCCTAAGTGAACATCTATAGTATGGCAGACCATAACAAAACAGTCAATATAATAGATGTTTTTAATTTATCTATTTTATGGATTTTATTTGTTGACAAATTTGGTTCTTGTAAATAAACTAAGTAGTGTCATTAGGACAATAAAAGAAAACGAGGTAATTATGATTCATCTAAATCAAACCAATGCACCACTTGAGCTGGCCTTTTCTTTAAACGATTTATTGAGAGCGTTAATGCTTACATCTTCATCTACCAGAAATCAGGATATTTCTTATTCTTACTGGAATAGGTTGTCCATTAAAGAAGCCATCGGCACTTATTTGGAATTAAATACTCTTGTTCATTACCCCCAGCTGTGCAATGCACTAAGGCGGTTGGAGCGTTTAGATTATCAGGTAGAACTTTCTCTGGGGGATATTCCTGAGATGAATCAGCAGGGTATTGAGTCGATGATCTATTCTTTAGAGACAATAAAAAATAAATTATTGGGTGCACGAACTCAAAAAGCCACTCTTGATGCTCAATTCAATAAGCTCGTTTACCTGTACGGACAAAATACAACAGTGCCTGTATTGCGTGCTTTTAAACCTTATTATTATTTGCGAAGAACAAATTACTATAACCAGTACACTACACGTGCCAGAAAAATAAATATTTCCGGTGTTCCTTATTTCATGCATTATCATGGCCACCGATTACAAAAACTAAAAAACCTTCATGAATTAAATGAACACCATTTATTAAGTCACTATTTTGATGCGACAAAACAGGATACAACAGCAATAACCCCAACAATGAGAACTTATTTGTTGGGAGGATTCATCAATACATCCGTGTTTGCGTTTCGTTCTAAATACGATTACAAACAAGCTGGTAAAAAATATTACATCGATTTGGCAACAAACAAAACGTACACGCGACTAAATGATGCAAAAGATTGTGCATTTCAATACTGCAACAGTTCATCACTTATTTTATTAGAGGCTTATTAATGAAAAAATTATTGCGATTCGAAGTGAAACAAAATTTGCGTAGACCCTCAAGGGTTTACGTCAAATCAACGGATGGGAAGAACATTTATGGTTCTTTTCATATGAATGAGCCGGATTTATTTGATGGTTGGGATAATCTTTCAATTAATCAAACGATTGAGTTAAAACAGTTCATGCAGAATCTTAAGGCCATTCATCAGCACTTGCATCCTTCACCAACAAGCACGTTGCTCGATTTGCGCTTTCGATTGCCTTATGAATTTATCGATGTTTTGGAGCAGATTGAAATTATTTGTGACGAACAAAAAGTGGAGTTAAACATCTTTGAACCCATGGTTAGTAGTATGATACAGCAAATTAAAGTTGTAGTAGGGAAGCTTTCAGGTTCCAGCAAAGAACAAGCGTTAACGTTACTGAATCGGGTAAATCTTGCCGAATATAAAAAGCAGGATTTTAGCAATCAAATAAAATCTATTTTTTCAGAATTACAAGCCGTTGTTAATCGTTCTGAAAAATTGCACCACAAAGCGAAGACTTTATTTGATAAGGATAAAAGCTATTCTCCTATGGCTATTAAAGGCATGGCTGGTGGAGAAACAACGCCATCAAAATGGCTAGTAGCTTGTGCTGTTGAAGTATTGCTCGATGAAAAAAACGATATGCTTTTTAAGATTCTCACCGAGGATGATGTGTTTATGCTATGGGCTAAACAATTGCTCGATCAAGAGCATAGTCCTGAGAGCATCATGCATAAAATAGATACGCTCAATAAAAATGAGTTAATTAATAAGATTAAATGCTATAAAAAATCAATATGATAAAATAGTAACCATTTGCATAGATAATTTTTACAAGAGAGGTATTGATAGTGTTCTTAACATTTACAAACGTCTTTATCATTTTGCTAGGCCTTGTGCTTACGTGGTGCATTCTATTTTCTATTTTCAATGAAAAATCATCGCAGCGTTTGGGTATAAAGCTAGGGATCTTGGTATTGTTCCTATCTCCATTCATCGCTAAATTAAGTTATGATTTTTATGCGACTGCTTCGCGTCAATTGTTTCTTATGGGTGCCAATGGTGAAATTCAATTAGCGTATTCACCATTAAAAGTGCCAAAGAACCAAAATAACCATTATTGCGATCGCTTTACAGACAGCAAAGGTAATTTATTAAACCGCTCTACAGTAGGTGATAAGCATCTATTTTGTGGTGTTTTTTGGAATATGGGGGAACATGATGTGGTGTTTTTGCCTTACAAACTTTTGGACAATAATAAAGCCATCTATTGGGCTTCACCAGAACTAAAAATTATCGGCCCAATGCCTCCTGAACTCCTTTTAATAAAAAACAAAGAAAAAAATACCCATTCTATTTCATCAGTAAAACCCAATAGAATTTATGTTGAAGCAGGTAAAACGGCGCATATTATAGTAACAAAACAATTTAAGCTTCCATCTGATACGGCTCATAAGGAAAAAACAGTTTTATCTGGGACAGTGTTATCAGGAGTTACTCTAAAACCGTTTTACGCTTCAGAAAAACAAAGCCAAAGACGTTTTAAATTATTTATTGGAAACACAACATGTATCGCATCGTCAGATACACATATTAGACCTGATTACGATACAGCAACTGCTATGGCTAAAATTATCAGCTTAAATTGTTCTAATGATGAGGAACATGCGATTCCTATAGAAGCAATAGCGACCATTTCTGGAAGAACACTATACCCTAAAGAATAAACGATGAGCTAAAGCACTCACACCATGATCAAAAAAGGGAACTGTTATAATGCGCATAAATCTAAAAACACCAATATACTACTTATCGTTTTTACTGTTGGTTTTGTCTTATTTGTCGCTTTCTTTTGAAACCGCTTTAAAATCAGGGGTATTTTCCTCTTATAGCGATTTATTTACCCCAATAACCCATATTTTTTACTGGCCAAGGTTTGCTTTGCTTCTAGCGCCTGCTCTTGTTTTGATTATTTTTACTTCTGTTAAAATGAAGAATTATGAGTTTATTTTAAAAGGGTTTTTCCTTTTTACAGCACCAGTTATTATAAGTAACAATATCAGTTTATTTTCAGCCCCTAATGTAATTCCCCATCTAAATCAGCCTCAACAATTCATACAGCTTTATTATTATGCCTCATGGATCAAATCAATAACTTGGATGGGGATTATTCTACTAGGCTTGATTTGGACTTTTCAAAAGGAACCACAGCCGACAGGAGCACAAGCCCATTAAGATATAGCGGATTCATTATCATTGCTATGGATCGGGCAGATTATTTATTACTCAACAAGTAATACAGTCTGGTTTTTCTCTGTTCCCAGCCTGTCTATAATGGCTGTTTTTATTGAAACACCTAATTTATCCGCTTCAATTCGCAGTTCTTTGTAGCCTTCATAACTATGTAACGCATCAAACATAAGCCAATGCTCATCCATTAATACACAGTTTCGCTGTTCTTCATTCATTTTTACCCCTTAACTGACACCATATTAATTATACGGTAATTACGTCTAACATTAGCAAGAACTCACATAATTGTTTTGATTGGTAAATGATTATTATCAACGATCCATGTGACATCATAAGAATTCAGTTTAATTTTTTGTACTTTCATATATATGTTCCAACGTTATCTAAAAATAAGACATAATTTCGACGTTGTACACGTTGGACGGAAATATCCTTAGGTCTGATTATCAGGATAATCAGATAATTTATATATTAATCAAGTGGTTACGTTATTGATTTTTTTAAAACTTCAGTGCCACTTAAGCATCAACAGGACTTACGAAAAACCCCACCTATTAGGCCAATAGATCAAAGAAAAACAAGAGAATTCTCAAGGAGAGGATGTCGAAAAGATCATTTGCAATGTAGTTTTATTTATCTAAGATGGCGTATATTTTTTCCGACAGAGCGCAGCCATAGCCCGCCCAAGAAAGTCATTTGGCCGATTAGAATATTGCCAATATTTGCTAAGTAGCCAAGTCAATTATACGCTCACCAATTATGCGGAGCATGTATCTGATGTAAGCCATGATTTGGTAAAATTGTACCTAGAAAGAGAGCGATTAACAGCCAGTGACGTTTGGTTACAAGTTAAGGCTGAGCTTGTGGCAAGTGAGGAAGGATTTATTGTATTCGATGATACGGTTCTAGATAAAAGCCATTCCCGCCATATCGAATCAGTACGTTGGCAGTACAGTGGTAATGCCCATGGCGTTATTCGCGGAATAGGACTGGTTAACTGCATCTACGTTAACCCACAGACCGAGCAATTTTGGGTTATCGATTTTAGAATTTTTGACCCGGAAAAAGACGGGAAAGGTAAAGCAGACCATGTGAAAGACATGCTTAATAATATTGTTTACCACAAGAAATTACCGTTTAAAACGGTGTTAATGGATACCTGGTATGCTACCAGCACGCTGATGTTGTTTATCAATGATCATAACAAAATATTCTATTGCCCCATGAGAAAAAATCGATTAGCTAAACTCAAGGGGTCTGATGAAACCTACCAGCCATTGCGTAGCTTTGAATGGAGCGAAGATGAATTAAGACACGGCAAGCTCATTAGGCTTAAAGGGATGCCTGAGCATTTACAGATGAAGTTGTTTTCTGTTGCTATTTCTTCTAATAGAACAGATCTTATTGCTACTAATGATACGTCACAAACTTGCGCTAATGACACGAAGAAAATTTGTGCCATACGATGGTATGTGGAACAATTTCATCGCGAAGTGAAGCAGCTTACTGGTATTGATAAATGTCAGTGCCGCAAGCAACGCATACAACGAAATCACATCGCCTGCGCTATTTATGTCTGGGTTAATTTGAAAAAAATTGCTTACCAAACGGCACAAACTGTCTATCAAATAAAAAAAAACCTCTTAAAAAATTATCTTATCAATGAACTAAAAAATCCTTCTGTTTTAATGAGTTTTTCGTAAGTCCTGATCAAATGAAAATAGCGGCTAATTTTTTGGTTGCTGATTTTGAACGATAATTTATGGATCTTTTGACTTTAACTCCCTTACTTCTTCTACCAGAGAAGCAATTTGATTTATAAAAAGAGGATGTGCCAGTATAATCCAATCACTAATGATGAGTGGATTATTCATAGAGGCTTTCCAAAGGTTTTATCCTCAATCTTTGGTTATTCTTTTTCTTCCTCATCTAATAACATTTCATTCAAATCAAATTCAACACCATTCAGAAATGATTCAATTCGATTGAATAATGTTTTATTTATTGAAGTTAAATGCTGGGGGTTATTTCTTATATCTTCAGCTATAGAATCCAGAAAATTATCTATAGTAGGCATCTTGATTTTCTTCCATTTTCGAAAGGAATACATGCCCATCAGGCTGAACAGTATCAGGAATAATAATTTGATATCTATCTGTTAAAGTAGATTCAATGTGTAATAGGTTGGCCACAATTTCTCTCCTAAATACCTCATATAATATATCGCAATGCAAATGCATTACCAAGTCAAGATCGGGTTTATAATAGATCAATAGGTGGCGGCTTCTTATGCCCTATCCTCTGTCGCAACTTGTTTTATGTAACGCGTTAATAACAGCGGTAGGGTTGCTTGCAATAACAGTTAAATAAGCTCTTGCAGATGATTCCGGCGTTCGTTCACCCCGCTCCCATTTTTCTAATGTTCGAACACTGAACCCGAATTCTTCACAAAATTTTTGTCGGCTCATATGCATTTTCTTTCTAATAGCCATAACATCTACTTGAGTAGGAACCAGCACTTCATGTGTAACTGCGCCTTCCTGATTACCTTTGGCATACTCAAGAGCTTCTTGGGCGCCGCGAATTAAACTTTCACCTAAATCACTCATGTTCAACCTCCCCATAAACCTTAACAATAGATTTAATAATGGTTTTTAATATGCTCTTCTCGCTTTCGGAAATATTTTCCTTCTTGCTCTTTCCGTAGGCAGTAAATAAAAAAATGGGTATTTTTTGGTTATGATAATAGTATATAACTCGAGCACCACCACTCTTACCCTGATTACTATCAGTTGTCCAACGAATCTTCCTTGCCCCACCAGTGCCGGGGATGAGATCTCCTTCCGTAGGATTTTGAGCAATATGACTTACAAAGTCCTCTCTGCTTTTCTTATCCATACAAGATTCTGCTTGCTTTAAATATTCAGCCGTTTCAACCACAACTTGTAATTTTTTTATTATTTTCATAATGACATTATGACCCCAAAGGGGTTATTTGTCAACCCTAATGGGGTTGTTCCTGAAAGTATATGCTTATTAATTAGAGACTAACCATGACATGTTTATATAAGTATATTGAATGTTAATTGAATAATTAAAACTAGCCATATCTCCTGCTATAATCAACTGAATTAATTGTGAAAGGATATACAATGGAAAGCCAAATAAACATTGAATATATTTATGATAAAAATATAAATATACTCCTTGGTGCGGGAGCCTCTTATGGCTTATTCCCAACCTTGGAATTAATGTTAGAAGGCGAGAATGGTAACCGATTCACTATCGAAACTTTAGCGGAAAAATTTGAAAGCCAAAATCAACCTAAACTAAAAACTTTACTATTTATGTATTATTTTAAATCATGTATAAAACCTGTTTTAGAATTTTGTATACATAATTTAGAGACTTCCAAACAAAATGTAATACTGCAATATAGTAATTTTATCCATACGATTTTAAGTATTTTATATAAACGCACATCGCCTAAACGAAGATGTAATATTTTTACAACAAACTATGATGGATGTATAGCTCTTTCATCGGAAGAAATATTAAAACAAGGGCAACGCGATTTTATCTTAAATGATGGAACAAGAGGGTTTAGAAAAAAATATTTACAAGCCAAAAACTTTAATACATTTTTATGCCAGACAGGAATTTTTGAGAAAAATTATATCGATGTACCTCAAATAAATCTAATTCATCTACATGGTTCGGCTTATTGGCAGAAAGAAGATGATCGCATAATTGTCGATTATCAATCATCAGGTAAATTTTCAGAAATAGGCCAAATTGTTACTCAAATGAGTCCTCTATTAGATCAATTCACAGACATAATTTCTTCTGATAAATCAGAATTTTCATCTTTAAACTCTATGCGCTTAGATGATTTAAGTTATGATTTGGAACAACAGTTCTGGCAGGAATACAAAAAAATACCTATTGTTAATCCTGAAAAGTGGAAGTTTCATGAAACGGTATTTGAGGAACATTATTATCAAATGCTCAGGGCTTTAAGTTATGAACTTGAAAAGGATCATACCATACTTATCTCATTTGGTTTTTCTTTTGCTGATGAACATATACTTAATTTGATTAAACGTTCTTTATCAAATCATCTACTGCAGTTATTCGTTTGCTGTTTTAATGATCAAGAAAAAAAGAATCTGGAAAAAAAGTTTCTTGGATATAAGAACATACAATTTATTTCCTGCAAGGAAAATTTAAATTTTGAAATATTTAATACCAATGTTTTCACTTTGGAACCCAATAACCCAGAGAGACAATAATGACCATTTTAGTAGGTGAGGTTATAGCGGTGCACGGTATAAAAATAATTTTAAAAATTTTCGATGAATCAAGTAAAGATACTATATTTTATAAAGGGAATAAGTTTAAAGGTGTATCTATTCGAGAACATTTAATTATTCAAAGGGGGTTTATAAATATTGCCTGTATTGTTGAAGGGGAATTTCTTGACGAATCTAGATTTGAGGCAGAGAGCAACAAAATCACATATATAAGAAAGGTAGAAGTTAAACCTATTGGTTACTTTAAAAAAGATATTTTTACCGAAGGAATTAAATTTTTACCCATGATTAAAGATCCGGTGTTTCTTATTTCTGAAGAAGAAATATCTAAAATCTATCATAATGACATGGCAAATCATGATCTTGTTATTGGCAAAATGTTAAAAGAAAATATACCTGTCTATCTTCAATGGGAAAAACTGTTCAACACACATATTGGTATATTTGGAAATACCGGAAGTGGTAAGTCGAATACTTTAGCAAAGTTATATACAACTTTATTTAATTCAAAATTAAATGAAATTAAAAATAAAAGCCAATTCATATTAATCGATTTCAATGGTGAATATACGAATGATCAGCTGGTCCAAGAAAAAGACAAAACCGTTTACCATTTAAATACTCGAGGAACTGGAAGGGAAAAAAATAAATTTCCCATTAGTCCAGAGAATTTATTGGATTCAGAAGTATTAGGCTTATTATTTAAAGCAACCTCAAATACGCAAAAGCCTTTCCTAGATAGATTAGTTAATTCTTGGAAAAAATATTATGACGAAGACACTAATAGTAATCTTCTCGCCTATATAAAATACACCTTTAAAAAATCATTTTCCGCATCATCCCAAAAAAAGGAAGTTAAAGATTTACTTCTCACTGCAATGGTAAATATTAATAATAAGGATATGGAAGAGTTTCTAAATAAAATATCGTGGCACTCTACTCAGGAACATTTTATTACTGATAGTAACCAACACTTCAATGGTAGTGAAGAGTCTTATAAACTAATAATGAAGGCCAATGTTGATAAAATAACGATTGAAAATATTGATTTTTTTAAAGAGCTAATTATTCGTGTTCATTTACAGTTAACTAATGATTTAACTTCAAGTCATTTTCAATTTGAGCACATACAACCATTATTAAAAAGAATAGAATCTACAGTAAAAGACTTGGAAAAAACTTTATCTGTTTCTTCGAAAAAGCATAATACTCACTTTTTGAAAATCATATCATTAAGAAAATGCAATCAAGATATTAAAAAAATTATTCCTCTACTTTTAGCTAAATACTATTATGAATCTCATAAAAAAACTGTTAACAGCCCACCGGAAAAGACTTTACATTTAATCATTGATGAAGCCCATAATGTCTTATCTCTGCAGTCAACACGTGAACAAGAAAGCTGGAAAGATTATCGTTTGGAATTATTTGAAGAAATAATTAAAGAAGGACGTAAATTTGGTGTTTTTTTGACATTATCAAGCCAACGACCCGCCGATATTTCCGCAACAATAATGTCTCAGATTCATAATTTTTTTATACATCGCCTCGTAAATGATAAAGATTTATTTTTACTAGATAATACTATAAGCACGTTAGATACATTATCAAAAGGTATGATCCCAAACTTAGCAAAAGGCTGCTGTATAATAACAGGTACATCTTTTAATCTGCCACTCGTAGTCCAAGTAGACAAATTGGAAAGACAGCATCAACCAGATAGTGAAGATGTTAACTTAGCTGAAATATGGCGATAAAATTCGTCATATTTCATAATTATGTAAAGTGAATTTTTAGTAGGGCATTCACTTTATGCAAAAAGATCTTCAATTGTTGACTGCATTTCTTCTTGGCTGGGCTTGGCGTATCGAAAAATTTCTTTAATAGAAACGTTCCCACTCAACTCTTGCGCAAAATGCACTCCATGCTTGTCGGTCACTTTCTTTAAAAAAGTATGTCGAAGTTTATGGGGTGTAAATTCAAATCGCTCATTTTCGGGTAAAAGTGCAAGCACTTGTTTTAAAACACGCTGACATATTCGAAAAATATTCCGTGTATTAATACGATTCCCTGCCCTATTTATAAATAAGGGTTCGTTAGGCTCTGAAACTCGGCTCTTTAAATAATTATCCAAATGTTCTCTGGCTTCTTGCGGTAACGCAATTTTAGTAGTCACCCGTTTACTTTTATGTCGAACAACAGAATGAAACCCTTTTGAATGATACTGGTGTATATTTAATGAGACCAATTCAGATTCCCGCAAGCCAGTTCCTAACAATACATAAAAGACTGCCGTCTCCAGTAATGCATTTTGATTTTTTCGAGTACACATTTTGGCACGCTGCTCACAGGCTGCTTTTAAACGCATAAGCTGTTTCGAACTTAAACCATTCCATTCTGGCGCATCGGTTTGTAAATCCTTAACCCCAGATAACGGATCACCAGCTATTAAGGGTCTTTGTTGGTAAAGCCATCGGCCTGCATGACGAATGGTTGCCATGGTTCGATTTATGGAAGTCGCCTTGTATCCTTTACCGGTTTTCTCAGAAATGGTATTACACAAGGAGCGTTGAAATTGTTTGCTGACTGCTGGTGTCCAATTGTCCACCTGGTCATGCCCTACTTCGACCTGGAAAAAATTTAAAAATTTAGATAAGTCTTTTTGTTTCGCCTGAACTGTTTTTTCAGGTGCGCCTTTGACATGAACCTGAAAATAAAATGACAACCAGGCCGACAAAGAATTGGTATCAAAATGAACATCCAAGGGATGAAAAACCTTATCTACCCCAAACTTTCGATTTTTGTCATTTTGGTCATCCAGGAAATTCAAGGCCTTCTCCATGAGTGTTTTTTCAATAATACCCTATTTGGGGTAGATAAGGTACGTTATCTACCCCAAATATTAACACATCCTACACCAACTTAAATCTCCCCTGTTTTTATAAATTTTTCTGGGATAAAAACTCAGCGCGCCTTATAATGGTGTATCAAGCTTTAACCCCGGATTTAATAATGAATATCAGCCAATTAGACGTAGAAGATAAAATAATCGAAATCAGAAACAAACATGTCATTATAGATAGTGATGTCGCTCAGTTATATGGTGTAGAAACTAAAAGAATTAACGAAGCTGTAAGCAGAAATCCAGAAAAATTTCCTGAAGGTTATTTGGTTGAACTTACCGAACAAGAAAAACAGGAGGTAGTCGCAAATTGCGACCACCTAACTTCTCTAAAATTTTCACCTAATTTGCCTAAGGCTTTCACAGAGAAAGGCCTTTATATGCTAGCGACTATATTAAAAAGCCCAAAAGCCACAGAAACTACCCTAGCTATCATCGATACCTTCACAAAGGTAAGAGAAATATCACGCACTATTAAAGCAATACCACAAACCCCACAAAACTCACCAAAGTATCAAGAGCTCATGCAAAAAACAGGTGATTTAATTTCAGATCTAGTAGTTCCTGATGACCTCGACACATCTGAAACTGAAGCTAGCATAGAAGTTAATCTTGCTATTGTAAAATTCAAATATTCAGTCAAGAAAAAAAACAAGTAATATTTTGTTGAAAATAAAGCATTTTAATGGGATTACAATATTTTAAATATTGATATGAGGTTTTAATGCTTAGATACCATTTAAATAATGGATTAAAGCTACATTCCAGACTATGGGGGACTATTTTTTATTAATCAAAGTTGCACTCTGAGCAGTAATCACCGGAATGTGGAAGAAAATTTATGTATGGAATATAATTGAACATCTTTTAAACCAAGGTGCTTTATGACAGAAGAGTTGTTTGTTTCTGCCTGGAAGAAAGGGATTAAAAAAGTAGGAGCTGAATTTTTTAATATAAAAGCCTCATCTCTTGATATGGCTCAGAAAAAATGGCAGTTAGAGCCAAACTACCAGTTTATCAAAAATGCAATTGGCAGCTACAGTCATGGCAAACAAGTTTTACTTGGTTTAATGTATTCGTTTTATGATCCTGACTGTGGTCAGGAACTTTTAGTCCAGGCTCAGTGCCCTAATTTCGTGCAGGCAATTTTCATTCTTGACGAAGAAGCACGGAACATTATCTCACAATTATGGTTACATCATACAGGTTGGTAATTTATCTTAAACTGATGTGTAATTTATCCTGAAACAACATATAATTTTATCAAAAGCCACTCACCATGGTTCATCATGCCAATAGCAGGAAGCATCATCCATGACAGGTTTTCAATATGTTGACGGGTAAATACAATTCTATTTATACCTCAAATCATCTCATTAATCACTTTTTCTGGGTTGAATACAACTTGTTCACTATGCTCCATGGCCTCTATTTAGGAGATTATCACCTGTATGAATAATTCAAATAAAGTAGTGGTATCCATGAAGAAATATGTTTGGATATTATATTTTCTTAAACGAGATCCTAGAGTTAATAGGAAAGCTAAATTAGTTGTACTAATGACTCTCGCTTATGCTTTGAGCCCAATTGATTTAATTCCTGATTTCATTCCTATTCTAGGATTACTAGATGATTTAATCATTATCCCCTTAGGAATTTACTTAGCGATTAAACTAATACCTCAAGAGGTTTGGAATGACTGCAATCGGCTTGCAGATATTTCTATTGATAAAGGTGAGTTATTACCAAAAAACTGGGTGGTTGCGTCAATTATTGTGCTCTTGTGGGTAATAGTTATTACCCTAGTTGCTAAATGGCTATGGCATTTTTTTCTTACTTAGTTGCCAATCCTTATTTGACCTAACTAGTTAATTCCAATTATAAGTTTAGGCGAGCAATCGACCTTTTACCTTCCCTTTATTTACCTCACTCATTCTGTATATAAAATTCACGCTCTTGTCTATTTTCACCTTGACTAAGAATGATGAGATTGTGAGTCCAGGGCAATTGTCTCGCCACTGGTGAGACAATTTTGTCATCCTAATAGATTTCGTACAATTGCCTCATGCTAAACAATTTGGTCTTGTAAATCCTCGAAGTCCCGAATGAGTTTTTTCTATATAATCAGCAAGTTGTGGTACACTCCAGGCCGTGAAATAGTAAAATAAATAATAATTAACACAAGATAAATATGGATTCATCTTCTTTACATGTATTGCCCACCATTAATATCTAGATTAGCGCCAGTAATAAAGCCTCTTTCGGGAGCTGCAAGGAATGTGACTGCATCAGCTACCTCTTCAGGTTTACCTAATCGACCAACGGGTATGTAAGTAACAATTGCATTGAGAATCTCTTCTTTGATAGAAGCTAACATGGGCGTTTCAATATATCCTGGAGAAATGGTATTGACTGTAATTCCTTTATTAGCTACTTCCAACGCTAAACTTTTGGTAAAACCAAAAAGAGCTGCTTTGGTTGCAGCATAATTGCATTGCCCAAATTGGCCTTTGCGACCATTAATCGATGAAATACTAATAATTCGACCATAGCCTTGAGCAAGCATAGCGGGTAACACATTACGCGTCATATTAAATACACTGGTCAAATTGGCATCAATAACCTGTTGCCATTGTTGGGAGGTCATTTTCTTTAAAGTCGTATCGCATGTGATCCCCGCATTATTGACCAAAACATCGATACGTCCATAGCGCTCCATCAATAAATCAGTGAGTTTTTCACAATCAGCAAATTGAGTCGTATCACCATAGAGAATATCCACATCATAGCCGGCCTCTCTCTGACTTTCTTGCCATCGTTTTGCTTCGTCATGTTTGCCATTTTTAAAATAACATGCAATGACTTGGTAATCAGCTGCAAGACGTTGGCATATTGCAGAACCTATCCCACCGGTACCTCCTGTTACCACTGCTGTCATTCGTTCCATAAACGACTCCTTCATTTAAATATTTCTTCAATAGATAAAAAAATAATAAATTATCATGCAATCTCAACTTCTTCTGCCTGCAAGCCTTTTTGGCCTTTACCCACTTTAAATAGAACACTAGAATTTTCATGAAGATTTTTAAAACCGCTACCCTGAATGGCACTGAAGTGCACAAAATAATCCTTGCCACTACTCTCAATAAAGCCAAATCCTTTATCTTTATTAAACCATTTTACCTTTCCACGTATTTTATCTGTCATAGCGATCGTCCTAATGATAATAAAATAGAGCTTACACCAAATGAAGAAAAATTACTCTAAATGGACTGCTGAATTTTATAGAAACGCTCCGTTGTTTTCTATTATGGGGTATTTTAAGAATACCCCAGAAACTGCCTCCTATCTGAATATAAATTATCAACAGCATCTCGAATATTTTGAATGCAAGGACAAATCCTGCGCTGATTGACTCCAATAAGACAAAGTTATAAAAATACTTCAACGGTTTATCTAGCTGAGTGAACTATGACAACTACTATAAGAACAATGCTGTCTTCTGATTGGAACGAGGTTAAAAATATCTATTTAGAAGGTATAGCCACTCAAAATGCAACTTTTCAAACAGCTGCTCCAAAGTGGCATGAATGGGATAAAACCCATTTAACCATATGTAGATTTGTAGCAACATCCACACAAATGATGGGTAGGGCAATGTTAAGCCCTATATCAAATCGTTGTGTATATTCTGGGGTAGCTGAAGTTAGTGTCTATGTATCTAAATATAATCAAAATCAGGGGATTGGCAGTTTACTTCTTTCGAAAGTTATTTCCGAATCAGAGAAAAATAAAATATGGACATTGGAGGCTGGGATCTTTCCTGAAAATTCAGCAAGTCTCATACTTCATAAAAAACTTGGTTTTCGTGAAATTGGTTTTAGAGAAAAGTTAGGTCAGTTAAATGGTGTTTGGAGAGACGTTATATTATTAGAACGTAGAAGCAAATTATTTTAATGTACTCTATGTAGATCATTTTTGGATTGCCGCACCTAATACATTTGACTAAATTTAATTATTCGACTATTCTGGAATTATGGACACAAAAGAATCTATAAAAATATTTGATACTCTTTCGCAAGAAACCCGTTTGCAAGTTTTTCGATTACTTGTTCAGGCGGGACCTGAAGGGTTATCAGCAAGTGCAATTGGCGATGAATTAGGTATCTTACACAATACCTTGTCATTTCATCTAAGCCACTTGTCTCATGCTGGAATTGTAACCTCTTGCCGTAAAGGACGTTATGTTTTTTATTCAGCAAATTTTGAATTAATGCGGGATTTTATCGCCTTTCTTGTTCAGGATTGTTGCAGCAAACAACAAGTCAGAATTCAACAACCCGATACAAAAAATTGTCTCGTTATTGAGTTAAATAGTTGTTGTCCTTCTACTAAGGAGTAAATCATGAAGCGTTTTCATATTCATATTGGTGTGAGCAACCTTGATGAGAGCATCCGTTTCTATAATGCTTTGTTTGGAGCTGAGCCTGTCAAAGTGAAATCTGATTATGCCAAATGGATGCTGGAAGATCCGCGCATCAATTTTGCAATTTCAACGCGTGCTGACAAACATGGGGTAGAGCACTTAGGTATTCAAGTAGATAATGCCGTTGAGTTAGCGGAATTAAGAAAACAATTTTCAGAAGCCAATATTTCTATGCATAGTGAGGGTGAAACAACCTGTTGTTATGCCAAATCAGAGAAGTCATGGGTCAATGACCCAAATGGAATCGTCTGGGAAGCCTATCATACCATGCAAGATGTACAATTTTTTTCGGGTGGAGATTCAACTGAAAGCTCTTGTTGTATACCAGAAAAAAACACAACAACTTCTTGCTGTGATACCAAGTCAAAAGCAACTGGATGCTGTGGCTGATGAATACTAAGCCAATTAGATTATTATTTCTTTGTACAGGTAATTCTTGTCGGTCTATTATGGCCGAAGCTATAACCAATCATTACTCCAATGGCCGCCATCTAGCCTTTAGCGCGGGTAGTTTCCCGACTGGAAACATACATCCCAAAGCAATTGAAACGCTTACCAATCATGGCATAAAGCCAAATGCGCCTCGTAGTAAATCCTGGAATGAGTTTAAATCAGAGTCTATTGATTTAGTGATTACCGTCTGTGATCAGGCCGCTCGCGAAAGTTGTCCCATTTTCCCTGGTCACCCGAAAAAACTCCATTGGAGTATTCCTGATCCTGCTAAAGCAGAAGGCTCTGAAATGGAAATTAATGCCGCATTTGAGGAGGTATTTAATCAACTGAAACAACGGATAGAAAAGGAGTTGCTATCATGAACACTTGTAGCACCCATCGCCTTTCTTTTTTAGATAGGTATTTAACCTTCTGGATTTTCCTGACCATGGCCGCAGGTGTTGGTATCGGTTCACTCTTTACGGAAACACCACAATTTATCAACTCATTATCTATTGGCTCCACCAATATTCCTATCGCATTTGGATTGATTTTAATGATGTACCCTCCTCTGGCCCGAGTGAAATATGAAGAATTACCGCTGGTATTTAGAGATTGGCGCATTTTATTATTGTCCTTAATTCAAAATTGGCTTATTGGTCCATTCCTCATGTTTGGGCTTGCTGTTTTATTTTTGCATAGCTACCCTGAATATATGACTGGACTCATTCTCATTGGGTTAGCGCGGTGTATTGCCATGGTCATTGTCTGGAATCAGCTGGCTGAGGGTGATAATCAATATGTTGCAGCCTTAGTCGCGTTTAATAGCATTTTTCAATTGTTGTTTTTTAGTATCTATGCCTGGTTTTTCCTCACGGTCTTGCCTCCTCTGATAGGCATGACTGGCCAAATAATTCACATCGATTTTATGACCATTGCTGAAAGTGTCTTTATCTATCTTGGAGTTCCCTTTTTTGCTGGATTTCTAACTCGCTTTGTATTGATAAAGAAAAAAGGGCTGTCTTGGTATGAAACCCATTTTTTACCAAAAATTTCTCCTATTACCCTAGTTGCTCTGCTTTTTACGATATTGTCAATGTTTGCTTTGAAAGGGGCTATGGTTTTACAACTTCCCTTGGATGTGATTCGTATTGCAACTCCATTAACACTTTATTTTATTGTGATGTTCTTTATCAGTTTTGCGATGGGCAAACTCGTTGGTGCTAACTATGAAAAAACAACAGCAGCGTCTTTTACAGCAGCCAGTAATAATTTTGAACTGGCTATTGCTGTAGCAATTGCTACCTTCGGACTAAATTCTAGCATTGCTTTTACAACAGTCATTGGCCCACTGGTTGAAGTACCTGTTCTTATTTTGTTAGTGGATGTTGCCTTTTGGCTACAACGTTCATGGTTTTCAGAAAGAAACCTGGAACCAGAAAAATAGATATAATCTAATATTGAAATTACTCAATATTAGACCAGATCATTTTTGGAGGTTCTTAACCAGAACCAGATGTGGGATTTATTTCATTAGCTTTTATAGCCACAATAGGGTTATTCACTTATGCATTTGCATTGCAAGAGACGAAGGAGATGAGTACTGATGATTGATCATTGCCAGTTTGGGCTTGATATGCAGGAAAACCCAATTATCTATAAAACAACTGAGGGCACTCTTTATATTGTACCGTGTCACTACTATTATTAGACAGTTAATTTTTAAGGTCAGTACATGAAAACAAAAGGTGTCTTTCGATTCTTTGCAGCAATGTTATACCTTTTTTGGGGAATAGCACCCTTTGCTTTTGCACAAAACCGACCACTGACTCTAACCGAAGCAGAACATCTAGCAATTAACCAATCTCCAGAGCTACAACGTTTAAACGCAAACAGCCAAGCCCTAAGACAGCAATCAATCGCAGACGGACAACTACCCGATCCCCAATTAGCCGCAGGGACTATTAATGTTCCAACCGATACCTTTAGTTTTACTCAAGACGAAATGACGATGGTACAAGTTGGACTCCAGCAACAATTTGCACGCGGTAGATCGCTCAAAATGAAATCCCAACAAACGCGCGCATTAGCCAAAACCGAACTGATTAAGATAACAGAACAAAAACTGACGTTAATTCGTACTGTGCGTGAAGTTTGGTTGGAGTTGTATTACTGGTCCCAAGCGCTACACACCCTAAAGACCAATGAATCACTTTATAAAGAGTTACTGCAAGTAACAGAGTCTCAATACAGCACAGGAAAAATCAACCAAACCGATGTAGTGCAAGTTCAGTTAGAACTATCAAAACTGAAGAATCAAATAATTCAAAACAAGCAGCAAATTGCAATTTTGAAAGCACAACTGGGTCGTTGGATTGGCATGAATAACGTCAATCGTCCTTTAGCACTGTCCATGCCCCGTTGGCCTGCCCTGCCTTCCATGGCAAAATTACAAGACAGCCTTATGAAACATCCTCTATTACAAGCAGATGCAGCAAATATCAAAGCCTCCTCTTTCGAAGTCGCTTATGCTAAAGAGCAGTATAAACCGGGATGGCAATTGGGTGTAGGTTATGGACTAAGACAAGGTAGAATGCCTGATGGAACACCACGCTCTGATATGCTGACGGCTCAAGTGACTATGGATTTGCCTTTTTTCACGGCAAACCGCCAAGACCGACAACTCAATGCAAGCCTCAATAAATTAAATGCAACTCAAATGGACAGACACATTCATTATCGTGATTTGCTGCAATCTCTTAATGTACAATATACCACCTGGAAACATCTTTTAGAGCGAGAACATTTATACAACCAGCAATTAATTCCAGATTCCAAGCAAAATGCTAAGGCGGCATTACTCGCTTATCAAAATGCTACGACCGAATTAACCACCGTATTACGCGCCTACAGCAGTGAATTGACCATTCAATTAGAGCACATTCAACTGCAAGTAGAGCGCTTAAAAGCTCATGCAACCTTGCTCTATCTCGAAGGAACCCCAACATGAACAAAAAATTAGTCACTTTTGCACTCGTTGTTCTGATTTTAGGCATTGTTCTTGGGCGATGGTCAACAGATGCCACTAATAAAAAAGCATCCATGGCCAAAGAAGAAAAAAAACCGCTTTATTGGATTGATTCCATGGAGCCCACCATTCACTACCCAGGACCTGGAAAATCACGCATGGGAATGGAATTAACTCCGGTCTATGCTGATGAACATCCAAATGATGGGACAGTGCAAATCTCTCCTGTCGTGAGCAATAATCTAGGCATTCGTCTTGCACCTGTGATGCAAAGTGATTTGGCAAAGCAAATTGATACGGTGGGTTATGTGGAGCCTAATGAAAACAAAATTGGTCATATTCATACCTATGCTGATGGTTGGGTAAAAAATCTCGTGGTTAAAACAGTAGGTGAGACGGTAAAAAAAGGCCAACTTCTATTACAGTATTACTCGCCGCAATTAGTAACTGCTCAAGAAGAATACTTAATTGCTTTAGAGAACAAAAAGCCGGTCTTAATCAATGCTTCTTATAAAAAATTACAGTCGTTACATATTTCCGAACAACAAATTCAAGAAATCAAAACAACTCATAAAGCCAATCAATTAGTCGCTATCTATGCACCTCAAGATGGCATTGTCGCCCAACTTAATATTCGTGAAGGCATGCGAGTCACTCCAGATTTAGAGATGATGAGCCTTGTAGATCTTGCTAGTGTGTGGATGATTGCTCAAATTTTTGAAGAACAAGCCAGTTGGGTGCATGTTGGGGATTGTGCCATCGCAAAAATATCTGCTTTTCCTAATAAACAATGGAAAGGTGCTGTAGAGTACATTTATCCGCAATTAGACACCACGACCCGCACTGTTAAAGTCAGATTTCGCTTTGAAAATTCGGATAATCAGTTAAAGCCTAATATGTATGTGAGTATTACCATTCTTACCCAACCTAAAGCCAATGTGCTTCATATTCCCATCGAAGCATTAATAAGAAGCAGCCAAGGTGATCGCGTAATCGTGGCGCAAGCCCAAGGACGATTTGAAGTTCGTCCTGTAACCGTGGGTATGGAGTCAGAAAGCCAAGTTGAAATTATCTCCGGATTGAAACGAGGCGAACAGGTGGTTGTTTCTGGACAATTTCTTCTTGATTCCGAGTCCAATTTAAAAGCAGGACTTGAACGGTTACAAACACCGAACCAAGACAAAAAGAATCAAAAATCCAGTGCTACCTCTAATACATCCGTTGAAGGAGTCGGGATTATAAAAAAGATAAATTTTGCCAATCATTCGCTCACCATTCAACACGAGGCAATTCCCTCTTTAAATTGGCCTGCCATGGAAATGAATTTTTCAGTAGCACAAGACATTGTATTTGATGAGCTTAAAATCGGTGACTCGATTCAATTTGATTTAGAAAAAAAGAACACTGATTTTATGATTACTAAGATAAAAAAATTACCCAAGGACGATAACTCTAAATGATAGCTGCCATTATTCGCTGGTCGATTAAAAATCGCTTTTTAATTGTATTAATGACCGGCATGCTCATACTGGGGGGAATCTATACAGTAAAACATACTGTAGTCGATGCCATTCCTGATTTGTCTGATGTGCAAGTCATCATCAAAACAGAGTTCCCAGGTCAAGCGCCACAAATCGTTGAAGACCAAGTAACCTACCCTCTAACCACTGCGATGTTGGCAGTACCGGGTGCGGTGACGGTACGTGGTGAATCGGGTTTTGGAGTATCTTATGTGTATGTTATTTTCCAAGATGGGGTTGACTTATATTGGGCCCGTTCACGGGTTTTGGAATATTTAAGCCAAATTACCAATCGCCTACCCCTAGGTGCCCAGCCCACTTTAGGTCCTGATGCAACTGGTGTGGGTTGGGTCTATGAATATGCATTAGTGGATCGCACAGGAACACACGACCTCGCCCAATTAACCAGTCTGCAAAATTGGTTTTTGAAATATGAATTACAAAAAGTGCCTGGTGTAGCTGAGGTAGCGACCGCAGGAGGCATGGTCAAACAATATCAAATAACCTTAGATCCTGACCGTTTACGCGCTTACGGATTAACCCTTCAACAAGTAAAACAAGCCGTGGTACGCAGCAATCGCGAAGCAGGCGGCTCTGCCATTGAAATGGGTGAAGCCGAATACATGATACGCGCCAAGGGCTATCTAAAATCCATAAAAGATATGGAGCAAATTCCCGTAGGACTTGGTAAAAATGGCATTCCTATTTTGTTACAAGAAGTCGCTCAAGTGCAATTAGGCCCACAAATGCGCCGCGGAATTACCGAGCTCAACGGTCAAGGTGAAGCTGTAGGTGGCATTATCGTGATGCGCTTTGGGCAAAACGCCATGCAAACCATCGCGAATGTGAAAGAAAAACTAAAACAATTGCAAGCAAGTCTACCCAAAGGGGTAGAAATTAGTACGACTTATGATCGCTCAAGCTTAATTCAGCGTGCCATTAATACCCTGCAAGATAAATTGATTGAAGAGTTTATTGTGGTGTCGCTTATTTGTATCGTCTTTTTATTTCATTTTCGCTCCTCCTTAATCATTGTCATAAGCTTACCTATTGGAATTTTATTGGCGTTGATGGTCATGCACCTTCAAGGTATTAATGCCAACATCATGTCCTTAGGAGGAATTGCCATTGCCATTGGCGCCATGGTTGATGCCGCCATCGTGATGATTGAAAACGCACATAAACACCTCGAGCATGAACCCCTTACAGAAAAGAATCGTTGGCACATCATGCAACAAGCCTCACTTGAGGTAGGGCCTCCTTTATTTTTTTCCTTACTCATTATTACCATTAGCTTTCTACCGGTCTTCAGTTTACAAGCACAGGAAGGACGATTGTTTGCCCCTCTTGCCTATACCAAAACCTATGCGATGGCCGCAGCCGCTCTTCTTTCGATTACTTTAGTTCCCGTACTCATGGGCTATTTTATCCGGGGTAAAATCAAACAAGAACATGAAAATCCTATTAACCGAATGTTACTTGCATTGTATCAACCGGTGTTATATGCCAGTTTAAAAGCCCCAAAAATGATTTTAGCCCTAGCCGCTCTAATTGTCTTTCTTGGTTTTTTACCCCTTCATTATTTGGGTAATGAGTTCATGCCGGAACTTGATGAAGGAGATTTACTTTACATGCCCACAACATTTCCTGGAATCTCCATCGGAAAAGCACAACAACTACTCCAACAAACCGATAAACTTATTGCGACTGTCCCAGAAGTCAAAACGGTGTTTGGTAAAATAGGCAGAGCAGAAACTGCCACCGACCCAGCACCTTTATCTATGGTTGAAACAACCATTCAATTTAAACCCCATAACGAATGGCGCCCAGGAATGACCATGGATAAATTGCGCGAAGAGTTGTCTTTACGGCTTAAATTGCCGGGACTTTCCAACGCCTGGGTCATGCCCATCAAAACCCGTATTGATATGTTGGCCACAGGGATAAAAACTCCAGTGGGTATTAAAATTGCGGGGCCTGACTTAAATACCATTCAATCCATTGGGGAACAACTGGAAATCATTTTGAAAAAAATTCCCGGCACCACGTCTGTTTTTGCAGAGCGCGTTGCAAGCAGCCATTACATCACCATTGATATAGACCGTCTTAAAGCGGCTCGTTATGGATTAAATGTTGAGGACATTCAAGAAATTATTGAAACAACCGTCGGTGGCATGAATGTAACCCAAACCATTGAGGGACGCGAACGTTATCCTGTAAATCTTCGTTATCCTCGCGACCTTCGCGATTCCTTAGAAAAGCTTCGTTTATTGCCTATTGTCACGCCAATGGGTGCCACGATTCCGTTAAGTGAAATTGCCTCTTTATCAATTACCGAAGGCCCCGACATGATTCGCAGTGAAAATGCCAGGCTTAATGGGTGGGTTTACATTGATATTGCCGGACGCGATCTAGGTTCTTATGTTAAAGAAGCTCAGGATGCTGTTCAGAGTCAAGTGAAATTACCCGCGGGTTACTCATTAACTTGGTCTGGTCAATACGAATATTTGGAACGCGCCAAACAACGCCTTTCTTTGGTAGCCCCATTAACCTTAGCAATTATTGCCTTTTTGCTGTATCTTAATTTTGGTCGATTAGCTGAGGTTCTGATTATTTTAGGGACATTACCCTTAGCGTTAGTCGGGGGCATTTGGCTCTTGTATTTATTAGGCTATCATCTCTCTGTCGCGGTCGGCATTGGTTTTATTGCCCTAGCTGGAGTCGCTGCAGAAACTGGGGTCATTATGCTTGTATTTCTTAACCAGGCCTTGGAAAAAGCAAGGGAAGAGGCGTTACAGCAGCAGCGTGCCCTGACTCGAGCGGATGTTTTTGATGCGGTAGTGGCCGGTGCTCTTTTACGGCTTCGCCCTAAAATCATGACGGTAACTGCCATTATCGGCGGTCTATTACCTATTATGCTCTTAGGAGGCACAGGCTCTGAGGTCATGCGACGCATTGCGGCCCCAATGGTTGGGGGTATGCTCAGTGCGACAGTACTTACCTTGATTGTCATTCCAGTAATCTATCTTCTTTGGCAACAAAGAAAATATAATGTGTAACCAAAAGTTATTTATATGTTTTTTGAATATAAGGGCCGGCGATCTCAGGGAGCGTTAAGACAAACAATCGTCGATTTCTGTCATAAGATTTATAAGGGATTGCCATGAATAAATCGATTTTTTTAATGATTATTTTCTTTATCATGAGTACCACTATTGGCTGTGTACCAAGATCCTTAAAACCCGGTGCTCAAAATATCACGATTCTCTATGATCACACTATTTCGGATTTAAAATCCTGCACATTTTTGGGCAAAATCTCTGGCAAGGATGTGCATGGTACGAAGATTCAATTTACCTGGGGATTAGAAAAAAACCTAGAAAAGGATGACATTAATTTTCTTAAAAATGAAGGAAAAAAATTAAATGCAAATGTTGTTGTGTTTGAAAAACATCAAAACTTGGTTAAGCGATATCAATTATGGAGTCCGAGCCGACATACAGACATCAGCAATCATACCATTGAAGGAAGCGCCTATCGATGTCCTTCGCAAATAATGTCCTCAATAAAACAGTTTGATATCCTAAAGGATTCTGTTTATGAAAAACCTATCGTAATCAAAGGTAATTGATAATACATGCATGACAGAAAATATCCTTTCAGGAATAGAAGCCAATTTTGAGTCAGAAAATATTAAATAGTATTATTTACAATCCCTTTTTGCTCTTTCCTATTTATTATTACATTTGGAAGCAACCTGGCAGAGTTCATAATGAAAATTAGTTCTGAAGAAACATGAATAAAAGCAGCCAATGGCGGATTAAGAAAGCCAAAAGCCGCTAATAAAATACCCACCGTATCTACCAAAAGTGTGCCTGCAAAATTCGCCATAATAATTTTGTAACATCTTCTTGCAATTCCAACTGTTTCAACAAATTTTGTTTCAACAAATTTGAATAAATCATTGCCTAATAATACAATGTCAGCGCTCTCTCGCGCCACATCCGTCCCAGTACCCATAGCAATACCCACATTTGCTTCAATTAATGCAGGCGCATCATTGATACCGTCACCAACCATCGCTATTTTTGCCTTTGCTAACATAAACTCTCGAATACGGATTGCTTTTTGCTCTGGAAGCAGTTCGGCTTCTACCTTGGCTACTCCAAGCTGCTTACCAATTTCCTGCGCAATCGTTAAGGTATCCCCGGTTAAAAGAATTGTGTTTAAACCCATTCTTTTTATTTCACTTATTGCTTCTCTGGCCTCTTTACGTATGATATCTGCAATTCGTATTACACCGAGTAATTGATTATTACGCGCGACAAACACCTCAGATAAATAGTTCGGGCCTGGCTTAACGTCACTGATATTGATCTGTTCCTCTTGAAACAGAGCCAAATTACCAACAATAATTTTTTCTTGATTTGCCCAACAAATAATCCCTTTTCCAGGTTTATAATCGAAGTGTTCCGGTTCAATAATATCCAGATCTTGCTCGCTTGCTTTTTGCAAAATAGCTCTGGCGATTGAGTGTTCTGATAATCGTTCAGCAATAGCCGCAGCCTCAAGTACAGCCTGCTCAGTAATGCCGGGCATAGGACAAACAGCAACAACAGAGGGTGCGCCATAAGTAAGGGTTCCTGTTTTATCAAAAACTACCGTATCCACTTTACTTAGCACTTCGATATATAAGCCACCTTTTATAATAACCCCCTTGCCCGCAGCTCTACCAATTGCTCCTAAAATAGCTAATGGAGTTCCCGCGGCTACGCCACATGCACCTGCTACAATAATCACAGATATAGTTGAGCGGATATCATGAGTAAGAAAATAGGTGAGAAGTGCGGCACCAATAGCAAAATAAACAAGATAGCCTGCAAGACGATCAGCTGTTTTCTGAATGGGAGCACGAGATTTTTCCGCCGCTTCAACTGCCTGAATAATTTTTCCAAAAGCCGTATCTTTACCAACTCGTTTTGTTTCCACATCAATGGCACCAGATTGATTGATAGATCCTGCGTAGACCTCAGATCCAGCAATTTTTTCTACTGGCATTGACTCACCTGTTATTGCAGATTGATCAACAAAAGTTAGTCCTCTAATAACAGTTCCATCTATTGGTATACGGGAACCCGGTTTAACAATAATAGTATCACCCGCTTTTATTTCCTCGATATTTTTTTTGCTCTCACCATTTTGGTGCCGAATGAATGCTTCTTTAGGCATGAAATCAAGAAGACTTTTTATAGCACGTCTGCCGCGCTCGATAGTAAGACCCTCTAGTACTTCAGCAATTAATACAAAAAGTATAATCACTAATGCTGTAAATACTTCCCCAATAGCTAAAGCGGCTAGCAATGCAATTGTCATGGATAATTCCATAGTCATTTTGCGTTCGCTTAAAGATGAAAATGCTTCCTTAAAAATAGGATACCCACCTATGAGTGCGGCAATAAAACCAATATATTTAAATGGTACAAATTGAGTCCCTAAAGGTGTCCAGCTCAATAGAAGAGAAATAAATACGAATCCTATGCGCAATCCCTCTACCAAAGTAAAAATATGGCTGTGATCATTATGTTCTTGATTCATTGACAGTTCCTCAATTTATTTAAACTTACTTTAAATAGGTCTTAACAACATCCAATAATTGCTGAGCTGCTTGTGCTTGGCTTGATGATGGACTTTTATCAGGATCAACCAGATGATTACGTATGTGACCTTCGATAACTTCGGCCATCAAACCA
The DNA here is from genome assembly GCF_043161935.1 of Legionella sp. 227. Lineage (NCBI taxonomy): Bacteria > Pseudomonadati > Pseudomonadota > Gammaproteobacteria > Legionellales > Legionellaceae > Legionella > Legionella sp. 227. Next base: position 42,804 of record NZ_CP171155.1, on the reverse strand, counting down.
TTCATTGCACCACGACATGCAGCGATTAACTGCAAAACACCGCCACAATCATTTTCTTCAGAATGCTCTAGCTTTTCTTTCAATGCATTCAGTTGGCCTTGAATACGGTTAATGCGATGAAGTAGCTTCTTTTTATCCCTTAATAAATGTGCCATAAATTAAATCTCTAAAAATGTATACTATACGTAGGTATAGTATACATCAAAATTCTCAAAAAGATCTTAATAATTGCACCAGGGCTAAATAAGCCAATGGATGTGATGAAATGAAAAGGGAATCAAAACCTGAAGCCCTACCCAACTCGATCTGTTTTATTGATACTTGAATAACAAGTGGACGGAGGTCTGATTGCTCTACTTAACCAGAACCCCCTGGTGCATGATCTATTACAATACAGCTTTATTATCAGCACTTCTAAAGCAGGCTCAACAAGGTGGTGAAGGGTCCTTATACAACGAAATGGAATTACCCCCTTATAAGGCAGTGGGTACTGCTTTAAGATTCAATAATATAGAAGTTGTTGCGGCACTTGTTTACTGTAGGCCAAACGTTAATAATACAGGTTCTAAAATTCCGCCAAATCCAATCATCTTTTACCAATCCTGAATGATGCCAACCGTGGTCTTTAATTAAGCAGGTTACAATCAATCCTATACCACTACCAACATATAATAATCCAACAAGTTCTTTGGCAAAAGGTATGCAACCACCAAAAACACAGCGGCACCCAGAGCCGCAAACGTTGGAGATATGATTCGTAAGTACATCAGCTAACCCTCGACCCTCTAACTCTAAATGACACCACTTTAATCTTTTGCTCAACACCTGGAATAGTACAAGACAAGGCTCATAATCAGAGTTGATTTAAAATAAAAAGCTCAAATTTCAATATTAATTGTCCACTTCTCTTACAATAACAGGGTAAGGCCAAATGTTACCGTATCTTGACTGGCTGCTTCCCCATTAATTATTTGTATGTTTTTAAAAGCGCCATAATCTTGCTCATGTTCGTATTCAACATTAATATTTAATCCAGGAGCCAGCCGATAATAAGGCCTGACAATATAGCGCATTTGATTGAGTCCATTACCGATATTGGCTTGAATGACTGTTTTCGAAGCCAGAATACTGCGTACCCCTGCCCTAATAAAAAAGTTATTGGTGATCTGGGTATCTCGCGATAACTCCAAATCCAGTTTAGCACTTCCATTGTAGTAATAGCCTCGAAGATTGGTATCGATAAAATAAGGCATTAACCCTTCAATACCAATACCTGGCTGCCAATAGGGTGTATTTGCTGGTTTATTGGTATAATTAGCACCTGCTTTAATCGCCCAAAACTGGCTGATTAAATGCCAATAAAAAATATCAATGTCAGCACTTTCAACCTTTCCCTTCAACAATTCCGCATCATTGACGAATAATTCAAGCTTATGATAATCAGGACCATATAAACCCTTGTAATTTAGGCGTTGTGCATTATGAAACGGATCAGCACCAGCATCGATAAATGAGGCGCGCCATAAACCTGCAGGATGGACCATCGGATACTTCACCAAGGAAGAATCGATAGGCATGGTTTCATCCACTCGTACAATGGGACGATTGTAATAAGGCGTTTGTTTTATAATATTTTGCGGCTTTCTTTTACCCTGTGTAATTTCTATTAATGTAGAATATTGAAACACACGCGACATCCCAGTCATCATATGATAAAGAAAATGACAGTGAAAAAACCATTGGCCACTGGCATCGGTGTCAACATCCGCGGTTATCGTAGCACCTGGTGGCACATCAATCGTATGCAATAAAGGATCGTAGGCATCATTCCCCTTGCGCAAAATAAACCAATGACCATGAATGTGCATGGGATGATGCATCATGGATGTGTTGGTAAATACAAACCGATAGCGTTTCCCAGGATCTAAACGTATGGGTTTCGCTTTATAAGCAGGAACTCCATTGATAAACCAAATAAATCGATCCATATACCCAAACAACTCCATATTGATTACATGCGCTACTGGAGTATTCGGATCATTTGTTTTCACTGCGGCAATCATGGGCTGATATTTTGTGCCCATTGAAGTTTTGTAAGAGGAGTTGGGTGGCTCCATCTTGTCTCCAATAATAGTTGGCTCCGTGGGCATCTTCATGCTGGAATCCATCTTCATGTTGGAATCCATCTTCATGTTGGAGTCCATCTTCATGTTGGAGTCCATTTTCATGTTGGAGTCCATTTTCATGTTGGAGTCCATTTTCATGTTGGAGTCCATTTTCATGTTGGAGTCCATTTTCATGTTGGAGTCCATTTTCATGTTGGAGTCCATTTTCATGTTGGAGTCCATTTTCATGTTGGAGTCCATTTTCATGTTGGAGTCCATTTTCATGTTGGGCATAGACGATGAATTATTTGCTCCCTTAACGTGTGATTTTTTCTTGTCCATTTCATGAGACATTGAACTCATGTTCATTTTAAGAGCATGTCTTCTCTCTTTTGTCTTAGTGGCTGATTTTGCTGTCTGAGGTAAAGTACCTTGATTCATATTCCCCATCATCATGGCCATCATATCTCGAGTAACTGGCAATGGCTCAGGAAATGGAGGTACTTTTGAATAATCTACAGAATGTTGCGAAGAGGTCACTAAGGCACCGTATGCAGCCCCTACTGTATCTAAGGATTCTGCATAAATGATGTAGGGTGTGTTTTTTTGAATTTTAACAAGCACATCATAGGTTTCACCTGATGCAATGGCAAAATCTTTAATCATATAGGGTCTCACATCATTCCCTTCGGCGTGCACCATCTGCATTTCAGACTCAGGAATTTTTACACGAAAAATGGTGCTTCCTCCAGCACCTATAAAGCGTAACCGTACCACATCCCCTTGCTTCACCAAAGCAGTCCAAGGTTTGAATTTGGGTTGACCATTGAGTAAAAATGCATCATAAGCAACATCACTAAAATCATAAATACTCATGCGCATTTGTTGCATCATTTTGTAGTCATTAAACAATCGCTTACGTTCCTCTGCGGAGCCTTTTTTATAATCATGCATAAATTTTAATAAAGAGGGCTGCAGCGGAAATCGCGGAGAATAATAATCCCCTTCTTTCTTTAGATTTTTTAAAATCTGCTCTGGTTTGGTATTACTCCAATCGGATAACACCACAACAAAATCTTTCGTGTATTTATATTTGGGTGCCTTAATCGGGTCGATGACGAAGGCACCATATAAGCCCTGTTGTTCTTGTAATTCAGAGTGTGCATGGTACCAATACGTTCCTGATTGCTTGAGTACAAACTGATAATGAAATACACCTCCTGATGGAATCGCTTTTTGACTCACATGCTCCACACCATCCATTTGCCAAGGAACTAAAACACCATGCCAATGAATTGTTGTGGGTTTATCCAAATGATTGTATACATTAATAGTGACCTTATCGCCTTCCTTAAAGTGTAGTGTTGGTGCTGGAATCTGATTATTTACCGCAATCGCAACTCGAGATTTTCCAGCAAAATGAACGGTCTTGTAGCCCACAACTAAATCAACAACACGCTGGGCAGAAAACACATTGGTCATCACCAAAAGACTGGTGAGAAATACACTTATTTTTTTCAGCACAATCCATTCTCCCTTCTTATTCTTCAATGATTGCGTTTTAAGATGTTTATTAAGAAAAAATCGACGCACTTTTCATGGGCTTTATTCATGATGATGTTCGGTTTCACCTTCGGTACTTGGTAGCGACAAGACACCCAATCCATGGCGATACACAAGCTCCCCACCACGCCAGGCTGTAGAGAGCAACAAACCCTGAACAAGAAACATTGCGACAAGGAACGTAAGAGTCATTGCTTTTTGCTTGTAATAGCGCCATAAAGACCAAATTGCAACAAGCCACATGGCAAAAGCAGTAGACAATGCCCAATTGCGATGGTTCATCATGGCCATGTGTGCTGGCTCATCATGCTTCACTGTATAATAAGCATAAAAACCGGCAATAACCGTCAAAATCGTCACTAAAGCCGCACACCATAAACACCAACGGCCAACAACTTCAAATTCTAACGTCATTTTATCCGAGACAAGAGGCGTGGATTTAGATAAATACGTAAGTAGGTAAAAACCAAATGATGTAGTAAATAATGCGACGGTAAAATGCACCAAAATCGGATGCCAATTGGGGAGTATTTCAAACATTATAAAATCCTTTTTATCATGGTCTAACTTATCATACTGAGAACAATTTCATTTTGCATTCATTATGGATAACCTAAGTGGTACCTTTGAGAATAAAAATTAGCATTTTAACTCCTACATAATTCATGCAGCACCGATAGGATTTCTTTGTCATTTACTTACACCGATAAGCCTTACCCTCTAAAGTATGTTTATCGACTAAATGTGTTTTAGGATTACCACTAAAAGTTGATTTATCTTTTGTAATAACTAACGTATCGCCTCCTAACTCGGCGGTATTATTTTTCAAAGTATTTAATTCGTCCTGATAAAGATGCTCATGGGATTGATAAGATTGACTAACGCCATTCACATCATAGGCAACCACTTTGCCCAAATCGGAGCAATGCTTCATATTGTTGCTCGGTGGAGCAACCCTGATATGCTGTGCTTCAGGCAATAAAGGTACATTTTTACTGCAACCAACGAATCCAAGAACTAGAAAAGGTACGACATAGCGGCTTATGGTGTTCATTTACTCTTTTCCCCTCTACATTTAAAATTGTTCTAATTGACTCTGGCCATTAGGGCACAATTTTCTTGGAAAAAATAGCTTTTTCCAAGAAAACCACTGCCTTTAACAGTAATAGTAAAACCAATCTTACTGAATGCATAATAGACTTAACCATACTGATTTAATTATTATTGGCAGCTTGAACGGGATCGGTGGAAAAAACCTACTTGCGTGTATTGACACATCAGATAATTTTTTACTCCATTTATTCTGTTGCTGCGGGATTCTTAGTCGTCCATTATAATTTTTTATTGAAAATTGATAAATGAGCTGTGCCTAAAAAATACAACCCGTTCTTAAATAATAAGGTCACCTAAAAACATGCGCTGCCTTCAAACTTTATATAAATTGATGTCTTCCTTTAAATGTTTGGCAATATCATCCAAATTATGAATAAATGCCATCATCTCTTTAATGCCGCTTGAAAAGGTTGAAGTGGTACGATTAATTTCATTCATACTTTCAACAATTTGTTCAATACCTACAGCTTCCTGCCGTATAGCCACCTCGATGTGTTGACTGGAAATAGATGCTTCATGAATCATTTGGCTGAGCGCTTGAATGACTTGGCCTGCTTTTTCGATAAGTTGTGTTCCTGAATCAAGAGTTTTTGTTCCTTCTTCCGTAACGGTAACGGCTTTTTCTGTAGTTCGTCGGATGTCCTCAAGAATTTTTTGTACTTGTACTGTCGATTGTTCTGATTGTTCGGCAAGATGTCTTACTTCATTAGCTACTGCAGCAAAACCTTTTCCTGCCTCACCTGCTTTTGATGCTTCAATTGAAGCATTCAATGCCAGCATTTTTGATTGTTGGGCCAAAGTATTGACCACCGATGTGATGTCGCCAATTTGTTGGGTGTGATTACTTAGATCAAGAATGGTTTGCGCAATAAGCTTCATTTTTTCTTCTGAATCTTTGAATCCTTGAATACTTTTCTGGACCGACTCTCTACCTCGTTTTCCTTGTTCATAGGTATTTTTAGCCACTTCTTTCAGCGCTTGTGCTTTGGTCATCGTTTCTTTTGAGCTTTTATCAATTTCTTCCAGCGAAGCACTGATTTCATTAATTGCAGTTGCTTGGGAGGTAATACTTTCTGCTTGTTGATTAGCAGACGTAATGACCGTCCCAACCATAGTTACGATATTATTACTTACTTTGGTGATTTTTTGGGTAATAGATGCCAAACCATTGGTCATCGAATTTAAATCGTTACCCAGCTCGTGTAAAATACCTTCTTTATCAACTTCAAGACGCTCTCGAAGATCTCCTGCAGCAACTTTACTGCTGTATTCTCTAAATTTTTTCGATGCATTAACGAGTTTTTCAAATAATTCTCGAGATTCTTCTTCTTTAGTACGAAGAATTTCTTCATTTTTTCTAATGGCTTCTTGCATGGCTTTGAGCGATAGAAGCAATTTACCTAATTTGCCTGCCGATTGAATTTGGATCACGACATCACGCTCTCCTGCAGCAATTCGTTCGGCTATATCAATCGCTTTATCTACTGGAATTGCTATAGCTCGTTGGGTTGTGTAAGGCACAACAAGGGTTAAAACAATGGCTAAAATGAGTAGCCAAAAGGCTGATTTTTTTAAGGAAATTAGGCTGTTATCTATTGTATTTACATTCTTTTCTATTTCACGTGCTAAGTCGCTGAATAATCCACCAGTTCTTTTGCCGGTCTCTTCATAATAAGGACCATCAATGATATTGATCATTGATTTTTCAAAAGCTCTTGTCTTATTTCTGCTGTTTTCTACATTATCTGGATTATTCGGGTCTCGAGAAGCATTGAGTACTGACGCTTGAGCTTGATAAAAAGGCAAATATAATTCTTGTAGCTTGCTCCACTCATGCCGTAGTTTTGGATCATCTAATTTGCGTATGACTCGATCCCACTGATCTCTAACATGAGTGATTTCATTCCAGATATGAGCAAAATAAACTTTATCCTTTGGATCTCCAGTCATTGCCCAATGTTCAAGAATGTCCTGAGCTTGATAAATTTGACTATCAAGGATTGGTGGTAAATTTTCACTATGAATTTTATGTGTGAGATCAATCACATCATTTACTTTAGGTAATAACAGCATAATTAATATCAATAAAGGCAAACTAAGAGCCATAAATCCAATCAGCAATCGGGCCCCTATACTGATTACAAAACCTTGTTTCTTGGTCGCAGTTTCCATGAACGACTCCTATTCCATCTTAATTCTTAAAGATTAGCAGTAATGATGGTTTAATCCGAAGCTCATCAAAGAGCAGTTCTTATTAGAAACCTAATGGCTTGAAAAACTACAAAGACCCTCTTTATCCAGAGTTTTCTTATGTTCCGTTTGTAAGGTCGTATGCCCAATATCAAATTGAGAGAATAAAATGCTCTGAACGCTCACTCTTATAGCTCCCTCTTCTACAAAGGGAGTAATGACAAGATGCGCTGTGAGGCTAATTTTGTCACTGGTAATCGCCCAAATATGCAGGTCATGTACATCCAAAACACCCTCAACAGCCATCATGTGGTTTTTAATTATCTCCAGATCCACTCCAGCTGGCACACCTTCAAGAAGAATATTCACTGTTTCTTTTAATAAAACCCAGGTGCGTGGCAATACCCACAAACCGATTAATACTGCCACAGCAGAATCGACCCAACTCCACTCTAAAAAGCGAATTATAAGTGCGGCAACAATAACCCCTAAAGAGCCCAACATATCACTCCACACCTCAAGATAAGCGCTTTTAAGGTTTAAGCTTTTATCTTTTTCTTGGGAAAGAAGGTACATAGACGCTATATTAACAACCAAACCAAGACTGGCAATGAGGAGCATTCCTAAGGAATAAATTTCAGGAGGTTGTTTGAGTCGCTGATAGGCCTCAAACAAAATATAAAGGGCCACTAAAAAAAGAAGGACCGCATTAAATGCAGCCGCTAAAATTTCAAATCGATTATAACCAAACGTGCGACGCGCATCGGCAGGACGTTTACTAATACGAATCGCAATTAGAGCAATAATAAGAGCGGTAACGTCCGTTAGCATATGTGCGGCATCAGAAATTAATGCAAGGCTTCCTGTGATAATGCCACCAGCGACCTCGGCAATTAAAAAGCTTCCCGTGAGCAAAAGAGCGAACCACAGTAACTGCTCTTTTGAGTATTTTTTTAAATCATGAGGTACATCCTTACTCATTATTGCTCCTCATCAGCACCAGCTAATTTAATTTAAATGAAACACCATGTAAGAAAATCGCGGCAAGGATAAGAAAAGTAATAAAAGCGGTGTAAAAATGGATGGTTTTCTTAGTTTTTCTGAACCACCAGATAAGACCAATCAATACAATAATTGCAATACCTAAAGAACTTAAAAACCATCCATTAGTAAACATTTATGTTTTCCTATTTAGTCGTTCTTAGGTTGGTGGTCATGACCACCATCGCCACCAAATCCTCCCTCATAGCTAACCTCAGGATGAGCTGGAGCAGGTGTTGTTTTAGGAGTGCAGGCAGTCAAGCCCAAACCCAATAAACCGATTAATACAATTATTTTAAATCCATTAGTATTCATTATTTCTCCTTAACAGCCAATCAAAATAACTTGAAACTACTTACATCGTAACATACTGAATAACAGAAGATAAATGCATCTTATCTTCTCCATTTTATGTTTGCACGCCACCTTTAAAAAAATTCATTTTTTAATATTTTTTAGAAAATAAAGCAACTGTACTGCATCCTTCTTGGATATGGGTTTTTTAAAATAAGTAGCGCTCTCATGAGACGGGTTTTCCTGATTATGGCTAGAAGTTAAAATGATTATGGGCGTATGGTTGTTTAATACCGAATTTTTTTGTATCTGGTCAATCAGCTCATAGCAATTTAAATTTTTATCCACTAAGATAAAATCATAAACTCTCATGAAAGCCAACTCTCTTGCCGATTCATCATCCCCTGCCATATCCACCAAATGCTTCAACTCTAATAAATGCATACGAATGAGAATACGAATTCCTAATGAGGATTCCACCACTAAAAAACGCAATGGATGAGCGCTATATTGTTCATTTTCAACCCAATCATTCATCATGCAACCTCTTTCGTGACAAACCCACCAAGACTCTCATTATCCCTTCATTTCCTGATACTCCGAATGCCCTTTATGGGAATTAAGTAAGCGCAGCCCATTCGCAACAACAATTAGACTCGCACCCATATCAGCAAATACCGCCATCCATAACGTTGCTAATCCTCCCAGGGCCAGAATGAAAAACACCCCTTTAATTGCAAGGGACAAAGTAATATTTTGGCGAAGAATACGCGCCGTTCTTCGGCTTAAATCAATGTATAAAGGAAGCATGGCTAAATTATCATTCATTAACGCAACATCTGCGGTTTCTAAAGCCGTATCGGTACCTTTGCCCATCGCAAAACTAATCGTAGCTTTTGCAAGTGCTGGTGCATCATTGATTCCATCACCCACCATTCCCACCGTTTTATACTGTTCCAAAAGCCGATTAATTGCTTGTAATTTTTCAGTAGGCAAAACATTCGCCTGCACTTCATCAATCCCCAGCACTTTGGCAATGGCTTTAGCCGTCAGGGCATTATCACCGGTTAACATCGCTGTTTTAAGTCCTTGTTGATGCAAGGTGTCAATTGCCCATTTACTCGTAGCACGAAGCGTATCGGCCACTGCAAAAACGGCTAAAACCACCGCTGAATTACTCAAAATGACTGTTGTTTTTCCTTCCTCTTCCAAACGCTTAAGTTCCTGCTCTACAGCAAGAGAGCACACCTTATTATCTTCTGCCAGTTGATGATTTCCAACGTAATACAATCCTTGACTAATAATTCCTTGCACCCCGCGGCCAGGAAGTGCTGAAAATTGCTCTACCTCAAGCAAAGACTCATTAGGTTGATTTTGCCGCCAGTATTCAACCAAAGCATGAGCCACTGGATGTTCCGAATGACTATCAAGACTTGCAGCAAGGACTAATAAGGACTCTTTCGATTGTTGTTTATCATAAACGATAAAATCAGTCACTACAGGTTTTCCCTCTGTTAAGGTGCCTGTTTTATCCAGAGCAATTAATTTAAGCTGGTGCCCCATTTCTAAATAGCTGCCTCCTTTGATAAGAAGACCATGTTGTGCCGATGAAGCCAATCCGCTGACTACCGTTACCGGTGTAGAGATGACCAAAGCACAAGGGCAAGCAATAACCAATAACGTTAAGGCTTTATATATCCAGTCATAAAAAGGATAACCAAACACCAACGGGGGAATAAGTGCAATAACCAGTGCAATCAAGACCATAATTGGGGTGTAGTATTTGGCAAACTCATCGACAAAACGTTGCGTTGGCGCCCGCTCACTTTGTGCCTGCTCAATGGCTTTACCAATTTTAGCAAGCAATGTATCACCCGAAGCCTTAGTGACTTTAACCTCAAAGGCACCGTGCTCATTTAAAGTCCCTGCAAACACGTCATCACCTACTTGCTTGCTCACTGGCATGGATTCCCCTGTAATCGGGGCTTGATTGACCGTACTTTGTCCCGATATCAACACCCCATCCAGTGGGATGCGCTCACCGGGTTTTACTTTAAATACCGCACCAACGGCTACCTCTTCTACAGGCAAAGTCTGCCATTGACCATTATCCATTTTAATCCGAGCCACCACTGGTGCAATTTGCATGAGACTGCGAATGGCAAGGCGGGCTTTATCTAAAGAATAACGTTCGATTCGCTCAGCAAGAGCAAATAAAACAGTGACCATCGCGGCTTCCGGCCAGGCCCCTATAATCATGGCCCCGGTGATTGCAATTAACATCAGGCTATTAATGTTCATGGCCTTAGTACGCAGCGCGATTAAACCCTTCTTAAAAGTAGAGGGACCACTTAAGGTAATGGCAAGCAGAGCGGGAAGAATGACCCAAATAAATTGCTCTTTAGTAATGAAATAAGCAGTTAACTCAGAGCAAAGCGCTAAAAAGCCTGCCAAAGCTAGCAATGGCCATGACGAATCAACTTGCTTCTTCTCTTCTTTTGCAGAGGAGGTGCTGCCTTGAACCCGAACACTCATGCCTAACGCTTCAATTTGTTTTTGCAACACATCAATAGCTGGAAGACGATGGTGCACGGTCACTTCCTCAGCAATGAAATTAAAATCCATCTGCGCCACTTCAGGAATCACTTTTAATTGGCGCCTGATTAATTGCTCTTCAGCCGGACAATCAAGGCCTGCAACAAAAAAAGTAGTTAAAGTTAGAGGCTTTGTCATAATGAGCTCCCACATTGGCCGCAAAAATTTGCCCCTGCAGTAATAGTGGCACCACAACTGCATTGAGTATTCTCAAGACCGCTGCCACATTGACTACAAAATCGTGCCCCAGGAGCTAGAGAGCTCTTGCAGCGCGGGCAACTCAATCCTCTTGATTCAGGATTGGTTGAGTAATTATTCTGTTGGCTTATTTGACCATGATGAGAGCGGCGATATCCGCCATGATGGCCGCCAAGACTTCCAAGCATTCGTTTTAGAAAACTCATGTTAATTCTCCATTTCTTCAGTAAAGTGCTTGAGCATGTCCTCTAAAATACAACGCACATGCGCATCATAAATAGTGTAATAAATATGTTTTCCCTCTCTATTTGCTAAAAGAAGACGTGCAGAACGTAATAGACTTAAATGATGGCTCGCCAATGGCACCGAAAGTTGCAGTTGTTCCGCCAGCTCTGAAACTGATTTTGGACCATCCAAACACGCGATAAGAAGCTTTAAACGATTGGGCTCACCCATCAAATGCAAGATATCGCTTAAAGTGATGATTTGGTCTTGAGTTAGCATAGTTAATTAAACAGTTAAATAAGTATTTAACTATTAGTGTAGCTCATTCACAGAAGTTGTCAAAACACTATCCGTGTCCTTTGCTCAAAAGAGCTATAATTAAATGAATTTATTTTTATACAAGGAAGAAGAATGACGCCCCTTCTTTCAAATCACAGTCTTCTTATCATCTTAGGATTTGTTTTTTTATGGGGCTAATTTTGATTATCCTGGCAAAAGGAAGCTCCGGCCATAAAATGAAATTTATAACACACTTGGGATTTTATCTTTCTCTTGCTGCCGCACTTATCTTTGCTATAGTGTTCTTTATGGATGTCTTTCCACTTACTTTAAAATGACAATTACTCATATTGTTACAGTTCCATCAAAGAAATCACTCATCTTTGCCTGATTTTTTAATTAGTGATTTCTTGTGCCGCTCATGAAACAGGTAATACAAACCGGGTAAGACTAAGAGTGTTAGAAAAGTGGATGAGATAATGCCACCTATGACCACGGTCGCCAAGGGACGTTGTACTTCAGAGCCCGTGCCCGTAGCCAAAGCCATCGGTACAAACCCCAAAGAGGCCACTAAAGCAGTCATGAGTACCGGACGAAGCCTCGCCAGAGAGCCTTGTAGCACCGCATCTTTTAAGTACATTTTTTTCTGTTCATGCAGTTTATTAATAAAGGTAATCATGACCAGGCCATTAAGAACTGCCACCCCTGACAACGCAATAAACCCAACACCTGCTGAAATGGACAAGGGAATCCCTCGAAGCCACAGTGCAAATACCCCACCAGTTAACGCCAAAGGAATGCCACTAAACACTAAGAGCGCATCTCGTACTCGACCAAAACTCATAAACAACAATAAGAAAATGCCCAATAGTGTGATAGGAACAACGATTTGTAGCCGTTGAGAGGCTGATTGCAACTGCTCAAACTGACCACCCCAGGTTACCCAGTAGCCACTGGGAATTTTGACACTCTGGTCAATCCGTTGCTTGGCTTCATTCACAAATGAGCTTAAATCCCGATTGCGAACGTTAGCACTGACCACCACACGCCGTTTACCACTTTCCCGACTGATTTGATTGGGGCTTTCACTGCGCACCATTTTGGCTACTTCACTCAACGGAATAAAATGTCGTTCGCCATCTTTAGCCTGTGGCAACGGAATAAATACTTGGCGTAGTACATTAGGGTTTGTACGTAACTCTTCAGGCAAGCGCACCACTAAATCAAAACGCTTGTCTCCCTCAAAGAGCTCGCCACCTTTTTTGCCGCCTGTGGCAATGACAATGGCATCTTGAACCGTGCCAATTTGTAAGCCGTAGCGTGCCAAAGCATCGCGATTGATTTCAACGGTTAGTAGCGGTAAACCACTGACTTGCTCTACTTTTACATCAGCAGCACCAGGCACTTTTTTTAATTGAGCACTGATGGCTTCAGCTACTTCGAGCAATGTATTCATGTCATCACCAAATACTTTCACCGCGACATCACTACGCACCCCTGAAATTAATTCATTAAAGCGCATCTGAATGGGCTGAGTAAATTCATAGTTATTCCCTGGAATTTGCTTTACTGCCGCCTCGATTTCTTGTACTAGTTGCTGTTTGCTTTTTTTAGGATTCGGCCAATCCTTCCGAGGCTTTAACATAATAAACGTGTCAGCGACATTGGGCGGCATAGGATCAGTGGCCACCTCCGCAGTCCCCAGTTTTGCAAAAACTCGTTTGACTTCGGGAAACTGGCTTACTCGCTCTTCCACTAAGTGCTGCATGGTAATGGCTTGTGTTAAACTGGTGCCAGGAATTCGCATCGCGTGCATGGCAATGTCGCCTTCATCAAGACTTGGAATAAATTCCCCGCCCAAACGAAATGCGAGCAAGAGACTAATCCCTACCAAAGCAACTGCACCTCCTATCACCAACCTTCTGGCATGAAAACAGCGGCGCAAGGCTTTTGCATAAACAAGTGAGAGGTAGTGTACCAACCAATTTTCTTTTTCTTGTACACGTCCACCTAAAAAAATGGCAACGGCAGCTGGAACAAAAGTCAGAGCAAAGAGCATGGAAGCAAGCAGCGCGGTAATAACCGTTTGCGCCATCGGCAAAAACATTTTCCCCTCAACCCCTGTGAGCGTTAAAATCGGTAAATAAACCACCGTGATAATAAAGACACCAAAGATACTAGGCCGAATCACCTCCGTTGTGGCATAAGCTATGACTTTCAAGCGCTCTTCTAAATTTAAAACACGATGCAAAGCATGCTGTTGTTCACCCAAATGCTTAATGCAGTTTTCAACAATAATGACCGCACCATCGACAATCAAACCAAAATCAAGAGCGCCTAAGCTCATCAAATTGGCACTGATTTTATTAGATACCATCCCTGTAATGGTAAGCAACATGGATAAAGGAATCACCATCGCGGTAATCAGTGCTGCGCGAATGTTACCTAAAAACAAGAACAAAATAACACAAACAAGCAATGCCCCTTCAATCAGGTTTTTCTTCACCGTATTAATGGTAGCGTTCACAAGCAAGGTTCGGTTATAGACCGTGACTGCTTCAATACCATCTGGCAATGATTTATTAATAACTTTCATTTGGGCCGCGACTCGTTCAGACACCGTGCGGCTGTTCTCGCCCATAAGCATAAATACTGTGCCTAAAACGACTTCTTTACTGTTCTCTGTTGCTGCTCCTGTTCGTAGCTCCTTGCCTAAAGCCACTTCTGCAATATCACGAATTCGGATAGGTGTTCCTTCAAAGCTTGCAATAACAATGTTCTCAATATCGGTGATGTTTTGCACCTGCCCTGGTACGCGAATTAAGTTCTGCTCGCCATTGGTTTCAATATATCCCGCACCCACATTGGCATTATTGCGTTCTAATGCCTCAACCACGTTGTTTAAGCTTAACCCATACCGAACCAGTTTCATGGGATCTGGAGTGATGTGAAATTGTTTTTCATAACCCCCAATGGTGTTTACTTCAGCCACTCCCTCCACATTACGCAGTTGTGGCTTGATAATCCAATCTTGAACGGTACGCAGTTCCGTTGGATTGTAACGCTGACTTACTGGTACATTTGCCTTGTTAGTGACCGTGTACATAAAAATCTCACCAAGCCCTGTAGAGATTGGGCCTAAGGTGGTTTCTACTCCTGGAGGAAGCTTGTCTTTTACTTCCTGCAAGCGCTCATTAATTAATTGACGCGCAAAATAAATGTTCGTTCCATCTTTAAAGACCACCGTGACTTGCGACAGTCCATAACGTGATAAAGAACGAGTGTAATCCAGATTAGGCAACCCGCTCATAGCCAGTTCAATAGGAAAAGTAATTCGTTGCTCCACCTCAAAGGGTGAATAGCCAGAGGCTTGAGTATTGATTTGCACTTGCACGTTGGTGATGTCAGGTACCGCATCAATAGGCAAACGTTGAAAATTATACACACCATAAAGAGCAATGATTGTCGTAAATAATAAGACAAACCATCGATGCTTTAGGGAAAAACGAATTATTTTTTCAAGCATTACCAATCCTTAGTGCTCGTGGCTCGCGCCATCCTTACCTAATTCTGCTTTCATAAAAAAGCTGTTATTACTGACATAGCGCTGGCCTGCATCAAGCCCCGAAACTACTTCGACCCACTCATCATCCCTTTGGCCTAAAATAACAGGCGTTGCCTCAAAATAATCTCCTTGCTGGATAAAAATTACCTCTTTCTCATCCATGCGCTGAATAGCCGACAAAAGTATGGCAACTGGAACCGTTTTTTCTTTAATGGTAATTGCGGCATTAATGTACATCCCAGGCAACCAAACACGAGGCTCATTAGAAAGAACTGCTCGTGCGAGCGTTGTTTGACTGTCTTCAATGCCTAAGGGCGCAATGTAAAAAATGGTGCTGATGGATTTTGGTGTTCCTTCATCTCCAGTTACCACCACACTCATGCCTTGTTTTACTAAAGGCACCTCTTTACGATACAAGGTAAAATCGGCCCACACAGTAGCCAAATTAGCCACTTCATAAATAGGTTTGGTGTTTTGCGCAAGCTCCCCATTGGTTGCGTATTTTTGCACGATGGTTCCGCTCATGGGGGCATTAATTGTATAATTTTGTAAACTTTCGTTACTCTCAATCGTAACTAATACGTCCCCTTTGGTGACTTCATCGCCTAAATTTTTAGTCATTGATTTAATAATGCCTGAATAGCGTGCATAGATGGGGGCTAAGGTATCTCGATTGGGAGCAATTTTGCCTACGACTTTAAGTTGTGTTTTAATTGTTTGGCTTTGTGCCTTAGCCGTTTGAATGTCTGCCGCTTTCAGAATGGCTGGCGCCATTTTAATGCGGCCTTCATAAGTCGCATAATGCCAGGCATAACGTTTATCCTGGAATTCTAATTGAATGCTCACATCAAAAGAATGAGGCTCTTCAATCGCCTCAACGCTTTGTAAAAAATTCTCGACAGGAGTGAACGCAATTGCTTCTTTTTTATCACCAAATCGCTTTAACTGAACGGTCAATTGCGCTTTCCCAGGCGCGATAGGCTCACCATTCTTATACAAATAAGCGCGAAAATGCGGTGGCATACCTCGTTCAAAAATTAAAAACTCAAGGGCTATATCTCCATCCTTAAACAAACGCCCACCTTGCGGACCCTTTTCCATGGTTTCTTGATGATTTTTTTCTTCATCGCCATGGGATTCTTCATTTGCTGCCCATAACGAAAAGGAACTTAACCCCAATAACAGAATTATAAAGGGCATGCAGGATAGGAATGGCTTTAAAACTCTCATTTACTCTCCTTAGAAGGCGCTAATCCTAAAAGCCCGGTCAGTTGAATTAAGGCTTTATGATAATCAGCATGAGCTTGTTGGTAATGACGCTCTTCTTCATACAACGAATTAAGGGCTGTAGATAATTCAATGTACGTATAACGTCCCATTTGGTAGCCGTCTTGTGCCAATTTGATTGATTTACGGGCCAAAGGTAATAATGAATTCGTCACCAAGCTTGCCTCATAATGACTTTGTTCGGCTTGTAGAAAAGCCCCATAGACATTTTGACGCACATCAAGGCGTGTACCTTGAAGCTCATGAGCCGTTTGGGTGTATTGTGCCTCAGCGGTTATGATTTTGCCTTGATTTCTATTGTAAACAGGCACTTCTGCAAAAGCAGAAGCCACTGCGGCATTACTGCCATCATCAGAGAAATGACGACCGCCTAATTGAATGTTTAAATCCGGCCACACAGATTTTTTAACTGCAGTAATAGTTGCACGCTTGGCGTGTAATTGCTGTTGAAGCTGCACTAACTGAGGGCTTTGCGGTAATTTTCTAAGTAACACAGCCCAGTTCAATGTCACTCCAGGAAGACCTTTATCCACCAATTGTCTATCAACTCGTAACCCATCACCTAATAGACGCGCCAATTTCGCACGCTGAAATAAAGCATCCCGTGCGGCTTTATTTTCTTGAATACGCGCTTCGCCTAAGCGCACCTGGGCCAAACGTAAGTCTAATTCCGCTCCTGCGCCTGCCTTAACTCGACGCTCGATTGCGCTTACGATGTCTTGATTGAGGCGAATAAGTTTTTGGGTTACTTGATGCCATTGACCTGCATAAAGTGCATCCACATAGGCCACACCAACTGCCACATAAAGTATCGCTTTTTGCACTTGAATTTGGGCAAGAGAAGCTAAGTAGTCTGCATAGGTTGCTTTTTTCAGATACTGTAACCGATTCCCCAAAGGGATGGGCTGGGTCACTGATGCCGTAGTTTCTGCCGCTTCATAACTCGAATAACTTCCCGAGCCGCCAAAGTTTTCTGCGGTTAAAGTCACTTGAGGATTGGGATAAAGCCCACTTTGGATAAAAAAACCGCGCATGGCTTGTGCTTTATCTATTTCGGCTTGTAATTCGGGATTATTGCGATAAGCAATGCCCAGGGCTTGTTTGAATGTCAAAGGGGTGGCCGCGAGCGCCTCACTCGCTACAAGGCTCATTGCACTCCATATAACATAATAAAATAAATTACGCATTCCCTACCCTATCAAATCCTTTTCAAACCTTATCGTTCAGTGTACCTTGATTTTGGGCCTCGATACACCCTATTGCTAAAAAAACCAGAAAATCATAGCATTAAGTCACTGAAATGATTACCAAACTGGTATACACTGATCTTTATAATCCATTAACTTGTTTATCCTATGTACCTACGATTATTATTTGTTTTTTTAATAATCTTGACTGCCGAACTGAAGGCTCAGTCATTAACTATTGGAATAGTGGCGTATGACCCGCCGTTTTCAATGAATGCCGACAAAAATCATTTCTTTGGGTTTGACATTGAGCTCATAACGGAGCTCTGCAAGCAAATTAAAGCTCAGTGTCAATTGAAATCCATGCTGTTTGACGAGCTGTTTACAGAATTAAAAGCGAGTAAAATTGACTTGGGCATAGCGGCAATTACCATCACCAACGAACGGCAGAAAACCTTTCTCTTTAGTCTTCCCTATCTGGCCAGTGCAGCACGTTTTATGACCATAAAAAACGACTCAATTACATCTCTTGAACAACTCAACAATAGATCAATAGGCATTATCAGAGGCTCTCTCTTCAAACAACTCATTACTCAGAAATTTAAAACCAATAGGGTTAGAGAATATCCTTCAACCAATCAACTCATCACTGCCTTAAATCAACAGGAAGTGGATGCCCTGCTGATGGATGATTTTTCGGCTGATTATTGGATAGCTAATAATAACACCTTGTTTAAAGGATTAGGCAAACCCTTCCCCGTCGGCATCGGTTATGGAATCATGGCCAAAATGGATTCTAAGATGCTAATGAACCAAATCAATCAAGCCTTAAAACATATTGAAAAAAATGGATTCTATTTGTCTTTATATCAAAAATATTTTCACACCATACCCATGCATTAATATATATCACTAACGGTTATCTTAATGTCACTGTTTTAATTTAATTTGGCTTAATAGTGTCCGTGACCATGACCATGCGGGTGATACCCACTAAATACTCGCTTAGGCTGTTGATTGTTTTTTGAATCTTCTTTATTAATAGAAGAAGCGCAGGAAGCCAACAAAAACATTAAAGAAATGAGCATCAATACATATGAGGTTACTAAACTAGATTTTTTCATCATTCGCATCCTTAGAATAACTCACTTGCTGTTATTTTTTAATATCATTATTATGGATGAAATAAAAGTAAATTGTACTCCTTTCGTTTTATATTCATTCAATATAAAACACGGAGTTAAATTGATGAAATTTTATTCCCGTCAACACCGCACAGGAGGCCAATATGAAAAAAGAGGTTTTTATTTCAATCTGTGGCGGCCTTATTTTTTCTTTAGCCACACAAACAATTCTGGCCGATGAAATTCCCAGACACACCTTACCTATGTCTGAAATTTTGAAAATTCTGCAGACTCGGGGTTATAGCGCGATAAGAGAGGTTGAATTTGATGATGGTTTATATGAGGTGGAAGCCTTGATGAGAAAGGGATTCAGCTTATTCTTCGAATGAACCCCAATACAGGGGACTTTATCAACACCAATTTAAAAACCACGAAATACCCCATCTCAATGCTTGAAGCGGCCCAGAGAATTGAAGACGCGGACTATCATACTATTTTCAAAATTGAAGCGCACGGCAGTCAGTATGAGGCAAAGGCCCTTGGTAAAGAGGATAAAAAAATTAAATTACGCATCGATGCTAATTCTGGCAAAATATATATCCTTGAATAAGAGAATTAGGGTTATTTATTCTGCAACCTTTAAAATTTTTCAATAAATACAGCAAACAACCTATTTAAGTTAAGCTTAAAGAAATTTAAGGCTTGACATCCCCTGTCCTTATCACAAGAGCCATCACGAATCAGCTGATGCCTGCCCCTTGTCCTTATTTAATTGCTGCCTGTTTTTTAAATTCAAGGAGGGTTTTTAGCATGCACTAAGATGGACTTTCGAGCTATTATGAAATTACAAAATAGTTCAAGCGCCATTTTTTATTCATCATGTATACTCTGCCCCTAAAATTACCTAAGTCCTTCATTGCTTTTTCTATCATGTCAGTTTATGACGCAAACGCAACGCATTGACAATCACTGACACTGAACTGAGTGCCATGGCCGTACCGGCTATCATCGGGTTAAGCAACAAGCCCGTGAGTGGATAAAGAACGCCTGCTGCAACCGGCACACCCAGTGCATTATAAAAAAAGGCAAAAAAGAGGTTTTGTTGAATGTTTTGTACCGTATGGACCGATAATTCGTAGGCTTCTAAAAGCTTGCTTAAATCACCTGATAATAAGGTCATGCCAGCACTTTCAATCGCCACATCACTACCGGTTCCCATCGCAATGCCAATGTCGGCTTTTGCCAACGCAATGGCATCATTAACTCCATCTCCCACCATGGCAACCACATGTCCTTTTTGTTGCAGTTCGGAAATCACTTTGCTTTTTTCATCGGGCAATACTTCTGCAATCACCTCTGTAACACCTACGCGTTGGGCCACCGCGTTTGCAGTCATAGCATTATCACCCGTGAGCATGATGACGTGAATACCCTTTTTCATAAGAGAAGCAACTGCAAGTTGGCTGGACTCTTTAATACGGTCGGTCACAATAAAAACACCCGCCAATTGTTTATCAACCGTTAAATAAATCAAAGTAGCCCCTTCTTCTTGTGCTTTTAACGCAGCAATTGGAATTTCATTGTCAGGAACAGACAACCAGTGCGCATTGCCAATGGCAACCATCGCACTATCGATTTGCGCTTGAGCCCCCTTTCCTCGGACTGCAATAAAATCGGTGGCCTCTTTCAGTGTCATCTGACGTCTTTGCGCTTCATCACGTAGCGCTCTAGCCAATGGGTGTTCGCTATGCCGCTCAAGGGAGGCGGCAAGAACCAAAAGTTCCGCTTCTTGCCAGTGACCACTGGGGATAATTTGGGTCAATGCCGGATGGCCTTGAGTCAGTGTTCCTGTTTTATCCACCACCAACGTGTTGATTTTGCGTAATTGCTCTAGTGATGCTGCATTTTTAATTAAGATACCACGTCGTGCGCCCTCACCTATCCCAACCATGATTGACATAGGCGTTGCAAGTCCTAAAGCACAAGGACAGGCAATAATCAGTACGGAGATGGCAGCGATTAAGCCATAGCTTAAGGAAGGCGCAGGGCCTATTAAAAACCAGACGAGAAACGAAAGTATCGCAATCCCTAAAACGATTGGCACAAACCAAGCCGATACAGCATCGGCCAAACGCTGAATAGGCGCTTGGCTACGCTGTGCTTCACTGACTTGTGTGATAATGCGGGCAAGTATGGTGTCTTTACCCACATGAGCGGCTTTTATAATGAGACTGCCATGTTGATTGAGCGTCCCGCCAATGACTTGATTGCCAACTTCTTTGGCGACAGGCATAGGCTCACCGGTTAACATGGACTCATCGACATCACTTTGCCCGCGAATTACCTCCCCATCAACCGGAATTTTTTCACCGGGGCGCACAAGCAACCTATCCTCTACCGCTACTTCATCAAGTGTGATGTCCTCTTCTTGCTCTTCATTATTCAATCGGTGAGCAAGGGTTGGATTTAAATGAAGCAATGCGCGAATGGCATCCCCTGTGCGCTCGCGTGCTTTTAATTCCAATACTTGCCCTAAAAGCACCAAGGTCGTAATGACTGCTGCTGCTTCAAAATACACCGGCATCATGCTGCTTTTCTGCATATGTAGGGGTGGCAATTGGGGGAAAATAACTACCGCTAAACTATAGCCCCAGGCAACGCCTGTTCCCAAAGCAATCAGGGTAAACATGTTCAAGTGACGGGACAAAAGCGATTGCCAACCACGAACAAAGAAAGGCCTGCCACAACCTAAAACCACCAAAGTGGTCAGTGCTGCTTGAAGCCACAAGGATAAGGACATTCGAGTAGGTGCGACCATCCAATACTCATCCATCGCTAAGAGAACAACCGGGATGCTGAGGATAGAGGACAGTATAAAACGCCTAAACATATCCTCATATTCAGGATTTTTTTGCTCAGCTAAACTCACCTGCTCAGGCTCAAGCGCCATGCCGCAAATGGGACAGGTTCCTGGTTTATCTTGACGGATTTGGGGATGCATGGGGCAAGTATACAGGGCGTTTTTTGATGTCGTCACAGTAGGCGCAGATGTTTGTGAATGCTGATGATTGCAGCAACTGTGTGCTTCTTTATGGTGCTGAGAACCGTGTTTATTTGTACTCATCATGCACCTCAATCGTATTTTTTAAGCAAGGCCATAATCTCATCCATTTTTTCCTGGCGAGATTCCTGATTGCCATGGCAGGCCGCTTCATTAAGGCAATTCAACACGTGGCGCTCAAGCACGCCAAGCTCAATGGTTTTTACCGCATTACGAACAGCGCGTAGTTGCGACAGAATATCCACGCAATAGCGTTTCTCCTCAATCATCCGCTTAATGCCTTCAAGCTGACCTGTAACTCGATTAAGTCGGGATAATTCGTGGTGATGCTCTGGGTGTTTTGACATGTATTTTCTCCTGTATACCCCTATAGGTATATACCCATAAGGGGTATTTTGTCAACGCTAAGATAGAAAATAAAAAACGACGAGCCGAGCCTATGACACAACAAAAAGCAACAAGGAGAACAAATTAATAGAAATAACGGATTCGGTTTATGAGCGTAAATTAATTGGATGCTCCACTTGCTTATGAACCATTGTAAATGCAAACCGAATCGTATGTGATGTTTTGTTTTGCAGCATAACAGGCTATATCAGCCTGTTTGATGATCTCAATGACTGATACAGAATCACGATTTAGTATGGAGATACCTACCGAGCATCCAACGTTAAACTCATTGGCATCATAAGACTTTGATGCAAGTTGCACGATATCTCGTGCTATATGAGAAGCCTCCTCCAAAGAAATATGGTTCATCACTGCAATAAATTCATCACCACCATAACGCGCAATCAAGTCGTTTTTTCGAAGCCGTTGTTTTAATAATGTGATAAAATTTTGCAACACCTTATCACCGACATCATGACCAAAGTTATCATTCACCAATTTAAAGTTATCCATATCAATGAACATGATGACACACATTCCACCACCTGTTTGTATATTCTGGAAGTAAGTATTGAGCACATCAAGAAGATGCTCCCTTGTGTTACAACCAGTGAGTCCATCATGTTTGCTTCGATGTTCCAATGTTGCAAAACGCAACGTTAAGTCATCAATCATTAATCATTTCTGTTTTTTTAATCGTTTTTTCCATTAACTGACACGATAAATAAACATAAAGTCCGCCCAATAAAAATACAGAGGCATAAAAATAATTAAGACAGTGGGGATCAATAAAAACACCGTAAAGAATGCAGCTTAAATAGCTCAATATGAACAGACCAATAAGAGTCAATTAGGCAATCCAGTGGTAACGATATCCATTTGTTTCACGAAGAAGGCCATGAATTAGATACCCTCCTTTTGAAAGAAGTAGAATACCTAAAGTAATCATACCGATGGGAATAAAAGTTGCACTCATTTTATCAAGTCAGTCATTACCCTTATCCATGAGTATAAAACCAGTTTTGATTTTTTTCATGAATAGCAGCCACACGAATGAGACACTATTGATTGAATTAGGATGTTTATGCTAGAAAGATCATTTTAGAGATAAAGGCCCATGGAACAAATAAAAAAACCCATTTTTTCTCAGTTAATTCATGTTTCTGATGCAAGATTATCCTAGAATTGAATAAGATGGGCATCCATTTTTGTTACAAAAGCTATTTTCTTTCATGAGAGTGTTTTGAAAAGATTTCTATTTGTGGAGTTCAAAAAACGTGACTATTTTATTGAATACACTCGAACGTGAGTGCTTAATTTTTTTATCCACGAGAATAGTGACTCAAGAAAATCTTCAGGGGTTAATTTATGAGTTCCTTTACACACAACCTGAACATTTATTACTAATACTGGCCAAAGAGGTACAGCACGACGATGCAATTAGCACGATTCTGGCTCAATCAAAACCCCATCAATCTAATATTTTGATTGAGAGAGTTATAGGTCATTTAAACGATATTCTTTTTCAAATCATCAAAACTTATTATTTTCAAACAAAATATTAATCGCAGCCAAATGAGTCATCTCTGTCGTTACCCTACCTAAATTGTGGCGCATCAATACCCAGCTTAAAGTCTTACGACCCATAAGTCCTAAAGGAATATATTGCCTTTTTATATCACAACGGTCATCTGTGCCCCATGGGTAGAAACAGCTAAAAAAGGAGCCTCTTTTTTTATTGCATAAAACCCTTTGATGCTTGGCTTAACACCATCAAACGATTCCTGTGTCTCTTCAGATTGATACACATCAATTTGTTCCAGGCGAATAATCTGTTGTTCCTGTCGGTCTAAAAGTTTGCGATACCGCTGATTACTTTCTTCTAATTGTTTGGTAACTATTGACAGTTTGCGTTCGGCATCACAAATTCGGTCTGCCACCTCAACAAAGCTTTTCTCTTTATTGGTTAGAAATTCCTCTAATCTTTTTTGAAAAGCAGCTCGTTGTTCTTTGTCTTGAATAACCATATTAGAAAATGTTTCAACTGTTCCACTTAATACCAGTCCAACAGCCCGCGCCTGTTCAACTTCTATTCCCATTTTTTCTTTCACGTTATCCAGTTCTTTTATTTTATCAGATAACTGATTTTGATTTTCTTTATACGCCTGAGCAACCTGTTCTAATTGTCTTTGAGTATTTTCTAAAGCTTGAGACTGCGCATCGTTTGAGTCTTTGAGCCTTTTGCTAGTAAGTTCAAGTTCAATCTGAGTGGCACGCAGTGCTTTTTCGGTATCCGTAAGCTCATTAATTTGTGACTTTAATGTTTTAATTTGCTCACAAAATTGATCAATATTAGCGGTTAGGCGCGTATTTTCTTTCTGGAATGCATCAATTTCAATTGCCAGCTGTTCGCGTAAGAGATCTAGAGTTGAAATAACCGAGTCCAGCAGATCAGCAAGACTTGAGATTCCTGCCTTTAAACCTTCGATATTGTCTGCATTTTGACTCTGATGATTTTCAAGAAGGATATGGCTTACCGTATAAACAATTCCAGTAACAATACTGAGCGTAATAAGGGCTGCAAGATTTGCCATGAGTCCAATCATCAACACTGGTACGGTGAGCACGACACCTGCAGTAATTTTTTGCCATAAGGGGATTTCATTCCAGAAACTGGCAGCACGCGATAATAAGCTTGGATTGTGATTCATCGCCTGAATCAATTGATTCAATTCTTCTTTGATTTTTTGTATTTTATTTTGAGTAATTACAATCTTCTCAAAACGTTCTTTATCTTTTTTTGTTTTTTGATTGGGGTTGTCCTGCTCCATGTTTTCTGACGGATGAAGGTCTAAAGCTAACTCAAGTTCCAATTTTTGATACGTCATGGTTCTTCCTTACAACGAGTGGGCATCCACTTTTTAATGCTAAACGGTGTCACATGAGTTTCGGACTTACCTTAAGAGAAACAAAGTGACGGAAAATCCCGTAATTATTGAATTAATTACCCGTACTTTTTTTATGTATTGGATTGAGGTGTAACAATCCTGTACATAAGGCATTAAGGTTGTGTATTGAGAGGTGAAATTGATTTTTAATGTTTAGAATGTTACTCATTACCATTTTCCTTAATTTGGTTTGAAACAACAGTCAACCGAACACTTTTTCCTGGAGCGGTTAAATTATGATCATTCTATCGAATAAATTGTGTTCAGTCATTCTTTTTTTAGTGACTCACCATTAAGATGTGACATCAACCATTCTGCTTCCTCTAAAGAAGCAAAAATTGTAACCACACTACCTTTGCCGCCATAATTAAAATGTATGTTAACCTTGGATGAAAGTTTTTTCGATTGTTGTGCCATCCAATCCTTCGCTTTTTCCTCAAATAGGCCTAGTGTAATGAAATGGACTCCTCTCCTTACAGACGGGATAATATCCCAGTTTACGGATTGGAATAAATAAGGAGTTCATTTCATTACACTAGGCCTATTTGAAGCCTAAGAAATTCTTATAAAAAAGATGGTTTCGCGAGCCCAAAGAGAGTGAAATAAAAATTGACATCAGCAACTATTTTGCATTAAAATATCAAGTGATATAAAAAACCATCAAAAGTAGGTTTATAACGCCATGAAAATTACATCTTAAGTACGCCCTTCTACAGGGCAGAGAGAGTAAATCATTTTTGATTTTCTATTTTTATTGTCCTAAAAGATATGCTTAAGAGTAAATCATGCATCATAAACCGATTCAATTTAAAGACCTAGGTCTTATCTACCCGCATAAAATCTGTTTTCAAGACTTCAGTGGTGAAATTCACTTTGGTGAGCGTATTGCACTGATTGGCCGAAATGGCTCAGGAAAATCAACCTTACTTAAGAGATTTGCTGGTCTTTGTTCAGCCTCTGCTGGCGAAATTAAAATGCCACAGGATGTTCGTATTGGTTATTTACCCCAAGTGATTGAAGAATGTCCTGATTTAAGTGGTGGTCAACGATTAAACCAAGCATTAACCAAGATATTGTCTGAAGATCCGAATGTGTTGTTGTTGGATGAACCCACAAATCATCTGGACAGACGCAATCGCCGTTCTTTAATGCGTATGCTCCTGCATTATCCGGGGACGTTGGTCATTGCTTCTCATGATACGGAGCTCATCAATACAGTCGCAGATACTCTATGGCATATTGATTTAGGTAAGCTCGCTGTATTTAGAGGGGCTTATTGTGATTATCAGCAAATGCTTGAAGACAAGAAAGCATCGATTGAACAGGAATTATCACGGATTTCACGGGAGAAGAAAGAATCACATCTTGCTCTAATGAGAGAACAAGAACGGAATAAACGTTCTCGTGTTCAGGGTGAAAAAAAGATAGCGCAGCGTAAATGGCCAACGATTCGGTCTCATACAAAGCTTGCCAATGCAATGACAACAGGAAATAAACGATTAAGTCAGATTAATCATAAAAAACAACAGGTGCTTGAAGAGCTTTCATCTTTAAACCTTCCGGAAACGATTAAGCCCAAATTTAAATTAAACGGTCTTGACCACCATAAGCCCCTAATCAGTATTCAAGACGCTTCTATTGCCTACGAGGCTTTCGATGTGATTCTTGAAGAGATTCATTTTCACTTGAATGGCTGCGAACGGGTGGCATTGTATGGGGACAACGCATCAGGGAAGTCCACCTTTGTCAAAGCGATCTTGGAGGATAGTCACATTAAGAGAACAGGTGAGTGGACTCTTCCAGAGCGCAATACAGTTGGGTATCTCGATCAGCATTATCAACATCTGAATTGTGACGAAACAGTTCTGGATTTGATGAAAAGTCAGATGCCCCATGCTTCTCATGCTGAACTTCGTGTCCATTTGAATGACTTTTTATTTCGCAAAAACATCGAGGTAGAAATAAAGGTCAAAGATCTTTCTGGTGGTGAAAAGGCAAGGCTTTCTTTAGCCTTAATTGCTGCCAATCCGCCTAAGCTAATTATTTTAGATGAGGTAACCAACAATGTAGATCTGGAAACACGCGATCATATCATTCAAGTATTACGTGAATTTTCAGGTGCAATACTGGTTATTTCTCACGATTATGATTTTTTAGATTCCATTCACATTGAAACTAAGTATCACGTTCATCAAGGGAAGATACATCATTTCAATGAGGAACAATCAGAGGGTGTTCATCATGACTAATCGTTTGCCTAACCACATAGGCTCTTTTATGTGGCATTTTTTAAAACCGTATCGACGCATGGTTTTTTTATTTATCCTGCTTGCTTTAATGGCTGGATTTTGGGGACCGTTTAATAGTTTATTGATTAAATCCTTTATTAATACCTTGGCAGCAAAAACAAGTACGGACTTCTCCTCTTTGTATTGGATCGCTGGATTACTGGTAGTGAACTTTATTGTTTTTGACAATATCACCTGGCGAACAATCGGGTACTTGAACTATAAATACGAAGCAGTGCTTAAAAACCAAATCATTAGCCAAATGTTTGAGTATGTGTTGGGAAGTAGTACGCAATTTTTTCAGGATAATCTATCGGGGAGAATTGCCACACAAATTACTACTCTTGCTGATAATCTTGAGATTATTTTGCATCGCGTGTCTATCGACTTTCTTCGTGGTGCTTCATTATTAGTGGTTTCATTTATTACAGCCTATTTTGTTAATGTCCTGTTTTTTTATATTTTATTTCTTTGGTTCATTGCCTTTGCCTCATTTAGTATTTGGATGTCGGCACGATTGGTTCAATTGTCCGATGACCATGCAAATTCCGAATCGCAGCTTTCTGGGCAATTAGTCGATAGCCTGGCGAATCAATCCAATATTCGTATTTTTTCACGCAAAATCTACGAAGTGGAACGTATGAACACGTTTTTTAGCTTGGTACAACGGGCTTTTCAAAGAAAAGAGCTGTTTATTGTTTTGTTATGCTGCGCACAGGGTGGAATGATTGCGGTAATGATAGGTTTGGCCTCGATTACCTTAATTCACTTGTATGGCAAGGGACTGATGAGCATTGGTGATTTTGCTTTGATTCTTGGGCTTTCCATGGAATTGGGACACATGATGTGGTACACCATGTACCAAGTGGACCAATTTAACCAAGCTTTAGGCAAGGCAAGACAAAGTTTAAATGCATTGGTCATCCCTCATGAGATACAGGATAAAAATAATGCATCCCAATTAGTGGTCACGCAAGGACGAATTGAATTTTCCAAGGTGAAATTTCATTACCAAGGTGGTTACTCCCTGTTCCAAAATAAGTCCGTCACAATTGAAGCCGGTCAAAAAGTGGGTTTGGTGGGCTATTCAGGAAGCGGCAAGTCCACTTTTGTTAATTTGATTTTACGACTATATGAGGTGGTGGATGGGCAAATTCTAATCGACGGTCAAAACCTATCCGAAGTGACTCAAGAGAGTTTAAGACAAGCCATTGCCATGATTCCACAAGACCCAATGCTTTTTCATCGAAGCCTGATGGATAATATTCGTTATGGCAGGACAACAGCTTCGGATGAGGAAGTCATTTCAGCCTCCAAGAAGGCCCATGCACATGAATTCATCAGTCTTTTGCCAGAAGGTTATGAGACCTTGGTCGGGGAACGTGGGGTGAAGCTTTCAGGTGGTCAACGCCAGCGCATTGCCATTGCACGTGCGATTTTAAAAAATGCGCCCATTTTAATGTTGGACGAAGCCACCTCTCAACTCGATTCTATTACAGAATCTAACATTCAAGACAGTCTTTGGGAGTTGATGCAGGGAAAAACAACCTTAGTCGTTGCACATCGTTTATCGACTCTGCTGCATATGGACCGAATTTTAGTATTTGATAAAGGCCATATCGTTGAAGACGGGACACATGCTGAACTATTAGATCGCGGTGGTTTGTACAAAACACTATGGGATGCGCAGGTAGGTGGGTTTTTACCAGATGAACGAAAAGAAGAGTCTCTTAGTGGATAGTGGGGTAGCAAATGAATAAACCACATACAGAGTTTAGGGTAGTGCATCATTTACTTAATGACTTACTATCCGGTTTGCAATCAATTTTAAAGGAACATTTGCTGGGCGTTTATGTGTATGGTTCATTTGTTTGGGGTGATTTTGATGAAACAACCAGCGACATTGATGTTCTTGTGGCATTAAACAAAGAAATGACACCAGAAGAATTCGCGGCTTTAGATGATTTGCATGCCAATCTGGTTCAGCATTTTCCAGCTTGGAATGACCGAATTGAAGTAGCTTATGCATCTTATAAAATGTTACAACATTTTAAGACAGAGCCAGGTCAAATTGCTGTCATTAGCCCAGGGGAACCGTTTCACCTCAAACAGGCGGGGACTGACTGGCTTATTAATTATTATTTGTTGCAAAGAGATAGCCTCATTCTATATGGTCCATCAGCAAAGTCGATTATTGCTCCTGTATCAAATAGTGAGTTTATAGAGCATGTCAAAAAACAGGCCATTGAGTGGCAAGATTGGGTTACTCATACCAAAAATTCTTTAGGGTACCAATATTATGTTGTATTAACTCTATGCCGGGCTTTGTATGTGCTCCAACATCAGGAACAAGGCTCTAAGTTAAAAGCTGGAACTTGGGCTAAAAATCAATTCCCAAAATGGCGAGTTTTAATTCAACGAGCATTAACTAAAGCTGAACTAAATCATGCAAGCGATATCTTGACCGAAGAAACCTATCAAGAAGTCACTGCATTTGTGGGTGAAATAGTTCAGCATATTCAAGAGAGAGAATAAATGATGGAAGTCAACCAAGAACAAAGACTCATCGAAGTAGTTCCTTATAATGCTAATTGGCCTATGCAATTTGAACAGGAAGCAAAGCGAATTAAAAAAGCATTAGGCAGTAATTGCATTGAAATTCATCATATCGGTTCCACATCAGTACCAGGTTTGGCTGCAAAACCAGTAATCGATATGATTCCAGTTGTTTTAGATATTAGCAAAGTGGACAGTGCCAATGCTGCTATGCAGGCACTTGGCTATGAAGCCAAAGGAGAATACGGTATTCCTTTTCGCCGCTATTTCCAAAAGGGAGAAAGTCTACGAACACATCATGCTCATATTTTTGAGTTTGGAAATTCCGAAATCGAGCGGCATTTAAAATTTAGGGACTGGATGAGAGCACATCCAGAAGATAGAGAAGCTTATGCTCGTTTAAAACAAGAGTTGGCCCATCAATATCCCTATGACATTACTGCCTATTGTTTGGGCAAAGAAGATTTTATTGCAACAATTGATAAAAAAGCAGGGTTTAATGGATTAAGAGTGGTGAAGGCATTAACGCCGCGAGAATGGGATAAAGTACGTCATTTCAGACAATTCTATTTTTTTGATAAAGCTGGGCTTTCTGACCCTTACACTTGGACTTTTGAGCATGATGCTCATGTTCATTTTGTTTTATCTCAAGGAAGCGACATCATTGGTTATGCCCATCTGCAATTATGGCCTCATCAGAGAGCCGCTTTGCGTATCATTGTGATTGATGAGGAAAAAAGAACCCATCAATACGGTAGCCAATTCTTGGCGTTATGTGAAAAGTGGCTCAAAAACCAAGGATATCAAAGCTTGCACGTGGAGTCCTCACCGGATGCTCTAAGATTTTATAGAAATAATGGTTATATCGACATGCCATTTGATGATCCAGATGGCTATGAA
Organism: Legionella sp. 227; assembly: GCF_043161935.1. Taxonomy (NCBI): domain Bacteria; kingdom Pseudomonadati; phylum Pseudomonadota; class Gammaproteobacteria; order Legionellales; family Legionellaceae; genus Legionella; species Legionella sp. 227. The sequence continues at coordinate 11,895 of NZ_CP171155.1, read as the reverse complement.
GGTGATGCGAGAGATACTGCGGTAGGGAAAATACTATGATTCAAATCGAAAAAATAACGGGAGATTGGGCTCAAACCTTATGTCGAACCATTACAAAGGATTTGCCAGAATACTTTGGTTTACCAGAAGCGAACGAGCACTACGCAATAGGTGTAAACACACGCACTAATTTTGCGGCGAAAGATGGAGATGACACTATGGGCCTCGTTTCTATTGATTTTCCTTATCCTAATAATGCCAATATTTACTGGATGGCTGTAAAACGTGATTATCATCGTCAAGGTGTAGGAAAGCAATTAATCGAAGCGGCTTGCCATTTTGCTGCAACACAAGGAGCTAAAACCATAACCGTTGAAACACTTAGCCCCTCTGAATTGGAAGAGAATTACCTTAAAACCTACCGATTTTATCAGTCAGTTGGTTTTAACGCTCTTTTTGATTTAAAACCTGCAGGGTATGAGTGGAATATGGTGTACATGATAAAACAGCTTGAACCTTTAGCAGAAAACCAACGGTCAATTGCCATTAAGCTAATGGAATTATCTGATATCCCCGTTTTGGTCGATGCGTTTCAAAAAGCAAATTGGCAAAAACCTTACGTCTTGTTTGAAGGGTATCATCAAGAACAACAACAATCTGAGCGAGTAGTTTGGGTAGCCTATGTTCAAGACCAAATTGCGGGCTATGTTACTCTAAAATGGGCCTCACACTATGAACCCTTTGCTCATAAAGAAATCCCAGAAATTATGGACTTAAATGTATTGCCTGCTTTTCGCAAGCTCGGAATAGGCAGTGCTTTACTCACTGTTGCTGAAGACAAGGCAGCAAGTCAGTGTGATGTTGTAGGTATTGGTGTTGGGTTATATGGTGGTTCCGATGGAGGATATGGACAAGCTCAACGACTTTATGTTACCCGTGGTTATATTCCTGATGGTTTAGGGGTAACTTATAGTTATAAACCAACCATTCCTGGGGAAACATATCCTTTGGATGATGATTTAATTTTGTGGTTTACTAAAAAATTAACCAATTTGCATGCAGAAAGTGATGCCGTAATTAAAAAAACAACTGATAGCCACGATGTGTATGTACCAAATACAAACTATAAATTGGAGTTCAATGCAAAAGATTCATTTAAAATTGTAGATCAAAAGTTGTTTGAGTTTAATACATCGTGCGTCCCTTCCACACAAAAACCTGAAGTAATTGATATAAATGTTACGATCAAGAATGGTGATGAAATAATAGCGGGTATTTGTTCGGAGGTTTATACATGGAAGATCCTGTACATCAGTGTCTTTTTTGTTGAGGAAAAATATCGCCACCAAGGTTTGGGTACCATTTTACTCAATAAAGTTGAGGAAAAAGCTAAAGAATTAGGAGTTACTTTAATTCACCTCGATACCTTTGATTTTCAAGCAAAAGATTTTTATCTCAAATATGGTTACGAAGAGTTTGGAGTTCTGGATGACTGCCCTAAAGGTCATAAGCGTTATTATATGAAGAAGGTACTATGAGTTTTATAAAAAAAGGAATATACCGTCATTATAAAGGTAATTTGTATGAAGTAATTGATATCGCCAGGCATTCGGAAAGCTTGGAAGATATGGTGGTGTACAGAGCGCTTTACGGTGATTTTAAACTATGGGTTCGACCTCTTAAGATGTTCCTTGAAAACATTGAGATAAACGGTGAGATCCAAAAAAGATTTGAATTAAATGAATAGATTAGAACAAGCAAATCGTTTTATCTTCACTGGCACCCCAGGCAGTGGAAAAACTTCTGTTATTTTGGCATTGAAAAGATTAGGGCATGTAGTGATTCCTGAATCTGCAACGGATGTCATTGCAGAAGAGCAGGCAAAGGGAACTATGCGCCCATGGGAGCAGGCTGATTTTGTAGATAAGATTGCCTTAACACAAAAATTAAGGCAATTGAATGCTAAAGGTGAGTTACAATTTTATGATCGATCACCATTTTGTGCTTATGCATTGGGACGTTATTCCGCTCATTGGCATCATCGTGATTTTACACCCTCACCTGTTTTATTAGCTGAAGTTGACCGCTGCCTAAAAGCGGGTATCTATCAACGCAAAGTATTCTTTTTTGAGAACTTGGGGTTTATTGAACCAACCTCCGCTCGCAAAATCAGTTATGAAGATGCCCTTATTTTTGAGCAAATTCACATAGAGGTATACAAAGAGTTTGGTTTTGAAATTGTGCTTGTGCCTAATAATGCGATTGAAGAGCGTTGCCGATTTGTCCTTGAAACGTTAGGTATAAAAAAATAAACATCCATTTTATGAAAAAACCGCTTGACCCTATTGTTACTATATATCTTACCTTTGTTCCTAAGGAGGTAATACTATGACTCAATGGTTCGTAAAAGACTTAAGCAAATTGACCGGTGTTTCGGTGCAAACATTGCATCATTATGACCGCATTGGTTTACTTAAACCTTCATTGCGACAGTCCAATGGGTATCGTATTTACTCCGAGAAGGATTTATTGAAATTACAACAGATTATTGCTTTAAAGTTTTTTGGTTTTGAGTTGTCACAAATCAAAACCTTGCTCTCTGAAGAACGTCATGCGCTAAACCATTTTGAGGCCCAAGCTCAAGTGTTAGAACAAAAAGCAGCGGCATGTACTTCCGGAGCTAAAACCTTAAGAAGCATTATTAACTCTGTTGATATCAATCAATCCATTCCATGGGAAACCATTATTCAGCTGATTGAGGTATATAAAATGGCAGAACATCTTGAACATGATTGGGTTAAGGAAATATTCACTCCTGATGAATTAAAACAATATGTAGCATTTGAAAAGGAAATGAAAACAAATAATAAGGCTGAGTTTGAAAAACAATGGCATCAACTCTTAGATGAACTGAAACAAAACGTGAAACACGATCCTGATTCCACTATAGGTATCCAAACAGGAAAAAACTACATGGAATGGGTTAACAGCGTATACGGTAAAAAATATGCTCATCTAAGAACCAAAAAATGGGAAAAAGGATTTGGAGAAGGAAAAGGTCTTGACGACATTGGATTAACATCAGAGATCATGGCATGGTTAGAAAAAGCTTTAGATGCTTATTGGAAGGATAGACTTTATGGCATTCTTGAACAAGTAGGAAAAACTTCAGCTTCCACTGTACTAATGCTTTGGAATAAGGCCTTAGATGATATGTATGGTGAAGAAATTTCACGAAAATATGATGTTTGTGACATTGCTTTGAATGATGACAAGGTCAGTCTAGAGGCAAAGACTTGGCTTAAAAGTATCTTAGATGCCTACAAAATGTAAACAATAGATGTAAATTTGGATCGGTGCTATTTTTACCGATCCAATCTTAATTAAATATCAACTTAATCCATCTAGGGGGATTCTGTTCGGTAAAAAGCCGCCAACCTGAGCATCCGCCAATGTTAAAAAATTCGTAAAAAAATGCTGATTGAGAATAAATTTTACGGCATCAGGTATAATTAAATCACTAGTTTGTATTTTGAGCAATTTTATGTCTTATGCAAAAATGGCAGAATTACTTTTGCTGGACGTCATGTCTAAAGCACAGATTCCAGGAGTTTCTATTGCCTTCATAAGCAGTGATGGAATCATATCTACTCAAGAACAAGGCCTTACAGAGGGTTGCGGTCTTTTTGCAATACCAGTTGATCCACTCAAGTGTCCCTTTAATAAGCTGGGATTAGGAACTAAAGATGCTGTAGTTTTATTTGACGACAAACTTTATTATGTAAATCAAACGACACAAAGCGTTCATCAAATACAGTTAAATGAAAGTAATCAATCCTCATATCAAAAGTTACGAAAAAGTTGTACTGATACCTATAAATTGGCCGATCCTCAAGAGTCTGAATTAATAACTACTCTAACAGGTCTTACACCACCTACGAGAGTGAAACCAGAAACCGTTTTTGGAGCAGCCTCGCTAAGCAAACCCGTATTTGCTTATTTAGTGCAAAAGTTGATTCAGTCAAATGCGACGAATCAAGCAGAGAAAGGGACAGGTAAATTTAATTTAGATAAATTCAACCTGAGTCAATTTGATTTAGATACCCCTCTTTTTCATATCTTGCCGTTAGAAGAATTTGAGATAGATGGAATGAAATTTGATATGTCTAACACATCTGCTGTTGTCTGTGCCCAAGCACTTACTGCAAGGATGGTGTTATCACATACAACAGGCCTTGCTCATGGTGAAATGAAGTTTCAGTTCATTCCTAATCCTAAAGAAAAAGATTCTAAAGAAAAAATGCATGGATATTCAAATGTTGGTATTGTGTACTTACATCAAGTGATTGAAAAATTGACTGAAGCAAATCTAGAAACATTGGCCAAAAACCATGTGTTTGATCATTGTGACATGACTCATAGCACTTATGAGCCACCAAAGGCCTATCACTTGCTTTTGCATGCTGAAAAAGAACCCTTGTTTGATGAAATGAAGCCTGGTCAGATTGTCATACTAAAAGAAGATGAGCAACTAACAGCCTATTGGTTAGAGAATGGAAAAATAGTCAATCGCTCTTTTCCGGAAAGAGTAGTTCCAGGAATTCTTAGACAGTTACCTGATAAAGGTAAACTTTCAAACAATTTGGAGTTGATAGAAGCTGTAATCTCGCAATATGGATGTAAAGAACCCAAACCATGTGCCGCCAATACACTACGAACTACAGCAACAGATTATGCAAAGTTTGTCAAACATCTAAGCCATGACAACTCCATTGAAAATCCTTTTGTTCCGCATGCCTTCATGACGCACGATAGAGGTTTAGCTGGAGCGATCGGAATTGCTAGAGACAAGATACCCGAGCTCATTTTAAGTCATGTCGCATGGGGCTTAGGTTGGGGGCTACAAACCAATGAAAAGGAGGATGTTGTTACGGCTTACCACTCAGGCGACATGAATGATTGTAGAGCATGGGTTGCAGTCAATTTAAAAGATAAGAGTGCCGTGGTATTCTTTGCTAATTCGCATAATGGACATATTCTTGCGGAACACATTATCCCTTCGACAATTCAAATAGAACTGGCTTCACACTATTTTTTCCCCAAATGGGGTTTTGCTAGAACTCTTGATGAGCTATGTGGTAAAACGAATAATTGGGGCATAAATCCATTTCCAAGACCCAATCCATCTAAAGAGCTAACAAGCTCCTTAGGTGAGTTGCAAAAAAGAACTAATATCCCAAGTATTGCTACAGCAATTATTTCTGACCGCGGAGTTGTTACTACGCAAGAGGTGGGTGTGACTAATGTCAACAAACCAGAAGAAGTTACTAGTTCAACTGTTTTTGAAGCCGCTTCATTGAGTAAGCCTGTATTTGCTTATATTGTATTGAAACTAGCGCAAAAAGGTCTCATTGATTTAGATAAACCACTTCATGAGTACGGTGATTTTGGTCCTCTGGAGATGCGAGCTGATAAAAATTATAAAAAATTAACCGCTCGTATGATCCTATCTCATCAAGCAGGGTTACCTAATGAATTTTCATCCCCAGAATCTCTAAAGTATGTTTCTGAAGTAGGAAAACAATTTGATTATTCAGGTGTGGCTTATCAATTTTTAGGTGAAATTGTGGAACACATTACTTCAAAATCACTGGAAGCTTTAGCCCAAGAAGAATTCGCTAATATAGGTATGACCGATAGTAGCTTCATGCCACCAACGGGTTGCAGTCTTATTAAACTGTCAGATGAAGAGGAAGAGCCAACGCCTGAACGCATTAAAAAATTATTAAAAGATACTTTAGATGTACATGGTCAATTAAGTATTATCCTTCATAAGGATAAATTATTTGTTGCTGAAAGAGCAGTAGACGGCAGCGTACAAATTACTGAAAAAAACTCCAGCCAAGTTGAAGAAAAAAGTCTAAAAGAAATCAAAGCCCGCTTTGCTCAAATACCACCATTTTTTTGGTCAAAACCCATACCGGTTGAAGCAAGGGAATTACCCCTTGTGACTACTATTTTTGGTCATCCCCCAGCACATGCTGCAACAATAGCAATAGGTCATGATAAAGATGGTTCAGTAAATCTTAAGCAAAAATTTTATATGGTTCACCCGGCAGGCTCTTTGTATACAACAACTTCTGATTATGCAAAATTTTTAAAAGCCTGTGTTAACGATCCCTATGTTAGGTGGGAAATGTTCAAACCTATTGTTTCATCATTAAGAGATAAAGATACTAAAGCAATGAGCCAGGGAGTTTCTACTGATATTTTAGATCAAATCTCTTGGGGTCTAGGCATTGGTATTCAGAAAAATACCGATGGAACCCGTATCGCATTTCATTGGGGTGACAATGGAACTGGACGCAATTTAGCAGCGATTAATCTTACTACCGATGAAGCGGTTGTTTGTCTCACCAATAGTGAAAATGGACCCGCTGTTTTTCGAGAAATTGCAGAGCCTATCGTTGGCGATTTAAGTGCTATTAGGCAATGGTTATCAATACGAGAAGAATTACCTCTTGATAAGCGCGTAAAAGAAAATCCAACTCAAGAAATGAACCAACGTGTACAGGAGCAGACGACAGTCGCTACTATAGGACAGCAAGAAGGAGAGCAAAAGCCTTCTGACTTAGGACTGTTCTAAGTATTAATTGAGTTGATCCGAAGGGTTTTTATCTGGTAAAAAGCCGCCAACCTGAGCATCCCACAGGATTTTGTACAAACCACCAAGCATCAATAGCTCTGTATGTGTACCGTCTTCGATAATATGTCCTTTATCAAATACTAAAATTCGGTCCATATGCAACAAAGTAGATAGGCGATGAGCAACGACCAAGGTTGTTTTTCCCTGCATCAACTCCCAAAGACTGTCTTGAATGTTGGATTCTGTAATGGAATCCAGCTGAGACGTGGCCTCATCCAGGATTAAAATAGGCGCATTTTTTAAAATGGCACGAGCAATGGCAATACGCTGGCGCTGACCGCCTGAAAGCTTAACTCCGCGCTCTCCAACCAAAGCATCATAACCATGAGGTAACTTGCTAATGAATTCATGGGCATGAGCTTTCTGAGAGGCTAAAATGATTTCCTCATCCGAAGCTCCTGTCCTGCCATAACGAATGTTATCCATCAGGCTTCGATGAAAAAGCATTGGGTCTTGGGGAATCATAGCAATCGCTTGACGTAAGCTATCTTGGGTAATAGATTGAATGTCTTGGTCATCGATTAGAATTTGACCATCAACTACATCATAAAGTCGTAAGATTAGATTCACAAAGGTCGATTTACCTCCACCAGAATAACCCACCAAACCCACTCTCTGCCCTGCTTCAATGACAACCGATTTATTCTGAAAAAGTGAATATCCCCCATGATAATTGAACTTAACCTTATCAAAGACAATTTGGCCCTGATTAACGACAAGGTTTTTTGCATTTTTCTTGTCTAGTTTCTGGGGCATTTCCTCAAGCATTGCTAATGCTTGAGTGACGGCACCCCAATCAACAACAAAGTCTCTTAATTTATGTGATAGTTCAAAGACTGTATTAATAATATTGAAGTTAAGCATTACAACCAGCGCAAAATCTCCTGGGCTTAAGCTGTCTTTTTGGTAACCGAGAATCAAAAATACAATAAATCCAAAGGCATAAATTGAAGTAAAAAGACCTAAAATGGCATAAAGCCAGGTATGATAAAAGCCGCCACGTTCAGCAATAGCAATAAAAGGCTTCTTTAAACGTTCAAAACGACCGAGCTCATATTGCTTGGTCGTAAAAGTTTTAACGCTTAGCATATTACTTAGATAATCTGCGCAAAGACCAATAATATTTGCTTTTTCTTCAGAATATTCCTTATTCAAAATGATGCTTTGTCGCAATGAAAAAAAGGTGATTAAAAAAAATAAAAGCACCCAGAGAGTTAATATCACCGCAAAAACTGGGGCAACAAAAAAGAGCAACACAAGAGAAATAGAAATGAGTATCAGAAAATAGCAAAACGGATTAATGAGAGTAAAAATAAGATGGGGCAAATGCTGAAATACATCATTTAGTTTGGAAGTTAAGCTTCCTGACAATTGATTCTGGAAAAAACTATAAGGATAATCATAGAGACGTTTCATAAAATGTTCAGCGACATCCAGCCTAAATTTGGCAACGTAACGGGTCAAACAATAATCACTAAGAGTCCAGCTGCTGACCAGCATTATTTGCAAAAATCCATAGAATCCAGCAATAAGCCATAGATTTGTGTTTTGTCTTCCAGAAACCGTATCGATAAGTTGTTTGACCAAAAAAGGCTTTAATGTGTTATCAATAGTGATAAGACACATAGCAGCAAAAATGCCGAACAAATACCAACGGTACGGGATTGCTCTTTGAATAATAAATTTTAATACACTCATAGTATCTTCTTATCTATAGCCCCAATATACTCATCTTGTTATTAGAATAGTTATAAAAATTGAAAATGGGGTGGGTTTGAATTTCTGCGACTCTTACATTTTATCGTCATTTTTTATTTGCTCAATGCCTGATAAGGTTTATTTGAGCTTGTTTCTTGCTCTTAACATGAATCGCTTTTAGTGTTGCTTCTGAGTTTGGCTACATCAATTGAAACAGCATTAAAATTAGCAAAAATGGTCAAAGTATATCTACATAAATAAGATAACATGGTTTGTGTAAATAGTTTGATGGTTTTAAATTGAGGAAAGCATGAATTACAAGCAACAATTAGAAAAAGTAATTGAGTTTATCGGCAAACATCTTGATGAAAAGCTTGATTTGACTCAATTGAGTTATATTGCCTGCTTTTCAAAATATCATTTTCATCGTTTATTTACTGCTTATACGGGTTTATCACTACAACAATATATTCGGTGGCTTCGTTTAAAACGAGCAGCCCATCAATTAATCGTAGATAGGAATAAAACCATTATTGAAATTGCAATAAGTGCGGGATTTGAATCTCATGAAGCATTTACTCGTGTATTTAAACAAAGCTGTGGACTGAGTCCTAGTGAGTTTAGGCTGCATTCAAATTGGAGTTTTTGGGAGCGTCCACCGTATTTATTGCCAAACCAGGGTAATATTATGAATGTATTGATTAAAGAAATACCTGCTAGACGTTTAGCGATTATTGAACATCGAGGTACGCCTGAAAAATTAGGTGAAAGTGTTAACCAGCTAATTGATTGGGCAAAATCTCAATCAATTAACTTAAAGCCAAAAGCAGGAGAAGCGTTTGGTTTTGCTTACGACGATCCTAAGACAACAGAGCCTTCCGATTTTCGTTTTGACTTAGCGATTACTGTACCAGAACAAATAAAACTTGAGGGTAATATCGTTGAAAGACGTTTACCTGCAGGACGTTATGCTGTAGCAACGCATAAAGGAACACGAGATACTATTAGTGATACCGTTTATAGTTTATATCGTGATTGGTTGCCAAGCTCCGATGAACAGCTGGGTGATTTGCCCTGTATTTTTTGCTATTACAACTTTGATCATGAAGTTTCTGAGACAGAACTGCTTACAGAATGTTGGCTGTTATTAGCATAATGCTGGTTTATACGGCAACTACTAAAAATTAATTAGTAGTTGCCCCAATAATTTAGCAATAAGAATTTACTTCTTGTATTTGATCTTCTATTTTCTTAGCTACAGAGCTTTTCAGTCCTCTCATTTTGCATGATATTGAAGCTAGGGTAAAATAAAAGTCTATTACAAAATACAATCCTTAAAATAATGACTATCGAACAAAATGAATTAGAGATCAGAAATAAGTCACATCAAAGCTTCGTATGGGGACAACCTATCCCGCTTTCTCCAATCTTAGCCCCTGACTGTCCTTATCCAGTTGAGGCACTTCCCTTAATTGTTAGAAAAGCCGTAGTGGACTATCAACAATATGGACAGCAACCGCTACCTTTAATTGCATGCAGCGCCTTGGCTAATATGTCTCTATCATGCCAATCTCTTGCCAATGTAGCACGAGACAACTATTTAATTAGTCCTGTATCGCTTTATTTTTTAATTGCCAGCGGCTCTGGTACTCGAAAAACTGCTGCAGACAATGTTTTTTCGAAAGCAGCGCGTCACTGGGAGACACTTATTCGTAAAAGGCGTGAACCTGAAGTGTTATCAGCGCTAACGCAACACCAAGTATGGCAAATGGAAAAAGACAGTTTATTCTCCCAAATCAAACGTGCAACTTATACGGGAGAAGATTCTGATTATGCCAAAGAAATGCTCGATGAATTAATTCATCAAGAACCGGAAATTCCTTTGCAACCTACTCTTTATTTTGAAGATGCTACCCAAGAAGCACTGGCTATTCATTTGGCCCAAGGCTGGCCTTCTGCATCCTTATGGTCTGATGAGGCAGGCATCATCTTAGGTAGCCATAGCATGCAAGGCAATCCGACTCGTTTTGTAGCTTTGCTTAATCGTTTGTGGGACGGCAAGACGTTTACGGCTCATCGTAAAACAACGCAAGGATTTACCATTGAAAATCGACGTTTAACACTTAACTTGATGATGCAACCACTTATATTACAACAACTTACCAAGAAAGCATCAGGTATTAGTCGACAAAGCGGGTTTTTAGCTCGTTGCCTGATGGCTTATCCTGCCAACAGCATGGGAAATCGATTTTACCAAGAGCCGCCTGCCTCTTTACATTCTCTAACCCATTATGAGCAACGTGTCACTGCCTGCTTAAACCAGTCAGAACAATTAAGCCATCAAGGTTGTATTCAACTTCCATTGTTGAAAATGAGTGTTGCAGCAAAACAACAATGGATTTTATTTTTTAATGCTGTAGAAGCTGGGTTAAAACCTCAAGGCCAGTGGGTCGATGTCGTTGACTTCGCGTCAAAAGCGGCTGAAAATACAGCGCGGCTTGCAGCACTTTTTCATCTCTTTGAAGGACGCCATGGGGATATTAGTGTAGAGCATACTGAAAATGCCATTGAAATAATTAGTTGGCATTTGCAAGAAGCACGACGAATTATGCCTACTGAAACCGTTTCTTTGCAGTTTTCCGATGCCCTAAAACTTATGGACTGGTTTATTGAAAAAAATATTAGTTCAACAACCTTACGAACTATTCAACAATTAAGTCCATTGCGAGATAAAATAAAACGCGACCAAGCGGTTGAATTATTAGTGGAGCACAATCAAATACGTATTGTAAAATCAGGTTCAAAAACGATGGTGGAAGTGAATCCACGCGCATGCAAAGTGCCAACATGAGTTGTTTAATACTTTTAACTTTATCACACCAATTTACAGGAGAAACTCATGCCCTTTAACATGCTAAAAGAATGGTTGAACAAGGAAAAAGAAAGAGGAATTGAGGACCCTGCCTGTGCTGTTTTAAGTACTTGTAGCAGCTCTGGTGAACCTCATAGTCGAGTGGTTGCCATTCGGGAAATTGAAACAGAGAGTCTTTTATTTTTTACGCAGCAAAAAACACGCAAGGTTGCTGAATTATTAAATAACCCTAAATCCTGTTTAAATTTTTTATTTGCGATGCAGAACCGACAAGTTATTTTAGAAGGTACAGCAATACCAATTTCTCAAGAAGAAAATGAAGCTTTTTGGAGTACTCTTCCTCGTGAACGCCAATTGAGATTCTCTGCTTATGCTCCTACTTCAGGACTTGTCATTAAAGATTTAAACCAATTGGAAACCAGGAAAAAAGAATTGAGTGATCAATTTGCAGGACTTCCTATCCCTATGAGCGAGTATTATTTCGGTTTTCGCTTTATCCCAAAAACATGGATTTTCTACACGGTCGGCTCTATTTCTTTTTCTGAAGTAATTCGCTATACGAAGATAGAAGATTCTTGGAAATCAGAATTAATTTCCCCATAGGTGATATCATGTACATGCTTTGTTTTTGTGTTCCAGA
>NZ_CP171154.1:2100000-3913681 GCF_043161935.1 Legionella sp. 227 | reverse complement strand
ACAACTCCTCCCCATACAATTCCTGTATTTGGATCTTTTGCACCAGCAAAAGAAAGTAACGAGTTGGTCATGGGGCGTTGAGACGCTGTGATTGTCCAGCCCATATGATTTATTTCACCGCTGTAATTGATACCGCCAATAAAATTAGTTACAGGGAATCCTATGGGGGTTGCGCCAGCATCAAATCCCCAAACCCGACTTTGCCATCCTCCATCAAAGCTGACTCCATTTGTTTTTTGCGCTATGCCGGTAGAGCAGCCGTTAATATTACACGTTCCAAAGTCACTAAAATACAATCCATTAACTGGAGAAAAACTTCCTGCACCCAAACTGACCGTATCCGTTCTAAAAAATGCGCGTCCGTTTGCATACCCCCAATCTGCTTGTGCTATCGTATCTTCTGCCCGTAAATCAGAGGTTCCAGCGTTACCTGTTAGCCGCCAGTAATCTTGATCGATTGTAATGCGTGTTTCTTGTTGTTGATAAAGCAGGCCTGCATCAGACCTAATGCTGCGTTTAAGCCAATCGTCTCCTACTTGATTGCGGGTCAATAAAGTATAATAATCATTGCTGGCAGGCCAAACCGATGTAATATCACTTTCAACCATCGCTTTTTTGTAATCTTCTTGCGCGAGTTTAGGCATACGAAGTTGGGTCTCTAAACGTGCCGCATCACGAAATATAAGGGCGCTATCTTGACTGGGAGCGGCATTGACATTTTCTCGTTTCAGCCGATTAAAAATAGGTAATGCTTTTTGTGGATAGCCTACAGCATTCCATGCATTTGCTAATCTTCTTTGCATATTATAATTATACGTTAATTTTATTTTTTGCTGTTCTTCGAGCAATTGATGCGCTTTTTTCTTGTCTCCCATAGCAATTAGCGATTCAATAACCCCTAAGTTGGCATCAGTATTAAGTGGTTCATGGGTTTTGACGTCTTGATAATAATTCAAGGCTGCTGTAAATGCCCCATCATTAAAAGCCCAATCAGCTAAGGTTAGCTTGATGGGTGTAGTTTGGGTTTGATGCATTAAATAGGCGATTGCAGCTTGTTTATCTCCAGCATCTCGCAATTTTTGTGCATGTTGTAAAATCAATTCGGTAGTCAGACGTTGTGCCATTTGACGCATGCCTTCATTCCATTGTTTTTGCGGAATGGTATGAAGTTGGTCCAGTGCTTGTTGAAGCTTGTCTATGCTTGATAAGTAAAGCGCATAAGCATATGCCCGAGTCGGATCTTTTGTTTGTTTCGAGTTCAACTTCTGAAACAGGTCATTTGCTTTTTTAAAATTACCTACATGATTCAATGCTAATGCGAAATGGTAAGTTAACCATACATCATTGGGATCGAGGTTTTCTGCCTGGCCGTACTTTTCGATTGCTCTTTCCCATTGATTTTTTCTGGCAAATTGATCCGCTTGCTCTTGTAGCATGGAACTTTCTAAACTGCGTCGCGCATCATTAAATTTACTTTTCAAATCGTCCGGTAAACTATTGAGGTAATCCAGTGCTTTCTTCAAGGATTGACGTTTATAGATTCCTAAAAGTCCATAAACGGCGCTACTCTTGCCAGGACTAACGAGCAAAGCTTGTTTGTATGCTTTTTCAGCATCAACAAAATTTTTGCGAGCAAATGCTACTTCACCTATTCCAACCCAAGCATAATAATTTGTGTGATCCAAGAGAATGGCCTGCTGATATTTTTTTTGCGCCAAATCCATATTACCTGTTCGAAATGCGGCATCTCCACTGGCTACCCATAATCCTGAAAGCCTTTCTTTGAGTCCATAAGTCCAATTGTCTTGATTGTTATTGTTAGAATAAATTTTATGAAGATTTAAAAAATTATAGAGCGTTTGCAAATGGTTGAATGCATTTTGACGCTCTGTAGGAATGTAGGAAACGAGGCGCCAATATTCAGAACTTAATTCCAGGGTGGGGAAATCACCATGGAAAAGCGCATCATATTGAGCTTTTGCTGAACTCAGATGCCCAGACAGTGCCATTATTCTTGCTTGCTGGAGTTTTTGTTTGGCTGTAGGCTGAGTTAGAAGTAAACTCATATTGGCTTGTTTGTAAGCTTCTGAATTAGGTGCTTTTTGTTTTAATTCATCAAGCAATTCCTCCGCTAAAACCAAATTTTTTTGTCTTATTGCAAGCCTAATCCGTGCAGCGAGAACCTCGGGATCATTAGGAGCGATTAATTGTAATCGCTCCAGTGAATTCTTAACAAAATCATCCCGGTAATAGGTTTCGCCCCAAATGACTTGATCTAATAACATTTGTTTCGGGTTAAAATCGTCAGCAACAGCTTTAAAAGCTATGAAGCTAAACAATAATAAACCGAATCTGCCTCTAGACATTAGGTAATCCAATTATTTTGTCGAATTATTTCTTTAGAACTCTCAACCCCAGGCTGATCAAATGAATTAATATTCCAAATCACGCCTTGAACAAAAATTTTATGCTCGTATAAAGCAATCAATGAGCCAAGAGTTCTTGGAGAGCAATCGTTCAAACAGAGAAGATTTACGGGTATTTCCCCAGCAATATAACTATGAGGATTCTCGCTATGATTCCCGCCTTTTGTTAAAACTTCCTTGTGGGCTCGACATATTTTATTGATTACATCGTCATCAAAACTACGAAGACAAATTAAATCAGCTGCAATTTTATGAGTTCCTTGGCACAACAGCTGATAGTAACTGTGTTGCGCGTGATTACCCAGTCCACCCCAGATGATGGGGCCTGTTGCATAATCTACTCTACGGCCTTGTTTGTTTATCGACTTTCCATTACTTTCCATGTCCAGTTGCTGGAGATAAGGAACAAAGTGTTGTAAATCTTGGGAATAAGTCATAACCAGCAAGTTATTAATGTTTAAAAAATTAATATTCCATATACCTAATAGTGCCATAAGAACAGGTAGATTTTTTTCAAAATGTTCCGTGCAAAAATGCACATCCATACTGTATGCTCCGTTCAGGATTTCTGAAAAATTATCAAAACCAACGGCAATACAGGAAATTAAATTAATCGCTGAGCAGAACGAGTAACGCCCTCCAACCCAATCCCAGATGGGGAGAATCGTTGCAAAACCCATTTCTTGTGCTTTTTTAACCTGTGACGTGATTGCAATAAAATGCTGATTAAAATAGTGATCCTGGTTAGTCCACGACAAAGCCTTTTGGAAATGAGATAAGGTTTCTGGGGTGGTAAACGATTTCGAGGAAATAATAAATAGGGTAGTCTCGGGATTGAGTTTCGCAGTAGCGCGTGAAAATGCATTAGGGTCAATATCGGAGATAAAATGAAAGCCTAATTTGTCAGTGACGTAATCACTTAATGCATTAATACAAAAGAAAGGGCCAAGCATGGAACCACCAATCCCTATATTAACGATATCAGTAATAGGTTTTCCGGAGTAACCCAGCCATTCTCCGTTTCTAATTTTTGTGGAGATATCCTTCATTGTGTTACGAACCTTAACTACCTCAGGAATCACGTTATGTTCATCAACCCATATGGCTTTATTTTCTGGGGCACGAAGAGCTGTGTGTAAGACTGGCCTATTTTCTGTGTTGTTAATGGATTTTCCACTCATCATGGCATTGATATGTTCATGCAGATGACATTCATTGGCAAGCTCAAGAAGTGAATCCATAATCTGGGCATTAACATGTTGCCCGCCGTAATCCAGAGTAATATTGTCATTGGATATAAAATGATTTTTTATTTCTGGATTATGATGAACGTATGTTTTGGCGAATTTTTCGAGTTTTTTCCAGGTATTCATTTTTGTAAGCTGTTCCATATATATATCTCAATCAAATTAGGGACGGTTTCCCTTTCTAATACCTTGGCCAAACGGTCCTGATTATTTTCCGCTCTTCACCACTGGGTGCATGCGGCGCTTCGGTATTGGAAAATCAAGCCATTTTGGTTCAAGCTAACGAAAAGTAAACAAGCCCTGTCTAGGCTAAAAGCCATTTGGAAAATTTTTCTCCCTCAGTTGGATGCTCTTTTCCTAAATCTACATTAGCTTTTAGAAAACCGAGAACGCTCCCGCAGTCGTAGCGTTTTCCATCATAGGGTAGAGCCAATACGGTTTCTTTTTTTAGCAAACCATTAATTGCATCAGTTAATTGAATTTCTTTATGCTCCACATGAGGTAATTTTCTGATTTGTTCAAAAATACCTGGGGTAAGAACATAACGACCTACAATGGCAATATTTGATGCAGCAAGATGCGGTTTAGGTTTTTCTTCTAAATGATGAATACTTAAAAGGTTCTTATCCCACACTGCACCTTGAATAATACCATAACATTCTGTTAATTCCTGAGGGATACTTTCTACCGCAACAATACTATGACCGTATTGCTCATACATTTTCGTTAATTGGTGAATCACTGGCGTAGTGCTTGACATTAAGTCATCGGCAAGAATTACAGCAAATGCTTCATTGCAAACGATTTTTTCAACACATAAAACCGCATGTCCTAGCCCAAGGGGTTTTGGCTGGCGTACATAAAAACACTCCATGTCAGAAGGTGTTACTGATTGTACAATCGATAATAATTCATTTTTATCATGGAGGCGCAGTTCATTCTCTAGTTGATAGGCAAAATCAAAATGATCTTCAATAGCGCGTTTGTTATGGCAGGTTACAAAAATCATTTGCCGAATGCCTGCTGCATAAGCCTCTTCAACCGCATATTGAATCAAAGGCTTATTAACTACAGTTAACATTTCTTTGGGGGCTGTTTTTGTAGCCGGTAAAAATCGAGTTCCTAAACCGGCAACGGGAAATACTGCTTTGCGTATTGGTGGAAATGTTGCATTCATTGTTAATCTATCCATTTAGTAACAATTAATATAGATTTTACAAATTATTTTTAAGTATGCACTTAAAATTAATTGAATTATATAGTTTTTTATCAATTTTTTGATAAAAGTATTTATGGATTTAGAAAAGGTTGATGTATGTATTCTCTAGATTGGTTATATGCTTATGGATTACCAAAATCTACGGCTTATTTTAAATTTACTCCTGAAGACTTCCAAGTAAATGAATTTTTTGATAGCCCATTTTCTGGGGCTGGGGAACATATTCTCCTTAAAATTGAGAAAAAAGGGGTAACAACCCTAGAAGTAGTTAAATCAGTAGCAAGACTATTGAAAAAGCCAATCAAGTCAATTGGCTATGCGGGATTAAAAGACAGGCAAGCATTAACCACTCAATGGTTGAGTATCCATGCTCCTGGTGAAGAAATTCCAGGAGTTGCGCAACTTGCAGGGCATGGTTGGTGTGTTTTAGAGTGCATTCGTCATCATAAAAAATTAAGACCAGGCTTTCTAACGGGAAATCATTTTCTTGTACGTTTGCGCGAAATTTCCCATAAAGAAGACTTGTTAGATCGTATCGATCGCATTAAAGAGAAGGGTGTTCCTAATTATTTTGGCGAGCAACGATTTGGTCGAGATGCAGGTAATTTGTTAAAAGCAGAAGAAATGCTTGTTCATGGCTATAAAGTTAAGGATCGATTTCTACGAGGGATGTATTGTTCTGCCGCACGTTCATGGATTTATAATTTAATTTTATCTCGTCGTATCAGAGAGCAATGTTGGGATATACCCTTGCCTGGTGATGTGATGCAGCTTCAAGGATCTAACAGTATTTTTGTTATTGATAATGTAGACAATGAACTATTACAAAGGATTAAAAATAAAGATATTTCCCCGGCAAGTCCTTTACCAGGGAAAAGCAAACACAAGATAAAGCATGAGGCGTTGGATTTAGTTAATAAAATTTATCATGATTGGCAGCCATGGATAACAGGGTTAGAACATTATGGTTTGGAGGAAGATTGGCGCGCAAATATCCTGCATGTAGAACAGTTTACTTGTCTCATTAAGGAAAATACCGCTGAACTGTCTTTTAGTTTGCCTGCAGGCTCTTATGCTACCGCTGTTTTACGTGAGCTAATTCGCTATCAAAACAGATAATTTAGGGGGCAATCGATAAAATATCGTCTTTGCTTCATTTTATTTGTAAAGACGGTGTTTTTTCATTATGTAACAAAAGTCTACTGTCCAATCAATACGAGTTTTATGTGGATTCTCTCCATACCAACTATACTTTTCTTTATAGCAAAGATAGATGCGGATGTGTTCAATGATTAGTGAACAATTAAAAGTTGCGATAAAGCAGGGGAATCTGGAGCAATTTAAAAAATTAATATTGAATGTAGAGGATGAGGATTTTCTAATTTTTGATGAAGAGGGCAATACACTAGCGCATCTTGCTGCAATCTACGATCAACCTGAAATTCTGCAAATAATTATAGATAGGGCTGAGGAACTGAATAGCCCAATTTTGAGGACTTCTAATGACAATGGGTTCACTCCTCTAGAATGTTCCTATATCTATTCATCATCAAAGGCCAAGCCGCTATTAGAATCAAATCCACAATTAAGTGACTCAAGTAAGCTGGTTGTTGCAAAAAATTATGAACAACTAAAGAAGGTATCTCCGTTTGGCTTTCGTAAAGAAGGACTAAATAAAATTACTATGGTTGCAAGCGCATTGGATGCAACCGCTTTAACTATTCTTTTGGGCATCGCAAGAACTCCTGAAGTTTTACTTCATCATCAAACTAAAAATGGTTGGTCCGGTGTCCATTTTGCTGCATACAATGATCGATTAGATGCAATTCAATTATTTCCTGAACAATTCGCAATCGAAGTCACCGATAATCAAGGCAATACTCCTTTGATGATTGCCGCAGGGAGAGGGAATTCAAAAATTATTGACTACTTGCTTGCAAAAGGCGGGAATCTGCATCAAAAAAATAAGCAGGGGGAAAATGCAGTTTTTCTTGCTGCTGAACAGGGACAATTAGACACACTTAAATTTTTGGATAAAGAGAGTGCTGATCTGATGGTTATTAATGACAAGGGTGAGAATGCCTTAATGGCAGCTGCTCGCAATGGACATGCCGATTGCGTAGAGTTTCTCTTAGCACGAAATGTTCCTGTCGATCTTCAAAATAAGCAAGGTAAAACAGCGTTCCAATTTGCATTGGAAGCAAAAAAATTCGATATAGCCGATTTGCTTGTCACTCATAGTACGGCCCAGGAACAAGAACTGGCTTTGTTTGATGCAGTAAGACGAGGGGATTTAGCGACGGCACAATGGTTAGTAGAGCATGGCACTTCTCTATCCGCGACAAATGAAAATAAAATGACCCCAATGCTGTTGGCAGCAAGTTTGGGTTATGTATCATTCGTTGATTATTTCATGGATCAGGATCCTACTTCTATTCATGATAAGGACAGCGAAGGAGATAACCTGTTTTTTGTGGCCATAAAATACCGCAATACCTCTCTTGTGAAACATCTAATTGCTCGAGGTTTATTTTCACTAGAAGATAAAAATGCTAAAGGGAAGACCCCCTTATTAGCAGCTGCTGAAGTGAACTCCGGTAAACTCGTTAAGTTTTTCCATCAAAAGGGTTGCTCATTGGATGCCTGCGATGAAGAGGGAAATACTGCTTTTCATTTATTAGTGGCTAAAGGGTATTTAGGAAATACGATGGAATACCTGCTAAGTCACAGCCCAGCTTTGATTTTAGAAAAAAATAGTAAAGATGAATCCCCTCTGCACACAGCAATTAGGCTGAAACAAAATGATGGATTAGCGGAAATGCTGCGTTTAGTTACCTCTCAGCCACACATAAAAATGCAGTTGATTGAAGCACGAAATGATCAAGGTAATACGGCCTTATTGTCGGCTATTGAATCTCAAAACTCAGTAGCAATAACTATGCTTATGGCAGCAAAGGCAGATGTTTTGGCCAAAAACAATAAAGGTCAAACAGTGATTTCTATTGCCTACTTGCATGCACTTCCCCAGGAGTCCGTAACACGTTTTTTTGATGCATATCAGATTGATTATTGGGAGTATTACAATCGACGCAGACTTTATTTCATCTTTGGCGGAGAAAAACTGATCCAGTTTCTTCAATTCCCTAATGCAGAGATCAAATTTGGTTGGGGTTTATTCGATGAAGGAGTAGCGGTTCTTAATGACTATTTAAAGAATTTTATCCAGGAGAAACATCCGGAATACTCTGAGCGGTTTGGACAACTATTATTGGCATTGAATAAACTTCAATCGGACTCCACGGCAGTTGATATATTAAGTCGGCTGGAGCGTGAAGATATGGCTTTTCAGGCAACTGGTTTTACTGGGCACAGTGTACTTGCTACGTTAAAAAATATGGCGGATGGAAGTATGAAGTTATCACTTGCTGAACGTGGTGCGCGGGTAGGGGGAGCTCCTTTTTTAAATGATGAAAAAAAGAAATTTGCGGCTATCCGCTCCATAATTGTCCCAGTAGAAAAACGTCAGGGGGTGATTGAGCTTTTGGCGCAAGCCAAAAATGAACCCCAGGCAAAGGGACTCGATATCTTATTTAAACAAATACCCGAGTTTGTGGGAGAGCCCTATCAGTTTTCTAATATTTACCAGAAGAAATTTTTAGATATTTGTTTTTATAGTAACCCCAAAACAGGTTTATATGAACAATTTATTGAGATTCTTGGGGAAGAAGGTGGGAAAGCTTTTTACAAAGAATTTGAGATTTTTATGCGAGAACAAGAATTAAAGAAATATATAGAGTATCGCCAGCAAAATCATCCCGATGAAAACGTACAAGAAAATCCAATTATTGTTACTGCGCAGGAACTTATTGACAAAAGGCAGGCAGCATTGCCTGCTTCACCAAAGACTGGTTAAGAAAAGCAGACATTTTCCATTTTAAGCTGAATACCGAGGCATTATTTATAATAAAAAATCAGCAGATGAATCAGAACGTTACACTAGAGATAAAATTGATTTTTTTGCGAAAGCAAGCTATGTTTTAAATGGGTGAATCCAATTTATACACAGTTTGTAGAAGGTATAACATGAAGAATCAGATGTCAGATCTTCATGGACTGAAATCTCTTAGGCTTCAGGATGATTTGCACGTACTGAGTCGAATATATTCTTTACCTCAGTTCGTTTATGTAGATATCTCAAAACAACAAATTATTATCGAAATAATTGAACGTTGGTATATATTAAAAGAATTTAGTGACATAAGCTCAAAAAGATAACATAGGACAAAAGCATGCCAGTAATTGCGCTACAAGGACTCCGCGGTGGAGTAGGTGTGACTTCGATTGCTGCTGGGTTGGCTTGGGCTTTGCAACAGTTGAATGAATCAGTATTAGTAATCGATTTCACAACAGATAATTTGTTGCGCTTGCATTTTAATATGCCATTTGAACAAAAAGAAGGGTGGGTGCGTTCATATCTGGATAAACATGACTGGAAAGAAAGTATCCACTCTTATAACCATCAGTTGAGTTATTTGCCTTTTGGGAAAATAACACAAGCTGAGCGAGTTGAATTGGAAAATAAACTGCAGAAAAATCCATTTTTTTGGCAAAAAAATATAGAAGATGTATTGGCTAAAAATGAGTACCGTTGGATTTTGCTTGATCTGCCATCTGACGATACATTATTGACCCAGCAGGGCTTGGATAGCGCCAATTTTGTATTCTTGTTGTTAACCCCAGACATTAATTGTCATACTCGTTTACATCAGCAAAAAATTCCGAAGCATTGTTATTTTTTAATTAATCATTATTCACCCGCTAAGTCATTACAAAAAGACTTGTATCAATTGTGGCAGCGGATATTGCCCAATTTTTTACCAATAATACTACATAGTGATGAAGCAATCGCAGAGTCACTTGCTGCCAAAAAGCCAATTGGCGAATTTCATGCTCATAGTCTTATTGCCAATGATATCAGTGAATTAGCCAATTGGTGTATGAACAATGACTCTAGGGATGCATAATGAGTAAAATCTTGTATTTGCTCTTATCACATAATGGATACAAAAAAATTGAGAAAACTTATTATCATTTTCATCAGCATAATACCCCGCTGTTCACTACGATAATGATTATTTTATTTCAAATAACCAGCTGGACTTTTTTAAGGTTGGAGTCTCCCAGTTGGCAAGGGGTACTTAATAACCATCATTTTTGGTTCCCTCATATTTCAAGAAAGCATCCACGCGCCGGAGATATCGTTCGTTATTTAATTCAAGGTTTATGGTTTATTTTTTTCTATTCAGAACGCAAAAAAAAGACCCATTTTTTAGAGCGTGGTCTTAATTATTATTATTCCTGGATAGAAACGCTTCCCTATAAGATAGAAAGCAACCGAGCAACGAAACGAACAGCGATGAATTTTGAACGCACAAGCAGAGTTGTACGGCGTATTTTGTTTATCGTACTCAGTATTCTTTCAGCCATAATATTGTTGATTTGTATTACCCAGCCTTTTAAACCAATTGCTCAATTTATCTTTGTAGTCCTGCTCTGGGTGATGGCGATGAGCATTCGTAAAGCGCCTGGACACGTGTGTACGATTATGTTAGTTGTTCTTTCTGTAATTGTTTCATGTCGTTATCTATGGTGGCGCTATGCATATACCTTAGTATGGGATGATGTACCCAGCACGGTATTCGGAAGCTTACTTATCTTTGCAGAAACCTATATTTGGTTGGTTATGATATTAGGATATTTTCAAAGTATTTGGCCATTACATCGTAAGCCTGTGCCATTGCCTTCTGATCATTCTGTGTGGCCTAGTGTCGATATCATGATCACTACTTACAATGAAGATTTGAGTATATTAAAACCAGGAGTTTATTCCGCTTTAGGCCTGGATTGGCCAAAAGAAAAGCTGAACATATATATTTTGGATGATGGCAATCGCCCTGCATTCAAAGCATTTGCTGAGGAAGTAGGGGTACACTATATAGCGCGTCCTACCCACGAACATGCAAAAGCAGGCAATATTAATTATGCTTTAAAACGTACAAGTGGCGACCTAGTGGCAATTTTTGATTGTGACTATGTCATTACCCATCCTTTTTTGCAGTTAACTGTTGGGTGGTTTTTAAAAGATCCTAATCTCGCTATTTTACAAACGCCTCATCATTTTTTCTCACCAGATCCTTTCGAACGTAATTTGAAATCCTTTCGAAAAACCCCAAATGAAAGTTCGTTATTTTATGGTGTGGTACAGGATGGGAACGATACCTGGAACGCAACTTATTTTTGTGGCTCAAGCGGTCTCATGCGACGTTCTGCTTTAGAAAAAATTGGTGGTTTGGCAGTAGAAAGCGTTACTGAGGATGCTCATACCTCATTGCGACTTCAACGTCTTGGCTATAACTCAGCTTATATTCGTATTCCTTTAGCGGCGGGCTTGGCAACAGAAAGCCTTGCAAACCATGTTGCCCAGCGTATCCGTTGGGCACGTGGCATGGTACAAATTTTACGTATGGATAATCCTTTATTAGGTAAAGGATTATCCTTAGGACAACGTCTTTGTTATTTTAATGCGATGTTGCATTTTCTGTCTGGGGTTCCTCGTTTAATTTTCTTCATTACCCCAGCGGCATTTTTGGTTTTGAATGCTTATGTAGTCTATGCTTCTGGAGTGATGATTTTGCTTTATGCCATACCTCATATCGTACATGCAGTTTTAACAAATGATCGAATTCAAGGCCGATTCCGTCATTTTTTATGGAATGAAATTTATGAAACGGTAATGGCCTGGTACATTGCTGTCCCTACCACCATGGCTTTAATTAACCCACGTAAAGGAAAGTTTAACGTAACCCCCAAAGGGGATATCAATGTAGAAGAGCATGTAGATTGGATAACAGCACGCCCTTATATCGTCTTATTATGCATTAATATTGGAGGTTTAATCGCGGCTGCCTTTCGTTTGTCAGTTGATCCTGCCGCAACAATTCTTGCGGTGCTTATTACTTCCATCTGGTCTATATATAACATTGCTATTCTTGGTGGGGCGTTGGGTGTAAGTATTGAAGCCAGGCAAAGACGGAGAGCACCTCGGGTAACATTTGTTATGCCAGCAGCAATTATGCGAGCTGATGGTCATGTGTATCAATGTACCCTGCGAAATTATTCTGATAAAGGGGTAGGAATACATATGGAAACAGAAGGTTTGTTTCAATCCGGTGATGAGATAACCCTTTTACTCAGACGTGGTGATGATGAATTTGCTTTCCCAGGAACTATTGCTTACACATTTCATCATCAAGCAGGAATTCAATTACATGAGTTCTCCCTTAGACAAAATATTGATTTCATTCAGTGTACATTTGCTCGTGCAGATGTTTGGACATTATGGCAGGAAGAGTTTGGTCAGGATAGGCCGCTGAAAAGTATGCGTGATGTATTTGTTCTGGACTTGCGTGGTTATTACGATATCATAGAATATACACCAGCTAGAGTTCGTAAGATGCTCATAAGCTTTACTAATGCAATTATTTGGATGGGAACATTCCTCCCTCACAGGCCTAGATTAAAGAACCATCCTTAAGCATGGGTTATTGGAATAGAATATAAAAACTAATGGATGAGATAATGATAAGAAAAATAATCTGGATTGTTTTACTGATCATAGCGGGAGCTAGTATTCCTATGCAAGCTGCTTCTGCGGCATCAGCAAATTCCATGCAAGCGGCGCAGCCCATTTTATCAACCACTACCAATACTCCAACACGTACAATCCATTTATATTTTAATAATTTAAATCAGCAACAAGGCAACTTTACTTTAGGGAATTTTACTACTGGAAAAAATATAGAATTCACGGTGCGTAAAGATGAGCTGATATCTCAAGCGGTATTACATCTGCAGTTTATTCCTTCGCCGGCGCTTATTCCTTTATTATCGCAACTCAAAATATATTTAAATGATGAGTTGGTCAATGTTATTGCAATTAGTGACGAACAACTGGGTAAATTAAATTCTGTGGATATCCCTATAGATCCTCGTTATCTCAGTGATTTCAATCGCCTGAGACTGGAGTTTATTGGCCACTACAAATCAATTTGTGAGAATCCAGCACACAGCTCAATATGGTTAGATATTGATAAGCTCAGCTCTCTTGAATTGACGTTTCAAACATTACTCGTGAAAAATGATCTATCCCATTTTCCAGAACCTTTCTTTGATCCATTAGATAGTAATCCATTAAATCTTCCTATCGTGTTTACTAACCAACCCAGCTTGATGCAACAACGAGCCGCAGCAATTTTAACCTCATGGTTCGGCAGTAAGGCCTTATGGCGTGGAGCGTCTTTTCCATTCTTGTTGAATCAACTTCCTACAAGGAATGCTGTAGTATTATTCACAAACCAACAAAGACCTGATTTCTTGAAAGATTATAAGACTGTAAATGCCCCTACCGTCGAAATGATAAGTCATCCCAATAATCCTTATATCAAATTACTGTTGATTTCTGGACGTGATGAACGCGATTTATTGACTGCCATCCAGGGTATAGTGCAAGGTAACGTTCTTTTTAGAGGAGCTCGTCTTACGGTTGATAACGTAAAAATGCTTGAACATCGCCAGCCTTATGACGCACCCAACTGGATTCCTACCAACAAACCAGTAACTTTTGCAAAATTAGAAGAATTTGAAGGACAATTGCAAACAAAAGGATTTACCCCTTATCCCGTTTCACTTCGATTTAATGTGCCTCCTGATTTGTTTGTTAATCAAGGCAGAGGCATTGATTTACGTTTAAAGTACCGTTACTCAATTCCCCCAGCTGCCAGCATGTCACAATTGAATATTAGCTTGAATGGTTCTTTTGTGAAAAGTTATCAGTTGGAGTCGCACCAGGAACATACTTTTGCTGATAATATGGCCGAAACGAGTCAAAGACTCTATATTCCAGCACATTTAGGAGCACACAACCAATTCACTTTTGATTTTGCTTATGGGACTCAAATTGCTGGAGGAATGCAAAATGAACAATGCATTACCTATCAGGTTATTAACAATTCAGGACTTATTGATCGTTCTTCCACTTTGAATTTATCTAATTATTCTCATTTCATTACGATGCCTAATTTAAATGCTTTTATGAGTTCAGGCTATCCTTTCAGTATTCTGGCTGATCTCTCGCAAACAATTGTGTACATTGATCCGCAATCACAGCCTGAAGCTTTAAGCACCTTATTGAATGTTATGGGCAATATTGGTGCAGCAACAGGTTATCCTGTTCTATCGATGACTTTGACAGATGATTGGTCTCAGGTTCAAAATAAAGATGCAGATCTTTTAATTATCGGGTCTCTACCCAAAGAGCTTAAAAATAATGAAGATCTCAATTTGTTGATCAATAAAACACAGGATTGGATTAAAAAACCTCTAAATAACAATGCGATGCCTGATACGCATCGCGAGACTCCTTTCAGCATTGCTGAGAGTAAAACTACGATGAGTGCCATGGGTTCTTTGGCAGCAATTCTCGGCATTCAATCCCCCTTTAACAATAAACGCAGTATTATTATTCTTTTGGCAGAAAATCAGCAGGGCTTTGAATTACTCAATAATGCACTATCTAACAATAAAAATGTTGATAAAGTCTTTGGTTCGCTCGCTGTAATTCGTAATTCTGGAATTGATAGTTTCAGAGTAGGCAAGACCTATCATCTTGGCTATTTACCATGGGTGGAGCGTTTTTGGTTTTCATTGCAAAAACATCCCATCAATTTGGCGCTTTTGTCTCTTTTGGCTGCGATATTAGTTACCTTTTTGATTTGGAATGGTTTGGCAGTCATTAATCGTCGTCGTTTAAATGGTAGTCAACAGGATAAAGCGTGATTTTTAAATCAAAAATTAAAAAATTTTTGTTGTTATGGCTCCTATCTATGATGCCTATTTCAAATGTCATTGCAAATACGCAATGGCCAATTTGGGATAAATTTAAGCAGTATTACATCAGCGTGGATGGCCGAGTCATTGATCCACAACTTCCTGAGAGAAAAACAACATCTGAAGGGCAAAGTTATGGATTATTTTTTGCTTTGGTTGCCAATGATCAACCGATGTTTGATAAATTATTACAGTGGACTGAAATCAATCTGGCTGCCGGTGATTTGACAAAACGGCTACCTGCCTGGGAATGGGGACAAAATGCCAGTAAGAAATGGATCGTTTTAGACAGTAATTCGGCGACTGACTCGGACTTATGGATTGCTTATGATTTACTTGAAGCAGGACGTTTGTGGAAAAATAAGCGGTATGATGCTATCGGTAAAGAACTTCTCAAACGTATTCTCAAAGAAGAAGTAGCTCAAATTCCGGGATTTGGACTTATGGTACTTCCAGGCCAATTTGGATTTAATTTTAAAAATACGTGGCGAGTTAATCCAAGTTATTTACCTCCTCAGTTATTTGCTCGCTTTGCCAAATTAAATAGTAAATGGAGTGTTATTGAGCGTAATAGCAGACGTTTGCTATTACAAACTTCTCCCAAAGGGTTTGCACCGGATTGGGCTATTTGGAAAAAGAATAGTGGTTGGCAGCCTGATCTGAAGTCCCCTAATGTAGGGAGTTATAATGCAATTCGGGTCTATCTATGGGTAGGAATGTTAGCTCAGGATGCACCTCAAGCAGCAAAATTGATAAAACATTTTTTACCTATTATTAATTTGACGCAACAATTGGGCTATCCCCCAGAAAAAATTGATATTGTCAGTGGTAAAACGCAAGGAAAAGGCTCTATTGGTTTTACTGCTGCTCTGTTACCCTTATTAGCAAATAATCCGCCTGAGCTCGCAATACAAAGACAACGTGTTGAAGCAGTGGAGTTGACTGCGGATAGTTATTACAGCTCAGTGCTAAGACTTTTTGGACAAGGCTGGGATCAAAATCGATTCCGTTTTAATGCCGAAGGCGAGCTGATATTACCGTAGTTAAGGGCAGCCTACGCGTAACCTGCATCCTGGATCGCTTAGATAATTCATCGACAAAATAGCAAACGCAGTTCGGGCCTTGGCCCGACCTGCAAGTAATAATTCTAATGGATTTCCAAATTCTTAGTAGAGTGTTCCAGGCGGACTAATAAAGCAGCTGTGCGAGTACTAAAAGTTCCTTCAGCAACTCTTGGAAACTCTTCTTTAATTGCTGCAATGGCATTAGAAATACTCATAGTCTCTGCATGGGTTATTAATGCACTTAGAGCGTCTATTTTGATTTGTTTTAAAGCCTTATTAGGATAAGGCCAACAACTTTCGATTTCCAATGTTAACTGATCAATGGTTTGATTAATTTCCTGTAGCTGTTGCTCGCTCAATGAGGAAGTAGCTGATTGAGTTTTAGGTTGTACCGATTCCTTGGGTGGAGCGAAGAGACCATTTTGAGCAGGGGAAGAAATTATTCTTCTTGGCACAGATGAATTTTTAGTGGACAAGCGGGAAGCTTGTTGAAGAAATTCCTCTTGAACTCCAGGTTTTGAAGAGAGATGTTCTTCAATTGCTGTAGGTTGAGAGGATTTGGGTGGCTCTGAAATGTGATCAGGGACAACAGATGCTTTTGGGGATTTGAGGACTTCACTCCCCTCACTAGGTTTTATGGAAATTTTATTGAGCTGTTCTCCTGTAATTTTAGCATTGCTTTTTACTTGGTTCCCAGTTTCTACTTGAATAATGGGCTCGATTCCATGTTCTGAAATCGAGGGTGTTTGTTGTGTTGAGACGTGAATGGAAATAGTATCTTTAATCTCTTTGCCTAATGGTGTATCGAGAGAATTTGCTAAATTTCGCTCTATAATTGTTGCATAAGCTTGTGGATTAACGCCAAAACTATTTAATGGTGCAGTTGAAAGCGCACCTATATAAGTTTGACTGGTTTCATTTTTTTTATTTAAAAACAGAAGATGCCTTTTAGAAGGAGGTGATTTCCATGGTCCTCCTATATCAGATAATCCATAAATAACGTCGCTATCTGCGGGTATATGCAAGGCGCAAGGATTACCCCGTTGGTTAAGTCTCTCTGCAATAAAAATAACATTTTTAGTTGTTTTAACTACATTCTCCAGTTTTGCTTTTTTTAATGCCTTATCAAAGGATTTTTCATGATCATTAGGATGATAAATGATGTTTAATTTAGGAAAGGCTTTTGCTGCTTTCATTAACGCCGTAAAATACATTTCGGGTTTACCGCCGTGCGCGCCCAAACCGGCTGCAGGCATTGCGATGTATTGGCGTCCTTCCTTTTGTACGGCATCAAAAAGGTTGTAAAACATTCCTTCAATAAAACGGATCTGAGTTTCTTTATCCATATGTTCGTCAAGTCCACCGCTGAGATTCAAGCGGGGGCTTGAAAGCAAAAGCAAGCTCGGATTATTTTCTTCGATTTTTCCTATACGGACTGTAGTATGGGCTCTTTTATGAGTACTCATAATGGTATCAACGAGCAAATCAATTTCTTGGACATGACATACTCCAACCGCAAGATTTTCCCAGTGAATTCCATTAGTTTCCGACGGTAACGCCTCTTTTTTCTTTCCTGCCAGTTTTTCATTTAGGACTTTTTGGTACAAACCCGCAGGAAAAAGAGCTGTATTGACATATATTTTGCTGCTTTGTAGCAGGTGATCAAGACGCTTTCCAGTGATTACTAATTTTTTATCGGTTGTTTTAGGAGTAAAGCCATTTATCGTAACATCTGCGTTACCTGAAGTGCGAATCGCAGGTGTTGCGCTTGAAAGTATGGCGCTTGGATCCTTCATCCCTCCTAATGAAGTCAGGAGTTGTTCGGCAGGTTTTTGAGAAAAAGGAATGGTGTAGGTATGACCTCCTTCTATTGTTTTATATTTTTGTGAAAATAGGCCAACCTCTTTTTCAACTTCAGTGATTATTTCTTTCAGCCCCATAATTACTAGTCCTTGTATTAGTGCTCAGCCTATATTAGAGAATGGCAGTACTTGGCGCATCATGCGCGAAATTTCACCCTTCGAGTACGTATTAATAGTACAGCAAAAAATGGCCAATAATAAGCCAATGGAATTAGGATATCCTATTCAGTATATTCGTTCAATGCGTCTAAGAACTGGCTTCCATAATGTGCCAGTTTGTGTTGACCTACGCCAGGTACCGCGAGTAACTGTTCCAGGTTTTGAGGTTTGGCCTCTGCCATTGCATGTAGGGTTGCATCGCTGAAGATCATAAAAGGTGGTTTGTTCTCTTCATCGGCCAGTTTGCGTCTTAAAATTCGAAGCAGTTCAAACAGCGGGCTATTTGTTGTCTGAATTGAACGTCGTTCTTTGGTTTTCTTTTTATTGCTTTTTATATCGGTATTGGCCAGGGTCAATGATATTTTTTCTTCACCCCTTAGCAAAGGAATTGCTTTAGGCGTTAATTTAAGAACATTAAAATGGTTTATATCCTGCACACAATACTCTTTATGAATAAGTTGCCAGGCTAGTTGTTTCCAGTATTGGGCTGACTTATCTTTACCAATGCCAAAAGTACTAAGTTGTTCATGACCATATTGTTTTATTTTATCCGAAGAACTGCCACGTAATACATCTATGGTATGGGTTAAACCATAATTTTGCCGTAAACGATAAATACAGGATAAGAGTTTTCGCGCATCTTCTGTTGCATCAGCGGTTGTTGGCGGGTTATCGCATACATCGCAATATTGACATTCGGTATCACATACTTCATCAAAATAGCGTAATAAAATTTGGCGACGGCAATGTGATGCTTCAGCAAAAGCCAGCATGTGGTTGAGCTTATTGGTTTCAACTCGTCTTTGCTCATCAAGTGGGTTGTTAATAATCCAGGAACGTAACCGCGCACTATCTGCTGCATCATAGAGTAAAAGTGCCTGGGCTGGTAAGCCATCACGTCCCGCACGCCCGGTTTCTTGATAGTATCCCTCAATATTTTTAGGTAAATCGTGATGGACGACAAAACGCACGTTAGGTTTATCAATCCCCATCCCAAAGGCGATGGTCGCAACAACGATGTCAATGCGATCATGTCGAAATAAAAATTGTACTTCCCTGCGTTCTTTGTGGGGAAGCCCGGCATGATAACCACGTGCTTTAAATCCCATTTCCTGTAATTTTTTAGCAAGATTTTCTACCCCTGTACGGGTGCCACAGTAAATAATTCCCGATTGTTGTTCCACTGTTTGTAAAAACTGATTTAATTGTTTCACTGCACTGGTTTTAGGAACGACTTTATAATGGATATTCGGTCTATTAAATGAAGCAATGTATTTTTTGGGCGAGTAGTTTAATTGTTTAACAATGTCCTGGCGAGTTTGTTGGTCCGCAGTGGCAGTTAAAGCAATAATTGGGATATTGGGAAATTGGGCTTTCAAGATCCCTAAAGCGGCATATTCAGGACGAAAGTCATGGCCCCACTGAGAGATACAATGCGCTTCGTCAATCGCAAAAAGTGCGATATGGCATTCTTGTAATCGTTCTAAAAATGATGTGCTAATTAGGCGTTCAGGAGCAATATATAATAAATCCAGTTCATCACGATGCAATTGCATCAATACATTTTTCGCCTCTTCACTGGTTAAAGAGGAGTTATAATAAGCGGCGCGAATTCCTTGTAATCTTAAGGCTGTTACCTGGTCCTCCATTAAGGCAATTAATGGCGAAACAACGATGCCCACTCCCGGTCTTACGATAGCGGGGATCTGATAACATAGGGATTTTCCACCGCCGGTGGGCATTAAAACAAGAACATCATGTCCAGCAATAACATCATTAATAATGTCTTCCTGAGGTGTTCTGAATGAGTCAAACCCAAAGTACTCTTTGAGTACAGCAAGCGAATTTTGATTGCGAGTTATAGGTGCCGCAAGAGTTTCCATGTGATTATTCTTATTCTTTTCATGAGCGCTAAACGGTTGCAATCATATCATCATGGTTTGGAAATAAAAGCATTATCTTTTATATAAAAGCGCAGTAATTTTTCTGCCCAATCTTTTGCGTAATGCACACCAATTCTAGGTTTTTCTACAATAGTAAACTCTTGCTTTTGCTCTTCTTCAGCAATATAAAAAGTATCGCTGGTTAGATCATGTTGGTTTAGTGCTTTATCGATATGCATCGCTTTTGAAAGCAACCCAGGTCCTTGCGTTTTTCCTTGAATGTTTTTAATGGGTTCAATAGCACGCAGCAAAATTGCAGAACCGCTACCTTCCGTTTCTGTAACGACATTAGTACAGTAATACATCCCATAGATTAGATAGATATAAGCGTAACCAGCGGGTCCAAACATGACTTTTGTTCTTTGGGTCAGACCTTTAGATGAATGGGATGCCAGATCATGCTGCCCAAGGTACGCTTCAACTTCGACGATCCGTCCTACATACTCCACTCCAAATTGCTTATGAATAAGATATTTGCCTAAAAGCTCTTTGGCAACCATAATGGTATCACGTTCATAAAATGCTCTGGATAATTTTCGAAGCATATCTCTTTCATGGATAGTAAAAATTGGCAATAATAATACATTTAAACGAATTTTCTAAGGACAGTTTATGGATTTTGAATTCACAGAAGAACATATAGCTATTCGTGAGATGGCAGCTGATTTTGCACGTACCAAATTGGCTCCCATGGCTGATAGTTGGGATTATGAGAGTTATTTCCCTGTGGATGTTTTACGTGAAGCTGCTGCATTAGGAATGGCTGGGATGATGGCCAGGGAGGATATTGGCGGAGCTCAATTAACACGTTTGGACTCTGCATTATTGTTTGAGCAATTGGCAACAGGGTGTGTCAGTACGAGCGCCTATCTCTCTATTCATAATATGGTGATCTCTTTAATTGATCGCTATGCTCATCCTGAGTTGCGAATGAAATGGGGGCCTAAATTAACCTCCATGGAACTCATTGGCAGTTATTGTCTGACTGAACCTGAATCTGGTTCTGATGCTGCATCTTTGAAAACGAAGGCGGTAAGAGATGGAGATTATTATGTGCTGAATGGCTCTAAAGCCTTTA
Organism: Legionella sp. 227; assembly: GCF_043161935.1. Classification (NCBI taxonomy): domain Bacteria; kingdom Pseudomonadati; phylum Pseudomonadota; class Gammaproteobacteria; order Legionellales; family Legionellaceae; genus Legionella; species Legionella sp. 227. Next base: position 3,892,738 of record NZ_CP171154.1, on the reverse strand, counting down.
TTTCAGGAGGTTCGGTGAGCGATGTCTACTTATGTATGGTTCGTACCGGTGATTCATCCCATCATGGAATAAGCTGCTTATTAATTGAAAAAAATACCCCAGGGTTGAATTTTGGTAAATTGGAGAAAAAAATGGGTTGGCATAGTCAGCCTACCAGTATGGTTTTTTTTGAAAATTGCCGTGTACCTGTCGCCAATCGCGTGGGTGATGAAGGGATGGGATTTAAAATTGCATTGAGTGCATTGAATGGGGGGCGGATTAATATAGCTTCGTGCTCATTGGGGGGGGCCCTTGCTTGTTTGCGCTTGACCCAAAGCTACATGCATGAGCGGAAACAATTTGGCAAACCACTTACTGAAATGCAAGCATTACGTTTTTATTTTGCAGATATGTTAACTGATTATGAAGCAGCCCGTTTAATGGTGTACCGGGCAGCAAGCGCTATGGATAAAAATGATCCTAATGTCCCTTTATATTGTGCCATGGCGAAACGTTTGGCTACTGATGTTGCTTTCCATATTTGCGATAAGGCGATGCAAATCCATGGTGGTTATGGATATTTACGTGATTATCAGATCGAGCGAATATTTAGGGATTTAAGAGTCCATCAGATTCTTGAAGGCACTAATGAAATCATGAGAGAAATTGTTGCTAAAGCGACTTTGGACGAAGAACACTTTTTGTGCTGATCTGTCTGTTGATAGTCTGGATGCAGTGAAGCAAAAGCCGTCATCCCCAGCGTCGCTAGGGAATTCTCAGGGTAGCACAAGATGACAATAGGGATCCCTCGCGAACTTGGGATCTCGCGAGTCTCACCGCCCCCAGACTTCAATGCATTAGGTACGATATATTTCTATAGAAAAAGGAGTTAACGAATGAATTTAATCGAACAAAATTTAGATAATCAAGGGATTTTAACTTTGACTTTAAACAGACCTGAAAAGTTAAATGCTTTAAGTTCAGAAGTATTAGATGCATTAGAAGAATCATTTCATTATGCAAAAACAAACCCGAAAGTTAAGGCATTAATGATCACTGGGAATGGTAAAGCTTTTTGCGCTGGTGCGGATATTAACCGACTGGCAGAATGTACTGCGCAAACAGGATATGAGTTTGCTTGTCGCGGACAGGAAGTGTTTCGATTATTGGAAACTCTAGGCAAGCCATCATTAGCTGCGGTGAACGGATTTGCTTTTGGCGGAGGCTGCGAATTAGCCATTTCCGCAACATTAAGAATTGCCTCAACAAAAGCACAGTTCGGTCAACCTGAAGTGAAACTGGGTGTTATCCCTGGTTATGGTGGCACCCAACGGTTAGCTCGTTTAATTGGTAAAGGCCGGGCTTTAGATTTGTGCTTGACTGGACGCTTTATCAACGCAGAAACTGCATTACATTGGGGATTAGTGAGCGAAGTCGTTGAACCTGAAATCATATTAGAGCAGGGAAAAAATTTATTGCAGGGAATTTTGAGTATGGCTCCACTTGCTGTAGCGGGGGTTATGGAAGTTATTGATCATGGTTTTGATTTGTCTTTGACTGATGCGTTGCATCTAGAAGCCATTCACTTTGCCAAAGTCTGTGCTTCTGAAGACAAACAAGAGGGGGTTAGAGCATTTCTAGATAAACGAGCGGCCCAATTCAAAGGAAAATAATTATGTCTGACGAAGTACTTTTTAACCAAGAAGGTTCATTGGGTGTCATCACATTAAATAGACCCAAGGCTTTGAATGCGCTGACTTTAAATATGATTCTTAATATGCAAAGACAATTAAGTCTTTGGAAAGAGGATGAGTCGATTCATGCGGTGATTGTGCGGGCAGCACCTGGGAATGCATTTTGTGCTGGAGGGGATATACGTTCGTTATATTTTTCTGGCCAAGTCAATGATGCAGAACAAATGCAATTTTTTTGGCACGAATATCGTTTAAATCATTTCATTCACCATTTTGGCAAACCCTATATTTCTCTAATTGATGGGATTGTCATGGGGGGCGGCGTGGGCATTTCCATGCATGGCAGTCATCCAATAGCCAGTGAGCGTTTTGTATTTGCTATGCCTGAGACGGGCATCGGTTTCTTTCCTGATATCGGTGCCAGCTATTTATTAGCACGATGCCCAGGTTATTTAGGTACGTATTTGGGTTTAACAGGTAATCGTTTAGGTGCTCATGATGCGGTAAAAACCGGACTGGTTAAAAAAATAGTATCATCAGAACAAATGCCTGCTTTATTTGACGCATTGATGAATGAAGATTTATCGGCGGATGCATTTGAGCAGGTCAATCAATGTTTGCAGCGTTTTTCTTTTGTGGCGTCTACTGAAGAGATCAGCCAAATTAAGCCTTTGATTGATGTTTGTTTTGCGCACCCCACCATTGAAATGATTCGAGGATCGTTACAAAGTGCTAATACAGTATGGGCTGAGGCGGTTGATAATACCCTGGGACAAAAATCTCCTTTGAGTCTTAAAGTGACTTTGGCCCAATTACAAAAGGCAAAAGGGTTATCTTTAGCGCAATGCTTACAAATGGACTATGACATGGTTAGTCATTTTATGCATGATCATGATTTTTATGAAGGGGTTAGGGCTTTATTGATTGATAAAGATAAAAATCCTCAATGGCATCCAGCGCGTTTGGATTTGGTTTCAGATCCAATGGTGCAAAAATACTTTGAGCGCTCTCATCCTGGTCTTGAATGGGTATAATAAGCTTAGCTTTTCATACAATTTTTTGGAGTGGTGTTTGTCAATTTAATTTGACTACACCATCCCTAAATTATATTTAAAGTCCCATTTTCATCCCAGCTTGATGTGAATTATCTCGGCGTTCGGACTCAGATTGATTCATTGTCTGAGGTTTAAGATCGTTTTGTTGCTGATTAAATTTCTCATTAACATAAGTTCCAGTACGATAAATACTGTGACCTAATGCTGCTGCACCAAGGGAATAAAGAGTCGTTTCAAAAACGGCTTTGGCAGGTTTAGCAAAAAATCCAAGAAAATTGCGTGACATCATATTTCATCCTTTAATAAGTAAATATTGCAATGTGTGATTTAAAATTGCACATCGCAATACTATCATACACTATTTTCTTGCGTAACAAACCATTTTATTTTTATAAAATGGTTTGTTCAGTGGATTTTTTAGTTAATTTTTTGTTGAACTACCCGGACTAGACCCTGTAGTTTGTGTCTTTGTCTGCTCATCAGTATCTTCATCAATCTCTTCAATTCGAGGAGTTGGTTCAGTCTTAGTAGCAAACAGGCTATGTTTGGATCTTCCTGGTGATGATGGTTGATATTGATCTGGAACCACTTTCTTTAGGGGCTCTTGACCCATAGCCTCACCAACACCAGCAACTAGAGCAAATATGACGCCTGTTAAGCCCATTCTTATTGGAACTTGTTTTAGAGCCATTTCTCCTAAAGCTTTTGTTGAAGCCCCAGGACTATTTATAAAGGCAAAGAACAACTCTTTTGTTAATTTAATTGAGCTTGCTGCTTTTAGATTTCCCTCTGGTGTCACTGTAGATCTTACCAAGGTGTAATCTTTAAATACAGTAAATGGGTAGGCAAAAAACGCAGCAGACATACCGCTCAACATTCCAGCGGTAAAATGCTTCCCTTTATGGTCTGGTAAATTTTTCGCTATTACCTCTTCAAGAACACATAACGCACCAAAATTAACCATTCCTGAAACATACCTTGGGGCAAAGCCACCCATCATCAAGTTCCAGGCATTGGGAACAGTCTTCCATTTAAAATTTTTGGGAAGCATTCCTGCTTTTTGCAGTGTAGCCAATGATTCAGATATTTGCGTTACCCCAATATCACCTAGTGCCATTGCCGCGATATACCCAAAACTTACAGTACCGTATTTTTTACCTTCTTCTTTACCGGCCTCATCTTTAAGAATCGCTTCTTCTACAGGTTTGCTGCCGCCTTTAGCACCAGTAACATAACCTGTTCTTATTAATGAACCTGAGAGAGAAGCTGAAGTTCCAGCATACATTGCTCTAATGATACCCAATTTCCCACCTTGAAATGCAGATGGGGGCAACATGGTTTTGTCCTTAGTTAAATTAACTAATACAGTTTTTATCGGACTTTGAACGCTTACAATAGCACCGCTTGTGAAAAGTGCAACGGTTGCGAAATTAAGTCCACTCCATAAACCCTGGTGTACTTGATCAAAAGAAGGGATCCACGCAGGAAAGGAACCGCCGTTTTTCCCAGGTGGTGGCGTAACCGGAACTACTGGTTTCGCTGCTGGTACTACAGGTTTTGTGACCGGTACTACAGGCTTGGCTACCGGTACTACTGGTGTATCGATTTTCGGTGTTTGTAATTTTTGTTTCATTGCCTGGATTGGCGGAAACCAAGGAGTACTTGCGCTTTTGGTTGCTACATCCCACATACCTTGTACCATTTGGGTAAGTACAGGACTTTGCATAATTGCTGGACTATAAAATCCTTTCATCATGGATGTAAACGCAGGATTTTGCCAAAAAGAAGGAGTGCTAACCCCATCTTTAGACATATTGGCTTTTATAAGGTCCATTGGTGTCATCCATGGCATATTTTTAAAGTTTGGAAAAATCCCTAATTTTGTTGGTGTAACTACAGGTGCAGTTACAGTTGGTTGCCCACTTTTTATATTAGGAGTTTCTGTTTTAGTCTGCATAGCTATATCTTATATTAGTTGTTAAATTTAATCTCCATTATACGGCTCAAAAATTAACTCAACCTTAACAAATATGAATAAATAGAACAAAATTAGATCTCTAGGTTTTTTTTATGGGCATGCGGGTGTTTGAGGCGAACAAAAAACACCCATAATTCAAGGGTTAATTTGAGGTGTAAATTAAAAAAATAGTTTATTTATAATGAGTTACAATCAAATTTTTCTGATAGGTAATAAATTAAAATCAGGAGGTTGGAAGGGTATTTATTTTAAGTCCAATCATAAAATAATGGTGTAGCAGGCAAACTATTTCAACCAATCATTGAGAATATCGATGATTTTTTGTGCTTGTTCCGCACTAGAAATGTTAAATTTAGATTTTTGCCAGTATTGATTATTTCGTTTTTGATAACGGCGAATTGAAAATTTAACTGGACCAAAATCATTTTGCGCGTTATCCCAATCCTGGTATTTGAACATAATAGTAGTCCAGGCTCCTTTGCTTAATACTTTCTTATCCAGCTCTTTAACAGTTTCTGTTCCATTATCATTATATCCAATAGTGATTTCATCTATGCTTGCAGTCATGTCGAGTCTTGCCTCAATAAATATCCAAGAAAAAAAAGGTACATCGAGAATGATGTATCTCTTCGCCAAAATCTTGAGAGTTTATCTTATTTTTTTTACTTACCATAGTATTGAACTGTGATTTGTTATAATAGAATTATTGAATGGATTGCAGTTTCCCATTAACAAAAGTCATGGTTACGGAAGGTTGATACTCCCCAGGTTGATAGATCCAAACTTGAGGTTTTTCTGCTGTGGGTACCACTTCATTGATAAATGAATTATTTACTATAGAAGGAGAGCCGCACGCATAATATACTTTCTGGACGGGATCGCCGGCTTGAATGTTCGCGCCTTGGCAGACTGAAACTGAATTACTGTCCGAACCATTCATTTTAATGGAGCGTACTTTTTGGTTCACAATATCTATTTCAAGCTGAACCCCACCGCTACCTGTAGGTACATTCCATACTCCATAAAAAGCAGTACTCGTTCCCATGTTATTGTAAATGAGTTGTTGCACGGGAATTCTTTGGAGTACCGGTTGATTTGATTCTTGTTGGCTCACTGGTTGACCACAGGCTGCAATGACTTCATCGGGTGTCATACCGATATTAATGTATCCGTGGTTTTGTGGACAATAATAGGATTGAGTATCAGCAAATAAACTAAGAGGTAAAATGATTAATGCAAAGCCGGTACTACTGAGGTACGTCAATTTCATAATTTATTCCTGATATTCCTCTGCATAAAAATAAGTATAGTTGCTTTTATAATAATCTCCAGGGTAGGTTTGCTCTGATAAATAGGGTGATAATTTTTAATAAGACTATAATGATGAAAGGAGAAAAATCAAAACCGGAAATGTCAGGAACAATCTTTCTACCGAGTTTTAACAAAGGCTCTGTCAACAAACGTAAGAGGTCTGCAATTGGACCTTGCCAATTGGGATTAACAAAACTCATGATGACGCGAATGAGTATGGCAAAAAATAAAATGTCGCAAGGCTGAATGATTAAGTCAGCAATGATATAAATCAGTATGAAACCAATCGGGATTAACCCTTGTAAGGCAAGAAGGCTAATGCAGATGATTTTTAATAATTCAACTAAAAATAAGGTAATAAATGCGGGGACATCATATTTTTGGCCTGGTTTATAGGGTTGCTTTGACAGGGTTTGTATTGGATTGACTATCGGATTTGTCATTTTATAAATGAGTTGGTTTACAGGATGAAGTGCGCTAACACGCAAATACCGTAAGGCAATACGAATCCATAAACTGAAAATAACCAGTGAAAAAAATAAAGAAACAACAAAAAGTGTCACTGCGATAAGACCCGACATATTTTTCTCCTGAAGCAACTGATTTTGCAAGATTATATCGTGTTGCCTTATTTTTGTCGCTCACCAAATAATGCTTGGCCGACTCGGACTATGGTGGCACCTGCTTTAATTGCAGGGACAAAATCATGACTCATTCCCATGGATAAAGTATCCATGTCTAGACCAAGTTCTTGATTGAGTGAATGCATGAGCTGATTGAGCTCAATAAATAAATCATATTGTGCTTGCATCTCTTTTTGTGGTGGGGGAATAGTCATCAAGCCTCTTAACTTGAGATGCGGAAGTTGACTTACTGCCAAAGCGAGTTCAGCAGCATGTTCCGGAGGAATTCCAGATTTAGTTTTTTCATCTACCAGATTAATTTGTAAACAAATATTGAGTGGGGCTAAATTGCTGGGGCGATATTCATTAAGATAATTAGCAATTTTAAGGCGACTGATGCTGTGGACCCAATGAAACAAAGTGGCAATGCCTTTTGTTTTATTACTTTGAATAGGGCCAATAAAATGCCAACATATGGGTATATTATTTAAGGCATTGATTTTTGATTGGGCTTCTTGAAAATAACTTTCTCCAAAATGAGTGATCCCCAGCTGAAATAATTCGTGAATCGCCTCGATACTTTGTTGTTTACTCACCGCGAGCAATAAAACACTTCCTGGTTTTCTTCCACATTCCAGTTCAGTTTGTGTGATTAATTGTTTTATTTGATTTAGACTTTGTTGAAGACTCATGATCATTTAAATACATTTGGAAAACCTCAACAATAGCAAAAGAAACACTGTTTGCCGAGTGTTACTTGGTTTCTAGGAGATTCATCCCAAGCCAAGCAAGTGATTTCTAAAAATGGCTCTTATTAAAAAATTTAGAAAATTGACTTGTTGAATTATTTAATTAAGATCAGTTAGTGATTTAACGATCAATGCACCATGACCCAATCTGTTATTGTTAAATAATCAGGATGAACCAAACAATGGATATAGCAGAATTATTAGCGTTTTCAGTAAAAAATAAATCTTCGGACTTACATATCTCTGCGGGATTGCCGCCCTTAATTCGTGTGGATGGGGATTTACGTAAAATTAATTTGCCAGCCATGGAACACAAGGAAGTAATAAAAATTATCTATGATGTGATGAATGATAGACAAAGGAAGGAGTTTGAAGAGAGTTTGGAAACCGATTTTTCTTTTGAAATACCCAATTTGGCTCGCTTTAGGGTGAACGTATTTCATCAATTACGTGGTGCAGCAGCTGTTTTTCGTACTATTCCTTCTGAAATTTTAAGTATGAGCGATTTGGGTTTACCCTCTATTTTCGAGGAAATGTCCAGTTACCCTAAAGGATTAGTTCTTATTACTGGTCCAACAGGGTCAGGAAAAAGTACTACCCTGGCCGCCATGATCGATTACATTAATTCCAGTCGTTATGATCATATTTTAACTGTTGAGGATCCAATAGAATTTGTACATCAAAGTAAAAAGTGCTTGCTAAATCAGCGCGAGGTTCATCGAGATACACTGAGTTTTAACGCTGCTTTGCGTTCTGCACTGCGTGAAGATCCTGATGTGATTCTGGTGGGGGAGTTGCGTGATTTGGAAACGATCCGTTTAGCCATGACTGCTGCTGAGACTGGACACTTGGTGTTTGGCACCTTGCATACTAATTCGGCAACTAAAACCATTAACCGGATTATCGATGTGTTTCCCGCCGAAGAAAAATCCATGGTACGTTCGATGTTGTCTGAGTCATTGCAAGCTGTAGTTGCACAAACGCTATTGAAAAAAAATGGGGGAGGGCGAGTTGCTGCGTTGGAAATCATGATTTGCACTGGCGCAATACGAAACTTAATTCGCGAAGATAAAGTGGCTCAAATGTATTCCTCCATCCAAACAGGCCAAGGTAAAGGAATGCAAACTTTGGATCAGCATTTAACAGAGTTGGTGAAAAAAAATATTATTTCCACTCATACGGCACGTGATGTGGCTATTGATAAAAACCTATTTTAAAAAATAGGTTTTCTTGAGAGGTAGTGATTTACGACCCTCATCCTGAGGAGTTTATGGCGAAGGATCTCCTGGTTGCAGCATCCCACTTAATCATTATGCTCTGCGACACACTGGGGATCCCTCACTATGTTAGGGATGATATTCTTAGAGAGGGGCTAAGTACCTAAGCATTTTTTTGTAATTCAATTAATTGCGGTATACCCTGTTCAGCAAGTGCAAGCATAGTGTTTAATTCATCGCGATTAAAATGTCTGTCTTCCGCCGTTCCTTGAACTTCAATGAAATGTCCTGCTTCGTTCATCACAATATTCATATCGGTTTCAGCCAGGACATCTTCTGCATAATCCAAGTCGAGTACGGCTTGGCCTCGATAAAGTCCTACAGAAACGGCGGCAATATAATGGAATGCAGGCATTTTACGTATTTTTTCTCGCTCAACCATCCAATTGATTGCATCTCTCATTGCCACACAAGCGCCAGTAATGGCCGCTGTCCTTGTCCCTCCATCTGCTTGAATCACATCGCAATCTAAGGTTATCGTATTTTCACCTAAAAATTTTAAATCAACACAAGCTCTCAAAGAACGGCCAATAAGACGCTGGATTTCCATAGTTCTACCGCCTTGTTTCCCCTTACTTGCTTCGCGTTCTGTACGACTGTGTGTTGCGCGTGGAAGCATGCCATATTCAGCGGTAACCCAACCTTGGTTTTTTCCTTTAATAAAACGGGGAACTCCATCGATTACAGAGGCATTACACAATACTTTGGTTTGCCCAAATTCAACAAGGACAGAGCCTTCAGCGTGCTTTGTATAATTTCTAGTTAATTTAACAGGGCGTAGTTGATTGGCTTCACGGTTACTTGGGCGCATTGGATAATCCTCGCAAAATTGAGAATTATACCGCTTAACTTCCTGAGTTGCATCCTAAAGTAGCGTTATATAAATAAAGAAGTGATTATTGTTTTATTATGAAGATGTTTCATGCTTTCTAAAAATAAAAAATACATGTTTAAACGGTGAGTAAGTTTATAAACACGTAGAGTTATTTTGATGCAAAAAATTCTTTAAATACCTATTGAATAACAATAGTTCATCGTGCTATGTTCGAGATCCAATTTTAAAATAAAAATCCATTATGAACTATCGTAGTCATGAAATCAGTGTTGCACCTTTTGCAGATTTATCTGCAAGCACGCTGTTTGTCTGCGATTTAGTTGCTTCTCAAACTATTATTTCTTCTTTAGTGATTTTCTTGCCTTCCTTTCCCTAGGGCGGTCTTTCATTATCCGCGCCTCCCTAGGGAGGCGGGACAAGCGGGTAATGAATTTATTTGAATCAACTATTGGAGAATATTATGACCCAAGCTAAATTTGAGTCCCATAAAGAAGACATGCCCCCTAAAGAAAAGAAAAACAATCTCAGTGTGTTCCAAAGCATCTTCTCTGGAAGTGTTACAGGTGCTTTTGAAGTGTTGGTCGATCATCCGTTGTGGTCGATAAAAACGCGAATGCAAAGAGGAGAGCCGTTCACGCTAAATCCACAAGTATTGTATCGAGGTATTTTGCCAAATGCAGCCAGTATGATCCCTATAACTTCAGTGCAAGTGGGTTTGAATCGTTTTTTCCAGAATTGGTTTTTTGGCAATAAATATGAGCTATCTGATCGCCAAAGATTGGTTAGTGCTTTTGCTGCCGGGGTAGGCTCTGCGCTGATAAGTTGTCCTACAGAAATGGTGATGACCCATCAAAAAAAGGGTTTCTTCTCAGCAGGAACCGACTTGGTGAAGCAAGGGGGTTGGTCTCGTCTTTATACAGGAATGTTGGCAACGATGCTGAGAGAAGGAATGTTTTCTACCTTTTTTCTGGCAGTAACTCCTGCATTGAAAAACCAAATAAAAGGGCATTATTCAAACGATTACTTTGCATCGCTGTTCGCTGGGATAGTGGCAGGAGTAGGTGCAACATTGGCTTCACAACAGTTTGATGTGGTGAAAACAGCCCAACAGTCCTCAGTTGCTACAAACCCAGCTGGTTTTTTCAAAACCACCCAAAATCTCTATGCAACACATGGTGCTTCTATATTTTTCAAAGGTGGTTTGCCACGAGGCTTGCGTGTGATGTCTGCGGTGACACTTATGAGTTGGATGAATGAAAAAATGAGCGAGTTGTTGTCTCAAAATCAGCCATCCGAAGCAGTCACACCATCATCATCAAGTAAATAATTTTTAGTCCCGAGTTTAATTCGTTAACTCGGGTACTTACTTTGGGGTATTTGTTGATATTCACAGGTTATCGCAACGGAGTCATAAGTATTATTACTGCTGATAATTGCTGTACCCTCCGGATCGGCCCACTTACCAGAGACTCGTTCATTATTCTTTAATACAACAGGAAGACTAGCAAAATATTGGGATCCTTTGTAATCCCAGTAAATATTGGAATAGCTAAAACCACTTTTATCTTTACAAATCATTACTTGATCATTTTTAAGACTGTATTTAGCGTGAATTTTTTCTCCATAAAAGAGTTTAATATTATAAAAAGGTACCGAAAGGTCCACTTCGTTTGCCTTCACAATATCACTGAATGAAAAGCACAAAACACATATCGTTAAAACATTGTTTAAATTCATCTCATTCTCCTAAAATTATCTTTATGGCCGACTTTGTGAATGCCACAAGGCCGGGAGTTTTAGCTTTAGCACATTTTGAGGTTAAGAGTGAAGCAAAGTTGCACGAACAACTTAGAGCGGATGAAGAATTTAACTTATATTTTTGAATTAGGTAGAAATTTTATTCGATTTTGTTAAATTGGCATCCTCTATGGAGTATGTTTTATTTTCCAATTGCTTTAAATTGGGGTATATTCGCGCAAGGTTTATTCATTGGTATTTACAATGCTTCAAAGTATGACGGCTTTCTCACGAGTGCAAAAGCAGATTGAAGAGGGTCATTTTTGTTGGGAAATCAAGTCAGTTAATCATCGTTATCTTGATGTTTCATTTCGTTTGCCCGAATCGTTCCGATTTATAGAACCACAATTACGCGCTTTATTGCGAGATAAGATAAATCGAGGGAAATTGGAGTGTCAGCTGAAATATCAAGATACAAGTTCTAATAATCAGTCTATGCTTATAAATATAGGCATGGTAAATGCATTAGTGAATTTAGGGGAGAAACTTTCCATATCACACCATTTGCCGAACGATTTAGGGGTTAGTCGTGTTCTTTCTTGGCCTGGGGTAGTCCAAGCCAGTGTACCTGATGTGGACGCGTTAGGTGAAAGCGCGCTTTCCTTATTTAATGAAGCGATCGAGCAATTAAAGCAGATGCGGTCTACTGAGGGTGCTGCATTAAAAGCGCACGTGGAGGCGCGTTTAAGTGAATTGGGTCGGGAAATTAAGCATGCTCGCTCTATAGTATCAACACAAGCAGAGCAAGTTAAAGATAAGTTATTGACCCGGCTGCACTCAGTGAAGATTGAGGTTCAGGATTCACGAGTAGAACAGGAAATTGCTTTAATTTTGACTCGTATTGATGTGAGTGAGGAACTCGATAGATTAACGACTCATGTTGATGAAGTGAGTCGGACGTTAAATTGCGATAAAATAGCAGGCAGACGTCTTGATTTTTTGATGCAAGAATTAAATAGGGAGGCGAATACGCTAAGTTCAAAGTCTGACTCTGTGGATTTAACTCAGAGTGCGGTGCAAATGAAAGTTTTAATTGAACAAATGCGTGAGCAAATTCAAAACATTGAGTGAGTATTATTGTGGGTGATTATTCCGGTAATTTATTTATTGTTGCAGCACCTTCTGGGGGAGGCAAAACAAGTTTAGTAAAAAAGTTAGTGGAGTCCCTTGAGGATATTGAGGTATCCATCTCGCATACGACGCGAGCCATGCGACCTGGTGAACAGCATGGAGTGAATTACTTTTTTATTGATGAAAATGAATTTATACGTATGATTGATGAGAGTGCTTTTTTAGAGCACGCCCGTGTTTTTAATCATTTGTATGGCACGTCGATCAACCAAATTACCGAGCGTTTGCAAAAAGGTATCGATGTTGTTTTGGATATAGACTGGCAAGGGGCAGAACAGATTAGACGTTCCTTTCCAGATGCGGTGAGTATTTTTATTGTACCGCCATCTTTAGATGTATTAAAACAACGATTATTAGATCGTCGGCAAGATAAGGATGAAGTGATTAGCGATCGGATGAGAAAAGCGCAAGATGAATTGAGCCATTATCCCGAGTTTGATTACCTAATCGTAAATGATAATTTTGAAAAGGCGGCGATGGAATTGGAGGCGATTGTCATTGCAAACCGCTTACGTATTGAGCGGCAGATAAATAAACAATCAAAATTGCTTTCTTTCCTGATGTCATCGCAGTAAAATGCGATGTTTTGCTACTGGAGAATGAATTATGGCGCGAGTTACCGTTGAAGATTGTTTAAAAAATGTTGCGAATCGATTTGAACTGGTTATGGTGGCTACTAAGCGTGCGCGCCAAATTGCAGTTCGAGGCGATCAACCTATGGTTGAATGGGAAAATGATAAACCTACGGTTGTGGCTTTGCGTGAAATAGCTGAAGGTTTGATTACCCCTGAAATTTTGGATAAAGAATAATTTTTAGATAACAAAATCATTTGGCTTGGGTGAAGTGAAACGGAACCCAGGCTTTTAGGTGACTAAAATGTTCCGGGTTCCGTTTCACTTCACCTATGTTATGAATCATGAAAGATCATGATTTATTCGAGGCGTCTTAAATGGTGTGAATTTAGGGGTAAAGGGGTACGGTCATGTTAGATACTAGGGAGTACTGCGTGAGCTACTTTAAGGAGCTCGATGAAGAGCTGAAATGCTATCTTGAGCAGTCGCAAATAGAAAAATGTTACCAAGCCTATTTGGTCGCTGAAAAAGCACACCAAGGTCAGATGCGTCGTTCCGGCGAGCCCTATATTACTCATCCTGTCGCAGCAGCCCTAATTCTTGCCCGAATGCGCTTGGATTATCAAACAATCATGGCGACTTTACTCCACGATGTTGTTGAAGATACTTCCGTCAGTAAAGAAGATTTAACACACCAGTTCGGCGAAGAAATTACCTCGCTTGTTGATGGTGTTACCAAGCTGACCAAAATAAAATTTGAATCAAAAGCTGAGGCCCAGGCCGAAAATTTTCGTAAGATGGTCTTGGCTATGGTCAAAGACATCCGCGTAATTATTGTTAAGCTGGCTGATCGTTTGCATAATATGAAAACTCTTGGTGCAATGCCTTATGCAAAACGTCGGCGAATTGCCATTGAAACCCTGGAAATTTACGCGCCCATCGCGAACCGTTTGGGAATGCACTCAATTTATGTTGGTCTTGAGGATTTGGGATTTCAAGCTTTATATCCTATGCGTTATCGAGCGATTAAATCTGCAGTGGAAAAATCTCGTGGTAATCGGCGTGAATTAACCCAGACGATTGAACGTGATTTGCAATTGGCTTTAGCACAATTAAATATTCCTTATGAACAAGTATTCGGTAGACAAAAGCACTTATACAGCATTTATAAAAAAATGCGCCAGAAGAAAGCCTCATTTACTGAGATTACCGATGTTTTTGCTTTCCGCGTAATTACTGAAGATATTGATTCCTGTTACCGTATTTTAGGTGCTTTACATTGTACCTACAAACCTGTTCCACAACGCTTCAAAGACTATATCGGTATTCCTAAAGCAAATGGGTATCAATCCTTGCATACCACTTTATTTGGGCCTTTTGGAGTTCCTCTGGAAGTGCAAATTCGTACTCGTGATATGGATAAAGTTGCTGATAATGGGGTGGCTGCACATTGGATTTATAAATCATCTGGCCTTGAAGTCAATGAAGCGCAACTGCGTGCAAGAGAATGGGTACAAAGCCTCTTGGAAATGCAACGCAGTACAGGTAGTTCATTGGAGTTTATTGAAAACGTCAAAATTGATTTATTCCCGGATGAGGTATACGTTTTTACCCCCAAAGGCCATATTATGGAATTACCTAAGGGGGCGACACCTGTTGATTTTGCTTATTCAGTTCATTCCGGAGTGGGTAATAGTTGCGTGGCAGCGAAAGTCAACAGAAAATTAGTCCCCCTCAGCATTCCTTTATCCAATGGGCAGACCGTTGAGATAGTGACGGCGGCCGGTGCACATCCTAACCCGGCATGGTTAAATTTTGTGGTTACCGGTAAAGCGCGTTCTAATATCCGTCATTTTCTGAAAAGCCAACAAAACACCGAATCAATTAGTCTAGGAAAACGTCTACTGGAACAATCATTAATTGAACTATCTAGCGATTACGCCAAAATACCACCAGAATCATTGCAAGCGCTATTGAGTGACCTGCATTATAAAACGATGGATGATTTGCTCTATGCGATTGGTATAGGCAACCAAATGGCGATGGTAATTGCCAAAAGATTGGTAGTCAGCCAAGACTCTAATGAGTTAGACAAAGGAATTAAAACACGACCCTTGGCAATCAAAGGCACAGAGGGAATGGTGGTTCATTTTGGCGAATGCTGCCAACCTATTCCTGGAGATAATATTGTTGGAAAATTCCAACAAGGTCGAGGAATTATTGTTCATAGCAGTGATTGCACCACGTTAAAAAATTCTCGAACCAGTCCGGAGCAATTCGTTGCCTTACGTTGGGATGAACAAGTTGAAGGAGAATATTGGGTTGATATTACTGTTGATGTGGTGAATGAGCGCGGCGTTTTGGCTGCGCTGGCAACTGCTATTGCTGAGTCAGGCTCCAATATAGGTAATATCAATGTAGATCCACGTGATGGTCGGCACAATGCGGTTACCTTTTCAATTAGTGTTGTAGATAGAACGCATTTGGCCCGGGTAATGCGTAGGTTGCGAGCAAATAAAGTGGTGATGCGTCTTTATAGAAAAAAACAAGGGGATAATTAATGCGACCTATAAATACAAAATTGGCTCCCGAAGCTATTGGAACCTATTCACAAGCCATTCAATGTGGCGATACAATCTATCTATCAGGACAAATACCACTTGATCCTGTAACAATGCAACTCTGCAGTGAAGACATTAAACTGCAAATTACTCAAGTTTTAGAAAATTTGTCGGCTGTTTGTGAAGCGGCTGGTGGTAGTTTGGCACATATAGCGAAATTGAATGTTTACCTTACCGATTTACGCCATTTTCCTCTAATTAACGAAGCAATGAGTCGTTACTTTGCAGCACCTTACCCTGCAAGAGCGGCAATAGGCGTTTCTGCATTACCCCGTGGTGCTCAGGTCGAGATGGATGGTATAATGGTTTTATCTTCAAAGTAAATTCATTTAAAAAGTAGTCTAATATTAGTATTGTAGTCTGGGTGAAGCGAAAGCAAAAAACCTCGTCAACCAATGACAGCGAAATGCTCGGGTTTCGCTTTGTGCTTTATTCAGGCTGTAACTTTATAGTCAGAGTTCGTGTATGAGTATTATTTCCCTTCATGGAGTGTCCCTCAATATTGCGGGTAATCAGTTATTAGATAATGCCGATTGGCAGATCCAACCCTACGATCGCATTGCATTAGTTGGGCGAAATGGAGCGGGTAAATCCACGCTTCTAAAACTTTTGCAAGGTGAGTTGACTCCAGATAGTGGTCAAATCAATCAACTTTCTGGTTTGCGCGTTGCTGGTTTGACTCAGGAAGTTCCAATTACCGGAGAAGAGTCTGTTTATCATTTTCTAGTGAAAAGTCTTGGTGAAGTAGGCGAGGTTTTATCACGTTTTAATGAACTTTCCCAATTGGGTGATATGGAGAAATTGGCCGCATGTCAGCAACAGATGGATAATTTACATGCATGGGATAAATTGCCACAAATCGAGACGATGGCCAGTCGTTTAGGTATCACAACTCATGAACGGATGAATAATCTATCAGGAGGGATGAAACGTCGTGTATTACTGGGGGCGGCATTAATTGCGACAGCGGATTTGTTACTTTTAGATGAACCGACAAACCATTTGGATATTGAAGCAATCGAATGGTTAGAGTCTTATTTGAAAAGTTTCAAGGGATCTGTGTTATTGGTTACCCATGATAGAGAGTTTTTAAGCCAAGTATCCAATCGGATTGTCGAAATCGACAGAGGCAAGCTCTATCAGCATGATTGTGATTATGAAACCTATCTCGATAGAAGAGAATCGATTCGTCTGAGCGAACAAAAACAAAACGATTTATTTGATAAAAAATTGGCTGAGGAAGAGGCCTGGATTCGGACAGGTATCAAAGCGCGACGAACACGTAATGAAGGTCGGGTTCGCGCATTAAAGGCTTTACGAGAAGAATATAAGGCACGACGTAATCAATTAGGTAAAGTTAAGTCATTTTCACTTGATGTGACTCGTTCCGGCTCGGTAGTGATCGAAGCGAATCAGGTGAATTATAAACTAGGGGATAAAACAATTTTACGTGATTTCTCCTTATTACTGACTCGTGGGGATAAGTTTGGAATAATTGGCCCTAATGGATGTGGTAAAACGACTTTAGTACGTCTATTGCTTGGGGAGTTACAGCCTGACTCTGGACAGATAAAGTTGGGTACTTCTTTAAGTGTTGCCTACTTTGATCAATTGCGTCGGCACTTGCGTGAAGATCAAACCGTCATGTTTAATGTGGGTGATGGTGCAGATTATGTAACAATAAATGGCAAACAAAAACATGTTGCCAGCTATTTGCGCGAATTTCTATTTTCACCCGAACGATTTAATCAGCCTGTTTCTGTGCTTTCTGGTGGAGAAAGAAACAGATTGTTGTTAGCCAAGCTGTTTGCTAAACCCGTCAATTTGTTGGTGATGGATGAACCTACCAATGATTTGGATATTGAAACTTTGGAGCTCCTTGAGGATATGTTAGTTGATTATCCGGGAACTTTAATATTGATTAGTCATGACAGGGCATTTATCAATGAGGTGGTGACCAGTGTCTTAGTTTATGAAGAAGCAGGGCAGTTCAATGAATTTGTTGGTGGTTATGATGAATATAAAATGCATAAGAAACAGGAACAGCGCGAACAGGGAGTCAAAGCACCCGCTGTGAAACGCAATGTAGCAACCAATAAATTAAGTTTTAATGAGCAACGTGAGCTAGCTCAGTTGCCACAGAAAATTGAGCAACTGGAAGAAAAAATTGCTGAATTGCAGTTAAAAATGGCTGATCCCAAATTTTACCAACAAGAAGCTCAGGTGATTGCAAAGATAAATCAGGGTTTGGCTGAAGATGAAGCATTATTAACCCAATTTTATGCACGATGGGAAGCACTGGAAGATGTTGAGAAAAGGAGCTAATAAATGTTATTGACGCTCGCTCTACTTGTACTTTTTGGTTCGATTTTGGTGTTTTTTTCAGAAGAATTCATCAAAACCATTAAGAAAATTTTTGCCATAAGAGGAGCTAAATTAATAATACCTCTCTTTGCTGCTTCCTGGTTAATCTTTTCTTTTGATTTATGGGTTTTATGGGCGATCTTTTATCTGCGTGAAATGCTGCATGATGTTCTGAATTATTTAGTACAAATGATGCCTTTTCAGAACTGGGCACTGCAAGTGGTACTTGTGTTCATGTTGACTTTTCTTTCCGTAGTTCCAGTACTTATTCTTGATTATCTCTCGCGAAGAAAAAACTTTAAGAGCTATCAGCATCCATATGTAACAGGTGGAATAATTTGGATACTATCTGTTTTCTTGCTAATCATTCTCTGATCTTTTGTAAAGAAATGTAATTATTTTGTAAAGAAACCTGCATTTTCTTAATAAAACCTTAAGTTTTCTTTTTTATACTTCTCCCTGCTAGGCTGGATTTTAATAATAACAATAAAGGAGACTAAAGTGCACAGTAAACATCATGGTCATGATCAATATACTGGTTCTCGCGGTGTAGGTCCTCAAGTTACTGTAGATTCGCAACATCATACCCATAATATCCCTCCATTTAATCCCCAAGTTCAAGTTTATAGACCTATTTATCCCAGGGTTCCTCAGGTTGAAGTAATTCCCCGCGGAAGAGCTTATAGTTATCGTCAAAGTTATTCCTCAGGTACAGGCTGGGGGACTGGAGCATTTCTCATCCTTGCTTTTGTTGTTGCTCCAATTTTCGTTCTTGCTTTAATTCTCAAACTTACGCTTGGTGCGGTTGGATTAGCTGCCACATCACTGACTGCTGCTGGAGTTACTGGAGCAAGTGCCGCCGGTGCAATGGCATTGAGTGTCGGCACTCTTGGGGCTATTGGCATTGGTGCACTCGCTTTTTATGCAATTTTGGGATTTGCTTACTTAAGTTCCAGTGCTAAAGAATGCTATAACAGTGATAAAAACGTATTCGCGATGATTAAATCACGTGTTGTGAATGAAGATGGACTGAGTTTTACGGGTGTCATAAAATCTGTAGGTGCTGTGCTTTGGTCTCCATTTTTACTTGTTGGCGGTGTGGCTGGTATGGGCAGTAAATTTGCTGCAAAGCTGTTTTCTTCAAAATCTTCGCCTGCAACAGAAAGTGAAGCATTGAAAATGAGTGCATCTCCATATTCAATGTTAAGCAGCGACGAGCCTACCAGGCAATCCAGCTCTCGTTCGGAGAAAGACAGAGAACCAGGTAATTTTGGTTCTGTGTTTTCTGCGGAACAAACGTTTGCTGATGGAGAATCTCTGTTTAACTCTGCGACATCTTTCCCTTCATCTCAATATCCTTCGAATTTATATCCTCCTAGTTACTAGAATCTATTTGATTCAAAGAAGGGGTAGGTTTTTGGGTTCGATGTTGCTGAACCCAAAAACCAAATAAAGAGATAGAACTTTTAATCAGTATCCTGTGAATAAAAATTATACGCACCGTCAAACGTGATGGCTGTGTGTAAGCGGTCTTTTTTCTCCATAAATAGCCTATAATTTAAACAATGGTGCTTTATTGGAGTATCAAAGTGATTCCTAAGAGTTCGGTCATGCCTGAAATAGAAGCAGCTACTCCAATATGGCAGAATTTAAGCTTTACAGATCAAAAAAATATTTCAAACCGGATGGAGCAATGGTTTGCAGATATAGAAAAACAAAATCAACCTAATAACACTGAAACAAATTCTTATTTAGCGACTCAATTTTTGGCACATTTTGGCTTAAAAAATGCCTCAGAGGTATTTGATTTTCTGAAAACGGCTGGCGGTAATGTGACATTAACCATGATAGCTCGAGAAATAATGAAAGAAGAGGCACGAATTGAATCGATCAGGGAACGTAATACAGAAGAAATACTCAGCCAACAGCGACACTTGATTTTTCTTCTTATGGGGATTATTGCAGAACGAGAAGAACTGGCTAAAAATGTAGATCAGCTGATTCGACTCGAAATCGACAAACATCTTCTAAAGGATAAACAGGAACAGAGTAAAGAAACAATTTCAGATCGCTCTCCAATTCAAATTATAGACGATATGATCGCTCATTACGTGGAGACCATTAAAGTTTTAGATGAAAAACTGGATGAATTGGAACACCAATTAGAGCAGGTTGAAGAAGAGTTAGTGGCTATCGAAGAGGAAGGGCAACGAATGGAAGCTTACCATGAGGCACTTCATACCCATATCGATATACTGGATACTTATTTGCAACTGCCTATTTTCAAGCATCCTCAAGGAAACCCTACTGCGTTTTCTGCACAAAGAATATCGGTTTTGGTGAACGATCTAAAACGGTATAAAGCGCAGGAAGAACTCTATAAAAGCACAGCTTCTGATGATACCCTGGCACATGAAGTTGAAAAAAGACGTCTCAGCAGACACATTAGAACGATTGAACATGAACTGAGTTTTCATAAAGTTCATCTGAGCCAAACAACAATGAACTATGAAGAACTATTTCGCTTCGCTTTGGAACAAACCCGAGCTAAAATACGAGAGCATCAGAGTATTCCTGGGCAATTGGACCCTGAAATGGAAGGCTTGAAATTACGTGAACAAGGATTGGTTTCCGCATTGAAAGTGATGAACAACAAGAAAATACTTCTTAATGATAAATTGGAACAAGTTTTTGATTATTCCCAGGCCCGTTTTAGTATCAAACATGAGGATGCAAAATTTCTTGTTCAAACAGATGATGGTTCATATGCTCTGCTTCCTAAAGATAAGGATCCTAATAAATTGACGGAGGAGGACTGGGTACAAGCTAAGCGTGATTTTGAGCAAGCTAAAGAACGCATTCAAACCCCTCGCTATAATTGTCTTGAAAAGATACAAGAAAATTTGCAGAAGCATATACATCGCTACGAACAACATCTAAATTTAAGAGAAGTATTAAAAAACCAAAAATCAGAAATGCAACGAGCCAGAAATGAAATGGGAGATACATTAAGAGAAACGCGTGCCCAAAAAGTATTATTAAGTAAGAATCCCAGTTTGTCGCATGCTCCAAAAACAGATCCTCATGCAAGTTATTCACAAATGATAGAGAAATTTGAATCTTTGGTATTAAAAGCACCTAAAAAAGACGATATAGAAAAAGCACGGAATATTGTCGAGAGCTCAACCATATCACCTAAAAACAAAGGAGAGCTTAATAAATTAATCGAACAAGTTTCGCCAGAGAAAATTATGGAATCACAGCAAAGGCTCCAATGGCTCTATAGTGCCAGACGATTAATAAAAGATACATCACCCACCCCTAATGTCGATCCGAAATTGCCCAAAAAAGATTAAGCCAAACAAAACTTTAAGATTCAAATGTAATTTTGTTAGGAATTGCATTCAGTAGGGATGATGAATGAGGGTATTCCGTGTATAATACCGACAATTTATTTTTCAGGTTGCTTTATGAATAAACAGGACTTTTACTTCGATTTACCTCCAGAATTAATTGCGCAGTATCCCTTAGCAAATCGTAGTGATTCACGCCTTTTAATTTATGATCGTCAAAAAGGTGAATACGGTCATTACCAATTTCGTGAAATCGCTGATTTTTTAAACCCCGGTGATTTATTGGTAATGAATGATTCCAAAGTTATCCCCGCCCGACTTCATGGCCATAAAACTACTGGAGGGAAAGTTGAGTTATTAGTCGAGCGAATTACGGGTGAGTTCACTTTTCTAGCTCATATTAAAGCCAGCAAGTCATTAAAATCGGGCTCAATTATTAAGCTGGAACAAAATAAAGAAATTGAAGTTCTTGATAGGCAGGATGATTTATTCACTTGCAAAGCGGATATGGACGTCTTGAAATTATTAAATGGAATAGGACACATTCCCTTACCTCCTTACATTACCCGAAATGATGAAAATCTGGATCAAGACCGTTATCAAACAGTGTATGCAAAATATGAAGGATCTGTAGCGGCACCCACCGCGGGTTTGCATTTTGATGAATTGGTATTAGCCAGCTTACATTCACGAGGTGTTGCAGTAGCTTATCTTACTTTGCATGTTGGGGCTGGGACATTTAGACCTGTTCGTTGCGATAACATCAAAGATCATAAAATGCATAGCGAGCGATTTACAATAAGTCCTGAATTATGTGCTGCGGTACATGCTACAAAGGCTGCAGGAAATAGGGTAATTGCCGTCGGTACAACTGCTATGCGAAGTCTTGAGAGTGCGGTCCACAATGGAATACTAAGTCCCTGCAGTAGGGATACAGACATCTTTATTTACCCAGGCTATGAGTTTAAGATTTGTGATGGATTAATGACCAATTTTCACTTACCTGAATCGACTTTATTAATGCTGGTTTCCGCTTTTATTGGTCATAAACAAGCAATGATGCTTTATCAAGAAGCAATTGAAAAGAAGTACCGGTTCTTTAGTTATGGTGATACCAGTTTATTGCTGTAAATCAGATAACCGTTCACCAAAAGCTATATTTGGCACAGGTTGAAACGATCTCAATTAAAAAATGCTCATATTGATGTATGCTGCGCTTTTTTGAATCGAGCTCCTTCCAACCTGAACTCAAATCTGACTTTTTCCCTAAAGCACTCAAAATTTTGGTGAATGGATAATAAATCAGGAGATTAGAAATGTTGACTGCAGTACAGAATTTTATACCTGTTTTAACTTCAGAAGCAGGTGCGTGTCTTACAACAGCAAATTGGCACGAAGCAAAAGTAATGGCAGCATCTTATTCTCTAGAGAGCCTGTTGTATAAACCTGGCCAGGATGCGCTCAAAAAAATATCCGATATATCCCATTATCTCGTTTGGCCAGGTGTTATCGTGCTGAATGCAGCATCGCTTGTGGCGAATAAAGAGGGAATTTTTACGCTTAAATCACCTTATGATGGTTCTAGAATAAAATTTACTGTGGGAGAGTTGCTCCATCTTATTCAGCACTTAAAGCCCAATGCAGTCATTTTACCCCAAAACATCATGCAGGATTTTCCACAAATTTGGGATAATTGGAATGATGCAATTGTTCCATTTATGCATGTTAATGACTTAAAGAAACACGAAGTAATTAAGCCGCATGGAGTTTATTTTAATGTTTTGAATGAGGTGGATTGGGAACAATTAAATCGGTGGTCGCATGTACCGCGCTATATTATGGGTCGTTTTGACTCCGAATTAATATGGCGCTTGCGTGATCAAGGTATAGGATTTATTGAGACCGATGAACCTGCACAAGCAGCGATGCAAGGAAAGGTATACAGCCGTGCAGGGGATGTGGATTTAACGGATTCAAAAACACAAATGCAATTTGAACTCATTGATGCTGATTGCGCGTGTCCTACTTGTTCGCAACGATTTACGCGCGCTTATCTGCATCATTTATTGCAACATACTCCTTTATTATGTCAGCGATTTTTGATTCAGCATAATGTGTTTTATGTGCAGAATGATAAATAGATTTTTACCCTCACCCCAGCCCCTCTCCCGATAACGGGAGAAGGGATTTTTTTATATTTTGCCTCAAAAGATGCCTTCTCACCATGGGGAGAAGGTGCCCGTCAGCACGGATGAGGGTTGTTCTTATTATAATGTTTGACAGTTTTTTCCATAACAGCTAGCATTACCAACAATTGATGGCGCGGGGTGTCGTGATAAACGTCTGAGAAATACCCGTTGAACTTGATCTGGTTCATACCAGCGTAAGAACGCCTTAAAACTGAATTTCATTTGAGAACAGTTGAGCTTTTGAATGGCCTGTCATGGTGCATTTGCTCTTATTTGCGAGTGATTCCCAACAGTTCTAATGAAGGTTAACTTCTTCAATTTAGTCTTTACGCGATATCTTTAGCCATCCTTTATTTTATTAATTAATCTAAGGAGCTATGGCATGAACGCATTATCTACAAGAACAACTTTATTACTCAATTGGTATGCAAACCCATACCATACCCCAATTTTTGTTGCTCATTCATTGGGTTATTACCAACAAGAAGGCATAAAACTTGCAATTTTGGAGCCTAGTGATCCCAGTGATGTGACAGAAATTGTAGGTATGGGGCATGTTGATTTTGGCGTTAAAGCCATGATTCATACTTTAGCCGCTCGTGCAAAAGGTTATCCTGTCACATCAATTGGAACGCTATTGGATGAACCTCCTACTGGGCTTATCGCACTTAAGTCCAGTGGCATTACTTCATTTCAAGATATTGTTGGTAAACGGGTAGGGTATATTGGTGAGTTCGGCAAAATCATTATTGATAATTTGGCACAATTGGCTGGTATTGATTCTGCAAGCTATGAAACAGTCCGTATTGGCATGAATGTTACTGATGCAATTTGTCGTGACATTATTGATACTGGCATTGGTTTTATTAATTTCCAAAAAGTTGAATTGGAGCATCTGCGTGGTGAAACAGTATTTTTACGCCTGGATCAGCTAGCTGGTCTAGGTTGCTGCTGTTTTTGCTCCATTCAGTTTATTGTGCCAGAAAGGATGTTAAAAAATCCTGAAACCATTAAAGGTTTTCTCAAAGCCACACAACGTGGAGCAGCGTTTACTACCGAAAATCCAGATGAAGCTTATGAACTCTTATGTAAAACAAAGCCCCAGTTACGAACGCCCATGTATCATACGATTTTTATTCGTAGTTTACCCTTTTTCTCGCGCACGCTTTTGAATGTAGAACGTGATTGGAATAAGGTAGGACGTTTTGGCAAGCATTTAGGAGTGATTGATGATTCTTTCTCAGTGCATTCCTGTTATACAAATGAGCTGCTGCCCAAGATGCCTCATTCTGATTTAGAGCCTATCGCATGTTGTGTGGGTGAATAATTGTGGGTTAGGCCTTGGCCCAACTTTAGAAAATTTAAGCAGTTTGGTATTGATCTTATTGTTTATCGTTGGGACAAGGCTCAACCTACGGTAGGTTATTTTTGAGTGATTTTAATTAAATGAAAAATGTTGCTGTTGTTGGTGCTGGAATCATGGGGTGTTTGCTGGCTTTGCGGTTACACAATGATGGATGGCAGGTAACCCTATTTGAGGCAGAAAGCGCGTTCAATAATTGCAGCTACGCCGCTGCAGGTTTATTGGCACCTTGGTCTGAGCTTGATAAAGCGGAGCATGTAATTTTCAAGTTGGGAATGGAGTCCGTTGCTGGATTATGGAAGTCTATTTTGCATCAATTAACGGAACCTGTGTATTTTCGTCAAAAAGGTTCTCTTGTAGTGCACCACCCTCAAGACAAAGCAGAATGGCAGCAGTTCAGTACACGGATTGTCAATAAATTAAGTGACTCATGTTATCAAGTGCTCACTCAAGATTCTCTGGGGCAGCTTGAACCGGAGCTGAATCATTTCCAGGCAGGGTATTATTTCCCCAAAGAAGCGCAACTCGATAATCAGAGTTTATTGCTGGCACTCAAAAAACATCTTTGCCAGCAAGGAGTCGTTTGGCGGGACCAAACTTATGTTTCTTGCATCCATTCAGGCAAAGTAGAAACAGCAAAGGAGTCCTATTTATTTGATTTTGTTTTTGATTGCCGGGGTCTTGGAGCAAAAAACACGTTTACCAATTTACGTGGGCTTCGCGGGGAACTTATCTGGTTGCATGCACCTGAAGTTCAATTGCAAAGACCCATACGCTTTTTGCATCCAAGATACACTATTTATATTGCTCCTCGTCCTAATTCTTATTACCTTATCGGAGCCAGCGAATTGGAGACAGAAGACTCCAGTCCAATTTCAGTACGAACGACACTTGAACTATTAACAGCTGCTTACTATGTACATCGAGGTTTTGCTGAAGCACGAATCATTAAAACGGTGACGCACTGTCGTCCCACTTTAGTGCATCATCAGCCGCGTATAAAATATGCAAAGCAACTGATTGCGGTAAATGGACTTTATCGTCATGGATTTTTAATAGCCCCGGCATTGGTAGAGGAAATTTTACGTGGACTAAAGAGCAATAAAAAAGACATTTATTATCCTGAGCTCTGGGAGGCTTATTGATGATCATTTATATAAATGATGAACCACTAACTGTAGATGCATCCAGTACGCTACAGGCAATACTTGAACAGAAGAACGGTATTGCCGCACATGTGGCAATCGCAATTAATAATCAGTTTATCCCCAAATCGATGTTTGCGGAGACTACCTTATGCGAGGGAGACCGTATTGATCTCATCGTGCCGATGCAAGGAGGGTAATCATGTGGCATTTAGCAGATAAGCTTTTAACAAGTCGGTTGCTTTTGGGGACTGCGGGTTATCCATCACTTGAGGTAATGACCGATGCGGTACGGGCCTCGAAAGCGGAGGTAATTACCGTTTCTCTGAAACGACAAATGGCCAGTGGTACAGGTAGCGATTTATTTTGGCAAACCATTCAGTCTTTGAATTGTTGTTTACTGCCCAATACTGCTGGTTGTCGTGATGCACAAACTGCGATTACTACCGCCGAAATGGCGCGTGAACTTTTTAATACGTCATGGATTAAATTAGAAGTGATTGGTGATGAGTTTAGTTTGCAGCCGGATCCCTTTGAGTTATTGCGTGCAGCGAATGAATTAGTAAAACGAGGATTTGAGGTCTTTCCTTATTGTACTGATGACTTGGTTTTATGCCAACGTCTCATGGATTGTGGTTGTAGGATTTTGATGCCATGGGCTGCGCCTATTGGCTCAGGAAAAGGATTACTCAATCCTTTTGCGTTGGAGACATTACGCCATCGATTAACGGATGTAACCTTAATTGTCGATGCGGGGATTGGTAAGCCATCTCACGCGGCACGGATTTTGGAATTAGGTTTTGATGGGGTTTTACTGAATAGTGCAGTTGCTTCAGCGATTCATCCTGTAGCAATGGCGGAAGCTTTTTCGCATGCAGTTATTGCTGGACGAGGTGCTTTCGAGGCAGGTCTTATGCCGGAGCGGATTACCGCACAATCATGTACCCCTTTGATCGATACACCTTTTTGGCATCAGGAGGTTTTATGATGAGCACGGTGTGGAGCAATACTGTCAATGAAGTCGATTGGCAAACACTACGTGGATTGGGTCTTGAAATGCAACAACAGCAATTAAATGGATCAAATCATCCCAAGGCAATTAAAATAAACGAAAGCATTTCTCGCGAAGACTTACAAATCTTAAACAATTATTCTGGGCCTGTAGTTTTGGATTTTACTTTAACTTCTCAGTATATTGATAAAAATGCGGGTGATTTCACTACAGGCTTTTCTTTTGCAGATGTTTTAGTCTTGAATACACTTGAGGCCGAATTGATTTTAAAGCGAAAGATCATGACCCATCAAGCCATGCAGGAAGCGGCTCATGAATTATTAACGCTGGGGGCTAAAAGTATTTTTCTATTGGGGCAGCATCTGCAAGAAAATTCATGGGAACATGATTATTGGACAAATGGGCTTACTTCATTTTGGCTGACACAAAATCGCTTCTCTGATGCAAAATATCCGGAACTTCGATCGGTTTTATCCGCGGCGATTACTGGGGCATTAGCTCTGGAGTATTCACTCGAAGATGCACTAATTATCGCAAAAATGTACGCAAACCAAGCAGCCCGTCTGGCAGGAACCGGTATATGTTATGCCGGTTTCCCAGAGAATGAGATGGACCTGCCTTATCTTTCATCCAAACCTCTTAATGAGGTCCCCCAACCATTTAAACCATGTCATCGATTAGGTCTTTATCCTGTGGTTGATTGCTTCTCCTGGGTCGAAATGCTTCTGAAACTTGGGGTAAAAACCATTCAATTGCGAATTAAAGAAAAAAGTAAGACCCTGGAAGAGGAGATGAAGCAAAGTATTGCTTTAGCTAAAAAGTATGGTGCTACTTTATTTATTAATG
The DNA here is from genome assembly GCF_043161935.1 of Legionella sp. 227. NCBI lineage: Bacteria > Pseudomonadati > Pseudomonadota > Gammaproteobacteria > Legionellales > Legionellaceae > Legionella > Legionella sp. 227. The sequence continues at coordinate 3,864,843 of NZ_CP171154.1, read as the reverse complement.
ACTACTGGGAAATGGCTTTAAAGTTGAATGCAGAAGCAGTCCATTTAGGACAATCAGATTTAGATACTGCAGATCTTGACGCGATTAGAAATCAGGGATTGTTTCTCGGAGTGAGTACTCATTGTTATTATGAGGTGGCACGAGCCCATGCGATTTGTCCTTCATACATTGCGATCGGACCCATTTATCCAACGACCAGCAAGGAAATGCCTTTTCTAGCACAAGGTATTGAACGCTTACATCGTTGGCAACGCACATTAAATTATCCTTTGGTTGCAATAGGGGGGATCAATATTGAGCGTATGCCAGATGTGGTTGCTACAGGAGTTCAAGGTATCGCTCTGATTTCTGCAATTACTCAAGCGGATGATCCCCAAAGAGCGACGGAGCAACTTTTGCGTTTTGTTGATTGAAAGACATTATTGCTCAGCATGTTAAGGCACAAAGCTAGGTTAAGGGACCCAATATGACTGTTTTATCTGAGTTAGAACGTTATTCCCAGCAAATTAAATTAGACGAAATTGGCGTGCAGGGACAAAAAAAGCTGCATGCGTCAAGGGTATTATGTATTGGTGCAGGAGGGATTGGGGCTACACTTCTTCCTTATCTAGCTGGTGCAGGAGTGGGAACGATAGGAATAATCGATGGTGATTTCATCGACGAAAGTAATCTACATCGGCAAATTCTTTACCAAGAAAAAGATGTTGGCCAGGCCAAAGCTGTTGTCGCAAAGATGAGGTTAAATACGCTCAATTCAGAGATCAAGGTTCAAGCGTATGATTTTCGTTTAATGGCCCATAATGCAGAAGAAATCATTACTCAATATGATCTTGTGGCGGATTGTTCCGATAACTTTTATACGCGTTATCTTGTTCACGATACGTGTTATCGTTTAGAAAAGCCCTATGTGTACGCCAGTGCTTACCAATTCCAAGGACACTGTTCTTTATTTTATGGACAACAAAATCCATGTTTGCATTGTTTGTTTCCCGTCATTCCTGATACCACCGCCAATTGTCAAAATGGGGGAGTTATCGGTACGTTGCCTGGATTGTTAGGGATCGTGCAAGCAACTGAAATAATTAAATGGATTACCGGTAGTGGTACTTCATTATTAAATCGATTGCTTTGCATCAACTTACTGGCAATGGAAATAAAAAATATCAATCTGAGTAAAAATATGGAATGTTCCTTTTGCGTCTACGGTCATACTCTAGACGAAAACGCGTTTGGATTGTGTCTGTCTTCAGAAGAGGTACACGCTGTTGCGATTTCCGGTAAAAATTTGCCCAATTTTTTGCAAGAAAATCCCAAGTTATTTCTGTTGGATGTCAGAACTGCTGAGGAACACCATCTTAAAAATATAGGTGGAAAATTAATTCCCTTGGCTGAGCTCGCTGTACGCCTGGAGGAGCTTGATCCCCTAGATCCTATTCTTATTTATTGTCAGTCAGGTCAGAGAAGCAAGAGGGCTGTAATGTTATTAGAGCAGGCAGGATTTCGTTCGATTTATTATCTTGATCAGGGAATCAATTCATTGAATGAGGTTCCATATGAAACGGGTTTTCGTTTAGGTAAAGAATGAAGAATGACTGGCTGGATTTCTTTAATGGCTTTAGTCTAAACACAGACGGGACTAATTCATCGGCTGCTTTTTCCTTTTCTATCGTACCTTCTAAGTTATAATATTAATTTAGAGAATTATGATGTCGCACAAAGATGATGCAATTGCAGCGTAACCTATCGAGGGAATTTTTTTCATATAAACTGGAACGCGTTAATTTTAGTTTTATGACCAAAAATAATCAATTCAACAAAACATGAACTCACAGTTTGTGAGCTTATTTGCTTATTTTTAGTCATCTGTAGCACCCGATTTTCTTCCTGAGGAATGAGGTTCACTCTGTAAGTGTACTTAAAACACATAAAAATGAGATAATTAGTTACAGATCCAATTATGATGATTACTAAAATTAGTAATATAATCCAACGCATCTGATTTGAATAAAGTGATAAAAAAATGCAATTCACGGACAGAGACTGGTGTCTACAAGAGTTACCTGAACAAGTTGATTATAGTTGGTTGTTAAGATTAATGAAGGTCTGGCTCGAAACAGAAGATCTACCATTTAAGATGGGTGTTTTAGCGACCGTAGATGAAAATGGATTTCCAAGAAGCCGTACGGTAGCTATTCGTGAAATAAACGAACATGGGTTGCTTTTTTTTACCCAGCTGGGTAGTGCGAAAGTAGCACATATTTCAGTCAATCCCTATGTTTCTTTTACTTTTATGTTACCGAAGACACAAAGACAAGTTACTGTTTTTGGAAAAGTAAGTCCGGTTTGCGAACAAGAAAATTTAAAAAACTGGGAGACTTATGATCAAGAGCGAAGGTTGCGTTTTTTAGTTTATGGGACAAAGTCCGGACAATTGATCAATAAACCACAGGAGTTAGATGAGGAGTTGATTGCTTTAAAAGAGCAATATAAAAAAAATCTCCCAGAAAGGCCTCGTGAATACGTGGGTTATATCATTATTCCTGAGGTGATAAAATTTTATCAATTAAATGAACATCGGTTGTCGGATTCAATAAATGCAAAACGCATCCATGAAACGTGGACTTTACAGCGGTTTGTTCCTTGAGGTGAACATTGAGCACTAGAGGTGAGACAATTTTTAATGCTGAAATCCAGACAAAATTTTAAAAGCTGTTGTTTCAAATAGGATAAATTAAATAATGAATTTATTTGTAGTATATATTGGTGGTTCCCACCCGAATTCTTTAATCGAACTCCATGATCTCCGCTTTATAGTCGCTAACTCAATTGAAGATACCTATGATGCTCTTAAAAAAAGCTGGTGGGGTATCCCCAAAAGTTTGCATATAGATGCTTGGGGTATTTTAAAGTATGCAGATGGACATAGCATTCAGATTTCACAGGAGCCGTCAGAAGCTATTGATAATAAATTATTTTTCGTAAACCTGGGCGGTTACGATAAGAAGCAATTTACCGAATTACATAAAAATATTTTTGTAGTTGCTGCTAATGAATTCGAGGCGAAACAACAAGCATTAATACAAATTGCTGACTGGGAGTCCCCGCATCGCGATTATTTATATGAAGTTGATAATTTACTTAATATTAATACATTACTTAAACAGGAAGGCTATTATTTACATTTAAAGAGGCACGTCGAGCCTCAGCCGTTTGAATTTACTTGTTGCTATAACCCAATTGGTAGAAATTAAACCATTTAAACGAGTGATTGCACCGTGTCAGGGCGCAAGCTCCTGGCATTTCATGATCTTTTTTTGACGTGCGAGCTGATTATGCCTGCATGTCTTCATTCAGTCTGCGTGTAATGTTTAGGATGTCGCTAATATTATTTGCACAGCATGGGCATTTTTAATATATTTGCTGCCTATCGATAACAAGGATCCGTATGTGTATTAGATCTCACGGCTGTATATGCCACCATTTGGAAAAAGCCATTAAGCAAGATGATAAAAAAAAGTTAAAAGTAATTTTTGCTACGAGCTATATAGATGAGCTTTATGATTTTTTATTAGATTCCTATAAATTACTTCAAATCGAGGGATATTATAAATATGTCGTAAGCATGAATAAATTAGTAAAAGCCTACCTTTTGGAGAAATCTCCAAAATCAATTAATGTGCAGAATGACCAGGTAAAAAAAGATTTCATGGATTTATATGATGAAAAGCTTGATGATCTTCCTGCAGCAAAACGATTGCTTCATGAGAAATTAAGTTTGCTAATACAAGATGTTCAGCACCTAGCCTATCAAAACCTGTCCCATCTCGACTCCTTTACCAATTGCCTCGAAAATGTGGATCAATCGAATGCCATTGCAGTGGAGGATAAAACAGCTCACCACAGGAGAGGATGCCTCATTATTTAAAAAAATATTCGAGGTGATGGGGTGGAGAGGTATCGATCACCACCCTGAACGCGGTTTCTTAAAGCTTTGTGGTGTAGCCTCTCTTCAGCATTTCACGTCACCAAGAAATTGGCAAAATTTACAAGTCTAAAGATCGCATAGACTCACAATTATTTCCAAATGAAGCGTCGTCAATTAGAATAGTTTCTTTTATATTAAGAGCATATATGCAAAGAAAGAGTATTTTATCTTGTTTTTTTATTGGAATGTTAATTTTCTCTTGGTCTACAGTGGCGAATTGTGCTCTAGAACGGGATTTTCAAACCTGGTTCAATATTACCGCAATAGGTAAGTCTCACAGTGATAACAAATTTTTAAGTCGTCTAAGATATTGGTTGGAAGATCAAGAGCGCTTAGGGGATGATAGCAGTCGTTTTTCACAGATTTTATTACGTCCAGGATTAGGCTATGCATTAACTGATAATTTGAGTATCTGGATTGGATATGCCTGGATTTATACTGGGAAACCAAACACACCTAATCCATTTGAGGAAGATCGTATTTGGCAACAATTGTTATGGACTAAAACGAATCAATATCTAACGTTTACCAGTAGAACTCGTGCAGAACAGCGCTTTTTAGAAAATAATCCCAAGACAGCCTTTCGTTTGAGACAACTGATTAAAATTTCTTTTCCTTTCAAGCATTTTGATAAAATGAGTTTTGTTACAAGTGATGAAGTTTTTTTTCACAAGAATAATTTTGTAGGTACAAACAGCAGTGGCTTTGATCAAAACCGATATTTTGTTGGATTAGGTTATAAAATAAATCCATTGTTAAACACTGAAATTGGTTATATGAATCAGTATATTCGACGTTTTGGTGTTCCAGATTTTTTAGCCAATATAGTATCCTTAAATTTTTTCCTAAATTTTTAGTCGGCTTGCCAAAACAACTTATTCGAAAGCAACATAATGCAGGACCTGAGTTCTTCAGTGGATTACTTCAGATGGGAAGTTCAGTTTATTAGAATGGCTAATCCATTTAATGAACTTCCCTAATTTTGTACAAAAGGATTTTTCTTTAAAATTGGACATCTACCTTAGTCAATCTCCGCAAAAGGTAGACGCAGCCCCCCAACTTATTGGCTACCAAAAATAATTCCATTAGGTCCTGCAGTTTCACCTCCACTCGATCCAAACATGGTTACTTCGGTTACACCTAGAATGGAAGGGAGAAATAATAAAGCAGCAGAAATAAAGACCATAGCAATTGGCGTTCCAATTGGAATTTGTGTTGGGTTATCTTTGTGCTGTTTAAACTTCATAATAGCTCCAATAGAGAATCCCAAGCCTGCCAAGTAAGCACCCGCAGTAATTAATTTAGCCAGACTAGTAAATGATCCTGTAATATTTGAGGCCATTTGCCCTAAAGATACTACAGTGTTTGCAGCTGCATGGTTGCTTACTAATGTTAGTAATGTAAGAAAAGCAATAGTGCTTAACCGGCATTTAAAATCAGATTTCTCTGGAATCTTACTTTTCACTTCTAATTCTCCTAAAACTAAACTTAACCAAAACTCCGGGCAAATACTTAGTTGGTATGCCCTTAATATTTAAATGTAATCATGAAACTTGAACTATACCGCGATTTCTTCCTTAATGAGTACTTTTATCAGAAGAAGCTTAGAGATGATGTTTTAGCATCCAAAATTTCTTGAGCTTTTTCAATGTCTGCCTTGTATTTATCGACTAATACGCGGATATCTTTTTGATTTTCTTGTTCCATGGCTCTTGCTAGGGCAATATCCTTTGTAGGAAATTCAGACTCATCATCGGTTACATATTTTTCAAGAAGAGGCCTAAGAGTGGATTGATCTGCTCCTAGCCAGCATAATGTATTAAAAACACCGTGTGGCTCCATCTGATTATTATAAAAAGCCCAGTCCAAAGCCGTAAAACCATTACTACTTTTGTTGTTAATATCGGCCCCGAAGTTATTAATTAGCAACTCAACATCCGCAACACTTCCTTGGTGAGCTGCTCTTCTGAGGGCGACATTTTTATCTTTTGTTTTGTATCTCTTTAGAATGCTATCCAGGGTAACTGAAGTGCTACTCGTTGTTTGACTCATTCCGGTATTATAGATACTGCTTGACGATACTTTATGATTAGAATCCGATTGCACAAAGAATGAAAAAAATTGTCCAACTAGAGAAGAGTTCTCAGATGAACGAAATTTTTTAAACTCATCGTCTATAGAATCCGCCAAAGCTAAAGTCTTTCGGCTTAATAGATCAAGTTCAGAATCATTTTCATCAAAAAAAGCCTTGAGCTCAGATGGAATATCAGCATTATCCAGTTTATAGCGTTCTCTAGTTTGAAATAGAGAATAAATTTCACTGAAAGTTCCCATAAATTCTGTTAATTCTTTAAATGAAGATTTATCAACTTGCTCATACATCAGTTCAGAGAGTTCCGTCATTGCTTTTAAATCACTCAGTTTCATACCATTATTCTCTAGAAAAATAGGATGCAATAATACGAAATTATGATGTTAATGGGAACATTGATCGATTGTTGTTGCCGAGACAAGCTTTTCAGCCCAGTCTACGCTTGCTGCACATGTTATCGCTTTAATTTGGATTTGAAGCTGCGACTTTATTTTTCTAAGTAAAAAATAAGTTTAAGTTCCTGCAGCTTAAAATTAGAGATTATTTTAAGGCTTTTTAACAGTAAAAGTGAAAACTTTTTATCAAGTATCTTATTGTTTTCAAATAAAATATCTTGATCCTATTTTACCTTGACGAGTCATTTTTAACATTGGATACTGACCCCCATCTTTTGTCTCACATAAGAGTTTTGTTATATGACTGCGCCCCTGTACTGGCAATATTGGCTAATGTAGATGAAAAAAGAAAAGCATCTTCGTCAAAGGGAGTGGAAAATACTGAACTGAAAAATTATAGCGTGAAAGCCAGCAAATGCTTTTATGGATTGGATGATACTAAAAATATAAACAAGGGTAGAAATGTTTGGACTATTTTCTAAAGGAAAGGAAAAAGCTAACGATAAATTTGATCTCGAAGCTCAACCCCTAGTCTCCAGAGAAAAGGAAGAGAAGGGAGCGATTGAAACCCAAATGGTGCCTAAGCCTGATTATCCTGAAATAGAACCTATTGGAGAACATGACCTTTTATTAACTGAACTTAAATTCCGTCAAATAGATCTAAATCGTTGTTTTGAGCTTATTAAAGCGGAGCCTAAATTAACGAGCGGTCAAAAATCGAGTATAAAAATGGTAGCAACTACTACTCTTTTAAGTGGGGCTTGGGGAGGAGGTTATAGTTATTTATTATATGATTTTATTACTCGATTCATAAAAAAATCACAGCTTGAAGATCTTTGGAAAAATTTAGTAGTAAGTACCAATGCTGGTAGAAATTCTACCTGTTATGCACTCAATGGAACCCTCATGGATCCCAACTATTCGATTGTTGATGAATGTAGTCGTCACAATGATTTGAGACCGGATGAGTGCATACAATTGCATAATGAATATTGTTCAGAAGCGATGCTCTACTATACTCTCCCTGAAGCTATAGGTGTGACACTTCTCGGAATTATTTTTCTCTTCCTGTTATATCTTCTATTGTGTGCCCTATATCAGTTATTGAAATCCTGTCGACAAGACATTCATAGCCTCCAACTTGACCAATGTTTGAGTGATGGAACTCTTTTTCTTCTTAAATTTTATGCGGAAGAGCATATTTTTATTAGAAAAAGTATGACAACAAAAGAGGTAATGACTAGGCTAGAGCATTCTATAGCTGAGGATGTGGCATTTATCAGATACTGTTTAGAATTAAAAAAACATGCTCATTATCTTTTCTATATAAGCAATAGGTTAATTGAAATAAATGGGATTGAAATACCCTATGAAGTAGCAGAGTCGATTTTTCTTGATGCGACTAAACATATAAACATTGCAGGTATAGAGAAAACAAAGACAAATACAGAACCATTTGAAGAAGAAAAAGACAGAGACTGGGAAAAAATTCAAAATAACTCCTGTGAAAGGGGTCAATATTTATTAAAAAAGGATTCAAAACTGAAAACAGAGCTTTTCGCAAGATTTTTTAGCAGAGCAGAAGTCGTTCCTGAAGTTGATTCCAAAAATCACAACATCATTGAATCTAATATTTTACAAGTATTTAGATAAAAACCAGCTAGGCTAGGTTATTGGGGCTTGGGCGTAAGGTGAGGGCAGCTTAGCTGCCCTTGTTCTTTTGTATCACAAGAAATCACTTCTATAATAATCTGGGGCATGAAGCAGCGCCCATTTAAATAATGAAAAACTCTTTTAATTTCCACATAGATTCATTTACCTTAAGGTCAATTCACTATATGATGTCACGCGGTTATCAATAGTAGATTAAAGGAGACAGTATGAGTTTTTTTATTAGCGATGCTCTGGCTGCAGCGGGGACTACAGCAGCGCCTCAAGCAGATGGAACTTTTTCGCTCGTTATGATCGCTGCTATTTTTGTGTTGTTCTACTTTATGCTTATAAGACCTCAAAATAAAAGAGCAAAAGAACATCGTGAATTAATAAGCCGTTTAAAGAAAGGTGATGAAATCGTTACTTCAGGTGGTATTTTAGCTAAAGTAGTTAGTCTGGATGACCAATACATCAAGATCAGTCTTGCAGAAGGTGTTGAGATTAATATACAAAGAGGCGCAGTAAGCACTGTATTGCCCAAAGGCACTTTAAAATCGCTTTAAATAAAGTCATAGGGACACACGGAAATGCAAAATAAATATCCTCTATGGAAAAACCTAATGCTGATTGTTATTGCAGTCGTTGGGTTTATTTACGCCATACCCAATTTGTATACAGAGAATCCTGTAGTACAAATTTCGTCTGAAACGCCTGTAGATTATGATGAATTAAAGAATCAGGTAGAAGCGCTCTTACAAAAAGATAAACTACCTTTTCAATCAATCATCGCTCAAAGCGAAGCGGTTGAAGTCGTTTTTTCATCTACTGATTCCCAGTTATTAGCTCGCGACGCCATTAAAAATTCTTTAGGCTCCCAGTATACTGTAGCCCTGAATTTGGCTCCTTCTACACCCAATTGGTTGGACTCTATTCGTGCTGCACCTATGAAGCAAGGTTTGGATTTACGAGGAGGAGTGCACTTTCTGTTAGAAGTTGATGTGGACAGTGTGATTAGCCGACGTTATGAAGGGATCATGAAAAACATTAGCCAAGAATTGCGAGATCTTGGTATTCGTTATACAGGTATTCGTTATATAGCAGATAAAGGCGTTAGTTTACATTTCCGCGATAGTGAATCTATGAATAATGCCTATATAGGTTTAAAGGAAAAAATTCCTGATCTTGTTTTCGCAAAAAGTAAAACAGATAATGAATTTATGGCATCGATTACACCAGTCGAATTGAACAGCATGCGTCAAAATACAATTGAGCAAACAATGAGTATTTTACGCAACCGAGTTAATGAGTTAGGTGTTGGTGAAGCGGTCGTTCAGCAACAAGGAGCAACCCGTGTCGCTGTTGACTTACCTGGAATTCAAGATGCGGCCCGTGCAAAACAAATTCTTGGCGGAACAGCAACCCTACAATTTTACTTAGTGGATCAGGATAATGACCCACAAATTGCGAAGCAAACAGGAGCTATCCCTGTCAATGATAAATTACTCATGATGGATGGACGTCCTATTTTGTTAAAGAGACAAGTGGTATTGAGTGGTGATTCAATTACTTCAGCAGTTTCTAGTTTTGATCAGCAAACAGCAACTCCAGCAGTACAAATACAACTTGGTGGGGGTGGTGAAAGTCTGTTTACCAAAGTGACTCGCGAGAACATTGGCAAACGGATGGCTATTGTTTATGTTGAAACAAAAAATAGCATACAAACTGTCAATGGAGAGGAAAAAAGGATTACCCATAGAGAGGAGCGTGTGATTAGTGCTCCAGTGATCCAAAATGCTTTAGGAAACAATTTTCAGATTACTGGACTCGCTGACAGTAAAGAAGCAAGTAACTTGGCTTTATTGCTCAGAGCAGGAGCCTTACCTGCTGCCATCTATCCTATTGAAGAGCGCACTGTAGGTCCTACTTTAGGTAAAGAAAATATTCGTAGAGGTATTGTTTCTTTACAAGTGGGAATGGGCTTAATTCTGATCTTGATGCTGGTCTATTATCGACTTTTTGGTCTCATTGCTGATATTGCATTGTTACTTAACCTAGTATTGCTTTGTGCTTTATTGTCTGTGATCGATGCCACATTAACTTTGCCGGGTATCGCGGGAATTGTATTGACAGTGGGGATGGCTGTCGATGCGAACGTATTGATTTACGAACGCATTCGAGAGGAACTGCGTCATGGATTATCACCGCAAGCTGCAATTTATGCAGGATACGAGCGCGCATTTGCTACCATTCTTGATGCGAACGTAACTACATTAATCGTAGCCATCATTTTATTTGCTGTGGGTACAGGACCCGTACGCGGATTTGCTGTAACTCTTTCTTTAGGGTTGATCACTTCCATGTTAACAGGCATTACTTATACTCGGGCTATTGTAAATTGGTATTATGGTGGTAGAGCTGTTAAGAAATTATCTATTGGTATTTAAGGCGGGGCTCAGATGGAATTTTTTAATCCAAATTCAAATGTGGACTTTATGGGTGCTCGTCGCTGGACGGCGATATTCTCCATATTGATCTTTGTGGTTTCTATAGGTGCTTTAGCAATTCATGGCTTAAAGTGGGGTCTTGATTTTACAGGTGGAACCCAAATTGAAGTTTCTTATTCTTCTGCGGCAGACTTGCCCTCGATTAGAGAAAGTCTGAGTAAGGCAGGATTCAAAGAGGCTCAAGTTGTGAGCTATGGAACCTCTAAAGACGTACTAATCAGTATTGCCCCTCGGGAAGATAAAGAGCAAGCACGTCTAGTAGACCAAGTTATGAGTGCTCTTCCAGGTGCTGTAAAACAAAGAGTGGATTTTGTCGGGCCACAAGTAGGGCAAGAATTAGCAACTAAAGGTGCCCTTGCGGTTGTTGTTTCCTTACTAGCAACAATGATTTATATCGCCATGCGCTTTGAGTACCGACTTGCAGTGAGCTCTGCGGTGGCACTCGTCCATGATCCAGTATTAATATTAGGTATCTTTGCTTTTTTTGGCATTGAATTTGATTTGAAAGCACTGGCAGGCTTATTGGCAGTAATAGGTTATTCTCTAAATGATACCATCGTGGTTTTCGATAGAGTGCGTGAGAATTTTGTTAAGGTACGTCGTGCCACATCAATCGAAATTATGAATATTTCGATAAACCAAACTCTATCACGAACCATTATGACTTCAACATTGACGCTTTTTGTTGTGCTTGCCCTGTTTATCTATGGAGGTGAAGCAATCCATGGATTTTCTCTGGCGTTGATCATTGGTATTGTTATCGGTACTTATTCTTCGATTTATGTTGCTGGAGCTTTGGCTGTAGCAATGGGGCTTGATAGAAAAGACTTCATGCCTAGCCAACGCAAAGAAATTGATAATCGTCCTTAAACTAGTTTGCTGGGTGCAGATGCACCCAGTTCAATGCGTACTTCCATTTAAACCACTTAAACCAAGCTAAAGGTATCCGATTCCGCTTCCTCGCTTTTACTTCCTTGTTCGGGTTCTTGTTTAATCTCTGGTTTTTCTTGTGTCTGCGTACGACTTGCTAATTGTTTCTTTAGTTCCTCGATAACTTCAGGAGGAATTTGCATTGGTTTTTGTGATTCTTTTACTTCTTCGCCTTCAATGCGAATTTCACCCTTTTCAGTTATTTCAAGGATTTTTTTAGTACAACCTTCAGGTAATGCATTTTCAGGAACTAATTGAACCGGTATACCCGCAATAATTGTTGCACCGTCTGCAATACGTATTCCATCTATTGGAGCAAGCTCTGGTATTTTGCTGTAATAATTGCTTATTAGTGAGCAAACGGACCAAAGTAAATTGTATGCGGCATCAAAAGGAAACCCTATACCAATGCCTACTCCTTGCCCTAAATATCCTGCTGCTGTTCCCATTAGATGGGCCAAACTGATAGTACAAAATGAAGTGAGGAGCCTTGTGGCAATTACGGGTGCAAAAAGAGCGACACCAGTTGTTCCGGCAGGACTAAAAATTAATAAAGTACTCCCGACGAGAGCGGTTAATTGAACTCTAGGTGATATTGCGGTGGTAGAATTACTTACTCCCTCGGCCAGGACGACACCTACAGTAGCTCCTACATAAGAAAAAGCTGCTCCAAATAAGGGTTGGGTAAATGAAATAACAGGAAAGTTTCTGACTTGATCCGGAACTTCCTTTTTATGGCACATCTCTTTCAAAAATTCAGCAAAATCATTCCATTCTTTTTCAGTAAATGGCTTATGCCCATCTTTTCCTAATGCTATATTGGCATGCTCAAAGGCACTTGGCGTTTTAAGGAGCCGCTCTGCAGTCAAATAACACGTTTCTTTATCTTCATCATCCAGGAAGTTTTCAGTAGTTACTCCCAAATTGTCTTCGATGATTCGGTATAAAGCAGAATTTCGTTTGGAACTGCCAATTTGAGATTGCACAAACAAACACGCTGCAATCATAAAGCGTTCTGCAATGATGTATGCTTGTCGTTGCAGAGGTGTTTTTATGTCTTCCTCATGGAGTAAGTGAACTTTAAGCACCGCTTTTACTTTTTCTAAAAAGGCAACTTGTTTACTACGGCTGACAACATCAGTTCCACCAAAAAAAACGGGTGTGCCTATCATTGAAGGCTTTGCATTCAAATCAACATGCCGTTCTGCTTCATAATCCTTACGTAAATGGTCAAACTTAGCGATACATCCAGGTGCAAGAATAAAGTGCATGATATCCCCCGTCCATTGGCATTCTTTTTGCGTGATACGCGTAAATTCCTTTTTTGTATATTTTATCTTACTTCGTAATTGTATAATTGCAATGTTATTTGGCTATTTTTTACTAAATTGTTTCAATATGTTGAAAGTTTTTATTTTATTTAGCAATTAACCTATTGAAATGATGCATTTTTTCAGGATTATGATACTTTTAAGCTTAATGACTATAGTTATTGTATGTGGTGTGAAGTACATAGGCTCATCATCCCGCATAGCGAGGTTTTTCCGCGCTGCAATATCGTGTGACGATGGGAGATCCTTTGTTATGTTCAGGGGGAGGGCAGCTTATGCGTTACTCCGCCCTAGCTCCATTTTACAGGAATAGATAAGGTGAGTGAATCGATGAATGATGTGAAAAATGTGAGTTTCACGGAAAGGCTGAAACATTTGTTTATGCTTCTTCGAGTGTCTCACTGGGCTAAAGCAGTCTTTGTGATGCTTGGGTTTTGTTATACACCGACTCCTGGATATTTTATTCCGGCGTTACTTGCTTCTTTAGCTTTTTGCCTAATTTCAAGTGCTGTTTATGTTTATAATGATATTGAAGACAGAACCGAAGACAGCTTGCATCCTCACAAACGACATAGGCCTATAGCGAGTGAGAAAGTTTCTGTATCTGAAGCGATTTTCATGTTGTTTTTATTGCTACTGACTGGACTAACTTTGGGATGGCTGATTTCGAAGAAACTGGCTATTATTCTTTGCATTTATTTAGTAATTAATGTCGCCTATAACCATCTGTTCAAGCTCATTCCTATCGTTGACGTGCTTTGTATTGCCGCAGGATTTATGCTGCGCGTATTAGCTGGAACTTTGGGTATTGGATTACCTATTTCTACTTGGTTAATTGGAGCAGCAACCTTACTTAGTCTCTTTATTGCTTTAAATAAACGGCGAATGGAGATGCAGTTAGGATTAAAGCATGCTACTCGCAAAGTGTTGAAGAAATATAATCCTTTAGTCCTTCATTGGCTGATTGTAGCAATAGGATTTAGCAGTTTTATTACTTACGTTTTATATATTATCTATGCTCGTGATGAGTCATTTTATTTTATGTTAACAGTACCCTTTGCAGCAATTGCATTGTGGCGTTTTGCCTGGCTGGCAACGCAAGATATTGAAAATGATGATCCCGTTATTGTTTTTTTAAGTGATCGATTGTCACGAATCAATCTTTGGTGTTTTGTCGTCTTGACCTTTATGGCTTTGGCTCAATGAAACCTCGGTTTCAATGGTATGATAGCATTCTTATTGTATTATTTTTCTATCTATTTGTTTTGCAAATACAAGCAATCTGGCCGTTTACCATTGACGATATGTTTATCTCGTTACGTTACGCCAAGCATTGGGCAGCAGGAGAGGGGCTTTTATGGAATTTGCACGCTCCTCCAGTAGAAGGTTATTCCAATTTTAGCTTTGTTGCTTTAGGGGCTTTAACACTTCTGTTCAAAGGTAATCCAGTGGTTGTTTTAAAAATGGCAGGATTAATAGGTCTTTTTATTACCTGCTGTTTCATTTATTTAATTAGTCGATTTTGGTTTTCACAACGTGAATCACTTTTGCCTTGTTTGGGGCTGTTACTCTATAAAGGGCAAATTATATGGGCTACCAGTGGTTTGGAAACCACAGTGTACGAAGCCCTCTTATGCGGAACCGTCTATTGTTGTTTCAAAGGCATGGGGTATCGATTTGCGCCTAACCCACGCGGAGTCGCAATAAATGCTTATTTCATAGGTGCTGGGATTTTGCTTGCGCTTGCTGGAATGACACGGCCAGAAGCCCCTGCATTCATGGTTTTATTTTTTATTTTAATGTATTGGGATAGACCTAGGGAGGAAATAAGGCACTATCAAGTTGGGGTTTTGCTTTTTTGTATTACGCTGGTTTTATTCTATGGCTCTTATTTTGTTTGGCGTCTCATTTATTTTGGATTTCTATTCCCCAATTCAGTGTATTGTAAGGGATTATCTAAAGCATTTACCTTTGCTTTGGATCTTCACTACCTTAAATTGATTTGGCCTTTAGCTCTTTTAGCTATGCCAGCTTGTATTAAGGCTAAAGATAAACGCCATTATTTTTTATGGTTACCTAGTGTTGCCTATCTCATTATGTTGGCCGATTCAGACCCTGTTGTAGCTTTTGAAAATCGGCTTTTTTTACCTGCTTTTGCTTTGCTCCTTCCTTTAGTAGTTCAAGGAATTAGCATTCTCCTGTCTGTTTTCCGAGGCAAAAGAGAAGCTACTTCCTCATTACTTTTTTATTTAAGTGCTGTTGTTATTTTAGGCCTTTTAATTCCAAAAATGAGTTTGGCCGATTATCGCTATTTCAGTCAAAATCCGGTTCAAGGAGAACTGTTACGCAATAAGATAGTAGATTGGTTAAATAACCATGCTGCTACTGGGGATTGGGTTGTTTTGGCGGACAGTGGATTGATTCCTTATGCCAGTCGGCTAAATTTTATTGATTCCTATTGTCTAAATAATTTAGAAATGACCCACCATTCTTCCCAGAATATGTATCAGCACTTTTGTGAACGCATTTGGCAAAAAAAGCCCCAAATTATCATTTTAACTTCGCTTACCAAACACGGAAAAATTATCTATACACCGAGTGACGCTTGTTTGAAAACACGGTTGAACAAATATCACTATAAACTCGGTGTAACCTATGAGAGTAGTAGTTCCGATTCGATATATCGTTATGAAGTATATGAAATTATTCTTCCATCTAAAAAGCAATAGTTTTATCTAAGGTTTTCCAGGGGTTTCTATTTTTTGACATGATAAATGTAGAAATATAGTGTACTATTTCGCTAGTAATAAAAATGAGTGAAGGATTCTCGTATGATACAAAAGATGTCAGTATTTTTACAAAAATTGTATAAAAAATTACCTGTTCTTTTGTGTGATTTACTCGCTATTCCGGTAGCATGGTATGTTGCATATTGGTTGCGTTATAACATGCAGCCATTTCCTAAAATAGTGACTTCGACTCATTCAGTTATTGGTTTAACTTTATTGACAGCAATACAGGTTGCCTGTTTCTTTTATTTTAAAACATATCGTGGTTTATGGCGCTTTTTTTCGTTAAATGATGTAGTGAGAATTTTAAAGGCTACGTTGACTGCTACGATCTTGGGAATTCCTGTTTTGTATTTAGTGTCAATGCTTCACGAAGTTCCCCGTTCCGTATTTCCCTTATATTGCATGATTTTAACTACTATTCTTTGCAGCTGCAGGATGTTGCGGAGGATTTATTGGGACAAGCAAGCCAGCAGTAATAAATCAGTTGAATTGAAACGAGTCCTTATTATTGGTGCGGGGATGGCTGGTGAAGGTCTTGCTCGCGATTTAAAGCGCTCCAAGCAATACATTCCTGTCGGTTTTATTGATGACAACCTAGCAAAACGGGGTTTGGAAGTTCATGGAGTACCTGTTTTAGGAACTACGAGTCAAATTACTCAGCGCGTCAATGAGCATGCAATTGATTTGATTTTTATTGCGATTCCCTCAGCAAGCTCTTCAGTGATGCGACGTATTGTAACGTGTTGTGAAGAAAGTAAAACACCTTTTAGCACACTTCCAAGTCTTAATGCTTTAGCTTCTGGAAGAGTGGAGGTTAATGCACTAAGGCCGGTTAACATAGAAGATCTGTTAGGCAGGGAACAAGTTAACTTGCAATGGGATAAGTTAACCGCGGGCATTGCTGGAAAACGAGTATTAGTTACTGGCGGGGGAGGCTCCATAGGATCAGAGTTATGCCGACAAATTTTAGCGCTTAAGCCCAAGAGCTTAGCAATTATTGAAAACTGTGAATTTAATCTGTATCAAATTGAACTGGAATTAAAACAAAACTTTCCAGATATTTCTATAGAATTCATGTTGATGAGTGTTACTGATGAAGTAGCAGTAAATCATTTCTTTGTGAATTTTCAACCTGAAATTGTATTTCATGCTGCGGCTTATAAGCATGTACCTCTTTTGCAAAATCAAATACGTGTTGCGGTGATGAATAACGTGCTCGGAACCCAGGTTGTTGCTAGGGCTAGTGTATCGGTAAATGTTGGAAAATTTATTTTGATTTCTACGGATAAAGCAGTGAATCCGACCAATATTATGGGAACTACCAAGCGTGTGGCTGAAATCTATTGTCAGAACTTGGATGGTAGGTCTAAGACTCAATTCATTACGGTCCGTTTTGGAAACGTTTTGGGCTCGGCTGGAAGTGTCGTTCCATTATTTCAAAAACAATTACTGAGCGGGGGGCCGATCAAAGTAACTCATCCTGATATGCAACGATATTTTATGACAATACCCGAAGCATGCCAGTTAATTTTGCAAGCCATGGTTAACGGAAAAGGTGGAGAAATTTTTGTTTTGGATATGGGCGAACCCGTTAAAATCAGCTACTTAGCGGAGCAAATGATTCGTTTGGCAGGGAAGGAGCCTGGAAAAGACATCATGATTGAATACACGGGATTACGTCCAGGAGAGAAGTTATTTGAAGAGTTGTTCCACGAATCGGAACAATTGGCGCCAACCGAACATGAAAAATTATTCAAGGCAAAATTCCGAGAGCTAAATTGGGACGAACTAATCCAAACAATGCGCCTGTTGCATTCAGCATGTGAAGAAAATCAGGATGACGAGTTATTCATTTTATTGAAAAGCTTAGTTCCTGAATTAAATACAAACAGCGCAGTGCCAATATCTTAATGGGTTGATGCGTATCGTTTGTTTTATTGTATTCATTGGTTGAAGAAGTGGTATTGATGATGATTGTTTCTTATGATGATTTTGCCAAAATTGATTTACGCTCTGGCACGGTGGTTAAGGTTGAAGAATTTCCTCGTGCAAAGAAACCTGCTTATAAGGTTTGGGTGGATTTTGGGAAGGATATTGGCATATTACAAACCTCTGCCCAAGTTACCGTGCACTATACGCCAGAAACCTTATTAGGTCGCTCTGTGGTTGGATGCGTCAACTTAGGTGAAAAAAATATAGCGGGCTTTACTTCTCAATTTTTATTAGTTGGATTCTCTGATGCTAATGGCGCGATATGTCTCATAACAACCGACCCCAAAGTTCCTAATGGAGAAAAGTTGCATTAGTTACAAACTAGTGTGTAGCCTTGGTAGAGGAAGCGGAGTACGGAGTTTCGAGCATAAACTAACACGCTGTCCTGGCTGCTACTGTCCTTCATCTGAAGCTTCTGTACCTCTCTAAAAAGCTAGCCTAGCATGGCTCTCCGAAGTCGTGCAGCTTGTCCTCGATATTCAAGAGTGTACCCTAAAACAGGGGTCCCGGGGCTAACCGGGAACAAGTCGTTGTCGGGCGTGGACAGAGAGGTGAGTAAGAGACAGGCGCTTCACCACAACACGCCACATTTTAAACTGGAGGAAAAAGATCCTGAAACTTAACACGAGTTTTAACGTGAAGCGCTTTTTTCCTTTTCTTCGATAAATCAAAAATCTTATAGATTATGATGGGAACTACAAAGCTCACCATGCCTATATAGAAAGCAAGTTTATAGGTGGGATCTTTATTCAATACTAAGAAAAACAAAGCAATGAGCATGAGTACAATTGCCAAAATGCCGGTATAGGGTGAATAGGGAGTCACATAGCGCAGATTTTCGGTAGTGTATCCCGCTTGGTATAGTCGATTTCTAAAGCGAATTTGTGATGTGCATAAAGAAATCCATGCCAATGTGCCGGTAAATCCGGATACTAGAAGTAGGGCGATATAAAGTTTTGTTTGTCCAAAAAAGTAACCTACACCTAAAAGAATCCAGATGAAAATTAAGGTTGCGATGACCGCATTTTGAGGTACTGAATTATGATTGAATTTAGCAAAAGTGTGCGGTGCCATACCATCACGTGCCAAGGCATTTAATGCCCGCACGGTGCCATAAAATCCGGAATTAGCACAAGATAAAGTCGCACTTAGGGTCACAAAGCTGGTCACAGCACCAGCCCATTTTAGATTGTAAAAGTTTAGTGCATCAGCAAAAACGGAATTGGATAAGCCTGCTTTTTGCCAGGGAAAAATTAATACCAAACAAAATACGGGGATGATATAGATAAAAAGAATTCTTAACGTTACATTTCGAATCGCATGAGGGATCATGCGCGCAGGATTTTCTGATTCTCCAGCAGCAAGGCCAATGATTTCTGAGCCTTGGTAGTTAACCAATAAAAGAACCATAGCGGTCAATAAGGACATGGTGCCATTAGGAAGAAGCCCACCATCACCAAAGATGTACTTGGATCCAATAAATCCACCCGATTCTGAGCCATTGATGAGACCAAAGAAAATTAGGATAGCTAAAATAACAAACCCAAATAAAGCTAAGATTTTGATTAAAGCAAGCCAAAATTCGATCTCCCCAAAAGTATCGACTTTAGCAAGATTAATGTAAGTAATAAGTAAACCAAAGCAAACAGCCCATACATAACCATTTACTCCTGTGAACATCTCCATGATTATCCCCCCTGCAACGCATTCGGCAGGGATGTACGCCACCCAACTGATCCAATAAGACCATCCTACGCCACAAGCAACTGATGGGGAAATAAAATCAGCAGTATAGGTAACAAAGGAACCTGAGATAGGAATTGCTACCGCAAGCTCACCCATGCAGAGCATGGTTAGAAAAATAATCAATCCGCCCAGGATATAAGCTAAAAATACAGCAGGGCCAACCAGGTTAATTACTTCACCCGTGCCTAAAAAGTAACCCGAACCGATAATTCCCCCCAAGGCTATAAGTTGCACATGACGGTCTTTCAATCTTCGGCTATAACCACTGTCTTTAATGGGTTTATCTATTGCTATCTTGCTCTTTTTCACGGACTGTTTGTTTCTCACAGGTTGTCATATTTTTGGGTGACGCTATGTTATATTCATCTTTAATAATTTAAAACTAAATTTTTTCTATTTACACTAAATTTTTTAGTAAATGGATAGAAAAAATTAATCAGGACGACATTATAAATCATTTTTTACCTGTTTGAATATTTTTTCACTAAATTAATAAAAATTATTACAGAGCAGGCCATGGTTTGGATATTAATCGAAGATCAACCCAATAAAAAAGAATATAGTCCCTTGTTTTTTTATAAAAAATATTAATCTCAAACGATGCGCACAGTTGCATCATCATTTAACTTAAGTATACTTTTCCTTGAGCCGCTGTAGCTCAGTCGGTAGAGCAGTTGATTCGTAATCAAAAGGTCCGCAGTTCGATTCTGCGCAGCGGCATTGTAGAATCAATGAGTTATGAAAATTTATTTTAGAATTTAAAATACGTGTCGAATATGTGTCGAATAATGAAACCTTAAATACTTGTTTGAAAATATGAAATATTTATTTTTTATTAAAAATATCAAAAATAGATCAAACCCCCTTTTTTCAAATCATATATGGTTCCATAATTCTCTTTAAGTATTTTTGGGGACTTATCACTAATGAAAATGACAGATGCATAATTCATTGAATGAACACAAGCAATAGATCTAAATCCGAATGTTTTTAATTTTTGTTTATTATTATGAATGCACTTTTCTGTAAATTTTAAAGCAAGAGTATCTAGATAGATAAGAAGATCAAGGTTTTCTTTAATATCACTTGGATATAAATTGGTAACCTTATCAGATATATAATCGTTGATTACATCAATTCCCGGTCTTTGAACCTTATCGAATACTAATAATTCCGGTGTGGTTTTAGTTTCACCTTTGTAATATTTAATAAAAGCTTTTGTTGATCCTTGTACACTATTGTTTTCTGAGGTACTTATGGTTTCGGAGTCATAAAGAATTTGTTTAATTTGAAAATTATAGTTTTCTTGGCAATGTGTAAGTAAAACGTCAATTTTTGAATGGTCATTTTGGCTTATACTCTTTATAGTTATATTTTCATCTGTAGATTTGTAATTAAAGGCCGAAAGAAAAATTAGTACCATTTCTATTTCATTCATTGCTTTAATAAAATTCCTCATTTAATCGCTCCATTTTCTCTTTAATAAATGTTTCTCTTAAAAGGATTTATTACAAGACAAATACATTATTGATAAAAATAGCCAGTGTAGGTCGAGCGCTTGCTACCATACTACTTTGCTTTTTCAAATTCCTTGGCCATTTCAAGTAAACTGTGGAAGCATTGTTTTAATTTTTCAGAATCTGAATTTGCAAATACGTACTTATAGCATTTTATGAACATTGATTTATTAAATGATTCTATAAGTTTTTTGAGATCAACAGAGTTATTGTTAACTACTGGTGGATTATTAATATTAAAAACTATGCCTTCCTTGAACTGATCATTATTTACCAACATTAGAGATAATGTATTTGAAATTGGGATATGGACACATACATCTTTTATTCCCAAACCTATTTTGTAAAATCCATCATTAATCTTGGGATGATAAATATGCATAAAGTTGTCAGAAACTATAAAGGGATTATTGGAATCACTTTCTATAAGAGCCCATTTCATGTGTAATAAATGTGAAGCAATTATTGAGCCTAAATCAAGCATGATTTTCAAAAGATAATCATTATTTATCTTATATGTGTATTCATCCGTGAGCATTGATTGTCGTACTTCTTCAATTTCATCTTCGTTAAGATTTGGATCGAATCTTTTATAGGACTCATAAAAATGCTCTTTATTTGAAGCAAGAGTATGAGCATGAAACCTTAAGTACCTAGACTGTTCTATATTTAAGTGATTTATATATGAAGGAGTTCTGACCATTTGCAAGCCCCAAAAAAGCGAGAGCTTTTCTTTTTCTTCAGCATTGGGAAATTTTTTATTTAATAATTTTGTTAATGCATTAGATGCCGGTGTTTCTACTTTATCTGAAAAGTAATCTTCTACAGCAGTTATATTCTCATTATGTTGAAGATGATAGAGCTTGTTTATAACAGCTGTATCACCCGGTCTGTTTGCAAAAGGATCTGATGGACTGTCCTTAGGATAAGTCCATACACGACCATCGTTATCGCAAAAACCCTCTAAAAATTTCCGGGTTATATAATGATTTCTTTTTTTAGTGTTAGCCATTGTTGTCGCATATAGTCATTTAGGATTAACTATTCCATCGCCATAAGTAAGACGGTCTGATAGAAATTATCTGTCTCTGGGCTTTAGTGAGATGTGTTCTTCACTAGCTTTGGTTCTAACGGCTGATTCACTCCGTTCTAAATCTTTTGCTATATCTGGAGTATCTATAGTTCGGACTAATTGCTTTAATCTCCTCAATTCCGAAGGTGTCCATTTTTTCCCACTAATATTCGGTTTCCTTGGCATATATATTCTCCATGACACAGATCCAGATTAAATATAGCACAATTTTTGATGTGTAATTTGTGAAGATTGAATAGAGTTTGTTACAGACATCTAAAAAATACGTGGAACAAATGGGACAAGTGGAACAACTGCATGATTACTGGGATAACGGCGTTCCACAATCAAAAACGAGAGTGGAACGGGTGGGACAATTAGAATTCATCTGACCAGACTTTCTCGGTAAAAACATAACATCTTGGAATGCCAACCCCTTTAATTCGTCGCTTTTGTGAAGCTTTTCCATCATTACCCGGAACTATCCAGCCGGCATTAATAAGCACTTTATTCACCATTTTATGCTCAAACCCTAGGCAAATCTCCTTCCTGTAAACCTCGGATAAAACCATAAAAATCCGAAAACCTTCGCTATCAGTTCGAAAAAAGCCAGCTCTGTTATAAAGGCGTTCACTATTGGGATGATTTTCGCTTTCAAACCGACTTGCCCCTTCTTTTTCAAAGAATGCACGAACTTGCGACAGAATGGCTCGATCCTCTCGGTTACCATGCTCTCCAAAATCTTCTAGCCAAGCGTTAAAACACTTTTCCGCTGCTTGGCATGCAGTGCCTCGTTTCCAACCGGTTAATTCAAAATGACTCACTATTTCCCCAGCCATGGCAACTAAAGCAAAACGTCTGGCTACTCGTTGAATTTGACCTGAATGTTCGGGTTTAGTGACCTTCGCTACAAATTTTTGGATTTTATTGGCGAGTACGGGTATTAATTCATTGCGATGACTTACAATTTTATCTAGCCATGCAATTCCAACTGCACCATGATATTTACTGGACATCTCTTTTAACGCAAGTGACATAGAGGCTGGGTTTATATGATCATGTAACTGTTCAAATAATCCCATCTGCGCACCAGCATCTGCTTCAATATCTGCCAAACGAATTTCTTGACCTGCATTGCATCGCTGCCCAGCTTTGGCCATTAACGAAGTTAACGACTCTTCTCCAGCCGATAAAAAGAGTAATGACCATCGCATGGATTGTCTTGCTGTACCACAACGAGAGGCACGTGTTTTACCTTGACCATTGGCAAGCAGGTAAGCACACTCACCGGCTTCTTTAGGATCCATCTGGCTCAGTTCGTCTAAGATTAATAATCCATCATTATGGAGAGCAGCTAATCCTTCTAATCCGTTTGCTGTACTTCGCCACAGACGAATATAATTGTTCGGATTACCCCAAACAGAAGCTGCAACTTTTAAAGCTGTTGTTTTTCCAGAAGAAGACGCACCTCTAAAATGAAACCCTCCCGAATCTTCCCCAATAAGCATGGCAAGGCTCGGGGCAAAGGCAGCAGATATTGCAAAGACCAATCTGGAATTACCATCTGCCAAGCGAGCAACAGAATTCTTCCATTCCTCAACAGTACCAGCAACAGATAAAGCAGGTTCAAGGCTATTCGCATTTTGAAAAACGATCTTGTCACTGGATTGCCCAATAGTTTCATTCGCGGTAACAAAAACGTCTTCATACCACCCCAGTTTATCGACACAACGAGCACGCTCCTCAACAGGAAAGACTTGTATATAAGACGCTAACAAATCCCTAGCAGTTTTACTGGGCGAAATAGTCAATCCCAATCGTGCAAGCTCTCGCCTTACATCGCTAGAATCGCCTTGTAATAAAGCCAAAGGCATTGCCCATTGATGTTTCACTCCATCATCATCGACCCATTCGAGCAGTCGGCCCCATTCACCACTTTGCGCGTCCCGAGTTTTAGCGACCACATACAAAGAAGAGCATATCCATCGAGGAGGTAGCTCGTTATTGTCTTTATCCTTTCCAACAAAAATTACCCCATCAGAGGTTAATTGAAACAAGCCACCTGCATAGGGAAATGATTTAATGCGTTTAGACTGTTTAAAATCTACATGATATATTTGGTTCGAATTCATTTTCTTTTTCTCCAACAATGTTCGCTGGAAGGTGTTCCACCACCTTCCAATCAATTACAAGACTTAATCACAGAATTGCTAAACAGCATCTTGAAGGACGTTATAAGTGCATTGTTGTTGAAGATAATTGAGAATATCTGATTTGCGATATCGAACCGTACGACCAATTTTAATATAAGGTACACCTTGACCAGCCCATCGGTTTCGCTCAAGTAATTGAACTGAGCAATCTAAAACTGCGGCAAGTGTATTTTGATTAAAGAGAGTAGAGTCTGGTGCTGATTCAAATTCGTTGATGAATTGTAAGCGGGATACATTTTTTCTATACATAGTAATACCTCGTCATTAAAAGAATTTTCAATCGGCAATAAAATGCCGCCAAAGAGGCTTTTTCCATAAATCCAATTTGAAAATTCCAGTAACACTGGTACTTTCTATCCAAAAATCCATATAGCTTTATAGCCATTTTCATAAAGCTATTTAAAACAACGAATAGATTATTACGTGGTTTAAAAATTAAAGTCAACAATTGAAAACAAATTCAAAGAAATTGTTACTTAAATAACCCTACTGTCCCACTTGTACCCCATGTTCCCTAAACTTTTATTCAATCAGATAGAGCTACATACAGAAATATCATATCAGATAAAGTGTCGTATTTTTGTTTTGAAAAGTGTCGTATTTTTGCTATACTTGTGTTGTAAGAAACTATCGGAAATATAGTCATGTCACGCGTATCACTTAGAAGTAGAATTGAGAAAAAGATAGGCCGATCTAAACGGCAGGTTTTTTTACGCTCTGATTTTGAACAATTAAGTGATTATGATCAAGTTGGCAGGGCATTAAAAGAATTATCCAGAGAAGGAAAGTTGCTCAAAATAGGTTATGGTTTGTATGCAAAAGCCAGAATAAATAGAATTACCGGCAAACCCATGCTTGCTGCTGAGGGCGGTTTTACAGCTATCTCTAAAGAAGCATTAACAAGACTTGGTGTAAAATGGCAATATTCCGATGCAACGAAATCTTATTTGACGAACTCTACACAAATACCCGCAAATGCTGAGGTTGTTGTAAAAAGCAGGTTTAACCGTAAAATTGGCACAGATAAATTTACCCTAAAGGTTGTTTGCTCTTAATGGAAGAAATAGACCCTACGATTTTTGCAGATGTTGCAGATGCCCTTGGTATAGAAGAACCAGTTCTCGTAGAAAAAGACTACTATGCTATTCAATTACTAAAGTTGCTTTATTCAATCAATGACCCTGAATATTCAATTGTTTTTGCAGGAGGGACTTGCTTATCCAAGGCTCACATAGACACATTTCGTATGTCTGAAGATGTGGATATCAAGTTAATACCATCCTCGGATGTTCAAAACGAAACGAGAAGTCAGCAACGGAAATTACGTAGTTATTTTCATCAAAAACTTTATGCATTGTTAGATGCACAGACAATACTTGAGTTGAGTGAAGACAGAAAGCGTGATGAGGGCAAATATTTACAATGTTATATAAAATATCCTCGTTTTCACCCTACCATAAGTGCTATTCGTCCTGAGATCCAATTAGAAATAACAGAGTCATCCCTCCTTGATTCAATTATTACAGTCCCCATTTCTTCTATGTATTCAAAAACGCTTAAATTACCCCCAGAAATTCCTCAATGTCATTGCGCAACAATTGAAGTTACTGCCAGCGAAAAACTGGTGGCTTTACTCAGAAGAACCGCGGATTATGAAAGAAGTCCTTCAAGAAAGGAAGATGAAACATTGGTTCGACATATTTACGATCTCCATCTCATAAATCAATCTAATGCAGATAAGGACAAAATAAGTAAATTAGTCAAGGAAGTCATTGAAATAGATATTAAAGAGTTCGGTAACCAGCACCCTCAATTTAGAGATGATCCTTATAAAGAGCTCTTATATGGTTTTGAACGAATTCAAGAACAGCAGAAGTTCAAAGTGAGATATCAAAATTTTATTGGTCCTTTAGTATACAATAAAAATCCTGCTAGCTGGGAAGAATCGATGAAATCACTCAATGAGATCGTTATGAGTTTAATAAAAGTATAGATATGCGCTTAATAATGTCCCACTAGTCCCATTGCAAATTTTGAACGTGGAACGCTGATAGCTCAATTAAATCAAGTTGTCCCCTTAGTTCCACTTGTACCACTCAAAATCATTAATATGTTGTTCAAATGTGTTTTGTCATTTGTTTGAAGGGGCAATTTCTCTTCTCAGCAATTTGGAACGCACTGCGTGCCAAATTTAATAATCCGGTTGTCTCCGATAAATCTCCAATACTAGATGAAGTATCCGGAAGTTCCGGAATGTTCATTTTAGTTTAATTAAAAATGCAAATTGATGCAGTTCAGAATTTAACTTTTTATAAATTGCTATTTAGTGGTCAAGGATTACTTGACTACTGAACTCTCCCGTACGACCCAATAGAGATTTTGAATTGAACTCCATATTCGATTTTCAATTTTTCCCGAGAAAAGAATTTTCTAAGGGCGCAATATACATTGCTTTGCAATGTTTGGAATTTTGGCAAAAATCTCTAATGGAATTTGATCGTCAGATACGTTAATTATTAGCAGCAAACTATACTTATAAAGTAACCATTTTAAATGGAGTTGGTAAATGGTATGTATAATAAAGTGCAAAACTGCGGATGGGTTTTTGAATGAATTAAGTCTCGCAAATAAAAGATGGTATGAAGATAAGGATATAAATTGCAATTGGATTTTTCGCGGACACAATGATTCTACTTACGATTTAATACCATCTCTTTATAGAGATACAAAATATCTGGATAAATTTGATGAAATAATAGGTGATTTTATACCAGGTGTTCCCACTCCAGGTTTGAGAGCGGCGATTTCTAATATTATTGCTAGTACTTCACTACAAGATGAATTTAAAGAACGATTAGAAAATATAATAAAAAGTGTTTTTATTGAAATCAGGTTAATTGAGGAATTCTTAGTTAGAGCTAATAATATCGGTTTACTAATACCTACCTTAAATCTATTCCCCAAACAATCTAATGAAATTAGCTCAGTAAATTATTTTTATTATAATTTATCTAGGTATATAAATAATTTTATTTACATAGATAAAAAGCAAACAGTATTAAGAGAAAATTTTCATCCTAAAGGCAATAATGCTTTTCCTTATGTTCCATTATTTGAATTTTTTTTTCCCCAAGCTACGGCATTAGCTCAACATCATGGTATACCAACTCGATATTTAGATTGGACTACTGATCCTTTAATCGCTGCTTTCTTCGCAGTAAAAAGTAATGATAGCTCTAAAAAGCAACATGATATTTGTGTATGGGCATTAAATACCAAATATTTAAGACATTCTACTTTAAAAGGAGAGGTTAAGTTACATAAAAGGTTACAAAGGGCTGGGTTAGAATTTTTACATAAGCAAAGAGGGCTTTTTTACCGAAATGGTCGGTTCAGAAAGTTATTATTTTCATAATGCTGAATGGCCTAATTTAGAGGAATATCTACAAGCTTCAAATTATTATAAAGAGGGTTTAATTAAAATTGAGTTGCCCAGTGATAAAGCAAAATCTGTTGCCAGTATACTTTCTAATATGAGCATTAATGAATATTCATTAATGCCAACTTATGACAACGTAGCTCAATCAATTTTATCTTCAAACTAGATAGCTATAAATTGTTTCTTAATTTAGCAGTCATTGTTGACCAAATTGGATATTTTGAGTTCCAAGAAATCAACTGATTGGACTCTCATACACTTTAAAAAATATTCTGTAATTAATTGCATTGGTTTTCTTAATCGTTCTACATCAGTAATGATATAACCAGCAGTTACATCATTAGTCATTTTATGATTCATTAATCGTTTAAGCGCATAAGCTGAAATATCCAAGCTTTCAGCAATAGTAATAAAGGTCCGTCTTAAATCATGTACAGTAAAATGAATACCTGATGCTTTAGTCACCTTGGCCATTTGCTTACGTGGTTCAATAATATGACCAGCAGCACCAGTTCCAGGAAATACATAACCATTAATTTTCTTCTCATATCGAGCATTCAACAATTCATATAGAAAATCAGAAAGGGGCAGGGTATGGGATTCATTGTTTTTCGTTTTAACTACTGTAAATGTTTTTGCTGTTAAATCGATACTCTCCCATTTTAAAGTGGCAGCTTCCTCTCTTCTTAAGCCAGTTAGTAAAACGAATAATAAATAATCTCGTAAGGTTTCATTTTCTATTTTCATAAGTCCTTTATACCAAGCCTCTAACTCATAGGGTTTAATATAGGATTGCCGACGTTCTACACGATACCATGCGCGAGTTTGTGAAAGACGTCTTACAGGGTTCTCCATGATTAATGATTTGCCTTGAGCATCTTCATATTGCCCAGAAGCAAAGTTAAATAGGGCGCGTAGTACTCTCATAGCAAGATTTGCATAAGCTTCGCCATGTTCATTACCTAGTTTTTCATGTTGTTTACTGATGCGATCTTTGGTAATGGAGAGAATTGGTTTGTTTTTCCAAGTAGGAAACGCTTTATTGATTACTTGCTCGTAGTTGCTAATGGTTTTCGGTTTTAATGTTTTTCTGGTTTGTAGGTATTCTTGAAATACTTCATTAAGAGAGATTTCTCGCATGGACTGTGCCCTTTTTTCAGCCACCGGATCTTTACCCATAGCAATTTGCCCAAGTAGTTCAGTGGCTTTCTTTCTCGCCATATCGGGACTTATTTCGGGGTAACGACCAATCGTTATTCGATTAAGTTTTCTATTAATGAGTTTTTCGACAAAGAACGCTTTAGTGCCTCCAGAGGTGACACGAACTCCAAAACCTTTGAGGTTATCATCGTAATATTTCTTTTGTGCACTTTGCCCCGCTTTAATGGCTTTTGGGATATCTAAGTTTTCAATATTTGTTTTGTTGATTCGCATCCTGTTCTCTCAATTTTTATTTTGCGTGTCGAAACGTGTCGAATATGTGTCGAAGAATGAGGTCAAATTCATTAAAAGAACTTATAACTTAATATGCTATTAACGTCAAGTAATTAAAGGGAAATTAAAAGAAAATCATAACGTGTCGAAATGGCTAAAAACCCTAATTTTCTAATTCGTAATCAAAAGGTCGTGTGTTCGATTCACATCAGCGGCATTGTAAAATCAATAGGTTACATTAAGATATGTTCTGTCAAAACTCTCTGGAATACACTTTTTAAAGTTTTACTTTCAAAGTAAAACGTGACTCAGTTGTAAACAAACCCTACATATTTGACATTAAATTGTTCGATATTTATACTGGTTCGAGTAATTTGCAAAAGAGAGTTCCATGCCAATAACGATTCCCCATTCCTTTTTCAAAGCCTTTTTTAGATTGCTAAAATCGTCTAGTAAACAAGTATTCTTTTTTGGAATTGCGGCAACGTTAGCTTCAAATGCTCTTTTTGCAGACACAAATTATCCGCATGAACGATTAGAACTTGAGAATTTTTACAAAGCAACTAACGGGTCAAATTGGATTAGACAAGACAATTGGCTTTCTGATTCTATTTCATACTGTGAATGGCACGGGGTAGTATGTGATACAAATGGGCATGTAACGGAACTGCAACTTTATGATAATGGGCTGGAAGGATCGTTGCCGGATACACTATGTAATTTAACTGAGCTGAAAACACTTTACCTAAGCTTTAATCGCATAGGAGGGCGTATTCCTGCGACGATTGGTCAATGCAAAAAGCTTGAAAATATTTGGCTTAAATCCAATCAGATAGACGGAGAGATTCCTGATAGTATTGGTGATGTTGGAAATTTGAAATGGCTTGATTTACATGTTAATAAATTATCAGGAGTTATTCCGCCCTCCATCGGGAATTTACAACGACTTGAAATATTACGACTTGATGATAATGAACTGAATGGAGTTCTACCTGACTCTCTTTACATGCTTAAAAATTTAAAAGAAATTTATTTATTTAACAACCACATTTCAGGTTCCATAAGCCCTAAAATAGAACAATTAATGCAATTGGAACATATTTATCTTGGACACAATCAATTCAGTGGGATTCTTCCGGATACAATCACAAAACTTCACTTTCTTAAAACATTGCGCGTTGAACACAATGCCTTGGAAGGTATAATTCCTGTTGACATTGGCAACATCGCTAACCTGCAAGTATTACGCCTTGATCATAATCAATTTACAGGCAAGGTTCCTGACAGCCTATTAAATCGAGAGCATGAACTTCAAGTTGTTGATTATTCAAATAATAATTTTGAGTGATTTTTTCTGGGTACTATCTAAATAATAGCCCCTAAATTTAAATGATTCTATGAAATAATGAATCTATAATCGCCCCCCTTCTAAAAATTATTTTGAATAGGGAGATGTTATGAAAGAGTATTTTTCTAATAGAATCGATACTGAAGAAGACAAGGATGAGTACATGCCTTGGTAGTTAAAGGAACCTAGAGGGTCAGGCCTTGAGTTTTGATTATTTTTCCTTGCAATGTTTTAGTTGATTTATCCTGATAGTCAATAGATTCAGTAACTTTTAATTGATAATGCACAATTCAAGGCCTGACCCTCTTAATCCGTTATGAAAATTAATAAAAAAATTGGTCCGCATGAATTTACTTAGCACAATGTGCTCCTTTTAAATTATAGGAACTTATTTTATGAAGTTTAGCCCTAGTTCAAACCCAAAGCATTTAGCAGCTATTACCAAACCTACATTAAGAGGGTTGGTTCTTAAATCAGATGATGAATTAATAGAAAGCCTAAGGTCTCTACCAGATGAAATAAATTTTGATGTGCCAGATGGAGACTTCAACACAATTCTCTATCTTGCAGCTGCAAATAACTATGTTAAAACAGTAAGTTATTTGTTATCTGAAAGAAAAGTTAATCCTAATGTTAAAGTATCTGAAGATTTAACTGCTGCGCATATTGCCGCAGCTATTGGAAATATTGGCGTATTAGAGAAATTAGCTAGTTGTGAAGGCATCAAATTTGTTGAAAAAGACATATATGGAGAAACTCCTCTATTTCGTGCAATAGGTAATGCTCCAGATGAAAAACTTTTAGAAATTGTGCATTTAATTGTTAACGCAGATATTGCTTCAATTTCAGTTCCTAATGAGGATGATACATTTCCAATTGAACTAGCGCTTCAAAGACAACATTCATCTGTTATTCAATTACTAATAGAAAAGGGTGCTGATGTGAGCAAACGTTGTAGTATAGTCGCAGCAGAGATGATGATGTCACGCAGTATCCCTAGTAGTCAATTTAATGGAACTCATGTGTTTTTTACTGGTTCATCGAAAAATGATAATTTACGTCAATGCGCTAAGTTAATTATCGAAGCTTATAATAAACAGCATCTAGCTGATGATCTTAAAGAGATAACGTCGAGTAGCAGTTTCGGTAATTCTTAATTACTTTTTAATTTAATTAAATCTTGAACATAGCATATTGAGAATTTAATTAGGATTGGTTGTAATTATGCAGCTTTTTGATGCATTAAAAAATGATTAATAAAACCATACTTTATTAATCATTAATATGCTATATTTTGATTAATAAAAAGCGAGGTTATTAATCATGAAATGGAATTGGCAGCTTGAGAATTGGCCTAATTTTACTTGGGACTCCGATAAATTAGTTGTGTATGAACAGTCGTTTACTGAGAGTGCTGGCGTTATTATTGGTTCCTCACAACATATTTCTCAAGAAGGTAAGCAAAATTTATTTATCGATTTGATGTGTACTGATGCTTTGGATAGCTCTGAAATTGAAGGGGAGCATTTAAATAGAGATAGCGTTCAATCTTCTATAAAAAAAGAGTTAGGGTTGTCTATAGAAGCTCCTAGAGCGAGCATGGCAGAGCGTGGGATTGCTAAAATGATGGTTAATTTATATCAAACGATTCCTAGCCCGCTAACACATCGGGTTTTATTTGAATGGCATCAATTTTTAATGGGTAATAGCCAACATTTAGAAAATATTGGTCAATATCGTAAGCATGAAGAAGCGATGCAAATTGTTTCTGGACCTGATTATGATCGAACAATCCATTTTGAAGCGCCTCCCTCATCATCTGTTCCGGCTGAAATGGAGCAATTTATTGATTGGTTTGAACGGAGTTCTCTCACTGGTCCAGCCCCTTTACCTACATTAACCCGAGCAGGAATAGCCCATTTATGGTTTGAGAGTATCCATCCTTTTGAAGATGGAAATGGACGGATAGGGCGGGCTATAGCAGAAAAAGCTTTATCTCAAGGATTTTCAAAACCAGTAATGACGGTATTGGCAAAAATATTATTAAAAAAGAGGAAGGAATATTATCAACAATTAGGTTTAGCAAGTAAAACCTTAGACCTGACATCTTGGTTAATCTGGTTTGCTAACATTGCTTTAGAAGCGCAACAAAGCACTTATTTGTATATTGATTTTATTATTAAGAAATCTGTAATTTTAAGGGAAGCGGAAGGGAAAATTAATCCAAGGCAAGAAAAAGCTTTATTAAGATTATTTCATGCTGGACCTGATGGATTTGTAGGTGGTTTAAGTGCTAAAAATTATATGAGTATAACAGGCGCACCCATAGCGACAACAACCAGAGATCTGAATGACTTGGTTAAAAAAAATATTCTCAAACGAACCGGCGAACTCAAAGCGACTCGTTATTTTTTAAATCTTGATAAGGTTTAAATGGAGTTTGTTGAATTGGGTACGCAGTGAATGCCCAATCTAAGTGCCTCGCAGGGAGTTCCAAAATGGAACTTACTGAAGCTTATAATTTGCCAGACATTGTAAAAATTATATTTGTTCTTTATTTATAGTTTGTATCGCAATTACTTCAGCAGAATTAATCACTCCCATACACTTCAAAACATAATCAGTAATAAGCTGTAGCATAAAGGGTCAGGCCTTGAGTTTTGATTATTTTTCCTTGCCATGTTTTCGTTGATTTATCCTGATAGTCCAATAGATTCAGCGACGTTTAATTGATAATTCACAATTCAAGGCCTGACCCTCTTTTATATGGGGCAAGAACAAGCAAGAACATTATTGGCAATAGAATTTGAAATATGCCTATAATGGTTGAACGGACTAAGTAATTTTTTATCACAGGGAAGGCTTCAAATGAGAAAAATATTTCAATGGGTAGTTGAATTTCTTGATGCTATTGTTGGTGTTACGGAAGATAAACCTAATGATCGCTCTATGAGTATTCATGAGGCTCGGGAAAAATATGAGGCCGGTTTGATTAGTATGAGTGAGTTCAATGAAGTATTTGAACGCAAGGAAGTGTTTTAAAAACATCATAATGCCTCCCTCGGAGGCGATTTTTAATCCTGTTTTGGCAACGCGCATTCCGGATTGAGCCATGCTTTCGCTATGTCGTTCAGAGCCACTAATTAAATCCACTAACCCCGCTCCCGCCTCTCCACCAAAGTGGCTAGATAGTTTGAGCAAAAATACAGGTGCAACAAAACATCACTGCCATAAAAACCTAGAGGGTCAGGCCTTGAGTTTTGATTATTTTCCCTTGCCATGTTTTAGTTGATTTATCCTGATGGTCAATAGATTTGTCAACTTTTAATTGATAATGCACAATTCAAGGCCTGACCCCATTAATCCAACCAGAGATCTAAATCACTTGGTTAAAAAAATATTCTCGGGGTCAATCAGGGTTCTATAAGGGCTCAATCTTATGAGTTGTATGCCTATAATATAATAAGAATGTTTGGATTGAGGTCGTTATGAGGGCCAGAATTCTATTTGAATCGAAAAGACTAGATGAAATAGAGGCTTTTTCACCGGATGCGAGGCACGTTAGTGCATATGCTGTTTTGTTAAGAGATTTAGTTCAACAACTCGAAAACTATTTTGTTAAAGATGAAAAAACTTTAAAGACATATACCCTGCAATTTTTTGAGCCTCAGTCAAAAATATTTAATATTGATAAAAAGTCATTAAGTCTCATCCTTGAACATCTGGCGGGAGTGATGGATCAACAAATAGTATCGTTTATTGAATATGACTTAAAACAATATCGTGAACAGGAATACGGAATCCCTGTAGATGCTGATTATAGAACTATAAACAAACGAATGAGAGAAATCGCATTAAATCGTCGGATGGAAAAAAAGCCAATGACTGAACGCGAGGAAGATGTATATTTTGATTCTTTTTTAAAAGAAGAACTTAAAAAATATTATGCTCAGCGCCATGATTTTGCTGAATACTTTACTCAGTATCTTCAAATGGAACAATCACTTCGTCAAATTCAACAAGATGCAATACGAAATATCGAGAAAATGCTTCAACGGATTGAACATGATTTCCCAGTGCTGGAAAAAGGATTTTTAAGTCATATGAACGAGCCAAAACTAGTTGGTATTACGCCAAGCGGTAGCGATATGCATAAGCAAGGCCAACAAGTTTATTTTTTGACGTTTAGAGATAAGGACGAAAAAGAACTTAAAATTGTTTATAAACCAACTTCTGTCCAAGCAGATGCGATGCTGGTCGGTAATCTAAACAAGTTAAAAGCCTTAGATGCAAGCTATGAAGGACATGAGAGTTTGGCCGAAATATTTAATAGGCGAGCCCTGGAACCTATTCCCACTTATTTAATACTGCCTAGAATTGACGATTCGGCCTCTGAATCTGTCACACAGCACTATGGTTACATTGAATTTTTACCTTCACAATCGCACCTGGACTATGATATGGCCACAAAAGTCGGGCGGAGTAAGTTTAGCGAGGCATTATCTTTAGCTGCTCTGGATGAGAGTTCTTCTTGTATTTTGAGAACAGAAAAAGAAGCACAACAATTTTCATACATCATGGGAATGACTACTCTATTAATTCAATCAGTTTCTGGCTCTGATTTTCATCATGAAAATTTGATTATTTCTCGAAAAAAACCCACCATTATTGATGCAGAATGTATTTTCAATCCGCTTATAACCCCAACATTTTCGGGATGTTCTTTTCTTTTTCAGCCACTACAAGGACCATTAACAGGAGCAATCTCACCATTTTCAATGAATTGTGAGACCTATTATTATCATAGTGATATCAATAATAAAATTGAAGGAGCACGAGAGTTTACGGCAAAAAATCGTGCATATTATTATGATGCCGATACACAACAATTAACTTCCTATGTCGTTGATCAAGAGTCTTTTATGGCTGGTTATCGTCACGGTTTAAATGTTATTACGGAAGATAAAGATTTTTTAAAATGGTTTGATCAAGAAAAAGTAAGGGAAATGTGTATTCGTATGCTTCCTTTTGCCACGCAAGATTTTGGAAGACAAAATATTCAATATTGCAGCCAAAACTTTTCTTATGACATATTCAAAGAATATGCTGACAAGAAGTTAAAAGAAGGTTTACAGACATATCAAGATGATTTAAGTCAGTATGATAAGATTCAATCTCAAAAAGAAGATAAATGGGATAAGGAAGAAAAATGTGACGATAAGATATCAAGATATTTGCCAGTAATGCCTTTACCTAAGGCTGTTATTTATTCTGACGAGAATAATCATGACCAAGAGTTATTAAAAGAAGCGGCATCTGCTTCAATTCCTTATTATTGTATGCGAGCGGATGATCGGCACCTTTATGACTTTAAGGGAAAACCAATTTTTATTCCATTAAATTTCTTTATGGCTAGAGAAGAAGTGTTTAATCAGGAATATGGTGACGGCATCGGAATAGATGCACATGTTTTTTTTATCAAATCACCATTAGATTTTGCCCGAGAGAGAGCTGTCGCCATAGTCCATAATCAAGAACTAAGAGACTTAATGTGTGAAGATGCCCAAAATAATCTGGTCTTATTGCATGCTGGTTTAGAATATCATATTCAATTAGAAGCAGAATATGTTGTTTCGATGACAGTACAACCCCAAGTCATTGCGAATAACCCTTTTGCTTGAGGGTAATAAATCCTACTGTGAATTTTTAGCAGCACATCCTTATTTGAATCGCTCATAATAAAAGAATATATGGATCGACTTCAAACGATTATGCTATGGCAAGCGATAAATCAAGGCGTTAATCTCTTGGCCAGTCGATTGTAACAAATCATCATCATTGGTGCTCGCTTGGGTCATCTGACTCGCCAATGTCCAAGTGCTTGTTTGAGAGAGTCTCGTTTATTTGTGCCATTTATAATAAAGCCCCCCCCTGAAATCATCGAGGCAAAATAAAAAGTAAAATAGTTCGAGTCAAGACTATTTTTTTATTTTTTATTTGTATAAGATAGCTAGGTCTGAATTCAATCTAATATCCTTTTTCTGTGGATATCTATTTTTACCAAATAAACAATTACCAGTTAGCAACCTAGAAGAATTCTTGTGCTATCTAATTTATATCATTTTTAACTCCCCAACACCTCATTTAAGTTATTCACAATTTCTGTGGATAAGTCTGTTTATAGACTGTCAAACTTCTTGTAGGATTGAGAAGTTAATCCGATGATTCATCATTTACCAAGGTGTCTTTGATATCAAGATACAAATAATCTGTCACACTTCTTCGAAAATCTATT
This sequence comes from Legionella sp. 227, assembly GCF_043161935.1. Classification (NCBI taxonomy): domain Bacteria; kingdom Pseudomonadati; phylum Pseudomonadota; class Gammaproteobacteria; order Legionellales; family Legionellaceae; genus Legionella; species Legionella sp. 227. The sequence goes on along the minus strand of NZ_CP171154.1, from coordinate 3,828,105 downwards.
TTTGTCCCTTATTCTCTTGAAGATGGAGTTTGATCTCTGTGTGGTTGATAAGTACTCAGTTGTCGTGAAAAACCTAATTTTATTCATCAAATTCATTATCTGCGCATCGTTCTGCTTCAAGTAATTACTCTGCTACGAATTCGAAAGTTGTCAAAGAACTTTATATTTATGAATATCTTAGCTCCTATTTATTTTGTAATTTGATTTTAGCCCTTTATTTGGATAATATGCTTTCAGTTAAGGCAACCGCTTATTTATTCTCATGAAATTTTTTGATATTTCTTTACCCTTAAGTGTTGTTCAAAAGATAGTTCGTTATGTACCTTCAGAAGATAAAAAGAAATTAAGTTTCGTAAATCAAAGCTGGAGAGAGTTATTGACCCATGAGGGTTCTGAATTATTTATTGAGGCACAAGACTCAACTGATGTTTCTGAGTTACGTCCACATATTGAAGCTTTTCTGCCTGTAATCCCCCAATCGCCGATCACAATAAAGCGTTTGACAGAGGGATTTTCTCCTTGGGCCAACAGTTATTTAATACAAGTGGGCGATGAACGTTTTGTATTGCGTCATATAAGACATATGGAAGGGCGGGCCCGTGAAGTACTTGCATCTATTTTTTTCGCACACAGCAAAGTTGCTCCTGACGTAGAGTATTTTGATTTTTCTTCAGGTGTTGTGATCATGCGTTATGTAGAAAATGATCCTTCAATTACTGGAAAACTTGATGATGAGCAGCTGAAACTTATTGCAAAAAAATTTGCGATAATACACTCAGGGCCTCCTTTCAAAAAGCGAGCGGAAATTGAAAACTCTACCCTAATCACTGAACGTAGAGAGACCTTAAACACTTATGCTAAAGCTTCACCTCTATTTTTCTTGCAGCAATACGCACTGATGCAACTGGACGATCTAACGGCTTTGGTAAAACAAACTCATTATTGTCACAATGATGTCAATCCCAACAACATACTGGCAACTCCTGATAATTTCTATTTTATTGATTGGGAATGTGCCGGATTAAATGATCCTTTCTTGGATTTAGCCACAGTAGTTGCCACCTTGCGTTTAAAGACTCCTGCCGCGAAATCTCTTTTAACTCATTATTTGGGGCATGAACCTAGCAGTGAAGAATATTTGCATTATGTGCACATGCAACAAATCGCTTTACTGCGATTTGCAATTTGTTTTGCAGCAAATATAAAGGATCCCTTAAGTGTGAGCCATGTGGATATTGGATCAATTCCAGCATTTAATGAATATCAGCCTAGTGATGGAAAAATTGATAAAGGAAGTGATTTAGGCAAGTTTTACATTAGCGTGATGCTCATCAAACAAGCGATGCAAACCGTTAATGATTATCAATTTAAGCGACAACTCAATACCAGGTTATCAGGTAATTTAGCCAAGCCGGCCAAAGATTTTAATTTTGGAAAGCTGCAAGTTCCTTATTTTATTATGGGAGGGATTTTAAAATATCTCCATAAGGATGAAATTCAAACGCTTCGTTTAGTCTGTCGTAGCTGGCGTTTATTTATAGATGACCAGATTGTGACACCCAAAGAATTGATTTCTGAGAGTACTGTAGAATCAATAAGTAACTCCAAAGCGATTGCTACTCGTTTAAAGTCAGCAGTGCAGTCATTTCTTCCTTGGAATGTAGGTGCGATAAAGCCACTGAACGGAGGGTTATCTCCTTTCTGTCAGAATTTTTTAGTGGAAGCATATAATCAGAAGTATGTTATTAAAATATTAGAAGAGGGCAGTGCTCAAGGATGGGTGGAATTGTATGCCGCAGAAGCTGCATCGAGTATTGGGATTGGTCCACGAATGATTTATTTTAATGCAGCACAAAAAGTAGCTATATATGAATTTATAGCGAATGATCCCCGTTGGCCACTAGATAAATCATTGGATAGATTAGCATCACTTGGATCAGTGATTAGTGCATTACATGCAATCAAAGTACCTGAAAAAAAAGTGAGTAAAGAAAGCGATAAATTTCTGCAATTAAAGTCCAGGGTAAAAGATCTTGCTGAAATTAATCCTAAGTTCGAAGGTTTTTCCTTGGTTATCTCTCTATTTAATGATTTAGATTATTTATTAAGTCTAAATCCTAAAGCCAGTTTGTGTCACTATGACATGAATCCCTGGAATATATTATTTCAAACGGAAGAGAATCAATTTTCGTTAATTGACTGGGAATTTGCTCGGGTTGGTAATCCGCTTTTTGATGTGGCAACAATCGCGAATTTTTTACGTTTAAACGCGTTAGAAGAAGCTTTTCTGCATATTGCGTACAAGAAAGGGCGAATTAGTGCACTGGATGAAGCTTCTTACCAAATCACTAAAGCTTATGTTTATTTGCGATATGCTATTTGTTCACTTGGGCTCAATACAAGTTATGATTTGAAAACTGATCAAAGTATATTAAGTAATTTGCCACCTTTTAATCAATTTAATCCATTTCAATTAAAAATTGATAAAAACACAAATGAAGGGCGTTATTATATTGCTCTAATGTTTGTAAAAGCAGCTATGAATTTGCTTACGGACAAACAATTCATTTCTCATTTAAAGACGTATCAACAAGGGTTTAAAACGGACTATATTCCCTCCTTTTTTGCACATTCATCAGACAGGTTAGATGAACAGAATGGACCAGGAATTAACGCGAGTTTCAAACAAGACTCATACTCTTGAAGATACGACTCCTGTATTGATAGGCTTAAGCTTAAGACTTCCACACATTGAAAATGAGGAAGCTTTGTGGCAATTTTTAGTTGCCGGTAAAAAAACACGTTGTTCTGTAGATAGCTCGAGAATGTGGCATAGTGAGAATGAAGTGACCTATGCCAATTTATTCTCTGATTGGGACTTCTTTGCTCCAGAATTATTTAATCTCACCGCAAAAGACATCGCTCACATCGATCCTCAACAGAAATTGGCTTTGTATGGAGTACATACTTGTCTGGAACAGGTCGGCATTATGCGACAGGAGTTGCAACAGGCAACTACAGGTGTTTATGCAGGGGTGATGACTGTTGATAACTTGCATACCTATGCAAGCACTAAGGTGGAAAGTGACAGTCGTTTTTTTTTGAATAATTGTGAGGCCAGTGTTGCAAATCGGGTTTCGCACTGTTTTAACTTTACTGGAGAGAGTAAAAGTATTAACGCAGCATGTGCTAGTTCTCTAGTTGCCTTAAAGGATGCGTGTGACAGTATCAAGTATGGTCAAAATGATTTTGCTTTTATTATTGGTGTGAATTACATCGATAGTGCTTTAAGGCATCAAAGTTTCAAAAAAGCAGGGATGCTCTCGAGAAGTGGTTGGTGTCATACTTTTTCGATGCAAGCAGATGGGTATTTACCTTTGGAAGGCATGGTTACTTTGCTCGTTACTTCAAAAGCAAAGGCTGATTCATTAAATCTTCCCATTTTAGCAGCTGTGGTAGGAATTAGTTGTAATCACAATGGAACTACAAGCACGATGACTGCTCCAAGTGTGACGGCACAATCAAAACTCATTCGTTTGGCGAAAAAGCAATGTTTGAATCTCGATGTAGGATATGTTGAAGCTCATGGAACAGGGACTAATCTTGGCGATCCTATCGAACTTGAGGCCTTAAGTCGTAATTATCCTGGTTGCTTTGTGGGCTCTATTAAAGGAAATTTAGGGCATATGGAGGCTGGTGCCGGTTTATTAGGCGTTGCTAAGTGTCTTCTTATTTTAAAAAAACGACAAATTCCTCCTCATGTACTATCTGATACAGCTAATCTTTTATTACCAGAAATTTTAAGTATCAATACAGAATCAATTGCTTATAATCATTCGCAAATTGCGGTTAGTTCTTTTGGGTTTGGTGGTGCAAATGCGCATGCGATTTTGCAAACAGTTCCTGAGCGCCCACCGATTCGTACAGAAGAACCCTTTAAATTACCTTTATTGCTGAGCGCAGCGACCAAAGAAGATTTGGAAGCACGAGTGACGCTCACTGAGGGTTATGTTCTACAGAAGCAAAAGTATCATCTGGCATTAAACTCAATTTATACCCAGGAGCACCATCCTTCTTTTCGCCAAGCAGGGTGGATCAATGATCATGATGAGTCCATTAATTGGGTGTCATTGAATCATGACTTTATCACTCTTCCAGGCTGTTGTGCACAGGGTGCAGTTAACTTAAGACCCTACATGCTGCATACTTTTTCTGAACGGTTGCCGGAATATTGGATTAATCTGATTTATGATTTCTTACCTGATATTCGTTGTATTGAGGCTTTTGGAAATGCTGTGTCTCTGGCGTTGCAAGCCAATCAAAAGATGCAAACACATTTAATATTAAATGGTGAACAATATCCAGCATTAAGTGATTTAGATGAGTATGTATTGGAACTTATTGATGGTTTGTTAATCGACCCATCGGAGGTGAATCGACTTATTGCTGAAAGTATAGAGCTGTACCAGCATCAATATACATTTAAAGCGCTTTTGCAAAATCTACTCGATCCCGAATTAATTGCCGTGTTTGAGCAAGGTGATGCGGGGCTACTGTTAGATGAAGGAATTATAAATCATCAAATAATAATAATTCTTTTGTGGGCAAGAGTTAGTGTGATTAATAAATGGGAATTAAGCGCGGTAAAAAAAGAACTACTAAACCGTTTTCCTGCTGCCTTGGTTGAACTCATTGCTATGCTTGAGCAGCAACTTCTTGTGCCAGAAGAGGTCCTATTATTATTAAAGAGAGATTCTTTTTTTATCGATCTTTTTAAGAACAGATTAATTGAGCGGGTAACCACAATTTCTGAAGCGAACTTATTTATTTTATTAAGTGCTTACTATAAACCGATATTGACCTTAATCTGCGATTCACAGAGTAGTGTTTCTAATCAATGTATTTTTCATTTTAAAGAAGGGCAACGTATCTGTATTGATCTGGATCAAGCGAACAAACTGGATGCTTTGACATTAAGTGATGAGGTAGTTCTTCAGTTATGGCTTATGGGTTTTGTTATCGATTTTGAACGTTATTTAGGGACGATGGATTTTGAGCGTAAGCCTTATTTTAAGAAAGCTATAACAGCTAGTTACAAAACCAGAGAAAACTCTTTTGGAAGACAATTCGATGCATTACAAACTACAGTGAAATGTATCAATCATCATGAATTGTCTCACCTGAAACAGGTTCATTGGACTGAGTTTTCCTTAAATGAGCTATTCAGGCAAGATGTTTGGATCACGATTGATTATCCGGATATAAATCCAATCCATTATGTATTAGAAGCGATACGGCAAATTACGATAAGATGCGGTGTTCAAGTTAAAAAACAACGCGTGATTTACCTGCAGCTGGATAAGCTTTATTCTTCTGCAGAAGTCCAATTAGTCACTCATTTTGTAAAAGCGATTAATTTAGAAATAAGTCCACTTCACATTAAGGTGATTGATTTTCAAGGAAAATTTTATCAATACGATAAAGTCACTTTACAATTTCCTAGGGTGCTAAATAAAGGCCTTGAATATCGAGGAGTCTATGTTTTAGTTGGTGGAGCGGGTGGAATCGGCTTAAAACTGGGCGCCTATCTCCAAGAACACTACAAGGCACAAATTTATGTGCTGGGTCGCAAGCCCTATAACCAATTGAATGAACAAGTAAAAATCCAGTTGCAACAAGCTAAGATGATTTATCAGTGCTATGATCCGGATAAAGATGAAGTTCTTCTAACCCGTTTAAAACAAATAGCGTCTCTACAGAAAATTTCGGGTATTTTCCATTTAGCTGTTGCACGAGATGACGAATGGTGGATTAAGCAAAGTGAGAACTCATTATCCACGACATTGATGCAAGTCGTTCAACGCAACCATTGGTTAGTTGCTGAAGAGTTATCTCAGTACGCCAACAACCTGTATGTCTTTACCTCAATCCAAGCCTATTACCCCAATTTAGGGGCTACGATATACAGCTTTGAGGCGGCTTTTAAAAGTTATTTATCGGCGCAACAAAAAAGTCTTCCCTGTTTTGTCAGTGCATTAGGAGTGATCGAAGGCATTGGCTTGGCAACTTCTGCTGATTATTCACAGTACATGGCGAATAATCATTTGGCTCCTTTATCTTTTGCTCAACTGATGACACTTTTTGAACTGCAAATAGGCACTAATACGCCTTTTGCTTTAATTACCGGAACTGCAAAAAAAAGCGATTTTATTGCCAGTTTAGCGATCAACAAAAATAAGAGCCTGGATGGATTTGTTGCACTAAGTCTCTTGCTGCAGATCAATCAGTTTTTTCCCATGCAGGGTTGTTGCATTGCGACATTTTTGGCGCCTTTTCAAAGACATTTGCAATTATTGGTTCGAGAGTTACTTCATATCTGGCAAAAAATGCATTTTATTCATTTGGATAACGACTTTATTTATATTGCCAAAGATATCAAGCAACTTGAGGCACTAAAAAACAGCTATGAAGCTGAATTAAAAGAAGGGGATTATGCGTCCCGACTTAAATTATTTGCAGCAGTATGTGAACACTATGATGATCTATTATCAGGGAATCTATTACCGCAGCAGGTTATTTTTCCTCAGGGTAATACAGAGTTAGTCCAAGGTTTTTATGAGCATCATGCAGTTGCTGATCATGCTAATCAGATTCTGGCAAGTAAATTGAGAAAGTACTGTATGTCGGCTCAAAGAAAAATAAAGATTCTTGAAGTAGGTGCTGGGAGCGGCGCTTCGACTCGGGCTATTTTAGCAGCATTGCAAGGTCAATCCTATGTCTATTATTTCACGGATATTTCGCCTGCATTGGTTAATAAAGCAAAGCGTTATTTTTCTGAGTACGAACACTCCATGGAGTTTCGAATCTTTAATATGGAGCACATGGATGCTGAGCATGAGTTTTATCACGAATTTGATTGTGTCATTGCGACCAATGCTATCCATGCAACGAGCGATATTTTAAATTCCCTGAACAGCTTGAGTGAATGCTTGGTTGATGGGGGACATTTATTATTGAATGAGTTAGTGGAAAAGACCCCTTTTACCACTGCTATTTTTGGCTTATTTGATGGATGGTGGAATGCGAAAGACCAACATTTACGCCAAATCAATTCACCCTTATTAAGTGCCGATCAATGGATATCTGTATTACAAACAATGCAATTAACCGAAATTGAATATCAAAGTTCGTGTTTAAATTTTTCATCAGCGGAACAAATTGTCATAGATACCAAAATAAAGCGGCAGGGCAAGATAAAAAAACAATCCAGTTTGTTAATTCCCTTATCGAAGGTGTCCATGGCTCCAGTGAACAAGCCACAGGTCGAAGAACAGCAATCCCCAATTCATTCGACAAACAATCAGAAATGGATTATCGAGCAATTGGCACAAACACTTTATTTGGATAGTGAAACAATTCAATTAGATGACCGCTTATCTGATCTCGGATTTGACTCATTAAGTTTGAGTGATTTATATCAAAAATTAAAACCTCAATATCCTGAATTAGGTATTGCTGAATTATTTGCGGTAGATACAGTCAATGCATTGGTTCAACGATTCACTAATGAAAACTCTGAAATTCCTGAAGAAGTGAATCCTGATTTAGAACATTACAATTGGGAAACAGATATTGCCATAGTGGGTTTAAGTTATCAGCTTCCGCATACCGGATCAGATGATTTTATTTCAATGCTGCAACAGGGCAAGACAGCATTCGGACCGATTCCTAAATCACGTTGGGCGCATGGCTCATTTGCGTACAATGGTTGCTTTTTAAATGAGATTGATTGCTTTGATGCAGCTTTTTTTAAATTGTCTCCCCGTGAAGCTGCTTTTATCGACCCGCAGGAACGTTTGCTGTTGCAAAATGCTTATTCTGCTCTTGCCGATGCAAATGCTTTTCCCATTGCATCTGACAATAAAATTGCAGTATTTGTCGGCATTAGTGGTGCTTATTATGCGTGGTTGAATGAAGATTGGACCACCCAAAAACATGCTAATTCTTCTTGTGCTTATTGGTCAGCTGCAAACCGAATTTCCTACAGTTTTAATCTACACGGACCCAGTATGGCGGTGGATACCGCCTGTTCTTCTTCATTATCAGCACTTCATTTAGCGTGTCAAAGTCTATTAACTGGTGAATCGAACATGGCCGTAGTTGGTGGCGTCAATTTAATTGTACATCCACGACAAATGGTAGAGCTCTCTGATTTGCATATGCTTTCAGCACAAAACATCAATGCTACTTTTTCTCAAAATGCAGATGGGTTTGTTTACGCTGAAGGGGTGGTGGCTTTATGTATTAAAAAATTGAGTGAAGCTGTTGCCGAAGGCAATAAAATTTATGGAGTAATTAAATCGAGTGCACTAAATTCAGGTGGCAAAATGCACGGATATACAGTGCCAAATCCTGAAGCCCAAAAAAAAGTAATCCTTTCTGCATTGCAAAAAGCAAAAATTAATTCTTCGCAAATCAAATATATTGAAGCTCATGGAACAGGAACAGTCTTAGGTGATCCAATCGAAATTAAAGCATTGAGTGAGGTGTATCAAAATAAAGTATTTATTGGTTCGATTAAGAGTAATATGGGCCACAGTGAAGCATGTGCTGGTTTAGCAGGATTAGTGCGAATTTTATTACAATATCAGCATGAAGAAATTTTTGCTGCGGTTAATGCTTGGCCGTTGAATGAGCATTGTCATTTTGAAAAAACACAATTTATTATCCCAGAAAAAAATACGGTTTGGGGACACAGTAAAGGATTTCGTTTTAGTGCGCTAAGTTCTTTTGGTGCAGGTGGCTCCAATGCACATGTTATTTTACAAGACTATCCGATTATTCCTGAGCCTAATACAAAACAGCATTCTTTTAAAAAGCAAAGACATTGGTTCGTTCCACGTACTGATACAGTGGCTATTCACGAATACCCCTTATCTCTGGAAACTAAAGCGTATTATTTTGAGCAACACCGATTGCATCAACGTCCGATATTACCTGGTGCTGCACATATTTATTTTTGTTATCAAGCTTATTTGCGTTATAAAAATGAGATATCCAATATCAGCATTCGTGACATAAAATGGCTTTATCCCATTTATGCGGATCATCACGCGGACAACAGTTCATTTAAGATTCTATTTAAAACTGAAAAGAGCCACACGTTGTGTGAGTTATCAGGCGAGCTATTGCATTCGAGTAGCATTTATTATTCTTTAGATGAGCGGACTGTTAGTAAGGACTATGCGCTATTTACTGTTGAGTGTACTTATGATTGTTCCGTGGAAGACATGTATGCTCAATTTCGCCAAAACAATTGGTATCATGGCAAAGCATTTCAATGTGTACAAACACTTCGGATTAATCCTGATAAAAATAAAGCAATCGCTGTATTAACTTTACAAGAATCTCATGAGGATCCTACATTGGATCCGCGATTGTTTGATAGTGTTTTGCAATGTGTCTCGGTGTTACAAGAAGACCTACCTGAAGATCAGGTATATATTCCACATGGAATTGAGGCATTGAATTTATTTCACGTGTGGACTTCTACACTCTATGTCGTTGTTGAAGACAAATCCCAACGAAAATTTTCTCCACGTTATGACATTTCTATTTTTGATGAAAAACATCATTTGGTAAGCCACATTGTGGGCTTTTGTATGATTCCTATTCATAAGCAGCAAATTATTCCACAAAAAATACCAGTTCATTATTTTAAACCATCCTGGCAACGTATTTATTGTGATAAAGCAAAGGACAGAACTCTTAGATGGTTGCAAGTAACTGATAGACCAAGCACAGACTCAGAATGTTCCATAATTCTGGTGAACCAAGTGCAAGGTTCACCGCAATTCATTAGTTTACTGCAAAATATACAGGACGCTTTACAGTCAAGAAAAAAATTAAACCTGATTTTGTGTTTTGATGATTTTGGAGAAACTGCAGTATACGCACAAGCAATTCATGCTTATTTACGTACGGCACGACTCGAATTTCCTGAATTGCACTACAGTGTGGTTCTTTTGCCTTGGGAATTTAGTACTCAATTGTTGCCACTGATTGCACAAAGCCAATTGCCTACTTGGGTTAAAGTAAATCAAGAAGGCTTTTTTCATACCCAATATTATCATGCAGTCACCCCAGAGAAGAAAAGTACGCGCTTATTATTTAAAAAATCGGGTGTGTATGTCATTGCGGGGGGCATTGGAGCGATTCCAAAAATTATAGCCCAGTATCTGGTAACTCAATATCAAGCTCACGTGTTACTTCTTGGTCGACGTAATCTATCAGCAGAACATCAGCATTGGATACAACAAAGCAACATAAGCTACAAACAAGTTGATATAAGTGATTACGAAACACTGCATTCAGTCATTGCTCATTTTGTTTTAGAACAAGGAGGAAGGTTGAATGGCTGTATTCAGGCAGCTGGGATTCAGCAAGATAGTTTAATCATTAATCAATCAGCTGAATCAATTAAAATGGCTTTGGCGGCAAAAGTAACCGGTACCTTGAATTTAGATAAAGCAACAAAGGAGTATCATCTGGATCATTTTCTTTTGTTGTCATCCTACTCCTCTATATTAGGCAATATTGGACAATCTATCTATGCGGCTGCTAATGGATTTTTAGATGGTTTTACTGTCTTACGTGAGTCAATGCGCATCAAAGGTGAACGCACAGGGTTTACCTGCAGTATTAATTTGCCTTTTTGGGAGCAAGGAGGTATGCAGGTTAGTGATTCGGTTTTAGCTCGTATGCAAAAAGAGTGGGGCATGCAAGCAATTAGCAATGCTACTGGATGTCGTATTTTGGAAACTTTATCCGCTTTACCTTGGCCGCAAATTATTGCGCATCAAGGAGATCCAGAACTCATTTTACAGCAATTAAATCATTCGCAATCAGCGAAACAATACAGGTCTGAAGCACATATGGAATTTAAACTTTTAGTAATCAACACCATTAAAAAAGTATTGGAGCTTGAAGATCATTTTGATGTGACCTCATCTTTTGGTGATCTTGGTTTTAACTCGATTTTATTTACTGAATTGGCAAATCATTTGAATGATGCTCATGATTTAGCAATTACTCCCGCAACTTTTTTTGGTTATAAGACGGTTTCTGAGTTTATCGACTATTATGAACAACAAGTTAAGAGTTTCGTTGTAGCGCCGATTCAACCAGAATTAGGTTTTGTTAACAATTCATCCATCATACCGAAGTCCCACGATTTATCGATGCGATCTATGGGCTTGCAGAGCGATGATCCAGTTATTGTGGGGTACAGTGCATTATTGCCAGGATGTAAGGATTTGAATGATTTTTGGCAATTGTTATTAAATCAACGAAACGTTTTTAGTCAAACGCCAGCGAATCGGTTGCACTACATGCAACAACATCCTGGAGCATTTATTGATGGTGTCGATGCATTCGATGCCTCATTTTTTAATCTTTCTCCGCTTGAAGCAATGGTGATGGATCCTCAGCAAAGATTATTATTGCAAGAAGTATGGCATGCTTTAGAAATGGGCGGAATCAATCCATTACAATTAAAAGGTTCTGCTACTGGTGTTTATGTAGGCGCGTCAACTTTTGATTATGCTAAGTTATTGACCCGTTACCAAATTAATAATCCCTACATTCCAGTTGCCACAGTACACAGTTTACTGGCTAATAGAATATCTCATTATTTTGATTTAACGGGACCGAGTGAAGCAGTGGATACGGCATGTTCTAGCAGTTTATATGCTCTAGATCGCGCCGTGAAAGCCATCAAACAAGGAGAGATTGATCAAGCGATAGTATGTGGCGTCAATTTATTACTGGACGATGAGTTTTTTAACGCATTCACTCAATCAGGGATGTTGTCTGCTACGAATGCCTGTAAGCCATTTGATAAAAATGCAGATGGATACATTAGAGGAGAAGGAATTATTGTTATTCTTCTTCAGAAGCAATCGTTGGCACAGACACAAAATAATACGATTTATGCGCGAGTTCTTGGCAGTGGCGCCAATCATACGGGTAAAGCCAATACGCTTACATCACCCAGTTCAAAAGCACAGCAACTACTCTATGAGCAAGTCTATAACTCAATTGATATATCACGTATCAGTTATATTGAAGCTCATGGAACGGGAACTCCATTAGGTGATCCAATTGAGTTGGAAGGTTTAAAGAATTTTGTTGCCGATAAAAATGTAGCAATTGAGGTGGGTTCGGTTAAAGGGAATATTGGCCATTTGGAACCTGCTTCAGGATTGGCGGGATTAATAAAAATTTTGTTGATGTTCCAACATCAAATGATTCCTGGGCAAGCGAATTTGTCTGAAATTAATCCTTATCTGCTTCTGCAGCAATCAGGGTTAACGATTAGTCAAGAAACTCATCCATGGCCAGAAAAGCAAAGCAAAGGCGAATTCATTCCGCGTTGCGCGGCAGTGAGTTCTTTCGGTTTTGGTGGGGTTAACGCGCATGTCGTTTTAGAACAAGGAGATGCAGTCAAACCACAACATACAACTACTTTTGTGCCATTGATTCCTCTTTCTGCAACCAATGAGGCAAGTTTGAAGGCTTTGGTAAACAATTATATCGATTGGTTGCAAAAAACTGATCATATCGAGCCACAAAGTTTCTGTTTTACCTTACAAAAAAGACGAGTACACCACCGTCATCGGGTCTTATTTCAATGGCATAATCAACACCAATTGATTGAACACATGCAGAATTGGCTCAAGTCATCTACTGCAGCCTATATTGATGACCGTTACCAGTCCATGGCGCAAGCTTATCTTGCTGGTGATGCGGTATTTACCCATGAACTTAATTCTAATGATGTATTGGGTGTGCATGCTACTCCAGCCTATCCATTCGAACGCAAAAAAATATGGTTTAAAAATCAAGAGAATCACTTGTTGTATGTGACAAAGGAATTGAACGTTGATGCAGAAATGAAACATCAACCTTTGTACAAAAAAAATATCTTAATGATTTATGCAGAATATTTTGCCGCAACAATTCAGCAGATGAGTATTCAGCTTGAAACAAACAATAAGATTTTGAGCTACAGTCTGGATCACTTTGATCCCAATGAGTTCCAATTATTCTTAGCTGCCCATCCTGAGCTGGATTACATTATTATCTATCCGAAGATACCCGATTTTCATTTAGAGACCAGTCTTTTTAATCATGATCTTCTCAAGTTTGTTAAGCCTTTATTTGATGTATTAAAGAGTGCATTAAGCACTGCCTTGTTTACAAAAGATATTCATATTGATTGGTACTCTTATGTTGTTGAAGCCCACCATCCGCAAGTCGCCATGGTCAGTGGTTTGTTGGGATCTTTAGCTAAAGAAATACCCTATTGGCAATTCAAACATTTCATAATCGATATCCCTTTAGAATTATCGGTGGTGGAACGAGTTTATGAAGGGCCACATCAAACCATTTACTATCAAAATAAACAGTATTGGTTAAATACTTTGGATTTAGCTACGAATTGTGACGCGCATGATTTTCTCATAAGCCAAGGGACTTATTTGATTCTGGGTGGTATGGGAGGAATTGGACGTCAGTTGGCGCAATTCTTGATGAAATCTTATCAAGCTCAAGTGATTCTTGTAGGACGTAGCCCTCTCAATGAAGAGGGACGTGCATTGTTACAAGCGTATGGAACGCAGATTGAGTTTATTCAAACAGATGTCACCCGAGAAGCAGAATGTGCTTTGCTGATTAAGTATCTGCAAGTGAAATATCCAGTCATCGATGCTGTATTTAATTTAGTGATGCATCTGCATGACAGCACAGTTGACTCCATGACGTGGCAACAATTTCGCAGTGTGGTGGATGCCAAATTATTCAGTGCCTATTTCATTTATCAGTTGCATCAACACACTAAAGTGAACGCCGCTGTGATTTTTTCTTCCATGCAAAGCAGTGCTTGTCTTGCAGGTCAGGCAAATTATGCGGCGGCAAGCAATGCGCTTGATGCCTATTGTCTGCGCTTAGAGAAAGAAACGGCATTACCCGTTAAGATTATTAATTGGAGTATTTGGCAAGAAGTGGGTGCTGTTACGGATTCTTTTTACCTTAAAAGAGCACGCAGTTTAGGTTTTATTCCTTTGACAACACAACAAGCACTTGAGGCGCTGCAAATCGGTTTAAACAGTCAGTACGTGCAGTTTGCAATTCAACATAAAAGTGACGGTAATTGCTCTCACCCTTCTACGCCCCGCGACTTGTATGCGGGATCCAGTGGGTTTCATTCCGTTAGAACAAATCCCAATGCCGTATCGGTTATCTCTTTAAAAAAAGGATTAGAGGGAGTGAATCAATTCGTTTCTCATTTGGTTCATGATTTACGGAAAAAACAAGTTTTTGTAAACAAGGTGATACCTAAGTATGAACAGTTGGTAGGCCATTTAAATGATTTACCGCATCATCCTAATGATGAATTATTGAATCAATTGCTTGAGCTTTGTTGTCAACAGGACACTGACTATGAAGCTTATTATCGCTTAGCTTATCTTTGTTATTTGAACTATGAATCAATATTAACGGGTAATAAGGCGCCTGCAGAGATTGTTTTTTCAGAACAAGGGCTTCATTTATTGTTTGCGCTTTATGCTAAAAGCCCTGAATCAAGGAAATGTAATCAGCAGATTGCAAAGTATTTAGGTGAGTTTCTCCGTACAACCAACAAACGAGTGAAAATCCTTGAGCTGGGGGCTGGTGTGGGGGCAACTACGGAAACCTTAATGGATGTGCTGAATCACTATGAGCAGGTTGATTATTACTATACGGATGTCTCTTCCTTTTTCTTAAATCAAGGAAAAAAATTACAAGCCAAAGTGCGCTTTAATTTGCAATGCGAGCATTTGGATATGAATCATTTAGCAGAATTAGCTGATGGTTCTTTTGACGTTATTCTGGCTTCTAATGTACTTCATCTAGCCAATGATTTAGACCTTACCCTCAAGGAATTGCAGCGGATTCTCAAGCCTCAGGGTGTGTTTTTGTTAAATGAGGCAGTGCAAGAGCAGGCTTATTTGAATTTTATTTTTGGTTTATTTGATGGCTGGTGGCAAGCGCGTGACGCGCAACGATTAAATGCCTCTCCTTTATTAAGCCAGAATCTTTGGCTGCAAAAATTATCTGCATCAGGTTTTAGTGTGTTAGAGCCAGATTTGCTTGAGCAAGAAAAAGCGCAAAGAGTTTTTTGTTGTCATTCTCGCATTTACGAAGCGCGTTGTGATCAAGAATTTCAGATGAGGAGTCCCTCATCCGTCCTGCGAACATCTTCGCCCCAGACTCGGGGAGAAGGGCTCCATGATTTTTTAGAGATTACTCAGAAAATTTCGGAATTTGTTATTTCTGCGCTTCATTTGCCCAAAGGTCAGCATCTTGAAGTTGACCGTCCTTTGGCAGAAATTGGCCTTGATTCGATTACTGGGGTAAGTTTGGTTACCAATATCAATAAAACATTCAATTTATCATTACGTACTGCAGTTATTTTTGATTATCCCACGCTAGACCGTTTAGCAACTTTTGTTTGTTCCGAATTAAAAGGGGTAGAACCTGTTGTTTTGCAAAAACAGGCAGTCGATTTATTTACAGGGGAGTTGATTGATGACTAAGCATCGGCGTCGGTATACATACAGTCCTCAAAGCAATCCCTTCTGGTTAGCACATCAAATTGATGGTCATTATGTGTTTCCATTAGATAATTTACTGATGATGATTTATGCTGCATTAAGTCCTTTAGCGGCTACTGCACCCATAGTGGAATTAACTGATATTGAATTAAAAAAATTATTAATTGCTGAAAAAGATCAAGAGATAAATTTGCATTTGGAGATTGATCCAATAACTCATGAATGCTTCATTGCGCAAATTGATAAGAATGACAATAAGGAATTGGTATTACAAAATCACTATCAATTTAAGACCTACCATGAAATGTCCCGACCAATGGACAACCACAACCAGTTGGTGATGAATGATTTTTATCAGGGTGATTCATTGCATTATTTAGGTCCGTGTTATCGAATTATTGAAAATTATAATGATTCTGACGATTCATTTTCTGCTAGCCTGGATCCTAAGGGGAGCTTTCCTGCAGTTTTAGGCAGTATGTTGCATTCATTCATTTATCGCAACGATCCTTTTTTTGCTAAAAACCCTCGTCCTGGGTTACCTAAAGCAATAAAACGGGTTTTGTTACGAGTGCAGCCTCAGCAATGCAGCTCTTTACATATCAAAGATCAGAACGCCGCCGTTTTGGATGTACAGGGAAATTGGCAAGTCATCATGGAGGGTGTTGAGCTGACAAGCAATGAATCAGCAAAGAACAACAATAGACCTCTTTCCAAACTCGCTGAGGAGAGTGAAGTGCGAGGAGACGCGCAGCGGACAACCGGAGTGTATACACAGGTACATGAGGATTCGAGCACCGCATCGACGAAACAATTCACCTCCTCAGTAGAGTTTGGAAGGAGGTCTACTCTAGATATTGCTGTAATTGGTATGGCAGGAAAATTTCCTCAAGCAGAATCAATCGACGAATTATGGAACTCCTTATGCGAAGGATTTGATGCGATTACCTCATTAGAGAAGCGCGGGAGAAAATACATACGAGAGCCCAATCATGCGGGGTGGCTGGATGATGTTTTTGCCTTTGATCCAGATTATTTCCACATCCCCAAAATTGAAGCACAAGCGATGGATCCACAACAGCGCTTATTGTTACAAACTGCAGCGGGTGCTTTAATTGATGCGGGTTATGCACCGATGGAACTACCTGATAAATTCTGTGGTGTTTTTGTGGGTGCAAGCCAAAATAATTATTTAACTCACAGTCTGGAAAAACCTATAGCCCAAAGTTTTTGGGGAAATGCTCCCTCAGTGATTGCAGGACGAGTTTCTTATACCTTTAATTTGACGGGGCCAGCAATTACTGTAGATACAGCATGTTCCTCCTCTTTGGTTGCCCTCCATCAAGCGTGTCAAGCCATTAAAAATGGAGAGTGCACTAGTGCTTTAGCGGGCGGAGTATTCATTATGACCAGTGATGAGTTCCTGCAGCAAGCGCATCATGCCAAAATGCTTTCCTCTGATCATGCATGTCAAACATTCAGTGATAAAGCGAATGGTTTTATTCCTGGCGAAGCAGTGGCCTGTGTTTATTTAAAACCTTTAGCTCAAGCGCTGAAAGACCAAGATCCCATTTATGCAGTAATCAAGGCCAGTGGGGTGAATCAAGATGGGCAATCGAATGGAATTACAGCACCTAATGGTTTGGCACAAACCGAACTGATGCGGCACATTTATACTTCTTATGGTTTATCGACAGAAGATCTTGCTTATATTGAAACACATGGAACGGGTACAGAACTTGGTGATCCAATAGAAGTGAGTGCCTTACAGCGATTATTTGCGACCCAAGGAAAAGAAAATAGAAAAAAATCCTGTGGTTTAGGAAGCATCAAATCCAACATTGGTCATACAGTACATGCTGCTGGAATTTGCGGTTTTATCAAAAGTGTTTTATGCAGTTATTTTCAAAAAATTCCAGCAACAATTCATTGTGATCGTGAAAATCCACACATCGATTTTGCGAGTACCCCTTTCTATCCAGTAAAAGAATTAAGTCCGTGGCCAAAAGATAAATCGCTTGCTGCAGTCAGTTCATTTGGGTTTTCTGGTACAAATGCACATATAGTGATCCAACGATTTGCTAGTGAAAATCAGCGCGAATTTCCAGTACATCCTTTTAAAAAAATTCATTGTTATTGGCAAACGACAAATGAGTACACATTATCAGCAGAGAGGACCTATTTCAGTCAACATCAAGTGAATCATCAATCGATTTTACCTGGGGTTGTGAGCCTTGCATTAACGCAGCATTTTCTTAATGAGTTGCCACTTTATTGTGTGAATGTGCGTTGGTTAAGGACATTGCCCGCATTGCATCAAAGGATGGATATCCATATCAGCAAGACTGCAAATGTCGTAGAATTGTTTTATGAAGAAAGCTCTTTTTTTAGTGCCGAAATTGCAAAAGATGAAAAAATCTCTCCTTTTGACCTCAACGATTTTAAAAAGTGCTCCAATTCAATTGACTGTATTGAATATTATCGCTGTTTTGAACAAGCAGGGATTCAATATGGACCTGATTTAAGAAATATAACCCACCTTTTGGCATCTGAGGACCGAGTATTTGCACACATAGAGTGTAACCAAAATTTTAATGAGTTTTTGTTCAATCCTTACCTCTTGGATGCAGCACTGCAAACCGTGGGTTACTTTACTTTATATCAGCAACAGCCCCTTTCTTTACCCGTTAGCGCTAAAAGAGTTGTACTTCTCAAAAGGCTGTCAAACCATGCTTTGGTGTGTACGCAAAAAGTCGGATTACTCAGCTTTCATATTCAAATTTTTGATGAAAATGGAGATTTATGTGTTGTTCTTGAAGAGCTCACGGCACATGTCGTGACACAACATGTGGACAACGACAGACTTTCAGCCAACGTTCAGCAGCTTGTCGGAACAGTCTCTACGCTTGGCGAACAAGTTACAGAACGTGAACAGATACAAATTGGTACAGGAACAGAATCGACTCGCGAATTAATTTATTCTGTTTTTTCCCATCGCTTGAACATGACTTCTGATGAATTACAAAAAATTGGGCAATTCAGTAAGCTGGGATTAGATTCTTTATTGGCCATGGATATTATTTTCGATCTCGAAATTCATTTTGGCAGTCAACCTAAAACTCTTTTATTTGAACATACAACTTTTGATGAGTTAATTGAACATTTTGGTAACAGTCGTGTTAACCACTCTCATGCTACATCGCGCGAAGTAGATAAGTACGAACCGATGATGGTTGCATCAGATATAGCTATAATTGGCATGGCCGTAAACTTTCCTCAAGCCCCCGACTTCCCATCATTTATTGACGTCCTGGAAACGGGTAAAAATTGCGTGCAGGCAATTGACGATCGCAGTTACGGTTATGGAGCCTTGCTTGAAAATGCGAACGATTTTGATGCTTTATTTTTTAATATTGCACCCCATGATGCATTAATTATGTGCCCACAAGAACGGCTTATGTTGCAAAATGCCTGGCATTGCTTCGAAGATGCCGGAATGCAGCTGGATAATCAAGCTCGTTCTGTAGGGGTGTTCATCGGTGCGATGAATAATTTTTATCAATTGGCTGGTTTTGAAAAAAGTTTAAGAGAGCAAAAAATCATACTCGCGAATTCAACTGCAGCGAGTATTGCAAACCGCATTTCCAGTGTCCTTAATTTTACCGGGCCAAGTCTAACCCTAGACAGTATGTGTTCTTCTTCATTAACTGCATTGCATTTAGCCATTCAAGCCATCAATGCCCAAGATGCATCAATGGCATTGGTGGGAGGGGTTAATCTCATCAGTCATGATTATAAATATCAAGAACTTTTGCATCGAAATATGTTATCCGCACAAGGGCATTGTGCCAGTTTTGGAGCGCAGGCAGATGGCTATGTTCCAAGTGAGGGAGTGGTCAGTATTTTAATTAAACCGCTGCAGGCAGCAATTAACGATGGTGATCGTATCCATGCAGTGATTAAAGGCAGCAGCATTGCGCATAATGGCACCAGCTCTGGATATACTGTTCCCAATGCTAATGCCCAAGCAGAAGTGATTAAAAAAGCATTATCAAAAGCCGGCTTGCAGCCTGAAGATATAAGTTATTTAGAGTGTCACGGTACAGGGACACAATTGGGGGATCCCATCGAAATTAAGGGTTTAAACAAAGTATTTTCTGAACGCGATACTCCTTGTTTTATTGGCTCATTAAAATCAAATTATGGGCATATGGAGGCTGCTGCCGGACTTGCTGGCGTCATCAAGGTGATTGCGCAAATGCAACAGAAAAAGCTTTATGCAAGCCTTCATGCCAATACATTGAATCCTAATATTCAATTACCAGACTCGTTAGTTTTATGTCAAACACCATCGACTTGGTCCCTGCATCAGAAAGACCAGTGTTATTATGCCGGTGTGTCGAGCTTTGGTGCTGGCGGGAGTAACGCCCATGTGATTTTAAAAAGTTATGAGAGTACGATTAAGCCTAATGTTAGCCCATTACCGCGAACGGTATTTCAAAGTAGGCGTTATTTTCATGATCTTGAAAAAAAACCGATCTCAGACACATTGTATGAATATGTTTGGCAGCAGCATCATATACGCATTGATAATGATATACCTCGTCAATGGATTGTATTAAGTACTCAAAGTAATGCTGCAGAGATAAAAAACATTTTGCCGCAGAACGCAATCCACATCATTTATGTATCGGAAAATGAAAACGACGGGTATTTCGCTCAAGAGGGGAGAATCGTTACACAACAACAAATCATTGACTTGTTGAATCATGATTTTATTCTTCTGGATTGCTGCAATGATGAGTTAGAGTTAGTTGATCATTTGAGCCTTTTGCAACAGGTTGCTCTTAGTGCAAAAAAGGGCAGCATTTTACAAATTAATAACACACAATCGCCTGATTTGGATGTGATTAGTTATTTTTTACACTGTATGAATGTTCAAACTATAGGTTTAAAAACGGGCTCATTAGTGATTGACCAGCAGCTCCTTACTACGAAACTTATTCAACAAGAATTAAGCCAATTAAGCCTTCATTTTCATAAGGCTCGATATGTTCAAGGACAACGATTCATTCAAGTATTGCAAACAAAAGAATATAAAAGATCAGCTTCAGCCTCAATTGACGTTGAGAAAGTATACTTAATTACTGGTGGTACTAGTGGTATTGGAGCTGAGGTTGCAAAATGGTTAGCTGTTCGTGGTGCACGCAAATTAATTCTCACTGGTATCACGCCATTGCCACAAGAAACTTTATGGGAACATTACCTGCATTCGTCTTGTAAGGCAGGAAAAACCATTCAACTCATTAACCAATTAAGAAACCAAGGGTGTGCGGTTTATTACTATATTGGCGATTTAGCTCAAAAGGAATTATTTGTCGCGTTTTTAAGAGTCGTTATGAATCAAAAAGGTAATTGCTCACCCAGCGTAGATAGTGACCAGGGAGTTACTCAAAAAGACCGTTTTGGCTGGATTTTTCATTGCGCTGGAGTAACCCCAACGCAAACCAAGTCGTTTACAGAGCTTACCCAAAATGATTTCATCCGGATGTTTCATCCTAAAAGAGCAGGACTTGAAGCCTTATGGTCGGCGGTAAGTCCTTATGGTATGGAACAACTAGTCCTTTTTTCGTCGGTATCCAGTGTTCTCCCAGAGCTTGCAACAGGTGTAGTTGATTATGCTTTGAGTAATTATTATTTAAATGCTTTTGCCCAAGCGCATGCTGGACAAGTATTAAGCATTACTTGGCCCGCATGGAGT
This sequence comes from Legionella sp. 227, assembly GCF_043161935.1. Taxonomy (NCBI): domain Bacteria; kingdom Pseudomonadati; phylum Pseudomonadota; class Gammaproteobacteria; order Legionellales; family Legionellaceae; genus Legionella; species Legionella sp. 227. The sequence goes on along the minus strand of NZ_CP171154.1, from coordinate 3,806,688 downwards.
GAATTTAGCAAAAATGCAGAGTCCAGTAGCAGTTATCAGCGGAGCCAACTCGGAAGTTATAAAACCGATGAGGCGCTTGCTTTACTCTCAACTTTATTAGAAAACGAAACGGTTTCTTCGGTCATTATGCCGAGTAAGAATAAGCTTTCTCCAGCAACACCTCGAGCGGATCAGAGTTCATCGATGCAACGAACTATTTCAGATACTTTAAAAATGATCCTCATGGAGGTAATCGGTATCACTGAAGATGAGGTTGCATTGGACAAGAGTTTTGCCGAATATGGAGTTGATTCCGTTCTATTAATGACTTTATTAAAAAAGATCGAAGCAGTAATGGGCTTAATGCTTCCTGCCGAAGTGATTATTGAACATCATTCGCTTGTTCGATTGGCATCACACATCCAGAAACTAAATGGATTATCACGTGAAACGTTGATTAAAACTGATGCAGCGCACGATCTTCAAAAAAGCACTAAAAAAATCGCAGTTATAGGCATGGCATGTCAATTTCCGGGTGCTAATAATGTGCAGGAATTTTGGAATAATTTACTAGAAAGTACCATTTCGGTTACTCCAATTCCTAAGGAGCGAGTCGATCGAAATGAGTATGCTTCTGTTCATGGCGGTTTTATTCATGAGAATGCATGGGGAACCGCGCTTAATTTTGGGTTTTCGGAAAAACATCAACAACAAGTTAACCCATTAGTGACTCGTGCATTGGCATTAAGCCAAAAAGCAATTATTGATGCTGGGTTGACACAAGAAACAATTAAAGGAATGAATGCTGGTGTATTTGTGGGAACTCGTGCTGATTTTAGTGCGGATCAGGAGATCAATCAGTTTACGATCATTGGCCAGGGACAAAATTTTATTGCAGCGCATATCAATCATTTTTTTGATTTAAGTGGAACTGCTGAAGTGGTTGATACGGCGTGTTCTTCTTCTTTAGTTGCTTTAAATCATGCAGTTTCTGCATTGAAATCAGGAGATATTGAACTTGCTTTGGTCGGAGGCATTGATGGTTTAATCAATACAAGGCCTTTTGCTTTAATGGATGCGGCTAAAGCTTTATCACCTGATTTCAAGTGTCGGCCTTTTGATGTTCGTGCTAATGGAATCGTATTAAGTGAGGGAGGAGGGTTTGTTGTTTTAAAACCTTTGGAACATGCGTTAGCTGATGGAAATAAGATTTATTGTGTTATTGAAGGAATCGCGGTTAATAATGATGGGAATACGATGGGTTATACTACACCCAATCCAAAAGCCCAGCAAAGAGTAATTCAAAAAGCATTAAATAATGCGGGATTAACACCACAAAATTTAGATTACGTTGAAATGCATGCGACCGGTACCGAATTAGGTGATCCTATGGAGTTGCAAGCATTAACTCATGTTTTGGGAACATCGCATAAAAAATGTGTTGTGGGTGGTGTGAAAGCGAATATTGGTCATACTTTAAGTGCTGCAGGAATGGCTGGGTTTATAAAAGCGGCATTATGCGGTTACCATCACTGTTTGGTGCCTCAACCGGAACCAGTGACGCCCAATCCTCGGTACGATTTTGCCAACTCACCATTATGTTTGTTGGATGAACCTCAATTTTTAGAACGTCATCGAACTCATTATTTTGGAGTAAGTGCCTTTGGTTTTGGTGGAACAAATGCTCATGTCGTTCTCTCAAGTATGATGCAAAAAAATTCTGTCGTTTTGCGACATGAAGAACAGTATTCAGAAACAATGGATGAATTTTTTGATGTCGAATGTATTTAAAATTAAATTAACAGCTGATAATTATTTGGTTGCCGATCACCGTATTGATGGGATACGCGTGCTACCTGGTATCGCCTATTTGGATATTATTTCTCGCTGTTTCGAATCGGAGTACTACGAGCTCACCCAAGTCACCTATCCTCATGCAGCCAAGGTGCTTGAGGGGGAAACGATTATTTTGTCTGTTGTTTATGATTCACAATACCAAACTGTGGAAATTTATCATCAAGAGAATGATAAAAAAATTATCCATTTTAAAGCAGCCATAGCGTTTAAAAGACCCGATTTACCTGAATCAATTGTATTGCAAACTGCTGAGACACCAATTCATTCAATGAATACTCTATATAGTTTAGCGCGTGCTTCATTTATTGAGCATGGTGAGTTTATGCAGGTTAGTGGAACCACACAAATCAATGCATCATCGATTGCGATGAAATTGACTCTTAGCGCCAAGGCTCATCCTTATTTATCGCGCTTTTATTTACATCCATCCTTATTGGATGGTGCTACGTTTGCTATAGCCGCTCTGCATTTTGATGAAGTGGCACATGCGGGGCCTGATGTGAGTTATTTACCTTTAGGAATTGATCGGGTGCGTGTATTTGCGCGAGTGACAACGCCCACTTTAGTCGTTAAGGCTGAAGTGATACCAACTCACCATGAGTCGTTAATTAAATGTCGAATTCATTTATTGACACCTGATGGAGATTTAGTAGTGGCTCTTGAAGGATTAACCAATAAGCGATTTCAGCGCAAGCAGTTTGCGCAGCAAGTCATTCAGAATCCTAGGGACTCACAGCAAATTGTTTCCGGAGATACTCAGAACAAAATTAAGGCGCTGATAAAGAATAATTTACAGGACGCGCCTGCAGTTTTACCGCCACATGTTTCTTTTTTTGATTTGGGATTTGATTCCAGTAGTTTAATTGCTTTAGTCGATGTATTGGAAAAACAATTTAATTTGGACCTCTATCCTACTTTATTGTTTGAACAAAATACTTTGGAAAAATTAACAGCATATATTGATTCTCATGGCGCTTCTGCAGCATCCTCCAACCGGGAAATTTCTTTAAAAAATGCTGATTATGCACTTTATGTTCCAACAAGAACTAAAATAAATCGGGGTAGCAATAATAAGCAAGTGTTGGTTATTCTTGATCAGTTTAACTATGAGCAGGCACTTGACTTTTTGCAGGAGAAAGCAAAAGAAGCTTGGATAATTTACGATACCCGCTATTATCAAACCGAGCTTGATTTGCAAACAATTTTAAATCAACTCGCAGAAACTTTTTCCAAATTTGTCCGTTGGTCACAAGGTCCCTTATCTCTTGTTGTTATCAGTTTATCTTCGAAACACCCGAATTTAATTGAATCAGTTTCTGCTTTTTTTTCTTGTCTCGTTAAAGAATATCCTCGTCTCAATTATTCGATTTTAGTGAGTGACGAGTGTGTTAAGGATCCTGTTGGCTATTTGGCAAATAGAAATGAATGTGTTTATCTTCACCAAGACCAATTTTATGCCAAAAGTTATATCAAACTCGATTCTCCATTGATCCATTCGTCTATCAAAAAAGGGGGAAGTTATTTAATTGTCGGGGGTAATGGCGGATTAGGTCGTTTACTCACTCATTATTTTTGATTGAAAAATATCAAGCCCAGATTTATGTGATTGGTCGCAGTGAGCAAATTGTTCCTGATGTGCGTGTGACCTATTACCAATTGGATGTGAGTGATGTTGAAGCAGTTAATGAGTTTTTTAACAGCCATAATTTCCATATAGATGGTTTGTTTTATTTAGCAGGTGAAAAACATGATTGTTTGCTAATGAATATTCGACCAGAAGATATTGAGAAAACACTGCGTTCCAAATTGGAGGGTTTGCGTGTTATTCACCATGCATTACAACATAATTCACCTGATTTCTATTGTATTTATTCTTCTTTATCAGCGGATATTGGTAATCTTGGACAAAGCATTTATGCCGCGGCCAATGCTGCTTTAAATGCCTATGCTTGCGAACAAGAACGATTACGTCTCACAGGAAAGCATACCTCTCGATTTATTAGTATCAGCTGGCCTTATTGGTTAGAGGGGGGGATGGAAATCAACCCGAGTCAATTACAAAAACTTAAAGAAGAATATGGAACTTTACCTTTAGAAACACCTGATGCTTTTGTTTTATTAGAACAGGCATTGAACGCTCATGTTCCTCATGTAGTGATTGCTAATTCGTCTTTGTTAGCTCATCGAATCGTCAAATCGAATGATTATCGATTCAATCAATTACCTCAATCTGAGCCACCTAGCTCTTATGGAGCACACATCAAACAAAACAATCGTCATCCTGAATCCAGTCGAGGATCTTCTGTAAACAAGGAGATGTATCACTACGTTCGAGATGACCTACGTCTTTTAGAGTCAACTGAAGTCGCTGAGCAAGACATAGCGATTATCGGAATTTCATTACAATTACCTGATGCTGAAAATTTAGAAGCGCTTTGGAATAACTTGAAAACGGCCAAAAATTCAATTACGAAAGCACCGAGAAATTGGCATTATACTCCTTATCTCTGGGGTGGGTATTTGAACGATATTGCTGGTTTTGACCCTTTATTTTTTAATATCTCGCCACGAGAAGCCGCATTAATCGATCCGCAAGAACGTTTATTTTTGGCCAATGCTTGGCATTGTCTCGAAGATGCAGGTTACGCGCACATTAATGAGAAAAAAATGGGTGTTGTTGCTGCATCAATGTTTCATCTTTATCAAAATTATGGTGTGGAACAATGTCAGCAAGAGCCCGACTTAAAGCTCCCACAATCTTTAGGCGCAAGTATTGCAAATCGTGTTTCTTATACGCTGAATTTAACAGGCCCAAGTTTTTCTCTGGATTCCATGTGTTCTTCTTCATTGACTGCCATTGATTTAGCATGTCGTTATTTGGCTAATGATGAAGTAGATGCAATGTTAGTTGGTGGGGTAAATCTCTGTTCTCATCCCTATAAATTGGCATCCTTGGTGCAAAATAAATTCTTATCTTCAACAGGTAGAAGCGCACCATTTCAGGAATATGCCGATGGTTACGTACCCGGGGAAGGAGTTGTTGTTCTTCTTTTAAAGAAAGCAAAGAAGGCACTCGAGGATGGTGATTCCATCTATGCGTTAATTAAAGGATTAGCGCTGAATCATGGAGGTATGAGTAGCGGATTTACCGTACCTAATGCTCAAGCCCAAGTGAAAGTGATTCAACACGCTTTGACCAACGCAAAGATTAGACCAGATCAAATCGATTATATTGAGGCACATGGAACCGGAACATCTTTGGGGGACCCTATTGAACTTGCTGCACTAAGGGAAGTATTTGGTAACCGTTCTGCAGAGAATCCATTATATGTAGGATCTATAAAAAGTAATTTGGGGCATTTGGAATCTGCTGCTGGCATGGCCGGAATTGCTAAACTCATTGTGCAATTCCAAGCTCAGGCATTAGCTCCTTCAATTCATGCTTTGCCATTAAATCCAAGATTAAATATCGATGACGTACCGATTAAGATATGTACTGAATTCGTACCTCAGCAAAAACTTCGTTTTGCTGGTTTGAGTAGTTTTGGTGCAGGTGGGAGTAATGGGCATTTAATTTTACAAAATTTCTCCCATAACCTTTGTGTAAGGTCCAAAACACACTATAAAAAACAAAATTATTGGTTCTCACATTCAGAAAAAATTATGCTATATTGCTTTCAGTTGGATAGGGAGCTTTGCGCATTGGAGCCGATCTCTAAGTTTGATGAGATTTGTCAATTAGATAATGGTTCTCAACAGATGTTTTTTAACCAAGCAACGTCCGGCGTTTCGTTCAATAAAGTAGCAATTTTTCTTGCCGTAGCAGACAAGGAATTGGATCGTCTTATTGGATTACTCAATCAATGCATCTCTGAAAATCCAGAGGTTCAATTTATTTTTATTCATCAAAGTCAGAGTCATTGGATGGAGTTACATGCACTCATGATGTCCATGCCCAAGCTGCTTAAGCATTATTACAAGAATATTTTGATTCCTCATTTAACGAGTTTATCAAGTTCTGAAGTGGTGAATATCGTAAGTAACGAAGCACATCAGTTCGACCATCGAATGATTAAGTATGATAAGACCAGGTCTACTTTTGCTTTAAACTTAATTAAAACGAATAATCAATCATTACCTTTATTCCCTGGAGCACGAGTTGTAGTATTAGGTGGTTTGGGCTCTATTGGCTATCAATTTTGTCAGACTTTAATTGGTGTTGGCATTTCTCAGTTTGATATTATTGGACGAAGTGAGCTTGATTCCAAACGTCAACACATGATTGATGCTTTAAAAGGACAAATTCATTACATCCAACATGATTTTTCAAATCCATATCCTACTAATTCTTTTTATGATGTCATAATTAATTGTCTTGGGATTATGCCTGGTAACAGTGCAAATGAAGTAGCACAACGACAACGACTGCATTTTCATTTAAGCCAATTCATTCAATACCATCATCCCCAAAAATTAATTAGTATTTCCTCCTTGTCTGCTCTAGCTGGATTTAGCAAGCAAGTAGATTATGCAATTTATAACGCTTCTTTGCTTGGATTAAATGCCTACTGTAAAGAGCATGTGTATGTTTACTTACCCTTTGTAATGACGAAGTCAACTCAGTCATCGGAGGAGTTGAACTGGTTAGCATGGAGTAAGGACAATCAAGGTTTAGAGCCGTTAAGGGCAGATGACTTAAGCCTTATTTGCCGGCAGTTATTAACGTTACCAGCCGGTGAATACATCCCGTTTCAGGGGAACCCCAAGCAATTTCATCACTATTTAACTCAAGAATGTTTTAATGTTCCTCTGCAGAAATTACAGCAAGGGCGTTCCTGGAATAAAGATCATTCTTTACATGAACTAATCGAATCAATCTTAGGGATTTCCCCTCAGCACATTAAATCGGAACAGACTTTCTATCAATTGGGATTTAATTCATTGACCCTCACTGAATTAACGGAGGCAATAAGCAAACACTATGACATGCAAATAAATCCCAATCAATTTTTTGAATTCGAGACGATAGGAAAATTAGAGGAATATGTAACTACTCACTCCTCATTCAAACCTACGTTCCGCGGCTTGTCCGCGGAATCCAGTGATGAGGTTAGAACTGTGGAGCCCACGGACAAGCCGCGTGACGTCGATGAGGTGAGAGCAATTACAAAAAGCATTTCTGTTTCTTCTCCATTAAATGCCCTGGAGCCAACCTTATCAAATGTTGTTATTTGTGGTTATTATTGTTCTTTTGCTCAATGTCCTACCCCAGAAGACTATTGGTACTCCTTATTAGCAGGGAAAGATTGTACCCAGATGACTCTGCAGACGCGTTTTGATAATAGGAAGAATGACTCAATTAAGATGGGCTTTATTAACCATTTTGCAGATTTTGATTTTGCTTTTTTTGATCTGAATTTGGAACAAGCAAAATATATGGATCCCCAGCAACGAAAGTTATTAGAGCTTTCCTGGCATATATTGGAGCAAGCAGGTGTTTCACCGCTCTCTTTGAAAGGTAAAAGCATCGGTGTGTTTGTTGCCATTCAATTTGATGACTATGCGCGCTTATTGGATCGCAGTCAGTTAAGTAGTCTTTACCAAATTACAGGTTGTGCCAAGACTTTTGCTGCAAATCGAATTTCACAGTTTTTTGACTTCCATGGGCCAAGTGAAACCATCGATACTGCATGTTCGAGCAGTTTCTCCGCTTTAAATCGTGCAGTACAGGCCATTAAGCAAGGTGAATGCGAGTCCGCTCTTGTTCTTGGAGTTAGTTTGCTTTGCGATGTAAAAACACTTGAATTAACTGCTCAGTTAAATGTTCTTTCTCCAACGAATGAATGTCGACCTTTTGATGCCCAAGCCAATGGTTATGTCAAAGGAGAAGGCTTGGCTGGTGTTTGGTTAGTAGGAGAAGATTTGGCTGTAACGCAAAAGTTACGTATCGAAGCCAATATAAAAGCAATTCAAGTCAATCACGGGGGGCATTCACAATCATTGACCGCACCTAATCCTTTAGCGCAAAAACAATTGCTATCCCAAGTATATCAGAATGGAATATCAATTGATGAAATCGATTATTTTGAAGCACATGCTACGGCAACTCATTTAGGTGATCCTATTGAATTTTCAGTCTTAAATGAGTTGTTCTCATCACGAGTAAAACCACTTTATATTGGTTCAGTAAAGAGCAATATTGGCCATACAGAACCTGTTGCAGGACTTGCCGGTGTGATTAAAGCATTGTTGATGCTCAAACATCAAATGATTCCACCGCAGGTAAATTTTCAGGAAGTTAATCCTTTCATTCGACTTGCAGAGAGTCCATTCCATATTGCCAGTCAAGCCGAACCGGCTTTGTTATCCACGATCGCAATTAATAGTTTTGGTTTTGGTGGCAGTAACGGTCATTGTGTTTTAGCGCGCAATAACCCTTTGCCAGAACAACTACCTAATTTATCTTATATTCCAATCAAATTATCTGCAAAGACTGAAGATGCTCTAGAAAAAAAGACAGAGCAGCTTCTGGATTATTTAAGTGCTTTGAACAATAACATAAGCCTGACTCAATTAAGCTTTACCCTAAATGTAGGAAGAGCTGATTTTGCTTGTCGTAAGTTCTTTATTGTGGAAAACCTTGATGATTTGATAGAGCAATTAAAATATGGTTCTGATTCTATAGCCCCTCAATATAACCATACTTTAAGCGAAGAAACTCTTCTTGAATTACAGCAGTTACCCAATCAATTAAAAGATTATTTGAATAAGCTTGCCTATGCCTATCAACAGGGGCAACTGATTAATTGGCAACGCATTTATAAAGGAATTAATGCCATTCCCCTTGCGTTACCTGTTTATCCTTTTGCAACTCATTATTGTTGGTTTGAAGAGCAAGAGAAGCTAAAGTCAATCAATAAAGACCTAAGGTCTATAGAATGTTATGAACCAATTTGGAGCAAGAAAAAGGTTGCGTTCCTTGAGCTTGACAGCTATCAGTATGTCGCTATTTTTTTGACAAGGGCGCAAGAGCCATTAGTAAAAAATGCAGTACAACAAACACAATATAAAGGACATATTTATTTTGTATATGTCGATGACACAGATTCAGTAGAGCAGGGCATGCAATGGTTGAAAGAATACTCTTGCGAATTGATTTATTACTTTGCAGGGATGTGTGACCAAGAGATCAATCCTGATTCCTTGCTTTATTCTCAACGCTATGGAATGGCTGGCTTTTTAAATTGTATTAAAAAGTTGGACGAACTGGGTTATAGCGAAAAACCCTTAAAACTCTATGTATTCAGCAATAATGCTTATGGACTAAAGCAATCGACGATTAATCCCTATGCAGCAAGCCTACATGGTTTAGCTCAATCCTTAAAAAAGGAATACCCATCCTGGTTTATTGAATGCATTGATCTTGCAGGTAATACCATTATCCCGCAAGCGTTTACTGTGTCCTATCAAGGCCAGGCTTATCCTTTAGTTTTGGCAGATGATGGAGTATGGCATCGACAGCTTAAAGCACTGAATCTCTCTTTAAATCATTCGATACCGAGTCATGAAGTGATTGTGCTTATTGGTGGAGATGGCCAAGTAGGAAGATACTTGGTTCCTAAGTTTATTGAGCGTCAACCGCGAGCGCTATTTATAGCCAGTCGTAACACGGTGCCAAGAACAGAAGGAATACTGCACTGGCGAAGAGTAGATTGTACTGTTGCCGATGAAGTGGAGTCTTTAATTGACGAGGTGATTCAAAATTATGGAGCAATAGATGGTCTTTATCATTTGGGTGCTTCTTATGCAGAATCCCCAATCAATTTATTAGGCTATGAAGACTATTTGATGCAGATGGGGGCTAAGGTATTAGGAACTTATCATTTGATCAATGCATGTCGTCGCCACGAAGTGAAGCAAATTGTAATGACATCCTCAGTGCAAGTTTATACACAAAATAAAAACAGGGGTGCTTATTCAGCAACATGTTTTTATGCTGATGCATTAATTAATGCATTGCATTGCGAGAAAATAAAACGTGTTCATTGGGGATTTTGGCAGCAAGAAGATGAAGCTGCAAATCAACTAATGCGTGCTTCTGGTATTTCACCAATCACCGCAGAACAAGGTGATTACTCACTGCAATTAGCAATATCCTCGAACCAATCCAACCTGAGTTTTTTCAATGTTTCAGAATCAGTTAAAGCGATGATGCCGATTTGTTGGGATGCCTTGGCTCAGGAGAATGAAGAATTACTCCTGTTTAATCAGGGATTACATGAGTTAGAACATTTTTGTTTTCATTTGATGAAGCATCACTTAATGACCCATGGTGTTGTTTGGAGTCAAAATTATTTGGGGCAAGGAGTATGCAAAGATTATGAAAAATACTATTTTGCATTGATCAACCGCTTGAAAGATTTTGAGCAGAAACATGTTCCTGAAAATAAACATCAAGTTAAATCTGATGCTGAATTGCTGCAAGACCATGTGCAATTAATTAAAAAATACCCACAAATTAAACCTTTTGTTCAGTTACTTACAGTGTGTGCGGCACAGTTTACTGAAGTGGTCACAGGACAAAAAACCATACATCAAGTCATGTTTCCTTTTGGACGAGATGATTTGGTCCGTGCTATTTATCAAAAAAATCTTTTGGCAAGCCATTACAATCAAGCCATTGCTTCCATAGTTAAAGAAATCGTTGCTACACGTCATCATCGAGTTGATGTTCTTGAATTAGGAGGGGGGACTGGTGCAACTACGGAAGCAGTATTAACTCAATGTGCACATCAGATTCATTACACGTTCAGTGACATCAACCCTCAATTTGTTGCTCAAGCTAAAGACAATTTCTCTGAGTATGCTGGTGTAGAAACGTGTACTTTAGATATCAATAAACCCGCGATGAGCCAACAATTTGATCTCATTATTGCAAGTAATGTATTGCATACGGCAGATGATATTCGTCAATGTCTGATGAATATTATTCCATTGCTTCGTGATGAGGGAGTGCTTATTATCAATGAAGCAACTGAAAACAGTTTATTCCTTGCATTTACCTTTGGCTTATTTAAACAATGGCATTCCCAAAAAGATGAATACCGTATTTCCGCGAGTGCTTTGCTCAATGTGCACACCTGGCAAAAACTACTCCTCGAAATGGGGTTTGCAGTGGATGACTATGTGATGCCCAAAGAAATCAATCAATCGATCTTTATTGCAAAATTAAAAACACGACTTAGTTACAAGGAAGGGATACAAGAAACGTTGATTCCTCAAAAGGAAACTCCGTTGATTTTACCTAAAATTGCAGGCGCAGATAATGAGTTATTGACACTTTTAGCCAGACATGTAAATTGCGCTACCGCAAATTTAGATTTAAATAAATCATTAACAGATTATGGTTTTGATTCATTAGCGGCAATTCATTTGGCAGAACAAATTAAATGTGAGTTAGAGATCAACATTTCACCTACCGTATTACTTGAAAATGTTTCTTTATCACAACTTATTAATACTATTGAAAAGAAAAAGGAAGCGGTTTTATGTTAAGTAACGAAGAATACACTGAAGTGAGGAAGTCACTGAACTTTAAACGGCGATTGACAAAAAGCCTCGGTTTTCTGATTGCTGATATGGTGTTGCTTTATGCTGCTGTTGTTTTTTTAGGGAAGAACAGCTTATTTTTTTATTGCTTAGGGGAAGTTTGCCTGGCGATTTTATTTCTGCATAATTTCATTTTACTCCATGAGTGCGGCCATAACACTTTATCCAGTAAATCCTGGTTTAATGTAGTCCTTGGTCATTACAACAGCATTTTTTGTTGTATGCCTTTCTATCCATGGAAAATCATTCATGAAGAGCATCATAAATGGACTGGGCATATTGATAAAGATCCCGTATTCGAATTATTGAAACAAGCAAAAATAAGTAAGAAGCTTCCCTGGATTTTTCATGTAGGGTGGAGAACTTTTATCCCTTTAAATGTGTTTTTTTTGCATCTCGTTTATTGGACTTATCCACTTAAGCTCTTAAAACAAAAAAAATTATCTCGAATGATGTTCCGACAATGTTTGTTCTCAGTACTCTTTTTGTTTTTTACTTATGTACTCTTGAAGTGGTGTTTCCCAAACTTTTTAACGTTTAAAAATCTATTTCCAGCGATTTTGTTGTATGGGGTACTTTGGGAAACGTTGTCAACACCACAGCATTTAGGTTTGGAACCCACGCAACATCGACCTACATTAAAAGAACATGCTCTAACAACCCGTAGTACCTGGTTTCCACGATGGTTGCAACATTATTTATTTTTAAACTTTGGTTATCATGTGGAACACCATTTCTTTCCCGCCTTGCCCTGGCATGAATTGGAAAAAGCACATTTGAAAATTAAACCCTTGTTAAACAATGAGTATCAAATGGTAACGGGCGGCGTTTGGAACATTCAAATGCGTCGCCAGAATATGGAGAAGGCGATTGGAGTCCATGATGATTAAGATTTCGGAAAAAAATGATCTCGAGCTTCGAGCACTTGAGGCTGCATTGCGTTTGGAGAAACAAATAGTTGTTGGCGATTTTACGGCAGAAGATCGGACTCTGGGGCACTACATTGATTATTTAGATTCAGCGATTTCTTATGTCACTTTATGTGCAAAAAGGGATGCCAGTTTGGTGTTATGGGATAGTAGTGCGCTGGTTGAACATTGTGCCGACCATTTTATTTTAAATGTTCATTTAAAATTGTCTTTTGACGATGTAGCACTATTTTTTGATGTGAAAAAATTAGAGCTATGGTGTGCACAAAATTGTATTACTTTACATAAAACTAGAGATGAAGCGCATTTAACTAATTATTTTAACCTGTTTGATACCCATCGCATCACAGGTGAACTGATGGTATCTCCAGTTCTTTATTTTGCTAAAAATCCATTTGTTAGTCTTCAAGCAGATGAGGATCTGATTTCTCGGTTATTTAAGCTCAAGCCCATTGTATTAGCAGTCAAAAAAAATCAGATCATTTGTTTTGATAAGTATCATTATCAAATGGCGTATCACCCTGATTTTAATTTTATACGAGTTCATGATGTACATTGAAGTGATTAAAACGCAACGATTTAAATTTATAAATTATTGCCCCGTTGTTGTGGATAGTGAAAATAATACCTGTATTTTTATTGATCCTTCATGGGAAAAAAAGAAATTTCAGGATTTTGTAACCCAAAATAATTTACGGGTCATTGCGATATTATTAACGCATCATCATTTAGACCATGCGCATTTGGCGAATTATTTTGCCAAATATTACCAATGTCCTGTGTATATGAGCAGTACAGAGATTGCATATTATGAATTCCAGTGCCATAACCTTAAGCCGATTTATCCTTTACAAAACACCATTACTATTGAGCGTTTTCCTAGCATTATTATCCATCAAACGCCGGGCCACACTTTTGGGGGGCTTTGTTTTCAAATCGATAACGCGCTCTTTACGGGTGATACTTTATTCAATGAAGGTTGTGGTTTTTGTCATAGTAAAGGTGGGGATGCAGGCATAATGTTTGATTCCCTGAATTATCTGAAAAAAGTGATTCCCGATGAAGTGCTTGTATATCCAGGACATCGTTATCATCATGATTTGGGACAACGTTTTGTTGAAGTAAAAAAAATGAATATCTATCTAAACATTGAAGATCGCAATGAGTTTATTGATTTTCGTTCTAGAAAAACTAAAGGCTTATTAAATTTTAGGTGAGTTTATGAGTGTATTATTATTTCCTGGCCAAGGTTCACAATTTAAAGGAATGGGACAAGATTTATTTAAATTATTTCCCGATGTTGTTTCTGAAGCAAATCAGATACTTGGTTATGACCTGGAGCAAGCTGTATTGAGTGGTGTGATGAATCAAACTTTATATACTCAACCACTCATTTATTGTATTTCCATAATGGCATGGCTTGCTAGAAAAGCCGAATTAAAAGTGGATATGGTATTAGGACATAGTTTAGGTGAGTATGCAGCACTTTATGTGGCCGAAGTTTTTGATTTTGCTACTGGACTGAGAATCGTTAAGCGACGTGCAGAATTGATGAATGAAGCTAAAGAGGGAGCTATGGCGGCAATAGTTGGAATGAGTGCGGCTAAAATTGAGACGATTATCAAAGAAAACCAGCTGCCATTAGTGATTGCTAATTATAATGCTCCAATGCAAACCGTGATTTCAGGAACAAAGGAATCGGTCGATGCCAGTTCCAAATTATTTGTTGAAGGACGTTTTATTCCCTTAAAGGTTAGTGGAGCATTCCATTCTCCTTTGATGCAATCCGCTGCTGAAACTCTTTATTCCTATCTCAAACAATTTCAGTTTCACCAGCCCCGATATCCGATCATACTCAATGCTACTGCACGAGCACAGGTTGATTGTTCTATCGACATGCCTCAATTACTGAGCCAACAGTTAGTGAGGCCTGTATTTTGGCATCAAAGCATCGAATATTGCCTGGCTTTAGGGTATTTGGATTTTATTGAGCTTGGGCCAGGCAAGGTACTCACTTCATTGTTGGATGGGATTCTTAACGATCCAGTAATAACAGGTGCCGTCAACTGATTCTAGGGGTTCAGTTATTTGATGTTGTTTACGGTACTCGTCCACTGCTCGCTGGCATTCTGTAAAGCCACCATAATCATCAATAATGCAAATACCATTTTGCGATAACTTTGGGTATAAAGCGTTGAGTACGTCCAATGTTGATTGATAAAAATCAGCGTCAATACGTAAAAGTGCAATATGTTCAATTTTATCTTTCATTAAGGGTAAGGTATTTTTAAACCATCCAGGCATTAATTTTATTGACTCATCATAAAGATCATACCGTTTAAATGCTTCGAGGAGATCGTGATGAGAAGTCGATATTAAGGATTCCTTTTTTATATAGGTTAACGAATTGGCGAGAGCAAAGATCTTATTTAAGGTTGTTTTGTCGTATTGTTCATTAGGAAAGGCTTCCATAATATGATTAGCTAAACGCTGTTGGGATTTCTTTGGAAGTAATTTTCTAATTTTTAATAAGCTCTTAAAGCGTATTAATTTAGAATAAGAAGTAACGAGTTGGCTTGACTCTGGGAATAGATCCGCACCCCAAACATTCCGTGAGGTTGTGTTTTGTTCCTCATAAACATTCAGACAAGCTTTTAAATACAATAAAGCGCCACCTCGCCAACATCCGGCTTCAACAATATCACCATTAACATGATGACTTGTAATATATTTAATTGACTGTTCTATATTATCTAATCGTTTGGGACCAATGAGCGTCCTAACTTGTCCATTAGTCATAAATGATTTAAAAGCTTTTGTTGTAGCAATATTAAATTGCCAGTGTTCTGGTTGAGACGTGTCTAAAGAACCCGTGAGTGATTTTTTAATTACGGTTAAGTATTTTTCCGCGATTTTATGTTGTAAGTTCATCATAATCCTTAAGGTAGGCTAGAAGAAAAATAAAATTGCGGATTAAGGATGAACCTATGCTTCATGTACAATTTCCCTAAGTGTTAATGACCAAGTTGAGAATATAAAATATTCCGCATTATACCTATCATCTGACAATTTTGTATCTGATGAGCATGCATTTTATTGATTAAAAAGACTTATTTTCCAATAAGCTGCTCATTATAGCTTTATAGCGCCCTTTATTGCTCTATGGGGTACACTTAATTATGTTCTCGAATGAAAATTATTTTGATTAGATGTGGTTTGTTATCGATTGGATAAGGTTTAGTAATCAAAAGGTCGTGTGTTCGATTCACCTCAGCGGCATGAGTAAAATCAATAAGTCAATACTATCTTTAATTCTGTTGAGATATTCAGGGTACCAATTTTGGTACCCTATTTAAAATGTAATTCTTTCTTACTATTAATGCGTTGCTAACTACTTCTATTGAACCCCCGGTTAAAACCAGTTTTAACCGGACAGTTTTTTCGTTTCTTGTTGATGTTGTCTTTCCTCTTGTTTTTTCTTTCTCATTTCCTTAAAGTCTTTGGTCTTGTCTCTGAAGACTGGTTCCTCTTCAGTTTTATTCACAGTGGGTGCTTGCTTCGTTGCTGCGAACAATCCAAACCCCGTGTCAATCAATTTTTGACATTTAGTTGGGAACAGCTTGAGAAAATTCTTATTTTGTTCTCGTTCTGCTATCTGTCGGGCATTATTTCCATCATTATCGACTGCCTCAGTTTGGACCTGACGTGCTTTGAGTAACTTCACTATTCCCAGTGCTGCCGGGTCACTTCGTTGGGCCAGTAAATGTAATGCTGTTTCTCCCTTAGTATTTCTAGCATTAATATCTGCACCTTTTTCAATCAGAAACTTAGCCATGTGGAAGCTTGTCTCTTGCTCCTCTTGAGAATCGCCAGATTTTGCGTAGAGTATCGCTAAATGTAAAGGCGGATAACCGTCACTCGTTTTATTAATATTTTCCTTTAACGCTTGTGCGTTCCCTCTTTGATTCCAGATATCAATTTTGCCTTGTTTAATGTCTTCATGTAAGAGGGTGTCCTGTTCTTTGGAGTGCCATTGGTATTTCTCAGCATCTCTGAGGGATTTTAATGTATCTTCCATAGATGCTATATCTTCCTTTACTCCCTGAATTATTCCAATCATCTTATCGTGTAGTTGAGTTATTTTCTGAGATTCGAGAGGCTGAATTTCAGTCCCATTATCTGTTTTAACTACAGTCTTTTTCATGAAATCAACAATGTTAGCGGCTACTTGAGGGGCTGACTTGCTCGTCTTCAGTTTTCCTAACTCTGCGTTCTTCGATTTAAGCTGTAATTCTAGACCCCTATGTTTTAGTAATAATTGCTGTAATGCTAATTGCATATTAGAGATTGCATTATTTGACCTGAGTTGAGATAAATTCTGTATATGCGCTTTTTCTTGTACGGCTTTATAAATTTTCGCCTCTTTGGAGTCCTCAATTTTTTTACCTACCATACTTTCCAAAACCCCTACAAGAGAATCACTTTGTTTACGCAAAGACTCTGTTGCTAATGAGAGTGCGGATTTAGTGTTACTGTCTTTAATATAGACATCTGCATATTGACAAACCACTCTAACTGACTCTTCTTCCTTATTGTGAATTAAAACGTGTAAGAGAGTATTTCCATTTTTATCTTTGGCATTGGCTAAGCGCGAACGTTCCTGGGATGGGGCAGTTTTTATTTCTCCTATCAATGCATCCCTTACTTTTTTTTCATTAAAATCTAATGAACCAATATTTTTTATTTTGTTTAGAACGCTTGCTTCCCTTTCTTTTGCTAACCTTTCCTCTTCTAATCTTTCTTTTGCTGACATTTCTTGCGCGTAGGATTCGTCATTATCTTCTGCCAACTCCGCATTGCCATCTACTGTCGAAGTTTGCTCTGCCAATTCTGATGAGTCTACTGCATCTTGGGTTGGAGAGGTTATTAATCCCTCTTTTACGAACCTGGTATATAGTTCCTTATTCTCTGTAGACGATACTTCCGCGAGAAACAGTTTTCCCTTTTGTGTTGCAAAGGTTTGTTTATCAATCTTTGCTCCAGAAAGAATCAATAAGCGAACTGCATGAAGATGATCATTCTCTAATGCTAATTGCAGTGGAGTCTTACCCTCGGAATTTTTCTTATTAATCGGGTTATTCACAAAAAAATCAATTGGATTACTCACGAATTGGCTCAATAAGCTTTTATCCTGGTTGCTTAATTCTTTAATTCGTTGAATATCTCCATTCTTCGCCGCCAGGTGAAAAATATTATTTTCAGCACTATCCTGTTTACTTAAATCAAATCGAGCCCCTTGTTCCTTTAACTTTTGAATAATGAGTTCAAAACTCTCTCTTTTATTAGGTTCTTCAGCCTCGGAGTATTTTTTATAGGCAATGAACAACAAATTATTAAATTGATCGATAGCCTGGGTGTGAGCGTTTCTGCCTATTAAATCGTCTATTAATAAATTAACAACCGTTGCTTTTCCTTGTAAAACGGCTGAATCTAAAGGGGTATGCCTGGAAGCGTTAGGAGGATTCCACTCCAGATTTTTAGTTTTTAAGTCTCTGAGCAGTAGGTCCACTATCTCAAGATTTCCTTTTGAAACAGCTAGATGTAAAGGAGTATGCTCTTTATAATTTTTAAAATTACTGTCCTTATCCCTGAGATCAGCCAACAACAACCGAACCATTCCAGGTTCTCCCCCTAAAGCGGCAAAATGTAAGGGGGTATTACCGTCTTTATTTTTAGAGTGCCATGCCTCTTTTTTGCCTAACAACAAGCGTGCAGCTTCAACTTTTCCTTTATGAGCGGCAAAATGTAACGCATTATTACCGTTAGAGTTTGGGGCATCAAGATGAATACAGTGCTCCATAATTAGTTTAATTTGGTCTAAATTATCTGTTTCAGCACTTGATTGGAGGTGTAGGAGGAATTGCTTGTTTCCCATTTGAGTCAGATCAATACCTTCTTTTTCCTTCCCATGCTCTTCAATAAGCAGATCTGTCAATGTTCTTTCTTTGTGACTTTCTAACAAGTCTATTTTTTCCTGAATTTCAGCCACCTTCCTGGTAAAAGCTTCTACGGCCTCTTTTTTTATCTCTGCCTGACGTAACAGTTGATCTTTTTCCGCTTTAAGCGCTGCTATGCGCGTATTCACAGTAACATAGGGGGATTGAGCAACATCATAAAGTTCAGGAGCGTACTGAGACAGTGACTTTGATTGAGGTTTCTTCAACAAAGTGTCCAATTGCTCGTAAGCCTCTGTAAGGGAATCAAAATTGGTGACCTGATTTTTGCTGGCAGCAATCTTCTCTCCTCTACTTTTTATATCTTGCAAGCTAGAGCTTAACTTGGCTAATTCGCCATTCTCAGCGATTAGAGTGGCTTGTTCAGCTTGTCTGGCTTTTAATCTATCAGCAAAAAAGAAGCGGATAATGGGCAAACCATACCAAAAGATAGAAGTACCGAGGCTATCTATCCGTTCCTTATTACTTAAGGAAGCAGACTTGATGGCTTTCGTTTTACTCTCTATTTCAGAGTTTTGATTTTTTAGAGATAATTTTAGAGCCTTCCAATTTGTATTCTGTTCCTCTTGTAAAGCGATTATTTCTTCATCACGAGTTTCCGATTCTTGTTCTATTTTTTGTTGTTCAATTTTTGCAGATTCACTCTCCTTAGTGGAACTAAGCTGAGTTTGTTTATTTTTCTTAATGCTTGAATTGACTTGCTGACTCAAATTCTCCAAATGTTTTCTTAAACGTCGTAAAGTATCTTCCATCGGGAATCGCTGAGAGAGCTCATGAAGTTCCTCTAAACGCTTTGCTATTTTTTGCCTTTTTTCTTTTAGGTCCTGTGATGGGTCAAAAGAATGCAATTCTTCTGCAAATTTAAGAGCAGCTTCTTTAAACGCTGCATTGACATGGTCTATCTCATCAAAAATTTTTATAGCATCGTCTAAATCTTGCGAATTATCGAGCAAATTATTTTCTTTTAAAAAGTTAAGTCTTTCATTGTGTTGTGCTTTTACAATTTCTAATTGGGCTAAGGCGTTTTCCTGATCGGAATAATATTTTCTATAATTTCTCTCAATTTCTGCATGTTTTTTATTTACTGCCTTATTTTCGTTCTCTGCCTGAAAACTCAGGTGTGCAACTCGTTTAGAAAATTCTACAATGCGGCTATTAATCTCTTGATATCTTAACTGACTTAATTTCACTGCCTCTAAGCTCATATCAATCAAGATTTCGCCTAATTTTTTAAAATGACTTAAGTCCTCTCCAGAATATATCTTTTCTGCTTCGTCAAAATATTTGAGGTGGACTTGCTTCTTTTGTTTTTCCTCTGATAAAAGTTTTTCAATTTCTTTTAATTCTGCTTCAAGTTCCTGAACCTCTTTACCGTATTTTTTAAGAATCCCTAAATTAATTCCGATATCCACCGGTATTTGTATGTTTCTTATTTCATTTTCAATTACACTTATATTTTTATTATTACTTTCAACTTGGTCCCGGGCTAAATCTCCAATTTGCATCAACACTACGGGACGAGCTAATTTTTCCAAGGTGGAAAGATGATTGGCTGAATTTGCTTTTTTTAATTCCTTGATTAAAATCAGATAGTTTTGGCGTAGAACAGGAGTTTTTTCTAAATCTAAAGGAGAGACTTTTTTTAATTTTTCAATCATTAAATCAATGTAGTCGCCTTTTAAAGATTTATTTTTTGCCAGCAAAGCCCGAGTAATGAGCACACACGCACTCAGACTCATATTTTTCAAAAGCGTTGATTTGAATTCCGATGTATCTTTTAGTTTTATTTGTTGGGACAAATTCCCCCTCATCTGTTGCAGTTGCTCAGTGTAAACTGGATTATTACCAACACTCGATTGATAACCTTTCAATATCGTGTTTAATTTTTGGCAACATTCTCTGGAGGGATTGGTAAAGATTAAATAGCTACTCAAGAGTTCACCCATGAGCTTTACAATTGCATTTTTTTTATCCTTTCCAATCATTCCATTAAGATAAGCTAGGAGGAATTGAAGTTCTTCTTCTGGTGTTTCAATTTTAGAGGAGTCCGCAATAACAGCATTAAACTCTTCTCGGTTAGAATCATGTAAGACGCTTTGAAGTCGTTGTTCTACTATTTTACTAAACATAAATGTACTCTCTAAATTGAGCCCCTAAGGGCAATCATTGAACTTATTATAAGATAATTATACATTTAGTTTATTAAGCTAACATTAATGGGGTCGTATTTGAGGATAGTGTCGGAAATTTCTTGTTACCTAACGCAAGGTAATCTAGCGTTGGTTTTATAGGGAACACTTGTTTATTATAAATTAATTACATTAAGGACTTATTAATTACCTGGGATCTAACCAGCGATCGAGGCGAAGTGCTTAAGGACAAATTGGATGATGAGTTAAACGAGAGTTATTGTCAAAAGTGGTGTACAGCATTAGGCGGCGTTTCTGTCTGATTGTTCACCAACCTGTACTCCGTCTTCAAACTTCACGTTATTAACAACAAGAGTTAATAGGTTAAACCCTCTAATTTTAATCCATCGTTTCTGAGCTGACTCCATCAATTTAAATACCATTGCCAACGTGCTGTCTCTTGAGCCACAGTTACGTGATTTTTTTGTACGTAGGCGCACTGTAGCGAAAGCGGATTCAATTGGATTTGTTGTTCGGATATGAATCCAATGCTCCGCAGGAAAATCATAAAATGCGAGTAATTCCTCACGGTCTTTACTTAAGCACTCCATTGCTTTTGGATACTTAGGCGCGAATAACTCCACTGTGTTGTCAAACGCTTTATAAGCCTCTTTGCGTGTTGATGCCATCCAGATTTCATGCAATGCTGCTTTCACCTTGGGCTGCACCGATTTCGGTAATTTATTCAGGACATTGGCTGTTTTATGCACCCAACATCGTTGATGACGGGTATCGGGATACACTTTGCTAATAGCATTCCAAAAGCCCAATGCACCATCCCCTGCAGCCAGTTTTGGAGTGTGAGCAAGCCCCTTTGTCGTAAGCTTGTCAACAGCTCCTCCCAGCTTGCTGAGGACTCACGGAACCCATCACTCACAGCGACTAGCTCTTTATGACCGTGCTCAGTAACGCCAATAATAACCAGCAAACACAAGCGGTCATCCATTCGCACTTGACTGTAAATACCATCTGCCCACCAATAAACATAACGCTTGTGACTTAAATCCTGACGCTGCCAGCTTTGATGCTCATCAAGCCATTGGCTTTTTAATCGACACACCGTATTTGCAGATAAGCCTTTTGCATGCTCACCCAACAGAGAACCTAAAGCCTCGGAGTAATCACCCGTTGATAATCCTTTTAAATAAAGCCAGGGAATCAATTCCTCAATACTCTTTGTACGTCTTAAATAGGGAGGTAACAAATGGCTTTGAAAATGAATACCAGAGCCTCCCCGGTCCCGCACTTTGGGTACTTTGATGCTGACATCACCAACGCCTGTCTGAATGGTTCTTTCTGGCAAATAACCGTTGCGAACGATAGCCTGTCTACCGTCGAGTAATTTATAATCCTCATATTCAGACAACATAGCACTGAGCTCCGCTTCTACTGCTTGCCTAATCAAATCACGGGCTCCATTTCTCAATAATTCAGTTAAGGGATCAGCAATTTTTTCAACTGGTGTTGAGACTTCTTTCAGTTTACAATTCTTCATGGCGTAGTTCCTTTTGTTGATTATGTTCTTGCGGAACAATCAACAGAATACGCCACCTAATTTATTTTTCCCATACACCAGATTCGAGCATAACTCGTTAAACGATAATAAAACACAGGGGGATGAAGACGCCTCTGGGGTAACTTTGCGGTACATTTGTTTAAAAGTTATTTCTAAGCAGATCTCATTAAATATTTATAAAAACTGTCAAAGCGTACTAGCCTTTTGTTTTTAATGAGGTCTGCTTATTACATCAACACGAAAAATCTAAAAATCAAACATTCTATTAATGGATATATTAATGGATTGCAACAATGTCGTTTTAAAAGTATCTTTTGTTGCCAGTATTCCTGTTGTTAAAAGGTTATCACCATTCATTGTAGATGTATTAACAAATGATTGTTCATGTCGACTTACGCGACCTTCTAAAGCTGAAAAAGTATAGGATGCATCTATAAACCATGAAGGAGTAATAAAATAGTTCATTCCAATTTGAGCACCGCCACCCCATGCCCACATAGTAGGCGAACCATAGTTTACCAAACCGGTTACATTGAGCGTTTCACCATTGACAATGGCATAACCTATAGAGTTGTAGTTTTGTGATTGCAAACTGATTAACGAAGGACCTGCACCTAAGTATATGCTTTTATTGTCAAATATTTTACCAATTAAAGCGAATAAATTCATATCGTGGTTAATTGTTGTTTCAACAGAATCAGCAATTGCATATCCAAACATAGGGCTCTTGGCACCTGATGCGCTGGTGAGCACCCCAGTTTGAGGAAGGTAAAGATCACGATTCGTTACCACTGCTCCAAGATATTGATAAGTAAATTTAATCCCATAATAAACGCTATCATTATAGTTTCTTAAATATCCAGTTTGAACCTCTGGTGATAAGTTTTGGCTCCAGTTTTTAAACGGGGCGGCATTACCTTGGGCAATTCCCGTAGAATTGTACACGCCGTCAATATACAAACTTGAAATCCCTAGACCCCATGAATTCTGATCAATCCTTAGGGAGTTGTAATTTCCACCTACCCCAATAAAAAAACCTTGAGGATTAGGCGCTGATCCCATGCTACCTGCGAAAGCAGAGGTTGCAAAAATGGAGAGAGATAAAATCGTCTTAGATAATTTGGAACACATTTATAATCCTTTATAAAAATTGAAAAAAGCTAGTGTATTCACTAATTGACTTGATTACAATCTAGAATTTTTTTTAAATGAAAGTGCTTCACTCTGCCGATGCAACATGAGTTGGCATCGAGTTGCATCCAATGTAGACCTCATTAAATATCTTTAAAAAAGCAATGAAGAAACTGTACTCACACGATTTTTATAGACGAGTTTTGAAAGATCCTAAGGAGATACCTCAACGAAGACTATAAAGCGAAGCTAAAAATGCTGTTGATAATATTGAATCAGCCATATTACGGATTAATATGGCTGAATTAAAACTCAATCAAAGTGTATTTCCAAATCACATTGGTTGTGGCGCAGAACTCTTCTCCTCAATTTCTGCCAGAACACCATGAAGCACTTCATCTTGTTCTATGATTGAAACATAATCAGGGTATTTATACCTTAACCCGTCAACATCACTTTTATTATTTAGAACATCGAGTAATAGTTTTGCAGCTAAAATTTGCTTATTGCAGTATTTCAGGTTTGATTTCATTTCCTCTTGTTCATTCTTATACAATTGCTGCACAAAGAAACTGAATCTCGTAAGAATGCTGGTAGGTTCTGCCGAGAGGGTATCAAGTGCTTGCACCATGGCTTCCGCCTTTTGATGTTTTTCCTGAATGTATTGTTTTAATTCCTGCATCAGGAAAAACCGGCTCGTAAAGTAGATGCATTGAGGGTGATCAGCCCAGATTCCAATTCCTTGATTGTAATAATCATGTTGCAAACCCATTAATTCAGCCCAGTTGTCCCGCTCTTCCTGGGATGCAAAAGCAATAGCCAGTTCATGTCCTGCATTGGCTGAATAAACACCCTGATCGCCGAGGCCTTTGGAGCTTTTGATGATCATTTGATGATTCTTCGTATCAAGATTCACCATGTGGTGGAACGACTGCAGGCTCGATTGATAAAATTTCTCAAGCAGTGTTGGATCATTAGGACAAGAAATACGGAGGCTTGGAGGATTGTCCCAGTTTCCTTTGCAAATCAGTTGCGGGGCAATACTGGCAGTATAGCTATTCTTAACGGATTCATTGACTTTGTTGATGTAAGTGCTGACCTCCTCTGGTTTTTTATCAACAGAATCTGCAAAAATTCTATTGATTAGATCCGCTGGTAATTTGGATAAGTTCGATTCTGACTGCATGGAACCTTGTATTAACATCATTGCCAGATTGGTAGGATCAGAGTTCCAGTTTAATACCAGGGGAAAATGATAATCCAGTCCGAAATCTTTGGGAATATGCCCTGCAGAAGCCATTGACTTAAATATCTCCAGGGTCAGTGTCATAGCCGATTCTCCATATTTTCCGCCACATAGATCGAGCCATTGAGGTTCACGAGTGAGTAACCTCCTTGCATACCGCTCTAAACTGTCATAGAGGTATCGTTCATAAAATTCCTCAAATACATTAGGTAATATATGGGCTTGATCTTCTCCGGGGAAGCGATAAAACCAGGTGTCATTTTCTTTGAAAAGACCAATTTCATGTCGTTCCAAATGTTTACTTGTTTTGTTAAGACAAACAATTAAATGGCGTTCTAATCCCAATACATCGAGTACCATACGGTTTATCTGGTTGGATTGAATTTGGCAGCCTTGGGGTAATTCAAATGCGTTTTCATAAACTGTACGCTCTTTTTTCTTCGCACTGTTCACAATAGGTGATGGAAGCTGGACCTCTACTATGTAAGTCGCAAGATACTCAGAATAGGATACAGAAGTATTTTCCTTACCACAGGCACTCGTACGTTCCATTTGTTTAGTAAATAAAACCGGGGTGATTTTGGACTGTTCATTAATCGCCTCTTCAATGGACTGATATGGATTTTTACTAAATTCCTCAATAGAAACATAAATATCATCAACAGCTGAAATTTTTTTGAACCCCATCTTGTATTGGTATACATCATTAGTTGCAACGCGAATGGTGAGCCAAGCACTACTCATTCCTTCTATCGTAGGGGATGGTTTTATTGATTCATGTTTCATTATTGCCATGGTCAATACTCCTTAAAAAAATTAAAAATTACTGCTTCACGAGCAGCTGAATTAGTTTTAGTAGGAGATAAAGTAAGACTTGATGGATTAAAACGAGTTGTTTTATCACTGAATTAAAATCTTGAGGAGTAAACAAACCTGAATTTATTTATTCCTGAACTTTACCTCAGCGACAAACCCGTTCATTCATTAAAACTAGAATAATCAGTTCTCCAGCAATCCTTGGGGGAGAAGATAAGTCGTTGTATTTCAAGTTTCGATTCAGGTTGGATCCTGAAGCCTACTCGAAATTGATTTTATTGTACCAAATTAAATCTATAAGATCAAATTTAGGATGAAATAAGGGCCGTAGAGCAATTCTTTATTGATGTTTAACTAATCGTGCAACATGAATGTGAAGTGGTGTTCGCATCATCCACATCACCTACATCATCTTCTTCAACCAACAGGTTTAATTCATTCTGTAAATCGCTTGGAAGATGCTCTATGGGCAATCGGTTAGCTTTCACAGCAAATAAAGATTGACTCAATAAAGAAGAGGAATAACTTGTGTTAAAACTCAAAAATTGGTTTTGGTTCCATTTATGAAATGTATTCCCAGTAGGTAAAGCAGGAGGAATAAAATCTTTATTAAGCTGCATGCAATATTCGAAAAATAGATTTAAAGTGTGGAGGAAGCAGGGGGTAATGTACAAGCACCCCTTAGCAGCTCGCTCAATGACGGGGATTGCTAATTTCAAAGCGTCCTCATCGGATAATCCCTTGAGATTTTTTAAAGCCCGGTTGTAACCCATAAACCAATAATTGCTTTCACGAACGTAATTATTATAAAGATTCTCCCCTATGTTTTCCGGAGCAATAGAGCCATATTTGGAAATTTGCAGAACTATTGCCATATTCAGGGTTCCTATCATGATTTGCTCTAAGCTGAGGCCTGTATATTTTCCAGGTTCTCTCAATAAAGAAATGGCTACACTTAATGCTTGATGATTAACTTGTGCACTGTAGTTGCTTGTTTTCATATCACGTTGAAGTGCTTCAATGAATTTGGGGTAATATGTGCTTTCTAATTCATATAAGGAAAGTAATGGCATTTTTTAGGTTTATTGAATAAAAATGGGGAGCAATAATATTATTTTAAAATCAGTCGGTCAATTAATCGTTCTTTTTGATTGATTGCTGACCAACATGATTATCACGCTGAAAGCACCAATTAGCCAACGTAGGTGGCCAGATGGTTTATTGTGTTGCTCGAATTCCCTGCTCAGCAAGTGAGGTAAATAAAAACTAGAAAGATGATGTAGATAAAGACAGTCTAAATTTTAATCCTTGATAGGATAAATTAATATTTTTTATAAAAGTTGCCATTCGTGCCTCAAATTTCGGTGAGTAACCTGGTTATTGTATTAAAAATATCCCAATAGGTCGATTTGTGTTTAATTGGCTATAATTAAATACACAATCTTCATTGGAATTATCATTATGAGGCGATTAAGTTTTCTTACCGGGAATTACAGTTCGGGTGCTCACCATCATAAACAGGGCTTTTCCTCAACAGTATTAAATTTCATTAAAACTAAAAACAGTTCTGTTTTAGATGATTTTAGAAAAATCTATAAAATAAATTCTGAAACAAGTACATTCCAGAGTTTTGCTCTCCATTTGGAAAAAAATAATAAAGGGCGTTTCTCTCTTTTTAGAGGTATGAGTATTGCTGAGGTAACCGATATTTTAAGAAAAGAAAAGTTTGTATGTCCGCACTCAGGCAAAAAAGAACATCACTATAACATCCCCGAACACGTAATACGTAATAACTCTTCTATCTTTGCTTCATTTACTCCTTCATTAGTAACTGGAGGGACTTATGCGAGCAGCAGTACCGTAGTCCCTAGCACAGGGGCGATAACTGAAACCAATTTGCCTCCTTTCTTTATTAATCCTAAAGAACTGGTAGCAACTCATGAAGAACTGTACAGACGATATAGCAAACGTTTTGAACTTGAAGAAAAGGAGCACGCAGGAGAATTTCAAGGCTTGACTAACGTCATGGATACTGCCGCAACGAATTCGGAAATTACGATGATTCGAAATTTTGGTAAAACCTATGTCGGTTTACAAATGCAAGATGTGAGAGCGGTTCATGTATTAACCGTTCCTGGTGAAGTATTGTGTAAATGGACCTCTATAAATAATCCTTTATATGAAGTAACTATTGAAAATCCTGGATACAAGCAAAGAGTATGTTCGATTAAAGTCGGTTTTGCTGAGCATGATACTTATCTTAAAGAAGAATATGAACAAGTGAACAAAAGAAATCAACTCATGGGGCTTACTCCCGAAGGATCTCGAGTCATTACGATGCATGAGGCAAAATACTTAGCAAAATCGGGTTTGTTGGAAATGCTAAACAGCATGTATGAAATTGATGGCGAAACACACGTATTTTCTCATGTTCCAAGTGACATTCGAATTAATGATGTGGAGTCTCTTTGTAAACATATAACCGAAACAATTGAATCGTTACCTAATGTGAAGAAAAAAGGTCCTAAAATAGAAGAAATTACTGATGAACAATCGAAAGAAGGGCCTACTCTTAAGTAATTTAAGTCTTTAGGGTTCTGGCCGTCCTAAATGGTTCACCACTGTAGTCTGAAGTGTACCCGGCAATAAAATATTCCCATTATTAGGGTCAAAGGTTGGTGCTGTATTCTGACTAATAGTAATCTGGGTTGAATAATATCTACTATCCACTATAACTGGATAGAGTGGTGTTTCATATACAGTCCCTAAGCCATTTGAATTGGCAATTGGGGTAAGAGTAATGCTCGTTATCGGCGCTTGGCAAGTTTGCCCTATGCCAGCCCG
Organism: Legionella sp. 227; assembly: GCF_043161935.1. Lineage (NCBI taxonomy): Bacteria > Pseudomonadati > Pseudomonadota > Gammaproteobacteria > Legionellales > Legionellaceae > Legionella > Legionella sp. 227. The sequence goes on along the minus strand of NZ_CP171154.1, from coordinate 3,778,558 downwards.
TATGGATGTTGCTGCCTGATAGGCAAGTGTCGTCGTATAACAGGGTAATGCCCCACCATTTGAAAACGCGACATTCACAGCTGTTTCAGTAGCGCCACCTGAACCACCAACACTATTGGCCAGCAAATTTGCAATGTCAATTTGTTGGATTGGGGCATTGGCCGCCTGCAAATTTGTCGAAAAAATCTGCATTAGCAAACTTAAAGCGGATATCAATACTTTTTTCATAATCCGTCTCCGATAATGCCTGGTGATGGGACCTTTTGGGGAATACCAAAGCAATTATTAAGATTAAATGAATTTGTTTGATCCAAATTAGTAAAATTAATGGTACTACTAGAAGGGCTATTAAATGTTCCATTAATAACCACTAAATTCCGTCCTACTTGTAATTGATCCTGCATAACATAATTACCATTCAGGCTGTATGAGGTAATCGTGCTTGTTGAGTCAGCTAGAGTACTACCCAATAAAATATATTGAAAAGGATTTTGGGTATCAATATAACAAACTACATTATAGTTCACTCCGGGTATCAGCCCGTTGAGGGAGAGGGGCAAACTCGTTGCGGGAGCAACATTGCCTCCACCACTCAATGTAACAATAGAACTAATTGGCGCAGCTATTACTGTTGCAGTGAGCACAGTACCTAAAGTAATCAAAAAAAACTGTCTATCCATGGAACTCCCTCCCTAAAAGCAATTACCCAACTCCATAAGTAATAGCTACTAATTAACATAATTACTTACATACTGGCAATTCATTTGTTTCAGTTATAATCTAGTTTTAAATGACACTTGATATATCAATCTTCCCATAGGTTGTACTTACTTTAAAAATGACTCCAGGTGTTATGGATTAGAGCCCCATATACGCATAGAGTTTCGTCCCTTGGATGTGATTGACACCTGATGGAACCGGCAATTAAACTTGATTTTCGTTAAAAATAGAGCCACAAGAAAGATTATGAGTATAAAACACGGTGAGATTTCCGTAAAAAAAATTTCTGCTGCAGCAGATGTTCAAATTTGCCTTACTATCCGATATCAAGTATTTGTCGAAGGGCAGAAAATCCCCGTTAATGAAGAAGTCGACGGACTGGATTCTACTAGCGAGCATTATCTTTTGCTTTTCAATCAGTTGCCTGTGGGCACTGCACGTGTGCGTTACATAGACGATTTTGCTAAAATTGAGCGCGTGGCTATTTTGGAGACCCACCAAAAAAAAGGACTGGGTCATCTGCTGATGAACTTTATCATAGAGGACCTGCGCCAAAATTATCAGGTTAAGAAAGCAAAGCTTGGAGCTCAAGTCTATGCCATTCCATTTTATGAAAAATTGGGCTTTGTGGTTTGTAGTAATGAATACCAAGATGCTGGGATTCCTCACAAAGACATGCAACTTGGTTTTAAATAAAAGCGCTTAAAATTTTTTCAAATCGATTAAGGGCAGTTTGGATTAAGGTTATTGAACATAGAAAAATGATTACCATTTAAAGAAATGGATCACTAAAAATATGTTTAGAGGGAACGCCAGTTAGAAAGATACTGGTTTTAAGTTTATTGGTTGTTTCTTTAGGACCGCAAACATATACTCTAGTATTATGAGCATTATTAATGTGTGTTAAGGCTCTGCGCTCAATCAATCCCTCAGGATAACGTCCTTGGCTTTGCACGACACAAGGGTCATAAATGAAAGAATTAAATGCTATTGATAAAGTTTCCAACTCATCGTGGTAATAAATGTCCTCATCAGTAAGACCGCCATGGACTAAAGTGATGCGTCCCTGATGGTTTTGACTGAGCGCGCTTTTGGTAATGGCAATGAGCGGTGCCAGTCCTGTTCCAGTTCCTGCCAATAACATATCAAATACTAAATGGTCGGGATTATGGTAAAAACAACGGCCAAAAGGTCCTCTAAGTTTAACTTCTGTATGCTTTGTTGCCTTATTCTCAAGCCATTGTCCCATTTCTCCGTTTGGATAGATTTTAATCTGTAACTCAATAAATCCTTCTTGTATGGGGATGTTGGCGATTGAATAGCTACGCATAGTGCCTTCGGGATTAATCAAACTAAGATATTGTCCGGGTATCCAATAGTTTAAATCATCCACCTCAAGTTTAACCTGCATCACGTTGTAGTTAAGTGGTTTAAGTTCAATTAATCGCGCAGTTACTTCGCATTCAGCATTCTCAGGCGCAACGATCTGAAGTGCGGTTTCTGGTTGAGCCAGACAGGCGAGAAAATAACCTTGCGATTTAAGCGTTTCCGGTAATCCTTCTTGCCAGGAGGGATGTACCACACCGTCTTTAGCTTTAATCAGGCAGGACTGGCAAATACCCGCCTGACATGAGTTAGGATAATCCACACCATGTCGCAGAAGACATTGTAATACATTTTCCTTAGGTTCTAAGGTATAAGATTGATTGTTAAAGTCTATAATACTCATGGGCGCCCCAATACTTCATTGCGAACACTATTGGCAATGGCTGCTACTTGTTCAATATCTTTTTCTGCTGCGCCTAATTCCTTGAGTGTTGCACCCAAATGTTCAATAACAATATCCACGTGTACATCATTTAATCCACGTTTGATTAAATGTGCATGTCCTTCGCCCATGCTTTTCCCGCTGTAGTGATTGGGGCCTCCAAACACCATGGTTAAAAATCCTTTTTGTTTTAAGATTTGTTGTTCCATATCAATGTCATCAAAAAAATGACTCACGCGCTCATCCCGTAGCATTTTACGATAGAAAATATCGACAGCAGTATTTACAGCATTTTGGCCTCCCAAACGCTCAAATAACGACTCAGTCATGGTATACTCCTTAAAGATGTATTTGCAATGCATCTTATAAAAAGAAATAATCAGAGTCAACTAACAATTAGGAATTAATGATGCAACTGACGCAATTTACGGATTACTCACTACGAGCCTTAATTTATATCACTCTTAGAAAAGATTCGTGCACAATTAAAGACATTACAGAGGCCTATGGCATTTCGAACAATCATCTGATTAAAATCATTCACAATTTAGCCAAACTTGGATTGATTAAAACCATTCGCGGTAAGCATGGTGGTATTTTACTGGCTGCCCAGCCTGAAGCGATTAATTTAGGTCAACTCGTTTTTCAATTAGAGCCCCATTTTGATTTGGTCCCTTGTTTTAATAAAGAAAAAGCCAACTGCTGTATCGCTCCTGCATGTAAATTAAAGGGAATCTTGCATGAAGCACAAGCTGCGTTCATGAAGATTTTAGAACGTTATACTTTGGCTGATGTTTTGCACAACCCCAATGAACTGTCTGTTTTCTTGAATATTAAATAAATTATTATATGATTTTTTGTGCGAGCAAAAGAGCAAACAAACCGGATAATGGTCTTCCCAGTTCATCTTGTTTATGCAAATGACCTACCGATTCTTTGTATTCAAGTATCGACCAGCCACTGTCTTGATATACATGATAGAGTGCCTCTTTTTGCGGCAAAAAGGTGAAAAACTCTGGCATTGAATAAAGTTCTGAGTGAACAGGGAATACTAAAAAATGATACCCTTTCTTCTTCGTGGTTTTTTGGAGTTCGGTGAGTAATTCAGGAATGCGCTGGGTATTTAAAAATTGCAGAGTGACTGTGGAGAGTACTAAATCATAATGTTCTGGTTCAAGATTCATCGGTTGATTTAAATCATGGAGTCGCGTATTGACTCCGGACAATGCTTCTTTATGGGCGATATCCTCAAGGCTTTCCAAAGCTGAGGGACTATGATCAATCCCAGTGACCCTATGTCCCAGATTTGCTAAGTACAATAAATTTCTTCCTGAGCCACAGCCTACATCAAGAATTGATGCGGCGTGCAAATGACGTAAATAAGTTTGATAGACATACACTAAATCACTGTGTGCTGCTCCTAAACTGTATTTTTTATTGAAATATCGTTGGGGCATACAATAAAACTCAAGATTTGCCTTAAAAGGTTCGCTGACAGGGATAATTTTATGCCATGCAGCAGGGGGAATGAGTAAGTGGGGATTTTCTTTGTTGATTCGAGTGCGTGAGAGTTCTTGTCCCTGGCCGTTTAAGAATAAAAAATCAATTGCCCCTTCGTGTAGGGTGAGTTGCCCCCAGGTTCCTTCCTTAGTGCTGTGTTTTTCTAAGAAAAATTTCAACTTTCCATGGCTATCAATTTCGATTTGTTTGTAACACATTAAGTCGCTGTATTCTGCTCTCATGATGCACCTCATATTTCTGCTTTTCCATAAGTCTCTTATGGGTTGCTGCTCTTAGTATCTGTAAGCTCTGAATTTAGCTTGGTCAAAAGAGTACGCTCGTTCGCCAATTTATCCGCTAACTGATGGTTTACATCTCGATGCTCTTCTTCATCGAAACGTACGGCTAATAGCACATCACGTAATCGCGCATCAGCAGCTAATTTCCAGTATTTTTTAGCAATATCAGGAGCCGGGCAATTTTCAATGCGACCTTCATCTAATTCTTGCAAATAATGGGTATAGCTCACAGCAGCCTCTTCTTCAAGATAACCCACGAAGCGATGGGCTGTTTTTGAAGAAACAATATACATCAACAAATATAAAACTACGAAAATAGCTTGTGCTATGAAAATAATAACTCGTTCAAACCAATTAGGTTTGGCAATATACATAAACGTAATCAAATGCATTCGCTCATTTTCTGCTTCATCCAACAACGTTTTAATCCACCCTTCATCATTTTTGATTTTTCTTAAGCAACGCAAATGCAGCAATGCAGCGCCAACCATGCCCGGTACCGCGGCGACTGTTTCAAGGACTATTGCTCGATTGCCATATCGTTTTTGAAAAAAAGTATCAGCAAAAAATCGGAAAAATTTCACAAGTCCAAAGGCAACTTTATCACTGATGGTTTTCGCGGGTTTATGAGTTGCTGGCATGATGTGCTCCTTTGATTAGGTTGTTCATGATGATTATAATAAAGATGTATTTAAAATACAACTTTATAGGAAAGCTCCCTTTTTTTCAAGACTTATGCACTTCGCTTGACTCAGACATCTTTGATGTGCTGCTTTAAAATTTCAATGAGGTACCCGCGTTGACCTGATTTTTTTCACTGAGAGCAAATGACTTTACTGGAGAATTGGTTAATCTATAGCTTCAAGATCAGTGATATAATTTCACGATCATTTTTTATTTATCTTGGACATTTTGAATGAGTAACGTTACGACAAATAAGGCTCGCTTTTGTTTTAAACCAGTGGATAAATCACAACATGAGCTTGTTCTAAATTGGATTCATCAACCACATATTAATGAATGGCTTCATGGACAGGGGTTAAACAATACCATCAAAGACATTAATCAATTCTTAAATCATGGTGAACCCTGGGCTACTCATTGGATAGCTTATGATAAAGAAATTCCCTTTGCTTATTTAATTACGTCTGAAGTGGAGCAATCAGAAGAATATCCTGATGGCGCAGTCACACTCGATTTATTCATTTGCAGATTGGATTATATCGGTAAGGGATTGTCAGTGCAGATGATTCATGAATTTATTTTGAGTCAGCTTTCTGATTCGAAAATAGTACTTATTGATCCGGAAATCTCTAATGAGCGAGCAGTGCATGTTTATAAAAAAGCTGGTTTTGAAATCATTGGGGAATTTATAGCATCATGGCATCCAGTACCACACTATAAAATGCAATTGAGTATTGAAGTGCTAAAGAACAAATTAAACATTTAGATCAATTATGCTACACTAAATATACAGTACAGGCGTTATCGTTAATAGGGCGGTTGTAGTTCTGAACGATACTGAAATGCTTCTGGAAATCTAAATCTTATGGAGAGCATAATGAAAAAAAAGGGATTTTTTATATCTATATTTTTGTCCACCTTAATTGCAACATCCTCATTTGCTCATTCTGCAGAAAGCGCGATGGATAGTAAATTAAATACGGTTATTACTCCCAAAATTTTTGAAATGGCAAAAAAGAATGAAAACTGGAAGTTAGCACTTGTAACAGGTAAGGATGCTCAAGTTGTTTTTATGAATATCACACCTAAAACAAACCCCAAAAATGAGATTGGGATGGAAACCCATAAATTTGATCAGGTCATCTTTGTTGTAGAAGGTCGGGCTAAATCAGTGCTCAATGGCAAAAATTCAACAGTTACAGCAGGGGATATGATCTTTATCCCTCAAGGGATACCTCATAATTTTATTAATCTTAATGCAAACAAACCATTTAAAATCATTAGCGTTTATTCCGCTACCGATATTCCTGAACATGCAACCTATAAACACAAATCAGATATGCCAGGAGACTAACTTACTGGCATATTAAGCAAGACATTTTCATAGAGGAGCTTTGCAGGATATGCAACATAGAGAATATCATCGAATTGAACGAATTGGTTGGCTACGGGCTGCCGTATTAGGTGCCAACGACGGTATTATATCTACTGCAAGCTTATTGATTGGCGTTGCTGCTGCTCACACGCCATATCATGGAATTCTTATAGCGGGGTTTGCAGGATTAATTGCTGGTGCAATGTCGATGGCTGCAGGTGAGTATATATCTGTAAGCTCTCAGGCAGATACAGAAAAATCTGCTTTAAAGCGCGAAAGGAAAGAGCTTGAGACGAGTTTAGCAAGTGAAATAGAAGAGCTCACTGCTATATACATTAATCGAGGGCTAGAACCTGATCTTGCAAAAGAAGTTGTAAAACAATTGATGGTTAAGGATGCTTTAGGCACCCATGCTCGCGATGAGCTTGGTATTACCGAAGTTACGAGTGCACGTCCTCTTCAAGCAGCATTGTTTTCCGCCTGCAGTTTTACTGTTGGTTCATTATTACCCTTATTAATGATTTTTATTGCTCCCCAAGCTCATCTTATTCTAATCATATCAGTGATGGCAGTTCTTTTTTTAGCATTACTCGGGGCAGTGGCTGCAAAGGTTGGCGAAGCGTCCGTAGTATCAGGAGCAGTGCGTGTGGTGGTTTGGGGGACGCTCGCGATGATTGTGAGTGCTGGTATTGGTTCCCTATTGGGCATCGCAGTGTAGGATTAATGACAATGAAAAATTGTCATGACCCATGGATGTAGCTTCTAGCAGCGCCTTTTCAAATTCATTATTAGGGCATACGTTCTTTTGTGGTATAAGCAATTTTAAAAAAATTGAGGAACTGCATTCCCAGCTCCTCATTAGATTTGCACTGTTACTTGATGTGTGACTTGCTCCCCAAGTAATTTACATGGTTTACAAAATAGAACAATTATTCGCTTTATATCGGTCAAATTCTGATGACTCATATTCTTCTAATCGGGAGCCGTTAAAGAAATACAGGTGTTTGCCGGTTGGATCAGCTTCTGTTTTAGTCAAATTAAGGTTTAATTTATCGATAGCTTCATTTTCAGAGTCTGAGAAAGATGATCTGATTTCCAATAAATATTGATTAGCTTTTCCAAAATCGAAATGACTCATTTTACTGTCTAGGTAACCGTATCGTAATCCTGTGATGCGACTCGCTACTGATTGGGTTTCCTGTTGAATGCGAACTAGATTTTTCTTAGTATCGTCTACGACTACGATATCTCTTGGCAAAGAAGCACGTTTTAAATATTCTCTCAAAACAATTCCTTTATTCATACCATCACAATAAATGATACCATTCTGATACATTGCAACCTGATGTTCTGATGCGAATAAAGTGTAAGATTTCTCTGGTTCTCCATGTTTTGAAAAGTTAATTTTTATTTCGCGCATTTGTTTTTCTGTTCTATCAATAATGCCAGGACCTCGTGAGGTTAACGCTATGACTGGGATGTGAAATTTTTGCAGTAAGTGAATAATTGCAATTGTATCCGATTCAACAGCCCCAACTTTAATATTTTTATGGATGGCGTTACGTAGCGTCAATGCCAGTTCAAATGCGTCATGGTCATTTGGAAATACTTTTTGTATATGTTCTAATAATTTTTCGAACCATTGGTCGCTGCCTAAATCTTTCGAGCGTATTGGTCTTATGATCGTATTATCAAGATCAAAAACAAATAAAATATTTTCTCTAAAGCAATATTTTAGAACATCTTGAATGTTAGGGCATTCGTAGATGTCTTTATCGAAATTCCAGTTTAGGCGGCTTAATTTTGTAGTATCTCGAGATAGAACTTCTTGATTGCAATTTCTTTTTAAATGCATCTGATAAGCATATTCTGCTGCTTTTTTATAATTGGATGATAAAATGGATTCATCGAGTGGCAAATTGATATCAATGCCCTGTGCAGCAATAATATTTTGAATGCTCGGATCATGTAAAATCTCTACCATTTCCGCAAAACTATGAAATCCTCGTTTCCAGGTGAATGCAATAAATGCTTTGATGAGATTATCGACATCGGATTGAAGTAGCGTTTTGGGGTCTGATTTATGCTTAATTAAGTAACGTTCTAATACAATAATAAAAATAATAGTATGACCAGATAAGGAATTGACAAAGGGAACATGAGGATGCGATTTTGAATAACCATGTTCCACATTTTCATTAATAAGCGCTAAATCGGCAAGTCGATTCGCTGTGGCAGGAATCACTTCATCGAAAGGATTATACGCTAAGGACTTCATAATTCCCGGATTACTACTATATACTTTTTCTCCTTTGGTATCGAATCGGTTCTTTCCTCGATCCTTAATTTTATATAATGCAGAATGGTTCTTAATTGATTTATCTTTTTCAGCTATTTCTGCCACATGCTCGCATTTTTCCATACGATCAACGACGAGTTCAGCATCATCAAGTGATTGTACTAATTTAGGTATCTCAATTGTTGGATCAATCTCATTAATCAGTGCAGAGAGCTTTGTTATGGTTTCAAATTCCACTTCATTCAGGCTGTTCCATAACTCTAAAGCGAATCTGGTTTCGAAATAGCGTCTACTATCAAGAGCAAGTGGATTATCGGTCAATGTTGAAACTTGGGATTGGATCAAAGAGCGTTCATCATCAGATATTTCTTTGTGATCTCGGCAAATTTGTAATATCAATTGTATTGCGTCGGTCTTTTGATTTTTTAAGTACATGACTTGAATAGCATGCAATTCATTTTTTATTGTATCGCCGATCTTTTCCTCTAAGAACATCGTGCTCAATAGGATAAAATCAGACCAATCCAATTTTGACGACAGCATGGAATGTAGTGCATTTAATTTTTTAGATTGGACAGATGAGATATGGATATTTTTGTCATGACGATTAAAAAACATGGTAAAGGGCTCCTCAAAACATAAGAATACTTATGAAGTAGTTTTATAAAAAAAATATTGAGGAGCCTTCAGCAAAATCTTTCGAAAACGATGTAACTCAGGAAGACTCAGAGATTAGCTACATCAGCCGATTTCTTGCGCCAAATTTTATCAAGAGCTCTTAAATTAATCAAGTGTTATTTAATTTGTGCAGAACGAAAAATGCTTTGGAGGTAAATGAGTACCATTTTTATAAGTGGAATGGATTTATTTGTGCTAGCCTTTATAGTAATCACTAAAAATGAAGCGGTATTACTTAGTAATAATTTTTTTTCTTCTTATTGGTTTGGAGGCAGGGATTATGGAGTATAAAAGACCAATTCTAGATGATTTCGAACAGATTGTGACGCTACAAAATAAAAATCTGGTTGATGCTTTAACCCCATCAGAAAAAAGCGATGGTTATCTTTCCGGTAGTTTTTCGATTGAACAATTAAAATCCATGGATGATGATATTTGTGTCTTTATTTGCAAAGATAAAAATAGGGTTTGTGCTTATATTTGTGTCAGCTCGGTTGAATACAATAAACATATACCCTTAGTCGCTTCAATGCTGGATTGTTTCCCTGATATTTCTTATCGAGGAAAGCCTTTATCCACTTATAATATTGCAATTTCTGGCCCAGTTTGTATTGATAAGGACTATAGAGGGCAAGGTGTTTTTTTTAAGCTTTATGAAAAGCTTTCTGAATTTTTAATGAAGGAACGTCCAGAGTTAGATTTATATGCCGTGTTGATCTCTACCCAGAATTTACGCTCTATAAATGCTCATAAAAAAGTGGGGATGGAACAAGTTGGAGCGTTTTCTTTTGATAATAATGAGTTCTTAATCTTGGTAGCCCCTATCAAATAAAATTGTGTGAACAGGTTTAATCGTTTTTTGAAGAACAAGTTGATGCCCAAAGCGCGTCCATTGGTTAGAGCCCCAAAAATAACTTGATTGTAAATCGTATCTTTATGCGGTAAATCTTTTCTTTTTGTGGGAATGTATTTACGTAAAAAAATCGTAAAACCCTGTAGCTAATACACAGATAAATTAAATTTTTACATACAATTGTTCCATTATTGATAAATTTGAATTGGGTATTCCTCATGAAAAAAGACGAGCATCAGAACGCCTCTGGCCCAACAGGCGAACCCCAAACCTCTTCCACAGGATTCGCTTTGCAACAATTAAATAAAGAAGCAGAAAAGAAAGAGGCTGCTGCTGAATCAGCAAAGATACGTTGTCGGATTTGTTTTAAAGAAACCGCTCCAACGCCTCGTTGTTTCGGACATGGCGGCGGTGGCGGTGGTGCCGGTGACGGAGGTGGTTCTGATAATACATCAGAAGAAAAAGCCGGCTATGGTGATGACAAATCTTTGATTAAGGCTGACTTAGTTGATAATACTGAAGAATTAATAGGTGAGTTCAGTTTCATGGAAGATAGTGAAGAGCTTGATCCAGAGTCCCACTCAGATGAAAAAAGTTTTGATCCGGGCGTCATTGCAGAGTTAGTTGCTAAAGGGTTATTGGTTATTGATAATGACCGAAAATCGATGACTCTGACCATTAATTTACAGTGTGATCCTAACTCATTATCTGAAGAACAAAGAGAAGAGTTAAAAAAATTCATGAAGGCTATTCTAAAAGAATTCAATGCATTTAAAGAAAAACATCATTTGTCTGATGATTGCCTCAACATGACTCAAGATGAAGAAGGAAATATAGTTTCACTTTGTATGAGTTTGCCTACTTTAAAGTTATATGATGAATTTATCCAGCAGTTGGCTAATAATTTACTGCCCACACCAAGCCCGAAATTCCAAACGAAGGGTGAGCACAAGGAAACTAAAAATTTTGCTCCAACCCCTTTGTCAATGGAGCCAAAACCAACTGATAAAAATAAGCATCTTATGCACGATGTAGTCAATCAAGACAAAGATATTTCGGATACGGACGTTGAACCTGAAGAGAAGCAAGGAATCTTTGAGTTATCTCCTTTGCTAATGAAGATGAAACCATGGTAAAAATGAATGTCAGTAAACAATGTAACTTTTTTATTTGTATTCATTAAAAACACTTGTTTCGAAAATGTAAATTACTATGAGCCTCAGGCACCGACGCATCGGTGCCTTGTGCTAAAACACGATACTCCTTCTCATTTTCGGGGACTAATCAAGATTGCTCAACCTAATTCTTAAAAAAATTATGGGGTATAAACCCATTACTTGTTTGAGCATGCTGAAGGCTAGAAGGGGCTGTTTCTTCAATTTGTTGCTCAAAAAAACCACTTTGTCTGCGTTGTTTTATTGAGGTTAAAGTGAAAGTTTCTAGCTTTTTTTGTTCCAGCAAAAGATGAACAACCTGTTCGAGGCGCGAAACCATTTTATGAATATCAGTAAACTGGGTATATCCATAATGTGCTGTAACGCGAATATTGTTCGGAGGTCGGACGTCTATTTCGAACGTTCCCAAGTCACTTGCCTTTTTTAATAAAGCTTCTATTTGTTTAACATCACTAATTTCCTTAACACGAAAAACCAACATGGCTCCTCGTTTTTTAGGATCGTCAGGGGTAATCCACTCAATTTTATCGCCTAAATGTTGTTGTATTAGAGCTTGCATATAACGAGTAAGACATTCAGATTTGGCATTTAATTTATGCCAACCTACCTGACTCATTGTTTTGATATAGGTTTTTACTGGTGCAAGGGCAACAGGGGAGGGATTGCTGCATCTGAAAGCCCATGCTCCTTTTTGCATCATGATCCTAGAGTCGTAACCATCAATTAAGTCAAAAACTTTCTCGGAAGCTGCTGCTTTCCATCCTTGAATGGGTGGATATTTTTCCAAGTCTGTATTCTTGTTAACATAAATGCCAAAGCCACTCCCTGCTGAACCACAAATATGCTTATAACCACAACCCACCGCGTAAGTGACGGGTAATTCGCGTAGATTTAAAGTTCTATTTCCTACTGTATGAGCTAAATCCAAGCCAACAATAATAGGGTATTGCTCTATCGTATCCTTTAGTTCGGTTAAAATACGTGTGATATCAAGACGTTGTCCCGTACTAAATACTATGTCCGATAAGTGTAGGATTTGGATTTGCGCTGCATGTTTTTTGACAAAATGAATAATGTCCTCTTCACTATAGAGTCCTTTTTCATCAGGAAGGATTTTTAGGGTAAGGGATGTGGGACTGGGAACCTGTTTCGGATCACGAAACACACCAAAATTCTTAGCCGTTTGTATCCCTCTTTTTAAGACCGATTCAATGACAGCTTGATCGGAAAAAAATTCTTTTCCCAAATGACAAAACCCCGTTTTTCCTGATTGCCAATCAAATAATGTGGGTCGGTAAAAAGTATCCACCAATCTTCCTAGATTAGAAGATAAGCCTTCCTGAGTATAGAGAAATTCGCAAGGCTCAGAAAAGCCTAAAATTTCCTGCATTGCATTGATTGCTTCCTCTTCAATATCACAATCAAACCAATTACCGCCATGTTTGTGAGTTTCGGGAAAATGTCCTTCATGTAACTGGGTTGCTTGCAACTTATTAATGCGCTCTATTTCTTTCACAGCCGGTTTGAATACAGGCCCTAAAGAATGGCCCGCAAAAGGTCTCAAACCCTCAAACTCAAATAATTCATGTACGCTGTTTAAAGGGTCAATGGAATCTAAATAAGTAGCATACTCTAGGGAAAAACCACCCGGTTTTTCTGAAATTAAGCGGATAAATTCATCCGGGTTAGATACCATAGCCTCAATTAGTTCTTTCATCATTCCCTCGAAAATCAATGTGTCAATTTCTATATTAAGCTTTTCTTTGATGTGATTCTATGATTCGTGTAAAAGACTTTTTCAAGAAAAAAAAGGTAAACTTGATTGCTTAAGGGCGTTCATAACATTCTTTAATTAAACCAGGAAGATCATAAATATTGGCTGATAAATACAATAAATAGCACAGAATAATCAAATGGTTAGCCAATAAAATGGACTAAAAAAGGCCATTATGTTACAATGTAACACATTGTTTGTTTTTGTATACACTATTGAGTGAAATAAACCATGGCTAATCCTATTCATTACCTTAATCCCACTTTACCTGAAAATATTCCTGTTGTTCTAGCACTTATGAATTCAGTACATGGAGCCAATCCAGGGTTATTAGAAGCTTATAATGTCTATTCTTTACCTACATCATCTGGAGAAGAATCACGTTATGTGCTCACGCTACCTGTTCTTCAATTTCTTGCCGATCCATTAGTGCGCTCTGATGTACCACCAAGACGTTTAGATGTTTTTGAACCGAGTTCTGACGATAAGGGATGTTTCGGCAATGTTTTTCCGGTGATCAAATCCATCATTCCCCAAGGAGATGGCGGTGTTTTTGATGAGTCAGGCTCTTATGTCATAAAACAGATGCGTGCTCATCAAAATGGATTGAGTGATAAACCTAACAAACCTAATATGTATGTTCGCGTAGCGAATAGAGAACAATATCTAGGAAGCCAGCATCCCACTTTAGGAATACACTATAGCCTATTCAAAACGGAACAATTTTCTTATTTGCATATGAATCGAGCTCCTGGACGCACTCTTGATTTTTATATCGATCAACTTTCTGGTGAGGAGTTTCTAAGTCTTGCTTGTACTTTAATCGAAGAAGTTCCGAAACAAATTCATCGAATAGTTTCTTCCGGCAAACACGAAGGCCGAACGATGATTCATTGTGATCTAAAACCAGACAACATTATGGCTCAACTCAAGAAAAATGAAGAGAATGGGCATAGTGAATGGAGAATTACGGTAATTGATATGGGTTTAGCCAAAACAATAAATAAAGATGGGCAATACTCTACCTTACGGAACCATGGTAATCGAATGGCATGGGATACAGACATGTTTCTTGCGAGTTTGCATGGAACGCTTAAGAGCTATGATATTCAAAGTGATTTATATGCATTATTTGTTTGCATCAGTGAGCTAGCAGGTGCGCCGAGTCGAGATGGAACCGAAATAACTGAGGAATCAACCGAAGAGTCGATTGAAAAGTTGACCGCAGAAGAGCATAAAAAAAGGGCGCTGGAAAGAGGTCTTGAAATGACTCAAGACCCTGATTTTATAGGCATCTTTGGTAATATGGGCTTTGATCCGAAAATAGCTGCGAAATTAACAGATACACTCAGAAGCACACTCCATCCTGATAAAAAGCAAAGAATGAAACCGGAACAAGCCTTAACCGTTTTTCAAGAGGCTTTAAACACAGTTCGAGAAAATGCAGAAGAAACTCTCTTTGTTACACCAGCCAAAAAGAGAAAAAAGGACCAAGTAACTGCTGAAGATTTAATACAATGTATAGAGCTACCACTTGACGAGATAGCTAAGGAAAAAGAACTAGCAGTAGAGGAATATAATAGACAGCCAAGAAAAATAACTCTAAAAAAATGGCTGAATCAGTTTAATGAATTACGTTCTGCCGCAAGCCCCGAAGAATTCGAACGATTCAAAACGATGCTGCCTATGGTTAGAAAAGATATTAAAAGTTCATTTATTGTCAATCTGTTGCGTTTTAATTTGTTTGAAGAGTACGATGTTGATGCCTGTATTCGTCTCATCTTACGTCATGAACAACTTACTGCTCCTTTAAATAAGGATTACCCAACCTTACCTGTCCTTTGGCAAAAACGCTTCCAAATGCTGGCTCGAGTAATTCCACTACAATTGACGCAGAGACAGGCTTTAGCATGTATACAAACAGGACTTTTCAAACAAAATATTACTGCGTTACTCGCATTGGAAAGCAAGGAGTCTGATCCTGAAATAATCAAAGTAATGCGTCAGGAATTAGAAAAGCAATTGCGGTTGGAGCCTAAAGTTTGGTGCCTACAATTACCCCAATTTGTGGAACTTTTTAATCATCAATATGAATGTGTCACTCAGTTAAATGAATTGGCGAATCAATTGATTCCACATTGCGCTTGGAAAAAGGATTTTCAACAGCAGTTTATCGATTGGGCTAATGATATCTTTAATAATGCCATACATGGAAAATTTCCTGAAATTCAGGGGTATTTTTCCCATTACCGCTCCATGATTGCGCTACTCAATCGGTGTGCGCAGGAAGGGGAAACTTTAACTGGTCTATTTAATGCGCTTCCTGAGTTATCACAGTCAATTTTAGGTGGGGAGGAAATTGATATGGCAATTCGACAACTTAAATTGAGTGATACCCAAACTGTTATTAATCTGACTCAAAAATTAGTATTACTTTTTTTAATACATGATGTGTTTTATCAATTAATAGATCAGGATAAAAAAGAATACGATTCGATTATGCAGACGAATAGTGCCCAATTTATCGCAATTATCTTCCTACTTAATCAACAAGATCCGCCAAAAGGTGAGTTGGTAATACAATTAGGAAATATTTCCAATTCTTTAAAGGCGCTTAATCAATTGCGACTTTTCATGGATAAGTGTTCTCCATACCCGAACATTCAGAAAGCCATCGAAATTTTATTAAAACATAATTTTAAAATCGAAGCACTGGCGAACATTGTGAACGATAATTATATGAAAGTCAGTGACGCGAAACGACTTGATAGAGGCTTAGATATCGTTCTGTCAGAAGAAGCAAATCAATTATTGCAAGAATCCTCAACACAAAATGAGAAGCTTTTTGCCGAAATCACTCGGTATTTTGCTATGCCTGGGAGATACTTTCCACCTGAGCCTAAAATTCATACTCAGCAGAAATTTACTCAACTGTTATTCCAGCCAAGGCCACAAGAGGCAATGAACTCCGATGAAATTAGTGCTCTTGAAATAACCCCTCCACAATTATCTCATTAGTCAATGTTGGGTCAGGTAAGGGGTAAATTTTCCTCGACCCCCTCTCTCAAGGGAGCTGTTAAAAAATTGTATGTCATTCCTGCGTAGGAATGGCATACATATAGTTTGGCAATGATCTTCTTCTACGGTCTTTATTAAACAGAGTCCCCAATTCTAAGGGATCAACGTCAATAATAGTGGGCAATAATCAAATGGTTAGTCAATAAAATGGACTAAAAGAGACCATTATGTTACAATATAACACATTGTTTGTTTTTGTATACAGTATTGAGTGAAATAAACCATGGCTAATCCTATTCATTACCTTAATCCCACTTTACCTGAAAATATTCCTGTTGTTCTAGCACTTATGAATTCAGTACATGGAGCCAATCCAGGGTTATTAGAAGCTTATAACGTCTATTCTTTACCCACATCAGCTGGAGAAAAATCACGCTTTGTGCTCACGCTACCTGTTCTTCAATTCGTTGCCGACCCATTAGTCTCTAATGCACCATCAAGACGGTTAGATGTTTTTGAACCGAGTTCTGAAGATCAAGGCAGTTTTGGCAATGTTTTCCCGGTGATCAAGTCCATCATTCCTCAAGGAGACGGCGGTGTTTTTGATGAATCAGGCTCCTATGTCATAAAACAGATGCATGCGGATCAAAACGAGTTGAGTGATAAACCCAATAAACCGAACTGGTATGTCCGTGTTGCGAATAGAGAACAATATCTAGGAAGTCAGCATCCCACTTTAGGAATACACTATAGCTTAGTCAAAACGGAACAATATTCTTACCTGCATATGAATCGTGCTCCTGGACGTACTCTTGATTTTTATATGGATCAACTCTCTGGTGAGGAATTTTTAAGTCTTGCTTGTACTTTAATCAAAGAGGTTCCAAAACAAATTCATCGAACAGTGACTGCCGGAAAACACAAAGGCCGAACGATAATTCATTGTGATCTAAAAACAGAAAACATTATGGCTCAACTCAATAAAGATGAAGAGAATGGGCATAGTGAATGGACAATCACGGTCATTGACATGGGCTTAGCCAAAACAATAAAAAGCGATGAGCCATACTCTACCTTACAAAGTTATGGCAATCGAATGGCATGGGATACTGATATGTGGCTTGCTAATCAAGATGGAAAGCCTATGAACTATGACATTCAAAGTGACTTATATGCATTATTTGTCTGTATCACCGAGTTAGCAGGTGCCCCCAAGCGAGATAGTATCAATGCACTTGAAGAAACAAAAAATCCTGATTTTACAGGTATCTTCAGCGAGATGGATTTTGATCCAAGGCTAGAGGAACAATTAACCGAGGCACTTAGAAGTGCACTTCATCCTAATAAAACACAAAGAATGAAACCGGAACAAGTCTTAACTGTTTTTCAAGAGGCTTTAAGCGCAGTTCGAGAAGATACAGATGATACGGTTCTTGCAACCCCAGCTAAAAAGAAAAAGACGGAACAGATAACTGCGGAAGACCTAAAAGAATGGATAGAGCAACCCCTTGATGATCTCGTTAAGCAAAAGGAACAAGCAACAGAAGTAGAAAATAGACAATCAAGAAAAGCAACGTTGAAGATATGGCTGAATCAGTTTAATGAATTACGTTCTGCTGCAAGCGCCGAAGAATATGAACGATTCAAAACAATGCTTCCTACACTTGTAAAAAATATTAAAAGTTCATTTATTTTCGATTTGTTACGTTTTAATTTATATGAAGAATACGATGCTGATGCCTGTATTCGTCTGATCTTACATCATGAACAGCTCACTGCTCCCCTTAGAAAGTATTATCCTTCCTTGCCTGCTCTTTGGCAAAGACGCTTTCAAATGCTGGCTCAGGTAACTCCGCTACAATTGACGCAGAGTCAGGCTTATGCATGTATACAAATTGGACTTTTCAAACAAAATATTACTGCATTACTCGCATTGGAAAGCAAAGAATCTGATCCTGCTCTCCTTAAGGTAATGCGTCAGGAATTAGACAAACAATTGAAGTTGGATCCTAAAGCTTGGTGCTCGCAATTACCTCAATTTGTGCAATTGTTTAATAGTCAATATTTCTGTATCACTCAGTTCAATGCGTTGGCCAAACAATTGGCTCCCCATTACTCTTGGCACAATGCGCTTCAACAGCAGTTTATCAATTGGACTGATGAGATCTTTAGTCATGCCATAGAAGGGAAATTCCCTGAAAATCAGCAGGAGTATTTTGCTCATTATTGCACGATGATTGAGTTACTCAATCGATACGTGAAGGATAGGAAGATTTTAGCTGTTCTATTTAACGCGCTTCCTGCATTATCACAGTCCCGTTTAGGTAAAGAGGCAATTGATAACACAATTCGACAACTGCAGTTGAGTGATCCTCAAACAGTTAGTAATTTGACTCAAAAATTAGCATTACTTTTTTTAATACATGACGTACTTTGTCAATTAATGGATCCAGATAAAAAGCAATATCCTGCGATTCTTCAGGCAAATAAAAATAATTTTAATACACTGATTTTGCAACTTGCAAATCAACAGGATCTGCAACTAGAGGAGTTGAATAGACAATTAGGTAATGTATCCGATTCTTTAAAAGCGCTTAATCAATTGCGTCTTTTTATGGATAAATGTTCAGCACATCCGAATATTCAAAAAGCCATCGAAATTTTATTGAAAAATAATTTCAAAATTGAGGCGCTTGCCCACATGGTGAACGATAATTATATCGATATTATTCCCGCGAAACGGCTCGATAGAGGTTTAAATATCGTTTTATCTGAAGAGGAAAATCAATCATTAAATGAGAAACTTTTTACGGAAATAACTCGGTATTTTGCTAATCCTGGGAATTATTTACCCCCTGATCCTAAAATGTATACTCAGGCAAACTCAAGTCAATTGTTATTCCAGCCTATCCCAGCAGGGAGAGAGGAAGCGGATAAAATTACGGTCCCTGAAATCACTCTTTAATCTAATCCATCATTTTAGGTGGCGTAATAAAATTGGTCCAAGACTCAGAGCTGTAGAGCAAACGTGGTTATTCCTGCGTAAGCAGGAATCCATCGATTTCTTTGAATCATTTTAATGAATTAAAACCGATAGGGTTGGAATACAAGCTTAATAGTTTGCAGACAATTAAATTGTCAGTAAAGTCAAACTATTTACAAGAATGGAGAAAAATTGTATTTTCCGTTGGATTCTTTCGATACTCGAATTGAATTGTCTTATACGTTTATGGAAAAGTTGACCACAAAGCGTATCCCTTTATTTACATTCAAGAGGTTTTAATATGAAATTGTTTCGAATGATGTTACTGGGCTTTTTATTTTCCGCCTCCTTAATCACTCAAGTTTCTGCTGCTCCAGTAGAGGATCCTGCTTTGGCTGCTCCGGTTGAAGATTATGATTTCCAGCAAGAGCGAATGAAACTGACTCCTGATTCTGTGATAGTTATTTCAACATTTGATAGCGAAGATCATGTTACTGCCTATACCTATGCTGGAGTACGTTTATGGAATGCTCCATTTCATGCAAAGATATTATCATGGCAAATTGCAGGTGATTACGTTTTTATTTTTTCTAAAGATCGTAAAGGAACTAAAACTTATATTACTTGTCTAAACAGACATACTGGCGCTCTTATTTGGCAAAAACCTTAAGTTTGTCGAGGTCTTTTGCGGTCAATGGCTGTTGATCACCCCTCTATGTCCCGAGGGGTCTCGGAGTGCTGTAAATAGCCACTGTCTTGAACGCTTATTTCAAGACAGTGGCTATGTCATTTCTGCTGAACTGATTTGACTCCAAAAATGTAAAAATAATATACAATTAAGGGAGGGCACACAGGAAAGGATATGGTTATGATTGGTTTAGGAGGTAGTTTTAGACTTTTAGGTAGAGTGTTCCGAGTATTTTATCAAAATATTAAGGCTTCCTATCAAATTACCAAAATGCCAACCCCCATAGTTGCAATATTAGGTTCATCTAAAGCAAAACAAGAAGGCAGTTATGCGCAGAATGCACGATTACTCTCGAGAAAATTGGTTGAACAAAAGATATCAATCCTAACTGGAGCTGGAACTGGAATTATGGAAGCTGCCAATCGAGGTGCATCTGAAGCGAACAGTTTGGAGAAGCGATCTTTTGGTATTGCTGTAGGAGCGTTCAAAGTACAAAATAACCCGTTTTTAGCCGGCACTATCAATGTGGATTATTATTTAATTCGCAAAATTCTCTTACTCAATTATGCTTCCGGATTTATTTTTTTTCCAGGAAGTTTCGGTACCCTCGATGAACTTTTTGAAATCATCACCATGCTAAGACACAAACAAGTGGAGTTATACAGAATAAATAAAAACAAACTACCGAAAACAGTACCCATTATTTTGCTAGGAAAAGAATTTTGGCAGCCATTGTTGGATTGGGTCATTAATTTTCCCTTAAAAAATAATTTACTTTATCATGATGATATGAAAATGATTCATATTACGGATGATCTCGAGGAAGTAGTACAAATCATTAAAGAATGTTGTTGTAGTGAGGAAATGAAACACCAAAAAATTCACACTGTTATTCATTAAGCTACGAATTCTGATTGGCCTCTCAGGTTACATCCCTAACTGCTATGGTTTACCATCCCAAGAGTATTTTTTTAAATCAACCTTACCATTGGTAATGACAATGTCCTCTTTTTCTAACAGTTCTTGCTGCTGAAAATAGAGGGGATTATTAGCAGGAAATGAAAGGTATCCTCCAGATTTTAGCACGCGTTGCCAGGGAAGGTTGTGACTCTTAGTACAGGAATGAAGAAGCCATCCAACACCACGTGCTCCTTGTGGGTGACCTGCTAGCCTCGCAATATCTCCATAGGTCACAACCTTACCTCGCGGTATTGACTTAATTAACCTAAGCACTTCCTTAGAAAACTCAGTTTGTGTGTTCATTCTGTAAAAAGTAAGTTCGGCTGTTTTTCTATTATAGGACTTTTACTTAATGGCTCAATTTTCTTAAAATAACTAATAGAATTAATTTGTAGTGAAACGATGCAGAACTCTCAAACCTTTATCTTAATTCACGGTGCCTGGCATGCTTCTTGGTGCTGGAAACGTATTGCAGAAGAGCTTTCCCTGAAAGGGCATAAAGTGTTTACACCTGATTTGCCTGGGCATGGCAGTTTAAAAAATCTAATAAGCAGTTCAATAGGCCTCGCTGATTATGTGAATCGTGTTG
The DNA here is from genome assembly GCF_043161935.1 of Legionella sp. 227. NCBI lineage: Bacteria > Pseudomonadati > Pseudomonadota > Gammaproteobacteria > Legionellales > Legionellaceae > Legionella > Legionella sp. 227. Next base: position 3,757,195 of record NZ_CP171154.1, on the reverse strand, counting down.
TTCAATTAATTCAACATCAACAAGAGCAGGTTATACTTGTTGGCCATAGTATGGCGGGTTTAGTTATTTCAGAGGTTGCCGAAGTTATTCCAAGTGCTATTCGCGAACTCATTTTTGTCGCAGGTTATGTCCCACAAAACCAGAAATCGCTGTTTTCATTAGCGCAAGAATCCGAATCAAATAACCTTACCCCTTTTTTAATTATTGATGAAACACTACAAGAAATTCGCCTGCAGTTTTCACCCGCTTTAATCAATGTTCTTTTTAACTGTTGTAGTGAAGAGGACACGCAAAAAGCATTATCCAAATTACAGGCCCAACCTTTACGACCATTTACTGAACCAGTTCATATCGGCGAACAGTTTACTCGTATTTCTAAGCGCTCTTTAGTTTGCCGTTATGATCACGCGCTACTCTTAAGTGATCAATTACGCATGAGTAGAGAAGTTACCGATAATATTGTATATTTAGACGCCGATCATGCTGCCTATTATTCAGGCATGAAACAGATTGTAGATGAATTATTAAAATAAGTGAGTTGCTTTTATGCATGAAAAAATTTTAAAAGACCATAATGTTGCTACCACCTCCTTATTAGCGAATTATTGGAAGAATGAGGCTAAATCTAAAAAAAATTGGCCAACATTGACACAAAAGCAAGGCGAAAGAGAAGAAGATTTATTTAAAGATCCTCTGATGCAGAATTTTGTTAATGAACAAGTTAAAGAGGAAGCAGAGCAAAGACTCGACAAAAGAATGTGGTTGCCATTGGCTACGAGAACACGTTTTTTTAGAAAAACCGTATCAGATGCTGTGAAAAACAAAGAAGTAAAGCAGGTTATTGTTTTAGGTAGTGGCTTTGATACCTTACCTGTACGCAAAATGAAATATACGCAACAACTTGGTGTACGCTTTTTTGAAATTGATCAGCCACAAATTTTAAAATGTAAAGAACAGATATATGCTGAGCAATACGTTAACAAAAATGCTACTTATATTGGTCTGGATTATGTTAAAGGTGATTTAATTGCAGAGTTAGCAAAAAATGATGTCGATTTCACAAAGCCGACTTTAATTTTATGGGAAGGTAATACATTCTATCTCGAAAAAGAAGACGTAATCAGAATCTTACGTGACTTATCCAGTAAGTTTAGTCACTTAGTTATCACCTTTGACTATATGCATGCTTTGATGCAAACAGGAGCACAGCAATTAGACTCATCCGCCAAAGAAAAGTGTTTAGAAAAAACATTAGATGAGTTTGCCAGTAAAAAATCTCCTTTTAAAACATTTTTTGAACCAAGTGAAATTGTTTCTCTATGCAGTGAGCTAGGAATACAATGTGTTGATCATAAAACGGCCGCAGAGTTAGCCAAAGAATATGAAGTGGACCAAGAGCCCTACTATACAGCTGAAACTTATTCTATGGTTACGTTTGAGCATAAGTAACCTGTTCAACAAAACTACATATTAGGGATGAGCATCATCCCTGATTTCTTTTAACATTCTCATGTGATTGTTTCGTTGTAGGCTATGTTTATTCATTGCTTTTTTCCTTTACCTCAAAGACAATGCCTTGCTAAATTTCAATATCAAACAGTGGAGGTGCGTTGTGAAAGAAGTAATTCTTAAACAGTTACAGGAAATTCAGGAATTAAAGAATAAAGTAGCTCAAAGAGTATGGTCCAAAGCTCTTCCTATCAGAGAAATTGATGAAGATAAATTTGATGGAAAAGGGGAGGCGCTTACACAGAGTGCCATTAAACAACGCACGGAACTCCTGGCAGAGCGAATTATTAAAGAATATCCTGATGCTGATCCGGTCCTTATTAGTTTGATGGATGGAGCACTTCCTTTTGCCGGTCTCTTACAAAACGAATTAAACAATCGCGGCTATAAATATTCATATACAACCATGCAAGCAAGTAGCTATGAGAATAAAATGGCTTCAGGTGAGTTGAAAATCGGCTCAAAGCCAAAAATTCCATTAGGTGGAAGAACTGCCTTTGTAGTAGATGATGTTTGTGACACGGGAAATACCTATTTAAAAATTAGGGAGCTTTTAGAAAGCTTGGGGGCAAAAAAAGTTTCTTTAATTGTTCTTGTTGATAAAGTACAAAAAAGAGTGAACGGATACAGACCTGAATATGTAGGATTTGAAGTGCCTGCTAACGCATTTATTGTTGGGATGGGTTTGGATTATTACGGTGAACTGCGCAATGCACCTGAAATTCGTGGAGTAGATCCTTCTTCTTTACCTACCCCAGAAGAACAGGAATTATTGGACTCGGAAGCGTCACTGAATGCACAATTGATGAAACTCATTGCTTTGGAAAAAACAATCAAACTGGGTAGCAGTACTATGACAGTGTTTGGCGCTACCCTTGATAAATTAAGTAAATCAGATGCTAACATTTTGCCAGAACATCTTTCCACAGACTCACCACAACACCAGCAAAATAGTACTTCCCAGTTTATCTAAAAATAGAACTGGGTAGTCAAGGCGCATTCTCTGAAACCCCGTCTAGTTCTGTACCTCATCGTTCCGCTCCGCAACTTGTTTGCGGGGGGGGGAGATGAATAGGAAGAAAGGGTATAACATGGGTTTGCAAGCAGCTCGCATTGATAAGTACCATTTAAGGATAAATTTATTCCCGAGGTGTTTTACTATGTGGATTTCAATACCAAAACCTTCAATTAGCATACGCTCAATAAGCACTACTTCTCAGTAACTCAAATCCCCCCATCAATAACAAAAAGATTTCGGCATTTTTTCATAAGTATTTTGTTGGTCTATATTTAAATCAAGTGATCAAATTTTATGGAATTTGATATGTCGCAGATTAAAATTGATGGTTATAATTTTGCAACAGAAGGTGATACCAAAAAACGAAACGGTCCTATTGGTCTTGCAAAAATCCAAGGGGCATGGGGCGAGCCTCCAAAGATGACACTTCAGAAAAGTCAAGAGGATGATGTATCTGGGGAGAGGATGCCTGGATTTAATCTCCTATCTGAGCCCGAGCAAGAGTATGCGTTGAAAAAAACGACCAGAATAATGCAAGAAGTGCACGGTAACAAACAAGCAGTTGGTGCAACCCTGGCCTCACTGGTTGCATGGAAGGATCCTCAGACAAATCAACTGCATGGGGTGACCTGTAATGTTGGCGATAGTCTTGCCATTTTTGTCATTATTGGTGCTGATGGGAAAGTACGTTTTGAAAAGCAGCTTAATAATTTACATGAAAATCAGGATAGATCAGCGCTAGCAATAGGAGTTAAGCGTTCCATAGGAGACAGAGCCTCAGAAAAGGATGGGTTAATACATGAACCCGAAATCACCCGTGATGTAATCCCGTTAGAAGAAGGTGATAAGGTATTTGCAATTGCTGCCACTGATGGGCTTTCCACAATAAATAAATTTTTCGGAACTCCAGCCTTAACAACGGCTGATATTGCGCAGACTTTAAGTAAATTTATCGCAGAAAATCCTAATTGTGGTCCAGATGATATTGCAGAAGCTTTAATATCCAAAGCTTTTGCAGGAGGAAAGGGGTCGGTGGATAATACTGCTGTGATTGTAGCTGAAGTGGGTATAGAGCCTATTTCTATCTTGGCTACTGATGGACATAAAGATGCACTTCAAGCTGATGAGCTTGGAGAAAAAGGAGATGATGTATCCAGAGCAATTGCAGAAAATTTTCATGATCAACTACAAATTCAAATGAAATTTAAGCCACAAGATTATGTTGATGCCTTAAGAGAGAGAAATTATCTGACGGCAGCAAAAATAGGACGATTCCTATATGAGAAGTATATACCTTTAAATAGTGGGGTGGACTTAGGTGCCGACGAAGTCGTTCCTTTAATGGTGAGTTTACTTGCAGAAACGGACATTGCCTTTGAAGATATAGTAAACATTGAACATGGAATTTTATCTAGCAATGGAGAGGATGAGTATTATATGACTCAAATTAAGTCTGCTGCCTCCGTGCTATTAAGTCATGAGGCATGGTTAAAGGAGCAACTAGATAATCAAGACAAAACGCCGGCTGATATTCGCCAAATGGTAAAGGATAAGGTTAAACAAGCCCTTTTAGGGCCTTACAAAGAAAATGCAGCTCAGGACGTAGTGGCAGCTATAACGGAGACCAAAAAAAATCAAGAAATGGAGAATTTGGTTGATAAAGAAACCACCCTTCTACGAGTAATTACTTATGCTGCTGATCATTTAATAAAAGGAAAAGTGGAGCACAAAAATGCGACGAGGCTACTTTATGATTACCTCGAGAATATAAAAACTTCCATCACAAAATTAAACGAAGAGATAGATCAATTAGACGTTGAGGTGGCGGGCTTAAGAAATAAATTGGACATATTGAAGAGCAACGCTGGTGAGCTTTCAGCAGAAGACTTCTTAGCACAACAAAAACAAATAGATACAGAAATTTCATCAAATCGTGAATTCCGAAAACAGTTAGTGGAATTAAGAGGCTTATTGCAAAACCGGAGCTCCATGGTACGGGAGAAACTTTTACTTTTGATCACCCAACCAGATAAGGTTAAAGATAAACACGACTTGGATAAACACATTCTGTATTTATTAAAAGATATAACCAATGCTGCTAAAACTTCAGCAAAAGAAGCTCTATCAGGATTACCTGTTGACGAGTCCTTACAACAGGTACAGCAAAAAATCGAATCTTATTTAGACTTTTTAGATAAAAATCCCGTCCAAGAACCTGAAAAAAATCCAAGGCTACTAAAAGCCTATGAAGCCCGGAAAAATGCTGCAGAAAATATGCTTCTCATTATTAAAACTGCTGACTTAAGAGAGCCTGAAGCGACACTCTTGTATTTAAACAATTATACTAAGACTATTGAATCTAATCGTCCTGGCCTAAGAGAATTAGGATTTATTGGCTGGCTGAAAAGTTTCTTTGAAAAATACAAATCAGAGATGACAAAAAAAACCGATGAGACTTTAGGTTCAACTAAAACAGAATTAAAAAAACTTGTATCTTCAGATAGTTTTATGAATGTTAAACAAAGACTTGAGGAAGTTAAGGAGTTACATAAGCCTACAGATGAGGCTCCTTCTGGTCCTGAGTCTACTTTCTAAAAAAGAAAACCTTTTTTAATAAAAATAGAGTATGGTGTATGGTTGCAAATGGAATTACACAATCAACTTCGTATGAAATGCTACAGCAACCTTTCAAAACGCAATAGTGGTAATGACTCTAAGCGATGCAATATATACTCCCAATATTGGTTTTAAAGTGAGCGGCCTTATTATCCTACCAAACCAAGCAATGCTTAACACAAATGGACAGACGTATAAGGCGTACTGCTTTGTTTTAATAAAGGGAGAATGAGCTCATTAAAGCTCATTGTTATCTTGATAGGACTAGAATTAGTTGTTCTGGATGATTTTATTGGTGCCCATTGCAACAAAAGATAAAGGGTTAAGGACCTTTATTATTTTTCATACTTTGTAATTCTTCTTTTAGGCTCGTTTGTTGCTCAAATCGTCGAAGTTCTTTCAGCTCATTATCATTATACATACGAAATCCAATAAAGGGTGCGCGGAGCAGTCGGAGTATCACATTCATGATATGCTGGGGAGGATTTACTTTTAATACATCTTCACTCACTTTTTCCACAAAATAACCGACTGCTAACTGATATGCGTTAAGCAGCGCTTTTTTCTTAATTAGTTCAGAAACCTGGCTTAGGTGCTTTGGAATGTCTTTAGCTTTTTCTAATTGAACTATTAAATTTTGTACCGCAAAATATGCACCTAGCAGGTGAGGGGGAAGTTTGGCAAGAGGTTTGTGTTTTTTAAGATATTGCTCATTATGTTGCATTAATTCGCTTAAACCCGCTTGAGCCATTTGACAAAAATTTTCAATTTTCAGTAGGACATCGTTTAAAGTGAGCATTGTTTCAGGCTCTGCTTTTTCACCACGTAACTTCTTTTGTAGCGTAACCGTGAGCGCACGCAATTCTTTAATGCCCTCTTCGCCTTGGGCTGCACTCGTGCCAATGGTGTCGTTTGTAATTCCATAAAAAAGCTTAAATCTTTGAATTTCTCCATCGGATACCCTCCATGGCAAGTTTTTATCCAGTTGAGTTAAGGCAATCACAATGGGGGCTTTAGTATCCACTTTGCGGATCTCTCGAGCATAGTACCAAGCCTCTTTAAATGAATCCCTCTCGGATGGATCAATGCATATGATATTGATGTCTGAATTTTTTACGGTATTAGGTAGTATCCCTTGTATAAATCCAATAAATCTATGTCTTAGAGATCCAGGAAGTGTGCAAACCTCATAATCAAATGTACTATTAAATCTTGAAAATTCCATGCCCATCGAAGGGAAAAAATCTGGATGATATTTTTTACCTTCTAATGCAGTACGGAGTTGTGTTTTACCAGAACCTGAGCTTCCCATCAGGGAAATTTTAATCGGTCGATTATTATTTTTCTCAATATTAAGTCTGGTCATAGCAAGTAAATTGGTCATTTATAATTGAATCAAGCATAATAATTTGATTAAAAAAAATTCACAATGATTTTTATGTGTCAATCCAACCTGAATTGATTTTGCAAATCATCCATGGAGATAAATGCACCAGAAACATTCAATCATGAGATTATGAAGGGGATCCTGGGATCCTTTGTAGGATCAAGTGATAAACCGAGAAGCAGTGGCTGAAATTAAATTGGCATTCACCTATAAAGCACTCTGCCTCGATTGGTCCTTAATTGTGTGTTTTTTATACAATTCAATGTCGTTTGAAAGGTTATCTTTTATCTCATCTTATGGTAGGACTACCATTTTTTTACAGCCTGAGAAAAATAATGCCATCGAGCCAATTGTCTTCATTATGTGAACTGATTGAAAATCAAAAGACTGATAATTTCGCTAAATTTTACATGTACGCCAGTTTACTGAATACTTTGACAGTAAAAAATAAAACTTTTGTTGGAAGTTTACCACAATATAGTGGATTTTTTGGTAGTACCACTGATTTGGATATTGGAGGGCCCTTACCTATCCAATTTACCAAACAGCTGACCTTGTATGCCCGAGAGTTTAATAATACCCAACCGCATTGGTCGAAAACACTTCAAAATGTGGTAATGACCTATGTTCGCAAAGGGAAGATTTCCGATCTAGCCCATATTATTGATATGATGTTGTATCATCTTGCTGCGATACAAGGAAGACAAAGTCGTAATCACGGTATTTACAGCGATATTTCCTTTGCTGACAAGAAGGAAGGTTTAACTCAATTTATTGAAAAGATTTCGGCATTTAATCATCAATTATTATCTACTGCTGATAGTGGTTTTAACACGGCATTGTCTGCATTCGCTGTGGTCACAGGATTCGTATTGGTTTTAGCTTCTATTGCGTCTGTTGTTCCTTTGATTATTGGTTTACCTCTCTTAGTGGGTGGTGGATATGGTATGTATCATTATTCAACTAAAGCGATAGGCCAGATCGACAAACTAGCAAATCAATTAAAGCTGATACAAGACTCGGTGAACGGGATAGGACAAGACAATTCTCTTTTTGACTTTAGTAATTTTAACCAGATGGCTTTTTTGACGGCAGCGGTCAAACCTTTACCTTATGCACTGGTAACCGCGGTGGAGCAAATAATACTGGATGAATCTCAACAGAAACAAGCAACCCAGTATCGTGAGGCGCTGGATTTAGCGTTTCGTCCTCTGCCCATCTAACGTTTCTTGACTGTAGTTCTTGACTTTCTGGGCGCGCAATTTGCGTATAACTTGTTTTGTGTGCTCATATTATCTCAGCTGGAAGCAGCGAAATTAGCTTCTTCCGGTATTTCATCTTTGAGTACTTCTATATTGCCCTGATTACCTATATTTTGTCGTATGAATTAGGTATGATTACCTTGCCAATTAAAAATAAATACATGGGGCAATGATGAAAAAATTAGTTCTTATTATGGCATTATTTTCATTCAACGCGTTTGCTGCAGATGAAGTAAATCCAAACTCAAACTCCTATGCAAACAATAATTGTGAGCGCATAAAAGATCCTGCAGAGAGAAAGGATTGTTTTAATATCGAAAAGAAAAATGAAGCGGAAGAAAACTTTAGAAATTTCGAAGAAAACAGCCCCGCGGCTTATGAACAAACTTTCTAAATAGAATGAGGCAGTAGCCGAAATCGATAAGTTAATTTGCTAGGCAGTATCACTAAAGTGTTCATTGTAAAAACTCTGATAGATATTGCCTATTTTTTAAAGATGCATCCTGATTACCGTATACATGCTAAGAATTCAAATCCCTAATTTTCCTTAAAAATCCAACAGAAATATTTCTGAAAATCCCTAACAAACACCCTGTTTATCAACTATATATACATATAATGATCAATATGTATATTGCATGGTCATTATGTGTCAGAGTCAAGGAGTGAACTATGAAACGAATAATAATCTCATCAACTATGCTCATGTCTTTAAGCTTGGTTGGTTGTAATACAATGAATAATGTAAGCCAATACAGCAATTCAACCGTAGGAGCCGGTGTAGGTTACACCGCGCACGTTGTAGGTACTGGGGTAGGTTATGTAGCTGATACAGGTGCATTTATAGGTAACGGGGTTGGAAGGGTAGTTGATACAGGGGTTGGCGTTGTAACCGGCCATCCAGCGAGTTACCATAATAAGCACGTTGTTTATCATAATGGCCATCACTATGTACTGGAAAACGGTCGCTATGTTCTTGTTCGTTAATCCAAAATGGCTCTTCTTTAATTCATTTAAGAAGAGCCATTATCAATATGACAATCCATTTGAGGATGAAAAAGTAATCTAATTTCAGTTTTGATTATAAAAATAGTACCATCTCTTAGGGGGAGCTTTTTTCTTTAAGAGGGAAAGCAGAACCCCCTCCCTGGTAAAGATTGGAAGAAAAATATGCCAGAATTGAATCAGCTTTCAGTTAAGACATTAGCAAAATTAATTCGCCGTCGTGAATTGACGGTTTCGGAGCTACTTGAGTCTTTTGTTCGGGAAATAGAAAGAGTCAATCCAAAAATAAATGCTTTAGTACAAACTGATTTCACTGTTGCCCGTCAAGCTGCTTTTGAGGCGGATCAAAAGCTCAAAAACGCTCACTTTATACCCGATGAATTATTTGGTATCCCTTTTACAGCGAAAGATTTATATGCTGTTCCAAACCATATTGTTACGTTTGGCACAAAAGGCTTAATGAATACTTTATGCCATCAGGAAACCACAGTTATTTCTCGTTTAATGCGAAAGGGAAGTATTTTTTTAGGTTTGACTAATACGCCAGAATTAGGCCTCTCATTAGAAACCGATAATTTAGTTTATGGACGTACGAATCATCCGCTGAAACCTGATTACTCAAGTGGAGGGAGTAGTGGAGGGGAGGCTGCGCTCATTGCAAGTCATGCTTCGCCGATGGGGATAGCAGGCGATCATGGAGGTGGGGCAAGATATCCGGCTCATTGTTGTGGTGTACTCACTTTACGCCCCTCACTGGGACGTTTACCGCAAACAGGATGTGTAGTGCCAAAACGTGGTTGGGTGGCTTTGACCAGTCGAATTGCTCCAATGACCCAAAATATTGATGATTTGGAAATTTTATTCCATGCAATTCAAGGAGGAGATGGTCTTGACCCATATGCTGAACGACTTAAGCCATCTAAAAAAATAAAGCTTAGAAAAAATATTCGTATCGCGTATTTAGTCGATCACCATTTTTCTGATCTGGACCCGGCAATACCTGGTGCAATCGAAGAACTATGCCAACAACTTGCTCTAGATGGAATGCAGATTGAAATAATAGGAACACCGCTTTTTGAAGAAGGAATTGGTATCGCGACACAATTGTTTCAAGCAGATGCTGGGCAAGGCTTAAATAATCTTCTCCAGTCACTCGGCACGCAAGAGGTCTCTCATCAGGTACAATCTTGGTTGACTCAGCTGCCAGAAAAGCCCATGAGCCTCGATCAATATTTAAAACTTTGGGCAAAGTGGGATGAATATAAGATTAAGTTTTTGCAATTGTTTCAAGCTTATGATGCATTATTATGCCCTGTGTCACCCAAGTGTGCCTTACCCCATGGAAAAACATTGGAGCCCAATGCGATTTGGCCGCTTATTCGTTATACAGCAAGTATTACTTTAACTGAGTGTCCTGTAGTTGTCATTTCTTGCGGTACGAATCGACAACAACTTCCTATAGGCATGCAAATCATAACCAAGCCGTGGGAAGATGAATTGGCTTTGGCACTGGCTAAAAAAATATATGTTTCAATGGGAGAGGGATGAATTACCCTGATCCGCCTTATCGGAGCCCTTCTCTCCTCGAGGAGAAGGGCGTTTTGATGCTAAATCAATATTTATAAAGTATATGGGCAATCTCTGTGTTCAATTTCTTCTAATTTTTTACTTCTAATTTCAGCTACTATGTACTCAAGTAGTGATTCTTTGTGTCCTAAAGGAATGTCTTTATGAACTTTTAATACACGATGAGTCTCAGTTGTACGATAGTTCGCGTTAAGATTATATAACTCCTCCGAGTCGACCACGCTACTTGCATCATCGAGTGTAAGCAACCGTTCATCGCTCGTTATTAATCCGAGCTCTCGGGCTCTGAAATTCATTTTATCAAAATATTTCGCGCTAATTCCTTCCGAGAATACTACTTCAAGAGACCATACTCTTTTTTTGAACTCAGGATTCGTCCAGTCTTGGACATGTACAATTTCATCTGAAGACATAAATTTACTTAATAAACGACCTGGTCCTCTAACTTGAATTATTTTCGCTACATCTTCAGAAACTTTGAATGCCCAATTATCCTCTTTACGAGCACCAACGATCACTGTTATTTCATTATTATTCGCTGCTGTATCTTTAATGGGATGATATTTTTCGTCTTTTTCTAATTGTTGAATTTGTCTTCTTGAATAACTATCAAACATTTCTTCATTTAGGAACAAATGTTTTTGTGGGATTGTGTACACTTTGGGCAATCCCAATACCCATATATAACCTTTACACGGGATAATCGATATTCCTGCCGCATAAGGTCTTACCGTGTATTTACAGGGAGAGGTAGAAAAAAAGTATCTACTGTTATTGCTTACGAGGTAATCGACCAGATCGTGGCTTGGTGCTTTTTTTCTTTGTATGGAAGACATGCCCAGATAATCAGTAGTCATCGCCTCATGGACTTCTTGAGTTCCTTCGGTTCCTCTAAAAATAAAGTTCTTATCTGATGAAAGACTGTCATGCAATTGAGCAATACCTTCATTTATTTCAGTTGGCGATAATCTTGGATAAGTTGTATCCAACTTATTAGACAAAGGCGAAAATAGGGAACCCTGTGTTTTGTTCAGAGAGGACAATACACTTTTATTAAAAGTCGCTAGTGTTCTTAGTGCAGATTGTGCTAATCGTGATTGCATAGTAGAAATACCCAGATGTTATTTAAACAAGTTAAATAAAAAAAAAGACCTATATATGGTCTTGGTGTTTTAAAAAGGATCATACCAAATAAATTTTGTTTTGTTGAATGAAAAATGGATTTTCTTTCGTTCACTTTGATGATTTTTGGGTGATAGTGTTTTTTTAAAGATTCATTTAGTGTTTGGTTAGTGGTTGTTTTGTGCAAAAAAAATTTGGGCGTCTCTTTAATTAAAGGGCGGAGCAGATAATGAACTGCATCTTTGTCATTCCCTTGCATGCGGAAATCCATCTTTAGGCTCAATGAGTAGATTCACGCTTGCATGGAATAGCCTATGATTTGTTCTACCAAACCAATTAAAATGGCGAATAGCTAGGGTGAGGGAGTCTTAGAGGTTTCTTCCTCAGGTGTAGTTTTCTTATCTCTTGAGGTATAAAGACTATAGGGATTAAGCAACGCCTGCGCCACGCCCTTTAAACTTGATTTGTTTGCTAAATGTCCAAGCTCTAGACCATCTAAATGTTTTTTAAATATTTGGAAGTTTGCTTCATGTTCTGTACCGATTATAGGGAATACAATGTGTTGAAAATGTTCCGCTCGCTTTGTAATTTCTTCACGATATATCTGGGCAACAATTTCAGGATTATTTCTAAAACTTCCACATCCCCATGCGCCTAAGACTGCATTAGTTTTTCCTTTAAGTATCAAAGTATCCAGTTGAGCTCCTATTCGACGGCTTAAATCGTGTATATATTCCTTTAAAAATTCTTTATTATTAAAGTCGATTTTTTTACCTATGAGCTCAGGAGCCGCTGATCTGATTTCATAAAAAGGGAATATTTGGTCTTTTGGAAGGAATGCGTAACTCAATTTAGTGTCAGTAGTTAATATTCTCTTTGATGTGAACTCTTCTTCGAGCACTATGGGAACTAAAATTTCTTTTCCTCGAAAACAAATCTGGGGTTGATCATCCATAAAGACTTTAAAGGCCTCAGGAGTTTTTACTCCACGTCTTATACTTAAAGATTCCAGTTCTTCAGGACTCATTTGTGCTTGTGCATTTAAAAGTTTTCTGGAGTTCTCATCATATAAAAAACATTTTTGTGCCTTATCATAATAAATTCCTTTGGCAAGTAATGAACGAGCACAAGTTGAACGATGCCACATATTTTCTTCTTGGGCACTTCCTCCCTCTAGAACAGCTCCGCCAGGAAATAACGAATTGGCCATGTTGAGGACAGGATATATTTTTCCATGCTTTTTAGTTACCTCTAGGGTTGCCTCCCCAAAATCCTGATGTACTACCTCAACTTTTTGCGGAGGATCTACTTTATCTTTTTCCCATAATTTTAAATTATTCGATGCATCAGATTGCAATTCTTCAAACTTCTTTTGATCTGTAATCTGGTCTAATGTTAAGCCCATACTGCGATGACGCCAGCGATCGCCAGAAAAAATACCGGCTATCAAACTCGGTTTATTCTCCAGATGTACTTCTTTTAATATAGAGTACTGGAGGGGGGAGTGGGGTTTACGTAATTCTCGTACTGCTCTCATGCATCGCTTCCTTAATTTTTTGTCTCTTTCAGGTATTGGTGGACATAAAATCCTGTAAAATTTGATATAAATTCATCAATTTTGGCCTTTATTTTACATTATTGTTCTTTTTACGTCATTATTGTTATCTCATATGGTGATCTATTGGGTAATAAAAAATTTTTTGTGACAAAGCAGAAGGTAAGAAACAGTACTGGAGGTACCACAAAATATTTTAGCTGGAGCAATCACATTACTGAATACTTATGAATTCAGTAATGTGATGATGTTTTTTATTAAAACCTTTTATTTTTTAATATCTTACCATCTATGGTATCCATGATGATAGCCATGATGACGATAGCGGTGATGATAACCATGGTGATGATACCTGACAGGATAATATCTATGATGATAACCATGATAACCATGGTAACCATGATGATATCTATGGTGATATCCGTGGTGATGCCATCCATTATAGGCCAATGCGATTGGACTTATACTCATGAATAATCCTATTAAGAGTACACTTAATATCTTAATCATAAAAAGCTCCTTTTAATTCTCCACGTGTTAAGTTTAGCCTGAATTGTTCAAAAAATACACTAAGTGGGTTTGTATTATTTATTCTGCTTGGATAAACATTAACTACTTGGCGCTATCAATTTAAATTGGCCGCAGCTCAAGATTTTAATTGAAAAATACTCTTTTAATTTGTTATCGCGACAGAGATTCATGCAAAAAGCTTTTATAAAATAAGACATTGACTCATATATAAGATAAGGATTATATGATACTTTGAATTAACTCTAAATTTTGTGGCGTTATTGGAAAAGTAGCTTGCCAGGCGTGAGATATACTAATTTTATAGATCATTCCCGCTTTCGCGATAATAATAAACGATGATTGTTTTCAACAAAGCCAATTTTGTTACGATGTGATGGTGAATACTCATTCATAAAGAAGTACTTATTTAAGGAAATATGATTTGAAAAAAATCCATAGGTGCCTCCAGCACGCTCTATTGTTGTTCCTAATTATTTTTTTTGAAAACGGGTGGACTGAGCAAAGGTTGCCGCTTTTAAACGATTTTATGCGAATTAAGACGGTTAACGAACCCGACTTATCGAAAGATGGAAAATGGGTTGTCTACACTTTAGAAGAAAATGTTAGCAATAAGGAGGCAATCCGTAATATCTGGTTGGTATCGTATGACGGAAGTGTATCAAAGCAACTCACGAATAGTAAAAATGAAAGCAATTATTTACCTAAATGGAGCCCTGATGGTCTATGGATTGCCTTTTTATCAGAGCGAGGTGATTCTAAAAATCTGAGATTATTAAATAGAAAAAGCGGCGAAATAATTAAATTAACCAATAACCAGTATGATGTGAGTGATTTCACTTGGGCGCCAGATTCCCAAAATATCGCGTTTATTGGGCATAAAGTAAGCAGTGAAAAAGAGGCTAAAAACAAACCCATAGTCATTACTCGATTTCTCTTTAAAAAAGATAGAGAAGGATATCTTGGCGAAAAAAGAACGCATCTTTATCGTATCGCAATTGAAAGTAAACACATTGAATTATTGACTCCAGGACCCTATGATGAATGGGCTCCAGCATGGTCTCCTGATGGAAAATATATTGCTTTTGCGTCACAAAGAGGAACCGATCCCGATAGAAATTTCAACTCGGATGTGTTTGTAATCAATACAAAACCGGGAAGCAAAGCCAAACAGCTAACCAAATCCCCTGGAGCAGAAATGGATCCAGAATGGGAGTCTGTTCCCGCATGGAGTCCTGATAGCGCTGAAATCGCTTATTTGAATAATAGTAACCATTCCCACATATATGCCCCTACACAAATAGCTGTTGTTGGATTGACGAATCCACAGGAACAAATTATTGCTCCTGTGGATCGTTGGTTTACCAAACCTAAGTGGTCTGAAGATGGTAAAAATATCTTTGCATTAATTGAAATAAGTAGAAATATTCATCTAAGTGAGATTAATGTTCATACGGGTGTCGTTAAAGCACTAACTCATGGATTGCGTGTTGATAGTAATTTTTCAACAGCAGATCGACGCATCGTAGTTGTCTCATCGGATGATCAACATCCACCAGAACTCTTTGCAGTAGAAAATACATTAAGGCCGCTAACTCACCATAATCAAAAACTTTTAGAGCAAGTAAAATTTTTACCAGTAGATGATATTGAATTTAAAAGTTCTGATGGAACAGTGATTGAAGGTTTATTGCTAAAACCAGCAAACTACAAAACAGGACATCAGTACCCTGCTGTTTTAAATTTACATGGTGGGCCAGTTTATCAATTTAGCCATGAATTTAATTTTGACTGGCAATGGCTCGCTGCCCAGGGATATGCAATTATAGCCCCCAACCCACGAGGAAGTTCTGGAAGGGGATATGATTTTTCCAGAGCAATTCACGCAGACTGGGGTAACTTAGATGTCAAAGATGTTTTAGCTGCAGTTGATTACGTCATTAAGAAAGGTATTGTGGATCCTAATAAATTGGCGGTGGGTGGCTGGAGTTACGGTGGCATGCTTACTGATTATGTTATTGCCAGCACACAACGCTTTAAAGCCGCAATTAGTGGGGCAGGGACCGGGAATATCCTGGGGAATTATGGCGTGGATCAATATACATTAGAATATGAAGCCGAATTGGGTAAACCTTGGCTCAATGTGCAAACTTATTTGAAATTAAGTTATCCATTAATGAAAGCGGATAAAATTAAAACGCCTACTTTATTCATGTGTGCCAGTTTGGATTTTAATATGCCATGTATTGGTTCTGAACAATTATATCAAGCCTTAAGATCACAAAATATACCGACACAATTAATCATATACCCTGATCAATATCATTCTCTTGATAGACCGGATTTTCAATTGGATCGTTTAAAACGATTTAAAGATTGGATCGATTTATATCTGTAGGAGTACCGCAGAGGTACTCATTACATTCCTGGCCTGTATGGCTCGAGCTCTTGCAGGCTTGTCACTATATCTTCCGCCTGTTCTTCACTGATAAGTCCTTTCTTTTGTATTTGTCGAATAAATTCTATGGCTTGTTCTGGAGTTTCAAATACCAAGACAATTACATCTTTTCCCTCATATTGTTTTAGATTCTCCTTTTCTTCTTCGGGCAAGTCTTGATAATGTTGACTTTCTTTAAACTCAGCTAAAGAATTATAAGATTGATCTTGGGCATTTTGTTGCTCCATAAATTGTCTATAGTACTCAAGGATCTTCCGCTTTTTTTCGTCATCTTCTACGCTAAAAACCACGGATTTAGTCATAATAGAAAACCTCTCAATTTTATATAGTGTTAAAATTTTACCTTAATTTATGTCATATATGGACATAATGGGTTGAATTTGCTCTTCCTTTACAAAGACATCTCACAAAAAATACAAAAGTTTACTGAAGACTTCGTTTACCTCATCATTGGAAAACTGGCCAAAGTGATTCCCCATGGACTATAAATATCTATAGGGTTTAAATTTGCTTCTAAAAAAGAGCTCTCATGGATAAAGAAAAGTGTAA
The DNA here is from genome assembly GCF_043161935.1 of Legionella sp. 227. Classification (NCBI taxonomy): domain Bacteria; kingdom Pseudomonadati; phylum Pseudomonadota; class Gammaproteobacteria; order Legionellales; family Legionellaceae; genus Legionella; species Legionella sp. 227. Next base: position 3,740,599 of record NZ_CP171154.1, on the reverse strand, counting down.
TATCCTTTATGTTGATGATGAAGCGAATAATCTTACCGCTTTTGTCGCTACTTTTCGCCGCCATTTCAACGTATATACTGCGACCTCTGGACGCGAGGGTATGAAGATTATGCGTCAAAAGAACATTCAAATTGTTATCACTGACCAAAGAATGCCAGAAATGACAGGGGTGCAATTTTTAGAGTCAATTATTCCTGAATATCCCAATACGATTCGAATGATATTAACCGGCTTTACTGACATTGAAGCAATTATTAAAGCCATTAATACCGGTCGGGTATTTCGTTATATTACTAAGCCATGGGATCCAGTTGAATTAAAGATTAATATTGATACTGGATTGAAAATGTTAAACCTTGAAGAAGAGCGGTTGTCTTTGATTGAAAAACTGAATCATGAAGTATTATATCAAAAGCGAATTATGGAGTTGTTTCAAAAATATGTCCCTAAAAATATAGTCGATGAAATTTTAAATGATCAGGGGGAGGATTCGCTGATTCGGGGTGAATACCGCATCATTTCAGTCATGTTTGCTGACATACGCCAGTTTACCTCATTATCGGATAAATTGGGTTCTGTTAAAACTGTAGAACTTCTTAATGCCTATTTTGAGTTAATGACTCAAAGAATACGAGAGAATCATGGTTGCATTAATAAATTAATTGGTGATGGAATCTTGGCTTTATTTGGTGCGCCTGTTTCACATATCGATAATCAGTTAAATGCTGTATCTGCAGGATTAATGATGATCGAGGCCTTAAAAGAGTTCAACGACACGTATCGCAATGAAATAGGCCATGATATTACTATTGGAATTGGTATCAATACGGGGGAGGTCATTACTGGAAATATAGGGACCAGTGACCACATGGAATATACCGCGATTGGTGATACCGTGAATACTGCATCCCGCATTGAAGAGCTTACGAAAGATAAACCCAATACCTTGTTGATTAGTGAGACAACTTATAAGCCTATTTCTAATGAAATTCTAGTTGAAGAGTTAGAGCCACAAATGATTCGAGGCAAGGGTGAGAAGATCAAGCTTTATCGAGTACTTGGAAAGAAAACATGAGCCTCAATGCAATAAAAACTTGGCGGTTCTGCTACCAGAATCTAGTCACAGGCTTACTTTATACATTGGGTGGTTTTGCAAGTAATATTTGGGTCATCCCAAACACATTGGTGACACCACTTTGGCTTCCGTCGGGTATCGCTTTAGCGATGGTATTATGGTATGGAAATAATGTCGTTTTTGGAATTGTAGTTTCCGAAACGGTTGTGACTGCCGTATTAGGCAATCTCATGTCATGGCAAAACTGGATTGCATCCACAATAATTGGTCTTGGTGCCGGACTACAGGCAGTTTGGGCTGGAAAATTCATTCAATACTATACTCATACCAAAACGCCGTTCTATACCGTTCGCGATATTCTGTTGTTTACATTCGGTGGCGATTTCCTTCTATCCCTTACGAGTTGTACTTTAGGAATAATGGCACTTTTTATGTTTGGTTTTATTGAGCCCAAGTTAGTTTTAAACAATTGGTTCGTTTGGTGGATAGGTGATGCTGTAGGTATTATTGTGATGACACCGCTTATCATGACCTGGTACCAAAAAAAATTCACGTTTCATTTAGCTCAATTTGTTGAGTTTATTATTTTGATCGTTTTATTAGGTTTGACGATTAGCTTAATCTATATGTTGCATTATCCTTTAGCCTACATCTTGCTTCCTTTTGGAGTTTGGTCAGCTGTACGTTTCAGTACTCGCTTTGCGACACTCACCGCGTTTTTCATATCAATTTCTGTCATTTGGCTTGAAATACATGGTTATAAAGAATTTTATATGGCTAATATTTCAACCAGCTTATTATTTTTGCAAGCGTTTGTGGCAGTGATATTTTTTACTACTTTAGTTTTATCTGCTGTGATTACTGAACGTAGAAGGGCACAAAGTGAACTACTGCAAGCTAATATTGAGCTGGAATCGCGTGTAGAACAGCGCACGCAAGATTTAAATGAAAAAAATATTCAGCTTAATCATGCGTTAGACACGTTGAAACAGGCGGAGACTCAATTAATTCAAGCAGAAAAAATGTCTTCCTTGGGCGTGTTAACTGCTGGAATCGCACATGAAATTAACAATCCAGTTAATTTTATTTCTGCCAATATTGGCCCCTTGAAAAATGATATTGAAGAAATTATGCAATTATTAAATAAATATGCAGAAATTACCCCTGACACATCAATAAAAGATAAATTAATGGAAATTTCAAAATATAAAAAAGAAATCGATCTGCCTTTTACTTTGCAAGAAACTCATAATTTACTTAACGGCATTGAAGAGGGGGCAAGGCGCACAGCAAATATTGTGAAAGACTTACGTACTTTTTCTCGGCTTGATGAAGGAGCATTGAAACGGATTAATATTCACGAAAATATCGATTCCACCTTAACCTTGTTAAATAATTCATTTCGTGATCGTATTACCATTAAGAAAAATTATGGGGATATTCCTCAAATAGAATGTTTCCCTGGGAAAATCAATCAAGTGTTTATGAATATTCTTATCAATGCAGCGCATGCAATTCCTGATCAGGGGGAAATTACGATTACTACAAGCAAGGAAAATGAGCACGTTTTGATTCGTATTCGTGACACAGGTACTGGTATGAGTAAAGAAACAATGGCTAGGATTTTTGAGCCTTTTTTTACTACGAAACCGGTTGGTCAGGGGACTGGTTTAGGTCTATCGATTTCCTATAGCATTGTTCAAGAACATCATGGAGCAATTTCAATTCATAGTGATCCAGGAAAGGGCAGTGAATTTGTCATCACTTTGCCAATAAAGCATGTCCTTTAATTGTTATTCTGGTCCTATTGATTCAGGCGAATTTCGTAGCTTAGCAGTTATCGCGCAAGGGGATGCTTGATCTCGATGCCTGGTTTAACTTGAGCGCAGGACTGGGGCGGATACATGACCTACATCAGAATGTGAGATTTCGGAAGTATATTGGTTGCGTAAGATGTGCCAAATACTGAAGTTAGTGAATTGGGCAGGATCGCTTACCTCAGTCAGGTAATTTCTCTTTAATATGACTACCAAAATATTTACGATAAAGAGTTAAATAGGTTCCATCGGCTTCTATTTCTAATAAGGCCTCATTAATTTTCGCAATTATTGCGGCATTTTTTTTAAGTGCAATAATTCCATATCCGTTTCCTACAGTGATAGGTTTTCCTACTAGTTGAAAACCTTTTAGGATATTGTTGAGTAGGTATTTGGCAACATTTGCATTCATTAATGCGGCGTCAATGTCATGTTTATTGAGTGCAGAGATTAATACCGTAATTTTGGGATACACTTTAATATTTTCTTCGGAAGTATATTGAGGTAGAACACTGTATTGAAGCAAGGTTGCTTGCAGCACGCCAATTTTTTTATTTTTAATATCATCTATTGAATGAATGTCTGAGCTTTTTAGTGATACAAATTGTCCCTTACTGGTTATGTAAGGCATACTGAATTGATAATGCTCTGACTCTGTATCGCTTAATGGACTTACTAAAAAGGTAACGTCAATAACCCCTGCCTGCAGATCATTTAATTGGCTATCAAAATCGGTTGCCTTGTAGATACATGATGCATCAATGCGTTTGCATATCTCTCTCATGAGATCAACAGCAAATCCAAAATAATGATTATGAGTGTCTACTGATGAGAAAGGTGGAGCAAATTTTAAAATGCCAATAGTGATTGGATTACTGTGAGCAAGAAGGCTACTCATTAGCAGCGTTATAAAAACAAGATACCTAATAAGCTTCATGCTGTATCTCCATCCCTTATGTATTTAAACTCTAGATGGTTGGAAAGGGGTTGTCAATCAAGCAGTTAATGCATGCCCCATTTATTTGCCCCATAATTTGCTGATTAAAAAATGTACTATAATTCACTTAGGTTTATCAGAGTTATGGGTAGTACTATGCAAGAAAAATTGCAAAAACTTAGGCGAATAAATCCCATTAAAAACGGGGCTCCAAAGAATGATGGAAATTGTCAATGGTGCGCTCTAGAAGGGGCTCGACTGTTGCTTGAAAATGCTGACCCTAGAGAAATACCCAGTTTTCGAGAAGGTGCAGATGATCCACTAGAGGACTATATTGAGGATGATTATCAAACAGTTTATAAGGGCACCCGCCAGGAATTTTTTTCTTCTTTGAAAGACCGGCTGCAATCAGGCGAATTGATGTTAGTTAATTTGGACAATGAGTTCGATCATGCCTATATCATCTACAGAGAGGAAGATAAGTATCACCTGATCGATCCCGATAGGCAGATTTTTGTTGAATTAAAAAGTGGTGATGATTTTATCCAAAAAGTAACAGGTTGGAAAAATGTTGATACTATTGATTATGCATCTGGGACGAAAAATCCTGATGGTTCGATGGACTATGTCAATATGAGCGTAACTATATTAAATCAGGATAAAGTAAATGAAAAACCTTTACCTGTCTATGGGGTTGAAGATTATGAGAAGCCCAAGAAAAACTCCGACTGTAGAATCCTTTAGTTAATAATGTGTTCGTGGATGCCTCCGTACCTGAGGATTTATTAGTTGCAGAGGCAGTCTCCTAAACACCCAAGGCTCAACCTAGGTATCAATAGATCCTAATAAAACCAATGCTTAGAAAAGTCTTGATTTTTGTCGTCACACTCATCATAGTGCAAAAGATAAAACTTGGGCTGATGGCAATTCCCCATCGCGCCGTGTTCCCGTGATCGAGCATGTAGCCCGTAGGTTGGGCCTTGGCCCAATAAAACAGCTATCATAGGATTTGGTGTGTTGGATCAAGGTCCAACCTGCATGTTTGAAATAATAATCATCACCAGATGGCAGCGTTCGTTAGTTAATTAATACATTCTTACAAGGAGTACAAATCAAATGGGTTATAAATTTCGCCTAAGCTGTTTCTTGCTATTGAGTGCACCGTCGATCTTATTCGCTGATGATACACTTGTTTTTGCTGTTGATATTATTCGGCATGGGGATAGAACACCAATTATTCCTCTCCCTGCAGTAAATTATCAATGGCGAGAAGGCCCTGGTCAGTTAACAGCCGAAGGCATGCGGCAAGAATATAAGCTGGGGGTCGAGTTTCGTAGAAGATATGTGGAACAAGCCCATTTATTACCAGATCACTATGAGCAAGGAACCATGTATATTCGGTCCACTAGTTATGAACGTACGCTTATGAGCGCTCAGTCTTTATTAATGGGATTATACCCCCCAGGAACCGGCCCGCATACGGACTCTTCTATTCCTGCTTTACCTTATGGTGTTCAGCCTATACCTATTTTTAGTGCACCCGCTAAATATGACGAGGTAATTCTCCAGCAAGTAAGTCCTGAGGAACGGGCAAAGTTAATGGAGCAGTATGTATACTCAACAAAAGAATGGCAGCAAAAAAATGATGAGCTCAAAGATAAATATCCACTTTGGAGCGCCTTTATAGGTGCACAAATTGGTAGCTTGAATGATCTTCAATTACTGGGTGATGCCTTATATATACATCAAATACATAATGCGCCAATGCCTGTTGGACTAAGTACCCAAGACATTGAAACAATTATTGCTGCCAGTAATTGGGCTTTTATGGCTCAAGAAAAGCCACCACAAGTAGCAACTGCCTACAGCAGCAAACTCATGACAAACATTGCTAATTATCTCAACGGTGGTAGTCAGAAAAACACCAAACTTAAATATGTTTTATTATCTGCTCATGATACGACAATTGCCAGTGCATTAAGTTTTTTGGGTGCCCCTTTGGAGAATGCACCTCCATATGCTTCAAATCTTAATTTCTCACTGTATGAACGTGATGAAAATTATTATCTTGTAAAAATTACGTATAATGGCCATCCCGTTTCTATTTCGGCTTGTGGTGGGGATGCTTGTGAGTTACAACAGTTTATAAAGCTGGTGCAGCGCACTAAAAATCATGAACTCGTTTAATGAAGCTTTTCTGGCTAAAAGTGAGTTTGTTGAACAATCGTATGTCATTCCGCCCTTGCGAGAATGACAACGACACTATTTCTAGCGTACGTTGGTTATAGGGTCGGTTTCTCTTCTAATGGAAACCTAAAATTGGCTAGCCGTCATCCCGAGTGTAGCGAGGCATCTCCATTTTGGAGCAGGATATTGCGATAGGAGATACCTCGCTATGGTCGGGATATAGGCTGTGTTTGCTGCTTTAAAATCACACCATTTTAATCACGAAAGAGGAGTTATTTTTTTATAAATAGCGCTCTTTAATGTGGGCAAAATAAAAATCTGGATTTAATTCTTCGCCTGTTGCCTGACGTAAAAGTTCTTGATAAGGCAATAATCGTCCTTTTTCATGAATATGCTTTCTTAACCAAAGTAACAGCGATTTAAAATCCCCTTGTTGTAGCTGTTCTTTAATATCAGGAAGTGATTTTTTTACTGCTGAGAATAATTGAGCAGCAATTAATGCTCCGAAAGTATAGGCTGGAAAGTATCCAAAAATTCCTGAAGGCCAATGAACATCTTGCATCACTCCGTTTTTATCATCACCTTTTGTAGATAATCCTAAACATTTCTGCATGGATGAATCCCAGACCTCAGGTAAGTCTGCAATAGTAATGTCAGAGGCAAAGAGTTGTTGCTCGATTTCATATCGAAGTATCACATGTAAGGGATAAGTTACTTCATCTGCATCAACACGAATTAAGCCAGGCTGTACTTTTGTATAATGATAAAAAATATTTTCTTCAGTTATATTCGCTACATCCTTAAAATATTTTTGTGCCATTGGCACCAAGAAATGGATGTATGCCAAACTTCTGCAAATTTGCATTTCAATAAATAAGGACTGACTCTCATGAACAGCCATCCCTAAAGAATGCCCAACAGGTTGTATACTCCATTCTGTAGGTAGGCCTTGTTCGTAGAGTGCATGTCCCGTTTCATGGGTAATTGCCATTAGTGATGATAAAAACTCATGTTCTTGATAGCGGGTTGTAATGCGAACATCACTAGAGATACCACCACAAAACGGATGATGGCTTACATCCAGCCGGCCGTGATTAAAATCAAAACCCAGACGCGTCATTATTTCCATTCCAAGCTGCTTTTGCCTTTCTACTGGAAAATCTCCGGTGATTGCTTTTATCTGCCGATCCTTTTGTTTTTCAATAATCTTAGGAATTAGCGTGGGTAACTCATTTTTCAATAAATTAAAGATAGGTGTAATAGTTTTACAATCTAAATCTGGCGAATACTCATCAATTAAAACATCCAGAGGCGATTTATTAAATGTTTGTGATTTAATTTCTGCAATTGTTTTTATTTTTTGAAATAATTTTTCCAGATAAGGCTTAAAAGATTTCCAGTCATTGTTTGCACGTAATTCGCGCCATGCCTGGCCGCAGATTAATGATTCATTAGTAAATTCTTCGACTAAATGTACGGGGATACAGGTGGCCTGCAGATACTCTTTTTCCATCCAATAAAGATTTTTTTGTTGCCAGGATGATAAATGTTCAATCTCTTTTGCTCGTTTTATTAAGTCGCCTACTTTTTTATGGGTTAGCCAATCATGTTGGACTGCACTTAATGTAGCCAAAGCTTCTGCTCGTGCTTTGCCTCCGCCAGCGGGCATCATAGACGCCTCATCCCAGGAAACAATTGCTGCCAGATTTTCAAAGTCATAATATTTTTTAAAATGCTGTTCTAATTGTTGGTATGCATTCATGAATGATCTCATTATTCTATTTTGCCCAGTTTGGCCATTTTTTGTTTTCGATTTATATTAAGTTAAATTGGATTTCCATTCCCGTCCAGGCGAGGATGATAAAATCAAAAATAGCTACCTTCGACTCTATTTTGACATGGGTTATTTTAAATATATCTCTATAATCAAAGGATTCAAATAAATTTATGACTAATAAATAAAGGGAATTATTTTTTTCTTTACCTTTGACTTGTATTGTTCATATTCAGAATATTTTTTGCTTAATAAAATTTCTTCTTTTTTTGCTTTGAAATCGAAAAAAATGATTAAAATTAATGAAGTAATGAAAGAGAGTAGCGCGCCCCAGAATACAGACCAGCCAATAGCCATTGTAATTACTCCTGTATAGATTGGATGCCGAACAATGCCGTAAATTCCTGAGGTTACGAGCTGAGTGTTTTCTTTCGGGGTGACAACAGGTGTTAAAGCCGATCCTAATTGTTTTGCCGCAATGATTAGGATCAACAAACCGATAATAAAAAATACTGAACCAATGATCTGCAATATCAGACTATGAACATACATAAATGGCGTGAGCAGAAGAATTACTAAGCCTATAACCATTTGTGTGACTACATATTTATCCAGGTATTGTGTGTTCATGGTTACTCAGTTTTGTTAACCAGTTCAAATTGGAACAGGTATTTATCATCCATTACATAAGCTATAGCCTAAATTGCTTGTTGGGTCAAAATAATTTTGCTCATTTATGCTACAATTTTTTGTTTTAAAATCAATAACATTTACTCAAATTGGTCATTCTATAAAATAGTGTGAAAAATAAATAAAATTGGTTTATTTGGCCTACCAAAAATTGTAAATTAACTGTAAACTTGCTTCGTGAAAAGACAGACTCGTGACAAAACGAGCTTCTTTTCACGAGGTTATTTTTATCGGAATTTTAATTATTTTAATTTTTAAGGAGCAATGATATGCCTCACACACCACCAGGCTCACCTAAAGTTGAAAAAAAGACTGACGAAGAAAAAAGTTTGCACAGTTCACAGGAAAGTACTGAAGAAGAGCAAGAGAGTTTAGATAACTCACAGGAAATTTTAGAACAAGAAAGCTCACAACAAGGACTTGAGTCTGAAGAGGCGCAACAACAAACCCCAGAGCAAAATGAACAACCAAGAAATACAAATTCCTTTTTTGGTTTTGCTCCTAGAACAGTACCTGGTTTTCTTTGTCCTCAGGGCCATATTCATTTTATTTGCCCAAATGGTCATTTCCATACCATACCAGCACCAGCAGAGTTAAGGTTAACACTTGCATTGGCATCCATGTTAAATGTTCTTGATAGGCTGAATTTAGATGAGGAAGAAGAACTAGAAGAGAACACTAATCCAGCGTCACCTGAACAAAACCAAGAAGTGGTGAATGACGACAAGCAAGAGGAAGAAGAAGATAAAGAAGAAGAACGCGTCCGTTGCTTTACCATGTAATTTCTAATTCCGCAGCCTCGAGCTGCGGATTTTTACTTTAGACCGTACCTATCATTTAACGAATATTCGCTCATTAAGCACGATTGATCCTTTACCTCAACCTCTTATATCATCGCACTTAAAACATTTCTAAAATTCAAACCAAGCTGAGTTCACATGATCTTAATAATGAAGATGATTAAAAAACTGGTTCTTTTCTTTCCTTTTTTGGCGATGATGTTATTGTTCAAAGCCATAGTAGTTAATGGCGCTCCTGAATCTAATAAAATTCAAGTCGAGATCAATAAACTGGCCGAGATAAGTAAAATAGGTAGGAAAGTCAGTTCTACTCAATTGCCCAGCCCTTACAATGAACTATTAACTCAACCTTTAATGACACCAAGTATCGAGAAGTATTATGGTCGTCGTGCAATTATAAAAACAATTGTTGCAAATCAGGATCCGGAGAATAATACTTATCGTCGCTCGATTGTTATGCTGATTGATAGCAATAGAGAGCGGAATGAGCCCAATTTGGCACAAACAAAAAAAGAGGCCATGGTTGTCGAGCTCGCTTTTATTACTATGAACTTTAATGCATTACCAACGAGCATGATCGCTGAAGTGCTGCATACGAATACTCCTTTTGGCAAACTGTTAACCAAGTATCAAATTCAAGCACTGACCCAGAATCGAAATTATTATAAAGTCCGATGCGACGCAACATTAGCGTCGTTAATAAATTGTACTTTAAATGATTCCATTTATGGACGCACCAATACCCTTATTCGCGCAGATAATAAAAAATGGTTGGCTCATGTTGTGGAAATTTTACCCAATCCTACGGAAACCATTCCCCCAGACAAAAAGGTGGCTGGTACTAAATAACTTTTTGTTTTTAGTGTGTATTAAATGCGTATTATGATATTATCCAGTCCAATATTATAAAGAAAGGGTAAGTATAGATTTTGCTAGCTTGAGCTGAAATAGCCAAAATAGTAGAAAGGTAAACAGACCCTAGAGCAAAAGGAACTTGGTGATTTATGTGGAATGAAAAAGCGACAAAGCCCTTCCTAATTATTTATATCGGATTCTTGTTTCTAGCAACTTTTTTCATAGTTCCTACCATTACCAGTTTTTATTATTACGCTTGGGGAAAACACCTGGCTTGGTCCTATTTTGATGGACCTCCAATGATTGCTTATTTTTTCCATATTTCTCAAGCCCTGTTTGGAAATACTTTCTTTTCTATCAACATTGTCGGTTTTTTATGCTTGATTGGGGGCGCCTATTATATATACAAGACAGGTTGTCTCCTACATGATCAGCGGACAGGATTAATTAGCGCATTGCTCTGGGTCGCTTTGCCCACGACCACGGAAAGTATTTTTGTTCGTGTTTTATACGATGCCCCATTAAATTTATTTACTATCTTGTCCTTCTATTATTTTGCTCTCTATATTTCCCGAAAACGAATTCTTGATCTTTATCTGTGTGCCTTGTTTATTGGTGCCATGATTTTATCTAAATATACTGCTGTTGTCAGCGTAATCGGTTTGTTGCTGTATGTTGTTTTCTCAAAACAGAGACAACTCTTTAAAAGCATCCATTTTTACCTGGCGAGTTTAATCATTATTCTAATGGTTTCTCCTGTGATTTATTGGAATATCAATCATAACTGGATATCAATTACTTATTTATTAAATTTTCACAGTCAAACCCAAACCAACACGACGATTGTTCATTGTCTCTTTGAACTCATAGGGGCATTGGTGATTAATTACTCTGTTTTCCTGCTATTGGCTGCATTGGGATGGTTCAAGTATCAACAGAGTAAAAATACATCAAGGAATGAAGTTTTAGAATTGTCTTATGCGGTATTGCTTGCCGGCCTGGGTTTTTGGATTACAGCGACTTTATTGGGAGGGGATGCTCGAGTGGTTTACTTGACGCCGCTGGGAATAAACCTCGCGCTGATCACTGGATATCTCATTACCCAATATCATTATCAACGGTTTTTCATGATAATTTATCCATTTTTTCTGTCCCTTAGCATTATTATGATTGTTATTAATTCATGGCCTATAGCTTACTATTTGAAAAAAGGCAGGGCTTATACAGTACTCAACAAAGCGATTCACTCACTTGAAATGATAAAGAAAGAACAACCTATAGTTACTGGTTATTATACTAATGCTGCAGCATTGAATTTCTTTATGCCCAATGAGCCTGTGTATGCAATTCCTTGTGGGGATATCAATCAATATCAATATTGGGGAGAGGCTTTTTTAAATTCACTATCCAAAGGAAAAATTAACAAAATAACCTATATCGATTTTAGAGATACAAAACAATGTGCGGAGCGATTTTTTAATCAGTGCCAATCATTGGCTACATTAGCGCATCATAAAATAATTCCAGTCATTCACAAGCAAACTAAACCGATACATTTATTTGTATATGAATGCTCTTCACCTCGTACTCAAATTTCTAATGGTTAATCAAGAAATCAGTGGAGTGAGCGAGTTATACTAAGAGATTGTTCTCGAGCCTCTTAGGTAATTTGGGATTTATTTTCCCATTCTGTTTCTTTTCGATTGCACTTGTAATTCTATAACGTAATAATGGTTCCGAATTTAACCAGTCACAAACATGCTGTGTTTGTATTAGGATACTCATAAGGAAAAATAATGAAACAAAAATTACTTATAGGATTTACAGTTGCTGCACTGTCTTTCGCACACATAGCCAATGCTGATTTTACTTTTAATTCGGGCTCAAATTCGTGTGACGATATTTCTGGAAATTGGTCTGGCTCAGGTAAGGCGAGTAATTGGTTAATCGGAGAATGTGTTTATAATGGAGCAGGAACAGTCAGTGCTGTAGATAAAGAGGGTAATTTAAACATAGAAGTAACTGCTGACAAACGCTCAGGGAGTCTCGTGTGCCCAGACCATAATACCACGCAACTGAAGGGAATTTGTGTTAATGGTACGGTGACCATCAAAACAGAATACGGTAACTTGAGCGGCATTTTTTCAAAAACTTCAGGCAGTGCAAAAGGAAGACTAACTGTTTCACCGGGTATGGATGTGGATGTATCCATTCAATTTAAAAGGGTAGGATAAAATAGATTTGTAGCCTGGGTGAAGCGTTTTTGATGAGGGCTGCATTCAGGCAGTATTGCGTCAATCCTATAAGGATTTTTTTAAAGCCACTATATGTTGATAGGCCTCATTTATTCGTTCTTGACTGATTTCACCTGATTGGACTTTAGCTTCAATGATGTCAATAACTCGTGCTGGATTTTGTTCTGGAACAGATAAATTGTTTCCAAATATCAGCATATCTGCACCAGCATTGATGGCTAGTACTAAAGCCTGTTCAAGACCATAATTATCGCTAATAGCTTTCATCTGCATATCATCTGTAATAATGACGCCTTTAAAATGGAGTTGATTGCGAAGAAGGTCAGTTAATATTTTATGAGATAGAGTGGCTGGCAGTCCAGATGGATCAAGTTGACGATTCACAATATGTGCTGTCATGACGACACCGCATGTTTCATTGGAATTGATCAGGCGTGCAAAAGGCTCTAACTCATATGGGTGCCAGGTTTCTGTAACATCCACAAAACCTAGGTGTGAGTCCTTAGTGGAACTCCCATGACCTGGAAAGTGTTTATAAGCACATTGAATTTTTTGATTGAGGAAATGATGGGTGTATATACGTGCAAAGCGTGTGACTTGTTTGGGATCGCTGGAGAAACTTCGATCTCTTTTCCCAATCACTGGATTGTCTGGATTGACGTTGACATCCAGTTCCGGGGCAAAATCTAAATTAAATTCCGCTTTTTTTAGAGTTTGACTCATAGACTTCGCAGTGGACTCAGCCTCCTTACTGCTTCTTTTGCCGACTTCGGCAGCAGATAGGGTTGGAGGAAATCCATATTGCTCACCTAAGCGATTTACCTGTCCCCCTTCATAATCAACGGAAATTAATAGAGGTAATTGCATTCGATGATGTTGCAAATTACCTTGCTCCGCAAAGTATTGCAGTTCATGATTCAGTCTTTTTACTTGTTCCGGACTTTCAATATTTTTATCAAACGTGTTCGTATGATAGTTATAGTCGAATAAAATGACTCCTCCAATATTATTTTCCTCTATTGTTTTTACTATTGGCGATTTAGCATTAATTTTTTTTCCATCAAAACCAATAAGAAGCATTTGGCCAATTTTATCGCGCAAACTCAGTTCGGATATAGGCCCAGCAAGGCAACTTGCGGAAAAAGATAAAGTGAACAGCAGTGAAAAAAAATAGTTCATATATGGCCTATGTATTAGCTAAGTGGTGCAAATTTTATCATTTAGTTCTATTTCCTGCAATCTGCGTCTATTACTTCTCTAATCGTTTAAGTATACCTGATCGATGAGAGTTGCTATTATTTGTTTACCAAAAGGATTAGGATCATAAGTTATGACTACTGCGAGTGAGTACTTTAATCAGAATTGGCAACGTTACCAAAGTGCTCTTAAAAATAATACCTTATATCATCGTGAGATGTTGCAGGCATTGCAAAAATTTCTCTCAGAATATATAGGAAGCCGTTCTTTCTGCTTTGTGGATGTGGGGTGTGGGGATAGTAGTACCGTTCTTCCTGTGCTTACGGCAACTTCCATCAAAAAATATATTGGTATTGATGCGGCCCAAGATGTTTTAAAAATGGCAGAAAACACATTAGCGTCCCTAAAGTGTGAAAAAGAGTTTATCGCAGATAATATGATTTCTGCACTGCCGCGTTTAATCGCTTCGGTTGATGTCATCTATACCAGTTATGCGGTTCATCATTTATCGCTGGATGAAAAAGAACGATTTATTGCAGTCTGTAAACAGAAACTAAACCCTAATGGTTTTTTGTTAATGGTGGATGGGGTACGCAAACCGAATCAAACACGTGATGAATGGCTGGATGCTTTGCAATCGCGAATGTTAGAAAGTAATCCTGAAATCGATGGTGATGAGATTATCGTCCGTATGGAACATCCACGAGCTGATGATTATCCTGAAGAAATTGAAACCTTCGCCCAAATTGCACGACATCAATCTTGGCGTAATTTTCAAGTTCTGGTAGACCAGGGGATATTTGCTTTTATGGTCTTTACTAAGTAGTTTTATGGTGTCTGCTTAGATCGGCACTAATTCGACGCTACAAACTTAAATAATATATAGGTTGGACCAAAGTCCAAGCTGCATCTTATTGATTCATCTAAGTAAACAGTTGTGCTTTTGTTGCATTAATGTAGATTTTATCGATTATCCCAATAATCAATGATGCAGGACCGGACGCACTAGAAGAAGTTGGGCCAACGCAGTCCGCGTAAAAATGTACTGCATTTTTTGCAGCCCAAAAATGATCTTGGACTACGGAAGTAAAAACACTAATAATTGCTGAAAGTAAATTGCCAATCCCCGCTACTTTTTGCACCATAGCGGAATCAAAATTAAATTGATCCATATGATTGGAGTTGACAACCAAATGTCTTTTCCCACTTACGACTACAGTAAGCTTATGCTTTTTTGATAAGGACTTAGCATGCTCAATTATTGTTTTGTCTTCGATCAGATGATTACTATCGTGGATGACGAGTGTATCAGTCAGCAAACTCGCAATTTCATTAGGGTAGCCACGAATAACGGAAATTTGATGTTTTTTAATCAAATTGATTGCAACATCAGTTCTGTATCGGGTGGCTCCTACTCCCACTGGATCTAAAATGATAGGGATATTCATTTGGTTTGCTATCTTACAGATTTGATTGCTCAGTTTTATAAAAGCATTATCTAATTTACCCAGATTGATTACCACCGCTTTCGATATTTTCAGTAATTCCTCAACCTCTTCTTCTGCACTACACATTATGGGAAAGCCACCAACACTGCGTATTCCGCTTGCTACGTAGCCCATAGGGAAATAATTGGTAATAGTTAATACAAAAGGTTTTTGTTCTTTGATTTTCCTTAAAATTTCATTTATTTCAGGTGCCATGAAAAGTCCGTTTTAAATAGTGTTTTATTAAAAATTACTTTAACTTACTTTTTCAATTACAACCACTGAATTTATGGATTAAACTGCATGCTGGCTAACGATGCTTCGTGTTGCAGAAAAGCGACCGAAGTGTAAATGGGTTAATAATTTGCTTTTTCAAAGAATGCGAACTAAGTTTAAATTCTATGGATGGAATTTTAATCGCAAAGGAGAAAGTAACATGTCAAAACATAATAAATTTAAAAATGAGTCTCAAGATGCACGCCGTCACGATCAACAACATTCTGCTCATCCTGATAAAATGAAACATGCTCAGGAGAAATCTAAGGTCGAATCTCATTCTAATAAAAAGAAATAAAATAAATCGTTTTCTGAGCATTGGCCTTACCTAAAAAGGTAAGGCCAATCGGAGATTAGATTATCTGCAACGTAATTGACCCCATGCATTTCTCCAGCAATTGTGATGATATGGAGCTGGTCTAGCATATGGTCCTGGACGATTTAATACGCATTGATTATACATATTCCTATGATATCCATGTCCGCAGCCTTGAGCTGCACTGGCAATGGATGTATAACCTACGGCGAAAAATATGGAACCGACAATAATACCTGTACGTAACACTTTTGAAATGCATGAACTTTTATTCATTACATCCTCCTTGGTTTTACTTTTTTTTTTCACTCAGCTTAAGTATAGAGTTTATTTTTTATTTTGCATAAGTTTTCACCAAAAAATGTATGCTTTAATACTAAGTGATTGAAAAAAATTCAAAGAGGACTCGTGATGGATTATTCCGCTAACATGTTTTGAACACTTACCATTCATCTTCCCATAAATTTAATTGTTTGTTGGTTAAATCCTCTTTTTTACAAAACTTACTCAGTGTTAAATAGGGATCAGGTTCAACATTTAAGCGAAATTTTTTACAAGCAAGCTGAAATCGAGTATTTAAAAGATTGGCATATTCTCCTTCACCACGCATGCGGCTGCCAAACCGTGCATCATATTCTTTTCCTCCGCGCATTTGACGAATAAGGCTCATCACATGTTCGGCTCGTTGAGGAAAGTGTTGCGCAAGCCATTCTTTAAATAATTCCTTTACTTCATGAGGCAATCGGATCAATACATAATTGGCATGCTTGGCTCCAGAGTCTGCCGCAGCGTGCAAGATTTTTTCCATTTCCATGTCATTGATCATCGGAATAATAGGTGCAACCAAAACACGAGTAGGTATCCCACTGTCAGTTAAGTGTTTTATGATTCTTAATCTTCCTGAGGGTGCGGTAGTTCTTGGCTCCATAATTCGCTTTAAATCGGTGGAAAGTGAGGTGATACTAATTGCAACTTTGGCCAGATTTTGTTTCGCCATATCGGACAAGATATCTAAATCACGTTCTATAAGTGCATTTTTAGTAATAATAATTACGGGGTGATGGTGGTTCGCCAATACTTTTAAAAGAGTTCGAGTAATTCCCAGTTTCGCTTCTGCGGGTTGATAAGGATCGGTATTTGCGCCTAAGACAATAGGCTTACACTTATAATTTGATTTATTAATTTCTTTTTCTAAAAGCTTTGCCGCATCTACCTTATAAAAAATTTTGGTTTCAAAATCGATTCCCGGCGACAAATTAACATAAGAATGGCTTGGTCTGGCATAACAATAAATACAACCATGCTCACAGCCTCGATAGGGATTAATGGACTGTTCAAAGCCTAGATCAGGAGATTCATTACGACTGATTATTGATTTGGAATGTTCGGGCAATAAAAATGTTTCTAGTGGAGGAAGACTGTCTTCTTCAATATCCCAACCATCAGCGAAAGACTCACGAGTTTCTGGCTCGAAGCGGCCATCTGGATTACTAAGAGCACCACGATTTTTAAGCGTCTGATTGGGTTTCATAAACAGTTATGAATAAATAAAAAACAGTTTAGTGTATCACAATCCTGAAAAAAATATTCGGCCTCTTTGTAGGTAATGCTTATTCTCTGGGGCGATTGATTACGGATGCTGTCATTCTCGAAATACATGTTAGTTTTTGTTCTTCATTAAAAATCTTAACTTCCCAAACATGGGTGGAGCGTCCTATATGGATAGGGGAGGTGATGGCAGTAACAATGCCTTGTTTCACGGAGTGAATATGATTGGCATTAATTTCTAAACCGACACAAAAAAATTGACTTACATCAATTACTGCATTCGCTGCGGTGCTTGCTACTGTTTCCGATAAGGCGACATTAGCACCGCCGTGAAGAATGCCTATAGGTTGTCTGGTGCGCTCACTGACTGGCATAGTTGCTCTTAAAAAATTATCACCTATTTCAATGAATTGAATACCAAGAAATTCCGACATGGTATTTTTACCAAACTGATTTAGAGACTCGAGAGAAATTTTTTTAAACCATATAGCCATTTTTATCTCCTTTTTCTTAGAGCCTGCTTACCATGCTACTATTTTGGATCAATCTGGCGAACTGTAAGCAGAACTTAAAATAAGATAAACTTTATTTATTCAAAAACCAATAAGAAAATTAATATGAATCAAGCATGTATGAAATGTTTTATCTCTGGGAAAGTTCAGGGAGTGTGGTATCGCGCTTCGGCACAAAAAGAAGCTATAAAGCTGGGTATTACCGGTTGGGCACGAAATCTTGATGATGGGCGTGTAGAGGTTTTTGCTTGTGGTTCTGTTGAAAACCTTGAACTGTTTTACGAATGGCTAAAGGAAGGGCCGCAACTTGCTGTTGTAGAAGAATGTACTTATGAACAGCTTATTTGGGAAGAGTATGAGGGATTTGATACTTTTTAAGTGAATTTAAAGTAGTCCAGAATAGCACAGCGCAATCAAGAATTTTTTACCGTCATCCCGAGCGTAGCGAGGGGTCCCCCAATTATAACATGGCGATACATCCAGTAGATCCGTCACGACGCTCGGAATGAGGGGTGGGGCTAATTTATAGACTGAGACTTGATAAAATGTTCTATAGATTGAATTAATCGAAAAACCTGATCAGGGACAAATATTTCAAGTTGTGCAAAGACATGAATCATTCCCTTAAATTCTTCAAGGATTACAGAAACCCCCAAGTTTTCAATTTTTTTTGCAAACGCAAGTGCTTCATCAAATAAAGGATCATACTCTGCTGCTGCGATATAACAAGGTGGCAATAATTCTAAATGTTCGAAATACATTGGTGATGCGTGAATCCGATCACCTCCATTTCTAAAATAATTATCAAAATACCATTTAATTTTTTCTCGTGTGAGCAAAAAACCTTCTCCATTGCGCTGATATGAATCATAGTTCATAGAGAAATCAATAGAAGGATAGATTAACACTAATCCTTTAATCGAAGTATCGCCCTGCTTTTTCATTTGATGGCAGACCGATAGTGCTAAATTTCCTCCTGCACTATCACCTGCTAAGAAAACCTGTTCGGTATTTACTTGAAATGCTTTAAGTAATTCAGCCTTTCCTTCAAACACTGCAATACAATCCTGCAACCCGGCTGGATATGGGAATTCTGGGGCTAATCGATAACCCACAGAAAGGACTATAGTTTGGCTGCTAACCGCAATCCGCCGGCAAAGAGCATCATGGGTATCTATACTTCCTGAGAGATGTCCGCCTCCATGAAAATAAATAATTAAAGGTAATCTTTTTTGTGGGGCCGGATGATAAATTCGAGTTGGTATCACCCGATCAGCCAATTGCAGCACTAGGTTACTGATCAAGGGTACAAATAATTTAGGTAGGGCAAAAGCTTCCGCTGTTTTTTCTGCGAGATCACGAACCTCTTCAGGCACAAAAACAGCGGGTTTGGTATTGCTCAAATTTAAAAAATTTTGCAGTGTTTGAGGTATATGGCTTTGTGGCATGGATTGCCTCCTATTCCACGCAATGAGGCGTAGATATTTACTCTGAATCCCCAGATAATATCAACGAATTTTTTATCATCAAAACCTTCATTATTAATAGTCCGACAACAAGTAACCAAACAATACTTAAAATAATAATAAAACTTAATAAAGGATTTATCATTAAATAGCCCATTAAAATGACACTGAGTGTTGCAAAACACATGTTAACAAAACTCATCATGGCCGCAGCACTGGCTTTGTCCGTAAGTGCGTTAGATGCTACGAATGAACCTCCTGAAAAGAGGAAACTACTGAATAAATATAAGCTGGATGTAATCAGGAAAAACCATAACGTCGATTGACTCTCGAAATGCCACATCATCAATAAATTAAGTATCCCTAGGGCAACGCCAAGAAAACCAATCGAAATGAGCTGATTTGCCGAGAAACGAGACAGTAACTTTTTGGAAAATATTCCGCCAAAGAGCATGCCCATAATGTTGAGTATATTCCAATAGCCATATTCTGCTGCTGAAAGCTTCAATAACTCTTCTGCGATTTGAGGTCCTGCAGCAGAAAAGCAATAAGATATTGCAGAACAACAGCCCACCACTAATGAAAAAATCACCAGTTTTGCAGAAGATAGGGCGGCATAATAATCACGGATAATCGTTAAAACATGTATCGATTTAGGATGCATCAATGTTTCGCTAAATACACAGGTGCCCCAAAGCATTATTACACCATGCAAGAGTAAAATCCAAAAACATCCTTGCCAGTGAAGATATTCCGTAATTAATCCACCAACTACTACAGCGATCCCAATTCCCAGTGCAAAAGACAACACAGAGTAGGCCATAGCCGTTTTGCGTTGTGACTCAGGTAACCATTCATTAATTAACATGAAGGTGCATGCAAGCCCACTGGCAGCACCTAAAGCGGTAATTAACCGTCCACTCACAAGCAACCAATAGCTGCCCTGTAGCAAAGCAAGCAAACAAATAACAATCCCGAATAGATTAATTACTAGACCTGTGCGTAGTGCTTTTAAACGCCCAAATCGGTTAGCGAGCGGGCCATAGATTAATTGACCCACCACATAGCCAATCAAAAATGCGGAGACGATCCATTCAACGGCTCCTGGGCCTAAAATATACTCGGCCTGGATTTTGGGCAATGCAGGGGTGATAATCGCTGCCGAAACCGATGCAATTGAAATATAGTTGAGCAACCAAAATAGGTTAAATGATGATGTTTTTCCACGAGCGCTCATGGCTGTCCTTAGAGTAAAAGGATTCATTGTATGAGCTTCTTTATCTTAGTCAATAATTCTTTTTTTCTTATTTAATTCGTGCAGTGGATAATTGCTAAATTTAAGTAGGGATGGGTCGCTTTATTCTATAGGTGCTTTGCGAAATGTTCTAATGGTTTTATGGGTCTTGTTATCAATAATTTCACCGCGAATGTCACCAAAATAGCCATTGACTTGAATGAGCATCCAAGCATAAAGCTGGTCGATATTAGTTCCAGTTTGGGTCGCGATTCTTTCTTCTTTGCAGTACACATTTGCGGTAAATTGCGTGTTCATTTAAGAATCCTTTGAGCCAAAACTTATATATATAAGTTTAGCGTTTTTTACTTATTTCACCACGTGATTGAGGGGTATTTTGAACTATAATTTATATAGGAGAATTGTTTTCAGGAGTTTGTTATGAATACCAATTTTCTAGCTGCTGTATTAGGTTGGTATTTGGTAATTGTGAGCCTGCTTTTACTGATAAGACGTGAAATTGTAGTTACCGCAATGAGAGAATTAATGGGGCAACGTGCCGTCATGTTAGTTGTTGGCATAATAACCTTGATTATTGGTTTATTAATGGTTATTAGCCATAACGTGTGGTTAATGGGTTGGCCTGTTATTGTTACGATTTTTGCTTGGTTAATACTCATTGGCGGCTTATTTAGGCTCTATTGTCCAGATACTGTGTATAAAATTTGGAATAAAGTAATCGATAAATCGGGACTATTGATCACTACGGGAGTAATTTCATTAATCATCGGCCTATTTTTGTTGTATAAAGTTTATTTTCATTGATCGAAAAGCCATGTTTGGTGCATCTTGAGTGAAAATGCCTCTCAACCTGCGCTTAAATTTCACTTTTGCCCAATTCTTTAAACAGCCCATGCTAGGGAAGCGTAATCCCAGTGTCTAACCTGGCTTCAGATACTAATTCCAAGGGCATTGAACAATTTATTTTGATTCCCTAATCAGCTCTTTGAATGTTACAGAGAGATTGGTATAAAAAAGTGTAGTCGTACTTTCAAATCCAGAGTCAGTACCTAGAATTAGCCATGCCTCACCTTTATTGCTGGTAATTACTGTATAGTTAGCGAGTTTGCTTTGCATTTCTTCATCAGGTAAATAAGGTAAGGTTTTTAGTCGGTAGATGGAATTTTCTGTGTCTGTGCCTACAGTACCAATGGTAATCATGTCTTTTCCATCAAATGCTTGATTTCCCTTGTCCAAATCCATTCTGTAATAATCAGAGCTATCTACATACCGTTTGGGTTCATCAGATACAGCACCAATTTTTACATAGACTGAATCACCAGTTGAGCCACCCGTTCCTATAGAACCCTCAGTGGCATTAGAAGCAAATTCCAAATTAAAACGGACATGATACGTTGTATTAGGTTTTAAGCCTTTTACTTTTTTATAAGCATACATGAATAGATCATCGCTATGATTGTTACCCGATATTTTTAATCCATGCAGGGGAGTATTAATTTCATGGGGGAGTGTAACGCCATTTTTGAATTCAAGCTCAAAGAATTTTTCTTGGCCTTTAGGATAATCAGCAAAAGAAACCTTAAAATGTTCTTTTTTCGAAAAAGTAAACTTATAAGATTTTAGATCAGGCTTGCCTAAAGCAGGTGCCGAAACTGAAAACAGAGTGCATACTAAAAAAAAGCAGAACAAAACAGTGCACTTCAAGATATCATCCATCTGGTCGATAATGGCGCATTTTAAAATTAAACCGCCTGTAGAGCAATACAGCACTACCAAAAGCAGCTAATGACATGCCCCACCAGAGACCGACGCCTCCCCATTGAAGAGGAATTGCAAATAAGTAACCGATAGGTAGAGCGATTCCCCAAAAACTGAACATGGAGATGACCAGAGTATAACGTGTGTCTTTTAGAGCACGTAAAGCACCAAATAGTGAGATACGGGCTGATTCGAATATTTGAAAAATGGCACATATTGCGAGAAGTTGGATGGCAAAATGAACAACGCCCTGATTGAGGGGATCGTGTGTATCAAAATCAATTCCAATAAGTAACTCAGGGAAAAACCAATAAATAAGCGCTGCAACAGACATAAAAATAACGGAAGCAAAAGTACCGGTATAACCTGCGTGCTTTGCAGAGCTTATATCACCTTCTCCCAGTAGATGTCCTATGCGAACAGTGATTGCTTGTGCTATAGAAAAAATGATGGATATCAATATGCATAAGTATTGTAAGGTGATTTGATTCGCGGCCAACAATTGATTTCCAAGAGAACCTGCAATTAAAATCAAGACAAAGAAAAAGCCAATTTCCACACAATACATTATCCCTAGAGGAGCACCAATTTTCAGTAGTTCCATGCAGTAAAATGGTTTAAGGTAAGTAAAGAGAAGACGTGTATAGGGTTTATAATCTTTATTTATAAAAATAAACCCAGTGAAAAATAATGCAGTTATCCAGAAACCTATAGTTGATCCCCAGCCAGCACCAGCAACGCCTAAAGTGGGCAAACCAAATTTTCCAAAAATCAGTACAAAACTAAATAGGATGTTCAAGGAAACATTTAGGGTGCTAAAGAGTAATGCAAGTCGTGTCTTGCCAAGTCCTATAACAAACTCCATCAGTACCACAGTGATAAAATTAGGGAATAATCCCCAGGTCAATGCATGTAAATAAGAATCTGTCAGATTAACTAATGCTTGATTTTGTCCAAGATACAAGAGCAGTGGGGCTATATGCCAAAAAAAATAACATGCTGGAAGGGTCATAATACATGCCAGCCAAAACCCATCTCGGAACACCAAAGAAATTCCATGCGTATTTTGCGCTCCATATTGATGAGCTACCAAGACATTAATTGAATTTAAGATACCCAAAATAATGACGTTAAATGTACCAAAAAGCCAGGCAACCAGTGAACCGGCCGCTAATGCGTCTTGGCTTACATGAGCTAAAAAAATAGTTACAAAAAAATAAATGGAAGATTGTAATAATCCAGTGAGAATTAGTGGAATAGCTAATCTGAGTAAGGGTTTAAAATTACTTCTAAATGATTTCACAACACACTCTCAACGGATACAGTTTCGCCTTCTTACTATAAAAAGACATAAAGACATATTAAATATGAAGCAGCTTAATTATAGCTCTAGTGAACTACCAGTACATCAAACTTTATTTTAATTATATTCAAACCCTATTATTTTTTGGGAGATATTCGTTAAAAGTATGAGCCGAACGGCACTTCGGCTCATATTGGCGCCGGTTAATTCATGTGAATTAACGTTGATTTTGAACAGTGCTCATCATAGAAATTCTCCAAGTCTTGAAGGAGTTCTTTTAATTCTTCTGTATCATAAATTCCTTCTTGGGCTTGTTCAGCAAGCTGTTCGTAGGAATCTGTATAAATTTCAAAGAGACTTTCTGCATAAGCATCTTCTTGCTTTTGGGTTTTTTGAATTTCTACAATCAGATCGTCTACCTCAGTTTTTATGGTCGCATACTCCTCTTTGCTTCCTAGAACTTTCACTTTGGTTTCTGACTTATTTAGAGATTGATAGAGCAAATAAAGGACAATTAATCCAATGGGAATCATAACAATGCATGCCATATAGATTCCTGCATTATTGTTCTCATGACTCGGTACTGGACAAACAGCAGTTTCTTGATTATCTGCACAAGCAGCGAGTGCTTGAGGTTGTGCTGAAGGCAGTTGTTGGGATTTATGTGTTTCATAAAACACATTAGGTTGTTGATAATCATCAACTGCAGATATTTTTTTATTCCTATCAAAAAATGATGGGCATGATTTCGTTTGCGGAGGGGATTTTTTCTCGGGCTTTAGTTGGGGTAATAATTCCAACCTATCCGGTTTTTGAGGTGGTTCTAGACCTTTGAGTTGATACTGAAATGTGATCCAGCGATGCATCGAATCCATCAATGTATTTAATTCTTGAGCTTGTCCAGCAAGCGTTGCAAAATCAGAGCCTTTTATTTTAGGCCCGTTTAAATGACCAATCACATGATTGACTTGTTGTTTGAGCGCTTGATTT
Source organism: Legionella sp. 227 (assembly GCF_043161935.1). NCBI lineage: Bacteria > Pseudomonadati > Pseudomonadota > Gammaproteobacteria > Legionellales > Legionellaceae > Legionella > Legionella sp. 227. Next base: position 3,716,101 of record NZ_CP171154.1, on the reverse strand, counting down.
GTTTTTGCAAGTTCCGCTGTTGTAGAGGGAAAATGAGCTAAAGTATCTTGATTCCCTATGAAAGTGTTTAATTTTTCTTGTTCCGATGTGAATAATTTTTTTACTAGAGATAAATTTTGTTCTTCTTGAATTGCTTTATGATAGGCATGTGTATTGGCACGGATTATTTCCTCAATGTGAACAGATGATTCATCAATAAAGTATTCAATTTGGCTCAGAAGGGAGGATAACTGTTCCTTAAACTGAAAAACTGTATACACTTCACCCGCTTGTCCCAATAAATCCATGGTTTGGGTAATAACTTTTTGAAACTGTTCCAGTTCATTAAGATCCGTCATCGCTTTGGCATAATGATCGAGTACTTCTTCTTGCATATTGATTAAGTGGAAATCTGGGCAGTCTTTAAGTTGATTACCGGTTAATTGCAATACAGGCGTAGGATTTTCTACGATGGCAGTAGTGCTTTTACTGCACTCTTTTGCTGCTTGTGTTGGATAGGCTTTCAGATCACTGGGTTGATCAATTGCGAACCTATAAGGGTGGGGATTAACCTGATTCGTATTCAGAGCAAAATGTAATATTCTGTTGCGCTCAGTGGACAATTGTTCAATGGTTTTTGATAATTCACCAAGACGATCTCTTAATAGTTGCGATTCAATTCGATGGGTTAATTGAGGGTGAATTTCATCATCAATAGTGCTGCGGAAATTGGCTAAAAATAACCGATCAGAACCTGAAAAAGGCGAAATGTTTTTTTCTATAGTACGAACGTAACGAGTGACATGCTCCAATTGTTCCCTGGTTTGTTTGGCATTAGGGTTTTGACTAATTCCTTTCAGGATATGATTCAAATCCAGTAAGAAGAAATTAATGGGCTGATTTAAATGATCTGGTGGTAGTTCCTGATTTCTTAATAATAAATAATCTCCAGCTTTTTGCATTAATTCATACAAAGCTGGCCATTGGAGGCGTTGACTATCAATAGGCTGAACGTGAAAATCATCTCGTGTTAAGGCGTGACGCGTCTTATATGCATTTGAGTAAAACCAGGAACGCTCATAGACATTAATCAAGGCTTGTGAATCATCAGCAAACCATGAACTTGGATTGCTCAAATAATCGGAATGGATCCCTGAATTGGCACGCGTTTTAAGTATCCATTCTCTTTGGGCTAATTCTTCTTCAGTATAACAAGACTCTGAATGAATCCAAAAACGAGAACGATGATGCTGGGGTTGATATGAGGTATACTGCTCCTTCTTTTCCTTTGTCATACTTCTCACTCCTTGAGATAGAACAACTAGAGGTTATTGTGCGATTGGTAACTAAATAGAATATTTTTGATCCATTTTAATTTGATAACATGCTTTACATGAATATGCAACAGTAAGAGATCAATCAAGGGAACGGTGGTTTAACCTTCTCTTTTTTGTTAAATTATATTTTTTAACTTGAACGGGTTGCTTATGCCTTCTTTTGATATTGTCTCTGAAACCAACATGGTTGAATTACGTAATGCAGTTGATAATGCGGTACGCGAAATGGGTACTCGCTTTGATTTTCGAGGGGTAGAGTCAAGTATAGAACTTAAAGAGCTTACGGTGACATTACGCTCCGAATCAGACTTTCAAGTCAGGCAATTAGAGGATTTGTTCCGAAATCATTGCAGTAAACGTAATCTTGATGCTTCTGGTGTAGATATGGAAGAGGAGCCGGTCCATAGTGGAAAATTTTACTCCCTAAATATGACTTTTAAACAAGGAATAGATCAGCCAACAGCTAAGGATATCGTCAAACATATAAAAGATTCCAAGAGTAAGGTTCAAGCCTCTATTCAAGGGGATAAAATTCGTGTTACAGGTAAAAAACGTGATGATTTACAAGAAGTAATTGCGCTTTTAAAAAAATCAGATATTAAATTGCCATTGCAGTATGAGAATTTTCGAGATTAGTCCGCTTGGCAAAAATTTTACCTAATGCCCTCATCCGCCCTTCGGGTACCTTCTCCCTGAGGGAGAAGGGAATCGTAGCTATTAAAAGTTAAGTAATCCCCTGTCCCATTAGAAGGAGAGGCTAGGGTGAGGGTGATTTTTAATTCACAATTTCATCAATTTTGGCGGAAATCCTTGCTGTTAAATAAGGATCTTTTTTGGCAAGACCACGAGCCACTTTCAGTTGAGCGACCGCCGCTCTTTTTTGCCCTTCAAGAAGTAAACATTGGGCTTGTGTAAAATAAGCATAACTTTTTTGATGCGATTGCGCTTGTGCTCGGGCTAATTCACGGCATAAAGGAAGATCTTGTCTGTACTTTCTACTTCCTTTAAGCAGGATACTTGTTGCTTTTTCATTTTGATTCGCAGCCAATAAACCCTGAGCATAAGCCATCATGGCTGCATAATTATCTGGGTAATTTTTTTGTATTTCTTCCAGTCGAGAGAGGGCTGCTTTGTGCTGGGATAATCCTGTTTCAGTCTGTGCCATAGCAATTTGAAAATAAAGATTATTATTTTGCACTAACAAAGGACTTAAAATCGCAGCGGCCTTTGCATAATTATTTGTATTAATTAAGCTAAGGGCATGACCATATTGGCAGGCATAGGCAGGAGTTTTTTTGTTGCATTGATGCTCATAATAATCAAGTAATGTTTTAGGTTCACGGGTTACTGAAGTACGAATTAATTCTTTGACTAGAGGATAATCAGAAGAGTCTGCAAATTGTTTGTGTGAAAATTGTGCAGTACGGTTTTCTGCTTCAGCTATCCTGTCTCCGTCTAGAGGATGGGTACGCAGAATAGCAGGGACATTCGCAGTATAATAATATCGTGAATTTTCCTGCATTTTTTTAAAAAAAGCAGCCATACTATGAGGATTATATCCTGCTTTAATCAGCATATCGATGCCAATTCTATCTGCTTCTTTTTCTTTAGAGCGCGTAAAGTTGATGTTATCTTGAGAAAATCCTGATAAAGATCCCATCATTCCAGCCATGCCAACTGTAGGATTGATAATCCCTAACGCAGCCGATGCCAGTAACGAAGCGAGCATGGGAATACGCATTTGTTTTTGATGTTCGATAGCTCTGTACAGGTGATGCAAACGCACGTGTGCGATCTCATGGGCCATTACCCCTGCAAGTTCACTTTCACTATCAGTAGTTAAAATGAGTTGAGAATTGATACCTATATGCCCACCAGGACCTGCGAAGGCATTGATTTCATTTGATTTTACTATAAAGAAATCAGGTGATTTAATATGTCCCGCACGCGCAAGATTTTTTCCAATACGATTAACGTATTGGCTGGCTAGTGGATTTCGCTCCACACTTTCTGATTGATTGATCTGCTGAACGAATTCTTTCTCTAATTGTTCCAGTTCACTTGTTGAGTATGGAGACAGTCCCTCAGCGAAAGCAGGCTGGACAAGAAGACTTGCTAACAGAATCCAACAGATGTTTTTCTTAATTTTCAATTTAATCATTAGGCTACTCAAAAATTGAATAATTTGTTATCATTCACGCATCGTAACTACTCATCTCCTCTCGTTATCCCGTGGTTTGACCTTGGGAAAACGGCTATTAGATACATGAGCGGTTACCATGCATCTTTAGAAAGGTACTAAAACAATGCACAAAAAGTTTTTGCTCGCAACGCTTGAACAGGCCCGTCTTGGTCAAGGCCATTGCGCCCCTAATCCTTGTGTTGGCGCTGTTGCTGTGCAAAATGGAACTATTATAGCACAAGCATGTCATAGAGGTGCAGGGACACCTCATGCAGAACAATTATTGTTATCACAGATTCCTCCTAAAATGCCAGGGGTCAGTCTATATATTTCTCTCGAGCCTTGTAATCATTGGGGAAGAACCCCGCCTTGTGTCGATGCGATTATTCAGTATGGAGTAGAAGAGGTTGTTTTTGCCTATTTGGATCCTAACCCAGTTGTCGCAAAAAATAATTCCACAGAAAAATTACGTGCTCATGGAATAAAAGTGACGCACTATCCTGTAGATGAGATTACTGAATTTTATAAAAGTTACTCCTATTGGACTTTGACGCAAAAGCCAAGAGTAACAGTGAAAATAGCACAGACATTAAATGGTAAAATCGGTCGCACAGTAGGAGAGCGGGTTATTTTGTCTAATACTTTGTGCGGGGAGTTCACGCATCAAATGCGCGCCGCGGCTGATGTGATTCTTACAACTGCTCGAACAGTGCAACTGGATAATCCTAAGATGAATGTGCGTATAGGCCAGGAAGAGCAGGCAAAACCAGTTGCAATTATCGACAGGCAGTTAAGCCTTGATAAAAACGCACAAATTTTTTCAACAGCTGCTCATTGTTATGTATATCATGGCAATGATCGAGAAGTTTCTTATCCCAATAGTACTTTGCATTTTATTCCTCCCAAGGATGGATCTATGAATTTAAGTGCTATAATCAGCCACCTAGGAGAGTTGGGATTTCATGATGTTTGGGTAGAGGCAGGAGGGGCTCTTTTTACTGCACTCCATCAAGAAGGATTAGTTCATCGAACTTATTTATATATAGTTCCAAGTATTTTGGAGCACAATGCAGTTTCAGCATACCAGCAGAGTGGGATTTTTAACCGAGCGCATACAATTTCTTGGCATGCTATGGGCGACAATATGATAGCATGTCTGGATTGGCAGGAAGATAAAATGAACACTGGATCAAATGAGGTCGCGTTATGAAGTATTCATTAGCTACAATAGAACATGCAGTGGAAACACTCAAAGCCGGTAAAATGGTTATTTTAATGGATGATGAGGATAGGGAAAATGAAGGAGATCTGGTCGTGGCGGCAGAATATGCAACTCCAGATGCAATTAATTTCATGTCTCGTCATGGTTGTGGGTTGATCTGCTTGTCTATGGCTGATGAACTGATTGATAAATTACAGTTACCTATGATGGCGCAAAATAATAAATCGCCTTATGGTACCGCATTTACGGTATCCATAGAGGCAGCAGAAGGCGTATCAACGGGTATTTCTGCTAAAGATAGGGCTCACACTATTAAAGTTGCCATTAGCCCGGAAAGCGGACCAATGGATGTTATTTCTCCTGGGCATGTTTTTCCTTTACGAGCTAAGAAAAAAGGTGTATTGGAACGAGCTGGACAAACAGAGGGTAGTGTTGATTTGGCAAAGCTTGCTGGCTTAACTCCTGCAGCAGTGATTTGTGAAATTATCAATGAAGATGGTACCATGAGCCGACGCGATGAATTGGTTTTGTTTTCTCAAAAACATAATATCCCTCTGGTCACAATTAAAGATTTAATAGAATACCGAATCCGTCATGAAGCGTTAATCGAAGCGGCTGCTTCAACTCGTATTCCTTTGCAAAACAAAGGTGATTTTAATATGACTGTGTTTGCAAATGAACTTGATTGTGCGGAGCATTTTGCTTTGGTGAAGCCACCTGTATTTGCCAATCGTGTGCCTTTAGTGCGTATTCATTCTGAATGCATTACTGGCGATATTTTTGGTTCTTGTAAGTGTGATTGTGGCAAACAATTAGAACAGTCTCTATCTCAGATTGCAGATGAGGGAGGTGTTTTAATCTATTTACGCCAGGAAGGGCGAGGTATTGGTTTAGCAAATAAACTAAAAGCTTATGCCTTGCAGGAGCAAGGTTTGGATACCGTTGATGCCAATCATCAACTGGGTCTTCCTGTTGACAGTAGGGATTATGCTGTTGCCTATCAAATGCTGAAATATTTTGGTATTGACGCAATAAGGTTATTAACGAATAACCCATCAAAAATTGCCGCTGTCGAACGTTATGGAATAAAGGTTATGGAAAGAGTGCCTTTAGAAATAGAACCTACTAAGGAAAGTCACAGATATTTAAAAACTAAAAAAGAGAAAATGGGACATTTATTGGCAATAAGTTAGGTCCTGATTGATTTGTAGCTTGGGTTAGGCTAAGCCATAATCTGCCTACATACACCAATTTTTTTCTCTATGAACAGTACTTAATTAGCAGGATACAAAGGTCAATTATGACAAATTTTATTTTTATTACAGGTGGTGTGGTCTCTTCTTTAGGAAAAGGTATTGCAGCGGCGTCTCTCGCTGCTGTTCTTGAGGCACGTGGTCTTAAAGTAACATTGATTAAACTTGATCCTTATATTAATGTGGATCCAGGAACTATGAGCCCATTCCAGCACGGTGAAGTTTTTGTAACCAATGATGGTGCAGAAACCGATCTGGATTTAGGTCATTATGAACGTTTTGTAAATACAACTATGACAAAACGTAATAATTTTACCTCTGGAAAAATTTATGAAACCGTTATTAAAAAAGAAAGAAAGGGCGATTATTTAGGGGGTACCGTTCAGGTTATTCCTCATATAACAAATGAGATCAAGCGATGCATCAAATTAGGTGCTGACGGGTTTGATGTCGCAATGGTTGAAATTGGTGGGACCGTTGGTGATATTGAATCATTACCTTTTCTCGAGGCCATTCGTCAAATGCGTATTGAATTAGGGTCGCAAAGAACCTTATTTATCCATCTGACACTAGTGCCCTATATTGCTACTTCAGGCGAAACGAAAACAAAACCAACCCAGCATTCAGTAAAGGAATTGCGTTCTATAGGTATCCAACCTGATATTTTGATTTGTCGTTCAGAAAAAGCGTTACCTATGTCGGACCGAGCTAAAATTGCATTGTTTACTAATGTGGAGAAAGAAGGAGTTATTTCTCTTGAGGATGCGCCAAGTATTTATCAAATTCCAAGAATATTACATGAGCACGGGCTTGATGACATCGTTGTGAAGAAGTTGGGGTTGGAGGCCAAACCTGCTGATTTAAGCGAATGGGACCGCGTTGTGGCGATGAAAGCCACACAAACCATGACTGTAAAAATTGCCATGGTTGGTAAGTATATTGAATTGAATGATGCGTATAAATCAATTAATGAGGCGTTGTTGCATGCTGGGCTTCATACTCAGACTAAAGTGGATATCGTCTATTTAGATGCTGAATTGATCGAAAAGCATGGTTCTTCAATTTTGGAAGGTATTGACGCTATTCTTGTTCCTGGGGGATTTGGGGAACGTGGTGTGGAAGGTAAAATTAAAGCAATCCAATATGCTCGAGAGCATAAAGTTCCTTTCTTGGGAATTTGTTTGGGAATGCAAACCGCAGTGATTGAATTTGCCAGAAATGTTGTTGGCTTAAAAGAAGCAAACTCCACCGAATTTAATAAAAATACTGCATATCCTGTGCTTGGATTAATCAGTGAGTGGATGGATGTAGATGGTTCAAAACAACTTCGTGATGAACATGCTGACTTAGGTGGTACGATGCGTTTGGGAGCCCAATTATGTCAATTGGAAGAAGGTACCTTAGCGCGTAAGGTCTATGGAAAACCACAAATAATCGAGCGTCATCGCCATCGTTATGAAGTAAATAATAAATATGTGGAAAGTCTCATTAATCATGGATTAATTATCTCTGGACGCTCAGCAGATAATTCTTTAGTCGAAATGGTGGAGTTATCAGACCATCCTTGGTTCTTAGCCTGTCAATTTCATCCAGAATTTACATCAACTCCGAGAGCAAGCCATCCGCTTTTTAAACAGTTTGTACTTGCTGCTCGCGAGAAACATCAAGGAAAAAATTAAAAATGAAATTATGTGGATTTGAAGTAGGTTTAGATAAGCCTTTATTTTTAATTGCTGGACCTTGTGTCATTGAGAGTGAAGAGTTAGCGCTGGAAACAGCTGGATATTTAAAAGAAATATGCAGCCAATTACAGATTCCTTTTATCTATAAGTCTTCATTTGATAAGGCAAACCGTTCTTCTATATCCAGTTATAGAGGGCCTGGTTTTGAAAAGGGATTGTCGATTTTGGAAAAGGTAAAAACGCAGGTAGGTGTTCCTGTGTTAACTGATGTTCATGAAGATACGCCATTATTGGAAGTGTCTAGTGTTGTTGACGTATTACAAACCCCAGCGTTTTTATGCAGACAAACCAATTTTATTCAAAAAGTAGCGTCAATGAATAAGCCCGTGAATATCAAAAAAGGACAGTTTTTAGCTCCCTGGGAAATGAAGCATGTGATTGCTAAAGCGCAAGCATGTGGTAATGAACAGATTATGGCGTGTGAGCGTGGTGTGAGTTTTGGATATAATAATCTGGTTTCAGATATGCGTTCATTAGCGATTATGCGCGAAACAGGATGTCCTGTTGTTTATGATGCAACACATTCTGTGCAGTTACCTGGAGGAAATAATGGCGTTTCTGGCGGGCAACGTGAGTTTGTTCCTGTGCTTGCGCGTGCTGCGGTAGCTGCAGGTATATCAGGGTTATTTATGGAAACTCATCCTGATCCTGATAAGGCCTTGAGCGATGGTCCTAACAGTTGGCCTTTAGCTAAAATGAAGTCTTTGCTTGAGTCATTAAAAGCGTTGGATGCGATATATAAAAATATGGGTGAAATTGAATAATCAATTTCACTCTCAACTTTATAAGTACGCTTGAACTATAATTACCTTAGATAATTTTTTTTGAGAGTATTATGGTTAAGTTTAAGTGGCATGCAATCAAATCACAAGCGACAAAAGAAGCAGAAGCAGAGAACGAACTCAAAAATCAAACTGATTCAGTCGATAAGCCAGTGGAATTAGAGACCCTTCTGAACACTCGCGTTGGTGCAACCGATCTTCCTGAAGAACTAGATGCCCAAAAAAATAATCTAGGTCCAAAGGATACTGCATTGGAAGTTGAAGATTTAGAGCCTTCCTCCCCGAAAGCAGGTCAAAAATAATTAGAGACTGTTTTTAGTCGGTTGAAATTTTTTATAAAGTCTTTACTTGAATATATCGGATAGGCTGAACGATTTGCTTGTATCTATCGCTAGAAAACTCGATACAACGCGCTCACAACGATTTCAGCATACTTCTTAAGCATTTATTGGCAACTAAAGGTTTAGGGACTGGATTAGACTTAGTCGTAATCCAGAATTAGCCTATATACACGCTCGTTTTACTTTATGCTAATACGGACCTACGTGTAAAAGTTGAAGCGGATCTACTTGAGGTGGCGCACTATTCTAACTTTCAGATACGAGTCACGGCATCATTTTATTTATTATTGTGTTTGAGATATCTAAATGGTTCGCGTATTCCGCTTCTTCTGCGGCCGTTAGTCCATTCATATCTCTAATTTCTAGTTTGACCGTGGGTTTCTTAATCAAGGTATCCACCATATTGCTATATCCTTTAGCGGCAGCCATTATTAGAGGAGTAAATCCTGTGCCTTCTGTCGTTACATTTGGATTAACGCCTGGGATCTCCAATAAATATTTTACTAAACTATGGTGACCACCAGCCGCAGCTGCTGTTAGTGCTGTATCACCAAAACGATCGCGTTGATTTAATAGCGCGCCACGTTCATCCTCTTTGATGTTTTTAAGAATCGCCTTAACGCCCCATTTATGTCCTTTCCTGCAGCATTCAACTATTTCTGATAACATTTCTTCAGGAGTACCTAGACTCGTTTTATTTATCGCAGGCTTCATTGTTGTATCTCCTTGAGTTAGCCATATTGAACTATGGTAAGATAACTTAATTTTACCAGAGAGTTCAATATACTAACACTCATTAATGGTTACATTATAGTCCCAGCTTATCCATTGCTTTTCCTCTTAAGTCCTTTGGTCCTTCCGGTATATTTGCTTTAAATTCCTCAATCAAATCATAAAATTCCATGATCTTAAAATCAGCTACACTAGGTTTATTTCTATAATGGACTTCCTGGTCTTCCGAGTACACATCCAACTGATGTGGAGGATATTCTCTTTGCGCATGTTCCGATAAGGCGAGTAATTGAAACAGTACATCATTAAGCTTATTAATCAATTCCGGGTCTGTGCCGTCAGGTAACCCATGAAGTGAATCGACAATTTGCTTCATCAGTTCAATATCTTTTTTGGTGTCTTTAAGAAGATTTTTGATCTTTTCCTTGTGTTTCTCTTGTGAACGTAATTTGGGATGTTTTCTATCAAGGGCATCTATTTCATGCTTCAGTTTATTAGGTAGATCGACGACACATTTTAAGCCACCATTCATCACATCAAGAATATATTTCTGACGACCAGGTGTTATAGGCCTGTGCAACTCGCGTCCCTTGCCCTTCCACATTCCTACATTTCTTAGGTGTGATATCCGTTCTGTTTTGGATAATTCTTGGACTCTCTGCGCCGATTCACTTTGCACTGCTAAACCCACCGTTTGGGTTTTTAGTAATAGAAGTTGCTGTTTCGGATTATCAAGCAGATTGCGGAGTTCATCATCTGTACGTTGCGCTAATGCAGCACTTCCTCGCTCAGGGTTATGAAGCTTGCTGTGAATAATACGACGTCGTTCAGCGACATCTCCTAGTATGCATATTTTTGCGCTTTCTTTCTCTGCTTTAACGCCACATACTGCTGATCCCACACCGCATGCCAATGCTAATACACCTAAAGTTATTCCTACTGAAAGCCCTGTTGCAGTTGTGCCTGTTTGTCCTAATTCAATTGTTTGAGGTGATTCGGGATTAAGTACATATGGGCTAAAGGTGGTGGTACTTATTGCGTAGATTCCTAACGCAGGTCCGGCTGTAACATTCATGAAATAATCTGCCCCCTCAAGTGCTTTTTCTAAGTGCGGCCTCTCCATGATTTTGGGCGGTTTCAGATGATGAAATGAAGATGATGAACTTTGTAGCGCCTCACTTCTTAGATATTTAAGCGTTGCAGCGCCTGCATTATATACCTTTTTTTCTTGCTTACTTTGGTTCCCTGAAGCGGTAATTTCTTCACTTTCTACTGTTATTTTTAATCCTTTGTTTTTTATATCTGCAGATATCCCCGTTTTTAGTGCTTCGACCAGGTCCTTTTGTAAGGGTAAATTGTGTTTTGACACCAACTCATCATAGGTTTCAATTGTGTATGCTAACGCAGCATGAACATCGGTGAGCATCTCAACTCGTATCTCTTGTTCTATATTTGTACAAATGGTAATCTGATGCGCGAGTGAAATTAAGCATTCAGCATTAGACGCTAACCCTGCGGCTGCTTTATGCATTAAATCTTTGTTGTTACCCACGGGTATATGCCCCGATGGCATTCCCTCGATTGGCGCCAGATTTGCCATAGCGCGAGCCGTTCCTATCTGAGCAGTACACATGATAGTAAATTGCGATGATATGAGTAATGCGGTATAGGGATCGAATGGGGGGGCTGGAGTAAGGCCAGCAGCGACTTGCAAGGCCGCATCTGCCGCATTCTCACGAATCATATCCTCCAACATAAGGAAATAAGCACCTCTGCTCTCTGCAAATTTGCTTTGTAGCATTAAATCTATTGTATCTTTATCGTTTTTTTCGATTTTTTTGCCAGATTTTACGTATTTTCTATGCATTCTTTTATAGTCAGCTTCTCGAGGCCCTCCAAACAGCCAAGCAAAATTATCTTGCGATTTCAGCTGTGCTACCCCTTTATTCATTGGCGTAGAGTCATCTAGACTAGGGTATTCCGTGATTGCTCCCAAAACCCTATCCACTCTTGCTTGAAGTTTTGCTTTAGCGATCTCATAACCTCTGTAAGCTCTTATTCCCCCATAGATTCCACCTGCTATGCCTCCTATGATTCCTGCTGTGATGGTTCCCCACACAGGAACTACACTGCCTCCCGATCCAGCAATGATCATTCCTAAACCTGCTCCAGCTAAAGAAAGTCCTACTCCAGCAAGTGCTTCTTTAGCTAGGCCAAGTTTTCTTGCCTTTTCAGCTGCTGTTGTGGCTTGCATTGCTTGAATTACATGTGCTTGTACGATTTTAAGTTGCTTTTCTACCTCTGTTTCCATGATTGGATCGTACAAAGAATTACCACTTTTATCTTTTTTTTGCTTCCACTCTTCTCGTTCTTGCTCCAATACCTCAAGTTTTTTATTGTATGCTTCAATGAATTCATCAGCTTTATTCTTGTGATCAGGATCCTTAAAATAGTCGCTGAATTTTTGTTTGATCGTTTGATCTATTTTATGCTCTTTAAGTTTTGCTACAATTTGGTCATATTCTTGCATGTGTTTCACCCAACTGGATGATTTGGTGTCTAATACATGACCTGATTTTAGATTTTTACCTGCTAATATAAGTTTTTGCTCCGCGGCCTTAAACGCATCTGGCTCGAGTATATGCTTCCATTCGAGATTTCTTTTTAATTCACCTAATTCGAATATTGCTTCATTGTATCTTTTAACGAGAGACTGTAGGTTATTTCCTTGCTGTGTATTATGACCTACTTCATCAAGCATTCTATCTAAATATTCTTTGCTGATTGGTTGTGGTGCCATAGAATGTTCCTCATAATTAATCTTGCTCAACACTGAACAATAAAGGGCTATGTGTTTTGGTTTGCATAAGTTTATTATATCATCTAAATGAGCAATAATTAATCAAGAAGATTTATAATTGATTTAATTGATAGTAATTTAAATATTTAGATAACTATTAACTGATAACGAATGATGCAGGCAAAAATTTATAAAGAGCTTTAGGGTAGGGGCGTGCGGGAAATATGGAGCGACTATTTTGGGGATTTACTTGATTTAATTAGCCCAAATAAATGGTAGCAATCTAGTGATCTGATGCATGATGAGTTTTTTGATTATTTGAGTAAAGAATAGCTTATAAATAGGGGTTAAAAAGAAAGTAATAATAGAGCATGTTATTTGAATAGGGTGGGAGCTTATATGGACGGATCCTAAAAATTAACTCATTTTTGGTCTTCGAGAGAATCAAGTTCTTTCGATAAACTAAAACCTCTCCCAATTGCAGGAGAGGTCAAAAAAGATTAGCTGATATCACTCATAGTTGATACTGCATGATAACCTGCATCAACATGAACTACTTCGCCTGTAATCCCAGAGGCCAAGTTAGAGCATAAAAATGCAGCAGTATTTCCAACTTCCTCGATAGTAACGTTTCTATGGAGAGGAGTAATGTTTGCATAAGCACTTTGTATTTTACGAAAATCTTTAATGCCTGCTGCAGCAAGTGTTTTGATAGGGCCTGCAGAGATGGCATTAATACGGATACCTTTTTGTCCCAAACTCGCAGCTAAATAGCGTACAGAAGCTTCAAGACTTGCTTTAGCGACACCCATAACATTATAGTTAGGGACTGCTTTTTCGGCGCCATAGTATGATAGTGTTAAAAGAGAACCTTCAGTTCCTTCCATCATGGGTAAGGCCGCTTGTGCCAGACCAATTAGACTGTATGCACTGATATCATGAGCAATTCTAAAACCTTCGCGAGTGCAAGATTCTACAAAGTCGCCACTAATTTGATCTGCTGGGGCATAAGCAACTGAATGAATTAAGATATCCAGGTGATCCCATTGTTTGCGGAGATTGGAAAAAAGAGCTTGAATTTCGTCGTCGTGAGCTACATCGCAAGGAAAGGTTAGTGTGGAATTGAATTCAGCTGCCATTGACTCGACGCGTTCTTTTAAACGTTCATTTTGATAAGTAAATGCTAATTCAGCTCCTTGCTCATGAAATGCTTTGGCAATGCCGTAAGCAATAGATCTATTGCTTGCAAGACCAATAATGAGTGCTTTTTTACCCGCTAAAAATCCCACTATTTTCTCCTCAATTAATTAGTGTGTGATGCTAACAATTCACGCATTTTAGCTTGAATCATTTCAATAGCAATCCTGTTCTCTCCTCCACGAGGAACAATGATGTCAGCGTAGCGACTGGATGGTTCAATAAACTGTAAATACATGGGACGTACGGTTGTTTCGTATTGATGTACTACCGATTCAAACGTCCGATGTCGTTCAACCACATCTCTTTTTAAACGGCGGGTTAAACATACGTCTAGAGGAGTAGACATAAAAATTCGAATATCCATTATTTCTCGTAACTCTTTATCACTGAAGAGTAAAATGCCTTCTAGGATAATAATGGCATGTTGACCAATAGTTCTGGTTTCAGACAAGCGCATGTGCTTTGAGTGGGAGTAAATTGGTATTTCAACTGGTCTACCTTCCCTTAATTGCTTTAAATGCTCACAAAGCAAAGCATGATCAAAAGAATCAGGGTGGTCATAGTTTATTCTTTCTCTTTCAGTGAAAGGCAAATGACCATTATCTTTGTAGTAGGCATCTTCAGAAATAACTACTACCTGTTCTGAGCCAAGCTCATTAACAATAGTATTTGCTAAGAGACTTTTACCTGATGCAGAAGGGCCTGAAATCCCAATAATTATGGCTTGTTTATTCATAATAATATCACTAGAAATTTCGCAAATACTAAAGGTTTTTTGTGTCAAATTCAATCTTTTATTAGGGTTTGCTTGTTAAACAGCCTGGTTTTTGAGGACATAAAACAATTTACTCTAAAATATAGTTTAGCTGATTTTCTATCAGTTCTCAGGTGAAAAGTAACGGAGATGCCGCCTCGCGGCATCCACGATGGCTTTAATGAAAAGCAGATACTATTTCTTGCAAAGGCTGACCAACAGCGGCAGATGGATTTTTTATCATGAGCACAGCGGATAAAGTAGGGGCAATGTCCGTTGTATTAGTCGGCCGGAAAATACGTTGGGCTTTAAAATAGGGGTGGACAAAGAGTAAAGGAACATAACTATCATATTGCCAAGGGCTACCATGACTAACTCGATCCTTACTTTTTGCTCCATTGGATTGATTTGGAGGCTGAATGAGGTAAATATCTCCAGAACGGTCTGGATAATACATTTTGTTCACTTTAGCGCTAAGCCAATCTTTTTCAATACCAGTAATAGGTAATGCAAATGCTTTGAATATCCCAGGCCTTAAGGTTAAAGCCTGTGCAAGAGAGCGTGTCACCTCGTTCAGCTTCAACTGATGCTGATCGATTATTTTATGATCAAGATAGATATAAGGGGGTACGATAGACATCAGTGTTTGTTCTGGCAGCTTATATTGTTTTTTTAATACAGCACGAATGTATTGCTCCATTTTAGGGACATTAATAGGATCAATTTCATTGAAATGATGCGCTTTGAGATAGGTTGGTCCATCATTTACACCATGATCTGCGGTAAGCACAATAAGGGTGTTATTTAGTCCCACTTGTTTGTCAATGGTAGCAAAAAGATGGGCTAGGGTTTTATCTAGTTCCAATAAATTGTCTTCTGATTCGAGACTATTAGGACCAAATTGATGACCAATCGCATCAACAGCAGAAAAACTAATCGCTAAATAATCAGTTTTTCCATTAGATTGACCCAATCGTTCCTCAATTAAAAGATGCTCAGCAAAATTTGCAGTGAGCTGATCCGCCTTTGGAGTCCGAGATAGTGCTTTAAAATATTCAGGCTTGGGGGAGTGTGTTACATGGTGAGGAAAGGTTTGACCAAAAAGTTCATCTTCGTGATGGAAGACTGGTGAGTTGGCATTTTGATATTCAGCCTTGGAGCGAGCAAGAGTCCAATCGTAGTCTTTCGGATGGTATTTTTTGTTCCAATCTTTAACCCATTGAGGATATTGAGAATAGTAATAAGTACTGCTAATAAACCCCCCATTTGTCGTATCAAACCAAAATGCTTTGCCAGCATGCCCTGCAAGGGTGATTGCTGAACGATCTTTTAAGGACACTCCAAAGACACGCCCTTTTTGCGAGAGTATTATTTCATCGCTTAAAGTCGAGGCATATAGATTTTTAGGAGAACGTCCTGGAGTGACCGTATGTGTATGGGGTGTTCTTAATATATTGGCTTGCAAGTCTTCCATGCAATAAACCATTTGTTGTGATTTTCGGTCATACCATTCATTATTGATGACACCATGCAAGGCTGGAAAGCTTCCTGTTGCAACTGTTGCGTGTCCAGCACACGTTGTTGTGTTGGCATGGGGATGATGCGTATTGTGATAATCAATGGCATGACTTAATAAATAACTAAATCCACCGTTCCCAAATTGTTGTTGATGCTGATAAATTAAATCGCCACGTAATTGATCGATTACCAGTTGAACGACTAATTTGGGTTGACTAATTTGCGCATAGCTATTAAGACAATTTAGAACAAGAAAAACAAAGCCGATGTATTTTTTCATAACTCATCCTGACGAGGGCAAAAAGAGTTAAATTAATCAACGGTGCTTAAAAAAGCAATCCAAAAAGAAGCTCTAGTTCTCCTTCAACTTATTAAATCGTTTTTAGCAGACTGAGTTCAAGATTCTTTTTTTGAAACAAAGTAAAAAAAATTATGATATCTTATTGACTTTTAATGATAAAAATTAATTAAGTAGTAAAAACAAAATGCATGACTGGCATTATTAATTAGTTTAAACTGCTCACGTTGAAGTAAATTTTACTAATCCCGATTCATGGAGTTTAAGGAGAGCAGAAATGGGTTTTAAGTATGTGGAATATGATTTATTATCTAAATACATCAGGGAGAGTATTGCAACTGAAGTAAAAAGACATAAATTGGATGAAAAAAATTTGCCTCAGGCGTTAAGATCTCTTTCTGTTAGCCATCCTGAACGAGCAATTCAATGTAAGTACTTACTTAAAGTTCTAGCATGTCTTGATAAATCCACTAGTCATGATAAGACACTTGTTCTATATGCCGCTGCGTTCTATATTCGTGATCAAATTTTTGCTAGTTATCAAGGCACTGTAACTTCGTTTTTTTTGTCTCCCGAGAACAGTACTTTATATAATCAATTAACAACTTCCCTTAATCTTGATCGAGAAAACTTCCCTGACTCCAAAAATTTACTTGAAATGTATGAGGCTTTAAGCAGCTTTATGCATGCACATGTATATGTTGATGGGGATTCGAGTAACGGTTATTTGGACAAAAGCAAACAGCTATTCTCAAGCCAAAAAATTAAGAATTATAAGGTAGAAACAGTACTAAAAGATTTGGTTAAAAAAATAGCAGGCCTTAAATTGGAACAGATTGAAAAAGCCAAAGAACAAGATCTAAAAGCCTCTGAATTGGGCCAGATTGAGAAGCCTAAAGAATCACAGTTAAAAGAATCTGATAAAAAAATCAGGCAAAACCAGGGATTTTTTACACCGAGTGAGGTTACTCTTCCTGTATCTGATGCTGCTGCGAGTAAAGAGTATTTTGAAGAGGCTAGGGAACCGGTATCAGTGCAATGTAACTAGCTCATCTTCCTGTACCTGTTTTATAACCAAATTTTTGCCTAAGTCCGCGGTCTAGTGTTATAGCGCTGCTCTCCTGGATACCGCGGATGTCCCCCCGAACAAATCGGGGTGGCAGGTCGAAAATTTAGGGACAAAAGCTAATACAGAATTATAATTGCGGTTCCGAGATTTTTTTCTGTTGCTCAATAGGATAACCTGAGACTGCCCAGTCAATAATACCACCATCTACAGAATAAACTTCTTGGTACCCCAAATCCATTAATACTTGGGCCGCGAATAAGGATCTTACTCCACCTTTGCAGTGCAAATAGATAGGATGATTTTTATTTGGGATTTTCGCAGCAATACATGATGCAATGGTATCTTTAGGGATGTGCCATGCTCCAGCTATATGAAACTCTTGCCACTCGTCTAATTCTCGAACATCAATTAAACAAAGATTGGGATTAGTTTCCATCATTCTTTTTAGTTGATGTACATCAATAGTTTGGATCTTAGGGTTGGTCATAACGAACCTCTCTTATTGTTGGTCGTGTAAATGTGGAATGATGCAGCAACCAATAAATTGTTGCTGTGAAAACACCACCTATCAAGGTGGCAAATGCCCAGGTCGCTGCAGAGACTAAAACAGTTTTTTGTCCTGTTTGGTTCATATTCCCTGCATCATGGGCTACTGCACCAGCAAAAATCAAATGCAAAATGCCATTGATAAGCATCATGATAAATAAAAAAGTTTGTATCTGTGTGGAAAATTGTTGTACTAGCTCATTGATCATGAATCAGTTCCTTTTGTTTTGTTAATCAATAGCACTCTTGCATAACCTGCATCACAATCTACACATGATGCAAGAGTTTAATGTTTGTTAACTTTTGAGTCTAACACCCCATTTTTTCGCAGTATCTCCCGCTATAAAGGATTGGGTCAGACATAAAGATCTAACGTACAATATAATAACAGAAAATGAATAAGATCTTTTATTTCTGTGTTAACCCCGGTAACATCGTCAAAAATATAAAAAGAGAAGAAAAAGCATGAATGTTCATGAAATCCCTGTTCCTCATTTGACCACAGCACATTCTGGACCATTGTTTCATGTGGAAAAAATTGTATTAAATCAAATAGCGGCGATTGAATCTTGGTTTAGGCATCAATGGAAAGACACTCCACCGCCTTTAACCTCATCTGTTGATTTACGACATGCAGGATTTAAACTAGCACCTGTTGATACTAATCTGTTTCCGGCAGGGTTTAATAATCTAAATCCAGAATTTCTGCCCTTGTGTGTTCAGGCTGCGCAGTCTGTGCTCATCGATTATGTTCCCGATTGCACTAGAATCTTACTTATTCCAGAGAGTCATACACGTAATAAGTTCTATTTAAAAAGTCTCAATATATTGCGAACTATTTTTGTAAAAGCTGGTTTTGTGGTACGTATAGGCAGTTTGGATCCTGAGATTAAAGAGCCTACAGAAGTTTTTCTTGAAAGTGGCGAAAGCCTCTTATTAGAGCCTATAGAACGTCAAGGAGACCGTGTGGGGTTGACTAATTTTAACCCATGTTTTCTCATGCTCAATAATGATCTGTCCCAAGGAATTCCTGAGATTTTGCAAGGAATAAAACAAAAAATAAGGCCCACAGCACAATTAGGTTGGTTTTCACGATTAAAATCGAGCCATTTTAATTTTTACGAAGAGGTTGCTAGAGACTTCGCTGAATTTGTAGGGATGGATTCCTGGTTAATTAATCCTTATTTTAGTGCTCTTGAAGGTTTGGATTTTATGGCACAGGAGGGGATAGATAGTTTAGCAATCGAAGTGGATAAAATTCTCACTTTGATGAGTGATAAATACGCAACATATGGGATAAAAGAGAAACCTTTTGTTGTGATTAAAGCAGATAATGGTACCTACGGCATGAGCGTCATGATGGTGCATGAAGCAGAAGAGGTGCGCCAATTAAATAGAAAACAACGTACTCGAATGTCGACCAGCAAAGGCGGTCGTAAAGTAGACAGAGTTATTATCCAAGAAGGGGTGTATACCTTTGAAACCATGCCCAATGGTTCTGTTGCTGAACCTGTTGTCTACATGATTGGCCAGTTTGTTGTTGGTGGATTTTACAGAGTACATAAAGAGCGTGGGATCGATGAAAACCTAAACGCACCAGGCATGCATTTTGAACCCTTAGCTTTTGCTCAAGCGTGTAATATGCCTTGTGATGACTTAACTGAGGTGGATGAGTCTAATCGTTTTTATGTTTATGGAGTGATTGCACGATTGGCCGCACTTGCTGCAGCCAGGGAAATAGCGGCTATTGGGGGTGAGTAATGAAGCTTGGCGTGCTACTGGATCCTCTAAATCAGCTAAAACCTTATAAAGATACAACTCTTGCTATGATCAAGAAAGCGCGAGAGATGGGTTGGTCCTGTGTTGTATTTACACAGGAAGATTTATTTTGCAAGGAAGGGCGTGCTTTTGCACAAGTGTATGATTTAAGTATCGGAGATGTACTCAGCAAGGATTGGGCTACGATCAAAGCGTTAGATGAAATGCCTTTGAGCGAGCTTGATATCATTCTGATGCGCAAAGATCCTCCTTTTAACATAGAGTACATCTACACCACATATATCTTGGAACTCGCAGAACGTGAAGGTGTTCTTGTTGCAAACAAACCACAAAGTTTACGTGACGCGAACGAGAAGTTTTTTACCTTAAATTTTCCTCAGTGCTGCCCAACGACACTGGTATCGCGAAATATGAAACGATTGAAAGCTTTTTGGGAGGAGCACAAACAAGTTATTTTCAAACCCTTGGAAGGGATGGGAGGGAACTCTGTATTCCATGTCGATGAACAAGGGAAAAATTTGGCGGTTATTTTAGAAGTCTTAACTAAAAATCAAACGCAAACCATTATCGCCCAACGTTACATTCATGAAATAAAAAATTTAGGTGATAAACGCATTTTATTAATTAATGGTGAACCTGTTCCTTATGCATTGGCACGAATTCCTGCGGAAGGTGATTTGCGAGGTAATTTGGCTGCAGGCGCTCGTGGTGAAGTAGTACCTATTACCCCAAGGGATAGATGGATTTGCGAGCAAATAGGCCCCACTCTTAGGGCCAAAGGTTTATATTTTGTTGGCATTGATGTGATTGGTGATTATTTAACGGAAATTAATGTTACTAGCCCAACTTGCTTGCGTGAAATAGAAGCTGAAACAAAACTCGATATTGCTGGGGATTTCCTAAAGTGCCTGCAGAAAATATGCCGTGCTTAGATCGGATACACAACTTACCGATAAGCCTATAGCACCGCACCGGTCATCCCAAGGGAGCTCCGCGCATTAGCTCGGTGCTCTGATTGGCATCCTTCGCTATGCTCGCGATGTGGGCAAAAAATTTCGAACCTTTGCTTATGAACCCCGGGTTATGCTGCCGCTTCACCCAGGCTACATATTATTCATCGACGTAGTCACTACCTACTTCAGCAGCAGCTTCTTGAGCTGCTTTTTTATCATCAACATACAGCGTGCCAGTATCTAGATGAGCACCTGCAATGAGATGATTACGGTATTGTAGGTATGCATCCCTCATGAAGGCATATTTATCCAATGCTTCATCCATTATACGATCGGTATCTAACAGTTGTGAGCGTAAATCGATATAGCGCAGCGCTAATAAACTATAGACTACCGTATCATCATGAATGTAAACATAGGGACTGTACAAGGCAAACTGGAATAACCATCCAGCACCATCTCTTAGAGTACTTGGACCCAGTAAAGGAATAACTAGGTAGGGCGAATTCTTATCTCCCCATTTAGCTAAGGTAAGACCTAAATCATTTGAATGGGGGGGTAAACCAAAAGTTTTTGCCACATCGAATAAACCTCCCACACCCAAAGAGGAGTTGATAATAAAGCGCCATGAGTCTCTGATTGCCCATTTTCCTTCAGCTTGGAGAAGATCATTACCTACAGTAGGAATGAGATCCAGGTTGTTGTAAAAATTATTGACACTTTTACGTACTGGTGCAGGTAACACTGCTCGATATACTTTGGCTGGAGGTTTTAAAAATACATTGTCAAATACTGTATTAAACTTATATACCTTTCGGTTAAAAGGTTCGAAAGGATCGACGGGATTAGTCCCCTTACAGGCACAACCAGTTAAAACGAGGCTACCGGTCAAACTGATAACTAGTGAATTTAAGCGCATGATTTTTTTTATTATTCAACTTATTCGAAGATGTTACACGAGTTTGATGTTCTTGCAAACAATCTATAGTGACTCCGACTAACGCTGATATTTTATTTATAATTAGAGCGTATCCCGTCATCCCGAGGAAGGGATCTCCATCTGTGGCACAAGATCCTGACTACGCTTGGGATCGCGCGATTCTGCCTGGCGAATTATATAAAAATCCTGGTGATCAGAACTTTAACAAAAAAGTAACAGGGCCATCATTGCATAAATGAACCTGCATGTCGGCACCAAAACATCCGCTTTGTGTATGAGGGTATAATTGAGAGGCTCGAGTCAATAGGTTATCGAACAGTTGTCGGCCAAGCTCAGGAGATGCTGCATTAGAAAAACTTGGGCGCAATCCTTTTTGAGTTTCAGCCATTAAAGTGAATTGTGGCACTAATAATAAACCACCTTGAACTTCTTTAAGACTTAAATTCATCTTACCCTGGCTGTCACTAAAAATTCGGTAGTTGATGCATTTATCTAACATTTTATTAATATTATGTTCCGAATCTTCAGGTTCAAAACCACATAGAATCAAAAGACCCTGGTCGATTTTGCCGACAGTTTCTCCCTCTATATCGACTCGGGCGTGTGTCACCCTTTGAATTACAATCAACATGCATCAAGCCCTTGTTTGGAAATTTCTTTACTTGCATAAATTAAGGCATCAATTATACCTGATTCTCTATCGGAATGTCCTGCATCACGAACTATTCTTAAATTGGATGCTGGTATGGCCTGATGAAGTTCGAAGGCACCAGCCAATGGAGAGATTAAATCAAAACGGCCGTGTACGATATATGTTGGAATATGTCTTATTTTATGAACATTCGCTATGACCTGATTTTCTTCAATGAAAAAATGATTGTTGATGTAATGGGACTCTAATGTTGCAAGAGCTAGGGCGAAATGTGGATCGCTGAATTGATCAATAACATATAAATGAGGTTGCAAACTGCTGCAACGTGCTTCCCATAAGGCCCAAGCTTTTGCAGCACTCATACGTGCCAGTTCGTTGGGGCCTTGCAAACAGTTGGCATAATACTTGGGAATTTGCTCCAGCATCTTTTCAGGAACGCTACTAATAAATTCTTTCCAATAATCAGGATAAACCAGGTTCGCTCCATGTTTATAAAACCAATCAATATCTTGTTGCCTTCCTAAAAAAATTTGATGAAGCTGCAACGCTTTAATTTGTTGAGGGAATTTTTGCGCATAAAGCAAAGCCAACAAAGAACCCCATCCTCCACCAGACAATACAAATTCGGATAAGCCTAAGAAATCGCGGATGGCATCGATGTCATCCAGTAATAAACTGGTTGTATTTTCACGAACTTCCAAATGTGGTGTAGATCGTCCACAGCCGCGTTGATCAAAAATTATGATTCGATAATGCTGGGGATCAAAAAAGCGTCTAAGATAACCATCACCAGAGGAAGCACCAGGGCCTGGATGCAACACGACAACAGGCAATCCTTCAGGATTTCCTGTTTCTTCAATGTAAAGAGTGTGTAGTGCACTAACTTTTAATTCATGTTGCGCATAAGGTTTAATTGATGGATAGAGTGAGTGCATTATAGTCCTTTAGGAAGTTTGTTTTACCTTATTGCCTTATTTTGCGCTGTGGCGCGCTTGAAAGCAATAAGTATTCACTTTAACCTGGAAAAACAGATTACAACAGCCTCTACCATCAATAAGTTCAGCGATAATCGTATGGAACTACGTCCCGCGGACAAGCTGCGGGGTGTAGGCAGGAACTTAATGGCAGTGACCACAACCACAACTGCTTTTTCTAGGTTTACCTATAAAACAAGTTTATACTTAAAGTTAGTATAGCTTCTATTTTCTTTCGCTTGCGAGATAGTAGGATCTCTTAATAGAATACACCATATTTTTTCCTGGGATTTATTTATGACTCTTGCTGCAATTCTTAAAGGACTGAATGAGCGACAACGCGAAGCAGTTGCCTCCCCACTTGGTAATACGCTGGTCCTTGCTGGAGCAGGAAGTGGCAAAACGAAAGTTTTAGTCAGTCGCATTGCTTGGCTTATTGAAGAAGAGCATATCTCGTCTCATGGAATTTTGGCGGTAACTTTTACCAATAAAGCTGCCGGCGAAATGAAAGCGAGGTTAAATAGTATCTTGAGTACTCCAGTACTGGGGCTATGGGTAGGAACTTTTCATGGGTTGTGCCATCGTTTACTTCGTCGACACTATAAAGAGGCAAATTTACCAGAATTATTTCATATTCTTGATTCTGAAGATCAAGCGCGGGTTATAAAGCGAGTTATTGCCTCATTGAACCTTGATCCCGAACAATGGCCAGTGAAACAGGCCCAATCTTTTATCAATGGGCGCAAAGACGAAGGAATACGACCTCAACACGTACATACTTTGCCTTACGGCCCTGGTAAAACCTTGCTCAATATTTATAGTGCCTACGAACAAGCATGTCAGACTGCAGGGGTGATTGATTTTGCAGAATTATTATTGCGGACTCATGAGCTATTACGCGATAACCCCGAGATTCTTAATCATTACCGTCAACGTTTTCAAGCCATATTAGTAGATGAATTTCAAGATACGAATACGATTCAGTATGCATGGATACGTCTTCTCGCAGGCGAGCATACGGCTGTTATGGCAGTGGGTGATGATGATCAATCCATTTATGGTTGGCGTGGAGCTAAAGTTGAAAATATTCAGCAATTTTCTCAGGACTTTAAAAATACCCAAATTATCCGTTTGGAGCAGAACTATCGTTCTACAGCAACCATACTTAACGCCGCAAATGCACTCATTACGCACAATAATTCGAGGATGGGGAAAGACTTGTGGACGGATGGGGCAACTGGAGAAAAAATTCTAGTTTACGGAGCATTTAATGAGCTTGAAGAAGCACGCTTTGTCTGCGAACGAATTATGATGGAAATCAATCAGGGGGGAAGTGCTGATGAAATTGCTATTTTATATCGTTCCAATGCCCAATCCAGGGTTTTAGAGGAGGCATTGTTGCGTGCAGGGATTGCCTATCGTATTTATGGTGGGGTGCGTTTCTTTGATCGAGCAGAAGTCAAAGATGTTTTAGCTTATTTACGCTTATTGGTTAACCCTCACGATGATAGCGCTTTTGATCGCGTTGTGAATTTTCCAACCCGAGGTATTGGTGAAAAGACACTTGATGATTTGCGTCATTATGCGAAAGCAGAACAATGCTCTTTATGGCATGCGGCTAAAGCCTTATTACAATCGGGTGAGATGGCTCAGCGTGCGGGTTCTGCATTGTCGAAATTTATCGAATTAATTGAACAATTGCAGCAAAATACCCAATCAATGGAGTTGGATGAGCAGTTATCTGTAGTGATTCAGCTGAGTGGTTTGTATGCTCATTTCAGCAAAATCAAAGGGGATAAATCAGAGTCCCGTCTTGATAACATCCAAGAATTAATCAATGCAGCAAAACAATTTCGCTATGAACAAGAGGACGATGAGGAAATTCCTTTAATCAATGCATTCTTAGCACATGCTTCTTTGGAGGCTGGAGAAATGCAGGCAGAAGAACATGAGCGTTATGTTCATTTAATGACCCTACATGCTGCTAAGGGTCTTGAATTCCCTATAGTTTTTTTAGTCGGAATGGAAGAAGGGGTGTTCCCAGGAAAACAGTCTTTGGAAGAGCCTGGACGTTTAGAAGAAGAACGCCGTTTATGTTATGTGGGTATGACGCGCGCTATGCGAAAATTGGTTTTGTCTTATGCTGAAATAAGACGGCAATATGGGCGAGAGGAGTATCATCGGTCTTCACGTTTTTTAAGGGAGCTGCCTCAAGAATTACTTAATGAAGTTCGTGTCAAAGCGAAATTTCAATCTCCTGTTATTTCTCGAAATAAACCCACAGTGATGCCAGAAGCAGAAACTTCGGGATTGTCTTTGGGACAAAGTGTAACCCATGCTAAGTTTGGCCAGGGTGTGGTCTTGGCAGTTGAGGGAAGTGGTGCGCATACCCGCGTTCAAGTAAAATTTAGAGAGCATGGTGTTAAGTGGCTGGTTTTAGCCTATGCTAATTTAGCTGTAGAGGCACAGTGACCTAATTCAAAGGAACGTAAGAGTACTGAAACCATGTCATTTTTGCCAAGATAGTAGAATTGTAAACGGACCCTATTGAATTTTCTTGAAGCGGATGCTAGGGTGCCGGTTGGAAAGTTGTTGGTATTATGTTAACTATTAAATAAGGGGAACTGTGTGAAATTTACAAATTTATTGACAGTAGGAGCGCTGACAGCATCTTTAGTATCACCTGCAATTATGGCAGCAGATACCAATAATACAACTCCTATGTCTGATGCACAAAAAAAGGAAATTGAAAAAGTGGTGCATGACTATTTAGTAGCTAATCCAGAAGTTCTTTTGGAAGCTTCGCAAGCGCTGCAACAAAAACAACAACAAAATATGCAGCAGCAAGCACAATCTGCAATTAAAGAAAATACTGATCAATTGTTTTTAGGTAAAACGACCATTGTAGGTAATCCAAAAGGTAATGTGACTATTGTTGAGTTCTTTGATTACCAATGCATCCATTGCAAAAAAATGTCACCTATTATTGACAGCTTAATTAAGAAAGACAGTGATCTACGTGTTGTCTATAAAGAGTTCCCAATTTTTGGTAAGAGCTCCGAGTTGGCTTCCAGAGCTGCTTTAGCTGCTGGTATGCAAGGTAAATATCAAGAAATGCATAACGCATTGATTGGTATTGACAAGCGCTTAAATGATCAAATTGTTATGGCTACTGCAAAGTCTTTAGGTTTGGATATGAAGAAATTAAAGACTGATATGCAAAGCAAAGAAGTGACTGCTATTTTAGATGCAAACCGTGAATTAGCAGAAAAATTACACTTGATGGGAACACCTGCATTTATAATTGCTTCAACTCCAAATGGACAATTTAAAACAGGTTCTGAACCTTCATTTATACCTGGTGCTGCTAGTGAAGAGTCACTGCAAGAGTTAATTAAGAAAGCAGCAGGTAATTCATAATTAATTGTAGGTAACTACTGAAGTAGGGGCTGTTTACATTTTACTAGATTGAGCTAAAATGGTGAATTTTAGAGCATAGAAATGCCTCCCTTCATCCCGAGCACCGCGAGGGATCTCCGAGTGTAACATTGTGCTACAGTCTGGAGGCTTCTCGCTAGGCTCCGATGAAGGGGCGTTGTGTGAGTATCGGATGGCATAAATCAAGCCATTGTGGCACAAGATAGAATTTTAAATAGACCCTAGCCTGGGTTTTGCATACCAATTTCCCAGGTTCCAATTCGCTCCACCCAGTTTACATTGAGATTTTCATGACAAAACCATCTACATTTCAGGATATTATTCTCACTTTGCAGCAATATTGGGCTGCGCAAGGATGTGTCATTTTACAACCCTTTGATATGGAAGTTGGCGCGGGTACTTTTCATCCGGCTACTTTCTTACGAGCAATAGGCCCTGAGCCTTGGTCGGCAGCTTATGTACAGCCTTCTCGGAGACCCACTGATGGCCGTTATGGAGACAATCCAAACCGGGTACAACATTATTATCAATTTCAGGTGGTCCTTAAGCCATCACCTTTAGACATACAGGATAAATATTTAGACTCATTACGTGCTCTAGGTGTGGATCCTTTGACTGATGACATTCGTTTTGTTGAAGACAACTGGGAATCACCAACTTTAGGTGCTTGGGGCCTAGGTTGGGAGGTTTGGCAAAATGGAATGGAAGTATCCCAATTTACTTATTTTCAACAAGCAGGCGGTCTGGCATGTAAGCCTGTAACCGGTGAGTTGACTTACGGTTTAGAACGTTTGGCGATGTATATCCTAGGCGTAGATAATCTATTCGATCTTCCCTGGAGTAATACAGCAAATGGCATAATAACTTACGGTAATGTATTTCATCAAAATGAAGTAGAGATGTCCGCCTATAACTTTGAGCATGCTAATGTTGACGAATTATTTAAACAATTTGATTATTATGAGGCTGAGGCACAAAAGTTAATTGCGTTACAATTACCACTTCCCGCTTATGAAATGGTAATCAAAGCATCCCATTCGTTTAATTTACTTGATGCACGCAAAGCGATTTCCGTTACTGAACGTCAACGCTATATTTTACGCGTAAGACATTTATCAAGAGCTGTAGCGCAAGCATATTATCAAGCGCGTGAGGCTTTGGGCTTTCCTATGCTTAACCAAAAGGTGTGTGATGGTCAATGATTTTATTTTTGAATTAGGTTGTGAAGAGTTACCTTCTGGTTCGGTTTGGCCTTTAGCTGATGAGTTTGCGAATCAGTTATTAGCTGCATTGGATAAAGCCCAATTAGAGTATGGCGAGGTAAAACGTTTTGCCACACCGAGACGTATCGCAATCGCAATTTTTGATTTGCAAGAAGAACAAAAAAGTCAAAGCGTTACTCGCCGAGGACCGGCATTCAATGCGGCTTATGACAAGGATGGAAAACCTACAGCAGCCTTACTTGGTTTTGCGAAGTCATGTGGTGTGGACGTAGACAAACTTTCTCGAATCGAAACGGATAAAGGGGATTGGATTGTCTATGAAACCTTAAGCCAGGGTAATAAAACCAAAGATTTATTACCTGTTTTAATAGGTCAATCTTTAGCTGCTTTGCCGATTGCTAAACCCATGCGCTGGGGAACCGGGGATGAAGAATTCGCCCGACCTGTTCATTGGGCCGTGATGCTTTATGGCGATACAGTAATTGAACATTCTATTTTGGGCATTAAGAGTAATCGCAACAGTAGGGGGCACCGCTTTCACCACCCGCAACCCATTGTAATTAATTCAGCACAAAGCTATGAATCACAGATGAGAGAAGCCTTTGTTATTGCTGATTTTACAATCAGAAAACAAATGATTAGAAAACAGGTAGAGGAATTGGTTGCATCTGTTCAAGCGACAGCGATCATGCCAGAGGATTTACTTGAAGAGGTGGCTTCAATTGTTGAATGGCCCCAAGCTTTGATGGCTAATTTTGAAAAAGAGTTCCTCGAAGTTCCTGCCGAATCATTAATTGCTTCGATGCAATCGCATCAAAAATGTTTTGCACTTAAGGATAAAGAGGGGAAGTTACTGCCTCATTTTATTACAGTGTCTAATATTGCCAGCTCCAATCCAAAACAAGTTATTTTAGGAAACGAAAAAGTGATGCGTGCTCGCTTAAGTGATGCCGCGTTCTTTTTTAGACAAGATAAAAAACTGCCTTTAAGCCAGCATATTGCAGGTACAGAACAGGTTGTTTTCCAAGCAAAATTGGGGAGCTTACGGGACAAAGCGTTACGAATTGAAGCCCTGATGACCTATTTAAGTTCGGCTTTACACTTAAATATCAATCAAGCGCAACGTGCCGCACAACTGAGTAAATGTGATTTGTTGACCGGAATGGTTGGTGAGTTTCCCGAGTTGCAGGGGTTAATGGGATATTATTACGCACTGAATGATGGTGAAGATCAGTTTGTTGCACACGCTTTAAATGAACAATACATGCCTCGTTTCGCTGCAGATAACTTGCCTGAATCTGATTTGGGCCTCGCTTTATCTTTAGCAGATCGAATCGATACTTTGGTTGGTATTTTTGCCATAGGCCAAAGACCTTCAGGGGTAAAAGATCCATTCAAATTGCGTCGTCATGCTTTGGCTGTTGTCCGTTTATTAATTGCAACACCAGCACAGCTCAATTTAAGTACATTAATTGAGCAAGCGATTGTTCATTATGGAAAACGTATATCCGTTGAACCCAATTTACTGGATGAATTGAAATCTTTTATCCTGGAACGCTTGCAATCCTATTACCAAAGTCAAGGCTTAAGTGTTGATTTGGTCCATGCAGTACGCGCTCGTCAGGATGATTGGTTGTATGATTTGGATAAACGTCTGGCTGCTTTACAGTTATTTGTCAAATTGCCCGAAGCCGCTTCTCTTTCTGCTGCATGCAAACGGGTGAACAATTTACTTTCCCAAGCAGGAAGACAAACATTGTCGCCTGTAAACGAGCTCCTTCTTGAGGAGGGGCCCGAAAAGTTTTTATATATTCACATCAATCAAGTGGCACGCGCGGTAGAACCTTTATACCGTTCTACTGACTACAGTCCATTGCTGAAATTGCTTGCCAGTCTTAAGGAACCGGTCGATCTGTTTTTTGATAAAGTAATGGTCATGGTTGAGGATCAAACAATAAAAGCCAACCGTTTAGCACTTTTGGCATGTTTACAGGATTTATTGCAAGGAGTTGCTGATATTTCATTACTGCAGATTGGATGATATAAGTAGCCTCGATTATTTAGTGGTGCATTGTAGCCGGATTACGCTGCGTTAATCCGGCTACAATGCACTCAGAGCTAAAGTTCTGTAATTCTTACAGGTTATCTATATGATCAATATCTCAGCGGTAGGTTATGAGCACGAAGGTCTGCACAATAAAGCAAAAGCTCTTGCAGAACAATTGAATTTTTATTTAGAGAAAGATGCCAATCTTTGTCTCTATGTCAGTGAAACAGGGCTTTCATTGAAAATGCCAGGTTTCTCTCCAATTTTTGCTGAATTCAGTGCTGCTTTTTGGAGTAAAAGAAAATCTGAGGGAAAAAAACAAGGATTAGTACGCGCCTGTAAACCCACTGCAGGGCTTAAAATTATTGATGCAACTGCGGGTTGGGGGCGTGACTCTGCTATTTTAGCCAGTTTTGGGGCAGAAGTATTGATGCTTGAACGTCATCCGGTTATCGCTTCCCTAGTATTAGATGGATTGTTGCGTCGGAGTGATGAAGATCAACAACAATTGAATTTGAAATTTCTTGCCGAAGATGCCCATTCGTACTTAAGCTCATTAGATGAGCAAAACTATCCTGATGTTATTTACATTGATCCTATGCATCCTGAACGTAATAAATCAGCATTAGTAAAAAAAGAAATGCAGGCATTACAACAATTAATTGGCCCAGATGCAGATGCGCAGCGACTTATTCAATTGGCGCTACAACGCACGAAACAAAAGGTGGTTGTAAAATGGCCACAAAAAACAAAACCTTTATTACCTGCACATGCTGCTGTAGAAGGAAAAACGGTGCGGTTTGATATTTATTTTGCTAATTTAGGATGATCAAGAGTCAGTTTCTTGCAAACAGGAATGTGAGCCATCCATCCTGACCGCAAACAGTCAAACTACGATGGGCGGTGCTATCAAGTAAAAATTTACTTTATCTCCGCCTCGTCATCCTTCGCTAAGTACGGATGACGGGAAGAGGATAAGGTGCCCATTAGGGCTTGAGGGTACTGATTGCTTAAAGAACCCCCACTCCTACCATTCTCCTCCAAGTGGGGGAGGGGAATTACGGTAGGCAGAGGTATCTGTTACACTACTAACCGAAGTCAGAAAGTTCTTCGCGCAGGCGTTTTTCTTCAAACAAATCTTCTATGCGTCGTCTTCGTTCCAATTTTGTTGATGGGCTTGTTTCTGGGGTCAAGACGGTATCGACGCCAAACTCTTCCATTTCGTTTACATCTTCATCAAATTCACGAGTATTCATAGCTATCTCCTTAGCCTAACCCGTAGTCAATCTAATAAAATAACAGAAATTATGTTTGAGGAGTAGTGGAATTTTTTGAACATTAATTAGGAAGATGACAAAAACTAAATACCTGGTTTTAAAACAAGTAAAACCAGGTTGTTTTTTATCTACGAGCTGAGAGTCGTTTTTACATTTTGTTCCAGTTGTTCTTCTTCAACGCTATCAATTGCAGCTTTTCCAGCTTTAGCTCGAGCTTCATTTCTACCTTTATCAATTTCGCCACGATATTGCTTAGCAACTTCTGTTGAAGGTTGTTTTGGAGGCTCTTCTGCGATAGATTTTAGTCTTTCACGGCGTTGAGCAGCCTCTTGATGAAGAAGCTCCAGCTCGGTAGGGGTGAACAGTGTTCTAGGATCAATCTCTTTGCCTGATCCATCCTTTAATACAATACCTTTTAATCCTTTATCACCTTTTGATTCTTCTCCAGGGAGTAGGCCTGGATTGAAACCACTTTCAAGAGCTGCTTCATAGGCTTGTCTGGCTCTTTGCTTTTGAGTTTTAGGATCATCAAAATTAATGGTCATTGTAATTGAGTCAAATCCAGATGCTCTTACGGCCTGAGCCATGGTCAACATCTCTACTTTGGGATTTTGCTTATTACTTAGATAATAAAAGGGAGAGAGTATTCGTGCAGACATATGCACTTGCCAGGTTCCTGGATCGCCTTCTTTTGCTGCTTTCTTTTGTACGATCTGTGTTCCAGTTAAGGAAATGATAAAATCCAAGTCTGCAGGATTTACGGCAGATATCGTATTTTCACCAACATTGATGTCAGCGCCTGTAAGTGCGTCTGTGTCAGATATGCCTCGTTTTTTACGATTTTCTGCTCTAACCCGTTCCATTTCATCCAGCATTTTATTCTTTTGGCTTGTACTGAGTTGATAAGCCCAGCTTTCCAATTGGCCAGAGAAGATGATTCTTTTTCGTTCAAGAGCGGACGCTTTATCGAGGGTGGTCAGGTTTTCTTGAGCAGTCTTATTGAATTCATCAAGTTGTGTTTTATGGGAACTTTCTAAGTCCTTAATAAGGTTTTCTTTTATTTTTTTTATTTGCTCAGGATCATTAGTATTTGCAACAGTCCCTATTTGCTGTGCTAAATTTTCAGCTTTATCTTGCAAATCTTTCAGTTCTTTCTTTTGTTGAGCTTTTAATGCATCTCGAGCTCTCGTAGTAATTTGTTCATGATAGCCCCGAAGTTGCTCCACTGAAAGTTCAGGAACTTGTTTCATTCGTTGTTGAAAAAATTCCATTGACTCTTTATAGACTTCTTGAGCTTTAGTATAAAATGGTTGTGGGGTTAGTATACTTTTGAGTTCGTCTTTGATTTCTTTTTTAGTATTGGGACTATCATCTTTGAGTAATTTCTCTAGAGTATCTTCTTTATTTGACCCGATTTGTGTTTTGAAACCTGTGTGATCTTTAATTCGCTTTTCGGCATGTTGCGCGAAGGCTTCAGATCCAAAAGTAAGGTCTTGAGTTAACCCCACTGAGTCTCGATATTTTTGATAAATCTTTTCTTGTTCATCAGGAGTAAACTGTCTTACCCTTTTTTGAGAATTAAATAAGTTAAAAAACGCTTTTCTAAATGAAGGCATAGAGAAGTACCTCAAGAGCTATCTTTTTTAAAAGTATAACACTTTTTCATTAAGAGAGAATTAAAAGCCTTGAATCTAAAATGTGAACGATCATCTTTTAAGATAAATATTAATAAAAAATCGTGACTCTAAGCCTGGGTTAGCGCTTGCGCCATCACCCAGGACATAAAAGAAATCGGCTACAACAGCTCAAATAGGTTCTTACCAAGCAGGAATAGCCGAATCTCCAAATAAAGTTTTAGCCTTTTCTTTAACTTCTTCGGAGTTTAATGCTTTAACAAAGAGCTCCAATTGTGCTTTTTTGGGAGAATTGCTACGAATAACAATAATATTGGCATACGGTGAGGTTTTATCTTCAGTAAATAAAGCATCATGTGAAGGATTTAAACCTGCAGGTAGGGCAAATGTTGTATTGATTACGGCTGCATCCACATCAGGCAATACTCTTGGTAGTTGTGCTGCATCCATTTCTTTGAATTGCAGATCATGTGGATTGGTCGCAATATCTTTTAAGCCAGTGTTATCATGAGTAGTTTTCAATGTAATCAACTGCGCTTTTTCCAACAGTTGCAAGGCACGCATTTCATTGCTGGGATCATTAGGTAGGGCAATGACCGCTTTTTCAGGTAATTGTTTTAATGAAGTATGTTTTTTGGAATAAATTCCCATAGGGTAAACAAAAGTTCTGCCTATCGCTTCTAACGTATAGCCATGGGCTTTAACAGCGGCATTGAGGTAAGGTAAATGTTGGTAGACATTAGCGTCTAAACTTCCATCCTGTAACGCTTCATTGGGGAGGTTATAGTCATTGAATGTTACAATTTTTATATTTAAGTCATATTTATTCTTAGCTACTTCTTTTGCTGTTTCAACCAATTCAGTTTCTGGTCCAGCAATAGTTCCTATCACCAGCGTATTTGGTGAGGGCTTGTTGCATGCAACAAGACTTAATAATAAAACACAATAAACTAAAATTCGCATTGAACACTCCAAAAATGATTTAAATCAGTTATGTAAAAAACGCTTTGCTAGATAATCTCCGATCATTTGGGTTAGTTGAACCATCACAATCAAAATGATTACAGTTGAAATCATGACCCCCGCATCAAAACGTTGATAACCATAGTTAATTGCCAGAGTACCCAAACCTCCAGCACCAACGGTTCCCGCCATTGCAGAATAATTCACTAAAGTAATGGCAGTAACCGTAATCGCATGGATCAAAGCAGGTTTTGCTTCGGGCAGTAAAATATGCAAAATAATCTGTCGGGTGTTAGCTCCCATCGCATAACCGGTTTCAATAAGTCCAGAAGGTAAACTCCGATAAACGTTATCAACTAATCTGGCAAAAAAGGGTGTTGCACCGAGAGTAAGCGGTACTATAGCGGCATTCATTCCTATTGAGGTTCCTACAATAAGTCGCGTAAATGGGATAATTGCCACCAATAAAATAATGAAAGGTATGGACCGCGCCATATTAATGAAGGTGGATAATGTCTTATGAACCCTAGGCATTGGTTTGATTTGGCTCGACGAATAAAGCCAAGTTCCTAAAGGTAAACCAAGTATCACCGCAAATACAGTGCTGGTGACGACCATATACAATGTTTCGCCTGTTGCAATGAATAAATCATATGCCATCGGGAAGGACATAACCTAAAACCTCCACAGTTAATTTGGCTTGTTCACAGCGTTCAATGAATGCTTCGAGTAAAAATGGATGTGCCGTTAATTCAACCACTAATACACCACAGGTTACTGTGTCATAACGGTCTATATTGGCGAGTAAGATGTTGATATCCAGATTTAATTCGCGGCTTGTTTGACTAATAAAGGGTACTGTTGCTTCTTCACCCTGGAAAAACAGACGTAGTAATGGTTTATCCGTCACGTAGTCTGCGAGTTTGTTAGTGAGGCATTCTGGCAACTGAGGACTAAGTTGAGCATAGAGCATGCTTCGAGCCAGGCTGTCCTTTTTGTTAAATACATTCGCCAAAGCGGTGGTTTCGGCCAGCTCACCATCAACCATCACTGCCAATCGGTTACAAATACGCTTCACTACATCCATTTCATGAGTAATAAGAACTATAGTGATGCCATACAGTGAATTAATTTTTTTGAGCAATGCCAAAATAGAATCGGTTGTTTCTGGATCCAAAGCAGAAGTTGCTTCGTCGCAAAGCAGAATTTTAGGAGAACAACTTAAAGCGCGAGCTATGGCGACTCTTTGTTTTTGGCCGCCACTAAGTTGTGCTGGATAGGCCAGTTTCTTATCTGTCAATTCGACTATGGGCAGTAATTCTTCAATTTTATTACGAATAGACTCTTCATCTATCCCTTGAATGCGCATGGGGAGTGCAATATTGTCGTACACATTTTTTGAATTGAGCAAATTGAATTGTTGGAAAATCATTGCCATTTTATGACGAGCTAAAGCTAGGTTTTTTCTCGAAAGAGTTGTCAGATCCTGCCCATCAATCAAAACATCGCCTTTATCAGGCCGCTCTAGAAGATTAATGCATCTTAATAAGGTAGATTTGCCTGCACCACTTCTACCAATAATTCCAAAAATTTCACCTTCTTGAATAAATAAATTAATGTCACGCAGGACAGATTTTCCCGAAAAGGATTTATATAATCCAATTAATTCAATCATTATTTATAACCTGAGATTATGCGTGCGGGCGGAAGACTTAGAGGAAATGTTATTCATATCCGCTTTAGCCGTATTTTCAAAAAAGAGAGCTTTTTTGAGCGTCCGCAAGCTGAATTTCAAATCGACGCCATTGCAGCATTATACACAAATTGCCGGCTTAAAAAAAGTATAACCTTACTTATTTTAATCATATTTTGCGGGTGAAAGTGAATTGTCAATTTATAGTGGCCTCATGATTTAGGTTATTCTTGAAAGAGCGCTGGAAAATGTTGTTTATGAGTTTATTGCATTGTAATATGTTGATCTTTAACAAACATTAACTTGCTGCAACATCATAACACGCTGAGACATCCACTATGTTTTAGTTTGAGTGGATGCAAATTGATATGAGGCAGTTATAGAGAAATACAAGGATGTCTGATGCTTTTTAATAAATCCACCTACAGAGGATTAGCACTCATATTTTTGGCCTCTGTGAGCTCAACTGCTTCTTTTGCAGCCGGCCAACCAGCAAATAATTTCTTTTTTGATTACACTAAAGGTCATTTGCTTCTTGAAATC
The DNA here is from genome assembly GCF_043161935.1 of Legionella sp. 227. NCBI lineage: Bacteria > Pseudomonadati > Pseudomonadota > Gammaproteobacteria > Legionellales > Legionellaceae > Legionella > Legionella sp. 227. The sequence goes on along the minus strand of NZ_CP171154.1, from coordinate 3,680,230 downwards.
GGGGGGGTTTATGCAACTCAAGGAAAAGCCCAAGATATTGATGTAAAAACCTTAGTTGGAAACCGATATACCGTTAAAAGTCATGCTCAAGGCAATGGTCTTGTGGGATTGGGTTACTTTTTGGATGGACCAGAACGCGATCGATTTAAATTTTCTTACGGAGCGAATGTTTTTTTCTTAGGCACAACGGCAACTAAGGGTTACATTATTGAAGAACACTTAGATACCAATCTTTCTTATACCTATAAGACACAAAATATTCCATTATTTTTTATGGCAAAAAGTTTAGTGCAAACCAATAGCGATAAAATCAATCTCGCTATTGATGTAGGCATTGGCCCTAATTTCATTGAAACCAGCCATTACAAAGAAGTCGCTCTGACCACATTTACCGTTCCGGATAACGGCTTTTCTGATAATAATACTACCGCATTCGCAGCTACAGTAGGTGCAGGCCTTCGATTTAACCAGGTTGCAGATAAAATTCCTCTAGAATGCGGTTATCGCTTTTTTTATTTAGGGCAAGGAAAATTGGCCAAAAATAATGATCTCATTATTAATACCCTTAAAACAGGTAACAACTATGCGAATGCTCTTATTTGTTCCGTCACAATTTAATCAAGGAATTTCGGTATGATAAAAAGGATACTACTTGTTGGTATGACATTGTTTTTCTTTTCAGAGCAAGTAGCTTTTGCCAAAAGCAATGCTTTAATTCCTGGTTCAGGACAACATTTTATCGCTGTAATTCCTCCTGCTTCATCAACGCTATCCATTACCACCACAACTCCGAGAAAGACCTATCCTACGGCCGGAATCAAAATTCTTACCCCAGGATATCGTATTGTGGGTAAAGCACCATCTCCTAATGGGTTTGCCTTATTTTCAGTCAGTGATACCACGCCTGCAAAAATTACTTTAGATGGACCAATAGGCTCTATAAATATCAGATTATGTTTAAATGGTACGGGTAAAACGTATTCCTGTGAAGAATATACTGTTTCCGTATTTTCATCGCATGTTATTTTTCTAACCAGCCGTTTTCAGCAGACTACTGGTGCTTTAGGTGGGATTGCAGGGGCTGATGCTTTTTGCCAAAATGCTGCCTTAACTTCAGGAAATCCAGCACTTCAAGGCTTGTCATTTAAAGCATTGTTAGTTACTTCGACACGATCTCCTTGTTCTATTGTTAATGGGAGAACAGGTTGTGGAGGTGCTTATGCAAACGATTGGCCGCTTGTACCTGGTTCACAGTATGTTTATGCCGATGGAAAAACGCTCTTTAATACAGTAAATCAAAATGGTGTTTTTGATGGCAGTAACTCAAATCTCAGAGATGACAATAATGAAGTGGTATTTGGTTTGTTTTGGACAGGTATCCAAAGTATTTTGTCAAACACAGCGGCCACTGATATCGTTGCTTGGGCCTTTGCAGATATGAACAATGCTGAAGATGGCAATGAATACACTACGAATTTAGCTTCATGCAACGAGTTTACTGATGGAACAGCGGCTACTAACGGTTCCTTGGGTTTAGCGGGTGAGACTTCATTGACTTTTGGAGTTGTTCCAGGAGCGACTTGGGGAAATTATCTTCATTTTAATGATGCCCAGACAGGGCAATTGTTCAATTTATTTTCAGCGGGGCTTTCTTTACCCTGTAATGAAAACTTTAGTATTGTCTGTGTATCATAATACACTGCCTTGCCATCCCGAGTTCAGCGAGGGATCTCCACTGAGTAGCACAATGTAACGATGGGAGATCCTTCGCTGCGCCCGGGATGAGGGCAAAGAGCCCTCAGATAACGCTGTGCTAGTTCAGGCTATTTTATTGCTGTAGCTCTTCACGATTTTTAAAATAATCCAAAGCTTGGGGGTTCGCGAGAGACTGTAGATTGTTTACTGGTAATCCATGAACCACTTGTCGAACAGCTAATTCAACGATTTTGCCACTAATCGTACGAGGAATATCTGCAACTTGCACTATTTTTGCTGGGACATGTCTTGGGGAGGCATTTTGACGAATTGTTAAACGGATTTTGTTGATTAATTCCTCTGTAAGCTCCATGCCATCACGCAATTTAACAAACAAAATAATGCGTACATCGTCTTGCCAGTCCTGGCCAATTACAACACTATCAAGTACTTCATCAATTTTTTCTACCTGCCTGTATATTTCAGCGGTACCAATACGTACCCCTCCAGGATTTAAAACAGCGTCTGATCGCCCATAGATAATCAATCCATTGTGCGCAGTTATCTCTGCAAAATCACCATGTGCCCATACTCCGGCGAACCGTTCAAAATAAGCTCGTTGATAAGCAATTTTTTCGGGATCATTCCAAAAGCCAATCGGCATGGAGGGGAAGGGCGCGGTACAGACTAACTCTCCACGCTCTTCACGAACAGGATGCCCTTGTTCATCAAAAACATCAACGGCCATACCAAGGCCGAGACACTGTAACTCACCTCTATAAATAGGCAGTATGGGGTTACCTAAGGCAAAACAAGAAATAATATCTGTTCCACCTGAGATAGAGCAGAGTTGCACATCGTCTTTGATGTGATGATAAACGTAATCATAATTTCTAGGTAAAAGAGGGGAGCCTGTAGAAAGGATGCATCGCAAATGAGTTAAATCAAACTCATCTTGAGGTTTAACTCCTGCTTTTTCTACAGAAGAGATGAATTTAGCACTGGTGCCAAAAACAGTAACTTGCTCTTCCTCAATCAGTTTGAATAAACGATTGCTTTCAGGATAAGTAGGGGAGCCCTCATATAAAGTGAGCGTAGCTCCTAAGGCCAATGCGGAAACAGTCCAATTCCACATCATCCAACCACACGTAGTATAAAAAAATAAGTTGTCCTTATCCCTAAGATCAGTATGTAATCCTAATTCTTTAAGATGCTGCAGAAGGGTTCCACCGGCTCCGTGAACAATACATTTGGGTTTACCAGTAGTTCCTGACGAGAACATAATGTAAATCGGGTGTTCAAACGGCAGAGAAACAAATTCACAATGATTTGAGGGACGAAGAAAGTCATTCCAATATTGTGCTTTAGGTAACGTAGAGACATCTACGGGTTCATTTATATTAGGACAAATGACAATTTGTTTGAGCGAGCTAATCGCATCGTTAAGTTGTTTGATTTTTTCGGCCCCATGGTGTTTCTTACCTTGATATTGGTGCCCGTCGCAAATAAAGAGTACTTTGGGATCGATTTGGCCCAGTCGATCGATTGCCGCTTGAGCGCCAAAATCGGGTGAGCAAGAGGACCAGATCGCACCTAAAGAGGTGGCAGCAAGCATAGCAATAATTGTATATGAGGTATTTGGCATGAGCGCAGCGACTCGATCACCGGCAGTAACTCCTACCGCTTTTAAACCTGCAGCACATTGCGCTACCAAATGATACAATTGCTCATAGCTAATCACGTGTTTGGTATTGTCTTCATTAAGACTAATTAGGGCCGGATGTTTATCTTTGCGTGATAAAAGTTTTTCAGCAAAATTAAATTGAGCTCCAGCAAACCAGCGTGCGTTTATCATTTCACTTTTATGGCTTAGAATCTGATAGGGTTCGGTATCAAATTGTACATGAAAGAAATCGCAAAGCGTTGGCCAAAAAGAGTCAGGATGTTTGATAGACCAGGTATGCAAGTCTTGATAATTTGCAAAAATTTGGCTGTTCTTTTTTGCAGCGAATTCCATAAACTGCCACATCTTGCTTTCTTTCGGATGTTTGGGCTTCCATACGGTTTCATTCATGTTTCATTCTCTCTTCTTTATTGAAACGATTGTTCTACGGGGTGTGCCTCGGGTTACAATCCATCTGAATCTGATACACAGTCACCACTCAAATTTGTCTTTTCCCAGATTCTTTAAGAGTTTAACTACAAGGATTGGCTAACATAGCATTTGCAACTTTTGATTGATTTTTACGTCCTAAAATCTTACAGATGGCGTCGCCTGCAGTTACAATTTTAAAGATATCCACACCGGTATTTATTCCTAGACCATGCATTAAATAGAGAACATCTTCGGTGGCTACATTACCGCTTGCCCCACGAGCATAGGGACAGCCCCCGAGTCCGGCAACGGAGCTGTCAAAACGGTGTACTCCGTGCTGTAATGAAGTATAGATATTAGCTATGGCCTGACCATAAGTATCATGAAAATGCATTGCTAATTGATTTAGTGGTAATAACTTAAGTACTTGCTCGAGTAATAAGTGAGTTTGATGAGGTGTTCCTACACCTATAGTATCCCCTAATGAGATTTCATCTACACCCAAATCTATTAGTTTTTGAGTTACTTCCGCTACTTTTTCCGGTGCTACATTGCCTTCATAAGGACAACCTAGGACACAGGAAATATAACCTCGCACCCTGATGTTGTTTTCTTTTGCTAAAGCAAGGACCGGTTTAAAACGTGAAATACTTTCAGCAATAGAACAATTAATATTTCGCTGGTTAAATTGTTCGCTTGCTGCAGTAAATACTGCGATTTCTTTCACACCAGCTTCCAATGCTTTGAGCATGCCCTGCTCATTAGGCACTAGGGCGGAATAGTGTATGAATGGGGTTTTATTTATGGCACGAAATACTTCATTATGGTCCGCTAATTGTGGAATTGCTTTTGCAGAGACAAAACTCGTTACCTCAATATATTGCAAGCCAGATTCACTTAACAAATTGATTAATTCAATCTTGTGCTTACTGGATACAAAAGATGACTCATTTTGCAGGCCATCACGTGGCCCTACTTCTATAATGGTTACGTTTTGCGGATAGTCCATAATTATCTCTAGTTAAGAATCTTCTTCACTTAATGACAGTAACTCCTCTCCTTCATTCACTTGGGCACCTACATCATAGAATATATCCAATAAAATGCCATCAGTAGGGGCATGAATGGTATGTTCCATTTTCATTGCCTCGAGGACGATCAAACGTTCACCGGCTTTCACTCGTTCACCAATATTTTTTAAAACAGCGACTACAGTAGCTGGCATTGGTGCTGTCAGCTGTCCTTTGTGAGCAGTAACTTCTGCACCTAGAGTTCCCCAATTAAACCGATCAATAGTAATTTGCCACTGACTCGTATACAAGGTCAAAGATTGATTTTTATTTTCAATGATTACCTGATAATTTTGTCCGTTAGTTTCAATACGGAGCTGATTGCCAGTTAAATGGCCATGAATCAGATACTCTTGTGCTTTTAAACGTACTTTAAATTGATTTTTATTGATTGGAGTAATAAATGTTTCAAGCAAGTCATCCTTATCTTTATAGTGCCATACCCAGTGACTTAAGATTTGTGATTGCCAAGCGAAGGTTTCCTGTAATAAAGGATCTTGGATTGTGTTTATCGTGTTTAAATAATCAAAACTTACGGCCATGAGTAACGCTATTTCTTGATCTGCTGTTGGCAGTTTAATTTCTTCTTTACTTAAAAAGTCAGTACTCAGTTCAACCTTTCTGAATTTAGGGTGGTGACAAATTGTTTGTAAAAAGGGGATGTTTGTTTTCACACCACCAATAAAATAATGGGATAAAGCTTGCTCTAATCGATGTAATGCTTCATCACGGTTGGCTCCCCATGCAATCAATTTGGCGATCATCGGATCATAGTACATGGTAATTTGCGATGACATTTGTACCCCTGTATCAATACGAATGCCATCTCCGGAAGGTTCTTGCAAAAAGTGGATTTGTCCTATTGATGGAATAAAATCATGGTGCGGGTCTTCAGCATATATGCGACATTCTATTGCATGACCATGTGCCTCAATTTTATCTTGCGGCAAGGGGAGTGGTTCATTAGCGGCAATTTTCAATTGCCAAGCGACCAAATCAAGTCCGGTAATTAGTTCGGTGACTGGATGTTCTACCTGTAATCGCGTATTCATTTCCATAAAATAGAAATGTCCTGAACTATCAACTAAAAATTCAACAGTACCTGCGCCACTGTATTTGATTGATCGTGCCACTTCGCAAGCTGCTTCAGCGAGTTTTTGTCGTAGAGAAGCGGGTAAATTAGGTGCTGGTGCTTCTTCAATAATCTTCTGATGTCTGCGTTGAATGGAGCAATCACGTTCAAACAAATGAACCACATTGCCATGATTGTCTGCCATGATTTGTAATTCAACATGACGTGGATGAAGAACTAGCTTTTCAATGATCATCGTATCATCGGCAAAACTTGCCATAGATTCACGTTTTGCACCAGCTAAGGCTGCACTAAATTCTGATTCGTGATGGACCGCGCGCATCCCTTTACCGCCACCACCATTCGCTGCTTTGATTAAGACAGGAAATCCTATTTTTTTAGCTTCAGCAAGCAGTGTATCTTCTGCTTGTGCACTGCCATGATAACCAGGTGTTAGAGGAACATTAGTGTTTTCCAGTAATTGTTTGGCCAATTGCTTGGAAGCCATTGCTTCCATCGCTTCTACTGACGGACCAATAAAAACGATATCTGCCTCTTTACATGCTTGAGCAAATTCAGGGTTTTCGGATAAAAAACCGTAACCCGGATGAATGGCCTGTGCTCCACATTCCTTAGCAACATGGATAATATTAGGTATATTCAGGTAACTTTCTTTAGCTGGTGCATCGCCAACACAATATGCACTGTCAGCACTACGTACATGCAGACTGTCTTTATCAACCGAGGAATAAATAGCTACCGTGTGGATCCCCATAGAACGGGCCGTTTTGATGATTCTGCAGGCAATTTCACCGCGGTTGGCAATAAGAATTTTATTAAACATTAGTGCCTCATTAATTTTTTACTTTTAGTCCAAGCATTTTGTAACTTGGGTGCTTTGTACATTGTAACCCGGATTATCACAGCTTAATCCAGGATCTTCCTTCGTTACACGGTGCTACACCGTGGATATCCCTCCTTACACTCGGGATGACGGTGTTTTACTACAAGGGGTATGGCATCTAGCCCCAATTTGGTGTTTCTTTTTTTAAAAATGCATTGAGTCCTTGTTGTCCTTCAGCAGATACTCTTTTTTGAGCTATCAATGAAGCAGTGTAATTAACAAGTTCTTCATTTATTTTTTTATTTGCTACGTAACGTGCCAGCTGTTTTGAAGCCCGTACCGCTTCGGGTGCATTGTTACTGATTTGATTTGCATAGCTGATTGTGAACTCCAACAAATTTTCTTCGGGAACACAGTGTTGTACGAGATTTAATGACAATGCTTTAGCCGCATCAAAGACCTCCGCACTTATAAACAATGCTTGTGCGCTGCGCTCGCCTATGGCTTGAACAACATAGGGGCTAATGACTGCGGGTATCAGGCCTAATTTAACTTCGGAAAAGCAAAAACGTGCCGATTGAGATGCTATAGTTATGTCACATGCTGCAGCAAGACCCGCTCCTCCACCAAAAGCGGAGCCATGTACCATCGCTAAAGTAGGTTTAGGGCACCTATTTAAAGTGTACATTAGATTCCCAAGAACCATGGCATCCCTTTGATTTTCTTCTTCGCTGTAAAGAGCCATGTTTTGCATCCACGCTAAATCAGCGCCTGCAGAAAAGTGCTTGCCATTGGCTTTGAGTACTATAACGCGGACATTAGAATCAGCAATGGCAGCATTGAGCTGATGTTGCATTTCACTTAAAAGCAGATTATCAAATGCATTATGTTTACTCACTCGATTTAGCGTAATTAAACCCAAGTGTTCCTGTATTTCATACAACAAATCGCTCACGTGGTGCCCTCCTTACATACGAAATACGCCGAAGCGTGTTGGTCCAATAGGGGCATTTAATGCTGCTGATAGACCCAGTCCTAATATTTTACGTGTATCTTGCGGAGCGATCACCCCGTCATCCCATAAACGAGCGCTGGCATAATAAGGATTTCCCTGGGTTTCATATTGAGAACGCAACTGCTCTTTAAAACGCTCTTCCTCTTCCACAGGCCAGTTAGTTCCTTGTTTTGCCAATTTATCTCGATTTACTTGTGCTAAAACATTAGCAGCCTGTTCGCCACCCATTACCGAAATGCGTGAGTTAGGCCACGACCATAAAAAATTAGGGTTATAAGCGCGTCCGCACATGGCATAGTTTCCTGCGCCAAAGCTTCCACCAACAATGACGGTAAATTTAGGAACATTAGCATTAGCAACCGCAGTTACCATCTTAGCGCCATGCTTGGCAATACCAGATGCTTCATATTTTGAACCCACCATAAAGCCAGTGATGTTTTGTAGGAATATCAATGGGATTTTGCGTTGGCAACACAGTTCAATAAAGTGAGTCCCTTTGAGCGCACTTTCACTAAATAGAATGCCGTTATTGGCAATAATTCCTACGGGATAGCCATATAAGTGGGCGAAGCCACAAATTAATGTGGTACCAAAAAGTGCTTTAAATTCATCAAATTCAGAGCCATCAACAATACGTGCAATGATCTCACGAATATCAAAAGGTTTTCTGGGATCAGCAGGCACTATGCCGTTAAGTTCTTTACTGTCATAGAGGGGCTCTATCGTTTCTATCCGTTTTAATTGCTGGGGTTTTTTACGGTTTAAATTGCCTATGGCAATTCGTGCTAAATGGAGTGCATGGGCATCATGTTCCGCATAGTGATCGGCTACCCCTGAATGCCTGCAATGAACTTCTGCACCACCTAGTTCTTCGGCACTAATGACTTCACCTGTTGCTGCTTTGACAAGAGGTGGGCCACCAAGAAAAATTGTGGCTTGATTTTTGACCATAATGGACTCATCAGCCATGGCAGGTACATAAGCTCCTCCAGCAGTACAAGAGCCCATAACTACTGCAATTTGCGGAATGTTTTGTGCCGACATTTGTGCTTGATTAAAGAATATCCGACCAAAATGATCCCGGTCAGGAAAAACCTCATCCTGATGAGGTAAGTAAGCGCCTCCTGAATCAACCAAATAAATGCAGGGTAAATGATTGATTTGTGCAATTTCTTGTGCCCTGAGGTGTTTTTTGACGGTTAATGGATAGTAAGTACCACCTTTTACCGTGGCGTCATTCACAACAATAATACATTCAGTACCCGCGATCCATCCAATTCCGGTGATAATTCCTGCGGCAGGAACCACATCATCATACACTTGGTAGGCTGCAAGTTGGGAGAGTTCAAGAAAAGGACTCCCAGGATCAAGTAATTGTTGTAGCCGTTCTCTTGGGAGTAATTTACCATGTTTTAAATGTCGGGCCCGCGCTTTTTCATCACCACCTAAAGCAATTTGCTGAATTCGATTGTGTAGCTCATCCACCAGAATTTGCATGGCTGTTTGGTTTGCTTTGAACTCTTGACTGCCTGTATTAATTTGACTGATTAATTTTGCCATGCTGGATTCCTTATCGTACCAAAATATCACTTAAAACGATGATTGTCCAAATAACCCATGTAATCGCTATAAAGTGTGGCATGTCGCTACCTTTTATAAGTCTATAAATTAGTGCTGGAATGGCGGTGATAATTAAAGGTAACAAGACAAGAACTAAAATTTTGCGAATCACAAGCCCCCAACCAGTTTGGCTGAATATGGGCGTTAATTTCAAATTAACGTAAGTGAAAAACATATCAACATAGACAATAACGAGATGAGCGTATTTTGCAAATAATACTACTAAAATACTGAGTAACAGGTAGATAAGACTGTGTCGTAGCATGTACATCCTTTTTATATCAAATCCCCAGCTACCTATGTGGGACTGGGGAGAATTTGTTTTTTACCATTCAATACGTTCACCACATCATATTTGATTGAAGCTGCAGTCAAATCTGACTTTTCTTCCCCTAAGGCATTTAAAATGTGGTGAACAGTACCTTGTTCTTAAATTAATTCAATGGCCATAGCTGTTGCTTCGCCACCACCAATACACAATGATGCGACACCACGTTTTTTTCCTTGATGTTTCAAAGCATGTATTAGTGTAACTAAGATACGAGCACCAGATGCACCAATAGGATGACCTAAGGCACAAGCTCCGCCGTGAATATTAACTTGTTCTGGATTTAATTCAAGTTGGGTCATGGCTGCCATTGTAACTACTGCAAAGGCTTCATTAATCTCATAAAGATCTACATCATTTTGTTTCCATGATGCTTTATTCATCACTTTGCGAATGGCATCTACGGGTGCTGTGGTAAACCACTCAGGGGCTTGGGAATGACTGGCATGAGCAACAATACGGGCAATAGGTCTAATACCACGTTTTTCTGCTTGTCCAGCACTCATTAAAATGAGACTTGCTGCACCATCAGAAATGGAACTTGAGTTGGCTGCAGTAACGGTTCCATCTGCTTTAAAAGCGGGTTTTAACTGAGCAATTTTTCCGAGTTTTGCCGCATCAGGACCTTCATCTACAGTTACCGTAACATCACCTTTGCGTGAGCTGACTGTTACTGGGGCAATTTCCTCTTTAAAAGCCCCTTTTTCTATTGCTTGGAGGGCTCTGCTCATGGAGCGAATAGCGAATTCATCTTGTTGATCTCTGGTAAAATGAAAATGACTTGCAGTAGCTTCTGCGAAAACACCCATTAATTTTCCTTTATCGTAGGCATCCTCTAATCCATCAAGAAACATATGATCTTTTAATTCACCATGTCCAAGTCGATATCCAGAGCGTGCTTTACTCAATAGGTAAGGTGCATTGCTCATGCTTTCCATACCACTAGCAAGGATAATATTTGCAGTTCCAGCTCGAATTAAGTCATGAGCGAGCATCACTGCTTTCATTCCTGAACCGCACATTTTATTTACAGTGGTAGCACCAGAAGAATTGGGCAATCCCGCCTTAATCGCCGCTTGTCGCGCTGGAGCTTGACCAATTCCGGCTGATAAAACACAGCCAGAAATTACTTCATCGATTTCTGCTGGACTAATACCTGCTTGGGATAAAGCTGCTTCGTGTGCAATTGCCCCTAACTCTGGAGCTGAAAGAGAAGATAAGTTTCCTAACATGGCTCCCATAGGAGTTCTTTTTGCTGCAACGATTACTATTTCATTCTGTTCCATTTTCATTCTTCCTTATGCTGTTTCTTTAAAAAGTTCTCGTCCAATAAGCATTCTTCTGATTTCAGAAGTACCGGCGCCTATTTCATAGAGTTTTGCATCACGTAGTAAACGTCCTGTAGGATACTCATTGATATACCCATTACCACCAAGGATTTGAATCGCTTGTAATGCCATTTGTGTTGCTCTTTCAGCCGTATATAAAATAACACTTGCTGCATCTTTACGACTGACTATACCTTGATCACAAGCTCTGGCTATAGCATACAAGTACGCTCTTGAAGCGCCTAGATCGGTATACATATCTGCTAATTTGCCTTGGATGAATTGAAATTCACCTATAGGTTGTTCAAATTGTTTGCGTTCATGTACATAAGGTAAAACAACATCCATGCAGGCTTGCATGATTCCTACGGGACCTGCAGCCAGAACGGTCCGTTCATAATCAAGGCCACTCATTAATACTTTAACACCTCGATTCACTTCACCCAAAACCTGTTCTGCAGGAACTTCACACTGTTCAAATACCAATTCACAGGTATTTGAGCCACGCATTCCCAGTTTGTCGAGTTTTTGAGCGGTTTTGAAGCCAGGCATTCCTTTTTCAATCAGAAAGGCGGTGATTCCTTTACTTGCAGCCTGTTTATCCGTCTTTGCATAAACTACTAACACATCGGCATCAGGTCCATTAGTGATCCACATTTTTGTGCCGTTGAGAATATATTTATTGCCTTCTGGACGAGCATGTAATTGCATGCTGACTACATCAGAGCCTGAATTGGACTCACTCATAGCCAGAGCACCAACATATTCTCCACTAATAAGTTTAGGCAGATATTTTTGTTTTTGCGAATGATTACCATTTAAATAGATTTGGTTGACGCATAAATTGGAATGTGCACCGTAACTCAGGCCTATTGAAGCGGATGCGCGAGAGATTTCTTCCATGGCAATGACATGCGCAAGATAGCCCATATTGGCACCACCATATTCTTCGCTGACGGTAATTCCTAATAGCCCCATATCACCTAATTTTCTCCATAAATGATTAGGAAATGTATTGTTTTCGTCAATTTGAGCAGCGAGTGGGGCAATTTCAGCACGAGCAAATTGATGAACACTGTCGCGCAACATATCGTAAGTTTCACCGAGTTGATAGTTCGGTCCTGTGTACATAGATGACTTCCTGTTGTTGTAGCTACTCATTGATAAGAGTTTTGCAAATGCTTTATTTCATATCTCTTGATAAATGAGTAGTCTGTTGAATTTTACAAATGTGTTAAACTATACCCAATCAAGTTGAAGATGAAAATAGAGTTTCTCAGATCTTTTTTCTTATTGGAAAAGTTGCAGACATGATTTGAGGTATCCACTTAAATTGTTCTTTACATAATAGGCTCTCAAGAGATTGAGGGGCATAATTTAAGTAAATATTGAGAAAATAGTGAAAGGTTGTTTCTTTTATTATCAGGTTTGTTGAGCAAGTAGTGATTTTAAATGTTCCTTTACCTGATTTAAAAAATCGCCTAATCTTAAGCCAAAGGAAAACTACCGGTTATTAAGGAGGTAGTTACAGCCAAAGTGTTAGCGTTCAGATTTATTATTTAGGAGAGTCATTCATGCGTAAATTAGTACTCTGGGGACATAGTGTTGAGGAGTATCGTGAGATGTTTGATTTGTCTCAAGAGGACATGAATTCCAGGATTTTAGAATATGGATGTGGTCCGAGTGCAGTAAACGCCCAACAATTTCAAGAAGCACATCAAGCCGTAAGCTGCGATCCTTTATTCGTTTTGGATAAAGATACTTTATCCTCTAAAGCGATTATGATTTTTGCACAAATGGCTGATGAAGTACGCAGAGAGCAAGATCAGTTCGATTTCAGTCGGAGCGGAAGTTTAGAACAATTGCTTGAGCATCGAAAAAATGGAATGAAAAAGTTTTTTGCAGACTACGAGCAAGGCAAGGCTGAAGGACGCTATTATGGCGCAGCAGATTATCATTTACCTTATCCTGATTTCTCTTTTGATTTTGCATTAAGCGCGAATTATTTATTTGCTGATTTGGAAGATCAAACTGTTGCATTTCATTTAAATGTAATTCGTGAATTAGCGAGAGTAGCTAAAGAAGTAAGAATTTTTCCTTTAAATGATATGGAGGGAAAAACTTCTGAATTCTTAGGTCCAGTATTGTTGGAACTGCAAAAACAGGGTTATGGTGTGGAAATTAGACAAGTAGATTATCATTTGCATAAATCTGAAAACGCAATGCTACGGGTCTGGGCACAGAAATGTGATATTTAATCGATGTAGTCTAGGTGAAGCGTATCCACTGTTAATAAAAAACGTTTTTTGCCTCCGTTCAGCAAGCGTGTCCGAGGGATTCAGTGATAGCGAGTAATTCTTAGATCCCGTGGGCAAGCCGCTGGACGTAGAGGATAAGTATAATCCAGGAATTCAAGGTTTTTGTATGTATTCAATGTTACGTCCTTTGCTTTTTAGTATGGCTCCCGAACGTGCTCATGCTTTTAGTTTATCTGCTTTACATTATCTGCCTAGTTTTTGTTTTAAAAAGGCAGAATCAAAACCCATAGACGCTTTGGGATTGCAATTTCCACACGTTGTTGGTTTGGCAGCAGGTTTGGATAAAAATGGAGAGCATTTGGATGCATTGGCCAAATTGGGTTTTTCTTTTATTGAATTAGGAACAGTGACACCAAGACCACAAATTGGTAATCCTAAGCCGCGATTATTTCGTTTGCCTGAGGCTCATGCCATTATTAACCGCATGGGTTTTAATAATCTAGGTGTAGATGCTTTGGTGGGCCATGTAAAGAAAGCACGTTATAAAGGAATTTTAGGGATTAATATAGGTAAAAATAAAGATACGCCATTAGAACACGCTGCAGAGGATTACATCCATTGTTTGGGTAAAGTATACGAGTATGCTTCCTATGTAACCATCAATATTTCCTCGCCCAATACTCCTGATTTACGCCAATTACAGCAAAAAGAATATTTTGCCAATTTGTTATCGCAAATACACACGGAACAAATTAAATTATCCAATAAATTTCAGCGCCATGTGCCTTTAGTCGTTAAAATATCACCTGATGAAGATTTAGAAACATTAAAACAAATGACTGAAGTGATTTTGAATTATGGTATCGAAGGGATTATTGCGACAAATACGACTTGCTCTCGTAAGGGAGTTGCCCATTTGCCTTATGCTGAGGAAGCTGGGGGATTAAGTGGTGAACCTTTATGGGACTTATCAACCCAATGTTTGCGTTTGCTGAAACAGTATGCAGGTGACGACATAACCTTGATCGGCGTGGGTGGCATTGACAGTTGTCATACGGCTCAGGCTAAGTTGGATGCAGGGGCCTCTCTAATCCAGGTGTACACCGGTCTGATTTATCGAGGTCCAGGTTTGGTATATGAACTCTCAAAGGGATTGCAATAAGAATCTGACAACCTTTAATAATTTTGTTTATGGTTTTGCCTTCACTCAGACACTGGTTTGATAGGAATAATATGAGATGAAATGTATTACTAAAAATCTGGCAGCACAGATGGAGTCTTGCATCAAACAAACCCATATAGAAGTGACCAAACAGTATCCACAAGGAAGAGTTTTGGAGGTCAATGGAGGCGCTGCCTGTTTTTCAGGGTTTGATTCGTATTTATCGCAGGTAGTTGGATGGGGTTTTGCTACAAAACCGGACCATTTTCGGACTGAAATTGAATACATCGAACATTTTTATAGAACCTTGAATCATAATCGTGTAGATATCGAGTTGTGTCCTTTTGTTGGAAATGATCTCACCCTATTTTTAAGTCAACGTGGCTACCGTATCAGTGAATTAAATAATGTATCGTTATTGGATTTAAAGTCATTTCAGCCTCTTGATTATGCTGCAAAAAATTTCATCATCCGAGAAATAAAGTCAAATGAAAAGGGGCAATGGGCCAAAAAAATAGCTTTAGGCTTCGATGCGCCTGAAGCTGAAGATCAATTTTTTCGTTATGCCCAATCTAAAGGAGTCAGTACCTTCGCTGTTTACGATAATGAGGTGATTGTAGCAGGAGCTACAATTGCCATGCATGGAGATTTTTGTGATTTAGGTGTTACCAGCACTTTGCCTGCCTATCGAGGAAGAGGATTACAAAAAAAATTATTAATCGCTCGCTTAAATATGGCAAAACAACTTGGGTTATCTTGGGCGACAGTCACTACTGAACCGGGAAGTGTTTCAGATTGTAATGTGCAAAAAATAGGTTTTCATTGTGCTTATACTCGAATCAAGATGACTTTAGAGTGACAGTTAACCAACTACAGTAGCGCTGGGTGCAGCGAAAACTGCCCTTAAAAATCTCATCTTCCACTCGAGGGAGAGGGGCAACTAGCTATTCTCAAGACCCTCATCCGCCCTAACGGGCATCTTCTCCCCATGGGGAGAAGGGAATACCATTAACTTTATGGCTGGATCGCTGCGCAATCCTTGTATGAAGGAACATTAGCACTTCCAACTAATAACAGTTACAATAACACACTTTTCGATTGAACCATTGAGTGATGAAAAAGAAACTCTCAGTTAAGACCAGCATTTTATACAAACGTTTGTTAGCTTATGTGAAACCGTTCTGGCCCATATTGGCATTAGGTATTTTTGCAAACATTTTGTACTCCCTGATTGATGCTGGTTTCACGTACATGATGCGGCCTTTTTTTGATAAAAGTTTTATTAATATCGATATGGATTTTATCAAGAAAATTCCATATATCGTTTTAATAGGGATTACTTTGAGGGGGCTTGTCAGTTCACTGGGAAGTTATTGCATGACTTGGGTTGCCCGAGCTGTAGTTAAGGTATTAAGAGAAAAGGTTTTTAATCATATTTTGCATTTACCTGCGGATTTTTATGATGAGGCAACCTCTGGGCAAATGCTTTCTAAAATTCTTTATGATGTAGAGCAAGTAGCCCAAGTTAGCGCAGATGCCTTAACTGATATTGTTCAAAATACCTGTTTAATTATTGGTTTTCTTACCGTCATGATGGTGATCTGCTGGCAATTGTCACTGATGTTTCTGTTAACCATCCCTTTTGTTGGCTTTATTGTGAACTACACAAATAAACGTGTTAGACGAATCAGTCATAAAGTCCAAAAAACAATGGGCGAAGTGACGGAGATCGCGAGTGAAGCCATTGAAGGTTATAAAGTAGTTCGTATTTTTGGAGGCATTACTTATGAATCTGGAAAATTTAGTAATGCGATAGAACGCTCCCGTCAAAATGATATGAAAGTTGCTGCGAGCAAGGCACTGAATGTCTCGGGCGTACAAATTGTGATTGCTATAGGCATTGCAGCAATTATTGCGGCTGCAATTCAATTGTCTACAGTAGTCATTATTTCTGCTGGATCTTTTTTAGCAATTATTGCTGCAATGATCCAGCTAATCAAACCTATGAAAACCTTAACTACGTTGAATGCTGTAATCCAAAAAGGTTTAGCTGGCGCAGAAAGTGTGTTCCATATGCTGGACCTGCCCATAGAGCAAGAGCAAGGTAACGTTTTGCCACAAAGAGCACGTGGTGATCTTGAGTTTAAACAGGTATCTTATGCATACAGGCAAGGAGAAAATGTATTACATAACGTGAGTTTCACTGTTGAAGCCGGTAAAACGGTTGCATTGGTAGGGCATTCAGGGAGTGGTAAAACAACTATAGCCAGTTTATTGCCTCGTTTTTATGAAGTGACTCAAGGTGTTATCACTCTAGATGATACACCGATCAATGAAATAAGTTTAAGCAGTTTACGTCAACAAATGGCTTTGGTGAGTCAAAATGTGACACTTTTTAATGATACTTTAGCTAATAATATTGCATATGGCCGTTCTGATGTTAGTCGTGAACAAATCATACAAGCCGCCAAAATGGCTTTTGCTGATGAATTTATCCGTCGTTTACCTGAAGGTTATGACACGCGTGTTGGAGAGAATGGGGTATTACTTTCTGGTGGCCAGCGTCAAAGGATAGCGATTGCACGGGCTATATTAAAAGATGCGCCTATTTTAATTCTTGATGAAGCAACGTCTGCTTTGGATAGCGAGTCAGAACGATACATACAGATTGCTTTGGAAGAAGTCATGAAAAATCGTACGACTTTAGTTATTGCGCATCGTTTATCAACCATTAAACATGCAGATAAAATTATAGTGATGCAAAATGGATGCATCGTGGAGCAAGGTACTCATCAGGAGTTACTTGATTTACAAGGGTACTATGCACAACTTCAGGGAATACAACGCTCAGATACAGGTCAAGAGGTTGCAATAGTCTGATGTCTTTCTTCTTTGAGAAATTATGGTATGGTGATCACCCGATGCAATGGGTATTACGTCCGTTCTCTTGGGTGTATTCGGTTTTCGCTTCAGTCAGACGCTCTTTTTTGCAACGTTTTAGTCAGTTTGATTGCCCAGTTCCGCTAATTGTTGTGGGAAATATAACGGTTGGAGGAGTGGGTAAGACCCCATTGGTTATCGAATTGGCCAGGCGAGTACAACAAAAAGGATTAAGAGTGGGGATCGTAAGCCGTGGTTATGGCGCGAAAATCAAACATTTTCCTTATGAAGTACAGGTTAATGATTCTGCACAGAAGGTTGGAGATGAGCCCTTACTGTTAGCACAAAAAACCAAATGTCCTGTAGTGATTGCCCCTAAACGCACTGATGCGGTTCGGTACCTTTTGGAAAAACATCAAAGTCAAATTATTATTAGTGATGATGGACTACAGCATTACCGTATGGGACGAGCTATAGAAATAGCGGTTATTGATGGAACTCGTGGATTGGGTAATGGTTTTTGTTTGCCTGCAGGGCCGTTAAGAGAACCTGCTACACGCTTAGATCAGGTTGATTTTATTGTGGTGAATGAAGGTAAGTGGAATAATGCGTATTCCATGGTATTAAGACCTGGAAAAATAAAGAAATTAAGTACTGATGAGGAAATTGATCCCCATGCATTAAATGGTAAATGGGAAGCGATTGCTGCGATTGGTAATCCTCAACGTTTTTATTCCACTTTGCAGCAATTAGGGATAGAATTCGATACCTGTTCTTATCCTGATCATTATCAGTTTAAGCCAGATGATTTGAATTATTGCAAATCACTTATTATTATGACGGAAAAAGATGCAGTGAAATGTCGATCTTTTAGTTCAGACACAATGCATTATTTGCCCGTAGACGCTGTATTGGATGATGCTTTTTGGGATGCATTGTGGTTACATCAACAGTTAAAAGGTTATTGCTGATTATGTTTGCTTGGATTCGCTGTTTTTTATTTTTAATCATATTTCCCATAAGTACTGGAGTGCTTGCAGCTGAAATAAAATCAGAAGCGCAGCAACAGGTACAACTCATAGATCCTAATGTAGGAAGTTGGACCTTTTCCGGCATGGTAAAGAATGAAAGTGGTGATAAATACGGATATTTTTTTGAAATGCAGCGTCAAGGTACCGAATTTCATACTCAAGCTGCTTTAATCGATGAAGAAACCAATAAGCTGGTATTTTTTTACGAAAATAAAGAAAAAATAGAGCAATCAACACCACTTGATTGGCATGTTGGTTATGCATTTATCCGCTATAATCCGATCAATGACAGCTGGATCTTTGGCGTTAAAGCAGCAGATAAAAAAGGCTTTAATTTTAAAGTGGACATGTTGAAGCAAGCAAACAACAATGAAACCTTAGTCTTACGACCTGGAGTAAAATTTCAAGTGTTACAGACTAGCCAGCTCAATGGACATATTCGTATTGATGATAAAGAGCAATTTGTTACCGGAAATAAAGCATGGTTTGGAAAATTGGTGTTAAATGATGATCAAAAAGACACTCATGAAATCAGCACCACGTTTTGTCGTTTAAATGATGATAATGGATTTTACTCGGCCAATCTTAAGGAAAAAGATGCGACCAGTGCCGCAGTTGCTGGTTGGCTAGACCCGTTAGGCAATAAAGTAAAAATGTCTCAATTTATTTCACTAAAACCTTTAGATAATGATCAGTGCATGTTAAAGGTCGGCTTGCCTAAGCTAAGCTTAAAATTGATTAATACCTTAAAGAGTAATGATTCATCATCACATACTGTGGCAGGTTTTTCTAAAGACAGTCGTGCTGGCTTTTGTTTTATGACTCAGCAATCATTTTTAAAGAATAAAGCCACTGAATTATCTGAGCATGACGTTAAGTTACATGCTTAATCCGGGCTACCAAGCGGTCATCCCTGCGAATGCAGGGAGCTATTTGTAAAGTACATCCTTTGCCTGGTTAGGATATTCTATCTTCCCAGCGTCGCAAACAATACTCAGTGGATTCATTTGAATTATGAACTATTTTATGAATGGATCTCTGCCTTCGCAGTGATGACAGAGCATGCGAGAAACGATAGGCTGTTCAACCACCCTGAAGAAATTGTACCATTTTGGGAGGGAGGGGGAGTGCAAAGATATAATCAGACAGCCGCAAAGTACCAGGCCATTATTATATAGTTAAAGGGGTGGTAACAGACACTTCTTGTTTTAAATCTGAAGTTTTTATTGGTTGTAAAGGAGTCTCTGGTTCCTTGATACTCGATTTATTATCCATCATTTTTTGTAATCTTTCTTTTACTGCAGGATCTAAAGCGAGCAGTTCGGAAGGAGGAACTTTTTTGGGCAGAGGTTTTGGCTCTGCGCTCTGTCCACGTAATGTCCCGTACATCATCATCTTATACGAATCAGGTTTCGCTAAATGAGGATCTAACTCTGCTTCCAACTTTCGTGCATAATCAGGATCCAGAATCCACATCGCATCGGCTAGCGCAGGAATTCGCATGTTGGGTTTGTCATCTATCCACCAGCCTAAATCAGTCATTGTTTCACGTACACAATCACCGTCAACGCTTTGGTCAGTAAATGCATAATGCAATATGGTGATAAGTGCTTTTTCTGGTTTCTCATAAGGAATACGAAGCTCGGTACAAAAACTAAAAAATCCAAATGAAAGCTCTTCTAATTTTTCATGATATTTTCGATTAAAAATTTCAGATAAACGTTTTGTGCTTTGTTCCTCTGGTGCTGATATTTTATACTTACCAAGACCTTCCTTACTTTTGTAAAACTCCGACATCAACAACGCATGCATGGTTGCAGTGGGATGGACATCATCCCAAAACATGTGTTTATTACCCGGAGCAACTCCTCCAGGAACTATTGGAATATTATGCGCTTTTGCATAATCTAAGTAAGGTTCAGTTAGGCTACTTTTATCAAAGTATTTACCATATCCTAAGTTGCCATTATCACGGACATCTTCATAAACCTTAGTAAAAACACTTTTGATGTCAAAAAGATCAATTGAACGGCCAGGATATCGTTCTTTTAATGTTTGTAGTTTCTCTGCTAATTTATCATTGAATAGATTTGATATTTTTTGAGCATTTTTACGTTCATCATCAGATTTGTGTTGATAGCGTGGCGTTAATGACAAATCAGGCAAATTACATAAAACAAAGTTGCTATAGCCTTGTTTAATTAATGACTCAATATTATCGATGTTACTTTGGGCGGCAAGTTCTGCTGCTTCTTCGGTTGGTTCTGAATTAACGGTAATTAAATCATTAGCACCGGAAAATACAGTAATAAGTGTCTTCTTTTTATGATCCTTAGAGGTTCCTTCATCTTTGTTGTCTTTCAAGAATTGCTTTATCTGCTGCGATACGTTGGATACCATGAAGCGTGTAATGAAAAGCTTTATCGATGTTAATGGGGAAAGAATAGAGAGAAAAATACCTTTCCAGCTGTAATCATAAGATGTTGAACCGCCTTGGCTATAGTTTCTATAGAAATTCTGCCCATTGTACTGAGCCACGCGGCCATTATCCAGTGAATAATATTCCTGAACGTATTCGTGATAACGCGGATCGCTTATAAATTGGTCAGAAACATCATCAGAAGATTCTCGAAGAGTGGCTTTTGGAAGTTCCTTTTTATTAATAGGAGCAGTACTCGGCGCGTTTTTTGGGTATCGACGTGAGATTGGGGCGGTTTTTTGAGTATTTTCTTGCTCGGCAGTGAACAGATGGCCTTCTTCTCTATCCTCTACTCGTTGTTTACGTTTTACTTCATTTATTTCGTCTTGAACTTCTTCTTGAGTGTATTTGTATTTTTTGCGCTGATTATGTGAGCGAAAAAGAATATCATCACTGATGTCGGCATTATCTAAGTTATACTTTCCAAAACGATTTTTTTTTAATTGATCATCATTAAGAAATTTACTGATGAGTGTTGATTTAAGCGAATCCGCCCAAGTATAACCATTAGTGAATCGCTCTTTAGGCGACCTATCCAGTCCTGTTATTTTTAGCCATAACTTTCTTGCAAAAGGCCCGAGAAAAGAAGCCTTTTCCCCCATGTTTTTACCGTCAGAAAGGCTATCGCCAAATACGACAAAATAGTTTATTTCCTTTTTGGGGTCAGAGAAAACAACAGGGTTAGATCCTTTTTTAGAGTATGCCATATAAAATAACTACACACTGGTTAATTCTTGTTATTTTATCGAAAGATTATTAAGGCATTATTAATTGAATAAGCCTTGCTGTTGTTTTTTTAAAAAAGTAAGACAGGATAAAAAGATAGACAGCTTTAGTTACATCTCTTTCTCTGGAAGAAATTGTGATAACGCACTGGCAATAACTAATGCAGCCGGAATGATTAAAAGGGTTAATTGATAATCCGCTAAAACATGGAGGTTCGTAGCGCCTTTGGAATAATCCAATAAATAACCAACTAATGGCTGGAGTAGGGGGGCAGTGACCATCGCTAAGGTATTCGTGAAGCCTGTACAGGCAGAGAGTGATTCTTCTGGAGCAAGCTCATTGGCAATAGTATAGGCAAGCATATACGCGCCACAACACAGTCCGATTGCGAACAACAAGATCCCTGTGAGGAGCATATTATGTATGGGTAAGTAAAGAACGAGAATGAATAAAACCGCAGTGGACAAGCAAGAAATATGAATTAGCGGTTTGCGCTTAGGCAGATGGATCGACAACCAGCCATATATGGGACAACTTAAACCAGCTCCTAACAAGATCATTGAGGTGAGAATACTGGCTGCTTCTATAGAGCAATCTAATTTCAATTGGAGAAAAGGAACGGCCCACATTGCGGCAAAAACAGTAATTACCGAAAATTCCAAGCCTACAAATAATCCATTCATCCATACCAATTTGTTTTTTACCATGAACAGCAAATGTTTTTTGTATTGATGATGATTGGTGATAACCGGTTTGTTGCTGGGGATAAAATTCGCACATAAAAAAGCAATTAAAAGACCAATGATACCTGCGGCAGCAAGAAAATAATGCCAGCTAATGTGAGTTATTTGCGAACCCATTCCAATCATGCTGATCACCGTTACAGTAAACCCTAGCGTTTCTGTGAGACCAATCATAAATGCATATTGTTTCAGAGGATAATGCTGGCGTAAGATTCGAGTCATGCCAACAAAAGCAAAAGAAGACCCGCCACCAATAATTAAACGGCCAAGAAATAAAACAAATAAGTTATAACCAGAAGAAAATAAAAAGCAGCCTAAAGCACATAATACGGCATTTAGGGACAATAAAGTTCGGGTATTGTACCTGTCAAAAAGAAGCCCAACTGGAATTTGCATTGTAGTATAAACGTAGTAAAAGGCACTACTTAATAGACCGGCGGTGAATGCAGTTAATTGTTTCTCATGCATTATAGCGCCAATAATAATCCCTGAAGACAATTGCAAGAAAAATTGAAATAGTAAAAAAAATACTCCGACCAACCAGATAATGGTTCTTTGGGGGCTATATTTTGGTGTGGATTTTAATAAATTCATTAATTCAATTTGCGAGCAAAAGGCGCAATATATAGCATCATGGGGAAAGTGTAAATTTATTTTAAATAATGCAATGTACTCATATAAAAGATAGGGGGGATCTTTTAAACGAAACCTACCTGCTGAGGCGATGCTGTTTCTTTAAACTCTCCAGCTTTGTTCATGGCGATTAGACATTCATCCAATCTATTCCATCCAGAGCGCACTCTTAGCTAAACCCAGGCTATCAATATTACACATACAGCCACATATTAACGGTATCTAACGGAAATGTGTGATAGGCACACCAACGTTGGATCATATCTTTATCTAATGTTGAGGGTATTCCATGTACCCCAGAAGTCAGTTTTTCTTTCAGAAAGGTTAAAGCAACCAGATTATGGATATAAAATTCGGGATCAATATACTTCATTGGTGTAGGGTCATTCAGTACAAAATTAACTGGCATTTTATGATTTAAGACTTCATCATCACTAAATTGAGGACCAAATTCATCATAAACCCCTAAATTGGCAAGTATCTTGCCACTAAACCAGGAGTGAGGGTAATTATTCATAATCGCTTTTTTTCCGGTCGCAGTAATCACCACATTTGCGTCGATTAATGCACGTTCGAGTCCGCTGAAGTCTTGGGGATCGAGCGCTTTGATACCTAAGTTTTGAGCGAGATTTCTTTGTTTTTCATTAGGATCTACAACTACAACAGGTACTTTATTTTGAGTACAGAAATAGGCAAGCCCACGACCAATCTTGCCAAAGCCAAAAATAACCCATGATGTTTCAGCTGGATTAATTCCTGTTAATTGAGTCAGAGCCATGTGGCTGCTCTCCGCGCATCCAAAAACTGTTTCCAATTGTTTTGTGAGTGAGCGATCAACACTGATCACTGGAAAATCAAGCACTTGTTGGCTATAGAGTTGATCTCCTGAGCCGGTTAATTCGATTGCTCCAATTTGGGGTTTTCCAAGAAATTGATGCAGTTGGGCACCACAATCAAAATAAAGATCAAAAGTTTCCCCAGCTAGAGTATGTGGATCCTCAACATAACGAATTTTTGCTTCATTTAAACAAGAGATTGCCTGTGGTTGTGCAAAACAAAAATCGGAAGGATTGGTTACCGTTATATCCGCACCTGCTTCAACTAAACAGGCTATTTTTAATAAGGTATTCATCACTAAGGGAACATGGTGGACTACTCGTAATCCGGTTAAAGGACGTGTATTACTCCACTCAGTGAGTTGTTGGTGCATAAAGGGAGCTTCTGTTTGAGGATATTTTTGAAAGAGTTTTTTTAAAGCGTCCTGCATCATGTTTTCAAAATTAGTAGATAATAGCCAATCCTATCATAATTTATTAATGTAGAAATATTTTTTAAGATAAAAAGAGAATTGCTATCTAGCTCCATTGCTTTTAGCCCGGATTATACTGAGATAATCTGGGCTAAAAGACTAAAATAATGCTACAAGGACAATTTATTTTTCTCAGTAGCGGTGTTGTCATCACCGAGCCAGCTTTCAATCCATTGCAAAAATCGAGATATTAAATCGGGTTTTGGGGCTTGGAAAAATGACAGCGGCTGCAATGTCCTTTGGTGATTACGTATTTGTCCTAAATAGCCCAACTCCTCTTTAAATAAGCTCTTTGTATCCGTTTGCTCATCTGTATTAATTTTTTGATTGAGCGAATCAATCCAGTTATCTAATTGAGATAAGTCGTTCGATGTAAAGGCATAGGATTTTTTAATTCGTGCTTTGAGTTGTTCTTGAGCAGTGTACTCATCTTTGAATTTGAGTTGGTCTGCCAAATCTTTCTTTAATTGTGTTCCATTCTCATTCGTTAAAATAGCATATTCTAAAAGATACAACTCTTGTTCGGTTTGCGCCGATGCAATTAAATTCTTGTAATGTAGGGCACGAGTTTGTCCACGATAATAATCAAAATAATAAGAAAAAAAGCTTAAATTTTTATCGCGATTGTTTAGGTAATAATTTAAGGCTTCGGCGCATTGCGTTCTCAAAGCATGGAAATCGGATTGTGCACTCATCGATTGAGTAGGCGGTTCTCCTTTTTTGTGTTGTCGATTTTGGTTTGTTTGAGAAGGATTTAACTGTTGCTGAATTCCGCCATCTTGAGGTTCTCTGGGGTGTGGCGAACCCGGTATGGTTTTTGAAGGAGCTCGATGAGCCTGAGTTTCATGACCTAAGTTCGATTCTTCAATGATTGCAGTGGGTAACACCTCTTCTTTTGTTGGTTGAGGCAAATACTGCAAAATTTCTGGGAGAACAAAATGTGTAGGCAAGTTTGTTACTTCCAAAGCATGCAGGAGTGACTGGATTTTTGTATTGAATTCCTTTCGAGTCTCCTCACTTTGTTCTAAAAGTGGCTTTTTAAATAGTCTGAGTAAACGATAAAGCTCGAGTTCCAATAGGCAAACCTCTTTAAATCGAGGGTTTTCTATTAATTTTTCCAACAGATTATAATGGTTTTCGTCGAGATAATCAGGAGCAATATCTTGTCCTGCAATGATGATTTTTATTTGTGCCAGATGATTCACTATTTCAGAGGATTCAATGGCTTTATCAAGATCAATGTTTTTCTCTTGAATGACCTTTTGACACTCTTCGAATATTTTGTCGAGTTGCTCAAGTGCTCGCTTGAGTGGCAAAAGATTAAATGTATAACGGTAAATTTGATTATTTAAATCAAGTTGTTTTTGCAGCATATCAAGCTCAATTTCTTCGAGTGCTTTTTGAATTTCCTCTCGATGCGGGATTGCCAATTGAGCAAGTACTTGAGGATTTGTGCTTTCCAGTAGTTTAAACAACTGAGGGCGAACGTCCGTCTTGTCATAATGCGCTTTGAGATTTGCAACATATGCTTTAATGATATCCATCCCGTGATCTTGTATCGGTTGTTGCAGCTCAGCATCCAAATCACTTAATTTTTGCCTCTCAATAAGATTTGCTAGAGCAGCCCATTCCTTTTGTTTTAGCGCTTCAGTTAATAATTTTTTGTAGCCATATTTTCTTTCAAATAAAGGGGCGATGCCTTTAAAGAGTACCGGATCTTTCAAGAGGTCTAGAATACTTTTATCGGGATCACTTGGAAGGTCACTTTGAGTAAATAGGCTTTTAAATACCGCTTCATTTTTTTCTTTAACAGCTCGTTTTAAAGGACTTAAAAAGTCTGAACTTGTAAACAATTTTGTATTCTGGAATGTAGGATCTTGTTCCGGATTTTTAATAGAGCTCAATAAGGAAGCTTTAGGGTGTGGTACGTTAGCTTTTAAAAATAATTGATATAGTCTACCGAGCCCCTGGGCATAAACTTTTTCAAAGAAAGCTGAAGCGGATTGATCACCAGCTAATTGCTGGACAGCATATTGTTGTTCACTAGTGCTTAGGATAATTTCCCGCGCCAGTAGCTGATTGGCTATTTTTTCTTGTTTTTTTTCGCAACTAAAAAGAAATAATTCTTTAAAATCCAGTCCGAAGTTAAGCTTGGATTCAATAAAAGGTTCTAAAACAGCATCATTGCCTTTTTCTATGGCTTGTTTTAATAATTCTAAAAGAGGTTGTTTTAATTGAGTTTTTGGAGTTACTCTTCCTTGACTCAAAAATCCAGCGACAACGTTTTTATTGTTATTAACTAGAGCAGAGGTAAAAATTTGCTCCGTTAATTCTGGCTCAATCACCACATTTTCTTTATCCAATAAAAAATCCAATGGAATTAGCATGTGATTTTGTGCCAGCAGCGGAATCAGCTTTGGATTTTCCTTTAAATTGGGAAAAAGTTGCAGCAGTAATTTGATCCCATTTTGATTTTTATTCTGAATTAATTCAGTAATGAACTCTTCAAGTTCAGTTTCTTCCCAGGTTACCTTGGGACATAACGATTTAGCTAGATAAGGAAGCTTATTTTGAAAACAACTTTTGACTAGCTTTTTTTGTTCTTCTGGTGTCAGTTTCTTTAACGAAAGCGCACTGGGTGGGATCTCGGATCCAGCTCTATTGAGTTTAGCCAGTTTTCCAGGGTTTGTAGCTGAATTACAGAGGTGCTCATTAACAAGTTCGGGGTCTTGTTGGACACAAGCCTTTATTACGGAAGGAATATTCCAATTTAAACTGTGTTCAAAAGTGAGTTCTTTGATCTTAGGGCTTGCTTTTGCAAGACTTTTTTCGATGATTGTGTAATCCTCATAATCAGAACACAACAGGAATAATTCACGTATATCCTTAGTATTATGCAGCACATTGTAATTTAGCTGAACTAATGTGGATAGAATCGATAAGTCTTCTTCTTGTAATCCTTTGGCATAGAGAAAATCCAAGGTTTCTGGTTCAAGCTGACTTTTCTTCGCGTTGAGTTTTTCCTGAAGAAATAGGCTCATTTCTTTATTGCCATTCAATAGGGCAAGAGTAAGTGCGTTTTTAATCGTTTCTTCAGAAATATTATCTTTCCATGAGTTCTTTACAAGCTCATTTTTTCTCAAGAAAATCAGTGCATTAAGTAGCGTTGTAGAACCAAGGGCTGTATTTAAATCAATTAAATGATACTGATGCTCATCAATGTTTTTCCAAAGTGTTGGCTGATGCGTTTGTTCTGCCCATGCACGTGCATAAGTTTCAAAAATGGTTGTATCATTACGTTCCGTGCACAAGGTGAGCAAATCTGGATCGTGAGTATCTACAACAAAACCAATTTCAAGAAGTCTTTTCAAAGTTATCGCATCAATATTTTGGACGAGCTCTTTGTTGAAAATGGATGGGAATATCTTGGGATCAATTTTCGCTGTGGTTAAATAAGGTATTAACAGATTTAAAACTTGATGTTGGTTAGTGATGGCTGCATGCTGGATTTGTTTTATGATTTGTTCTGGGGACAACTTATTTAAAAACTGATTTGTTTGAACCGACGGTGTTTCCTGTTTAACAAAAGTTAGAAATTGTAGATGGTTATAAGCAGTTTGATTTTTAGGTTCCTGAGAAAGATTTAATTGATCGAGTACCTTCAATAAGTAGCTGTGATCGGTTTCTTTTTTCATTAACAAACGGTATTCCGTTACTGAGCTGTTAAAAATGAGGCGCAGTTGGTCTTTTAATTCATTTTGTTCATTAGTTGCAGTATAGGTCTGGAGATAATGATCAATTAATTTTTCTGCCTCTTTTTGATTTCCCATACACAAAGTGAGAATAATTCCTTTCAAAACAGCTTTTTTTAGAATGGGTGATTTAGACTTTTGCAGTAAAAGATCATTGAACTCAGGACGAAAATATTCTTTTGATAAGTTGTCGTAATCGATTTTATCTTGTTGAAATAAGTATTTGAGTGTCTCGACATCTCCTGCCATGGCAGCAAAGAAGCTTGAGCGTGTATCGATCTGATTTGCGAAGGCAATTTGATGTAATTCATCATGAGAAGGGTAGTGCTCGGGAGTTGCATTGGGATGAGCAAATGTACGAATAAGGAGACCAAAAGAATTATCCTTGTAATCAAAGCAAATCTTAATTTCTTTGATTAACTCATCAATTGTCTCAAACTCTTTTATTTTTCTATTGTAGTTTGGATCGTAAACGACATATTTTCCGTTTTCAAAAGATAATGCAATTCCATGGTTATGACTGAAAACTAGGTAGGACCGATTCTCTCGGCCAATTTTTTTGAATATTTCTTCCCAGTGTGACTGCTCTGTAGTGAGTCCTAAATTAAATTCATTTTTTAAGGGTTTATTACCTATATTCAAGATTTTTTCAATATCACTTTGCTGAATCTCGTAATTACTATACTCATCAGCATGAAATGTTTTTTCGATTTGGATAATGAAATTGTCAATAGCAGAATTATCACCAATATGATAAGTACTAGGTAGAGAGGCTAACTGATCGAGTAAATCAAAAAACTGTGCCCTTTTATTTTGTAACGTATATTTGATGTATAAAGCAGCAAGTGCGGCACAAATTCCTTTTTTATTCAGTATAAAAGAGATATTTTTTTTTTGCTTTAGGCAAACGTTAACTGCGCTAATAATTTTGCCTTGGTTCGGCATGGGAGGACCCTCTCAATTTTAAATTTTTGACATTATAAGTGACACGTTAATTTAATACAATTCACTATGAACAAAAATTAATCATTCAGAGGTGATTAAGAATTTAAGTAAAGGAAATATAAAAAATATTATGCTTCTAAAATAATTTCTTTTGCAGGCGGTCTTAAATTGTAATTGGAACTCATGCAGTGTCCATAGGCCCCGGTATTGGCAATTAACATGATATCTCCTTCTTGAGTGATAGGTAATAAGCGGTCATATCCCAGTGTATCACCTGATTCACAAATCGGACCTACAATGTGTGCTACTCCGGATTGTTCCGAATAGAGCCGACTTAAGTTAACAATTTCATGATAAGCCCCATATAAAGAAGGCCTAATTAATGAATTCATTCCCGTTTCAATTCCTACAAATTGCACCGATGCTTTTTCTTTACATTGAGTGACCTTAGCTAAAATGATGCCACTTTCTGCGACAAAAAAACGCCCGGGTTCCATCCAGAATCTTAAATAAGGATATTTGGATTTGATTGCGAGTAGTTTTGAGTCAAGTTTTTTCAGATCTAAAGGGCTTTGTCCTGGTTTTTCAATGATTCCCAAGCCACCACCTAAATTAATGAACTGAACCTGAGGGAATTGCTTAAGAAATGAGGTAAGTACTAAAGCAGTTTGTTCCCAAAGTTCTGGAGTAAGAATCCCACTGCCTGAATGGGAATGCAGACCAATGACATGGATGTTATGTTCCTGGGCTAAAATTTTTAGTTGTTCTATATCCTTTTGAGCGATACCAAACTTTGACTCATTGCCTCCAGTCACAACATGTTTGTGATGACCCGCACCAACACCTGGGTCAATACGGACTATGACCTCGCGATTTTTAAATAACTCAGGCCAATTCCTTAGTGGGTACAAATTATCTATTGTCACATAACATCCTGAGTTCATCGCAACTTGATATTCCCTCTTTGGAGCAAAATTCGGAGTAAATAAAATTCGCTTTTTATCGATGTGAGGAAATAGATTATGTATGTGACTTAATTCCTGGATGGAAACGCATTCAAAACCAATACCTTCTTTTTCTAATGTTTTTAAAATTGATGGATGAGGATTGGCCTTGATTGCATAAAATAGCGTGTCGATTGCTTGTAGCGCCAATAATTTTCGTGCCTGGGATGTTTGTGTTGGGCAGTGATAAACATAACAGGGTGAATGATCCTCTGCAAGGGCGAGTAAATGTGTGCGTTCCAGTTCCCACCATGGAATAGCTCGAGTAACTGGTTTTTCCTTTTTTTTGGGGTGGAACACTTTTTCCAGTTGAATGATAAAATTATCCAAAATTGGATTATCCCCAATGAGATAATCGTTAGGTATAGCGCATAATTGGGCCAATGCCTCAAAAAATTGTTCCGTTTTATTTTCTAGAGCATAGTTTTCATAGAGGTTGGCAAGCCCTGCATAAGCAGATGAATTATCTAATTTAAAATCCTTAGTGGATTTTTGTTTGAGACATAAAGTGAGCGCATCAATCATTCGGTTGTGTGTGGGCATTATGAGCTCATGATTCCATTTTTGTCATATGAAATTATAATGCACAGCTTGCTTTAATTCAATTCAAAATGAATTTGGTTTCGTATTATGCACTATGGTGTTTTAAATTTATGCTTGCAATTTTATTGGCACTCAAATAGGCTGTATTGAAAAATAATTATCATAAGGAGTTGATATGTCACAATCTAAAATCAATATGGATGATGCTGGAAAGACGGGCGCATTGCTGGCAATTGGAAATACCCTTTTAGCGCCACTGTATTGGCTTGATGCAAAATTCGGTTTGACTACAGCCATTGTGGCAACCGGCGCTTTTTTATATGGTGCGCACGAGATAGGAAAAAAAAGAAGAGCAGTTGAGAATGGAGTAAATAACATGAATTCTTTTTTTGGTGGTAAAACGGGTGATAAAAGTACAGAGGTTCAAAATGCTCTGGCAAATATTTCCGTTGGAGGCGCAGCGATATTTGATGAAATTATGCCTAGTGATAAAAATGCTCGCCCTTAATGGGTACGTTTTCAAATTATGTATCAAGGAAGTGTAGTATGCCTAGAGATCAAGTAAATCCTGAAAAAACCCTCAAGACTGGTGCATTAATCAGTTTTGGAAATTTATTTATGTCCCCTTTTTATGCCAGATTAGGCCCATTTGCCTCTTTAACTCTAACCGCAGCAGCGGTGTTTGGATTGCATGAGATTGGCAGAAGCAAACAAGCAGGGAATGGTTTTTTCGGCTTTTTTTCAAACAAGCCTAATCCCGGTGTCTCTGATGTAAATACAGCGATGAAACATGTAGTGGAAGGTGGTGCAACGGTATTTGATCAAATTTTTTCTCCTGGGAACAAATAAATGTTGTAAGCTGATGCAGATCAGCGAAACCGGTGATCTCATTGACCTTCACTTATAAAAGCTTCTCCCTTCGTTATGCTCGGGAAGACGGGAATAGGAGAGAAGGGAAGTTTCTTTATGACTCCAATTGGTGAATCTTAACTAACATGCCTATTTGAGCATTATCTAAATAATACACAACATTCTCTTTAAGGCGTTGTTTTTGTGAAATAGTAAATGACGATTGTGGATTATTGGGCGGTGATACTTGGAACTTTGCATCAAAAAAATAATAACTCGCTTGCTTCACATTTAAAGTCCCTTGCATTTGCCAGCCGTTATGTTCAACCATCGGAAAAGCGACACTACTTTGATTATTTGCTGGTTGCCTCCATGAATAATGGGCTAGGACTTGATAGTGAGATTTACGAGTTAGCAAATAGTATTCATCACGCAAGCTTGAAGAAGATGGGGGCAACAATCGGTAAGGTTTTCCTGATTTGTCTGTATCAGTCTTTAAGGATATCGCGTTTGCACCGATTGGAATGAGCGGTGCGTCGATAGCTAGGCCAGTGTTTTGATTTGGGTGTGCAAATAGGATCAAATCAATTTGATAGGGAGATTTGGCTAAGGCCAGACAGGAATACAGAATACTTATTGCTACTATTATTAATCGTTCCATGGCTAATTTATTTTTATTGTTATTGATGTACCATCGTAGTTTAGGTGCAGAATAATTACCCTTCTCCCTATTTAGGGAGAAGGTGTCCACCAGGGCGGATGAGGGCTACGATGATCCTATATTAGTTGAGCAAGTATACCCCCTCTGGAAGAATTCACTCAACAACAATTTTAGGAAACTTGTCTGCATAATTAACTGGTTTTTTGGCCAATTCAATCGCGCTCTTCATTGCTGTTTTAATTAATGTATCCGTTAACTCATCACGGGCTTTAGTTGCAGTGGGAGTGCCTTCATCACAGTTTTCTCTAATGCGTCCATCTAAGGGAAGTTGTCCTAGTAATGTCGTATGGTGCGCAGTACAAAGTGTTTCTGCACCACCTGCACCAAAAATTGATTCTTGATGTCCGCATTGGCTGCAGATATGAGTGGACATATTTTCTATGATACCAAGAACATCAATTCCTGTTTTAGAAAACATATGTATTGCTTTTTGTGCATCAAGTGTTGCTACGTTTTGTGGGGTAGTCACTACTATCGCTGCAGTCAATGGAATTTTTTGTACTAAAGTCAGTTGGATATCACCCGTACCAGGGGGTAAATCAATCAATAAATAATCCAAATTATCCCAAAGGGTAATATCCAGCATTTGGATTAGGGATTTGGCAAGCATCGGACCTCGCCAGATTATCGCTTGGTCACTGTCTGTTAGATAGCCAATAGACATGCTTTCTATTCCATGGGCTTTTGCAGGAAGATAATGTTCGCCACTCACTTGCACCGGTTCTGTTTCGCCGAGCATTAAAGGCATACTAGGGCCATAGATGTCTGCATCTAAAATGCCTACCCGCGCACCTAATCGAGCTAATGCAGTTGCTAAGTTAACGGTTATAGTAGATTTCCCGACTCCTCCTTTTCCGGACGCTACAGCAATAGTATTTTTTACTCCACGTAAACCTTTGCCTACGAGTTGTGTTTTGTGAGGTTTAATCCATTGATTGACATGAATTACTATCTCTTGATTAGGAAATGCTGATTGTAAGGCTGCGAGAAACAGGGGTTTGTAATTTTCTTCAAGCAAATTACAAGGAAAGCCTGCGGTAAGAGTGACGAGCAACTGATTGTCAGCCATTTCAAGGCTAAATTGTAAGTTCATTTCCTTACCTGTGAGGCCGAGAAACGGATCTTTTAGAGTATTTAGTAAGTGAATTACAGTATTTTCAGTGGTCATGGCTTAACCTTGAATGGAAAAGAGGAATGATAGCGCAGAGGTGGGTCTGTTTACAATTCTACTATCTTGGCCAAAATGGCTCAATCTAGCGAATTGTAAATAGACCCTAGGAGAAAAGATTCTATGTGATGAGCATTTCGGAGGGCTCGTATTGCCAATTAGTCCAATGATTGCTCAGGAGATAATAAATCCCGCAATAGATGGGTAAAGGTGTTTGTTTTGATATATAAGAACCGTACTCATTCAATTGATCTCGGTGTTTTCTCAAGGATGTTTCATCCTCTTTTCCTGTTTTGAAGTCGATAATCCAGCGTTTTCCTTGATCCTCAAAAGTACGATCAATAATCCGGGTAATCGGTCTATTTTGCTGTTCTACCAATAATTCGTATTCGTTTTGTTCTTGATGATGTTTGCTAATAATCCACAACCCTATTTGATCCTTAAACATTCGGGTGATTTGTTCTTGCATATTGAGCAGGGCCTCATGTTGCATTGATTCATCGAAGCCTAGCTTCCGTAATTCATAACGGGCTAAACTCCAGGGGATTTCGGTTAGGGTTTTAGGATGATTATCACATATCCATTGCAATAATTGGTGCGTTACTATACCGATGAGTCGAGGAGTAGTCGTTGATAAAGAGGAAGATGTTGTCTTGGCATGGGTGAGCATTTCAAGGGTTTCAGAAGTTTTATTTTGATAATAAACGAGGGGTAAGCGTCCGATTTTCGGTAAAAGCTGGTTTGATTCTTCAATACTGGATAAAGGCTCTTCTGCAATAAACTCTATATTTTTCAGAAGATTTCGAAATGAAGTTTTAGAAGACTTTTCTGAGTGATCCGTTAAATACAAACGCGACTTTGCTCGTGTTACAGCAACATACAGTAATCGTTGTGCTTCATAACGACTTTTTACTTCATCTAACTGACTTAAGTAATCATATAAAGCACAATGGTCTTGATGTGCCGCGTGGATAGGGGACATCAGCAACAAATTACCATGTTTCTGAGTAGGTAAATTGAGCCAACGTAACATTGGATTATCACCACGATTGGGTTGTGCTCCCAAACCAGGTAGAAATACAGTATCAAACTCCAATCCTTTAGATTTATGAATCGTCATCACGTGTAACCGAGAAGGATTTGCTTGTTGTGAATAGAGTTTATTAAGTTCTGCGAGAAATTCATTCATATCCGATAAGCGACCGTCTTGTTGATAACGATCAAGCAAGGTCCAGAATTGTTCCAGGTCATTGAGTTGATTGGCATTTAGAATATGTTCAATATGTAATTCTTTTAAGGTTCTGATCACCCAGGCTGAGAGTTGGGTTTCATATCTTTGGCTGAGTGATTTGTGCATGACACGTATCAAATAACTCGCGCGAATCCTGCCTTCTTCACTGAGGCCTGAGATCTTGTCTAAATGTAATAAAGCGAAGTAAATCGATTTTTTCTTATTGAACTGGGCTATGGCATGAATATCACTTAAAGACAACCCACAATAAGGACTACGCAGGACAGCGAGCCAGGAGAGGCGATTGGCGGGTGTCAATAAAGCTTGAGTTAGTGACCAAACATCACGTAAGTGGCCTAGATTGGCCAATAAAGTAATATCAGTGCCTTGATAGCGGATTTGATGTTGGCGTAAGAGACGAATGATTTCGCTAAGTTGGGTTCTTGAGCGCACAAGAATCGCCATAGTTTGCTCAGGATCAGTTTGCAGCTCCTGTTGGATGATTTCTATGAGTTTTTTTGCTTCCTGTTTTCGATTTTTAAATTGCAGGGCTTGTACCATGCTGCATTCTTTATTTTGAATGACATTGACACTAGGATGAAATGAAACGGCCCCAGATTCTATATCGACTTGCTTAGGGAAAATATGGGTGAACTGATTATTTACCCAATTAACAATGGTTTGTGTAGAGCGAAAATTACAGCTTAACTCTAGAGACTGAAGTGTAACAGGACCTATACCTTGTTCTTTAGCACGAAAGAATAAGCCTACTTCCGCTTGCCGAAAACGGTAGATGGATTGCATGGGATCGCCCACAATAAAAAGGGTTCTTCCATCGCCTTCTTCCCATCCCAAAACTAGTTTAGTTAAAAGTTCAAATTGGGTAATCGAAGTATCCTGAAACTCATCAACCAGAATATGTTGAAGAGTATGATCTAAATACAAAGCTAAATCAGTTGGATTTTCTTCATTACCTAAGGCATTTAATGCTTGCTGAGCTATGGCAGTAAAGTCAATTTCATTGTGTTCGCTAAATAAAACGTGCAAATGACCTACAAGGATAGGGAGCAACACAAACAGGGCTTGCAGAACTTCCCATTGCTCAGGATCATATTCTGGTGCAGGTAAGTTACTGACTTGGATTAACGCTTCCAGGAAATCAGGGTACTCATTTAAATCAGTGAGTAATTCTTTGCTTGCATTTTTAAGTCTCTTGTATTCATCAGCAGGGCAGGAGGAACTAAGCAAGCCAACATGATGATCAAAACTTTTACGTAAATTGCCATCACCAGTAAGCAATAATTTACTTAAGGCGGTTGCAGTTTCTTGATTTGTCTGTTGAAAATCATACCAATCTTTGAGACGGTAACGTGGCGAACTCGGGTTGTTTTCTATAATCGCTAATTCACGTGCAGATCGAGTCAATTCCTCACATAGATGTGGGGGGAGACTTTGTTTGAATCGCTTTAACTCGTGTTGCTCTATAAGTTGGAGTGCTCGTTCAAAAGTCGATTTTTCTTGAGTGCGCGCTTGAAATAAAGGGGCTAACCATTGATCCCTTTGAGATAGGAGTGTGGTAAAGAGTTCTAGCAGTCGATCTTGACGGTTATCCACATGCAACAAGAGCGTTTTTATTGC
This sequence comes from Legionella sp. 227, assembly GCF_043161935.1. Taxonomy (NCBI): domain Bacteria; kingdom Pseudomonadati; phylum Pseudomonadota; class Gammaproteobacteria; order Legionellales; family Legionellaceae; genus Legionella; species Legionella sp. 227. The sequence continues at coordinate 3,644,091 of NZ_CP171154.1, read as the reverse complement.
TTTTTGGTATTCTGGTGTTGTCAGAGCAAATTGAATACAGCGTCGTCCTGCATTTAAATAATGATTCTCTACTTTTTCCGTAATTTGTGAATAAGCAATTTGTTTTTCCAAAAGAGGAATTGCTTGATTGATGCTTTGGCATAAGGAGTCAATCGTAATCACTCTCAATCGATTCGGCTGTTGCAATAAATTCCATTGAAAATGTGCATCTCGTTGAAGCGCTTCTCCAGCGAAAGCAAGTGTCTTTTGTTGATGGGGTGTATCGGCTTTTTTTTTATTTGCTGCTTGCTGTAAGGCATGCACAATACGTTCGCGCATTTCGCTTGCTGCTTTACGCGTGAAAGTTAGTGCGATAATTTGTTCTGGGGCAGTGACTGTGCTTAACAGTCTCAAATAACGTTGGGTGAGAATTTCAGTTTTGCCTGAGCCTGCAGGAGCTTGTACGATAAATGATAAGGAAGGATCCGTAGCTTGGCTTCGTTGATCACTGTCGACTAACATTGTTTTAATCCCTGTATGTTTATTTTTTGAGAATGTAAGATGTCTTCACTCGTCTTGGCAGGCACCTTATCCCCATGTAACTTAGGCCTTGGCCCAACATCACTGAATCACAATCGTCGTTGAGCCAAGGCCATAAGCTATATGGGGAGAAGGAAGACTTATTCAATAACGATTTCTTGTGCTGGTGGGCGCAAATTGTAATGTGAACTCATGCACCGGCCATAAGCTCCTGCGTTGGCGATTAATAATACATCACCTTCCTCTGTCACGGGCAATAATCGGTCATAGCCCAGGGTGTCACCTGATTCACAAATTGGACCAACTATATGGGAAAATCCGGCTTTTTCTTCATACAATCTGCTTAAGTTAACAATCTCATGGTAAGCACCGTATAAAGAGGGACGAATTAGGGAGTTCATCCCTGTTTCGATGCCAACAAATTTTACCTTACCTTTTTCTTTACATTGAGTTACTTTGGCAAGAATAACACCACTTTCTGCCACAAAAAATCGTCCGGGCTCAAGCCAAATTTTAATTTGTGGATAACGTGTTTTTACTGCCATTAACAGGGCATCTAAACTTGTAAAATCCAATGGTTGTTGCCCTGGTTTTTCCACTACGCCCAATCCTCCACCTAGATTAATCGATTGAACGTGTGGGAATTGTTCCGTTAAAGACGCGAGCATTAAAGCTGTTTGTTGCCACAATTCTGGGGTTAGAATGCCGCTTCCTGAATGAGCATGCAATCCCACCACTTGGATATTATGTTTTTTGGTTAATGCGACAACTTGCTCAATATCATTTTGTGTAATACCAAATTTTGACTCATTGCCTCCTGTTGAAACGTGCTTGTGATGGCCAGCTCCAGTACCTGGATCGATACGAATAATGACTTCACGGTTTTTAAAGAGATCTGGCCAGTGCTCTAAAGGATACAAGCTATCAATGGTGACATAACAACCTATATTGAGCGCATACTCATACTCAGTTTTTGGTGCAAAATTTGGTGTAAATAGAATACGCTTTCGGTCTATCTTAGGGAAAAGTTCCAATACTCTATCCAGTTCTTGAATAGAAACACATTCAAAACCGATGCCTTCTTTTTCCATAGTTTTTAAAATCGAGGGATGAGGATTGGCTTTTATCGCGTAAAACAGCGTATCAATCGATTTTAAAGCCAGTAGTTGCTTGGCTCGGGCAGCTTGGGTTTCGCTATGATAAACATAGCAAGGTGAATTGAGTGAGGCAATAGTTAATAAACGATCGCGCTCTTTTTCCCACCACGGAATACTACGCACAGTAGGTTTACCAAATTCTTCATGCCAGCTTTTTGAGTAATAAAAAATTTGAGGGTTATTTTCTATGAGCAAATGATGCAGCTTTTGGCATAATTGATTTGCTTGTGATTCATCAACAACAAACGTGAGGTTCAAATCATTGGATGCAAGCGACATTAAATAGACTTGTTTGGCTTCAAACACTTCTAAAGCTGGGCCAAGTTGTGGCAGTACCGTTCTGATGTGATGACCAACGAGACTTACTGCACTACAGGGTTCAATGAGTTTCGCTCGACCGAATTGATTTAATTCTGCTAATAAAGCATTAATTGCCGGTCGATCATGTATCTTACTGTTGATATCGAGAGATAATGTCACGTTAAACTCAGAAGACGAGAGTAAGTCTACTGAGAAACCATGATGTTTAAAAGCAGTAAATACATCAGATAAAAAACCCACTTGTTGCCACATGTGTAATGTATCAATAGAGATCAATAGGATACTGTTTTTTATCTGAATGGATTTAATGAGTGGGGCCGTTTCATCAATATCTTTAGTGATGAGCGTTCCTGAATGTTCCGGCATTTGTGTAAATTTGACTGACATTGGAATATTGGCTCGACGAACAGGAGGTATGCAATTGGGGTGTAATACTTTGGCACCCATAGTTGCAATTTCCTGCGCCTCATCGTAGTTTAATTTCTTCAATAACCGGGCTTGTGGCAGTTGGTGCGGATTGGCTGTATATATTCCAGGAACATCCGTCCAAATTTCACACGATGCAGCTTGAAGTTTCCCTGCGAGCAGAGCAGCTGAAGTATCCGAGCCTCCTCTGCCTAGCAAAACGGTTTCACCTTGTGGATTTGCAGCAAAAAAACCTTGAGTAATAATGGCTTGAGCGCCACAGGAGATAAATTTTTCAACTAATTCAGGATCATACTCACTCTCACAACGAGCGGATAGATAATTCGCTGGCCCTCCATCAGGAAATGGAATACTGGTTAAGAGTTCACGAGCATCATACCATGTACAATGGATTCCTTCTCTTTCGAGAAAAGCATGGCCTAGGCGAGTCATCATGAGTTCGCCCATACTTAAAATTTCCGCATGAGTTTTGGCAGGAGCTTGTTTCAATAAGGCAATACCAGTGAGCCATTGTTCTAATTGAAGCAGATCTTTAGCAATTAACTCAGGATCTACCTCAAGTTGTTCCGCAAGATTGAGATGACCATTACGAATCTCAGTCAAAATGCTCTGATGTTCATTGATTAAAGCAGCCTCAATGGCTTTTTCAAGTTTATTGGAAACTTGCGTCAGCGCGGAGCAAACAATAACAGGTTGTACCCCAGAATTTATATGTTTCTTAGTAATGGAGGCGATATTATTCCATGTGTTACGAGTTGAAACGCTGGTACCACCAAATTTGGTTACTATTTGTTGCATGATTCATTTCCGCACAAAATTAATACACATTACCATGGAGGGGAGGAGCAGCACAAGTCTCCAGAACACGAATTAAAAATTCAATGGCAATATTACTCATTAATTAACCATGATGGAGTTAATTGCTTCATTATGGATTAATATTCATTAGCTGTTGAATCTAAATAAGAAAAAAGTATTTTGAAGGTGTTTTTAATGATTTGAAAACAGGGTACACTCGCTTTTTAGCGGACGTATTTTATTCGAATTTTGAAGTATGTTATTAAGGAGTAATAAGGAGTGAAAAATATGCACAAACCTTTAAGGACACTAGTTAATGCAGCTGTTATTAGTGTTCTAGCTGCTGCTGGTGGCGCTCATGCAGCTGGATTCTCTTTATACGGAGAAAGCGCTGGATATGCAGTTGGTAACTATGCCGCAGGTTCTGCAGCTGAAGCAGCCGACGCATCAACAGGCTGGTATAACCCTGCCGGTTTAGCTTTGCTTCGTGAGCAGCAAGTGGTTTTCGGTGGTATTGGCATATTTCCCACCCTGAAAATGGATGGCTCAAGTACATTTACTACTTCAACTGGTCTTCCTCCACCTTTCCCTCCTGTCGTTCAATACGTACAAAATTTCGAAGGAGTTGATGGCAGTTATGATGCGTTTGTTCCTTCATTCCATTATGCTTTGCCATTAGGTGAGCGTACTACTTTTGGTTTAAGTGTTACTGCTCCATTTGGATTAGCTACTGATTGGGCTCCTGATTCCCCAGTACGCTATTCCGCGACTTATACCGAAATTTTAACGACTAATATTTCGCCAGAATTGGGAACTCGACTGACTGAGCATTTTGCATTGGGAGCTGGTCTGGATCTGCAATGGGCGCGTGCAAAGTTTAATCAAATGATTGGTGCGCCGACTCTTTTCTTGCTTCTGCAAGAAGATCCCGCTAAGGTTGATTCTTTAAGTTATAACAAAGCTTCATCTTGGGGCGTTGGATTCCATGTCGGTGCGATGGGAATGTTTAATGACAACCACACTCGCATAGGTCTTAATTATCAATCCAGAGTGCGCCATGTTTTCTATGGACATAGTCGCTTATCCGGAATATTGGCTAATAATAATTTTGAATTGGTTTTTCCAATATTGCCTCCTTCAGCATCCCGTACAAATGATGACTTATTTAGTAACCCACAAGAATTCCCAGATGTGGTTACATTAAGTGCTTATCAAGACATCAATGACAAATTGGCCTTATTAGGTTCGGTTGTCTATACCGGCTGGGGTGTGTTTAAAAACATCCAATTAAATAATGTTGCGGTACCCAATATTGGAGCACCACCATTTTTTAATGTGACTCAAGCAAATATTGATAGTAATGTAATCCAAGATTACCATGATTCTTGGCGTGTTGCTTTGGGTGCCAATTATTGGGTAAACCCAAAATTAATGCTTCGTTTGGGTGGTGGTTATGATCAGACCCCTACAAATGATACGTTTAGAAATATTCGCTTACCTGACGTGGATCGTTGGGCTATTGCTGTTGGTGCTCATTATCAATGGCGACCCAATGTTGGTGTTGACGTAGGCTATACTCATTTGTTTGCTGGGTCTAGACCAGATGTTGATTCCTCCCAGGCTCTTTCAACAACCTCTGTATACAATGTAGATATTGATGGCGGTCATTTTGCTGCTGATCTAGTGGGTGCTCAATTGACATGGGTTATTGATAAAGTGCCTGAAGCACCAACAAAATAAATAGTTCAGACATTCTGAATAGTAAAAAGCCACTTTATGTGGCTTTTTTATTTTATGAATTAATGTGTCCAGTTATCAGCCTATTACGCATAAACATCATTCCATGGGTAGAGGAGGCAATGTGCTACCAGCGTTATTGATATTAAATCAAGAGATCCTTTGTTGTAAAATCCTCAGGATGTCGAGGCGGTGAGGAATTTCTAATGTATCTTGGGGGCAGGGCCGTTTTGCTATTTGTTACTTAATTTTATGATTTATCGATAGGTGAATACCGAGATGGAGGCGAGCTCCGCCCCCTAGAGTATATGGAAATTTATCCTTTGTTTATAGTCGCTTCACCAGGTCCATTTACGGTCAGCGTATATCCATTCTTTGATAAATATTTTGGAGTAATATCACCAGAATCAAGATCCATATGAACCTCACCTACTTCTACTGGATTAGAAGTATTAGTAGCCATTTTAATTACTGCTGTACATTGTTTGCCAGTTGTATGTCCATAGCAGGCTAATTTTACGAGATTCCAATAAACTTTTTGTGTTGAATTGCCAGCAGTTGGGTACGCAGAAGGAACGCCTGCTATATAAGCATTTGATTCTTCTGGGGTATTATTGTGAGTGACTAGATAAGCTGGACTTGCAAAAGCTGTGACAGCACTTAAACTTAAAGCAATTGCTGAAAAACCTTTAAATAATAAATTCATTATATCTTTTTCTCCGTTTAATTATAAATGATTGGTTCGTGTTGTCCTTTTCAATCTCTAAAGCAAACTTAATGTTCTAAACCAATCGACTTTTCTACATCGTAAAACGCACCAAGAGTATATCGCAAAATATCTTAGTGTCTATCACCATCAGTCTTAGGCCATTTAATAGCTTACTAAGACTTAAGTTTTTTAGGAAAATTTATTCTGAGATATTAAACGTGCGATATCTTTAGCAAAGTAAGAAATAATAAAATCCGCCCCAGCACGCTTTATCGCAGTTAAGCTCTCTATGATGGCGTGTTCTTCATTGATGAGTTGGTTTTGGGCGGCTATTTTAATCATTGAATATTCACCACTTACCTGATAAGCACAAAGGGGCACCTCAGGGAAATGTTGCTTGAGTCTTGCGATAACATCCAGGTAAAATCCGGCCGGTTTAACCATCATCATATCAGCACCTTCCTCCAGGTCTAATGCGGTTTCTCTTAAAGCTTCAGCACCATTGGCGGGATCCATTTGATAGCTCTTGCGATTGCCAAATTTGGGTGCTCCCTGTGCGGCCTCTCTAAAAGGTCCATACAGGCAAGAGCAATATTTCGCACTGTAACTTAATATAGGGATATGCTGATATCCTTGGGCATCTAATGCATTACGAATCGCATGGACCATCCCATCCGTCATTCCGCTAGGCGCGACCCAATCAGCACCAGCTTTTGCATGACTTACAGCTTGTTTTGCAAGAAAAGTTAATGTCTTATCGGTATCAATACATTCGCCATTGAGTACACCACAATGTCCATGATCTGTGTACTCACAAAAACAAAGATCAGTAATAATTAAGATGTCTTTATTCACAGTGCGAATTTTTTTTATCGCTTTTTGAATGATGCCTTCATCATTGAATGATTCACTGCCGTATGCATCTTTATGTTTAGGAATACCAAATAGCAGGACTGCAGGAATACCTAAAGAACTAAGTAATTCAATTTCCTGAGGAAGGCAATCGAGGCTTAATTGAAATTGACCAGGCATAGCACTTATTTCTTGAGGCTCATGAATGAGTTCGCTAATAAATAAAGGAGCGATAAATTGCTGAGGATGCAACCGTGTTTCTTTAACTAAAGCACGAGACATCGCATTGCTTCTTAAACGAGTCAATCTTAAGGGAATGGTGTAATCGGTCATGGAATTGATCCTGTTATTTGTTCATTTTTGTAAGGCTCGTAGTGAAGAGCCAAAATAAAAGTGGAGGTATTTTAACATAACTCATGTAGCGTGAGTGAAAATGCATGGAATTCGAGTTGCGAAATTTCCCCATCCCGATAAAGGGATCTCCGTGCGAAGCAGGGGTGTTATGATGGGAGAACCCTCGCTACGCTCGGATCGCTTGATTACTTCAAGAGATGAGGCAGATGATAACCAATTTAGTATTTCCTTTTTTTAATTTTCTTATTTGAGGTATACAAAAAATCAATGGCGCTACTGGTATCACTGTTGCTTATTTGAATACTAAAAAATCTGTTGAGTAAATATCTGAGGGTCAACATATTGGTATCTGTTTGTGAGAGACCAATGTTATAGCTTAAATAAAGGCGTTTTGAGAGCGATTTACCAACCACCAATGAAGTTGTGTCACTTGAGGTGTTCGTGATTTGATTGTAATTCGTATTGGTTTGCACATTAAAATCAATACCTGCAGTTTGTTTGAGTTGCTCTAAAAGTTGGAGGCTGTTGGTATTACTTCCCAAGTTCATCGACGATATCGCTGCGAGCAGCAATTGTCCTCCAGCCTTATTGGCCTGATTTGCTGGTCGCCTTAGAACAAGCATGGAAAGAATATCAGCTTGAGAAAGAACAGCAGGCTCAGAAAATAGTTGAATTTTCGGACGAGTTAACCGACCTGTTACTTCCACTCCTAAAGTCATGGTTTCCCCATAATTAATGTTTTGCAGGTTCGTACTATTAAAGTCTAAAAGTTGGCTGGAGCTGGCAAAGGTTGTGGGAGAAATACTAATTTTTTTTGCTGCACGCACATTAATTTCTGGAGTAGAAATCGGTCCTCCAGTAAAAATGAGTTGTCCTTGTTGTATCGCTAAATCTTGTCCATAAGCCTTATAAGTACCGTTTCTAACTGATAATTCTCCATATGCATTAATTGAATTCTGTTGCGATTGTTTTACATGCAGTGTTCCATCCAAATTCCCTTTTAATCCTTTAACATTGATGGCCACTTCTTTACCCATTTCAAGATCAATATCCATGCCGTTAATTAGTGTAAAGGAGGGGGATGCTTTCTCTTTACGCTTATAAACTACGTCATCGGGTAATGAAATACTGTTGTGGAATGAGCGAGGTTGAATTTCAGCATAAGGAACCAAAATGGTACCCGAAAGAGTTTGGGTTGTTGGTGTGATATTCAGATTAAGTTTTGGGGAAATATGGATTTTATATTCGCTGGTTTGAACCAATGGAAAATTTTCTCCTTCTAGAGTGAAATTCCCCATAAATTGGGTACTTAAATTTCCTTTTCCGCTAAGTGATAAATGATGGCCTGCAGAGACTACCGAACCTATTGCTTCCCAGGATCGTTGTTTACCGTGTACATTCATCTCAAGTGCATCAAGATGAAGTCCTATTTTAGGCAATGAAAGGCTGGTTTTACTGAGTATGAGTCGACTTTCAATAGTATTTTTATTCAAAGTACCGCTTATTTTTAATGAGGCAACCAATTGTCCTTTTAAGTTATTAATTTCTGGACTGATTTTTTGTAAAAAGTCCAATGAGCTTACATTCAATGATAATTCACCGTTTATGGGTTGGTTGTCTTTTAAGCCAGTATCAAGAGCAAATTTAGGTAGTTTAAATTCCAGTTTTAAATTTTTATGGTCATCAATGGCCAAAGTGCCAGTACCTTTAAGCTGTTCAGGTGAAAGGATGATTTTTAGAGAGCCCCCCTTAAATTGCAGACGAGGGAGGGTATCCTTATTAGGTGTTTGGTAAAAACCGGGATGTATCTTGAGTAGTAAGTGTCCCTGATTTTTAGCGCTGGTCTCCCCTTGAGCAGATAAATTGGTGTATAAGCCAGTATGCTGACTCGATACCGTGTCAGGTTGCGTCAGATTCCCATCGAATGTCCATTGCCATGGGAATCTTCCACGAATATTTGCATCCATCAGCCAATGATCATTGGGGGAAGTGTTTGCTTTAGAGTGTAAGTTAATTTGCATGTTAGGTAAGACGCCAGTCGCGGTGATTGTTCCCTTTTCACTAGCCATGACTTTATCTTGTGCTTTGTACCATTGCATGCCATGCCATTGAGCAGTTATTAATTGGCTTTCTCGCAGAGAATGAGGCTGCCATTGAACGTCTAGTTGTTCTATTTTTAATTTAGAAGATTTATTTTGATACTCAATTCCGCTCAAGACAAAATGATTTAATAAACTGCCCTCAATTTGTTGCACTTTAATAGTGCCTGGTAGATACAAATGGCTGAATTGAATGAGGGATCTTAAACCTGACTTTGTTTCTAATAAAAATAAGGCTATCCCTGCAAATAAAATAATAAATAAACAGCTAACATAAAGGATCTTAACTAAAATTCGGAGCGTTTTTAGCAGGAATCGCTTCATAAGTCGGGTCCCATGCTGATCACCAAACGTGGGCTATTGCTATCGCGCTGCCATCGGCCATTAATTGCCTGTGCTAATCCTACTTTAATTGGACCTACAGGTGAAACCCACATTAAACCACCGCCTGCATCATAATAACTTTTTAGAGGAGTTGGATTGTAAATCGCTCCTGCATCATAAAATGCAATTAAGTACCAATTTTTTTTGGTTTCTTTTTGAATTTCAAAACCAGCGTAACTTATTATTCTACTTGGACCTATTGAATTAAAACTAAACGCTTTTAAATTATCCGTTCCTCCTAAAAGTAATGCAAGTGATAAAGGCTGCTGGTTAATATTATTAATTGCAGTAAATCCTTGAATTGCATGTCCATAAAGGCGTAAGCGGAGTGGTTCGATTCGCATTGCAGCTTTCATGTCTAATGAAGCTTGAGCAAAATTAATAGTCGATAAAAGGATTTGATTCGCAGCAAGACCATTAATGGTGATGTTATATCCGGAGGGTGAGAAGAGGAGACCTTGAGTTTTGCTCCAGGTAATAGTTGCCTTGGGATACAGTAAAAATTGTTTTGTATTTTGTTGAAGTGCGTAATGAAATCCTTCGTAAAGCGAGTTTATAGATAAAGTACGTTGATAATTGGTTATTCGATGTTGTTGGGCAAGTGAGATAAGAAACGAATTACTGTATCCCGCACTGTAGTTTAAATTTGAAAAATTGCCTGTAAGTGTGTATTGATCCTGAATGGGGTTTTTCCCAGGAATAACATACTGGGCCTGTAATGCGTTTTGCACAAAAGAACCTTGAGCCATGAGATTGAATTTATGTCCTTGGCGATTGACGGGTATTACATGCAAAGCAGCACGACCACGAACGCCCGTATCTGTTCCATAACCCGCACCAAGAGTATAAGAGTATTTAGATACAGGCTCGGTATAAATTTGTACAGGTACTGTTGGGTTTTCGGTAATTTGTGGCTTTACAAGTACCGAACTAAAATATCCGCTATTTGATAAATCATTATTTAACTGGAGTACTTTATCACCAGAATAGACTTGTCCAGGGTGAAAAGGAACAAAACGGTGCAATAAGGCTGGATTAATGTATGTAGGATTAAATTGAACTTGCCCAAAATAAAAAAGAGGGCCCGTGTCAAGAATTAGGGTGATTTCTGCTGTATAGTTCTCTTCATCAATTAAAATTTCACTTTTTTTAAAGCCTGCACGCATATAACCTTGGTTTTCTGCTGTATCAAGCAGTTTTAATTTGGTTTGCTCGTATTGTTCGGTAAAAAGAGGGGCTCCAGGAGCGAGCGGTATATTTTTTATTGCATCCCGCAACATGCGGTTATGTGAACCTTCCCCGAGCAGCTCAATTTTAAGTCGCGAAATCATGACTTGAGGACCAGCATGAATAATAACAGTCAACTGATGAGCGTCAGGTCTTTGTAGTTTCACTTCCGCTTTAAAATAACCAAAAGGTTGAATTGCCTGAATGACATGTTCTTGTAACTCATCTAAGCTGAATTGGGCAAGGGGTTTTAATTTTTGTAATTCATTCAAACGTTTTTCAACATTGGCTTCGACTTTTCCAGAAACTCCAGAAATTGTAATTGATACTGAATCATTGCTTTGAGCAAATAATGCAAAACAGGTAATGAGAAGTATCAGATAAATGAGTTTTTTCACGATAGTCTCAATACTCGTTTCACTTAAAATGTCCTCTTGATTTGCATAGGAATCATTTTTAAGAATATACACTTATTCGACATATAAAGGCTAGGCATCAACTGTTTCCATACTCTTGAATCGATATATCAAATCAAGAGCCTCTCTTGCAGTTAATCGATCCGGATCAATTTGAGCCAGTTCGCGTAAAATGGGTGATTGGGGTTGCACTTGGACTGATGTGTGTATTGGAGTGGCTGAGGGATTCTGATTTTGAATATGATTTAAGTGCGCATGAGCGATTGTTAAAACCTCAGCAGGTATCCCAGCAAGTTCTGCTACTTCAAGTCCATAACTTCGATTCGCATGTCCTGGTTCGACTCGATATAAAAAGATAATCCGACCAGATTCCAAGGATGCTTGTAAATGAACATTCCGAACGCAAGGCCATTGTTGGGGAAGATTGGTTAACTCAAAGTAATGTGTGGAAAATAAAGTATATGCTTTAATGGTCGTGGCGAGATAAGCGCAGCTGGCATAAGCCAAAGCCATACCATCATAGGTACTGGTACCGCGGCCAATTTCATCAATTAAAACAAGGCTCTCATGAGTTGCCTGTCTTAAAATTTGTGCCGTTTCCGTCATTTCTACCATAAAAGTTGAACGACCGGAGGCTAAATCGTCACTGGCGCCTATACGGGTAAAAATTCTATCGATAGGGCCTAAAGTTACTGACTTAGCAGGTACGAAACTGCCAATATGAGCTAATAGCACAATTAAAGCGGTTTGTCGCATGTAAGTTGATTTACCGCCCATGTTGGGCCCGGTAATGAGCAATATATTTTGCGATGGTTTGAGTTGTAGGTCATTCGCGATGAAGCGTTCTTGCAGTAACTGCTCAATTACTGGATGACGGCCTGCTTCAATAGAAATTTGTGACTCAGGTACTAGAGTAGGGCAACACCAATTGAAACTTTGAGCCCGTTCTGCAAGAGTTGCTAATACATCCAATTTGGCCAGTGCTTGTGCTAAAAGCGTTAATTCGTGTATATGGTTCTGGATTTCGATCAATAGATTTTCATAGAGCCATTTTTCCCGCGCCAAAGCCTTAACTTGTGCTGACAACACTTTCTCTTCAAATTGCTTTAACTCTGGGGTGATATATCGCTCCACATTTTTTAAGGTTTGCTTTCTGTGGTAATGAGGAGGTGCTTTTTCTGATTGGCCTTTTGATAGCTCGATGTAATATCCCTGTACGTTATTGAAGCCAAATTTCAGACTTGACAGACCAGTTTTTTGTTTTTCTTCTTGTTCTAAATGGATAAGTTTATCATTGGCACGCGTACTGAGGATTCTGAGCTCATCCAATTCTTCATCAAAACCTGGGGCGATCACCCCGCCATCACGAATCAATACGGGAGGATTTTCTATAATCGCTGTCGCAAGTATTTGCTGGAGTACAGGTAACGGTTTAATATGTCTTTTTAATTGAACTATGAGCTCGCTTTGGTGATGAGTAAGTACGGTATTCAATTCTGGAAGTAATGCTAAAGTATGACTCAACGCAACCAAATCACGTGGACGAGCTGATTTTAAAGCAATACGCGAGACAATCCGTTCTACATCACAAGTTTGTCGCAACAACTCATGGAGTGACATGCTTTGTTGCAATTGCATGATTTCCAGTACGGCATTCTGTCGAGCTTTAATTAGGTTATGTTGTTTCAGCGGTCTTCCTAACCAACGCTTGAGTAAACGACTGCCCATGGGACATGCGGTTTTATCCAACAACGATAACAAACTGTTTTCATGGCTGCCGCTCATATTTTCAAATAATTCCAGATGTTTTTGGGTCGAGGCATCCAGTTGCAAGTAATCATGGGTATGTTCAAGCGTCATTGTTGTTAAATGGGGAAGAGCTTGTTTTTGTGTCGTATGTAAATAAGATAATAAAGCACCCGCGGCAATAAGGGCATTAGTATGATCTTGCTCACCGAACGCTCTAAGATCATGTACTGCAAATTGCTCACATAAAAGTTTTTTAGCATGATCAATGTGAAATTCCCAACCTGGTCTCATTTTAATTGGGAAATTCAGGCAGTATTCTTCCAAGGGAGATGTTTCTTGTAAAAGTAATTCAGCAGGCTGCAACCGTGTTAGCTCCGCGCTAAGCTGATTCGTTTCGGTTAATTCCAGTAAATGAAAACGGCCACTACTGAGCTCAACCCAGGCAAGGCCAATTTTTTGTTTTTGGTGATGGATTGCCAGTAATAAATTATCTTTTTTAGCATCTAAAAGTGCTTCATCAGTCACTGTTCCTGGAGTAATAATACGAGTAACTTGGCGTTCAACAGGTCCCTTGCTGGTTGCAGGATCCCCTATTTGTTCGCAGATTGCTACTGATTCACCTTTTTTAATCAATCGTGCTAGATAATTCTCCACTGCATGATAAGGAACGCCGGCCATAGGAATTGGTTTGTCAGCAGATTGACCGCGATGGGTCAAAGTGAGATCCAACAATTGTGACGCACGTTTGGCATCATCAAAAAATAATTCATAAAAATCGCCCATACGATAGAACAAGAGCATATCAGGGTATTCTGATTTTATGCGTAAATACTGTTGCATCATTGGTGTATGGGAAGTGGTCATGAAGGTTTTTTATTTGAGTGGAAAGTGGGGCGATTTTAGCAAAATCATTCAAGGTAGAGTAGAGGCTTTAGAAGGAAGAGCATGTGGATAGCCAAATCCGCTTAATGAAGAAAAAGATTAGGTCGCGGAAACGTGGCAATTAACTAGTTTGCCATAATGTAATTTCTATTTGGGTAATGAGTCTATAAAGCCAAAAAAGCCTGAGCTAGAGACACAAAAGGAAGCAATTATTTTTACATAATTGTCGTGACAAACTTCAATAAATAACCCTAGCTTCAAGAGTAGAATCTGGGATATTATCAATTACTTATCATGGAATGGCAAAGGAAAATGCTATGTTAACTGCGAAGGATGTTAAGTCTGTTGAGGCCGCAAAACAAATTATTGAAGAGCGAAATCTCACTCATGTCAAGGTTGGTTTATTTGATGTGGATGGGGTGATGCTTGGCAAATATATGAGCCGTAATAAATTCTTCTCGGCTCTGGACAATGGTTTTTCTTTTTGTGATGTAATCTTAGGTTGGGATTCCAAAGATAAACTTTATGATAATGGGAAATATACCGGGTGGCACACTGGTTATCCCGACACTTCAGTACGCATTTTGCCAGAGACATGCCGAGATCTTGTTTTTGAAGAGAATCAACTGTTATTTATGGCGGAATTTTCAGGGGAAGCAGAGAATTTATGTCCGCGAGCATTGCTTCGCCGAATTATTAATAAAGCAGATTCGATGGGATTTGACGCTTATGCAGCCCTGGAATATGAATTCTTCATGTTTGATGAAACGCCTGAAAGTATACGCTCTAAAGGTTTTCGTGATTTAAAACCCATGACCCCTGATTTTTTTGGTTACTCAATGATTCGAAATACCGTTCATTCGGAATTATATCATCAAATCCTCAATATGAGTGAGATTATGGATTTTCCTATTGAAGGTTTGCATGCTGAAACAGGTCCAGGGGTAATAGAAGCAGCGATTGCTGTAGATAAAGCTGCAGAAGCCGGCGATAAGGCTGCATTATTTAAGACCTTCATGAAGGTCTTAGCACAACGAAACAATAAAATAGCAACCTTTATGGCTAAATGGTCACCACACTATCCAGGACAAAGTGGACACATCCACCTGTCCTTACGTCATAAAAATAATAGGGGTAGCGCTTTTTTCGACCCTACAATGCAATATAACATGAGTAAAATTCAAAGACATTTCGTGGCAGGACAACAAAAACTCATGCCCGAATTTTTAGCCATGGTTTCTCCTACTGTGAATAGCTTTTCTCGACTCATTCCAGGTTTTTGGGCCCCAACAGATGCGACATGGGGGGTAGAGAATCGTACCACAGCATTACGCGTTATTCCGGGAAGTGATAAGTCACAGCGTGTTGAGTATCGTTTAGGTTCTGCTGATTCGAATCCTTATTTGGCTTTGGCAGCAGCTTTGGGATCAGGTTTGTATGGAATTGAGCATGAACTGGAGCCCTATCCAGAAATTAAAGGTAATTCTTATTCGCAACAGCATCAATCGGAGCTCGCTTTGCCACGAACCCTGTGGGAAGCTGCTACTCGTCTAAGGGAATCGCGAGCTGCCCATACCTTATTTGGCGAAGCATTTGTTGAGCATTTTGCTGCCTCTCGCGAATGGGAAGAGCGTGAGTTTCGTCGTCATATTACCGATTGGGAATTGGATCGCTATTTTGAAATTATTTAACTTGGATTTTCCAGATCATGAATGAGACATTAAAAACCTATTCACCTATAGATAATTCACTTTATGTGGAGCGAACTTTTGCTCAAGACGATGCGATCCAATTGACATTGGAACGTGCATCAAGCGCCAAAAAACAATGGGCTAATACCTCCCTGACTGAGCGTGAGCATTATTGCCACGCTGCAGTAGATGCTCTAGTTGCCAATAAGGAAGAGATCGCCTGGGAAATCTGTTGGCAAATGGGAAGGCCAATTCGCTATGCTCCAGGGGAGATTAATGGCTTTGAGGAGCGTGCTCGATATATGATTGCTGCCGCAAGTGCTGCACTCTCGCCGATTAGATTGCCTGAAAAAGCAGGTTTTATTCGTTACATCAAACGCGAGCCACTAGGACTCGCTTTTGTCATAGCGCCCTGGAATTATCCTTACCTTACCGCTGTGAATGCAATTATCCCAGCCATAATGGCTGGGAATGTAGTCTTGCTGAAGCATTCAGCGCAAACGCCGCTGGTTGCAGAGCGATTTGCTCAGGCATTTAAAGCAGCAAATCTCCCAGAAGGGGTTTTCCAATATTTGCATCTGACTCATGCAGACACAGAAAGGGTTTTACGTCACCCAGCAATCAATCACGTTGCTTTTACCGGTTCTGTTGCGGGTGGTGAGATGGTGGAACGTGTAACTGCCGGGCGTTTTTTGAGTGTTGGATTGGAACTTGGAGGAAAAGATCCGGGGTATGTTCGTTTTGATGCAGATATTGATCAAGCAGTAGAAACGCTGATAGATGGAGCGTTCTTTAATTCAGGTCAATCGTGTTGCGGTATTGAGCGCATTTACGTTCACAAAGATGTTTATGAGCAATTTGTGAATAAAGCGGTAGCATTGGTGATGCAATATAAACTTGGACGTCCTGATGATCCGGAGACTACTTTAGGACCACTCGTAAGGCCTTCTGCTGCGGAATTTGTTCGTGCTCAGATTCGAGAAGCAGTGGCACAAGGTGCTGTAGCGCATATTGATAGTCAAAAGTTTGTTATGGATCACCCAGGATCTGCATATATGGCACCCCAGATTTTAACGGAAGTAAACCATAAAATGAGGATAATGACGGAAGAAACATTTGGACCTGTGGTGGGTATCATGTCCGTTGACAGCGACGATGAAGCGATTGCGTTAATGAATGACAGTGATTACGGTTTAACGGCAGCTGTCTTTACTCAAGATATCGACCAGGGAGTCGCCATTGGTGAACAGCTTGAGACTGGAACATTTTTTATCAATCGTTGTGATTATCTGGATCCTGCTTTGGCCTGGACGGGAGTCAAAAACTCTGGGCGTGGATGTACACTTTCTGCTATAGGATATGAGGCATTGACCAGGCCTAAATCTTTTCATTTAAAAACAAACGATTAGGTTTTTTTATACAATTTGCAGCATTTTGTCCAAGAACTAAAATTGTAAACAAACCCCAGCAAGGGAGCTATAAATGAGTGCATTATCAATGAAAGCTAATTGGAATTATCCTACTTTGATAAGGGTAGGGGCGGGACGTGCACGCGAACTTACTGAAGCGTGCCGTACTCTGGGCATGAAATCCCCTCTGTTAGTCACAGACAGCAACCTTGCAAAATTACCGATGATTGAAACAGCATTAGCAGATTGTCGAGATGCGGGTTTACATGCTGCTTTGTTCACTGATGTAAAAGCGAACCCCACCGGTGAAAATGTTGCTGCTGGTGTAGATGCTTATCGAAGTGGTCAACATGATGGGGTTATTGCTTTTGGGGGCGGCTCAGCTTTAGATGCTGCGAAAGCAATTGCATTAATGGTTGGCCAAACTCGTCCTCTATGGGATTTTGAAGACATAGGAGATAATTGGCGAGGTGTCAATGTTGCCGGTATAGCGCCTGTTATTGCCTTGCCAAGCACAGCCGGCACTGGTTCAGAAGTTGGGCGTGCTTCGGTTATAACCGATACACAACACCAACAAAAAAAGATAATTTTTCATCCAAAAATGTTACCTTCCATCGTTATTTTAGATCCAGAATTAACGGTTGCTTTACCACCGAAAATTACGGCAGCAACAGGTATGGATGCATTATCTCATTGCCTGGAGGCCTATTCAGCCCCCAATTATCATCCAATGGCTGAAGGGATTGCTCTTGAAGGTATCCGTTTAATCAAAGAACATTTGCCTCGAGTAATGCAAAATGGAAATGATTTAAATTCCAGGACACAAATGCTTGTTGCATCAATGATGGGAGCAACCGCATTCCAGCGTGGGTTAGGTGCAATGCATGCGCTCGCTCATCCTTTGGGCGCAATATATGATGCGCATCACGGTCGATTAAATGCTATTTTGATGCCTTATGTAGTGCAAGCCAATCGCTCAGAGATAGAACAAAAAATAGCGCGCCTAGCGTATTACTTAGAGATTGATAATGGATTTGATGGGTTTCTAGAATGGATACTGCAATTGCGCCGTGAACTAGGCATCGAACACAGCCTGGTTGAAATTGGCATCGATGCACGTGATGTGGCTCGTATTGCGACCATGGCGACTGAAGATCCCTCAGCGCAAAGTAATCCAATTCTTTTTGATGCGTTGCAATACAAAAACATTCTTACTGCCGCGATTCATGGAGATCCTCATCCTTTGTAGATGAAGCGATTATATTGGCAGAGGCGCCCTGAGGAATATCATGAATATTGGAATCTTACAATGCGATGAAGTAGAAAAAGGGTTGATAGCCATTCATGGTACGTACCCAGAGATGTATATTAAATTTCTACAGCAAGCAGAACCAAATTTAACCTTTAAAATTTATGATGTTCGTCAAGAGGAATTACCAAGCGATATCGATACTGCAGATGCCTATGTGATTACCGGTAGTCGTCACGGTGTCAACGATGGTTTTCTCTGGATTGCTGCGCTTGAAGAATTTGTTCGCCGTCTTCATGAGTCAAGAAAAAAAGTCATAGGGATTTGTTTTGGCCATCAGCTTATCGCGAAAGCATTAGGGGGGGCAGTCATTAAATCGCCTAAGGGCTGGGGGGTAGGAATGTCCGTAAATAAAATGACACAACATAAATCGTGGATGTCCCCATCCCTTAATCAACTTAACCTGCTCGTTAGCCATCAGGATCAAGTTGTAGTTCTTCCTTCAGAAGCAGAGGTTCTGGCCACAAGTGATTTTTGTCCCTTTTATATGCTGCAAATTCGTGACAACCTATTAACTGTTCAAGGTCATCCCGAGTTCAGTAAAAGCTATTCCCAAGCTTTGATTGAACTGCGTAAAAACAGACTTGGTATGGAAATAGTTGAGCGTGGATTACAATCATTACAGCAACCCTGTAATGATACCGTATTTGCCGAGTGGATTATTAATTTTTTGAACTTTTGAAATACATATTGTCACTGTTGTTGACTTTTTTATTGAAATATCAATAGGTCATGGTTGAATTTAAATTTATTTGCTAGAATCTAAAGGGATTTAAAAAAATATTAAATTTATAGGGAGAATGAAATGAATCGTTTCGCGTTAATTGCAGCTACTGGTTTTTTAGCACTCGCTTTAACTGCATGTGGTCAGCAAGGTAACAAACCTACTGCAGGAACTGAAAATACTACTACAACAACTCAACCAGCTCCAAATCAACCTGCTGGTGGAACTCAAAATCAAACGCAACACTAAGTCTTTAACCTGGGTGAAGGCGTAAGCCATAACCCAGGTTCCTTTAGGTATACTCATGAGTTCCTTTGATAGTCTCATCAAAGAAATTGCCGCCATTTTAAAGAAAAAGAACTGGCAATTAGTTACGGCTGAATCATGTACTGGCGGACTTGTCGCAAGTTATCTTACAGAAATTCCCGGAAGTTCTATTTGGTTTGAACGCGGATTTGTTACCTACAGTAATTTAGCTAAAGAGGAATTGTTGTCTGTTCCTAAGCAATTAATTGAGGAATATGGCGCAGTGAGTGAGCCTGTTGCCCAAGCTATGGCGACTGGTGCTTTACTACACAGCGCGGGACATGTTGCCGTATCCGTTACGGGCATTGCTGGCCCAGATGGAGGCAGTCTTGAGAAGCCTGTGGGAACCGTGTGCTTTGGTTGGGCCGCTAAAGACATGAATCCTAAAGTAGTAAAAAAACAACTTACCGGAAATCGACAAGAGATACGCCTGGCTGCATGCAAAGTGGCATTATCAGGCATTCTTTCTTACATCAAAGATTAATAGATTAAGAGTATGAGTTTGCTTGGAGGCAAAACAGCTCATGCTTATCTCAAAGAAATAAATATTCATTCTCTTAATTGTTTACTCACTATGAGTTGGCTTGTTGTCTATAATTTAAACAATAGACAGAGTAGACCATGGAGGGCTTATGCATACATTCAATAGCGGAAATAAGATAACGGTTTATAAGACAGGTGATCGAGATCTTACAGTAGTCAAGGGAGTCTCAGGGGTGCTCTACCCATTCTACAAATCATCAGGTGTTAATAGTGGAAGCAGTGAAACCTGGTTTCCCTGGATGGGCTACTTAGAGCATCACCCTCTTAGTAAAACAGATCCCACGTTTAATAATAAACTCTACATGGTCAAACCCGTTGAGAGAACTTTATCGGAGGAGTCAAAAGGAATTATCAGAAATCACCTTGGAGCATTGGCCGATACTTTTATTAGTCGTATGGGCAATGATGAAGCATTAGCGATTTCTTGTTCTTTTGGTGGCGGAGAGTGGGATAAAGAGAAACATCCAGGATTTCGTAATGATATATTGAGTGCTTTTTCAACAAAAAAATTCGTTCTGCCTATTAAAGAGGAAGACATTCTTTATAAAGAGGCCATTATGGAGAGCATACCCGAAGTAGAGAAAGATGAAGTAGTGGATTTTGTGGGTAAAGGATATGAAGGTCAAATTATGAATTCCCATGCAAAAATGGCTACTCATGTGGAAAATATTATTGCTCAGGAATCAGATAAATATGTCTCATCCTATTCAATTCAGGACGAACAAAGGTTCCCTACTACTGAGGAGATTGCTCCACTTGGACATGCTCGAGAATTAAGGGAAAAATATGTAGGGTCAATACTTAAGGTAGTTGGGGAGCACCGACCAGAAAGAGAACAAGAAAAAGCGAAGCTAGAAAAAAAGCTTGGTTTAGATGGAGATGAGATTGAAGGGGGTATAAAGTTTAACTAAAGCAAAATAGGGCTGTTTTAATTTTGGTTCATCTAAATCAGTGTTAAAGCAGCCGTTTGTGCAATTATTGCATTATAAATTATCCTAAAGATGAGAAATGGGGCTGGTAGATCGCTTAGCCCCCATTTTACTTCATACAGCTCTAAGTGTTTTTTTACGCTCTATGCTTGGACAAAAAACTTTTTTAAACCGGTGAATCAATTTGCTGCTTATTCTTATCTGTGTGATAATTTTACCCTTGCATAAACTACCTGGAAAATATTATGGAAGAAAATAAACAAAAAGCATTATCAGCCGCCCTCTCGCAAATTGAACGTCAATTCGGTAAAGGCTCAGTGATGCGTATGGGCGACAGCACCGTATCTCGAGATATCGAAGCCATTTCAACAGGGTCTTTAGGATTAGACATTGCATTGGGAATTGGTGGATTACCTAAAGGACGTATTGTTGAAATTTATGGACCAGAGTCCTCTGGTAAAACAACACTCACATTGCAAGTTATTGCCGAGTGTCAAAAAATGGGTGGAACAGCCGCATTTATTGATGCAGAACATGCTTTAGATCCAAGCTATGCGCAAAAACTGGGTGTTAATGTGGATGAGTTACTGGTTTCTCAGCCAGATACCGGGGAACAAGCACTGGAAATTACCGATATGTTGGTACGCTCAGCCGCAGTGGATGTAATTATTGTCGACTCTGTTGCTGCGTTGACTCCCAAAGCGGAAATTGAAGGAGAAATGGGGGATTCTCATGTTGGTTTACAAGCTCGACTCATGTCACAAGCTTTACGTAAATTGACTGCCAATATTAAACGCTCCAATACCCTAGTTATTTTTATTAACCAGATTCGTATGAAAATTGGTGTCATGTTTGGCAGCCCTGAAACAACTACGGGTGGTAATGCACTGAAATTCTATGCTTCTGTTCGCTTAGATATTCGCCGTATCGGGTCAATTAAGAAAGGTGAGGAAATCTTAGGTAGTGAAACACGAGTTAAAGTAGTGAAGAATAAAGTGGCACCACCATTCAAGATGACGGAATTTGATATTCTCTACAATGAAGGAATTTCCCGTGAAAGTGAAATTATCAATTTGGGTGTTCAACTCAATCTAATTGAAAAATCTGGAGCTTGGTACAGCTATAAAGGAGAGAAGATTGGCCAAGGCAAAGATAATGTGCGTTTATACTTGAAAGATAACCCTCAAGTTGCAGCTACTCTTGAGCAGCAAATTCGTACTGAGCTTTTAGAGAAAAAGCTGCCTATGCTTGCGTCAGCCAGTGCGGAAGAGTTTGAGGCTGTTGATGACTAAAGCTTTTGATAGTGCTGTGCGCCTACTGTCCAGGCGCGAGCACAGTGCACTTGAGCTTTGTGAAAAATTGAAACAAAAAGGATATAGTGCCACAGAAGTAAAAGAAGCATTGGATGAATGTCTACGCTTGGATTTACAATGTGATCGACGTTTTGTAGAAGTATACAGTCGTTCACGTATACGTCAGGGTTATGGACCTTTAAAAATAAGTCAGGAATTGAGTAGTAAAGGAATTGATAGGGAATTAATTCAGCAATTCTTACACCATGAAGAGGATAATTGGTTGACTTATGCTTTGGATGTTTGGAATAAAAAAAGCAAAGGACAACTTGATTTATCTTTTGACGAATTGCAAAAACAACAGCGTTTTTTGCTGTATCGTGGATTTGGAATGGATACCATTGTTCAAGTGAAAAAAGAATTGAAAAAATAAAAATGAAATCGTAGTCTTGAGGAAAAAAACCGCTGTGTAGCCCGGATTAGCGCAGCATAATCGGGAGCTCCGATCCTAATACGGGGCTACAAGTGGAGAGCCATCGCCAGGTTCGTGATGATGAAGCGTTCCGCTGCGCCGCCCCAGGTTATGATTAAAAATTAAAATTAACTCAAATTGGTGTTGATTAGAAAATGAAAAGTTCTGAAATTAGAAAAGCCTTCTTTGATTATTTCACACAACGTGGTCATCAACTCGTGGAATCCAGCTCTTTAATTCCTGCAAATGATCCTACTTTATTATTTACCAATGCAGGTATGGTGCAATTTAAGGATTTATTTTTAGGACTTGAAACACGTTCTTATCAACGAGCTGTTACTGCACAACGGTGTGTGCGTGCTGGTGGAAAACACAATGATTTGGAAAATGTGGGTTATACCGCAAGGCACCATACTTTTTTTGAAATGTTGGGTAATTTTAGTTTTGGCGATTATTTCAAGCGAGAAGCCATAAAATTTGCTTGGGAATTTTTAACTCAAGTTCTGCGTTTACCCGAAGAGCGTTTGTGGGTGACTGTTTATAAAGAAGATCAGGAAGCAGAAGATATTTGGTTAAAAGAAATGAAGGTTTCCCCTACACGCTTTTCACGATGTGGTGAAAAAGATAATTTTTGGTCCATGGGGGATACTGGTCCTTGTGGCCCTTGCACTGAAATTTTTTATGATCATGGTCCTGAAATCCCAGGTGGTCCTCCAGGAAGCCCTGATGAAGATGGGGATCGATATATAGAAATTTGGAACCTGGTATTCATGCAGTTTAATCGGGATAAGGATGGAAACCTACATCCGCTACCCAAACCTTCTGTGGATACAGGTATGGGTCTCGAGCGACTCGCAGCAGTAGTGCAAGGCGTACACAGCAACTATGAAATAGACAGTTTCCAGTATTTAATAAAATCTATTGCAAAACTTGCTGATATTGCCGATTTAAACCATACCTCGTTAAAAGTAATTGCTGATCATATTCGTTCTTGTGCGTTTTTAATTGCTGATGGAGTAATTCCAGGCAATGAAGGCCGCGGGTATGTGCTGAGAAGAATAATTCGAAGAGCGATAAGACATGGTAATAAGTTAGGTTTGCCAACTCCATTTTTTTCTAAATTGGTAGAGCCTTTAATTGAAGTCATGGGAGATGCTTATCCTGAATTGATAAAATATAAGGCGCATATAGAAAAAATTCTTAATCAAGAAGAGAATCAATTCGCTCGTACTCTGGATCAAGGTTTACGCTTATTGCAAGAACAAATGCATTCTCTTGGTGGCCATGAAATATCAGGGGAAATCGCATTTAAGCTGTATGATACTTATGGTTTTCCTGTTGATTTAACTGCCGATATCGCCAGAGAACAAGGTCTCTATGTGGATATGGATGGTTTTAATCAATTGATGCAACAGCAACGCGAACAATCGCAGGCAGCCAGTCAATTTAGCGTCGATTACAGTACTAGTGCTCCATTGGATTACCAATCTGATTTTCATGGGTATGAGAAAAAAGAGATGGAGTCCAAAATTATTGCCTTGGTTCAGGATGGAACAGAAGTGAACTCTTTAAACGAAGGCATCAAGGGCGCTATAGTCCTTGATCATACACCGTTTTATGCAGAGAGTGGGGGACAAGTAGGCGATAAAGGATTCTTAACAGGACCAGGTTTTAGTTTTCGTGTCGATGACACACAAAAGAAAGCTCAAGCCATTGTGCATTATGGAGAAGTAGTCGAAGGTACTGCGACCCTGGATCAGTTAGTTAAAGCGCAAATCGATAACGAACGTCGAGAGGCAATTCGTTTAAATCATACTGCAACTCATTTGTTGCACGCAGCACTTAAAACAGTCGTCGGGCCACAAGTCCAGCAAAAAGGTTCATTAGTTGATGCAGAGCGCGCGCGTTTTGACTTTTCTCATTTTGAATCATTAACTGCGGAACAAGTACAAGCAATTGAACAATTAGTCAATGACCAAATTCGTGCAAATAATGAAGTTGTAACCCAGATTATGGATATTGAGTCTGCTAAAAAAAGCGGTGCCGTCGCTCTTTTTGGGGAAAAATATACCGATAAAGTGCGTGTATTATCCATGGGCGAATTCTCTAAAGAACTTTGTGGCGGAACACATGCACGAAGGACGGGCGATATCGGGTTGTTTAAAATCGTTGCCGAATATGGGATTGCCAGTGGGGTACGACGTATCGAGCTGGTGACCGGTCGTTATGCTTTAATTTGGGTGAATGAACAACAGTTTTTGTTACGTGAATTAGCGTCTTTATTAAAAACCACAACCAATAATCTACCAGATAAAATCACGCAACTCATCTCTGAAAATAAAAGTTTGGAAAAAGAAATTACCAAATTACACAGCGAGAAAGTACAAAAATCAGGAGCTGATCTGGCCAATGAGGTAGAAAAAATCAATGGAATTAGTTTGCTTGTGAAACAATTGGAAGGAGCAGACAGTCAAACCATGCGCACTACTTTGGATCAATTGAAATCAAGACTTGATTCAGCTGTGATTGTTTTATTTACACTCGATGAAAATAAAATGAATGTGGTTGCTGGGGTGAGTAAAAATATTTTAGGCAAAGCTCCTGCTGCGGCCACTTTGGTAAGACATCTCTGCGGGAAAGGCGGTGGCCGGGATGATATGGCCCAAGGTGGCGGTGTTGCTCCGGATGACTTGGAGAAAAAGATAGAAGAAATTAGAGAAATGGTTCGCCATTCATAAATGAATTGGATGTAGCCTGGAATTTTTTCCAGGTTACTTTTGTAAATAAGCATATATAGGGAGATGACATGCGTTTTTTACAAGAGTTTAAACAGTTTGCCCTCAAGGGAAATGTAATTGATCTTTCTGTCGCAGTGGTTATTGGTGCTGCCTTTGGCAAAATTACGAGTTCATTAGTTAGTGGCATTGTCATGCCTTTGATAGGCCTATTATTAGGCGGAATCAATGTTGCAAATAAAACATTTACCGTCGGTGATGCGGTGGTGAAATGGGGCGAGTTTCTCCAGGCAGTGATTGATTTCACCATCATTTCTTTTTCAATTTTTATAGCAATTAAAATGATTTCTTTATTAAGGAAAAACGAAGAAAAGAAAGAAACGCCACCAACAAGGGAAGAAACTTTATTAGCTGAAATTCGGGATCTATTGAAGGAAAAAACAGGCCCTCAAAGCGAATAAGGTGTTTGTCAGTAATTTTCTATTGCGTGTCGCATGGTTGTAAGATGCCTTTGATTAGCACGGGTTGATCAGGGGCATTTAGCCCTCATCCCGAGGGTCAGATTATCCTCACATTTTTTGTCATCAGTCTGCAAAAATCTTAGTATTTGTAACTCTGCTATAATTTTAAGAAACAATCTTAATAAGGACAGTCATGAGTGGACTACTCAATTTAATTGCCGTAATTGTTATTTTTGGGGTAGTGTTATGGTTGATAGACACTTTTATCCCTATGCCTCCATCAATTAAAAGTCTGTTAAATGTGCTGGTACTTATTGTTCTAGTGATCTACATTTTACAATTTTTTGGATTGATAAAAACCATCTTGCCTATGATTAAGATCATAAAATAACTACATCTATTAGATATTTCTCATTGCCTGGGTGATGGCGAAGCCGTAACCCGGGTTCCACTAAAAATCGATAGGATTCAACATCAAATCTTGCCCATTTTTTTATATAGAAAAAATGGCACTCGAGTGATAATTGCCATAATCATTCGCCAGAAATGAGGATAATAAAATATCCTTTTTCTACGCATCAAAGCCTTCCAACAGGCTTTTGCACAAGACTCTGGTGGTGCAGCATAAAAAATTCCCGGAAGGCCATAGGTTTGTTTGGTGTCAATAAAGCCTAAGCGGGCGATGGTGATGTGTTGATTATTGTTGGCAGCCTGTTGTAGGCCTTGAAGATAAACTTCGATACTTGCTTTACTTGCACCATACAGACTGTTTTTGGAACGTCCTCTACATGCCGCAACGGAACTTAAAAAAAGTAAATGATGTTCTTTTTGCTGACGATTCAAATAGCTGTGGATGACTAAGGTAGTCGTTAGAATATTGAGTCTGATGAGGTGGGTTATTGTCTCGACATTAAGATGCTCGTTATCGGTGAAATCACTGTGGGCAATGAACAAATCCAATTCATTCTCAGTTGTTTTAAATGCAGTGATTAATGTATCGACCTGTTCCATCAGGTCCACAACAAGTACATCGCAATTTATTTTGTATCGAAGCATAATATCGTTGGCAATGATTTGGAGCTGCTTTTGTTGGCGTCCTACCAACAGTAATTGATGCCCCGAGCGAGCAACGATATGTGCAAATTTTTCGGCAATAATGGAGGTTGCGCCGAGTATCACCCAAGTTCTTTGCGTCATTTAACAATCCCTAATCGTTTTGCCAGATCAGAGTGCATTGTACAGCCATAATGGCCTAAAATCTGAGAAAATTGTTGATGATTCTCATACATGCTATGAAATTGTTGTTCATTCAAAAACAAATCCTTAGCTAAGTAAATTCGACCGTTAAGTTCAGTGATTCGCTGATTCATCGCCGATATTGCTTGTGTTGCCTGAGGATTATGAACGAAATCAACGGCTAAGGTAAATCCTGGTTTACAAAAAGAGAGTAAGCCCTCACCGGGTTGGGTAAACAACTTGAGGACTGCGAGAGTAGGGGTAGCTTTATTAATCCGCATTAATTCGATTAACTGCTCCAAAATAATTGCCGCATGATCGACATCAAATACAGCTTGGAATTGAAGCAATCCTTCAGGGCCATAAAGTCTATTCCAGTGCATGAGTTTATCAAGTGGATTATTAAATTGTTCCAGTGCTAATTTTTCTTGACCTTTTTTACTGGTAAAAAAATGCTGATTAAACAATTTCATATTCCATCGCTTGAGCAGAGAACATGGAATTTTAGGTACGGTATGGATCTTTGGTTTTTCTGCGTTGATTGGTTCACAATGATCCGCTGTAGAAAGAATGGCTCGAGGGGTGGAATTCAGAAGATCAAGCCAAGATACCTGATAGTCATGATGAATACCCTCGGCTACCATATATTCAGTTAATGCCTGGATGGATTCAAATTGCTTGTGTTCAGCATGAACAAAGCGAGGCGCTTTTTTTAGACGAAGTTCGGCTCGAGTAATAACACCGGTGAGTCCTAAGCCTGCAATGGTGGCATGAAATAAGTCGCCGTTTTCCTCACGGCTGCAATGAAGTTTTTTATTGCCTATGAGTAGATCAAATCCAAGGAGATGATGGCCAAAACTCCCAGATTGGTGATTGTTTTTTCCATGCACATCATGAGCAATTCCACCGGCTACGGTAGCATGAACGGTACCAGGAAGAACTGGAGGAATGAAATCAGGATGTACTAAAAATAAATCTTGGAGTGATACTCCAGCTTCACATACTATAATCCCGGTCTCATGATTAAAATCGATAAAATGATTCAGACGCGCAGTGTCGATAATCAAACCATCAGTATTAAAACAACTGTCGTTATAACTTAAGCCTGAGCCTCGTACGAGAATGTTTTGCTGAGGATTATGAGCAAGATAATCAGCAAGTTGCTCTTCATTATCTGGACGTATGCAAAACGATTGACTAAAGCGTGCACGGCTAAAATTAGTGAACTTTCTTGTTTTGCAGTGCATTTTTTCTTCATTCAATTATATTCTATACTAAGACTATAATTCATTTAGGAACACATTTAAAAGGAATTATGATGAAAACTTGTTTAATCATTTTTGGATTTTTCTTTTCTTTTTCAGTTTTTGCAGCGGATATCCCTCAAGATAATTTAGGCGCACAAAAATATGACAAGTCGCAGTGTTTCAATAATACAACCCAAGATTGTATTAATTCACAATGCTTGAACTCAGATCAAATTGATTGCCAGGATAATTGTCGAAGAATGGCACAAGCGAAATGCCAGCAACAAACGAATGAATAAAGTTGCTTGTATTTTTACCCATTAATTTGAGTACATTGTCAAATGATTGGCATATGATTTTTTTGACTGTCAAATTTAATAGGCTCCTCATCCTGCGTTCCGTCATCACGAGGTCAACTAGGACTCTCTCAAAATACTGTGCTGCAGCATGGAGAGTTCTTGCTGAACTCGGGATGAACAGGGTGGCTTGGGCTGACGAGTGTTGCTTGGGTGATGGGAACTGAGCAGTATCCAAGTTGCATGTCCTAGTCCGATGACAACACTTTATATAAATGGCATATAGTTTGCATAACGTAGATATTCAATAGAAAAATCAGGTGGTTCCTTGAATTTAATGAGTGAATTCAAGTTTAAAATTAGTATGGATTGCTGATATGGCTGATAAAAACGTTTTATCACAAGAAGAAATAGATGCTCTGCTGAAAACTGTGGATGAACATCCTGAAGATCTCCATCAAGACTCAGAAGAGCCTGCAGTTTCTGATGAAAAAGGCGACAATAAAAAAGCAAAAGCGAATAAAAAGAAGGTTACTGAGGCTGTATTTGAGACAGTAGAGATAAAAGACGAAAATGATGTAAAAACACTGAATTTTACGGCTCAGGAACGCATAGTCAAAGGCAAATTACCTGTATTAGATAGAATTTATGATCGCGCTGTGCGCTTATTTGCATCAGATGTCTACAACGTTACCGCCAAAGATTTTGAGATTAAACAAGATCCATTGCTCATTACCAAACACCGCGATTTTATGGAGAGTCTACCCAATCCAAGCTTAATGTGTATTTCTAAATTTAAACCATTACGTGGTAAAGGGATTATTCTTTTTGATAGTACTTTTGTCTACGATCTGGTTGACTATTATTTTGGTGGAAGCTCGCAATTTTTTGCTCAAAAAGACAAAACTGATTTTACTGCTACTGAGTTACGTGTAATGGATGTAATTACCAAGAAACTGATTGCCAACCTGACTCAGGCTTGGAAGCCAATTATACAGCTTGATATTACCAAATTTAATGATGAAACAAACCCACAATTGGTCAATATAGCAGAACCTGAAGAAATGTTGTTAGTTGCACGATTTTCGATGGATTTTGGCAAAGAAACAGGAACTTTTTATTTCATTTTACCGTATTCCATGGTTGAACCGATTAAAGAGCAATTGGAACTTGGTGCTTCTAGACCCGATGATGAAATTGATCCTAACTGGGTTAAATCGCTGAAAGAAGAATTAATGGATGTTGAATTAACGGTAAGCTCTGTAATGGCTGAAACAAAAAGCACTCTAGGGGCAGTGATGTCATGGCAAGTAGGTGATTTTATACCAATGGAAATGAAAGAAGTGGTTACTTTAGATATTGAAGGAATTCCAGGTTTTACGGCAACTCAAGGTGCTGCAAATGAAAAACGCGCAGTAAAAATAATAAAAAACATTAGTTATTAGGAGATAAGTAATGTCTCAAGAAATGGAACAACCCAAACCAGCAAATACTCTTCCTCAGGAAGCTGACAGCGACAAACTGGATTTAATTTTAGATATACCGGTATCTGTGAAGGTAGAAATTGGTCATACCAAAATGACCATTCGTAATTTGCTTCGATTAAACCAAGGCGGGATTGTTGCCCTGGATCGTTTAGCGGGTGATCCGCTTGATGTTTTAGTCAATGGCACTTTAGTTGCGCACGGAGAGGTTGTTGTCGTTAATGATAAGTTTGGAGTGCGATTAACCGACATTGTCACTCAAGCAGAACGAATTAAGCGATTAAGATAATGCAAAGTGCACTCAATCAAGGAGAGCTCATACGTGTGGTGATGGGCCTATTGTTGGTTTTATTACTCATCATGTTATTGTCTTGGGTAGTGAGGCGATTTCATGGTATGCACATGGGCTCGACCAACGGATTTCAATCCATGGCCAGTATGATTTTAGGACCTAAAGAAAAAATCACCTTATTAAAGGTGGGAACTCGTTATTTATTGGTTGGTTCAGGTTCTGGAAACATCACATTACTCCATGATTTTGGCGAACAGCTTCCACCAGGATTTGAGGACACTCTTAATAAACCTTCATTTGCGGCTCTGCTTAAATCGGTTGTGAAATCATAAGATGAACATAATGAATTTAATTACCCATTGGTATCCAATATTCTGTAATTTTCATGAGAAAAGTCTCCGTCATTTCGAACGTCGCGCGGGATCTTATCGCTTTAGCGCAGGGTTGCGATGGGAGATTTCTCCTGACACTCGGGATGACAGTAAAACATCCCGTATTCCGCTACGCTGCACCCAGGCGACACTATTTCTTATTTTATTTTGTTGCTTCCCACTGGTTTTACAGGCAGCACCGTTATCCTTGCCTGCAATGACCGTACAACCTGGTGCCAATGGAGAACAGACCTACAGTGTTAACCTCCAAATTTTGATTTTTATGACGTTGTTAACCGTGTTGCCTGGGATGTTGATGGCAATGACAGCGTTTACAAGAATCATTATAGTGCTTTCTATTTTACGTCAGGCTATAGGGATGGCTCAAACTCCAACCAATCAAATTTTAATTGGTATTGCTTTATTTATGACTTATTTTGTGATGTCACCTGTATTTAATAAAATCAATGACAGTGCAGTACAACCTTATCTCGCAGAGACTATTAAATTTCCTCAGGCCCTAGCCAATGCACAAGTACCTTTACGGGAATTTATGTTAAATCAAACACGCAAAAATGATTTATCCATGTTTGAAAAATTCGCTCAAGAAAATCCCGCTACGCTTAATGAAGTACCAATGAGTGTCGTGATTCCTGCATTTATCACCAGTGAATTAAAAACAGCTTTTCAGATTGGATTTATTTTATTTTTGCCCTTTTTGATTATTGATATGGTGGTATCCAGTGTTCTAATGGCTATGGGTATGATGATGTTATCGCCTTTAATTATTTCATTACCCTTTAAGATCATGCTTTTTGTTATGGTTGATGGTTGGACACTCATTTTAGGTTCACTGGCTTCAAGTTTTGCTATGAGTTAATGCAGCATTACGTCCAGAGTTATAAATTAAGAGGAAATAGGGACTATTTACAATTCGCTATCTTACCACATCATTGCTCGTTGCTTGGGTTGACGTAGGGATGGGGCCGACAAGGTAGCGCTGTAAACAGAGCCCCAAATTATAGGGAAAGAATATGACTCCAGAGTCTGTAGTTTCTATATTCAGTGAGGGTGTGTATTTAATGCTGTTATTGATCACAGTACTCATTCTTCCTGGCTTAATTATTGGTGTTCTCGTTTCTATGTTTCAAGCAGCTACACAAATTAATGAAACGAGTTTGAGTTTTATACCCAAATTATTTATTACCTTTTTGATGCTTGTATTTGCTGGTCCTTGGTTATTGAAAACGATGGTGAATTACACCGATTCGTTAATTACCAATATTCCTTACTTAATAGGCTAATTCAAGATGAAGCTGGATTATCCAACAATTATCGGTATGATAAGTCAGGCTATTTGGCCAATGGGTCGTATTGGCGGGTTATTGCTTACAGTACCAGTATTTTCTTCTGTCTTATTACCAGCGCGCATTAAAATTATTTTCCTTTTTGTTTTAAGTTGTGCCTGTGCCTTTATGGTTCCTAAAGAACTTTCTTTTCTGAATTTCAAAGGAATTTTTTTAGGATATATCCTCCAGGAATTGCTCTTTGGTTTGTTAATGGGATTTGTCTTACAACTCGTTTTTCAGGTTTTTGTTTTGGGTGGACAAATTATTGCAATGCAGGCTGGCCTAAGTTTTGCAGTGATGATGGATCCTGCAAGCAGAGCCAGCGTCCCACTTGTTAGCCAGCTTTACTCCATGATGATGACCTTAATTTTTTTGGCACTTAATGGTCATTTGACTGTTTTTGAAACCTTATTGGATAGTTTCAGAATCATGCCTATAGGACAGCTTTCAGTGACTCAATCTATGGTTTGGAATGTCATTTTATTTTCGGGCTGGATGTTTAAACAGGCCTTATTGATTTCAATTCCGGCTTTATTGTCTTTACTTATTGTGAGCCTTGCATTCGGAATTATGTCTCGTGCAGCACCACAATTGAATATTTTTTCCTTAGGATTTCCTATAACGTTGATCATGGGAATGGTTGTGATTAAGGTGGGTTTGCCTAGTGTTGCCGCACAAATGGCAGATCTTATCAAAGATGGAATGCGTTTTATGATAGGGATGTTGCACTGATGGCAGAGCAAGAACAAGCACAAGAAAAAACCGAACAGCCCTCGGCCAAACGGCTCAAAGAAGCACGAAAAAAAGGTCAGGTTGCTCGTTCAAAAGATTTCAATACCACAGTGACCTTACTTTTTACTGCTTTAGGATTTCTTATTTTTGGTAAACAGTTAGCGCATCAGATGGCA
The DNA here is from genome assembly GCF_043161935.1 of Legionella sp. 227. Taxonomy (NCBI): domain Bacteria; kingdom Pseudomonadati; phylum Pseudomonadota; class Gammaproteobacteria; order Legionellales; family Legionellaceae; genus Legionella; species Legionella sp. 227. The sequence goes on along the minus strand of NZ_CP171154.1, from coordinate 3,611,407 downwards.
ACAATGATGCGTCATGCCTTTGAGTTTGATACACGCGTTATTATTACGCCCATGACAAGTTTAGAACGTTTATTTTTTCTAGCCAAGATGGGATTTTGGTCTTTAATACCTTTATTGGTTGTAATTTTTCTGATTACTTTGGCAGCTCCTTTGCTTATGGGCGGCTGGGTGTTTAGCGCGCAAGTGATACAACCTAAGTTTTCACGACTCAACCTATTTCAAGGACTTAAACGAATGGTTTCGGTGAAAAGTTTTGCCGAAATGATTAAATCGTTTTTCAAATTTCTTTTAGTCGCAGTTGTAGCCATAGTGGTATTGAAAGCACAAGTACCTGCCTTGTTAGCTTTGGCTCATGTTCCCATAGAAACAGCAATTGGCAGCGGTGCTTTGATCGTAGTGAAGTCATTTGTATTAATTACTGCCAGTTTGATTGTGATTGCAGCTTTTGATGTGCCTTTTCAATTGTATGAACATCAAAAAAATATGAAAATGACGATGCAAGAATTGAGAGATGAATATAAAGAAACAGAAGGTAAGCCGGAGGTAAAAAGTGCAATTCGTCGCGCCCAGCAAGAAATCTCGAGGCGGCGGATGATGAATGAAATATCTAAAGCGAATGTCGTGTTAACTAACCCCACGCATTATGCCGTAGCAATCAGTTATAAAGAAAAGAGTCATAAGGCACCCATAGTTGTGGCAAAGGGCAAAGACTTGGTTGCTTTTCAAATAAACAAAGTTGCAAAATCACATCAAATTCCCATTATTTCGGTGCCCCCCTTAGCACGTGCGCTCTATTTTTCTACCAAATTAAATAAGGAAATACCCAGAGGACTCTATGTCGCTGTAGCCCAGGTTTTAGCCTATGTGTTTCAACTGCGAGATAAGGAACGTTACGATTATAAACCCACGGTATTACAGGATGTTCCTATTCCGCCCGAATTAGCGCGCAAAGCAGAGGAGAATGCTAATGAATAAAGCATTGCACTACATTCAATATTGGCTGCGTCAAGGTTTAGGTACGCCTTTAGTGCTGGTCATGATGCTTGGCATGATGATGCTGCCTTTGCCTCCTTTTTTATTGGATGTGTTCTTTACTTTTAATATTGCTTTATCCCTTGTAGTGCTGTTAGCAGTAATATACAGCGAAAGGCCTCTCGATTTTGCTGTATTTCCAACCGTGATACTGCTTGCTACCTTGTTGCGATTGTCGTTAAACGTTGCGTCAACTCGCGTGGTGTTACTCAATGGATATAAAGGAACGGATGCTGCTGGGCATGTGATTCAATCATTTGGTGAAGTAGTTATTGGTGGAAACTATGCTGTAGGCCTTGTCGTATTTATTATTTTGGTAGTAATCAATTTTGTTGTGGTCACTAAGGGAGCGGGGCGTGTATCTGAGGTCAGTGCGCGTTTTACTTTAGATTCTTTGCCTGGGAAACAAATGGCGATCGATGCTGATTTGAATGCGGGTTTAATCAATCAAGAACAGGCAATAAAACGTCGATTAGAGGTAGCCCAGGAAGCAGACTTTTATGGTTCTATGGATGGTGCCAGCAAATTTGTTCGTGGTGATGCAGTAGCTGGAATTTTAATTCTGGTTGTAAACATTATTGGTGGTTTGATCATTGGTGTTTTTCAACATGGAATGAACGTCTCTGATGCGCTGCATAATTATATCCTATTAACTATTGGTGATGGTTTGGTTGCGCAAGTACCCTCTTTAGTTTTATCAACTGCCGCAGCCATTATTGTTACGCGAGTTTCTAGTGCGCAAAATATGGGACATGCCGTGATTTCCCAATTGCTGGCTAACCCACGTTCGTTAATTATTGCAGCGGCAATTATCGGATTGATTGGTATTATCCCTGGAATGCCTCATGTCGCATTTATTTTACTTGCTGCAGGTTTGTCGGGAATTGCTTATTTGTTTCAACAGCAAGAAAAGGTAAAACGCAAAGAACAACTCAATCAGGAAAATGAATCTCTGGCCATGCAAACTCCTAGTATTTCATCGGAACTCTCATGGGACGATGTGAATCCAGTTGATGTGATTAGCCTCGAAGTAGGATATCGCCTGATCCCTCTAGTGGATCAGTCACAAGGCGGTGTTTTACTATCTCGCATAAAAGGGGTACGCAAGAAAATATCTCAAGAACTGGGTTTTTTAATTCCCTCTGTGCACGTACGTGATAATTTGGATTTAAAACCTAACCATTATCGAATTAGTTTGGCGGGAGTTGTAATGGGAGAGGCCTCAATTCATTTAGATCGTAGTTTGGCTATCAATCCAGGACAAGTTTTTGGCGAAATTGAGGGAATAAAAACTCATGACCCAGCATTTGGTATGGAAGCGGTTTGGATAAATGAAAGTCAAAAAGAGCAGGCACATACTTTGGGGTATACTGTAGTAGATGCCTCAACAGTCGTTGCCACGCACCTAAGCCAAATATTAGAGCAAAACAGTCAACAGTTATTAGGTTATGAAGAAACACAGCAGCTGTTAGATAAGCTTGCAATAAATTCACCTAAATTGGTAAAAGAGCTGGTCCCAGATGGACTTTCATTAGGCATGGTCAGTAAAGTATTACAAGGATTATTAGTAGAACACATTCCTCTCACTGATATTCGAACCATAGTCGAAACTTTGGCGGAACTAGCGCCAAAATCTAAAGATACAGAGTACCTAATCAGTCAAGTACGAATTGCCTTATCACGATTAATTACGCAAAAAATCAGTGGCATTCATGAAGAGCTGCCGATCATCACATTAAAACCCGAGTTGGAACAATTATTGCAAAACATTATTCAGAGTAGTGGATCTGGCGGCGTAAATTTTGAGCCAGGAATGGCAGATAAGATACAACATTCTTTAACACAATTAGCAATGCAACAGCAGGCAAAGCAGGAGAGTTCAGTTTTGGTTGTACAACCGGGGATACGCGCAGTGTTGGCACGATTTGTGCGTAATATCTCTCATGACTTTCATGTTTTGTCATATCAGGAGATTCCTGATAACAAACAAATAAGAATAGTAGGCACAGTAGGATAGAAATGGACAAATTTTTTTCATGGAACAGTAACCTAGGCCAGGAAAAAAAGGCGCTAAAGAGTATAAATTTCTCAGTTTTCCTACAATCGGACTACAATTTCTATAGAGGCATTGCGTGAATAGTGGCAAATTTCTTCATAAGCAGGAGGCTTTATGAAATTAAAACGTTTTGTTGCGGCCGACACACGCAGCGCTATGAAACAAATTAAAGAGACACTTGGTGCTGATGCCGTTATTTTGTCCAGTCATCATATAGAGGGTGGAGTAGAGGTCGTTGCTGCAATTGATTTTGATGAAACCATTCTATCCGCTTCTGCGGCAGTTGCTTCTGCCGAGCCACCGAGTCAGATTAATAAATTTCAAATGCAAACACCTCTTGATGATATGCGTCAAGAAATTCAAACGTTAAGAGGCATGCTTGAAGCCCAATTACGGGGTAATGTGGGGGTTTATGAGCCCTTGCATACCATTTTGCTGCAGAAACTTTTGTATCTTGGCGTAAGTCATACGACCGCTGCTGCTTGGGCATGTTCGGTACGCCCCGATTTTAATCAGCAAAAAGGATGGGAAGCCATATTGAATTTAATTTCTGAGCAATTAACCATTCGTGACAACCATAGGATAGAAGAGGGGGGCGTTTATGCTTTTGTTGGACCCACTGGTGTCGGAAAAACGACGACCCTGGCCAAAATTGCGGCGAGATTTACCCTGAGATTTGGGGCAGATAAGTTAGGTCTTGTGACGATGGATACGTATCGAATTGCCGCACAAGAGCAACTCATGATGTATGGAAAAATTTTGGGGGTAAAGGTTTGTGTTGCTCAGGATGAAGTCTCTTTGGCGCGAGTACTACGACAATTAAGTGATAAGAAATTAATTTTGATTGATACCGCGGGAATGAATCCTGCGGATGAACGAGTTGTAAAACAAATGCATGTATTGAGTACTTATTTGCAGTCGATTTCGAAAGTTTTGGTTTTACCTGCAACCAGCCATTATCAAGTATTAATTGATGCAATAAGACGTTATGAAGCAAATCAAGTCGATCAGTGCATTTTAACCAAGCTGGATGAGTCATTAGCTGTAGGTGGCGCACTCAGCGCACTCATTGAATCAGGCTTGGGGGTCAGCTATCTCACACACGGACAACGTGTCCCTGAGGATATTAAAATGGCAACACGTCACCAGCTTATTGAGCTGCTTGCGGAGCAGGAAACACAATTGTTTCAGTCGGACAATGCTGGGAAAGCACATCAAGGTGCTGGGAGAGAATATCATGTCTAAAGTAAAGCAGAATGTAAGTGATCAAGCTTCTGGTCTGAGGAATCTATCACGTGCGAAACCCATTAAAGTAATTGCTGTTTCTGCTGGGAAAGGAGGTGTAGGTAAGAGTAATGTTTCCGTTAATCTGGCAGTTGGTTTGGCTCAGCTTAATAAAAGAGTCATGATACTTGATGCCGATTTAGGATTGGCAAATATCGATATCATGCTCGGATTACACACTAAATATAACCTGTCTCATGTAATTCAGGGAATCTGTCATTTAAGTGACATTATTTTGCCAGGACCTAATGGCATTAGTGTCATTCCTGCAGCCTCAGGGACAGAGTTCATGACGCAACTTTCCTCACCAGAACTTGCCGGAATTATCGATGCATTTAATGAACTCACCGATGATTTAGATTACATGGTTATAGATACCGCTGCGGGGATTTCAGACACCGTTCTAAGTTTTACTCGTTCATCGCAAGAATTAATCGTCGTTGTATGTGATGAACCTACTTCATTAACTGATGCATATGCTTTAATTAAAGTAATGAGTAAGCGTTATGAATGGACTCGCTTTCATATACTGGCGAATATGGTGAGAAATGAAAGAGATGGGCGGGAACTATTTAACAAATTATTCAAAGTTTCCGAGCAATTTCTTGAGGTTCAGCTAGACTATTTAGGAGCGGTACCATTTGATGAACACATACACAGGGCAGTAAAAATGCAAAAGCCTGTATTAATTGCTTATCCTGATTCTGCTGCTGCTTCGGCACTCAGGCAGTTAGCTGATGAAGTCTCTGAATGGCCTCCCAGTGCTTTATTGGGTGGTAATACCAGTTTCTTTTTAGAGCGTTTGGTTGCAGGTGAATTTTAAGGAGAATATTGTGGATGCTTTGGCTGCCTATAGCAAAGTAAATCAGCAAATCCAAGAAACGCTGGTAAAAAACCATGCCTTGTTGGTTAAACGCATCGCACATCATTTATTGGGGCGTTTGCCTCAAAGTGTGCAGTTGGATGATTTAATACAAGCGGGAATGCTTGGATTGCTGGAAGCAACAAAACATTATGATTCTTCCAAAGGTGCATCATTCGAAACCTATGCAGGAATTCGAATTAAGGGGTACATGCTTGATGAGGTAAGACGTAATGATTGGGTGCCTCGTTCTGTATATCGAAATTCAAGAATGATTTCTGAAGCAGTAAAACATGTCGAGCATCGGTTAGGTAGAGAAGCTAAAGATTCAGAAATTGCAGCTGAGCTTGGCATCTCACTAGATGAGTACCATGAAATGTTACAAGACTCAGTGAGTAGTCATTTATATGGCTTTGAAGATCTGGGTGTTACCGATGATGTTTTGCAAGTCGAAGATGGATATGCTGAACCTCATGCCAATGTATTCCATAGTGATTTAATGAGTCGTTTATCGGAGGTTATTCGCGGATTGCCGCATAAGGAGCGAATGGTCCTCTCTCTATACTATGAACAGGATTTGAATTTAAAAGAAATTGGGGAAGTTATCGGCGTCAGTGAATCACGTGTTTCACAGATTCTTAGCCAGGCAACACATCGGATTAAATCACGTTTACCGGAATAAAAAAGAATGGATGTTTTAACTTTACTAGGGATGTTAACCAGTTTTCTAGCCATTATAATCGGCCAAGTGTTTGAAGGCGGGAATATGCAGGCATTAGTCAATTTGTCTGCACTGTTTATCGTGCTTGGAGGAACAATTGGTGCGGTTATGGTACAAACACCGTTGAGTACCTTTAGGAGAGCATTTACTATTTTACCTTGGGTCATCAGACCCCCCAAACTTGAATTTGAATCCTGCCGTAACAAAATGTTTGAGTTGGCACGAAAAGCGCGTCAATTGGGATTACTTTCTTTGGAAGAACATTTGGAAGTTGAAAAAAATCCACTCATTAACAAAGGATTGGAGTTATTGGTTATTGGTGTAGATAAACTCACTATCAGACAAGTTCTCGAGGATGAGATTGAGCGAATTGAAAATCATGACCTCCATGCAGCACAAGTTTTTGAAAGTATGGGAGGGTACAGCCCAACTATAGGAATTATGGGAGCAGTATTAGGGCTGATCCAAGTTATGCGACATTTAGCCGAGCCGAGCGAATTGGGATTAGGTATTGCAGTTGCTTTCGTAGCTACTATATATGGTGTTGGCATGGCTAATCTTATTTTTTTACCTGTGGCGAATAAATTAAAAAGTTGTATTGCCCATAAGGTGCACTACGATGAGATGATAGTGGAAGGTTTAGTCGCCATCGCCTCTGGGGAAAGTCCCGGGATCTTGTTGTTAAAACTCAATAACTTTGGCCAGCACAAGAAAGATGAAATCAAGAAAAAAAAGAAATGAACAACATAACGACCATCATCGTTGGGTAGTCTCCTATGCAGATTTCATTACCTTGCTTTTTGCATTTTTTGTAGTGATGTATGCTATTTCTTCCGTGAACACCTCAAAATACAAATCGCTTTCGGAGGGGATGAAATCGGCGTTTAATAATAAAGATGCGGCCCGTGCGCTTAAGTCAACGGACAATAAAAAAGACGGACCACAAACCCAACAAGTTCATGGGCTCTATAACGATGGTCTTGATGAATTAAGCCAATCGTTATCAGAATTAGAAGATGGCAATTATAAAATTGACCGCCAGGAAGGCTGGATTGAGCTGGACATCAAATCAGGAGCCTTGTTTGAGTCAGGTGAAGCAGATTTAAAACCAGATGCTTTTGTTAAGTTAATGCGATTGGCGAGTAAAATTAAAAAATCATCCGCTATTATTGCTGTAGAAGGGTATACTGATAATGTCCCTATAGAAACCCCTCAGTTTCCTTCAAACTGGGAACTTTCAGCCATGCGTGCGGCGGTTGTTGGCCGGACTTTAAATTCATTTGGCATTTCAACGGAACGTATTTTAGTAACAGGTTATGGTGAACAATTTCCAGTTGCAGACAACATCACAGATCAAGGGAGAGCGGCAAATCGTAGGGTCAGTATCGTTATCGCCTTGAATCGAAATGTTCCTCGTCTTTTGAATCCGGCATTAAGTGAGCCAACTCACCGCGTAGTCATCGGGAATTCTGGAAATAAGGATACAAAATGATTATTTTTCTTTTAAGCTTAAATGCAGCCATTCTTTCATTAGGAGTGAATTACCTATTAAATCAGCGAAAAAAATTAATCGCTTTTCAGGAAAAGTTAGATACACAACAAAAATCAATCGATGAAATTACCAAAGATCACCCCATGTTAATTCATGCTGATTTATTATTTTCCAAGCAATTAAAGGAAATTAATACGCAATTAATCAGCATGGATAATCAAATTCAAGATTTGGAAAATAAACGAGATAATGATGGGGGTTATCGTCATGCTTTGCGTATTTTAGAAATGGGTGGTAATCGAGATGAAATTGTCGAAAGTTGCCATTTGTCTCCTGCTGAAGCTGATTTACTAATGAACTTACAAGCCTACCGAACAGCAATGAAAACTTCATAAAGTTGTTTTTTTCATTGCATTCACGGTAAAATCTCAAGCTTATTTTTTACTAGGTTAAGCTTACATAAAATTGTAGCTCGGATTAGTCATGTATTCCGGATTAGTATCGTGTAATCCGGATTAGAAGCATGCGGTTACAATTAGAGCATTGACTCAATCACTATTTTTTAAAGAGACACTTATGTTAGAAGTAAACCAAATTAATCTTAATCTGGTGGATCTTGAGAAGCGAGTAGAAGCGCTTAGGGGGTATCTTTGACTTTGACGCTAAAAGTGAGCGCTTGGAAGAGGTTGTTCGTGAACTGGAATCGTCTTCAGTTTGGGATAATCCGGAAGTTGCTCAGGCGTTAGGACGTGAAAGAACACAGCTTGAAGCAGTAGTTTCTACTTTAACTCAATTAAATCAATCCATTATTGATTTCCATGAATTATTTGAGATCGCACGGGAAGAAAATGACGAACAAACGATAAATGAAATTGGTGAAGAGTTATCCTCTGTCGAGCAAAAAGTTGCTGATCTTGAGTTTCGTCGGATGTTTTCTGGGAAAATGGATAATTCAAATGCTTATTTGGATATTCAATCCGGTTCAGGTGGAACCGAAGCCCAGGATTGGGCTGAAATGTTATTGCGCATGTATCTGCGTTGGGGGGAACAACATGGATTTATTACTGAATTAATTGAATGTTCTCCTGGCGAGGTCGCTGGTATTAAAAGCGCTACAATCTATTTTAAGGGCGAGTATGCTTTTGGATGGTTGCGTACAGAAACTGGGGTGCACCGTTTAGTTCGAAAATCTCCTTTCGATTCGGGAAACAGGCGACATACTTCTTTTGCTGCAGTATTTGTTTCACCTGAAATTGATGATGACATTGATATAGAAATTAATCCGGCTGATTTACGTATCGATACCTACAGAGCATCCGGAGCTGGGGGACAGCATGTTAACCGAACCGATTCGGCAGTACGTATTACTCATGCTCCCAGTGGGATTGTAGTACAATGTCAGAATGATCGAAGCCAACATCGTAATAAAGATCAGGCAATGAAGCAGCTGCGTGCTAAGTTATATGAATTGGAAATGCAAAAGAAAAACGCGGAGCAGCAGGCATTAGAAGCCAGCAAATCAGACATAGGTTGGGGATCTCAAATCCGTTCTTACGTATTAGATCAATCTCGTATTAAAGATCTACGCACTGGTGTTGAAACGAGCAACACCCAGGCAGTATTAGATGGTGCATTGGATCAATTTATTGAAGCCAGTTTAAAGGCAGGAGTAGGGCAGCATGAGTGATGAGCAAATAGAACATATCGATGAAAGCGAAGTTTATTATATTCGTAAACAAAAATTGGCTGAATTACGTACAAAAGGTTTTAATTTTCCAAACCAATTTCGTCGTGAAAATTTAGCTCAGGAAATTGTAAAACATTACGATTCATTAGATAAGGAAACCTTAGCACAACAACATGTTAAAGTAATTGTAGCGGGTCGTATTGTATTAAGACGTATTATGGGAAAGGCTAGTTTCTTCCATATTCAAGATTTTTCTGGGCGTATACAAGTATACATTCGAGCGAATGATCTCCCTGAAGAGTATGAAGAATTTAAGCATTGGGATTTAGGCGATATAGTCGGTGTTCAAGGTGAGCTATTCAAAACAAATACAGGTGAGCTGACAGTACATTCGGAACGTATAGAATTATTAACGAAATCATTGCGCCCTTTGCCTGATAAGTTTCATGGCCTAGCTGATCAAGAGGTGAAATATCGCAAACGATATGTTGATTTGATTGCCAATGATGAAAGTCGACTTACGTTTTTAACGCGCTCACGATTGATTCAAGCGTTTAGACAATTTATGGATAAAAACTACTTTCTGGAAGTGGAAACACCCATGATGCATCCTATTCCAGGCGGTGCTATGGCTCGACCTTTTGTTACGCATCATCATACATTGGATATGACCATGTATTTGCGTATTGCCCCCGAACTTTATTTAAAACGTCTTGTTGTAGGTGGTTTTGAGCGAGTTTATGAAATTAATCGTAATTTCCGCAATGAGGGTATATCAACACGTCATAATCCAGAATTTACAATGGTTGAGTTTTATCAAGCATACGCAGATTATAAGGATTTGATGAATTTTACTGAGGAATTATTACGTTATCTCTGTGATACGGTAATAGAAAAGCGTCAAGTTGAATATCAAGGCCAAATTATCGATTTTGATAAGCCATTTGCCCGCATGACTGTAAAAGAGGCAATTTTACATTACCATCCGGAAATTGATGCGCCTCAACTTGAGAGCATCGTGAGTTGTCGTGCGATTTTACAGAAAAAAGGTTTTCCTTTTAAAGAAACTGACGGGTTAGGTAAGCTGCAAATTATATTGTTTGAGGAAACTGTTGAACATCAATTATTTCAGCCTACTTTTATTACGGGTTATCCCACTGAAATATCACCTTTGGCCCGCCGCAGCGATGATGATCCAGAAGTAACGGACCGTTTTGAATTCTTCATTGCGGGTCGAGAAATTGCTAACGGATTTTCTGAGTTGAATGATGCAGAAGACCAAGCAGAACGTTTTCGTAAGCAAGTTGAAGAAAAGGATGCTGGTGATCTAGAAGCCATGCATTTTGATAGTGATTATATCGAAGCTCTCGAATATGGCTTGCCTCCCACAGCAGGAGAGGGCATTGGAATAGATCGCTTAATTATGTTATTTACCAACTCACAGTCAATACGTGATGTGATTTTGTTCCCTCATCTGCGGCAATAAAATGAAATCCATCTCCTGCTGTGGGCATAGAGGTGGAGGCATTGTTTATTAAGTTAAGAAGAAATCCCTCTCCCATTAGTGGGAGAGGTGTAGAGGTGAGGGTACATTTGCTGTAATCAAATACCCTTATCTGCCCTGAAGGGCACCTTCTCCCCTTTGAGGGGAAGGGACAATACAACCTGAATGTTCTAGAATGTACCCAAAGATCCTGATGGTAACAATCAGGCTACATTTTTAGAGTTTTGTAGGGCTCCCAAGTACAAAAATAATAATAATTATCAGGAGGCTTATGTTTGTTACTCAACTCCAGAAGGCGATTACCTACATTAGAGAAACGCAAGAGATAGCCCTATTTATTACAATGGCTGATACAAGACTATCAGCGATGTTTCGTATATCACCTTTATTTTACATTACGCTGCCTTTTATAGGTTTTTTGTTGACTGTAAATGCGATAATTAATGGATATAAACTTGCAAAAGCCAGCAATCGCAATTTTGATCAATGGTCTCTTTTTCTAACTTCTGCTGTGTGTGCGGTATTAGCAAGTATATCACTTTATGGCGCCGCTCTATCCAAACTATTTAGTTTTAGCTTTGCAGCAGGTCCTTGGTTTTTTTTTAGTAGCTTAGCCTTATCATTAGGGCATCAGTTGGTAATGTTGGCACTCAATTCATATAGAGCCTATGAGTCCCCACAAAACAGTACTCAGCGAATGCATTACATACAGGCGGCTTTCAATAATTTGTTTGTGATAACTTTCTTAGCTGCTGCTTTAGGAGCAGTTGTATTTGCGTTGCTCTTTCCTGTTGTTCCTGCTTTAGGTACGGTATTTTCCCTTGCGGCGGTATTGTTTACTGGAGTTGATATCTTGTGGCGTATGATTCCTCATGAGATAAAAAAATCCATCAAGGGGTGGTTTTATTTGAGTAAACCTGATGTCATCCAAGATGCGATTGCAAATCAGGAGGAAACGTTAACACCCCAGGATTCCAACGAAATGGAGCCGAGACATCATAGACTGTTTACCTGTTGTGATTACAGCGCACTGATTCGAACAATGGCTTTGGAAAAGGCCAAACCTTATCTGTTAGAACTCATTCGTCAGAAATTAATGAGGTTAACGCAAAATGAAGATCCACAGAATGAGACCATAAAAGATAAAGTTTACTTATTAACAGCCATGTCAAAAGTCATACAAAGTTCTGAAGAAATCTCTAAAAAGGATATGTTGACGAAATTTCCCTTAGCTTTTCAACACTTTTGGGCTGAAAAGGGAGAGGTTGAGCAATTATTTGATGCTGTACTTGTTTTTCGAAACAGAGAGCAAGCAAATCAGGATACTCCTTCAGCAGAACTAGTATTTACTGGATAGTTTTACATCTTAATAAATATTTATCGAGTCTTTAAGACATGGGAGTTAATTGGTTTTTCTTTTCGGATTTATTTTATTTACTGTATAATTATCATTCTTTGTGATTTGAATGTCACTCAATTGCTTTGTGCGTGGGCTATATTAATACTATGCATAACTAAAAAGTCTCCAAAAGTAGAGAGTTATCATGCCATTTAAATATCGAGCAATTACAGCAAATTGTGGTAATGATACCATTGGTATTGATGCCAGTAGGGATCTTGCCGGGAAGATCCAAGAAGATCAGGCCGATTTTTATATTATCAACTGTCAAGAAACCCACTTTGAGAAAACTCAAAAACAACTTGAAGCGGTAATTGGCGAGGGCTATAAAGTACAGTGTTTGGGGCAAATGGCTACCCATACTAAAGTAGATACTCAATTTCATTCAAATACAGGAATAGCAAGCTTTATTGTTTATAAGAAAGAATTGGTTATAAGCGATATAAATTCAAGAGAAGCAAGACGTACTCCTGCAAGTGGTTTTTTGGAAAGAATCAGTAGTGGTGCAGGATTTAATAAAGGAGGATTGGTTACTAATTTTGCCATAACGCGTAACGATGGGGAACGTATTGATATACAAGCGTTAAGTGGGCATTTAGATGCAAGCAGTATGTTGAAGCGCAACCAAGATTGGCATGTGCTTCATAAAAAAACGATAAAAGATGTGCGCAATTGGGATGAACTTGTGGCGGCCTGTCCTAATTTAATGGTTTCAGGATATGATGCGAATACACGCAATCGACTTGATGAGAATAACAAAGAAATTAACATGTGGGAAAGTCCCGAGAAATATCCTGAAATACAGGCACTTGATCGTGTTTCTCTTGCGGCAGCTCGATATAGTGGTAAATCCACCTATGAGCATGCACCAGGCCCGGATCCCAAACGACCGGGTTATGCAGGAGGAGGTATGCTTGATTTTGTGACGATTTATGATGGGGAAATATCCGCAGGAAAGATTGTAACTGATGAGCAAGTTGTAAAACAGATCGAACCCGAGCCCAATTCTGAGCGAGATCATAATGTGATTATCAGTCCACTCCATACCAGCCATAATGTAAGCCCTTTTGAACGTGTTAGGAATCTAATGGCTTCTCGCTTAAAAGGTGTTGCGCCTCTCTTGGCTAAGGAAATTCAAAAAATGGAGGAGACTGAAGAGGGCGCTAAAGATCGATTAGTAGCAATTTATCAACAATATTTAGGCCCAGAGGGTTTTTTAGATAAAGCAATTGCTTTACATCAAAGCAAATTGGAGTGTGTTCAGCAGTTAAAGAAGCTTTCATTGGATGAGCGTTTGCAAGAGCAGGTTTCAAAGACGCTATTTGGTGAACTTGAATGGTGTGCTGTCGATCCAGAAGAATTAGCAGCAAAACAAGAATTAATGAAGGCATTTCTTACTTCACTAGCTGATTGTGAGCATGCGGTAGGAATTAAAGTGCGTTTGGATTGCTATCTTGAGTTGAAAGAAAAGATTGAGAGGAAGGAAAGAATAAATGCGGCTGAAGCGTTTAAAGATGCAGCAGTTCAAAAGTATCAAGAAATTTATATTAATTTTGCAAAAAAATTATATAGCCATACGGATTCGACACCAGAGCTTCAAGGTGCAATGGAGAACTTATTAAAACGACTTGATGCAATTGCTGATCATAGCGGTTATGCTGCATTGAAAAGTCTGGATCCAAAGAAATTGGATCTGTTGACTCATATTGTTGCACAGTGTGATGATAGCTTTAATCCGTCCCATAAAGTTGAAATCGAGGATATGGAAAAAACAAATGAGGAACTAGATAGACTTTCTCATGAGGCAATGGGCAGTTCTTCTCCGGTATGGCGGGCTTTGGCTGAGGCTGTGAAATTTTTTGTATCTATAGTTTCTAAGGTATCACTCGACTCAACGTTGGCTGAACAGGGAGAGCTCGTCAAGAGTAAACAATTATCGGATTCTATAAGACAGTATAGGACTGCTTTGCATGATATGCGCCCCCAAGAGAACAGCGGAAGCGATGACGAAAATATAATGACGTTGGATTGAGTTTTTAAATAAAATTACCGAGATATAGTTTATGGTTTGGGCAGATACCCTAAAAAAAATCAGCAGTAAAACAGCACTTCAAGCGGCTTCTCAATGGGTTGATCGAGCCAATAACCTGCAACTGATTAACAATCAAATCAATTGTGTTTATCGTTTTGAATCTGCGGGAAAGGGATTCTATTTACGCATGACTCATGAGCAGATTAGACCACAAAAAGAACTGCTCGCTGCCATCGATTATCAACAACACTTGCTTCAAAATGATGCTCCAGTTTGTGACGTTCTTGTGTCAAAGAACGGATCTTATATTGAAAGCGTGAGACAAGATGAACTCTTTTTCTGGGCCCAAGTATGCTCTGAAGTACCAGGGACAACCATGCATTTTGGATATCAAAATAAAAATACCTACTTTCTCTGGGGACAAGCTTTGGCGCGTTTACATCGTGCTGCGGGAACTTATCAGGCGAAAGAACATCATTTTAGAAGCTGGAAGGACTTGTGGAATGAAACAGCCGATTACCTTGTTGATGAGGAAACGGCGATTCAGGATTTGTTTCATACCCTTGACCAACGCTTTGAATGCTTGACTTCGAATAAGGTCAATTTTGGCCTCACGCACGGAGATCATCGTCCTGGTAATGTGCTATTTGACGGCAAACAAATCCATTTTATTGATTTTGATGAACCGGTCTATCATTGGTTTATCGCCGATATTGCAAAACCATTTTTAGACTTATGCAGTAGACCTTTTGCTGAATGGGCAGAAAAATTTGCATGGATGATTGAGGGGTATCAGAGTATTTTGCCTATAGACGCGCATTTATTGCAGTCGATTAATGATTTTAGCCAAATGAAGAGTTTGGATATTTATCTTTGGTGCAAATATAATTGGTTCGAACCTACAGCTCCAGGAGGAACGCCAAGAGCGCAATGGTTGAATGAATTGCGTCATATGGCGTTTACTCCCATATTCAATCTTAAATGATTTAACAATTACTTTTCTTACAGTTGCTGTTAGTCAATATTCTAAATTTTCAATAAATATTCCCTTATCTCCCCGCATACTTCATTATCTTCGTTCAACCATCCCATGCTCTTCATTATTTCCTGACTGCGTTTTCCAGTGCCTTGTTTGGAATGTCCTTGAGCATGATCAACTAACTCTTGTAAGGACATATCGTTTTTAACATAGCTGGTAGCAAAAAATGAATACAAACCACACCAGGCTTTTTTATCGGAGGTTAATTTTGCATTATATTTTTGCATAAAATTGCTTTTTAAACGTTCTACCACAAGATGACTATTTAAAAAGTCAATGTTGATAGGATTTCCATATTTTTTAGCTTCAGCCATAATTTGATCAATATGTTCTTGGGGCAAATCAATAGGATTAGGGTAGATCCTGAACGCACGCTGGAGTAAATCAGGCTCTTCAAGTGAGAGAGCCGACTTCATCAGTTCAACAAAACCAGCGGGAACTATATTTTTATTTTCAATATTGGTTAATTCATCTAAGAATCGAGTAAATAAAATAATGCCTTTCCTTTTTGCTTGAGTCAGGGCGATTTTAAGGGTTTCGTCATTGTTTAGTACTGGAATTAAATCCTCTTCAACTTCTCTTACAAAATCAAACCCATCTTCTTTTTTAGAAGACATTTCGTACATGGTACAAGCAATATTATTTGCTAAAAACTTTAATCCTCTAAGAGGGCTATAAAACAAGTCGGATTTGTTCCTGGTTCCTGATTTTAACTCTTCCAGAGTTGGAACATAGGGTAAACTTGTTCCTGAAAAATCTGAGACAACATCCCAAAACATGAAGCCTATTACTGGGGGCTCGGTAGATTGCTCTGGAGGTAATTTAAAATAAAAATGTTCGCTATCATCTATGTAACTCAGAATGCTAATGGGCAAGGAAAATGTAAATGCGGTTGCATATTCATTGATGATATTTTCTACCATTTTTAGCGCAAAACTCTTATCCTTCAAGCGTTCTTTTAAGGTAATAATATCTGGAGGTGTACCAATAACCTTTTGATCCCCTTTGGCGTTATAAATGACAATAGATTCTTCTTGGCAAAGACTTGTAAAATCCTTCGTTACAAGAACATTAATGGTATAGGTGGACTTGCCGGGTTCATGTATTTCGATAGGAACAATTTCAAATCGTTGTGTTTTTAATCCCAGGTCCGTGATTTGATCAAGCAGGAGTTTTTCCGCTTGAATTTTGGCATCCCAATTACCCCATCCTTTGTTTGGAATAAAAAAACATTGGTTTGTGCCTTTAATCTTATAAACATGTTTTTCGGAGCCCCCTCCAATTCGCTCACAATCCGTTTTTTTAAAAGTTTTACCGTTTATAGTTAAGGTGATGTTATGATTTTGTGTATAAAAAAGCTTTAACCATTCTCTCATTTGATGTAGAAAAAAGTTGATTTGCATGGTATTTTGCCATTTGATCAAAATAATGGCAATAATATTTATAAATTGATCGACCTTGCCGATTTTTCATCACATCTAAAATATAACCAAATTATATAGAGGCTTGATAGCCTGGTCTTCACAGAAAAAATACTTGATTTCTTAATTTAAATGAAAGCTATCAGTATCAAGAAAGGCCAAGCTGTGATTGTTATCTGGTTTAATACCAAAAATAGTTTGAGTATTTACCACGAGCAATGCTTGAGATTTGGCTTGCTTTAACTTCTCTGCTTCCTCATCAATTCTGAGATTGTCTTGAGCTAATGTTCGTGCTTTAAGGAGAGATTGTTCCACTTTTTCCCAATTTTTTTCCAGTCGATAACAACAGGCTATATTTAACCAAGCATCAGTTTGAACCTGTCTGTCACTGGTTTGCTCAAGAATCATGACAAACAATTTTCTTGCTTCCGTATACATCTCTTGTTTGAAGCAACACATACCAGCTTGATTGAGTGCAGGAATATGACTTTGATCTAATTCAAGAGTTAACAAATAGAGTTCTTGTGCTTTTAAATATTCTTCACTTTGATACAAATGATGCCCAAATTGAACACAACATTCAGTTAGATTTTCTGAAATCACTTTTTTAAATGCGCAATCCCCTCTAGGGCAATGAGCTAAGGCTTCACTATAATAGTGAATGGCACACATAAAGTGCACGCTGATTTCCTCTTGCATATATTTTCCTGTTGATGATTGATTTAATAGATGCATATATTGTTCATGCCAACTTGCGGCTGTATGTAAAAACTTAGGATTATCGCCACATAGTTCTAAGACTGAAATAAGTGCAATTTGTGCGTCCCTAAGTAAAATAAAACAATTTTTTAAATTGGACTTGAGATAATCTTGAGCTAGTTTCATATAGCTTAATCCCAAATTGTATCGTGCTGACACACAATTAAAGTCAGTCTCAATCGCAGCAAAGTAATAGGAAATTGCTACCTCATTCTGGTTGTTAGCCGCATAACATTGTCCTAGAAGATCAAATGCATCAGGCCAGTTTTCCCGATTTTTTGTGTTCATCGTTAATTCAAAAAATCGGTTCAAATAGGAAATCGCCTCGTTTTTTTCGTCAGACAAAAAACTTGTTTTACCCAGAAGAAAATAAATTTCTGGACTTTCATGATTTAGATTAATTGCTTGGAGGAATAGTTTTTTAGCTTGTATATACTCGCCTTTTTTAAAAGCTTCTACACCTTGTAAATGGAACGAATCAAACATTTTTCCGTCCTTAGAGTAGTTAAATGCTTTTATGTTTTATATGCCAAATACCAGATTAACCCCAAATTTAGAATATAATAAGCCGATGTTTTTGAATAGCCATTGAACTTATGAGGTTATCTAATGGTAATGATACTTGGTATTAGTGGGGTATCCGGTGCAGGAAAATCAACACTAGCTGCGACTCTGGCAAAGGATTTAGGTGCTGTACTCATCAGTTGGGATCAGTTTGATGCTATTTCAATCGCTCCAGAAGATTATGTTGATTGGCATCAACGTGGACGAGATTATCAAGAATGGAATTACTGTGAACTTGCTCAGGTTCTCCAGGTATTGAAGTCAGAAAACTCTATTGTGCACCCTATAACTCTTGAGGTATTGGGACCGACTGAGTTTATTATTTTTGATGCACCTTTAGGTCGTTTGCATCAGCAGACGGGACAATATATCGATTTATGCGTGCATATTGAAGTTCCTTTGGATGTTTCTTTATGCAGAAGAGTGTTGCGTGATTATTCAGAAGAAAATAAGGACAAAAAGGAGCTTTTGGAGGAGTTGGCGTTTTATTTAAATGAAGCAAGAACTTTATTTTTTGATGAAGAACTGAAAAAAAGAGCAGATCTTATTCTTGACGGCATGGCTAAAATTGAGTTTCAACTACAATTCGTTAAGAGTTTTTTAAGTCATGGGCAAAAGAAGTAATGCAATCAAATCTACTTTTTGAACTGAGGCTTTGGTAGGAAAATGAAGAGAATCAGGAGCCCCAAATCCAAATTATCTGGTTTTATTCTCTCCTGTATTAGAGATGGTGCTGCACCTAGTCGTTTTATTGCTATTCGCGACATTTCAGATGAAGGAATATTATCCTTTACGCAAAAAATCACGCGCAAAATAAACGAATTGAAAAATAGCATACTCAGATCTAATGAAAAGAAGTTAGATGAACCAAAGGGATTGATTCACCTAACTTTTTAATCCTTTATTTTCTCATAGGAGATGAAAATGAATTCTGCTCAACCAGCCTATCATAAGCTTTTATCAAACAATCGGTAGCGCATTGTGTCACTCGTTCATAGTCTTCAACAGTTAATACCGTTTCCAAATATTTGAATAGCTTTTCAATAACATCTTCAATTTCTAGACCTAAAAAGGACACACTCGATTGGTTTTCAGAAAATTGCATTCTTAAATGAAGAATAAATTTTTCAGGGGGGGGCGTATGGATAAATGAACGAACAAATGGTTTTAAAAGAATTGAATATTCTTTTGATAAGCTTTTTAGCTTTTCTGACGCCTCGAGAGTTGTTTGTGCATCCTTGGCACTTGCTAATAAAAATAGCTGTACTGCCATTTGAATGGCGGGATTAAATGGTTTCCCTTTATATACTGAACTTTCTTGTTGCAATTTCATGGCAGCAAACAATAAAGAATGGGCCATTTTTGCTAGAGATTTTTCAGCTCTTTTGCCATCTGAATATTCCCCTCTTGAATAAAAATATGCCTCAGCCCATTTTTTGAATTCAGTTAAAAACATTTCACTGTCTTCCCTCGCTTTGGCAATAGGTTGTGGCCAAAGAATTTGCGGCACTGGGCTAGGTTCTGGCATCGATGACACCAAAATAGGGTTATCATCCATCATCATGGGGGCTATTTCAGTGGCAGCGGTACTTAAAAGTTCTAAGCCACTCAATTCAAGGAGCGTATTTCCATTCTCAAAATGTATTGACTCCGAACTGGATGCACTTGTTTGAACCATTTTATCAGCCTTTTTCTTCTTTGTATCAGATAAATCTTCTGTATCTGCATGACTATCATCGGTTTCAAGGTGATGACGTTTTGCTGTTTGTTGTGGGGGTGGGCTATCGAGTAAATTTCGTGCTGATTTAAGCCCTTCCTGAATGGAATCTAGTAGTGTACTGTCAATTGAAAGTTGCTCTCGAAGAATGCGATCTTTGTATCTCTTGGTCAGAATTTTGTTAAACTGAGTATATTCAGCAATAATATCTTTTATTTCTTCTCGTACTGAGCTGGAATTTTGCAAGTTGTTCTTTAAAATAAAAAAGAGTCGCATCTCAGCTTGAAGAAATTTAATCTTATGCAGCTGAAAGTGTGCGATTAGCAGATGCTCTGACTGTTCTTTATTTAAGAGCGCAGGAGGGAGTAATTCAGTGGAATTAATAATTCTTTGAAAGCAAGCACTTGCTTTGCTATAAAGACTCAGTAGATTATCAAGATTTTTGATATTATTTTTTTGTGCAAGCGCATAATGAATGTAACTGGATGCAATGGTTAATAAAGCCTGGTTGTTTTCCAATAAATCAAAAGCAGATACTTTTTTGTAGAGTTTTCTTAAATAGGAGTTAGAGATCTCTTCAAATTGTTCAATATTTTCAGCCAATAAGTCTACTTGATTTGTATCAGCTAAATAATTATTTAAATTGGTGTGTATTTTTTTTAATATTTTCGTTAATTTGGACATGGGTTCCCTTCGATAAAATTGATATTATTTAAAGCCAACAGCACAAGGCTGTTTCACTCTGTTTTTATGAAGGGCGAATTATGAGGCAGAATGATGAAAAAAACACTATCAAAATGACACTTTTTTTGTGACATTGTTCAGTATATAGAATTTCAATGCAGGTTGAATTTTAGAACCCAACCTGTCTGAGCGCTTACATCCCAGAATAATTAGGCCCACCGCCTCCTTCAGGCGCATGCCAGACAATATTTTGTCGCGGATCTTTGATATCACAGGTTTTACAATGAATGCAATTTTGAGCATTGATTTGTAATCTGGGGCCATTTTCCTCTTCAATAATTTCATATACTCCTGCGGGGCAATAACGACCCTCAGGGAATGCATAAGTTTTTAAATTTAAATCTATTGCCAATTGAGGTTTTTTCAAGACAAGATGGCAGGGCTGATTTTCCTCATGATAGGTGTTGGTTAAAAAAACAGATGAAAGCCTATCGAAAGTAAGTACTCCATCCGGTTTAGGGTAGTCAATTTTCTTGGCTTTTCCCGCTGGAATTAAGGTATTGTAATCGGCATGATTTCTCAAGGTCCATGGAGAATAGCCTCGTGTGATATAAGTTTCCAGTGCGGCATTGAGCAAACCTGGAATCAAGCCGTATTTGAATCCTGGTCTTATGTTACGTACCGAATAAAGCTCTTTATTCAGCCAGGAGCTTTTGACTTTCTGGGGGTAGTCAGTAAGTTCAAATGGGGCGAGGTGATCTTGCTGTAATGATTCGAAGCATGCTTCTGCTGCGAGCATACCCGATTGCATGGCTGTATGAATTCCTTTAATTTTAGGAACATTAAGGAAGCCCGCCGCATCACCAATTAATGCACCACCAGGAAAAGTAAGTTTTGGTAGCGATTGCCAACCCCCTTCAATCAGTGCACGCGCACCATAGCTGATTCGCTCACCTCCGGTTAAAACAGGTTGTACCAATGGATGTGTTTTAAAACGCTGAAATTCAGCAAAAGGACTTAACCATGGATTTTTATAATCTAAACCCACTACAAAACCAATGGCAACACGATGATTAGACAAATGATATAGAAATGAACCACCATAGGTTGCGTGATCCATCGGCCAGCCTATGGTATGGATGACTTTTCCAGGTTTATGTTGTTCTGGTTGGACTTGCCAAATTTCTTTTATACCTAGACCATAAGTTTGGGGGTTGGCTTTATCCCTAAGGTGATAACGGGCCATTAGGCTTTGGCTAAGTTGTCCTCGACATCCTTCAGCGAGCAAAGTTTGTTTCGCAAGTAAATGCATTCCAGGTTGGTAATTGTTTGTTTTTTCTTTATTTTTGTCGATGCCTACACTCCCTGTTGCAACGCCAATCACTTGATTTTGATCATTATAAAGTGCTTGAACCGCAGCAAAACCAGGATAGATCTCACAACCCAGAGATTCTGCCTGTTGCGCGAGAAATATGCAAAGCTCACCTAGGCTAATAATATAATTGCCTTCATTATGCATAGGTTTAGGCGTTGGAAGTTTGTAGGCGTTTTTTTTAGTAAGAAAATAAAAAAGATCTTCAGTTACTGCAGTATCTAAAGGTGCATCTTGCCAGGTTTCTGGAAGAAGCTCTTTAAGACTTCTAGGCTCTAAAACCGCTCCAGAAAGAATATGAGACCCGACTTGAGCCCCTTTTTCTAGAATGCAAACTGATAATTCTTTTTGAGCGGCTAAAGCCAATTGTTTTAATTTAATCGCGGCAGATAACCCCGCCGGTCCTGCACCGACGATGATTACATCAAATTCCATGGTTTCGTATTCCACTCGCGCTCCTAACTCTGATTTCAAAAGATAAAATAATCGCTTTTCTATGCTTTAATATCAAGATTTATATTGAAAATTATGAAATCGAGAGTTTTAGTCAAGTGCAGCAGCAGAACCCTGGCTGTAGGGGATTAGGGGGCATACCACTTTATCGATAAATGAGAAATGAATCATCATCTTCACCACAATCAGTTGTTCCTGTAACTGCTGTAACAGTTGAGCGAGTAACGAGAGAAACAAGGCTATGAGGGATACTAAGAACGGTTAGTAATGCACCGGCAACAGTTCCAAGAAGTGTAAAACCTTCAAGACTGAGACTGTTTGCGATGCCTTCTAATGCTGTATTACGATGTTCAGCACTCATCATTATAATTGACGCTAGACCATACAATAGGAAGCCTACGAAATAACATGCAGCAATAACTGCGGTAAATGCCATAAGAGCTGTACCAATAGTAGAAGCTAAAGGATACCAAATCGGTGCCAGTAATTCTCCCGCAAACTCATTACCATTTTGATATCGAGTAAAGAACCCCGGACGTTCTCGATACTTACTTACCGCTCTGTTCATAATTCCCGAGAGGTAATTTTCATCTTCTGCTTCATCGTTTAAATCTAATATTTCGCTTATTTCAAACCAGCCAATTAAATTTAGCATAAAATTCTCTCGATGACTTAACTTTGCGCAGGGTAGCTAATTTTAAGAATACAGTCAATGAGTTATGATCATTAAGAATTTTAGCCTCCTTTTATCGTTTAGGTCAGCATCATTTTTAAGCAATGTATTACTCAGGATTTGATAATCACAGAATCTGCTAAAATAGGCTAAACTGATGGGTAGAATATCCAAAAGGAGCTGGTGAATGAAAACAGTACTTGGTTTATTGCTTCTCAGTTGTTCGATGATGACCTATGCAAATGATACTTCAACTATGGAAGTGAGTGCGAATAATCCTAATTTTGTAGTAACGTTACCTGCTAATCCAACTACCGGATTTCAATGGAAGGTAGTTAGTTTTGATAAAAATTTATTAATCCTCAGCAACAGTACTTATGAAAAGCCAAAGACTAATCTCATTGGGGCTGGTGGACAAATGCATTTCACTTTTGAATTACAGAAGGGGAAAAGTTACCCTGCAAGTACTATGATTGTACTTAAATATGCGCGTTCTTGGGAGCCTGATACTGCAACAGTTAAAAAAATTAAAGTGAATTTTGTAAAAAACTGATAAGAATAAATGCTGAGTTCGTTTCACTGGACATCCAAATTCTGTCAAAGAGAAATAAAAAAAATTTTATCTATTTTCTTTATCCAACGATGCCTCTCAACATGCAAGTGGCAACAAGAGTGTTTTGGGCTCTCTTGGACAAGTTCAGTCATGTTGAAATTTTTGTATTATTTAATACACTCTTAATTAGAATAGTTCGATTAAGAGTATTAACTATAATTATCAGACAATAAGAAAGAGATACTGGAAAATAATAATAATAAGGATGTTCTCTCATGAAAAAAATTATAGTTTGTGGCGCATTGTTTCATTTAAGCTTGGCTCAAGTATATGCCGCACAAACTCCAGCTATTCTTTCTGAAACAATATCTACGAATTCCAAATCTCATCAAGGGATACAAAAAGTAGAGACAACTCACCAAAAAAAGAACACGACCACAAAAACGCGACAATTAGTTGGAATCAATTGTGATTATCGGATTTCTGGTGACACTCAAAAAATTGATAAAGCCTTGGTTGTAAGCTGGGCCGAATATGCTGTACTCCATTCTTTTGATTTTAATTTTCAGTCTTTTGATACCCAGTTGAAAAATTTAAGAGCTTGCTATACTAAAAATGGGTGGGCTAGTTTCGTTAATGCATTACACGATTCAAAAAATATTAATTCAATTAAAACCAAAAATCTAATGGTGAGCAGCGCCTTAGATGGGGAAGTTCAATTTATTGATGCTCAGGAAAATCAATGGCAAATGAATGTGCCCATTAAAGTTCTTTATAAAAATGATAAAGAAGAGGTGACGCATTTTCTTAATGTTTACATAATTATCAGCTGGAGAAACGCATTTAAACTCGGTATAGCTCAAATTGTCGCAACACCACGTGCTACCCCGTTATCTCAAAAAGCAATAACAATAAGAGAAGCGATGAAAGGTTTTTCTTTGAGTGTTACTCAGCAAATGGATAATGTTGAAAACCTACAAAAAAAGGTTGCTTCGTTTCTCACCTCTTTACTCACCAGCGCTCCAATAAAATCTTTTTATGAACTAGATAAAGCGCTAAATCTGCCCGAATTATGTCTAAAATCAGTGCGCGATGATGCACAAAAGGCCCAGCCTTTAGTTGAAGTACAAAAACATCAGGTACAAAATCATAAGAAATCAATGGCAGCTCAGCCAGTAAATTTAGCTTCTAGTGATAAAAAATCTGAGGAAATAGTAGCGATTGAAAATCCCTCCAAAGCCAATGGATTTGAATGGGCTCAAAATCAATTCCTTGCTATTAAATCAGATTTCGTGGATACAAAATTGCCTCAGTTACTCACCTATTTCAAAGAGCAAGGTGCTGTTGGATTGAAGCTTGCATTAGAACATTTAGATAAAATAAAAACGCTGAAAACAGAAAATTTAGACAGCCAACAGAGAGACAGGAAACGTCAACTCGCCGAAAATAAAACAAATCAATGGCATATTAGTTTCCCCATGCAACTAGTCCACCAAAATGATACCAATCAAATTACTCAATTAAATGTAAATTTAACCCTAGGCAGGAAAAACAGTGGTGAGCTTGTCATTTTAAAAACGAACGCTATGCCGACGGTTAATTCCTCATCTTCCAATCATGCTGAAGCTCTGGTATCCAATGCGCATCTCCCTGCGAGTTACCAGCGAGCTGGTTCCATGCAACAGACTAATAAAATACAACCAGTACAAGATTTCGAACATTTGCAAGCCACTCAAGTCCCGAAAATTATTTTTAACACTACTTCTGAACTACTTAAGACTCCAGAAGCAATCAATTGTGATTTCAAAGTTCCGGACGGAATTACCAAGATCGATGAAGAATTGGTGAAAAAATGGGCGGAAAATGCCGCAATTCAATCTTTTGATTTTAACTCGGATTCTATAGATACTCAGCTACAGAAATTAAAGTCTTGTTATACAGCAAAAGGTTGGGAGCACTTTAAGAATGCTTTAGATAAATCAGGAAACATAGAGGCAATTAAATCACAAAAGCTTATTATGAGCAGTAAGGTGAGTGGTCAAACAAAACTCATTGCAACACGGAATAATCAATGGAATATGGAGTTACTTTTACAAGTTGTTTATCAAAACAAACAAATTAAAGTAATTAAATTTTTGAATGTTGACTTAAGCATGGAACGTAAACCTTCTGGCGATTTTGGTATTGCGCGAATTATTGCTACGCTTAATGATCCCGCTAACGCAAATACAGCAGTGACTAATTTATCCAATAAGAACATTGACTCAGTTCAAAAAACGCAACAAGCTCAAGCGGAACAACAAAGGAAAGCAGACTTTATTGATTGTGATTATAAAGTTTCTGCTGAAACTCCTGAAATCAATGAAAACATTATATCGGATTGGGCTCAGTATGCTGTAACAAAATCGTTTAATTTTGACTCCGAGGCCATAGATTTACAATTGAAGAAATTGCAGTCTTGCTATACGGATCAGGCTTGGTATGAGTTTATAAGTTCCTTGGAAAAATCAGGCAACATGAAAACATTCAAAACCAAAAAATTAAGGGCAACAAGCCAAATAGATGGAAAAATACAAATTGTTGAATCTAGAGACAATACATGGACACTAAGCCTTCCTTTAAAGATTAATTATCAATATGAAAATGGGAATGTAATCCAATTACTTAAAATTGATTTAACTATAGGTCGGAAAAACACTGGTGGCTTTGGGATTATCCAACTCAATTCTTCTTTAAGGGTTGCTTCAATTCCAAGGAGCATGGAGCTTCTTGCAAATCCTAAGTATGCATTCGGTTAAAAATGAGAGGAATGGGGTAGGGGGTATGTCCATCCCTAGTGCAGCGGGGGATCTCCTATTGTAACTACAGTGCTACAGCTTAGAGATCTCTCGTTGCACTTGGGATGATGTTGGCTTGTTGTGAACCAAGAATCAAGTTTTGCTGAATTTAAATGGCAAATATCTTGGTTCCCAAAACATATCTGCTACCAATTTTTCCAAATCTGCGTCATGGTTTCTTTGCGCAAGACCAGAATCGATTGCACAACGTGCTACAGCTACTGCTATTTCTTTAGCAACAGTTTGGGCATCATCTAGAGAAGGTAATAAAGGTAAATAACTTTCCTTTTTACTTGGGGCAAATTTACATAATGCATGTGCTGCAGCCAGAATCATTTCTTTGGTTAATTTTGTTGCATTAACAGCAAGTACTCCCAAGCCTATCCCAGGAAAAACCAATGCATTATTGCATTGGGCAATTTGTACCATGCGATTATGGTATTCAACAGCAGGAAAAGCAGTCCCTGTAGCAATTAATGCTCGTCCTTGACTCCATGTTAAAATATCTGCAGGTTTCGCTTCGCATCGTTCATCAGGATTTGATAATGGAAATATAATAGGGCGCTCACAATTAATGGACATCGTTTCAATGATGTCTTGAGAGAAGGCTCCTGGTTGAGCAGAACAACCGATAAGAATAGTCGGTTTAACATGTCTTACGGTATCAGTCAGTGAAGGGTGTTGTTTTTCATTGATAGCCCATGTCTCGATTTCTTTAGAGTTACGAGCATAGCATTTCTGTGCCTCAGTTAGGTCCGGGTCGGTATTGAGCAATAACCCTTGGCGGTCTATGAGCCAAAAACGTTGATAGGCTTCTTCAGGACTGAGTCCTTCGCGAACCATAGCGTCAATAATTTGATCGCTAATTCCTGTTCCTGCAGATCCCGCTCCAAATACCACAATACGTTGCTCATGTAATTTTGAACCGGTTACATCGCATGCCGCTAATAAAGCCGCTAATGTCACTGCACCAGTACCTTGAATATCATCATTAAAGGTACACAGTTGATCTTGAAATTTATCCAGGATGCGTCGTGCATTGCCTCGACCAAAATCCTCCCAGTGTAAAAAGGCGTTGGGGAATTGTTTGTGGATTTCATGAACAAACGTTGAAATGAATTCATCGTATGCAGCTGAATTAATTCGTGGATGGCGGCATCCCAGGTACATGGGATCATTAAGAAGCTCTTGGTTGTTTGTACCTGCATCAAGAAAAATTGGCAGGGTGCGGGTCGGCTCAATACCGCCACATAAACAATAAACCATCAGCTTGGCAACAGGAATATCCATGCCTCCAATCCCTTGGTCCCCAATCCCCAAGACACCTTCTCCATCAGTAACCACGATTACATCAATTTCAGGATTGGAACGATTTTTTAATATTTCATCGATCTGATTTTTATCTGAATGAGAAATATACAATCCCCTGGGCTGCCTGTACTCATGACTAAAGCGTTTTACTGCGGTTCCTACTATAGGGGTATATATTACAGGCAGCATTTCACCTAAATGCCGATTGATTAATTTATAGAAAAGAATCTGATTTTTATCATGTAAGTTATTTAGATAAATATTTTGTTGTAACCTTGTGGTATAACTTGAATATTGTAAGTAGGCGCGTTTGACTTGTTCATCCAGTGTTTCAACCCGATGAGGAAGTTTACCTAACAGTCCAAACTCTTTTCTTTCTTCATTAGTAAATGCTGTACCCTTATTTAATTGGGGCGTAGTGAGGAGTGGTTTACCACAAAGAGAAGTTTCAATATATTGTTCTCCTGTTTGCGGATCACGTAGCAATTTAAAATCAAGCATGGTTATCTCATAAGATGGCGTTAGCAGTTGTCTAATGATAATATCGCTTTTTTGTAGTTTATAATAGGTTGAGTATGAATAAATATTTGGCAGTGCTATTCGTAATTTTAGGACTAACATCTTGTTCGCAAGACAATGAACATTATTACAAATCGCACCCCAATGAGTTGCAACAAGCGATAAAGAGTTGTCCACAAAGACAACCACGGGGCTTGACTTGCGACCAACTCGAGGCCCTTGCCAATCGGATGAACCAACTGGCGTATCAATTACAGCTTAGTCCCCAAGGTTTTGGGAAAAAAATACTGGTCTTGCAGGAAACCATTGCAAAGCAGCAGAACCAATTAAAAACTGAGGCTACTAATGCCAATTTACAAGCCGAGTTAACTAAAAACAAAAGTGACTTAACGGATCATTTGGCAGTAGTAAAATGGTTTGAATCACCAACGAGTTAAAAATGAATGTATTGATAAGTAATGATGATGGGGTTTTTGCACCCGGAATTAATATTTTGGCAAAAGAATTGTCAACTTGTGTGAATGTTGATGTAGTTGCGCCAGATAGAAATCGAAGTGGTGCAAGCAACTCTTTGACTCTGTCTCAACCAATAAAAGTCAAAAAACTGGACAACGGTTATCATAGTGTTGAAGGCACACCGACTGATTGTGTCCATTTAGCAATAACCGGTCTTTTAGAGACTCATTTTGACATGGTTGTTTCTGGAATAAATGATGGTGCTAACTTAGGGGATGATACTCTTTATTCGGGCACTGTAGCTGCCGCAGTGGAGGGGCGCTATTTGGGTTTGCCTGCTCTTGCGATTTCTATGGTGGGAGATAACATTCAACATTATGAAACAGCCGCTATTATTGCCAAACATTTGGTGATGAAATTGAGCAAACACAGCCTTCCTTCACAAACTATTTTAAATATTAATGTTCCTGATATGCCATTACATCAATTAAAGGGTTTGCAGGTAACTCGCTTAGGAACTCGGCATAGCGCGGAACCTATTGTGAAAGACCGGGATCCTAGAGGACGTCCTATTTACTGGATAGGCTTGCCCGGACCACAAGCAGATGCAGGCCCTGGAACTGATTTTTATGCAATAAGCGAAGGGTATGTTTCCATTACACCACTTCATTTGGATATGACGAATTACAAAATGTTTGATCAATTAGCCAATTGGCTCAATGGGATCCGCATCGAATAAAACAATTGTGTTTGAGGTAATAAATGATAGGTACATTTTGCAAAAGATTATTATGTCTTTTCCTCGTCATCACCTTAGTTGGATGTGGTAGCAATTTAGCTCCTGTCACGGAGTTAAAATGGAATCCCTGGCGCCAACAAAAAGTTTATGTTGTGAAACATGGAGATACACTCTTTTCCATCGCGTTTCGTTATGATACGGATTATAGAACTCTGGCACGCTTGAATCATATAAGTCCCCCCTATTCATTAAGGGTTGGGCAGGTAATCAACTTACAAGGTATTATACCAAGACATAGGCAAACAGTTCGTCGAAGCGTTCCAATGAGGCATTACTCTATCAAACCTCAAATAAGACCTTCAGTGATTCGTTCGCCCGCAAATAGATATGCCCGTTCTCCTTCAGGATGGTTGTGGCCTGTTAGTGGACATGTGGTTACCTCCTTTGTTCCTGAACAAGGTAAAAAGGGCATAAATATTGCTTCTAGAAAAGGAGAGAAGGTAATCGCTGCGGCAGCTGGGGTAGTCGCCTATGCTGGAAGTGGCTTGGCTGGTTATGGTAACTTAATTATTATCAAACATAATTACGGCTATTTAACTGCTTACGGGAATAACTCAAAAATTATGGTTTCCGAAGGACAATATGTAAAAGCAGGGCAAATTATTGCCGAAGTTGGGGTTGTAGATCGTAAATATACTGGTGTTCATTTTGAAATCAGAAAATCGGGTATACCAGTCAATCCTTTGAATTATCTACAAAAAGGTTGACAGATAGCTTATAGTTATAGCAACAATAATCTTTGTTTTGAAGTATAATGTAGTTATGGAATAAATTTCGCAACATGACTAACACTATAGGTGAAAAAGAATGCACGAAGACGATGAGTCAATTAAAGAACCGGAACTTAAGGATGGGGAATGGACTGAACCAGACGATGAATCGCTCTTAATGGCTGAAGACATTGATTCGCTTCTTGAAAAAGATGATGAAGATGAAGAGCTTCATGATTTTACAGATGATATCGCATTTCCTACTTTTCGTGGCAAAAATGCACTCAAAATGATGGATGCGACTCAACTGTATTTGAGCGAAATCGGATTTTCTCCTTTACTTAGCGCTGAAGAAGAAGTGCATTATGCAACCCTTGCTCTGAAGGGGGATGTTGCTGCTCGAAAAAAAATGATTGAGTCCAATTTACGTTTGGTCGTTAAAATTTCACGTCGTTATCTTAATCGCGGTTTGCCACTTCTTGATTTAATTGAAGAAGGCAATTTGGGGTTAATGAAGTCCGTAGAGAAATTTGATCCGAAACGTGGTTTTCGATTTTCAACTTATGCCACGTGGTGGATCAGGCAAACGATTGAACGTGCTATCATGAATCAAACCCGAACAATTCGCTTACCTATCCATGTCGTTAAAGAGCTGAATGTGTATCTTAGGGCGGCAAGGCAACTTACGCAAAAATTAGATCATGAGCCTTCACCCGAAGAAATTGCAGAAATGGTTGATAAGCCTCTGGAAGATGTACAAAAGTTGCTGGGGTTAAATGATAAGGTAACTTCTGTAGATACCCCCATAGGCTTTGATGAAAATAAATCACTATTGGATACGATCGCTGATGAAAACAGTGTGAATCCTGCAGAACTCTTAACCAATGAAAATTTACGCCTACATATAGAATCTTTATTGGATAAATTGACTGAAAATCAGCAACAGGTTATTGCAAGAAGATTTGGCCTGAGGGGTTTTGAAAAAGCAACTCTTGAGGATGTGGGTAAGGAAATTGATTTAACACGAGAACGTGTTCGTCAAATTCAAGTTGAAGCATTAAAGACATTGCGTGGTCTATTGGAAAAAATGGGATTAACGCAGGAAGATTTGTTTTAAACTAAATTTTTTATTTTAGCCTGGGCAAAACGAAATAACTTGAGATGTTTTTAGTTTTATTTCGTTTTACTCAGGCTAATTTATTTTAAAAGCTGAAAATAAGGAGAGTAAGCTAATGATAAAAATGATTATATCTGCATTATTAATCTCATCATCAGTAGTCCATGCAGAACAATTAACAACTTTTACAGACATCGCTGATTCAATATCTCAAGGTAAAAAAATTACATTGGTAATGAATATTCAAGAATGCAATGCAGAAAAATTATCTTCGAATTCTATTATAGCCTCAGTACAACCTAATGCCTTTCTTGTTATTGATAACAATCGAATTGCTGCATCAGTGAAGCATTTTACTTTGGATAATCCTCTTGCTCGTGGTAATCCTGTATTTGAATTTGTTAAATACAATATCAATTCAGATGGAAGTGTTTCTATCAAAAAAACCGTAATGAATGCTAATAATTACCAACAATTAGCTAGTTTTCAAATTGAGTGTGCTCTAAATAAGGGATTTAAGGCGTTTTATTAAATCCTACTCAGTAATCGGGTTACAAACCGATGTAAATTTTCTAAAAACCCCTCACTCTAGCCCTCTCCCCAAAGGGGCAAGGGCGAGGGTGATTTACGGACACTCAAAATTTGCTTTAAGCCCTTGCCAGCAGTTTGTGTACTCTTTTTGCATCTGAGGAATACGCATTGCTTGCTCCGTAACTTGCCATACATCCTTTGTTTCAAACATAAAGGCTAAGGTATTTAAATAAAGCTCAGGTTTAAGTTTTTGTGTTGCAGCCTTTTCATAACTTATTTGATCCGGCCCATGGGGTGTCATGCAATTATGAATACTTACCCCACCGGGTAAAAATCCCTCTTTTTTTGCATCATACTCACCTCGAACAAGGCCCATGAGCTCATTCATGTAATTGCGATGGTAGTAAGGCGGTCTAAATGTATGTTCAGCAACCATCCATCGAGGAGGGAAAATGACGAAGTCTAAATTAGCTACGCCGGGTGTATCACTATCTGATGTTAATACTGTGAAAATACTTGGATCTGGGTGATCAAAGCTTACCGAATTAATTGTATTGAATAAACTCAAGTCATAACAATAGGGTGCATAATTACCATGCCAGGCTACTACATTAAGGGGAGAGTGATTGCATTTTGCTGTCCATAATTTATTTTGATACTTACAGATCAGAGTGGCCTCAGTAATACCTTGTTCAAATGCAGCAAGTGGATATTGAAAATGTCGAGGGTTAGCTAAACCGTTTGCGCCTATAGGTCCTAACTGGGGCAGAGTGAGTGGAGTACCGTTGTTTTCACAAAGATATCCTTTGGTTTCAGGACCAACAAGCTCCATTTTGAATTTAACACCGCGGGGAATGACGGCTATCATCCCCGGACATATATTTAATTTGCCAAACTCAGTGTGTAAATTAATTTCGCCAGAGTAAGGAACAAAAAGCATTTCTCCGTCATTATTAGCAAAGTATTTGTTTTGCATGGATCGGGTACAATGATAAAGATATGTATTCACATGCTGACTTCCAGCAAGATGGAACATTCCTTCTACAAAATCAAAATCCTCTTCTTTAAATAAGTCTATGGGAGACCAACGCAAGGGATTAGGTGACTGTTCTGCATGATAGGGTTTAAACAGTTCCATTTCATAGGCTTGATAGTTGCCTTGAACTACAGAAGGTAGTATTCGATAAAGCCAGCTGTGCAAATTATTTTGCCTTGGACGAGTAAAGGCCGTTCCACTTAATTGTTCAGCATAAAGTCCTAAGTTACAGTGTTGTGGTGAATTTTGGCTACTGGGTAAAGCACCTGGAACTGCTTCAGTTTGATGATGATTACCAAATCCTTGCAAATACACTGTTGATCTCCTTTAGCGTTTATGATTCATTGAATAGCTTAGGTGTTTGTACTCGTCATCCCAACTCAACGAGGAAACACCACAATGTAATTCGGGATGATAGGAGCAAATAAAGCACCAAGGCTAGATTTCAAAAATTAAAAACTTAATGTTGGTGGCTACTATAGTCTAAAAAAGTTAAAAATGTCGAGCCTAAATGAAAGTTAAGTTATTCTTTTTAACAAAAGAGCATGTATAATTTATACAAAATTAAATAAGGTTTTGAGGTAGTATTATGGCAGGTCATAGTAAGTGGGCAAATATTAAATTCCGTAAAGGGGTTCAAGACGCAAAACGTGGAAAAATATTTACTAAATTAATTCGTGAGATTACCGTAGCTGCACGTATGGGAGGAGGGGAAGAGTCTTCCAATCCGCGATTAAGAGATGCGGTTAAAAAAGCGCTTGGTGCGAATATGAAGCGTGATACAATTGATAATGCCATTAAACGTGGTGTTGGCGGACTTGATGGTGAAGCAATGACTGCTATGCGTTACGAAGGTTATGGACCTGGCGGCGTTGCGGTTCTCGTAGATTGTTTATCTGATAATAAAAACCGAACTGTCTCCGAAGTGCGTCATGCCTTTACGAAAAATGGTGGCAATTTGGGAACGGACGGTTCAGTATCTTATCTCTTTACCAATCAGGGAGAGATTTTGATGGCATCTGGTCAGTCTGAAGAACAGGTTATGGAAATTGCCATCGATGCAGGAGCCAGTGATGTTTCTGTAGATGAAGGACAAATTGAAGTAATTACTCCTGTTGAGGCCTATCATAGTGTATTAAATGCGCTAACCGAGGCTGGTCTGGAAATTGAACAATCTCATTTAACCATGCGGGCACAAACTTTAGTCCCTATCGACGATGATTCAGCGGAAAGTCTTTTAAAGTTAATTGATATGCTGGAAGACCTCGATGATGTGCAAGAGGTATATAGCAATGCTGAATTTTCAGAAAAATTATTAGAATCAATCAATTAATGAGCATTATTTTAGGGATAGACCCTGGATCAAGGATAACCGGATACGGTCTGATAAAAGAATCAGACCGTAAAATCGAATACATTGATAGTGGCTGTATACGTACTAATCCAGATAGTGAGTTAAGTCAAAAATTATTGCAAATCTATGATGGTATTTGTCAATTAATGGACCATTATTCACCTGCCGAAGTAGCGATCGAACAAATATTTATGCATGAAAATCCTAATTCAGCTTTAAAATTAGGGCATGCTCGTGGCGTGGCGATGGTTGCTGCAGCATCACATCGAGTGAAAGTAAGTGAATATTCAGCGCGTGAAATCAAGCAAATGGTGGTTGGTTATGGGGCTGCAGAAAAAGCTCAGGTAAGCCATATGGTCGTACATCTTCTTGCATTGAATAAGGCACCACAAAAAGATGCTGCGGATGCGTTGGCTATAGCAATATGTCATAGTCATATGCGTCATAATTTATCATCTGTAATTGGCAGACGAGGATTGAGGAGACGGAAGAGATGATTGGTTGGTTGGATGGGCAGATTATAGATAAACATCAACCAGGAAAATTGGTTCTTAATGTTCATGGCGTTGGATACGATGTTGAAACTTCATTAAATACCTTTTTTCAACTAGAAAGCATGAATGGTTCTATTGGATTACACATACATACTGTAGTGCGTGAGGATGCTTTATTGTTATATGGTTTTCTAGAGCGACAAGAAAGAGAGTTGTTCAGAGCGTTAATTAAGGTAAATGGCATTGGCCCCAAAGTCGCTATGTCGATACTTTCTAGTACTACTCCGAATGAGTTTATACAATGTATTCAACAGGAAAATGCCTCTTTTTTAATGAAATTGCCTGGTATAGGTAAAAAAACTGCGGAGCGTTTGGTTGTTGAAATGCGTGACAGTATAAAACAATTTTCTGGATCCGTTTCTAACTCACAGAGTAAGACGATTCCTCTGATGAATGGACCAGATGAAGCAGTGAGTGCTTTAGAAGCTTTAGGCTATAAGCCTCAAGAGGCGTTAAAAGCAGTGAATAAAATAAATGATGGCGCTAAAAGTTGTGAACAGTTAATTCGTGATGCACTACAAATTTTGGCAGTTCGATAAGGTAACAAATGCTTGTTTAGCTGTTTTGTGGCCCGGATTACGCTACGCTAATTCGGCTACAGAAAATAAAAGGTTCGCCTTATTTTTCTTCAATGGGCACAAAAAATCTTACAATTAAACCGGTGCCTTCTTTTGGAGTATCCAACATGAGTCTTCCACCATGTAACTCCGCAATCTGTTGAACTATTGCCAAGCCAAGACCACTACCAGGGCTCTTGTTTCCGAGAACGCGGAAGAAACGTTCAAAAACACGCGATTGCAATTCTGAAGGAATACCTGGCCCATTATCACTGACCTCAAGCATTATTTCATTTTTTAGTTTAGCTAAACGTACTATAATCCGACCATGTTCATTACAGTAGCGTATTGCGTTATCTACAAGATTACGAATTAATATTCCCAGCGCAGTTGAGTTACCATAAATAATTAAATTTTCAGCATCGCTTTCGAATTCAAGGTCAATTTGTTTTTCCACGGCAGCTGGTGCGAGCATGGCGAGTATTTCGCGGGTTAGCCTGCTTAAATTGACTTCATCCTTCTCTTCCATATGAGCCGCTTCGGGTACAAGTCGACTCATAGTAAGTAATTGTTGGACTATATGGGTACTGCGATTAACGCTTGCAATAAGTTTTTGTAATGCCTGGTTTTTTTCTTCCACGTCATTAGAATGCAATGCAACTTGTGCTTGTGTTTTAAGTGCAGCAAGTGGGGTGCGTAATTCATGTGCTGCATCAGCAGCAAATCGTTTTTCGCGTTCAAATCCTTCTTTAAGCCTAAAGAACAATTTATTTAACTCGTCGATCACCGGCTTAATTTCTTCAGGTACCTCATGCAAATCAACCGGTTCAAGATGGCTGGGAGCTCGGTTGGCTACCTCTTCGGCCACTTTATCTAAACTATCTAATCCTCGACCAATAATAATCCAAATTAGCAAACCAGATAATGGAAAAGTTAAAAGCATGATGTAGAGATCATCTTGCGCGATTCGATGACCCAGTTCATTTCGTGTATCGTAACGCTCGGCTAAAACAGTACGGATTCCTGCTTTATCATTGTAGGTAGTGAAAACGCGCCAATCTTGTTTTGATATTTTTTTATCACTAAACCCATCAACTTCAGAGGTTAAAGGAATTTTGGGGGCTGAAGACGAGTGTAACAATAATTTTCCACCATTGGTCCAAACTTGAAAATTAAACTTATCCAGGTAGTTTTCCGGCGGTTCTTCATTCAAAAATCGTTTTTGATAGTAGGTATCAATTTTTTGAGGGATCGTTTCAAGTGCTTCTTGAATTTTAGAGAGAGGACGCTCATGGAGATCATCACCTAATAAGGCTTGATATGAAAGAGCTGAAACGGCCATTAAACTATCTAAGTGATCTTGGATGTCTTTTTGATCTAGGTAATAGTTTCCTATAGCAGTTAATGTGGTCGTTATAGTAATGGCCAACAATAGATTTATGAGAAGAAATTTTCTTATAGATGATTTCACGATACAGCTATACCATCATTTTTTTCTGCCATATACCCAACACCTCTTATCGTCCTAATAAAGTTGGCATTAAGCTTTTTACGTAAATTATGGATATGAACTTCCAACGCATTACTGTCCACATCTTCTTCCCAGCCATAGATACTTTGCATCAGTTGTTCGCGCGATAAAACTTGACCGCTGTTTTCGAGAAGCTTTTGTAACAGTGCGAACTCTCTGCGTGGCACATTAACTAAAACATCATCAACGAATACTGAGTGGGCAGCCGGATCCAGAGTAATATTTCTATATTGCAGCACTGAATCAGCTCGACCTTGTGAGCGTCTGACTAGAGCTCTGATTCGTGCACTGAGTTCATTGAGGTCGAAGGGTTTGATCAGGTAATCATCTGCTCCACTATCCAAGCCTTTTACCCGATCCTCGACTGACTCGCGAGCAGTTAGAATAATCACGGGAGTAGGATTACCATCATGGCGTATACTTTGTAATAATGCGAGTCCGGAGAGTTTAGGTAAGCCTAAATCTAAAATAATTAGCTCAAATGACTCAGATTTTAAAGCAGCACGAGCGGCTTCACCATCTTTAAGCCAATCTACAATATAGCCAAACTGGGTTAATCCAGTTTTGACCGCATCACCAAGTAACTCGTCATCTTCAACTAGCAATAGTCTCATTCTTGCTCCTATTGTTTTTCAAGGCCGGTTTCATCCATATGTTTTGTAAGATAAAAAGCTTGAATTAACACAAAAAGCAGAGTAAAGCCAACCCCACCAAATAACTTAAAGTTAACCCAGGCATCAGTATTGAAGTTATAGGCAACATAAATATTTACTGCACCCATTAAAAGGAAAAATAATACCCATGCCATGTTAAGCCTATGCCATATTTTTCCAGGGAGTGTTACATTGGCTTCCATCATTTTTTGGATTAATGGCTTACTTCCAATATAACCCGAGCTGAAAAAGGCAAGAGCTGAGAGCCAATAAATACCTGTTGGTTTCCATTTAATAAACCAGGGGTTGTGAAAGAAAAGCGTGGCCCCTCCCAAAACCATGATAATGGCGAGGCTTATTAAATGCATTTTTTCATAATGTTGGAATTTTAATCTATAAAAAGCTACCTGACTTACAGAAGCAATCATCGCGATAGCTGTCGCGGTATAGATACCAAAAAATTTGTATACTATAAAAAATAAAACTATAGGAAAAAAATCAAATAGTAATTTCATATATCTTAAATACAATAAAATAAGTTACTTTGATTATAACACAAGTTTTTGTGCTCTCCTCCTTGCTTTATACCAGAAATGAAAAATAATTGTTAATAACGTACAACTATGGAGTTCATAAAAACGATCCGCCTATTTCTGGAACAGAATGATAGAAGCCTAAAATCAAACTCAAATCCTCATCATACTCCAAGGACAAAACTAACCAACGAACAATTTTTGTCCAGAATACAATGGGTCATTCCGCTTAAGTCCGGGGTTTAATGCAATAATACGTTCTATGCTGGTTTTATGTTGTTGGGCAATGGTGCTTAAGCTGTCGCCTTTTTTTACAATATATTGAATGGGTTGATTTACTTTTT
Source organism: Legionella sp. 227 (assembly GCF_043161935.1). Lineage (NCBI taxonomy): Bacteria > Pseudomonadati > Pseudomonadota > Gammaproteobacteria > Legionellales > Legionellaceae > Legionella > Legionella sp. 227. The sequence goes on along the minus strand of NZ_CP171154.1, from coordinate 3,573,261 downwards.
TCCATATCACAAGTTGTTGCCCTTTTTGTAATGGTTGATTGCTTGCTAATTTATTCCATATCTGTATCTCTTGGGGACTGACACCATAAGTTTTGATCAGTTTTTGATACGTATCATTTTCTTGAACAATGTGAATGACACGATGATTTCGTACCGCTGTTATTTGATGTTCTAAGGGCATGGTCGCAGCAGCCGGTTCTTTTTTGACAACAGCAGGAGCATTTTTGGTGCTGGGGATTAAAATGGATTGATTGGGACTAATGTGATCAGTTGTTAGCTGGTTTAGTTGTTTGATTAAACTAACTGTTGTGTGATACCGAACCGCAATGTTGTCTAGGCTATCTCCTGGCTGTACGATATGCTTTTCCCAGCTTACCCTTTTGTCCTCAGGAAGATTGGCAAGATTTAAAATAAATTGGTGTACTTTCTCCGCGGGAATAAGCAATTTAATCGGTTTGTGGGGATCAGTGGTCCAACGATTAAATCCCGGGTTTAATTTAATCAACTCTCGATAGCTAATCCCCGCCATTTTTGCAGCGTGGTTCAAATCAATTGGACTTCCTATATTTACTTCCTGGAAATAAGGAACATAGGGGATTTCAGGCAATATTAAGTGATATTGACCTGGATTTTTGATGATTTCCGCTAAGGCAAACAGGCGTGGAACATAAATTTGAGTTTCACTTGGAACTGGTAATTCCCAAAAATTTACTGAGCGACTCCCTGTGCTTTTGATCGCCCGATCAATCGTTCCTTCTCCGGCATCATAAGCTGCTATGGCTAATACCCAATTGCCATTAAAGAATTTATTGAGATACTGGAGATAACTGAGTGCGGCATCAGTTGATGAGCTGATGCTACGTCGGGCATCAAACCACCAATCTTGTTTTAAGCCTAAACCTGCTCCTGTACGTGGCATTAATTGCCATAATCCAGCAGCACCAGCCCCAGAGTATGCAAAAGGGTCAAAAGCGCTTTCAATCATTGGGAGCAGGGCCAATTCACCAGGAAGCTTTCTTTTTTTTACTTCAACAACAATATGATAAATATAGGGTTCGGATTGACGACATACTTTATGGAGATAGCTCGGATGAGCTACCAGCCATCTAATTTGCGCTTGCACTTCAGCTCGTGACGTTTCATGATTTAAAGTGAATTCATTGCGCAATACCACCCATACATCTGGCGCTGCAAGTGCTAATGACCCATTAGTAATAGCAAAAAAAATGAGTAAACAGAATAAAAAGTCTTTTATTTTGAAAAACTTAATTTTCAATGGCTATTACCTATCAATATTATTGGCTATCGAGTTTACTAAAATTAGTTATAGGATTAAACCCTTTTTGCACTCACCTAATCCATAAAGAACGAAATTAATTCTTTCTGGTTAATTATTTGAATGAGTTTTTTTCTTCTCTTAAAACTCTAAATATTTCTAATGAGCTATTTGATGTCGCTCCATGTGTTAATGCGTATTTTTGCACTTCTGCTTGATCAGTACGTAAAAAGGGATTAATTAATAATTCTTGTTCTAACGTTGACGGAAGGGTACAGGAAATGGGGGAGTTTTGTATTTTATCCAAGTATTTTTGAATAGTAGAGTTATTAGGTTCTACTGTATGTGCAAAGCGTAAATTTTGTTGGGTATATTCATGGGCACAAAATATTTTTGTAGTGAGAGGTAATGTTTTAAACAGATTTAGTGATTGGTGCAATTGCTCTAAAGTTCCATCAAAAACACGCCCACAACCCGCTGAAAAAAGTGTGTCACCACAAAACAATAATTTTTGCTGGGGTTCATAATAGCTAATATGGCTTGAGGTATGTCCTGGATTGAGTAAAATTTTGAAAACACATTGTCCCACGTTAATAATTTGATTCTCTTGCACAGTACTATTTATATTGGGAATGCGTGGATCACTTGGACCGTACACTGTGCATGAGCGATAGGCTTTGAGTAATTGACTTACACCACCAATATGATCTTGATGGTGATGAGTTAATAAGATGGCACGCAATTTTAGCTGATTTGCCTGAGCAAATTGCAATACTGGCTCTGCGTCGCCTGGATCAACGCAGTCAAATAAGCCTGTGGTTTTGTCAACAATCGACCAAATATAATTATCTGAAAAAGCAGGGATAGGAAAAATGGTCATGAATGGCTCTCAATAAGGTAAGAGGAAACTCCTGGATTAAAATATACTTTCAGTGAGTTTAATACTATTTGCATTTCTTCTGCTAAGGTAAAAGGAGGATTGATTATCCATAGACCACAACCGCTCATACCCTCTATTGAGTTTGATGTCAGACTAAACTCAATGTGTAAACTATTTTTGGCGTTAATTTCTTTCATACCTCTATTGAGTTTATCCGTTAACTTTTTATTGACCAATGGATACCAAAGGCAAAACACTCCTGTAGCAAAACGAGAATAAGCATGTTTTATTGCCATGGGAATTTCTTTATATTCTTCTTTTACCTCAAACGAAGGGTCAATAAAAATCAGTCCTCTCTTTTCTGGCGGAGGAAGTAATGCGTTCATCGCTACTATGCCGTCAGTATTGCTAAAATGTACCTTTTTATTCAAGCGATGCAATTGGTTCAGTGCTTCAAATTCCCTAGGGTGAAGCTCGCAAAAATACATCCTATCTTGTACCCGTAATTTATTTATGGTTAAAAAAGGCGAACCGGGATAGGATCTTAAAGCATGAGTAGGATTAAGCTTCTTAATGACTTGAATGTAGTCTTGAAAAACAGGAGGAAGTGAATCTCGTCCCGACCAGACCAATTCAATACCCTGTTTGTATTCTTGTGTTTTTTCAGCTTGTTTGTTTTTTAAATCATATAACCCTTTTCCTGAATGCGTCTCAAGATAAAATAGGGGCTTTTCTTTACGAATTAAGTAGTCCAGAAGACGTGTTAAAGCAATGTGTTTGATTACATCTGCAAAATTTCCTGCATGATAGCCGTGTTGATAACTGAGCATGTGGTTCCTAAAACATTTTTAATGATTGTCTACTATACTCTTTTTAAGAGAGTATAAAAGGGGAAAGCTATGGGACTTCACGAAGATTATGATGACCAATCATTCTCTGATTATAATTATGATGATGATATTGACTCTTCAACTCATCGAAAGAACGTGAGACGTATGCTCGAAGAAAAGCTAGAGCGTAAACGTTTAAAAGAGGAGTTTAAAGATGATTTTGATGAGTTGAGTGGAGATTTTGATTGGGATATTTTAGACAAATAATTATTTTAACCCGGGCCTAGACGCTAAACCCAGGGCAAATAATGTTTCAGTGCTTGATTTACATGCTATCTATTTCTTAGAGTTGCGGCTTTAAGAGTATTTTCAAGCAATGTCACTATAGTCATAGGCCCTACACCTCCAGGTACGGGTGTAATCCATGAAACTTTGTTTACTGCATTTTTAAAATCTACATCGCCGCGAATACTGCCATCTGCTAATCGATGAATACCCACATCGATGATTATGTGATCTTTATGAAGCCACTCGGTATCAAGAACATCCATTTTCCCTGTTGCTACGATAACCAAATCAGCGATGTGTACCAATTTTTCTAATTGTTGGGTGAATTTGTGGGCAATTGTGACTGTTGCTCCTGCCAGGAGTAATTCTAAACTCATAGGCCGACCAACAATATTCGATGCGCCAATCACAAGCGCATGCTTTCGTTTAACCTCAATCTGATAATGTTTCAATAAGTTCATGATGCCCAGCGGGGTGCATGGACGTAATAATGGATTACGCTGAGCGAGCCGTCCTAAATTATAGGGGTGGAAGCCATCAACATCCTTTTCGGGTTTGATGTGTTCAATAACGACACGTTCATTTATATGTTTGGGCAATGGAAGTTGGATGAGAATTCCATCAATGTGATCAAAGTGGTTTAAATCATCGATAAGCTTAAGTAATTCTTCTTGAGTTGTTTCTTCAGGTAAGTCAAAGGAGTGTGAGCTAATACCCACCTCAGCACACGCTTTACGCTTGTTCGCTACGTAAACAGTGGAAGCAGGATCGTTGCCAATAAGAACGACAGCTAGGCCAGGTGCTCGATGTGTTTTTTTTAAAAACTCGCGTACGTGTTCTTTTAATATATCTCGACGAAGAGAAGAGACGACTTTTCCATCAATTAGAGATGCTGACATAGTTACCCAGAAGAAAAGCAAGGTAATAAATTATGAATTAGAGGGGTTGGTAATGCAATAGGATTAATGGGGCTAGCGTAATTCATCAAAGCCCAATCATTTCATACATAGCGTGGTGCGCTAGCTATTAAGCCTGTGTCTCAATAAATTGTAGGCCCAGGCTACGATATAACTTCCAACGAAGGTACTAACCGATACGGTTATTCCAGCCAGCAAGCATTGGAGAAAAGAAAAATCATAGGTAATGTATATTGCTCCCATCGTGCCATTAAAGGGCTTGCCTGTATTAAAAATTAAAATCATCAATCCCATAAAAAAGGTAGATGTTCCAGAGAGAATGCCAAGAGATACACCTAAAGAAACGGGATCTATTTTCCCAAATGCCATGATAATTACCTTATGTTTTATAATAACCAATTCCATTATTAATCATTATCCTAGTCATGGGAAGTGGTTCAATAGGTGGGATAAATTAAAAATATACATTCATTAGGATGAAATGTTGTAATTGCAAAGAGAAGGAGCATAAATGACGCAAAAGGTTTACTGAAGCAGTATCATTGACTCATGAGCTTGCTGTGTCTATACTGGAAAATCATTGATTTTATGGTAAATATCGTGGATGAACTGACTGAATTACTTAGACCATCTTGGGGTGCTGAAAAATGGATTTTAGAAGGGTGGAACAAGATTACTGCAGATGAGAAACAACTCATTAAAAATAGGATAAATGAGTTATTTTCCGATGGTTTACCTTTTGAGCTTCAATCTGACAAACTTTTTTATATTTATACATTCTCACTTTTAGCACAGCTCGAAGTTTTGGCCGTTCAAATTCCTCTTAAATTTGAATCCAAAATGTCTACTGAGGAATACAGAGAACGCATGCGTCAACAATTACTTGACGAAATATTTCATGGTTTAGTATTTACTAAAATAGTTTATATGCTGTGTGCGCCTTATGCCTCTCCACCTCCATACAGTCCCCAGATCGAAATTATTTGTAACTATATCCGAAATGAGACGTGTCCCAAAGTAGCGATTATGTTGCTTAACCTTATTGGTGAGGGATGGATCGAAGAAATTTTTGAGAGTTTACATCGATATGGAGTAGCACCAAAAGTATTCAAAACAATTCTAGAAGATGAACATCGCCATGTTTGCGAAGCAGATTTATATCGTGATATCGGATTGCCAGACGTTGACCAAATAAGGCCAAAAATTGCTTATTTGGAAGAACAATTGATAACCAATATTTTTATGCAATATAAATATATGTCGTCAGTATGTGCTTTATTGGGCGTCGAAGGGGTCATTTATTTTAAAGAGTCTCTCAATAAAAAACATACGCAGCAACTCAGTAAAGTGAATCTCCAGCCTAGTGAAAATTGGAAAAACTTTATTGAATTTGCCGATGAGGTATTACCAAGAGTTCAGAATTATACCGAATCAAATCGGGAAGTGGAAATGACCCCCATTCGAAAAGTCTTTATGACTCAGTGGGATGGTCCAAGTGATCCAACCATGACAGGGCAGTTTAGTGTCGATATCTCCTGCCTCGATTTTTTTAATAAAAAATTCGCTTCAGAGACTTTGACTACGTTAATGTTGCAGGCTGTTAGTTCCTGGATGACATTATCCGATCATCATAGAAATTATTTGAGTTTTAGAAAAATCTTTCAAACGAAAGAAGCCTATGTTGGTCTGGTTGTCATGTTACCAGGCTGTGGTGATCATCTAGGCACAATTGTTTTTGAAAATTGTCATAATCTTAGTTTTTATGAATTATCCGCAAAAATTCGAACTATAGTGTCTATGATGGTTTATTGTTATAAGAAGCGCGAACAACTAGAAAAAACAAATCCCCGAGTACAACAGCTCATGAAAGATATGGTTTATGAATATGCTTATAACACTTATCCATATCCACTTGCAGGAACTCCTTATATTACGCTAAGTAATATTGGAGTGTTTGGCTATACCCAATCTATGGCTCCTCTTCGCAAAACCGAGGCCATGAGATTTACAATAATGGAAGTTGACCGAAAACTTGTTTGGCAAAAAGATACCCAATCATTCGAACCTAAAGATATGTTGCCGGTATCCATCAGTGCGGACCATCGTATTTTTGATGGTAATTCTACGGTTCCTAGAATGGTAGAAGAAAGGTTTCAGACTATGTTTGCCAAAATGTGTAAAGAAAAACCTAAAGCAAAACAACCAATACATCAGCAGGAGCAATTACAATTACTTTTAGATCAACTCATTGCAACAAATATTGAAATGGGATACAAGACTTTAATGTTATTGCAAACTTGCTGGTATGATTTTATTTCGATAGAAGAGTGTTATGTAGCGTCCAACTATCATGGTATTGCACAAAACCAGGATCAAACTCGGGAAACGACACTTATCTAATGTAATCAAGTAGAAAGTTGTATATCCATGCAACAATATAACTACTAATGAAAGTGTTCATGAGTACTATAGCTGCACCTAGTGCAGCATTACCCATAGAGGGATTATAGGATAAATACATCGTTCCAACCATGCCTACAATGGGTTTATCAGCAAAAAAAACAAATGCTGCTAGACCCATAAAAAATGAAGCAATTGCTGATGGAATACTAATAGAGATTCCCAGAGCAAGCGGATTTATTTTAGTGAATTCCATGATTTTTTATCCCTATTTTCAATAAGTAATTCATTCTATTATTAATCATTCTTCTTGAGATGGGAAGCTCATTTTTGTCAGAAATTTTAAAGGAGTAACTCAACTATTTTGTTGAAAAATAGGAATAATAAACGATTATTTAGAAAAAGGAGTTTACCATTGAAATATTTCTAGATTAACTGTTCAATAAAGTTCTAATTGCTTGAATAGATTAGGAAATAATGTTAGTTTTTTTAAAAACCAATTTCCTTTCTTCAACCCGCCAAGGGCATGGAGCTCTGATTGAAAAAAACTGCTTTATTTTCATCCTTATTTTCACTGACGGTGCCTGTATATGTTTATGCTCTCGGTTTGGGTGAAATGAAAGTAGAGTCAGCTTTGGGCCAGCCTTTTCTTGCTGAGATTACGCTAATTGATTCCCATAACATTTCTTTGTCGAATATCAGGGTGGGGCTTGCTGATCCACAAAGCTATCAAAGTTTAGGGATTGAGCGCTCTGAAGCTGTTGGTGCTCTTTTTTTCGATGTGAGACAAAATAAACATGGATTTGTTATACAAGTTCATTCCAACGAACGGATGACAGAACCTTATATGCAGCTTATTGTGGACTTAAACTGGCCTAAAGGACAAATCTTTAAAGTTTATACTGTTTTGTTAGATCCACCAGGTTATAAATTAACGAGTACTATGGCGCAAAGTGGTCTAACTTATCAGAGGAAGTTCTCAAATTATCATCAGAATACAAAGGCTTCTTCTGGAGAATATCAAGGTGAGTCTGGGGGGACAAAGAAAAAAGCAATTTATGGTCCTACGGTGTCCAATGAAAATGTATGGCAAATTGCTCAAAGATATAAAACTTCAGACGCAATTTTACCGCAAATTGTTCTTGCTATTGTGGGAGCAAATCCTGGGGCATTTATTGATGGGAATTTAAATGGATTAAAAACGGGTGTTCGTCTTAAAATTCCTTCTGCCAAGGAGTTCCTTGAGGTACCAGCTGATTTAGCTACAGTTGAAGTAATGGCTCATGATAAGTCATGGAATGAAAAAACAACGATCAATCATGTGTTGGCTCCACCCTATATGACAGGACAAACATCCAATGCTGCAACAGTTGAGTACTCTCAAATACCCCCTGTGCCAAAGTTTTCTGAGACCGAAGCTTCTATCCCAGATCATATTCTGTCTTCAATTCCGTCTTTGGTAGCTCCGAAACAAGTAAGTCCAGAACAAAATAGGACACTCAAGGCTGAAATATCAATAACAACTGCTGCAGTAGATTCCTTACGAGAGTCTAATGCTCTGTTGACTGAACAATTGAGTTTTTTACAAGCACAAAATACAAAACTGCAAAAGCAATTGGATGAACGTGATAAAGAACTTCGATTAATACATAACCAAATTCAATCCATGATGAAAGAGCGAATGGCAATTTCAGGACAAGCAAGTTCCATGGACTCAGCCAACAATTCATCTTCCGAATTTTGGCTTATATTCATGCTGTTACTTATTGCTGGAGGAGGTGGTGGAGTTGCTGCTTATTTCTATTTAAAACGATCGGAGCAAGCAAAAAGAAGAGTAGGCTCATCTTCAGCAACCGATACTTCAACCTTAACATCCTCTTCGACCCCGCCCATTATTAGTCTGAAAGAAGGGATGGTTACTCAAGAACCACTGCATGATGTAAAGCCAGAAACTAAATTAAAACAGTCTGAGTTAACTCCTAAGCCTGAGTTACCCCCTGAGCCTGAGTTAATCCCTGAGCCTGAATTAACCCCTGAGCCTGAATTAACCCCTGAGCCTGAATTAACCCCTGAGCCTGAATTAACCCCTGAGCCTGAATTAACCCCTGAGCCTGAATTAACCCCTGAGCCTGAGTTAACCCCTGAGCCTGAGTTAACCCCTGAGCCTGAATTAACCCCTGAGCCTGAGTTAACCCCTGAGCCTAAGTTAACCCCTGAGCCTAAGTTAACCCCTGAGCCTAAGTTAACCCCTGAGCCTAAGTTAACCCCTGAGCCCAAGTTAACCCCTGAGTCTGGATTAAATATAGAGCCTGTTGATGAGTTTGCAGAACAAAATTCTCTTGCGATTGAACCTCAATCCACCACAGCAAATGATGAGCCATTATTGGAAATTATCCCGACTGAAAATGAAAGTAAACCACCTTCTCAAACTAATGAAGACAAAAACTCCAGTGGTGATATAACTCAGGAAGATAATCTTTTGGAGTTTGAATCTGGTCTACACCATGTACTTACAACGAATCCAGCTCCCAAAGAAAATAATTTTCAAGAGCAAATCGGTGAGGATGGAAATAGTGTGGAGTTTGTTCCTTCAGTCCCTGTCGATTTACCACTACAAAAAGAGGATGAAACCAAAAATCTTTCCCCTTTAAAGAACAAGAAGGCATTAGATACACTCTTAGCTCTAGCCAGAACTTATATAGGTATGGAAGATATAGAATCTGCACTGCATTCTTTAAATGAAGTCCTGGAACACGGAAGTCAATCACAAAAAGAAGAAGCACAAAGCTTAATTGATGAGATCAAAGGGAAATCCTAATTTTGCTGTTTTCTTTTCCCAATGCGCTTGGCATCTCCCATCGTAACAGCGTGCTACTGCATATCGATACTTTACTACTCTTAGGATGACGATGATTTACGCTTTGTCTTTACAAGGCTACGCCACAAAGATAATTTTGCTCGCATTTTTCTTGTTTAAAAAATAATCATTTTAAAATATGAATGTACTATAATTACAGGATGGATGAATGATTTTTTAATTTTATGGTGAGGGAATATCATGAGAGCAAAATTGCAGCAGATTGATAGGTTCAATTTGGAATTGCGAGACTTGCAAGAGCGGGTTAGAACCTTGAAGGGCACCTTCTACGAAACATACATGAGAACAGAATTAGAGCCAGACACATATAAATTTAAACAGGAAGTTGATCCCAATGCCCCTGATGAATTTAATCTTGAGCCGGATACATGGAAGGAAGTAGAAAAACAGATATTCGTGCCTCGTGATCCGACTATGGGGGAAAAGAATCAACTTGCAGATCTGGCACAACAAATTAAATTTAAAGAAAGGCAAATCAGTCAATTACAGGATTCTATACAGGTAGCCAAGGTTATGGAAACTGTTTCAGATGTTATAAGTTATCTCGATCCAAAAACGCATAAAAATGACATTGCCAATTTGAAATACTTACAAGAGCAGCATTTTTCTGATTTGCACGCACTCAAAAGTCATATTTCTGGATTGTCACGTGGTCAATCTAGCGTAACACGAGAACTATATGAAGCAATTCAGAAGACCAAAGGAGCTGATATTGATGACCAACTCAGTAAAGTTTCTGAGAAAATAGAAGAAAGAAACAATGTTCATAAAACTGAAAGGTCATTTAACTTTAAATCATTTAAAGAGCAATTACCGCGTGTAAATATTGATGAGGATTCGAGTAACGAGAACAATGATAATTTCACTTTATAACAACATGAGTGATTCTATAGTATTTCTCTACCTCAGGAATATTTTAGAGTTAGAACCTTTGCTGTCATCCCAGGTGCAACTCGGGATCTCGCATCATAGCAACCTGCTACTGAGCGGAAATCCCTCGCTATGCTTGGGATGACGGGAGCTGCGCTAATTCCGCCTACGAAGCCCCCTGACAATTAGCATTCTATTAATCAAAATAGGTTTCGTTTGAAGACTGTATCTGTAAAAGAAGTTTTATCCATAAAAATCCCCATTATTTTTTATTAGCGGTTATTTTATAAAGGGTTTTTCTGCACCAAAAAGATACGTTGCGGTGACTAAAACCTCGTTTGATCGATAAGATCCAGGATTTAAGGATTGTTCTGCCCATGTATTAATCCCATTACCCGAAGAAATAGGGCCTAAATCTTGATAAATATAACCTACTGAAAAAATAAGTTGAGGGAAAAATTGCACATCAATACCTGCACCCACGTTATATGCAAATTCACTGCTATTCGAGTCCCTAAATCCAGGACTGACTCTTGGAGTAACGTTAGTAAAAGCTTCTTCACGATAGTTAGAGACTCTGTTGAATGAACTTCCTATTCCTCCATTAATGTAGGGTGAAAATGCCCCATATCGAAACAGATTAATTTTTCCTGATGCTAATAAAAGATTGGAAGTAAAATCCAAGTTATAAGTGTAGTTAGTAAATTCGGGTAAGGAGTATTGTGTAATTTCACCTTGGATTTGAGTTTTAAAAAAATACTGCCAGAAGACACTTAATGAGTAGGAAGGAAACCAGAAATTACTAGTTTGCCAACGTCGACCGCCAGATGCAGCAATAACTCCTCCATTATTACTACCGACTGAGAGTCGATCATAATCAAAGGGGGAAGGAAACTCTGAACCATTATTTAATTTCATATGAGAATGTAACTGAGGGAATTGGGCTCCTCCTCCAAGAGCTAAAAACCAATTACCTTGAGCATTGAAAATAGATTGTGGTAGTGGATTTTGTATGCTTTCAATATTCTTAGAAAAAGATTGGCTATGGCAGACAAATAATAAAGCGGTGATACCTGGATAAAATAAATTCCATTTCATAATGAGTCTCAAAATTTAAATAATCGTTATAGTAAAGACAGGCACAATTATTGATAATGATTAATTGCAGCATGAGAAAGTATCATGATTGAATGAAATAAATCAATAAAATGGTTAGAAGTTAATTAGGTCTAAAACAGGCTATAGATTGATTCGCAAGTACCCTAAACAATAGCATAATTATTAAAAATCAGAATTTAGACCAAGAGAAATTACTATAATAATTAATAAACTTGTAAATCAATTATGTTAAGGTATAGACAAAACATATACTGTATTATAAATTGGCCCTTTTATCAGGAATAATCAATGCGTATTGCCTTGGTGCTTGAGTACGATGGTAGCCAGTATCATGGCTGGCAAGCACAAACAGGCTTGCATACAGTGCAACAAGCCGTAGAACATGCTTTATCAAAAGTAGCAGATAGTCCTATTTCTGTCGTTTGTGCAGGAAGGACAGATACTGGTGTACATGCTACTAATCAAGTAATTCACTTTGACTGCGATAAGGTACGTAGCATCCGAGCATGGATTCATGGTGCAAACTCATTCCTACCTAAAGATATTTGCGTCAAGTGGGGAAAAGAGTTGTCGGAAGAGTTTCATGCAAGGTATTCTGCTACTGCAAGAAGATATCGTTATGTCATTTATAATGGCGCTATTCGACCTGCTTTATTCCGAAGTAATGTTACTTGGCAATACAGGCAATTAGATCACCGACAGATGCACCAGGCAGCTCAGGTTTTATTGGGAGAGAATGATTTTACTTCATTTCGTTCCGTTGAGTGTCAGTCGAATACCCCTATGCGGAACATCCACAAATTACAGGTTAGCCGTATGGGTGATTTAGTAATAATTGATATTACTGCCAATGCTTTTTTACATCATATGGTGCGAAATATTGCTGGTGTATTAATTGCGGTAGGCTCAGGAAAACATCCTGTATCGTGGGTAGATGAGGTATTAAAAGCAAAAGATAGAAGATTAGGCGCTGAAACTGCCCCTGCCTATGGATTGTATTTAGTGCAAGTGACTTATCCTCAGGAATTTTCTATATTACAGAATAATCCAGGGCCTTCTTTTCTTTTGGAGAAATAATTGAATTTGGCACGTGTACGAGTCAAAATGTGTGGAATGACGCGTAGAGAAGATATCGCACATGCTATTAATCTAGGTGTTGATGCTATAGGGTTGATTTTTTATTCAAAGAGCGCTCGTTGTGTTTCTATAGAACAAGCCAAATTATTATTAAAAGATCTTCCTGCATTTGTAAACTCGGTTGCTGTTTTGGTTAATCCTGAGCAAGATTTTGTTCATCAAATACTAGAGGAATTGCCAATCCAATTATTGCAGTTTCATGGTGATGAAACCGTGGGTTTTTGCCAACAATTTAAGAAACCTTATATTAAAGCCATACATTCTGATTCAGCGGAGCACATTCATCAAGCTGCTCAAAATTTTGTGTCAGCACGTGCCTTATTGTTGGATACACCTTCTGAGACTGTTAGGGGCGGGACTGGAAGTGTTTTTGATTGGAATATTATTCCCCAAAAGGTAGAAAAGCCTTATATATTGGCTGGTGGATTGGATGAGTTTAATGTACTTGAGGCAATTAAATCATGTCACCCTTATGCGGTAGATCTGTGCAGTGGTATTGAGATGTCGCCTGGAATTAAAGATCATGGCAAAATGACTCGATTTATGCAGAAATTATTACAGTAGCCTGGGGTAGCGTAACCTGGAAAATTAGTCCTCTGAACCCGGGTTATGCTGCACCGAAACAACACTTTTGAGCAGTTAATGAAGGTAGATTCATGAATAAAAAAGAGCTTCCTGATGAGCGCGGGCATTTTGGTCCCTATGGTGGTATTTTTGTAGCAGATACTTTGATGTATGCATTAAAGCAATTGGAAGAGGCTTATGCAAAATATCGAAAAGATCCTGATTTTTTAGCTGAGCTTGATGCTGAATTAAAAGATTATGTAGGACGGCCTAACCCCCTTTATCATGCACAACGTTTAAGCAAGGAAATAGGCGGTGCTCAAATTTACTTAAAACGAGAAGATTTGAACCATACTGGGGCACATAAAATTAATAATACGGTAGGGCAAGCGCTACTTGCCAAACGTATGGGAAAAACTCGTGTCATTGCCGAGACAGGTGCAGGTCAACATGGCGTTGCCTCGGCAACAGTAGCTGCTAAATTAGGTTTAGAATGTGTCGTATACATGGGTGCTGAAGATATAAAGCGTCAATCATCTAATGTGTATCGCATGAAATTGTTAGGTGCAGAAGTTGTTCCGGTCACCGCAGGTTCACAAACATTAAAAGATGCGTTAAATGAAGCCATGCGTGATTGGGTAAGTCATATTGATGATACTTTTTATATTATTGGAACGGTTGCTGGACCACATCCTTATCCTCAAATGGTCCGTGATTTTCAAGCGGTCATTGGTATTGAGGCTCGAGCTCAGTTTTTAGAAAAAACAGGACATTTACCTGATGCTTTGGTGGCCTGTGTCGGTGGTGGCTCTAATGCAATCGGTTTATTTTATCCTTTTCTGAATGATTCAACTGTTGCTATCTATGGTGTTGAAGCTGGAGGTAAGGGTTTAGAAAGCGGCCAACATTCTGCTTCATTAATTGCTGGAGCTCCCGGCGTTTTACATGGTAATCGGACTTATTTGCTCTGTGATGAGTACGGTCAAATTAAAGATACTCATTCTGTTTCGGCAGGTCTTGATTATCCTGGTGTAGGTCCAGAACATGCCTACTTAAAAGATACTGGTCGCGTCATTTATGAAGCAATTAATGACGACGAAGCATTGCATGCATTCCGTACCTTAACGCAGGTAGAAGGAATTATCCCCGCTCTGGAATCCAGTCATGCAATTGCTTATGCAATGAAACTTGCTAAAACCATGTCAACGAAGCAAAGCATTATCGTGAATTTATCTGGTCGAGGTGATAAAGACATGCATACTGTGGCTCAAATTGATGGAATTACCGTATGAATCGAATTGATAAAACTTTGATGCGCCTTAAATCTCAAGGCAAAAAAATGCTTAGTCCTTATATTACAGCTGGAGATCCTTATCCAGAGGCCACGGTTAAACTGATGCATGAATTGGTAAGGTCCGGAGCTGACATTATAGAATTGGGTATTCCTTTTTCTGACCCCATGGCAGAAGGCCCTGTTATCCAAAGAGCAATGGAGCGTGCACTTGCTCAAGATGTGCATTGCCATACCGTATTGAACATGGTGAAAGAGTTTCGATTACAAGATCAAGAAACACCCATTGTTCTAATGGGCTATTTAAATCCTATTGAACATTTTGGTTATGAGCTTTTTGCACAACAAGCATCAGAAGTGGGTGTGGATGGAACCATTCTGGTAGATTTACCCCCAGAAGAAGGTGAAGAAGTAGCAAAAGTCTGGCAAAAATATGGTTTATACAGTATCTTTCTGTGTTCGCCTACGACTTCAGATGAGCGAATGGCATTAATTAATCAATATGCCAAAGGATATTTGTACTATGTGTCTTTAAAGGGTGTTACTGGATCGGATCTGGATGTTTCATCTTTAAAATCGCAATACCAACACCGAAAAACACAAACCACACTTCCTTTAATGGTGGGGTTTGGTATAAAAACACCTGAAATGGCTGCAGAGGTTGCTAGTTTTGCAGATGGTGTTATTGTGGGGGCAGCCCTCATTACGCGAATTCTGGAAGCTTACAATACGAATAATGATATATTGCAAGCGGGAGCAGATTTAATTTATTCCATGCGACATGCTATGGATGATTTAAAATGATGGCTTTATGAGTAGGGGCTATCATCAATTCGCCATTTTGACCAGGATAGTAGAATGGTCAACAGACCCTAATAACTGTGGTGGAAAATCTAATGACAGAAATAACTGAAAAACGAGCTCATTTTATAAGACAACTGATTACTGATGAACTGGCGAGTGGCAAACATAAGTCTGTAGTGACTCGTTTCCCTCCTGAGCCAAATGGGTATTTGCATGTAGGTCATGCTAAGTCTATATGCTTGAATTTTGGTTTGGCGCAGGAGTTTAACGGTATTTGTTATTTACGTTTCGATGACACCAACCCCATTAAAGAGGAAGAAGAGTACGTCAATGCGATTATTGAAGACGTGCGCTGGCTCGGCTTTGAATGGTATGCAATGACTCATTCTTCAGACTATTACCATGAGCTTTATGAGTTTGCAGTATTATTAATTAAAAAAGACTTGGCCTATGTTGATAGCTTAAACATGGATGAAATTCGGGCTTATCGAGGAACTTTACAAGAGCCTGGACGCGAAAGTCCTTACAGAAATAGACCAATCGAAGAAAGTTTGGATTTATTTACGCGTATGAAAGCAGGGGAGTTTCCTGATGGTACTCATGTGCTAAGAGCAAAAATTGATATGCAATCAGGTAACTTAAATATGCGTGATCCTGTGATCTATCGTATTCGACATGCACATCATCAACGTACGGGAGATGAATGGTGTATTTATCCTATGTATGATTATGCTCATCCTATTTCTGATGCGCTAGAAAAAATCACGCATTCTTTATGTACATTGGAGTTTCAAGACCACCGCCCACTTTATGATTGGTGTGTTGATAATTTACCGTTACCTGCAAAGCCGATACAAACTGAGTTTGCTCGATTAAATTTATCGCACACAGTCACTTCAAAGCGAAAATTACGTACCTTGGTTGAAAAGAAGGCTGTTTCCGGATGGGATGATCCACGTATGCCTACAATCAGAGGGATGCGTAAACGTGGTTATCCTGCTGCTGCAATTCGTCAATTTTGTGAAGTAATAGGAATATCACGTAGTGATTCAGTAATTGATATGTCCCTGTTAGAGGAATGTGTTCGTGCTGAATTAAACAGAACAGCGAAGCGTGCTTTGTGTGTTATGGATCCTATAAAAGTAGTTATAGAGAATTATCCTGAGGGTAAAGTAGAAATGCTAAAGTCTGCGTACAATCAGCAAGATCCAGATGCAGGCATAAGGGAACTACCTTTTTCTCGAGAGGTCTTTATTGAGCGTTCAGACTTTATGGAAGAGCCACCTAAAAAATACTTTCGGCTATCTCCTGGTTCTGAGGTGCGCTTACGTCATGCCTATGTGATTAAATGTCATGAGGTTGTTCATGATGAACAGGGCAATATCATAGAATTACGTTGTACCTATGATGAAAAAACCTTAGGAAAAAATCCGGAAGATAGAAAGGTAAAAGGGGTTATTCATTGGGTGTCATGTGCACATGCTTATCCTGTAACTGTACTGGAGTATGACCGTCTATTTAACGATCCTAATCCTGGTCGAGAAGAGGATTTCTTCCAATTTTTAAATCATGATTCATTGAAAATAAAACAAGCCTATTGCGAGCCTGCTCTAGCAAATCAGCAATTAGGAGAAGTATTTCAGTTTGAGCGTTTAGGATACTATTGTGTTAATGAATCAAAGGAAGGTCGTGTTTGTGCATTTCATCGTGTCGTTGATTTGAAAGATACTTGGGCAAAATAATAGAGTCTGTTGACAAATCAAGAGCGAGTCAAAATGACGATTTAGAGCCCTAAAAATCCGGGTCACCCTTAGAATAACGAGGGATGAGGTAGCAGTAGTTTCCCTTGGATTTGGGCCAAGATCGTAGAATTGTCAATAGAATCTGAATGAAGGGGCTGATATGTTGCATTTATATAATTCTTTAACCAGAACTAAAGAACCATTTGTTTCCATTTCTCCCGGAAAAATTGGCCTCTATGTTTGTGGTATTACCGTATATGATCGTTGCCATATAGGCCATGCCCGCTCAATGGTTTCTTTTGATGTCATTGTTCGATACCTCCGCTCTCAAGGCTATGACGTTAAATACGTACGTAATATTACAGATATTGACGATAAAATTATTGCGCGCGCGCATGAACGTGCCATACCAATCGATGAGTTGACCGCTCAGTATATTGCGGCAATGAATGAGGACACACAAGCGCTAAAGATTTTGCCTCCGGATGTAGAGCCACGTGCCACAGAACATATCGCGAGTATTATTCAATTAATTGGACGATTACTTGAGAAGGGAAGCGCCTATCTTAGTGAGAATGGCGATGTATGCTATCAAGTTGATTCGTTTGCTGACTACGGTAAATTATCCCACAAAGATCTTGAGGGATTAGTTGCGGGAGCACGAGTAGAAATTGTTAAGGAAAAGCGTTCCCCACTAGATTTCGTTTTATGGAAAAAGGCAAAACAGGGTGAACCAAGTTGGCCCTCACCATGGGGTGAAGGACGTCCAGGTTGGCATATTGAATGTTCTGCTATGGCTATGAGTGAATTAGGTGAGCAATTTGATATTCATGGGGGAGGGTTGGATTTACAATTCCCGCATCATGAAAATGAAATCGCACAAAGTGAAGCGGCTACTGAAAAGCCTTTTGCAAACTATTGGCTGCATGTAGGGATGCTACAGGTTAATAATGAAAAGATGTCCAAATCATTAGGTAATTTTTTTACGATAGCTGATGTTTTAGCCAAACATCATCCAGAGGTTGTTCGCTATTTCCTTTTAAGTAGCCATTATCGCAGCCCATTAAATTATTCCGAAGAAAATTTAGTCAATGCTAAGAAAGCCTTAACACGCTTATACCAGACAATAAAAGACAGTCATAGCATCGCTGATGGTCAATTAGATAATCATTGGATCAATGAGTTTAATCAAGCGATGAACGATGATTTTAATACGCCTGTCGCCCTCTCTGTTCTGTTTCAACTTAGCCATGAAGTAAATAAGAGTCGTTCACCTAATTTGGCTATTACATTGAAGCATTTAGCAGGGGTCATGGGGTTATTACAAGAAGACCCTGAATCTTTTTTACAATCTGGGTTTGCTGAAGAAGACAAGACTGAAATTGAACAATTAATTGCTGAGCGACTTCAAGCTCGTGCTGATCGAAATTGGGGGCGTGCTGATCAAATAAGAGCAGACTTGTTAAGTCGCGGAATTGAGTTGGAAGATGGACCAAATGGGACTACTTGGCGTAGGATGGAATAAGTAGTTTTTTAAATGATACTTCTCATACGAAGCTTGGGTTAGCGTAGCTTAACCCAAGCTACAGTCTTTTTATGGAATACCTTCATCTAATAATAATTGCTTGTCTTTACTTGCTTGAGTCCGGCTTTCTCTAGCACGTAATAAAAAAATAACAATTAAAAGAAATAATAAAAGAAGAACCATCCAACCCATGAGATAAAAACAATCATCTAACGCCAAAGCAGTGGCTTGTCGCGTAAGATAAGCATTTAATTGAGCAGAAGCGTGTTTTCCTTGGAGATGGAATAATTTTGCTCGTTCAAAAAAGAGTTGTGTTTCATGGGAAAAAGCAGTCAAACGACTTCCCAAGCGAAGATGAAAAAAAACTTCCCGTCTATGCCATAATATAGAAAATAAAGCCACTCCTAATCCACTTCCAAGTAATCTTGAGACATGGAAGAAACTGATGCATTCAGCACGCTTTGTCTCAGGAAAGGCGTTTACTGTCAATTGAAAGAGTGGTGATAAAAACAATGCAAGTCCTATACCGGCCAATACTCGCGAAAAAGCTATCCGCCTAAAATCAATTTCCACATTGAAATAAGTGGTATAGAAGCAGGAAATGGCAAAAAATAGTAAGGCGATGAATAATGGGAAAAATGGGTCATATTGTTTCTTATTGATGAGTACAGGGATCCACCCACAAAATGCCATAGTTCCAATGATTAGCGCGATCCAATCAGGAGTATAATTAACATAAAGCTTCAACCATAATGACAATAAGATCACCATTCCAAAATAAAGTGCAAAAAATAAAATGATATAGATCATAGCAAGTGAAAAATAAAAATTCTTAAGCAATTTTAAGTCGATGACCGGATGTTGCGCAGAGCAACTCCGTAAAATAAAAAATATAAAGCTGATGAAACCAGAAAGAAGTAAAAAAGTGATAAAAGGGGAGCGAAACCAATCTAACTCCTGGCCTGTTGTTAAAGCGCTTAAAATAAAAACCATGCTGATGCAGTAATAAAAATATCCGAGCGTGTCAAAATAGGTTTTTTTTACTGGTTCATGATATTTTCTATAGCCATAACCAACATATACAATAAAAAACAGGCAAATCGGTATGTTCGAATAAAAAAGAAAACGCCAATCGTAGATGTAAGCAATCCAGGCGCCATATGAAGCACCAAGTACAGGAATTATTGACAGACAAATCAACACTAAGGAAACGATAAAGACATTATCTTTATTCGTTGAAAGTAAGGGAATGAGTGTATAGGTAATAAGAAGAAACATTGGTCCTGAAGCAAATCCTTCTAAAAACCTAAATAGGATAAAAGAAAAAAAATCACTAGCAGTAGCGCATTCCCATGAGAATAAAGCAGTAAGACTAAGACATACCACATAAAGTTGAATGGGGCTTAAGCGAGTCACAGCGGGTTTGCCTAACGGCACCCCGAGTAAGTTGCCAATACAAAAGAAACTGACAGTATAAGATGTCATATAGGGACTACCGCCCAGATCACTGACAATATAGAGACCCGCCATTATAGGTAAAGTCAGATTTAAAATAACCGCAGCCAATGATAAGAGTAAGATATAGAGAATCATCATTACTTTCCATTTAAGACAACTTGATTGAGCATCAGCGGAGCATTGGCGTATTTCTGAAGATTAGGATCTAAATTACTCTGAATAATATGCGCGATAAGATGCTCATCGCCTATTTCTTCTTTTTGGAAAATATCAGTGACGTAATGAGGCGAACCAGCAGTGGACGTGGGTACCAATGGTCCATCCTGATTCGACAGATTTGCTGTGACCTCAAGGGAAAGACCGATTCGTAATGGAAATTTTTTTAATTCGTCTTGATTTAAAGCAACACGAACAGGCAGTCTTTGTACGATTTTAATCCAATTCCCAGAGAGATTCTCAGGAGGTAATAGTGAAAAAACATTACCTGCGCCTCCTGGTAAACCAACTATTCTACCGTGGTAAACAACACTTGATCCATAAAGGTCAGAAGTAAAGGTGACGTTTTGACCGATACGCATTTTTTTGAGTTGTGTCTCCTTAAAGTTGGCATTGACCCATACTTGATCCAAAGGAATAATGGCCATGAGGGGTTCTTTAGGTGAAATCCACATACCCACTTGAATCGTCCTTTGTGCTACAAGTCCATCTACTGGGGCATAAATTTTACATCGATAGAGCTGGACCCAGGCATTACGTACCTCTTGTGCAGCGGCCTGAACCCAAGGATGTTCGGCAATGGACGTTCCTTGTACAAAAGCGAGCGCTTTTTGGTAATTGTTTTTAGCGCTTTTTAATGCAGCTGTCGCGGCTTTAAGATCATCCTGAGCGTTTTGATAGTCTTCCAAAGAAATCGCTTTGGCGCCAATGACATCATAACGATGTTTGAGGTTTTGCTGGCTTTTTAAGAGTACTGCTTTTCTCACTTCAATTTCTGCAGCTAATACAAATACATCATGGAATGCTTGGCATACATCTCGTACTGTTTTGGCAAGTTTCTTTTTTGCTTTTTCTAGAGCAATAAGAGAATCTGTTTCATTTAATGAAACGAGAAGTTGTCCTTTTTTTACTAGAAAACTATCATCTGTATAAATGCCTGTGACAAATCCTGGTTTTAATGATTTGATGTAAACCTGATTTCCCTGTACGTAAGCATCATTGGTATAGACTTCGATTCTCCATACAAAAAGCCAATACAAAAAAAGGAAAATTAACAGAGCGATGACCATGATTGTAACATAAAAAGAAGGGGACTTTTTTTTCATGAGTTTTTCACCAAGGGTATGGTATTTTGATAGTAACCTCCTCCCAAAGCTTTGGTTAATTTGATCGAGGCAAGGTATTGGTTATAAAGTAAAGCCACATCAACAAGTCTTTTTTGAATCACATCTTCTTGTAACAAATAAACATCAAGTACACTATCTAAACCTTTTTTCTGACGTAAATAACTTAATTCATAACGTTGTTTTGCATACTCAACCACTTGATTTTGTTCCTTTTTTTGTTGATAAATGTCTTCAGCAAATGCGAGTACATCAAGAACTTCTTGAGTACTGAACAGCAGTAAATTATTGTATGCAGCAATTGCTGCATCAAATTGCGCTTTATTTGCTTTGATATTTGCCCGTATGGCACCTGCAGTGAAAATAGGTAAATCAAGCGCGGGTCTAATCGCTGCTGTGCCACTTGATATATCCAAAAATTTTCTCCAACTGGTACTTTCAAGGCCAACAAGGCCAATTAGGTTTACATTAGGATAATATTCTGCCATGGCTGCCCCGGTTTTATAGGCTAAGGCTTTGGCTCGCCAAATTTGCGCTATGAGATCCGGTCTGCGAGCTAAGAAATCTAATGGCAATATTGGAGGAATTTTTAGAGTTTGGGGTAATTTGGGAAGCGCTGAATCAATCGATAGGGGATTATCCGGACCGCGTCCTGCTAGGGTATTAATTAAATGTTTGTTAGCAGAAAGTTCATCATTAATGCTTGATAGTAATTTTCGGGCTTCAAGCAATTGTTCTGAAGTTTCTAATGCAGGTATTTTTGAAGAGAGCCCTTTTTGTACTAATAATTTTTGTAATGTTGCAATTTTTTGGCGTACATTGATTAACTGCGTGAATAATTTTTTTCTTGTAAGATTGGTTTTATATGCAAAAAAAGCTTGAGCGATTGCAGTACTTGTTATTAATTCCACGTCTGCTGCTTCGGCTTCTTGAGCCTTTGCTTCTCCTAGCGCTGCACGGAAAAGATTTCGGTTTTTTCCCCAAAAATCAAAATCATAATTAAATGAAAGTGAGAGATCTAAAAGTGTCGCATTTAAAGGAAATCGATGATTGAATGCCCGATATAATCCGTTTTGACTTATATATTGGCGGTTTTCATCTGCATCAAAAAATATTAAAGGAAATAATAGAGATCGCGTAACCCTTGCTTGCTGCTTAGCAACCGCAACTCGGCTCTTGACCTCTTGAATTGAAGGATTATTCATTAACGCTTCTGTAATCAAAGCATTCAACTCAGGCGTATTATAAGCCACCCACCATTGTCTATTAGGCCATTTTCCTTTGGAAAAAATAGCTTTTTTTTGCAGGTTTTTTTTAATGGAATGTTCCATATTTGGAACGGGTTTTATATTTTTAACTTGGCTTTGTTGCGGTAGCGAGACAGTGCAGGATGCTAATGAGCATAAACTAAAACCAATAAATCCTTTGAACCAAAGCCGCATAAGAAGTCCCTGTTTATTTGGCAGCACATCTTGAATATTTAAAAACAGATCCATTAATCTGTTCTTAGTATTGAAGCCATCTATATCTTATATAGTAACCATTAGTATTTGATTTTCATAGGAGTTTTCTATTGATAAATAGGAAACAAATTTTTTCAGTTTATGTTATCTATTTTTCCAAAAGTGTATCAACTAACTTTGCGTTGTTACCCGAAGAATTTCGGCAAGGGAGGTGTCTCCGATGAGCACACGCTTAAATCCATCATCACGAATATTGGGAGTAGTCGGACGTAGGTAATTTTCCATCGTTTGTAAATTTTCATTGCGGTGGATCATTCCCCTTAAGGTCTCATCAACAGGTATCAATTCATAAATCCCAGTTCTGCCTTTATAGCCTAAGTGATTGCAGAAGTCACAGCCTTTAGGTTCAAAAACGTTTGAAGTGTCTGCGTCAGGTGCTAGTCCCATAAGTTCTTTTTCATCGTCTCTTAATTGATGTGGTGTCTTACATTGGTGACATAATTTTCTGACCAGTCGTTGCGCGATAAGTCCAACAATACTTGATGAGAGGAGAAAGGACTCAACACCCATGTCACGTAAACGAGTTAATGCACCTAGAGCACTGTTTGTATGTAAGGTTGAAAGTACTAAGTGTCCTGTCAGACTTGCCTGAACTGCAATTTCAGCTGTTTCCAAATCACGAATTTCTCCGATCATGACCACATCTGGGTCCTGTCTGAGAATCGCTCTTAAACCTTTAGCAAAGGTCATTTGTACTTTAGTATTAACCTGAGTTTGTCCAATTCCTTCAAGATCATATTCTATGGGATCCTCAATGGTTAGAATGTTACGTGAGACTTCATTTAACTCCGTCAACATGGCATATAAGGAGGTGGTTTTTCCTGAACCAGTGGGTCCAGTAACTAAAATAATGCCATGAGGCTCAGCGATCATTCGTCGCATGGCTTTTACGGTTGGTTCAGGCATACCTAAGAGATTCAAATCCAATTGGGCCGCTTGTTTATCCAGAATTCTTAAAACAACACGTTCACCATGGTTAGAGGGAAGGGTAGAAACCCGAACATCAATATTATGTCCACCAATACGCAGTGAAATACGACCATCTTGTGGAATACGTTTTTCTGCGATATCTAGTTTGGCCATAACTTTAACTCTCGAAATCACTAGAGGGGCTATGGCACGTTGAATTTCTAAAACCTCATGTAACACACCGTCAATTCGATTACGTACTAATACGCGATCTTCATAAGTTTCGATATGAATATCAGAAGCCTTTTGTTTTATTGCTTGAGTAAATAATGCATTCAATAAGCGAATTATTGGTGCATCATCCTGATTTTCTAATAAATCTTCACTCACTGGTAGCTGGCTTGCCAGTAACGAAAGATCCATATCATCCTCCATACCTCCGGCAGCTTCTAATATGGATGATTTTGATTGATAGACATGGGCTAAATGTTGTTGAAATGCAGATTCATCGACTTGCTTTAAAGTAAACTCGCATTGTAATAATCGTTTTATTTCGGCAAGTGCTTGCAATGGGGTATTTGGTAAATAATAAACAAGGACATGGTTATCGCTCATTTCACTGGCAACAACAATCCCATGGTTTTTTGCAAAACTGTATGGGATTTTCAGTGATTTATCTTCATTTACCATAGTTTATTTCGTTGCTAATAAAGGTGGACGATTAAACGGTTTAGGTAATTCTGCCCGTTTTAAAGCAGGCATTACCGTAGAGTTATTACTTTGTACAAATGCATCTTGTGATCTGACCCAATCGAGTTCGTATTGACGAACATTATTATATTTTTCACCCGTCATATGCATCGTATCGCGTTCATTACGTAAAATAATGGGTTTTATAAAGACCATAAGTACACGCTTTTCACGAGAATTAACATTACGTCTAAAGATGCGACCCACACCAGGTATATCACCCAACACAGGTATACGATTATTGTCATTACCAAGACTGTCTTGGGTTAAACCTCCTAGAACAACGATGTCGCCACTATCAACATGAACCGAAGTGACTATACTACTAATTCTAAAGGTAGGGGTAGTTGAAGTCGGAGCAACAACAGGCGGATCCAAAGTGTCATTACCTTGATCGATTTGCATTTGAATGCCTTCGCCACGCGTAATTTGGGGTCTGACATAAAGATGCAATGCAACATTAACCCTATCAAAGGTTGTAAATGGACTCGCTACGGTTGTACCGCCAGCATTATTAGGATAATTAGTCGATGCCACTGAAACCTGCTTACCTACCAATATTTTGGCTTGGCGATTATCAAGAACTACTACCGAAGGTGTTGATAAAATGTTCGCTTTATTTTCTCTTGCCAAGGCATAAATTTGCGCTTGAAAATCATCAAGTCTGGTTTTGCTATTAATTATAGCAAATCCTGGTCTAAAGCTTGCTGGTTTTCCTGTTTGTTGATTGCTACCCCATTCTATGCCTAAATCGTTGACATCTTCTTGATTTATTTCAGCGACCAAAGCTTCAATGAGAATTTGTGCGGGTTTAATATCCAATTGGGAAATTACTCTTTTTAGAATCCGTATTACAGAAGCGGGTGCATTAAGAATAATGGAATTTGTATTGGGCTCAGCAATTATTTGCACTGATGGTTTTGTGGTGCCTTCATTCTGTGAGCTTGCTGAGGTAGTATTTGCAGTGGCCCCAGGTGATGTCAGAG
The DNA here is from genome assembly GCF_043161935.1 of Legionella sp. 227. NCBI lineage: Bacteria > Pseudomonadati > Pseudomonadota > Gammaproteobacteria > Legionellales > Legionellaceae > Legionella > Legionella sp. 227. The sequence continues at coordinate 3,547,774 of NZ_CP171154.1, read as the reverse complement.
AGGGACTGCCAGCTGGATAAAGAGAGGTCGCCGGACTTTGGGAGTTAGAGCTGTTATTATTACTTACAAGATTAGAAGCAGGATTAGTGCTGTCTAAAGCCGGTCGAGTGATGGTTCCAATGGTTGTCCCAACATTACCGCTGAAATTTGCCTGAGCGATACCGGCAAGAATTGGCACCAGGTCTTCTGCTCGAAGATAGTTCAGATAAACGACTTGAGTATTGGAGTTAAGGCCTGCAGAGCTTTCCTTATCTAGCTTTAATATTAACATCCTAATGCGGATTCTATCCGTTTTAGAACCACTGATTAATAGAGAGTTCGAACGATCATCAGCAGCAACAGTTAATTGCGTGCGTGCTGCGCCCATACTGGGTTGGGTTTTTACTAAATCTTTTAGCGTAGCGGCAATGTCCATTGCTAAAGAATGTTTTAAATGGACCATATCAATACCATTTGCAGATGAGTTATCTACTTGCCTGATAATGTCTGCAAGACTATGAATATTATTCGCTCTTCCTGACAGGATGAGCATATTTGATGGGGCATATGCAGAGATACTACTCCATTGGGGCATTAATGGACGCAAAACAGGAACTAACTGCTCTGCTGGAACATAATGAACCGCTACAACAGCCACCATCATATCATCGCCTTGTGGTGGATGTTTCAGTTCGTTCAGAAGATCGGGTGATTGGGTTTTGGCATCAATATTAGGAATAATTTTAATGACTGCACCACTGGGTATGGCGGCATAGCCGGACACTTGTAAAACTGAAAGGAAAACCTGATAAAGTTCATTATTATTCATTGGAGTTGACGACACAATCGATATTTTTCCTTGAACTCGAGGATCTATCACAAAATTTTTACCAGTAACCCGTGATACTTCAGCGATAACCGCTCGAATATCCGCATTTCTTAAATTCCATATTTGGCCATTCTGAGGGAGTGTTTGTGTTTGCTCAGCTGCGCTCTCATTTTCAGATTGATTCGTTTGTATTGGAGAGGGAACTTGATTGTTATTTTGTTGATTTTTTTTGGCACTGAGCTGTAGGGATATTTTATTCTGCAACTCACGCGCTGTAAGATAATCGCTAATAGGACCTATCTGCACAAGATAAAGTTTTTTATCGGATAGGTTCTTAATTTCTACATGTTCACTAACAAGAGCAGACAATTCCTTTTCACGCTGTTTTGCATCTTTTTCTAAATTAAACGCTCCTGCTTGCAGGTAAAAAGTAGTATTCCCGTTCTTCGTTGTAGTGGAAATATTAATTTCGTTTGCGTGAGTTAACGCAGAGCAAATAAATATTAAAATTATAATTACTATCGAGCGCATTGAAAAACCGCAAAATCATAAGTAAATAACATAATAACTAAATTTATAAACTTACCATAGCTTTTTTGGCGAGTAACGGAAGGTATTTTGAAGCAATTTTCTATTTTGCTTTAAGATTATCTTAATTGTTAATAAATTAATGAAATACGTTGAGTTACTCTTTTATTTTCCTCTGGGATAAATAAAGTTGGATTAAATACCTTATTAGTCCCGGACCATATGACGCTATCCGGGACCTCATTTTTGCTAGGGATTGTAATGTGTATGAGTGTGTGAATCATGGTGCTGGTGTTGATGATGTTGATGTTGATGCTGTTGTGGGTGTTGGTAGGGATGATGTACATGGTGATGAGTAGCGAAGAAACCATTAGGGTGGTTTGCGTGTACGGGATTTGTAACAACTACTGTAGTTTGTGGTGGTTGTGTTGTGGATGGGTGATTGTGTTGGTGTGCGTTTTGCTGATGCCCGTGCGTTCTTGAATTATTCATATTTTTTCATCCTAATTAAATAAAGAATTAATGACGCCTAAGATGATAATGAACACTTAATTGTACATTTTAAATATCATCTTAACGCATTATATGCAGAGAGTTTGGTAAATGTATATGTTTTTCAAACAATTCAAATTTTAAATAATATCACGGCATTAACCTGATTTAGGGCATTGCCTTCTACCCTAATTTTGCAGAAGGCTCTATCCTATTCTAGGGAAGGATTAAGGACAATAAATCGTGTCTATCACTTCTACGAGATCTGCATTGCTCTGATCCTTTAAATCAAAATTACCATGGAGTTCTTCTCCTGATGAACTGATGTAATGTCGTTCAAAAAATCGTGATAATGCTGCGTTTTGTCTCCGAAGTACAAGAGCTGCAGGCATTTCATCAGAATCCGGTAATTGCTCTAACGGATTTTCTGATAAGTCAGCTTCATTTGTTTTTCCTCCGGTAATGAATAAGGTTCTTGTTTTTCTATCGAAAAATTTAGTCATGCGAATCTCCAGGTGAGTGAGTTGGTGATTACATACAACAATTCAGTTGAGCTGATATGGCAGAGCAAGCTCAATAGAGTCTGTTTACAATTCTACTGTCTTGGACAATCCAGGAATTATAAGCAGGCCCTAAACTTTTCTACACGAACGAGACTGTCCCGTCAACATCCTTAGTTGAATAGGTTTTATTATGTAACGTGTTAGTGCTGTGAATACAGTATTTCAATTGGACAATACCGCAGCCAATATTCTTTGTCTCTAAAAGTTCCAGTTCGACATCCTCTTTCAGTGGACCAAATAATGATCGACCCGAACCAAGTAAAACAGGAATCAATGTAATTGTTAATTCATCAATGAGATGCTCAGCAATGAATTTTTGAATAGTGATTCCTCCATCAATATAAAGATGTTTCATTCCTTGATTTGCTAAGCGTTGAACGAGGGCAGTGGGAGATTCAGACGATGAAGAAACGTAATTTTGCAGATGCTTAGGAATATTTACTCCCTTACTACTCATGACTATTACTGGGAGTGTTCCATATGGCCATTCATCAAATGATAATACTTGTTCAAAAGAATGCCGGCCCATGATCAATCCATCAACTGACGCAATAAAGGATTTATAACCACCATCCTCACCTTCGGGTACAAGAGAATTAACTTTCATGAGCCAATCAATAGATCCATCATGGCGTGAGATAAATCCATCAACACTGGTAGCAATAAATACAGAACATTTTATGGACATAACAAAAATATCCTTGTGATTATTTTTGCAAAACATACAGGAAAATGAATTCCACCTGTTTTAACTAACCAGGAAGAATATTACAAATACAATACTCAATATAAACAGTAAAAAATTAATTTTTTGTCGGGTTAATAGTTTTAACAGCGTATAAAGAATTATCCCTCCACCAATTCCATCTGCAATCGATGCAGTAAAGGGAATCATCATAATTGTAACCATACAGGGAGCAGTTTCACTAACATCCTGTAATTTCATATCAGTGAGGTGTTTCATCATACAACACGCTACATAAAGAAGCGCAGGACCTACAGCAAAATTAGGGATCATTCGCGCTAAAGGAGAGAAAAAGAGCATGAGGATAAAGCCGATTGCTATGACGATTGCTGTGATACCACCACGTCCGCCTGCTTCAATACCTGCCGCAGATTCAATATAGGGAGACGTACTCGCTGAACCCAGTAACCCTGCCACAGCAGAAGCGGCTGCATCCACTGTTAAACAGTTACTAAGACGTTTCGCATAATTTTTTTGTTGTTTGAATACAGACGGATTCAATAAACCGATTAATGTGCCTGTTGCATCAAATACAGCAATTAAAAAAAAGGTGAATGTGGCTTTTATGGCGAGCACAGTATTGAGGCCGGAAAAATCAAGCTTTAAAAAAGTAGCCTGCATGGAAGGGGGCATGGAAATTAAACCTTGCCAGGTAGATAAACCCATTAACAAACTTAAAGCAGTAATACTGAGTATTCCGAGGATAATAGCCCCAGGTATTTGAAAAAAATCCAGAATGAGTATCAGAAGAAAACCTAAGAAAAATAATCCGGTTTCAGGACGATTGATTTCGCCAAGACGCATTAAATTATGATTGTCCGCGATTATAATTTGATTATTTTCTAAAGTAATTAGCGCAATTAACAGACTTATCCCTATTAAGATAGCAATTTGTAAATTGTAGGGAATGGCTTCAATTAAAAGACGTCGTAGACTAGTGAGCGACATTAAAAAAAATAAAACACCGGAAAGAAATACAATCGCCAAGGCTTGCTCCCAAGGTATGCCCATTCCTTGTACTACTGTATAGGAAAAAAAGATATTTAAAGCCATACCAGGGGCAATGCCAATGGGGGTGTTGGCAAATAGGCCAGCAAGAAGACAAGCAAAGGCAGTAATAAGGCATGTGGCCGTAAATACGGCTCCTTGATCCATCCCTGCATCATGAAGGATGCTTGGGTTAATGAACGCAATGTAAACCATTGTTAAAAAAGTGGTGATCCCCGCAATGACTTCAGTTCTCAGTGTAGTGTCTTTAAGAAAATAGGCTTTTAACCGTTCCATAATATTTTATTCTTCTATATAAAATTAAATTTTAAGACTAAGCGTAATATGTACTTCTCTTTAAACATACCAAAAATTCAATCCAAAGTATCTATGACTAGTTGATAATTTATAAGTATGAGGGTAATGAATAAATATAAATTATCTATGTGAGTACAGTAATATTAATTGCTGCTAACGTAGGCATCTATTAATAATCTTTGTTTTTGATTCATGCTACAAAGCCACTTTGGAGTCGTATTTTTACCCAGCTTATTTATTATTTGGCTGTTGGCGTCAATTTTTTTATCATCCTATAATTTATAAATTTTGTGCCACACATTTCTTTGGTTTGTCTTGCTTCCGTAATGTAACCACGATGATCAAAAAATGGTTTCGCTGTAATGCTGACATCAGAGAAGAGTTCTGGGATTCCTAAAGCCAATGCTTTATGCTCACGAGCCTCTAGTAAGGCTTTCCCAATCCCTTGATTTTGATAGTCTTTATGCACATACCCGCGATTGAGATAACCATTTTCTTCTAAGTCTGAAAATCCAACAATCTTGCCACTTTCTATATTAATTGCGACAAAGGTATAGTTTTTAGTAAGAGATTTTTGCCACTCAATCAAATTGGGATTTTTAGGGGCCCATGCATCCAGTTGCTCTTGGGTATAATCTTTGCAGTTGACATAGTGGACCGTATCATAAAAAAGCTGGTAGATCTCAGCTTCATCGCCTGGTTCAAAAAGTCTAATATAAAATTTTTGATCGGATGCTCTAAAGGCAGGATAAAATTCTAGGGGTTTTGCACCAGTCCAATGTTTTTTAATTTCAAAGAGTATGCACTCTGCCATTTGTTTTAAATGAGGTAATAAGTTATTCCTGGATGCAACATGAATAAATGCTTGCAAACGTGATAAAACTCTTGGTCTTACCCAATTTTCTTCGCCATTCCATAATGAGTTTTCTGGAGTAGGGCCTGAAGGACCCACTCTGTCTTTTTCTAGAGTGGAATTAAGAAAAGGGAGTGTTTGTTGTAATAACCAAAAACCACAGGCTTCAGTATAAGCCTTAGCATAAGCCAAATCATCTGATGCCGCAGGGATAGTTCGTTTAAGTTCCTCTCGATAAATAATCTCGAGAAGGGATATGGCATCCTCGGGGATCGCTTTAGCACACCAACATGTTGGCATGCTCATTCTAAGATAAGTACCATCCAATAGGGCATTGCGCACAAAGGCCCATTCAAAATCAATCAGTTGTAAATCACCCGTTACTTCATGGTCGAAAACATTATCGGGACAAATATCCCCATGAGTTAAAACAGTAAATGGACCCGGTTTAAGTAATGATTCAATCAGCGAGGTAGACTCATTGATGCATTCTGTAGTTAAAGTCAGATTGAGATTTTTATTCGTTGTACGTAGTTTCTCGATTAAATCAGTACAAGTGAAATCTAAATTTTCCTGCCGCGTTTCGGCGCTCCCATGAATGTGATTTAAAATAGCTTCGTATCGTGCTGTCTTAGCAAAACCTGCCGCATGGAAGCTTCCTAATGCTTTCATAAAACGTCTTAATGCCAGAATTGCCTTATCTCTATACGGAAGTGTTAATGTGTCAACTAAACTTATATGCCGCTTTCCTAAATCTTCGATAAGAATAAATCGATGTTCTTTATCACCCCCATAAAAGTGTGGAACATTATGTATGCTTGGGTGAATTTGATTGGCGAATTCCAGACCGGCCCAGTCGCGGGCAAATCGCGCATAGGCATCTTTGTCATCTGTCTCTGAGTTCTCAGGTAATGATTGTTTGAAAATAATGCTTTTGGGGATGGTGCTCATGTTGCTGTTCAGCATAATTCGTAACACAATATTTCGACGATCTGGTTCACTTAAAAACTGTAATGAATCAATTTCAATTTCTGCCATAAAAACGTGTTGAAGCATTTGGGTGACTTTTTGCAGTATCACTGGATTGATTGTTTGTTGTGTACTCATATTGTATCGCCCCTTAGCGTAACGTTTTCAGCAGAAGCAGATGATGTTTATCCTCACTATACTTAGTGGGTTTAAATCCCGCCTTTTCATAACAGTGAATCGCTTGGTAATTATTAATTTCAGGGTCAACGACAGCAGCACAAAAAGTATTAGCCAGGTTCTCTGTAAACCTATCTAAGATTTGTCTACCTAATCCTTTACCGCGAAGATCACTTGATGCAATAAAGAGATCCAAGCCGACCAATTCATTCAGTTGATATATATCAAATAAGGAATTTTTAGGATGCAAAACACCTTCAGGCAAATGATCTTTGAAACAATAATATTGAATAAAGCCTATGGCTTGTTTATCTAAGTTAATTATAAAACTAGGAACATTATCTTGACCATGAATTCTCGGTAAGTATTTCGTTTTTATTGCCTCAAGTGACCAAGTCGTTCCCCGAGCATACCATTGATTAATGATAGGTTCTTGGAACCAAAAGTAAAGACGGTTGATATCATGTTCACATAAAGGCTTGAAATGGAGTGATTCGCGATGATTCATAATATTCGATTTAACAAGTTACTTTTTAATAACGCGCTTCTTTTTAGACATCGGTACTTCTAGTGTTGTAATTTTAAAGAGATGGGTCAACCATTCGCTTTCATCCCATAGTTCAGCAGAGATGAATAAATAGGGTTTTGCACCTGGATAGGGAATGCCTTCTTCATAGTTACTGATAAATGCCTTGCCCGCATGAGTCGGTTTAACAAATAATTGATCATCACAAACTAAAGCAATTACTTTGTTATCGCAATAAATAGCATATTCGCCAAACATCTTTTTCGCATAGACACAGCCAGCTTTTGCGGTTTGATCCATGATAAAATCGACAGTACTTTGTTTGGAGGCCATTGCTTATTCCTTTGCTATCTCATTTATAAATTCTAAATAAATAACCTGATAATTGGTATTTGCTATTAATTTTTTCTTTGAAATAAAGGGATTGTTAATTTTAATTTATTGATTCTTAGCCAGCAAGGGGAGAGGATAACGTTACATAACTATTTGATTTAATGGTGGCTATGGGTGGACTCGAACCACCGACCTCAGCATTATGAGTGCCGCGCTCTAACCGGCTGAGCTACATAGCCACAAGACGCGTGATTTTGTCGTTTTAATGGAAAATTGTCAATACTGTTATCTTATTTTTTTGGATTTTTTTCATATTATCTCTAAGCTTTTCTATTATCTACCTCTATTAATCACTCTATTTCATAAATTAACTTATGTACGAAAAAAGCAATTGAATGATTATAAAACAAAAGAATAAGGAATAAATATGTGCTTAGGTTTGTTAGCTGTATCCATAACATAGACAGGTTATAAAAAATAGAACAAATAGAATAGGTGCATTCTATATCAGCTTATTGAGCAGGAAAGATTATTTGAGGAACACTTATGGTGAAGTCCTGGGCTCAGCTGCGCTTCACCCAGGCTACATTGTCTTGAGAAAGTTAGATGATAAGTAAATACATAGCACCTGGTCCACGTAATACTTGAACCAATAACTCTTGTTTTTTCTGTTGAGCAATTTGTTGTAACGTTTTAACGTCTTTAACAGGAGCTTTATTTGCAGAGATAATGATGTCTCCGGGTCTTAAACCAGCACGCCATCCTGCACTTGTTTCTGAAGCACCGACAACTTGTACGCCAACGACGTTTCCATGAGGTGGTGTCTCTTGCTCAAAGTTTCTTAATGCCAGTCCGTAAAGGAACGGATTTTCTGATTGCATTTTTTGTTCATGGGATTTAATGTCAGTGACGACCGCATCCAGTGTGATTGTCTTTCCATCACGCTGAACAACCATTTTAACATTGGAACCGACACGCAATAGACTAATGGTAGTCTTTACCTGAGTTGCCTGGGTGATTTTTGTGTTGTTAATTTGAGTAATGATATCACCTGATTTTAAACCAGCACGTTCAGCAGGGGAGTTTGGATTAACTTGTGATACCAATGCACCTTGAAAATCTTCAGGATATCCTAATGAATGAGCAAGCTCTGGAGTTAAATGTTGAACAAATATGCCCATTAAACCTCGATGAATTGAGCCAAATTTGATTATCTGTTGGGCAACATCTTTTGCCATGTTAATGGGGATGGCGAAACCAATTCCCACATTACCACCATAAGGAGAAAGAATTGCAGTATTAATCCCAATCAATTCTCCTTTTGTATTAACGAGTGCACCACCAGAGTTACCAGGGTTAATTGCAGCGTCGGTTTGAATAAAGTTTTCTACACCTTCAATATTTAAATCACTGCGTTTTAAGGCACTGACAATACCAAATGTTGCAGACTGACTATTACCAAAACTGTTTAAACCAAAAGGATTACCAATTGCAACAACAAAATCACCCACTTGCAGCTGATCTGAATCACCTATAGGTAAGGATTTTAAATTGGTAGCATTAATTTTTAATATAGCTAAATCAGTTTCGCTATCACTGCCGATAAGTTTTGCTTTTAAACGTCGACCATCTTGCAACGTAATTGTGACCAGTTCTGCATGACGGATTACGTGATCATTCGTAATAATGATCCCATTTTGTGCATCCACTATGACACCGGAACCTATGCTTTCAAATTTACGTCCTTTTTCGGCATTGGGTTGCTGGCGCTTTTTGTTGTTTTGCGCTTCATCATCAGTGCCAGGTGGTGTTGTATTTGCAGGCAAATAGCCCTGTACTGCAACATTTACAATGGCTGGCATGATGTTTTTCAATGCTGGGGCCAAACTGGGCATAGGAGTAGGGGCTGCTTCATTAGCCGCATAACTGAATGAGGCTGTTATAAGAAGCAGGGTACTTATAATGAACTTGATATGTTTTATCATAATTATTAGTCCTGAGGTTGATCATTAAACCAGATTAAGGTAGCTATTCTACCTGTTTGTGATGCTCTTCGATAGGAATACAACTCATTTTTTAACTCAAAAGTGCATAATTCAGACTGATACACTGCTTTTACACCCTTTGAAGTCAAAATAATTTCAGCAATTAGAGGTAAATTAGCCAACCATTTTCCATTAACAGGCTTGAATGCTTGTTTACTTAAAGGATAATTATCGGCAAACGTTTGGTATACTTCTTCACCCACTTCATAACAGTTTTGACAAATTGATGGTCCTATCCAGGCGAGTACATCGGATGTCAAGCTGTTCATTTTATCAAATGTATTTTCGATAATACCATGAGCTAATCCTTTCCAACCAGCATGAATTGCGGCAATTTCATTACCTTGTACGTTACAAAGCATTATGGGCAGACAATCGGCGGTAAGGATTGCTAAAGGATGATTCATGGATCGGGATATAGAGGCATCCGCATTTCTATTGGGATCCTCTTCAGCAATAACACAATGCGTACTATGCGTTTGATTTAGCCATTGGGGTTCGCCGGGTAAGTGCAACAATTCCACAAGTTGTTGTCTGTTTTGCAACACGTGTTGTTCATTATCACCCACATGCAAGCCCATATTATTGCTGTCATAGGGGGCCTGGCTATACCCGAATAGACGAGTTGTGCTTAAGGCAGTAATATTCTTTGGCGCTGGCCAATTTGCTAGGTTATTCTTCATAATGCTCGTCCAATGTGTTAAGAAGAAATTGAAAGTCATCAGGTATTGGAGCTGTAAACGTCAACTCATTTTCTGTTTTTGGATGATACAATGAGAGCGTACGTGCATGCAGTGCCTGTCGTTTAAAATCTTGGAGTAGAGTTCGTAACTGTTCTGATGCATGGGCTGGAAATCGCATTCGACCTCCATACAACGAATCCCCAACAACAGGATGATTGATGTAAGACAAATGAACCCTGATCTGATGAGTTCGCCCAGTCATTAGATTGACATCCAGTAAAGTAAAATCCTGGTATTGTTTTTTTACTGAGTAATGAGTTATTGCTTGTCGGCCTTGCTCTTGCACGGCCATTTTTAATCGATTCCGTGGATGTCGTCCAAAGCCGGTGTCTATCGTTCCGCCTGAAATAATATGGCCTTGTACTAACGTAATATAATGGCGTTGAATCTCGCGAGCCTGCATTTGACGGATTAAAGAAGTATGTGCAGGTAATGTTTTTGCTACGATTAACAGCCCCGTTGTATCTTTATCTAATCGATGAATAATGCCTGCTCTAGGTAAGTGCTGTAAGGATGGGGCATGATGTAACAAGGCGTTAACCAAGGTATGTTCTTTATTTCCCGCTCCAGGATGAACGACCATGTTTGCAGGTTTGTTGAGTACTAAAATGTCTTCATCTTCATAAACAATATTTAAAGGAATATCTTCAGGGGCACAATGATTGAAATCTTTATCCATTAAAGTGAAATCAACATTGATCTCAATCAAATCACCATCTAAAGTTTTGTCTTTAGGCTTACAGGGTTTATGATTGAGTGTTATTGCGCCGCTTTTAATCCAATTGCTGATTTGTGAACGCGAGTAATCGGGAATTAAGTGCGCGAGTACACTATCAATACGTTGATTATGGTACTCGCGTGGAACAGTTAATTGTTGGTGAATGTGCTCAATCATCAAATTGTTTCAATCTCAACTTCAATGAGACGTCCTCGTAAGGAATTAGGTAATGCTTCATTGATTTGAACAGTGACGAATTGGCCTATTAAATGGGCTGGACCATCAAAATTCACTACTCGATTGCATTCAGTACGACCGGAAAGCTGCTGGGAATCTTTTTTAGCATGACCTGTAACTAATATTTTTTGTGTACTTCCAACCATCGATTGACTGTAACGAGAAGCGTTTAGTAACAGTCTATTTTGCAATATCTGCAGTCTTTGTTTTTTCACTTCCATAGGCGTGTCATCTGGCAAATTCGCTGCCGGAGTACCCGGTCTTGGGCTATAGATAAAGCTAAAAGAGGTATCAAAACCAATTTCATGAACCAAATCCATCGTGTCTTGGAAATCTTTATCTGTTTCTCCTGGGAAACCAACAATGATGTCGGTAGATAAACGAATATCCGGGCGTACCTTACGTAATTTCCTGATCTTGGATTTGAATTCCAAAGCGGTATAACCGCGTTTCATTAAACCTAAAATACGATCAGAACCACTTTGTACCGGTAGATGCAGATGATTAGCCAATTCCGGTACTTCTGCATACGCATTAATTAAATTATCTGAGAACGCCAAAGGATGTGACGTTGTAAAACGAATTCTGCCTATCCCTTCTATAGCAGCAAGATAATGAATTAAAAGAGCCAAGTCAGCGACATCACCATTTTCCATCATACCACGGTAGTCATTAACATTTTGTCCTAATAAATTGATTTCTCTCACGCCTTGGGTTGCTAATTGATAACATTCAGCCAGTACATCATCAAAAGGACGACTAATTTCAGTACCACGGGTATAGGGGACAACACAGAAACTGCAGTATTTACTGCAACCCTCCATAATCGAGACAAATGCAGTTGGACCTTCAGCTCTCGGGGCGGGTAGGTGATCAAATTTTTCTATTTCTGGGAAACTGATATCGACTACTGGCTTTTTCTTTTCCATGCGCGCATTGAGCAATGCTGGAAGTCGGTGTAATGTTTGTGGGCCAAAAACGATATCGACAAAAGGAGCTCTTTTAATGATGTCTTCACCTTCTTGACTCGCAACACAGCCACCTACACCAATCACTACGTGAGGATTTTTGGCTTTATATTCACGCCATTGTCCTAATTGAGAAAAAACTTTCTCTTGTGCTTTTTCACGAATAGAGCATGTGTTGAGTAATATCACATCTGCTTCTTCAACGTGTTCGGTTTTAACTAAGCCATGTGATTGCAGCAAAACTTCTGCCATCTTAGTTGAATCGTATTCATTCATCTGGCAGCCGTTGGTTTTGATGTATAGTTTTTTAGCCATATCAAATCTACTTTAAAAATGTATCTGAGTGTAGCAAAGCAGTCTTGTTTATCCTTCTCCTCCTACGAGGAGAAGGGGCCCAAGAGGGCGGATGAGCGAATAACTAGGATTAGCCTCAATCCTAACCCTTACCCGAAACGGGAGATGGGATTTTAAAATAAATAACAAGACTGCTTTGCTGTACCCAGGTTACTTTATTCCAGGAAGTGTCGTATTATTTCATTAATGTACACTTTGGCAATAAGTTTCTTTAATTTTTGGTAAAATAATTAAAGCAATAAGCATTCCTATTGGAAGAATAGCAAGTCCGGTATAGTACGCTTCCAATGGATATACCCGAACATTCCCATTCAGTTCACCTTTCCACATTCTATCAAGGATAAAACCAATCAGTGGTTGTGCCAGTGCAATACCTATCATATTCATCATGTTCATAAAGCTTAAGCCCGTAGCAACATATTTTCTATTGCATAATTCTTTTGCTACAGTAAATGCAGGTAAAAAACCTGCGGAAAATATACCAAATGCGAACAACAACAGTTCCATATATATTTCGTTACTGATTGGAGCAAAAATGAAAATCGTAGAACAAATAAGTGCACCGATGCATCCGATGTACATAGGTGGTTTGCGTAAGCCAATGCGATTTGAAAAAATTCCCCACAAGGGGCTAGCAATCGCCCAACCGATAAACACTAAAGAAATATAATTTGCAGCGGTCGTCTTGGTGATCTCCATTTTAGTCATCAGGAAGGGAACACCCCATAGGCCGCAAAAAACTGGGGTTGCCATATACATCAGGCCGCCATAGCAAGCAACTAACCAAAGTTGTTTATTTTTTATGAGCGACAGTAAGCTGGGTATTAAAGGTTCTTCCTCAATAGGATGATGATGAGTGATTTCATGATTCTGAGGAGTATCTTTAGCAATGACACTGATTAGGACAGCAAGAACAAGACCAATGGTGCCCATAATGAGCATGCTTTGACGCCAACCAAAACCATCAATCAATAATGCTAAGGGTGCTTCACCACCAATGGCTCCTAACATTCCTATGGTAACCATAAGACCTGTAAGCAAGGCAAAGCGTTGTGAAGAAAACCAATTTGCAGCGAGTTTCATGGTACCTACGGCTGCAAAGGCTGAACCAAAACCTATCATCAATCGGGCGACACAGGCCATAAAAAAGTTATTGGTCATACCAAAGGCAATGGTACTTACGGCACAAACAATAGTAGCTAGGGTTAATAATCGTTGCGGACCGAAATAGTCCATTAATACACCGCCAGGTAATTGCATTGCGGCATAGGAATAGAAATAGACACCCGACAGAATTCCCAATGTTTGGCTGGTAACTGCAAAATCCCTCATGAGTTCATTACTCATAACGCTGGGTGATACTTGTAAAAGACATTCGTAAAAATAAAATAAACAACCTAAGCCCCATACCATCCAAGGCATTATCGATTGAATCCTAAAACTAATTATTGATTCGGACCGTGTATTGTATTGTTCCATGCTTTTATCATTCTCCAAATTCATTTATATGAAATTGATTTTGTATCTACTACTTCAATCATAAAGTAAGAGTTGAGTCTGACTTTGGTCAAGTATTCTGAGGCATTCTTCAATTTAAAGAGGCTCATCTGTAGGCTTACTCCACCTTACTTTTCTGACCATAGCGTACTCTAATTTACTTTGTGAGTATGCGAAGTATGTATTTTGAATAAAAACTGGGAATAGCTCCGTGGGTTAGATTATTAAAACCTCGCGTCACTTGTAAATGCAGTTTTTTAAATTACAAAGTCAACCGGCAACGTTAACACACAAATATATAAATTTCACCATATAAAATATTAACAGTTTGTTTATTATTTGTCTACTGTTCGTTTGGGTCATCAGGGGGTTCAATTACTACACGAGTACCTTTCATGCCATCACCAGGAAGATCAATAAACTCTTCATTAAGCCAACGTGCGTCTTCAATAAACATTCTGACACAACCGTGACTTGCTCTGAAACCTGGTACATCGTAACTTCCATGCAATGCATAGCCTCTAAAAAAATGCATGCAATAGGGCATTAAAGCCCCTCCGTCGTTACCATCAGCTCTTCTTGGGAACACAGTGGACACACAGTCTATATCTTGTTTGCGAATAATTCGAAATGAACCTGTGGGGGTACTACACCCCCCTATGACACCAGGACATTTTCCTATTCCCGATGAAATTGGCCCCCACCAGAGTAACTCTCCATCTTGATCATAGGCAGCCCAAGCTAATTTTTTTTGACTCACATAAATTGCTTTTTCTCCTGTAGATTCAATATATCTCGGAAAAGGAGAAACGTCATAAATTGTTAGTCGATCGATGTTTTTGGGTACAGCGATGGTCATTCCTGGACGCAATGAAGTATTCATGCGGTTAATTCGTCGTACCATATCTTGTTCTTCGGCATTAGGAAATAGTTTTTCCCAACTTTCACCACTTTTTATTTTCATGCAGAAATAATCAGGTGAATTGCATAAAGTCTCACCATACCGTGTATAGGCAAGAGCGAGCTGACTGAATGTTAGTAAAGCAATTGAGACGGTCATTGATATCATATTCTTCATAAATGATCTCAATTAGGGTCATTGTATTCTCTATAGCGGCACTTTAAAAAATAACTTTAAAATGAGATAAGCTTTTATTTGATGCGAATAAATTCAGTAGAAAAAATATTGGGCAAATGGATCTAGTGTTTATACGGAGGAATACTAAGGATAATCCTAAGTGAAAAAAAGGGAAAAGTTACTTATGATTAAATCGGTGCCAAGATGTTAGAAAAGCAGCGAGGTTATATAAAACACAAATCCTCGTAAATTCTTGAGCCACTGAGCTGAAGCTTTTGACCTAAAATTTATATGAGGATCTGTGTTTTTAATTATTTACTAACCTAGAAAGGGTAGAATTGCAAAGTGTCTCATAATTTCCTCTGCTCTGATTCCATATGAACCTGAAGCACCGGGAACACCTACAGTAGTTAGAGCACCATTTGCTGTGTCAAAAACTGGAGCAGATGCTGCACCTACACCCCAGGCTGTTGCAGAGGCTGTAACAGCAGAACTTGGAGTTCCAGTTCCAGTGACAATAAGTGCTAAGTTAGCATAAGCAGTTGTTGGAGGCGTAAAGGTTGTAGCTGTTGCTGTAGTTGCAGGGACTGTTGTTGTGGTTACAGAGTCATAAACTACTGTTGAAACAGTTCCAATTGATGTTTTAAGCGGTGTTACTGCTACAGAGCTAATACCAGTACATGAAGTTGAGCTGTGTGTATTTGAAGCAGCCCATTTGACAGTTACAGTACCATTATAAGCAACGGTTGCAGTAGTTGAGCATGGTCCAGTACTGTCTGATACTACAACAGAAATACTTGAAGCCGTACTTCCAGCGTTGCCTGAAGTAGAGTCCACATTGCCAAGGCCATTAATAATGACGAGTTGTCCACTTGTAACCCCAGCCGCAAAAGCGGAGCTTGATGCGAATAAGGCAATTGCAAGGGTAGATTTTAAAAAGGTATGTTTTAATTGTTCCATTTAAATATTCTTCCTTTGATTAATGATTAAACAACAAAACGTGGAATATACTGCAACCACTCGTGGTAAAGTCTAGCATAAAATTGTAAATCTGTAGTAATTTTCAAAATAAAGTTTTTTCAATTATTTCAGTGAGTTGACAATTAATTGAAATGAGAACAAACACGCGTTGATTCAATGCCCAATGATGGCGCTTGTTTGAAAAAAAGAGAGTGGATAGCGCTCGTCATCCTGAGTACAGCGAGGGGTATTTTCCCCATCGTAACACCATAGCTACAACACGAAAAGTTTCTCGTTGTGCTCGGGATAATTTCCCTGCGCTGTTTATGGCTACATTGATTATCTGTCAAGACGGGCGTGATGAATCCGATTCTGGATGAGCAGGACTAACTTTTTGCCACGCATCATGCAATTGCGCAAGCAATGAATTAGATTGTGCTAATAGTTCTTTGTCATTATTAAGATTGGCTTTTAATAACAAAAATTCGATATGTCCATATAACTGGAGTAAGTTATCTGCTATTTCCCCACCTTGATCACGGTTTAAGCTGTTTTTTAAACCTTCAATGATGCTTAATGCTTTACTGATATGCTCTCCCTTTTCTTGTATTTCCTTGCGTTCAATATTACCTTGTGCTGTAGCAATATGAGTTCGGGCACCTTGTAACAACAAATTAATTAATTCATGAGGAGAAGCAGCATCAATACGAGTTTGTAGTTCAATTGTTTTATATTGATTTATAACTTGTTGATAAGGTTTTTTCATTAATCATGCTCCAATTTATTTGTTGTTATTCAATTTGGGAAGGTTCGACAAGATTTGAGTCAGCGTATTGCTGGTGTTTTGCATCTCTGAAATTAAGAGATCCACGGCGTTCCATTGTTTATAATATCTTTTTTCTAGAGTAATGCTCCGTTCATTAATGCGCTCTTGGATTTCATCTAATTGTTTTGCCTGACTATTTAATCGGTCTATTCTTTCTTCAATTTCCCCATCTTCGTCCACTAAGGACTCCAAATAGCCATCAATCAACGAGGCTAAACCATCACTAATGATAATTTGGCCTCTATTTCCAGCTTGTCCTGCGAGCACATCAATCGATAAGGTACTGTAATCCCCTGTGCCATTTAGAGTAATTCCATCTGTTGAATTAGCTAAAATACCACCTATAGTCCCTGACATACTCACTCCAGGAATATATTCACCTAATATGACATCATATGCTCCTGCTGCGACTTCAGTATCCATGGAATTGATCTTGATGTTTGGATCAGTAGCTGTAATTTTTTTTGCAAATAGATTACCTATTGATTGATAATTAGTATCGATAGCCTTATCCAACATTTCTGGGTCGATTTCTAATAAGCCATGCTTATCCGTGGTAATACCCAAGTCGGCGAGACTTTGAATGGGTCCAACTGGAGTTAATGGAGTGGTGGCCAAGTTATATAGGTTGGTTTTCAATTCTCTAAGTTTACTGTCGCCTTGCAGCACCCCTTTTTTTCTGGTCTCCATATCGAAACCCGTTAAGTTGGTTAGGAATTTCATAAAATCATTATATTTTTTGACGAAATCATTAATTAAACCCTTCGCATGTTCTACATCTTTTTCCAAAGTTAAAGTGATAGTCGTTGCTGGATCAGCTTGTTGTAGATCGAGTGTGACGCCTGTTATTGCACCTTCAATTTGGTTGCTGCTCTCGTTTAGTAGTAATCCATTAATTTTTACCAGGCTATTTTGAGCTGCCATAGTTTGGGTTAAAGGAACATTATTTGTTGTAGGATCATAATTGAGTGCAGCCAGGCTACCGGTAATTTGCATCGCGTAATTTTCACCTGTCTCTGCTGAGGTCAAGGTTAATCTTGAACCTAGACTATCTTGTACAATGGACGCTGTTACGCCTGCATTTGCGGCATTTATTGCATCGCAAATCGCAGTAAGACTGTCGTTTCCTGAAGTAATATTAATTGTTACTGGGGAGGCTGCAGTATTTTGTGTGAACGTTGTATTGTTATTACTGTATGTTCCGAAGTTAATGGTCATACTGCCACTACCCACTGACGTACTGCTGTTGGTGAAATAACCACTGGCGAGACTTTGTGCTTGAGCTAATTGTTGGACTTGTATTTGATATAAGCCTTCAATTGCCTGCCCTGTACCAGTGATGGATGCAGAGACATATCCAGGTTCATTAATTAGGCAATTCATTTGATTAAATTCGCTAATAAAAGATAGAGAATTAAGTGTTGCTTGAAAGGTTGATATAGCACTTTTTAATTGTCCAAAAGCAGACAACTCGGTATTAACAGAATTAAATTTTTTATCATGTTTTAATTGTAATGGCATGAGATCAGCCTTTACCAGGCCTTCAACCATTGATTTAATGTCTAAACCTGAGCCAATACCTGGAGTTGATAGACCCATAATATTCCCTTATCTGTTGGGTAATTTCCTGCGAAATTACTTTATCCATAAATTGCATCAAACATGTTTATCTATAGAACCACTAATTATCCCATCAAGCAAGTTTAGTAAATGCAAATATTCGTCTGAGGGTATTTTGCGAATTATCTTATCCGAGATTTTGTCAGTGACTATAGTTTGCAGAAGACCTGTGGCATGATCGATAGCTTGTTTCGAATCAGTATCCAAATTGAGATCCGATGTGGCACATTTGGTCACAGGCTTAATGTTTTTATCCTTTAGTTTGACTGAATCTGTCTGTAGCAATTTATTATTCGCTGGGGGAATCGATTCCATAGTCATTTTTTTACTCCTTTCCCTTGATTGGTACCATTAATCATTGGGATACAAATAAGCCGAAAGCGGCCAAAGCCGCATTTCGGTTTTTACTTCTTTTTTTACAACTATCCTAACAAGGATAGAACAGATTGTGGCATCGCATTTGCCTGAGCCAACATGGCTGTTCCAGCTTGTTGCAGGATTTGGTTCTTAGTTAAATTAGCCATTTCTGCAGCATAATCAGTATCTTGAATACGGCTACGTGCAGCAGACATATTATCGGATACGTTTTCCAGGTTATTTACTGTTGCATCAAGTCGGTTTTGCAAAGCACCTAATGAAGAACGGTTGGTGGTAATACTGTCCAAAGCAGCACCAATTCTCAATATGGCTTTTTCTGCACCAGCTTGAGTAGTAATATCGATTATATTAACTCCATTAGTATCCAAGCTAATACTTGATAAACCGATATCTGCTGTTGTTCCACCCACAGTAATGGCTTCAGGAGCACTCATAGTGATATTTCCTCGTAATGTTGAGGCAAATGATCCACCGGTGACGCTTAATCCATTAGTACCGGCAGTGAATCCAGTACCACTTTCTGTAACGGAGATATTTCTTCCATCTGCTGCAGTTAAACTCATAGTTGTACCATTGAGTGTGGCCACAACACCTGTTTGTTCGCTAGATGCATTGATTGCATCCAAAAGGGAGTTGTTGCTTAATGCAGTAGAGACGTCTTGGTTAATAAATATGTTAACACCATTAATACTCAGGTTATAAGTATCACCGGCTGCACCACCGATCGCACCAACAGTTGCGCTACCAGTTGTTGAAGCAGTTACTGTCAGCCCAGAGATGCCTGCTGCGTTTAGGGCAGCTGCTTTAGCAAATGCTGAAGAGCTGTCTTGCCCATTTGCTGCACCAACATAGTTTGCAGAAGAACCAATACTCACTGCTGCACTAGAACCAAGAGCAATAGTAATATCACTTGCAGCACTGGCGCTTACTGTGCTTCCTGTTTGATAAGCAATATGACCTATATCTGCAGATGCAATACTGTTTATCGAAAATGTGATTGTTTCACCAGAGTTAGCACCAACTTGAAGTGAAGCATTAGTATATGATCCATTCAATATGGTTTGGCCGTTGAATTGGGTGTTGTGAGCGATATCATCCATTTCACTCAAAAGGTTGTTTACTTCATTTTGTAATGCTTCACGGTTTGCTTGGCTATAGGTTCCGTTTGCAGATTGAAGTGCTAACTCTCTCATGCGTTGTAAGAGGTCAGTTGATTCTTGCATCGCACCTTCAGCTACCTGAGCAAGTGAAATACCGTCATTAGCATTTTTCACAGCTTGATCCATACCGCGGATTTGTGAGGTCATATTTGTTGCAATTGCTAATCCTGCAGCATCATCTTTAGCACTATTAATTTTTAGACCAGATGATAATCTCTGTATCGCAGTAGCCATAGCACTACTGGATTTAGATAAGTTACGCTGCGCAAGTAACGAAGGTACGTTGGTATTAATAATTTGAGCCATAATTATAGTCTCCTCAGACCTGAATCCCTGGTTTGGGACATTTGTTATTTGGCAAATTCCTTTTTTACATGCAAATTCACCGTACGCAAAAAGGTTATCGGACACAAGGCAAAAAACTTTAGGCTTATACCTATTTTTTTTCAAAAAAATGGAAAATTTGTTTATTAAAATGAATGAGTTGTATTTTTGTTCAATTCGTGTTTGTTTCTATTATCTAGTTGTTTTGTTGTTCCCAGAGCGATTTGAAGAGGTAACCTTGATAATAGGCCATCCACCACCCATTTTTTTAAGAAAAGAAGCAGGCATACTTGATATGGATTTAAGAATATTTTTTTCTGTGTATAATATTGTGATTCTATAATATTAGGTTCCAATTATGAGTTGGTTTAAAAAATTATTGCCTTCAAGAGTGAGTACTGACTCTTCCCAAAAAAAAGGAGTTCCTGAGGGTTTATGGCTTAAATGTTCAGGTTGCAATGAAGTTCTCTATAGTACTGAATTAGAAAGAAATTTAATGGTCTGCCCATCCTGTAACTTTCATCACAGGATTTCCGCACGTGTCCGAATCCAACAATTCCTCGATGAGGGTGGCCAAGAAGAAATCGCCGCATCATTGGAACCACAAGACCGCTTAAAATTTAGGGATTCGAAAAAATATAAAGATAGAATTTCACAAGCTCAAAAAGCAACTGGTGAGAAAGAAGCTTTGATAATTGTCAAAGGAACCTTGTTGCAGCAGCCTGTTGTTGTTGGTTCTTTTGAGTTCAATTTTATGGGGGGCTCCATGGGGGCTACAGTAGGGGAGAAATTTGTTCGTGCAATTCAAGTAGCAACAGCAGAACAAAGACCCTATGTTTGCTTTACTGCAAGCGGTGGCGCACGAATGCAAGAAGGACTTTTTTCTTTAATGCAAATGGCTAAAACTTCAGCTGCTCTGGCAAAATTTGCAGAGCTTGGATTACCTTTTATTGTGGTTCTAACTGATCCAACAATGGGAGGGGTTTCTGCAAGTTTTGCAAGTCTTGGTGACGTGATCATTGCTGAACCGAATGCATTAATTGGTTTTGCTGGCCCAAGGGTTATTGAGCAGACCGTAAGACAAACATTACCTGAAGGGTTTCAGCGAAGTGAGTTCTTGTTAGAACATGGACATATTGACATGATTCTTGAACGGAAAGATATCCGTCCAGTTGTTGCAGAGTTGATATCTAAATTAACGCGCAAAGGCGCAGGTGATTCAGTTGCCAAAGCTATCTCATATTAGACCCCTTACAGTGTTTCAAAAGAAATCTATCGACGAGTGGTTATATGATTTAGAAACTAGAAATACACAAGAGATACAACTTGGTTTAAAACGTATTATGGAAGTTGCGCAAAAATTAAGCCTGCAACTTCCAGGTTGTCCAGTGATTACTGTTGCTGGGACTAATGGAAAAGGTTCAACGGTAACATCTCTTGAAACAATTTATCATGTTGCAGGATATAAGGTAGGTGCCTATACCTCACCTCATCTTATTCAATTTAATGAACGTATTCGTGTTAATTTAACTCCCATTTCTGATGATGATTTATGTCAGGCTTTTAGTGTTATTGAAGAACTTCGTGGAGAAGTTCTTCTAACTTACTTTGAAATGACTACTTTGGCTGCATTGTGGTATTTCAAAAAAATGGACTTGGATGTTGTAATTCTTGAAGTTGGATTAGGGGGGCGCTTGGATGCTACGAATATTGTTGATGCAGAATTGTCCATCATTACTACAATCGATTTTGACCATCAAGATTATTTAGGTACTACGCTTGACGCGATTGGTTATGAGAAGGCAGGGATACTCCGCACTGGTAAACCGTTTATTTATGCGGATATTAGTCCACCTGACTCAATCATTGATGTCGGGATGCAACTTTCTGCACCTGCTTATTTTCTTGGACAAGAATTTTCGATTCAAGAACAAGAGTCTGTCTGGAGTCTTCATTTTAATGAACAACTTAAACTCGCTTCTGTTTCTGGATTGCCTAAACCTTCAATACAATTGAAATCAGCAGCAGCTGCAATTACTGCCTGTCTGTTGCTATCACATGATTTGCCAGTGACGCATAGCCATTTTCAAGTTGCGATGCAGCGTATTTTTATTCCTGGACGTTTGCAATTGCATAAGGACACCGTGAGTACTTTATTTGATGTGTCTCATAATCCTCAATCTGTAAAATTGCTAGCAGATACTGTATGCACATTAAAAAAAGCAAAAGTACATGCGGTATTCTCAGCTTTAAAAGATAAAGATATTTTGGGTTTGATTCGACCATTAAAGGATTGCGTTGATTGTTGGTATCCTGCACAATTGGATGGCAAACGTGCTGCCAGTGCGGATTTGTTACTTACATTTTTTAAGGATGCAGAAATTCCTGTGGATATTTGTTATAATAATCCACTTGTAGCTTTTGAAACTGCATTGAAGCAAGCTAAACCTGGTGACTTAATTGTTGTTTACGGGTCTTTTTTTACTGTGAGTCATGTTATGGCTAATAGGAGATTCAATGAAATTAGTAATTGATGAGAAGCTAAAGCATCGTTTAGTTGGTGTGGCTGTTGTTTTATCATTAGGAGCAATTTTCCTACCTGCGATGATGAAGAAGTCGAGCCAACGTCTTGAAAATAATTTTAGTGTTAATGTGCAGTTACCCCCCAAACCAACAACTCCTAATGTCGTAATGACAAATGAAAAGGAGATGTTTAAAACCATAAAAGTGGCTAAGATTGAAACTCCTGATTTAGGGAAAAAAGGCTCCGATCTTGGTAAAGAAGATTTTATTCAATCCATTCAAGTTGCTGATAATGCAGCTGTGGATGCTGCTGTTCCTGTTGCCAAAGCAGCGTCAATGCCTAAGGTCGCATCGACCCCTAAAGTGGATTCAATAGCAAAACCAATTGAACTGGCATTGAGTAATGCAGCAAATAATGTAGTTAAAAAACAAGTCAAACCCGTGCCTAGTAAACCGGTTCGGCCTGTTGCACGAGTACAAGTACAGCCGAAAAATAAACCCAATGTAGCAAAGGCAAATACCACCCGTTTAAATAAGAAAGATATTTATGCAGTTCAATTGGCTTCGTTTTCACAATTGAATAATGCCCAAGCTTTAGTTAATAAATTACGCAGCAAGGGTTATAAAGCAAACTATATCAAAACTAATGGAAGACAAGGGGCTATTTATAAAGTCTATGCAGGACATTCACCGGTTAAAAGTGACGTCATGAAATTAAAAAATCAATTAGCAAGTGCCATGCAGCTGAATGGCTTTGTGGTTAATACCGGGGTGAGCTAATGCAAGCACAATGGGTTGATATTATTTTAATAATAGTAATTGGCTTATCCACTATAACCGGCTTACTCAGAGGATTTATTAAAGAATTTATTGCCTTAGGAGTATGGGTTTTAGCTATTTGGGCAGGCTATAACTACTCAAACGCACTTAATCCTTATCTGCAACCTTATATTCAAGATCCCTCCATTCGTAGCATAGCTGGTTTTGTTATCATTGTTCTTGGTGTTTTAATTACAGGCGGTATCGCTAATGCGATACTGGGCCTCTTTTTAAGGGGTAGTGGCCTGGGGGCTATGGATAAAGTTTTAGGTGGAATGTTTGGTTTTGCTCGCGGGGTTCTTATTCTTTCCCTTGTCTTCGCAGTGCTCAGTATGACCTCGTTGCCTTATCATCAATATGTTCAGACTTCCAGGGTTTATAATCAACTGTTACCTGTTATAAACTGGATTTCTGGATATTTACCAGGACTTATAAATAAAGCCAAACAGACAGTATCGGTAAATGAGTCCTTTAAGCTGATTGATATAGTCCCTGAGACTTAATGTATTCATAGACTGCTTCAGGGAGCTTGTTTTTTACATCAGCTCCCTTTTTTATTTCTTCACGAATGGACGTGGAAGAAATTTCATAGTGGCCCGCATCAAATAAAAAAACTCTTCCAGCATGAGTGCTTAAAAGGTCATGTTGGTTTTTAACTTCATACTGTTCCAAAAATTTTTTCATGATTACCGGAATGGGTTGATTGGAAAACTCAGTTCGATTGATTACCAATAAGTTAGCTAAAGTAATAATTTTCTCCCATTGATACCAATTGGGTAATGAGATAAAAGCATCATAGCCAATAATTAACGTTATGGATGAGTTAGAATATTCCGTCCGGAAGCTTTTCAATGTTTCAACCATATAGGATGGAGTATCTCGTTCTACTTCACGTAAATCGAGTCTAAAGTAAGGTATTTTTTTTATAGCCAATTTAATCATTTCTATTCTTTGATTATTATTGGCGAGAGTAGGGGGCTTTATCGTTGGTGTTTTACAAGGAAGAAAAATATAGGAATCAAAATTAAAATGCTTTTGGATTGTCATGCTGGCCTGTAAATGACCATTATGTATCGGATCAAATGTACCTCCCAAAATAGCTATGCTGTGCATACGTCACCTGTTAAATTTCCCAGACAGAGTGATAGAGCAGCATTTTCAAGAGAACTCCATACTAGAGTATTGAGATTTGATTTAATTCGTTCGTCTATGGAATAACAGTAGCGATGAAGTTGTTGTAACATGGTCTTATTGAGTCGATTAGAACATGCTTTATAAAGATTAACGCGCTGAGGCCAAATTTTAAGTTGAGTGCAAGCACTTTGAGCATCAATTTTTTGTTCCATTAAATAGGACAATTGCATGATTAGGCGTATTTCTTGACTGATTATCCACAGAACTAAAGTGGCTTCGGTCTTATTATTTGCTGCATGACGTAAAATCTGAATCGCTTTATCGCTTTGGCCAAGCAGACATGCATCAACCAGTTCAAAAAGATCATGATCGCATTGATTGGATAAATGCTCTAAAGCTTGTTGTGTATCTACCTTACTGTTGGGAGCACAAGATAAGGCTATTTTTTCAACAACCTGGGAACAAGCCAGCATATTTCCCTGAGTGTATTGATGAATTAATTCAGGAACCTGAGGATCATAGCTCATTGAGTTTTTCTTTAATTGTACGGCTATCCAACTTTTGATTGCCTCTGAATTCAGTGGGTAGGCTAGTGTAAGAATGGCCTGCTCATGAGAAGATAACCATTGCAATTGCTTCGCAGGTACATTGGGTGCCCTAATAACAATAAAGCAACGGGAATTTACCGAATTAAGGTATTCAGAAAGAATTTTTTTTCCAGTAGCATCTATTGATTTCTTATCATAGAAAATGTTTAAGAGTACTGTCTCTGAAAATAAGGAGTAACTGTTCGCCTCTTCCTTTACAATACTCCAATCGTCCACTGATTGGATAGATATGATTTTTTCATCATAATTATAATTTTTTTTAATTGCTGATTTTATGGTTATTAAAGAATCTTCTAACAAGTAATTATCCTGCCCAATAATTATGTAGAGCGGTGCAATTTTTTTTTGTACTTGTTGGGCAAGCAATTGTTGTCTGATTTGCATGATAATTTAGCTTAAGCCTGTGTATGTGATATTGGATAAAGAACAGTGTGCGACTCATGGTGATAGCGTAGTCTGGAAACTTTTGCCACCATCCTGAGAGCAACGAGGGATCTCCATGCTATAGCAGAGTGTTACTATAGCAGATCCCTAGTTCCAGTTGGGATGACGTGAATTTCCGTTCGCTGCACCCAGGCTACAATACTCCAATATCTCCTGTGGTACTTCTCTCCTCTTCAGACTAATTTATTTATCTGGGCGGAGGAGGGGGCAAATGACCAAGTCGATAAATGATTTGGGTCACTGCATCTTGCTTCATTTCTCCAATCAAAATACTTTCTTCATCTTTAGAGCCAAGAATTCGGTCATTATTTAATGTAAGTTCTCGAGAAATATTGATTTGACCAGGAACCGTTACAACCTGGCCTGCGCGTGTTTTCAAAGAAAATAATACGGTTAGGGTTAAAGTATATTGCCTAGGATTCGTGCTTGCTCCAACACTGATAATCTGTTGTTGCAGGTTTACTTCATTAATCATCAGCCAATATTGCGCACGAGAAGGATCCGAATTAACTTCAATTTTTGATCCCTCAAGTCGGGACTCGAGTATTGAGATAAATTGCTTGTCATTATTCTCAGAAATAATGGCTACATTATTAAGCCAACTCGGTGCATTGCTTATCCCTCGTAAATGAAAGCCACATGCCGAGAGTAATAAAACGAGTATAAAAGGAACTGTACTGCGTAAGGTTGAAAAGGGTCGTATTTGTTGCTTTTGATGTCCCGCG
Source organism: Legionella sp. 227 (assembly GCF_043161935.1). Classification (NCBI taxonomy): domain Bacteria; kingdom Pseudomonadati; phylum Pseudomonadota; class Gammaproteobacteria; order Legionellales; family Legionellaceae; genus Legionella; species Legionella sp. 227. The sequence goes on along the minus strand of NZ_CP171154.1, from coordinate 3,521,314 downwards.
GATTGTTCTCGAAGAAGATACGGGACATTGGAAGAAGAATCAGAATAATGAGGCTTCATTAGCTAACAACCAAGTTAATTAATTGTCTATGTGCCACAACAATTGCTTTTTTTACTGTTTTATCAGCAAGAAAATCTTTTGCATGTTGTTTTGCTGCAGCAATTAAAGCCTCTTCTGTCGCATCAACGCTGGCGGTAAATTGAGCTCTTAACTTTCCGTTAACCTGAACTACATAATCCACTTCATCAGTTTTTAAAGCACCTTTATCAACTCTAGGCCAATTAGCGTCAATAATTGCTTTTTCAAAGCCTAATTGTTGCCAGATGTGATGTGCAATATGTGGTGTTATAGGAGCCAATAATCGCAACAGAATACTTAGACTGGAATGAATAAAGAACTTATCTTCTTCGGTTTCTATTGCGTAATTGGATATTTCATTAAACAGTTTCATACAACCTGAAACTACTGTATTGAATTGATTTCGATCATAATCATGCGTTGCTTGGGCAAGAATTTGATGCACGACATGACGTGATTTTTTTAAGCGGCTTTCTGCTTGTTGCCAGTTCACATGTCCATTGCCACTCAGGATGATATCATTCACTTCAATGAACATATTTTGGTGCTGGTAAGCAAAAGCCCAAATTCGTTTTAAGAAACGATGAGCGCCTTCCACAGCTGTATCTGACCATTCCAACGATTGCTCTGGTGGGGCTGCAAACATAACAAATAATCGAGCTGTATCTGCACCATAAGTATCAATCAGATTGTTTGGATCGACGACATTACCTACGGATTTAGACATTTTATGTCCGTCTTTTAAAACCATGCCTTGGGTTAGTAGGGCTTTAAATGGTTCGTCTGAATTTACTAAACCTTCATCACGCATTAATTTATGAAAAAAGCGGGCATAGAGTAAATGCATCACAGCATGTTCAATACCACCAACATATTGATCTACAGGAGTCCAGTATTTTGCTCGATCATCAAGCATTGCGTTTTCCTGGCCTTTACATGCAAAACGGGCATAATACCAAGATGACTCAACAAAAGTATCAAAGGTATCCGTTTCACGATATGCATCCTGACCACATTTAGGGCAGCTTACATTGACGAATTCTGGGCATTGAGCTAATGGTGAACCGGTTCCCGTAAATGTCACGTTTTCTGGAAGAACCACGGGAAGCTCTTCATCTGGAACAGGAACAGTACCGCATTGGTCACATAAAATCATGGGAATAGGTGTTCCCCAGTATCTTTGTCTCGATACACCCCAATCACGTAATCTGTAGTTAATCGTTGCTTTACCTACATCATGTTCTTCAAGGTAGCTGGTTATAGTTTCTACTGCTTGAGAAGAACTTAAGCCATCGAACTGACCTGAATGAATCAATGTACCTTCTCCTGTATAGGCAGATGCATTGAAATCATGTTTTGTATCATTTGCAGGTTTAATGACTTCCTTAATGGGAAGTTGGTATTTACGTGCAAATTCCCAGTCTCTTTGGTCGTGTGCTGGGACCGACATTACTGCTCCCGATCCGTATTGCATGAGTACAAAATTTGCAACCCATATAGGGAGTTCTTCACCGGTTATGGGATGGATTGCTGTCATGCCTGTAGCCACGCCTCGTTTTTCCATGGTAGCAAGTTCCGCTTCAGCCATTTTGGTGCCTTGGCAGCTATCAATGAATTCTTTGACTTCTTTACGGGTACTGGCTGCTTCTTTAGCAATGGGATGATCGGTTGCTATGGCAAGATAGGTTGCACCCATTAAGGTATCAGGACGTGTTGTGTATATTTTTAAGCGTTTAGGATAATTATTAACGTTAAAATGAATTTCAGTCCCGGTGGAACGACCAATCCAATTGCGTTGCATTTGTTTTACTTGTGCCGGCCATTCGTCCAATGTATCCAGTGAGCTGAGTAACTCATCAGCATAAGCCGTGATTTTTATAAACCATTGAGAAATTTCTTTTCGTTCAACAAGCGCGCCAGATCGCCAGCCGCGTCCATCAACGACTTGTTCATTTGCCAAAACAGTTTGATCTACTGGATCCCAATTCACTACCGCATTTTTTTTGTAGACTAAACCTTTTTCAAATAATCGAATGAAGAACCATTGTTCCCATCGATAATATTCAGGTGAACAAGTACAAATCTCACGTCTCCAATCATAAGCATTGCCTAGACGTAAAAATTGCTTTTTCATAGACTCTATATTTTTTCTGGTCCATTCAGCCGGTGGAATTCCGTTTTTGATGGCCGCATTTTCAGCGGGCAAACCAAAAGCATCCCAACCTATTGGTTGAAGTACATTTTTGCCCAAAGCACGCTGATAACGAGCAATAACGTCTCCAATGGTATAGTTGCGAACATGGCCCATGTGCAATGTTCCACTCGGGTAGGGGAACATGGATAAACAATAAAATTTCTCTCTGTTTAAATCTTCTGAAACGTTAAATGATTGTTTTTTATGCCAATACTGTTGAGCTTGTTCCTCAACTTCTTGTGGTATATAGGTATTATCCATAGTCCAGTTTTTTAAGTGACTCTAAATCTGCTAAGGATAACTCCTCTTGTGTCTGCCAGCAATAGATTATTATTCGAATAAGCGACGAAGTTGAATAAAAAGTATAAAAATAATGAAAAATGCACAAAAAATGAGGGATGGGTACTCATGCCATATAATCCAAGGAGTCAAACCTTCTGCAGGGAGTATACTGCTTTGTAGGACACCAGGACTAAATGGAGGAAGACTTTCTATTATATCTCCACCTGAGTCAATGACTGACGATAGTCCATCATTATTGACGACTACTTGATATCGTCCTGTAAGCAGAGAAAGCACTTGGGCCATTTGTAGTTGTTGGTAACTGGCTAATGAATGCCCAAACCAACCATTGTCACTTATTGAAACAATCCATTGAGCTTTAGGCATTTGTTCGCGCAATAGCTTGGGGTAAGCAATCTCATAACAAATGAGGCTTGCTATGGGATGATTTTCAATTCGAATCAGGGATTGTTTTCTTTTTCCTGGTAATAAATTAGGTTCAGGTAAATGAAACCAATGATTGATTCTAACCAAAGGTTTTGGAATATATTCTCCAAAAGGAACAAGTTGTCGTTTAAGTTTTTTACCTTTGGCTTGCCCAAGCGTAATCACTGCGTTGTAATAATTTGTTTCCCTATCATTTGTAGGTTGTAAAATACCTAACATAAGTGCGCTTTTTGCTTTTAATGCTTTGTTATTCAGCCTAAGTAAATATTTATCCAAATAACTTGCGGGAAGTGGTATGGCAGACTCGGGCAAAATAATTAATTGTTTTCCTAGGAGTTTGTTGATTGCCTTTTCATAGTACTCCAGCAGGTTCCAAAATAAGGTTTCATCCCATTTATCGCGCATGGATAAATTGGCTTGAACAGCACCAATACTTATAGGTTCTTGTTTGACTTTTGACCATGAAATGTTTTTTAACAGCATTGGACTGATAAGAATCAGTACAATGGCAATTAAATAATGGTAACGCCTCGGAGAGTTTTGTGACACCGCTAAGGTGAGTAATGCTGAAATGAGGACACAAACTAAACTTAGCCCATAAATTCCTAAAATGGGAGCAATATATTTTATTGGTGTATCAATAAGCGGTGTTCCTACTAACAACCAAGGGAAGCCGGTAAATAAATTAGCACGGCAATATTCACTCAAACACCATAAGACACAAAATAAAACTAGAGACAACAACTTCCGATTTTTGAGTTCAAACACTTTATATAGGTAAGCAACTAAGGCAGGGAAGAGCGAAAGATACATAATGAAAATTAATGTAACCAATCCTGCAAGGCAATAATTGAGTTGACCATAATCATGGATACTGACTATGACCCAAGAAACCCCAAATCCGAAATAACCCATCCCGAAAAAAAATCCTAGAGAAAGGCCTTGTTTTCTAGAGCAATTTTGGAGGCTCGAATAAAGAAATGCCAAACTCAATAGTGTCAGCCCTGGTATATGAAAAGGAGCAAAACCAAAGGGTGCCAGCAGACCTGCTATAAATACAAAAAAGTATTTAATAGAGCCAAGACGAATTGAGGAGTTTAATGGGATAGAATTGGCTAAAGCAGTTTGCTTCATGAGTTGTAAAAAAAATATAAAAAGATAAGATAATGTAGTCCTCTGCTCAGGTCAAGGATTAGTGGAGTATTTTAGTAACAATTCACATCAGCTCACTGAAAAGTCATGTATGCCTCATTATTGTTCAATTTGGGGTTCAATCAGGCTTTTCGCCAAGATTCATAAATGTCGGAAATAATTGCATATTTTAGAATTCCGGCTGAATTTTCATCTCCAGCCATTTGGGTTATTTTTTTAAAACATAAGTCCCCGGTGCATCACAAAGTGGTCTTATATCTTTTGCAGGATTACCGAAATCAGGCGGTTTCTTTTTGGAGCTTGAGAGATCTGCAAGCCATTTTTCCCAAGCTGGCCACCAGGAATTTTTAAAATGAGGGGCTTTTTCCAACCAAACGTCAGGTGATAAATGTTTGTCATCGATCTTATGAGTTAGCATCTGATAGCTTCGTCCTGATTCACCAGGTTTATTAACAATGCCAGTATTGTGTCCGGCGTTAGTCAATACAAAGGTAATATCGCTATCAATGAAGTAATGAATTTTATAAACAGATTTCCAAGGTGCTATGTGATCTTTTATGGTGCTTACGACAAAAGTTGGTACTCTGATGTCGGCAAGATTGATCGTGTCATCAAGTATTTTAAAACGTCCCTCAACTAAGTCGTTATTTAAAAATAAACTACGTAAATACTCGCTATGCATTTTGTAGGGCATTCGTGTAGTATCATAATCCCATGCCATTAAGTCACTGACCTCCTGTCGTTTACCCAATAAATAATCATAAACCAGACGAGACCAAATGAGATCTATAGACCGTAACATACTGAACGCCCCAGCCATTTGAGACCCGTCCAGGTAGCCTTTTTCCCACATAATGTCCTCAATGTAAGTAAGTTGGTTTTCGTCAATAAATAACTGCAGTTCACCTGCATCCTGAAAATCAGTTTGGGCTGCGAACAAAGTCATTGTTTTTAATCGATCATCTTCCTTTGCGGCCATTTTTGCTGCAACCATGGATAATAAGGTTCCTCCAATACAATAACCTACTGCATGGATTTTTTCTTTTGGGATAATTTGATTAATTGTATTTAATGCATCCATCACACCATGTATTGCATAATCTGAGAAATCCAAGTCCCGATCTTCAGACGTTGGATTTTTCCAGGAAATCATAAATACAGTGTGCCCTTTATCCACTAAAAATTTAACCATGGAATTGTTAGGTGAAAGATCGAGTATGTAATACTTCATAATCCAGGCAGGGATGATTAATATGGGTTCCGGATAGACAGTGGATGTTGTTGGCGCATATTGGATAAGCTCAATTAATCGATTTCTATAAATAACCTTTCCAGGTGTTATCGCTATGTTTTCTCCCACTTTATAGTGTTCACTACCTGCAGGCGGTAAATTATTTAGATTTCTGGTCACGTCATCAATAAAATTATTCCATCCGTTGATAAAATTCATACCTCCTTCATTAAGTGTCGCATTGATTACTTCAGGATTCATTCCAGGAACATTTGAGGGCGCACAGACGTCCAAAAATTGACGTGTGACAAAATTAACAATATTTTCGTTATGCTTGGAAACCCCACGAAGATGTGTAGTGGCATCATCCCACCATTCTTCAGTTAATAAAAAAGATTGAGCATATACGTTGAATGGAAATTGAGACCATAACTCATTTTGAAAGCGATAATCAGTTTGACGCACTTCGATACAAGGTTTGTTTTCATCCTGGCTCTGTTGCTGTATGTATAACAATAAATGGCCCAATTTTTTGAGTGCTTCTATATTTAAGTTGCCTAGTTTTGCTGGTGAAAAATATAAATAAAGTAACCAATCTGCAAAAGACAGCAAGAGCGTAGCAGGTGATAACCAGTTGCTGAATCGGCTGATTGCCGCATGGAATAGTCTATCGTAACTAAGTCCTGCATAGTCGCATTTTTTTTCTGATTCAGTGGATAGAGGGGCTTGCATATTTCCAACTGATTTTGGATGCTGCTTTTTTGATTTATTCATGACAAGTTCCTTTTGCCAAATCTAAAAGTATTTTAAATATAGTTTTTTTCTAACATTATGCATCAAAAATTGAATTAACTCGATTTTAAAAATAGCATTTTGGAGTTTCTTGGGTATCGATTAGAGAATACTATCCAATTCCCAATATTTTGTGTAGGATGATTGCGTTTTATAATGGAGAGGGATTAAATGTATAATGTAATGATTACTGGTGCAGGGAAAATTGGTAGCTTAATCGCTTGTTTATTATCAGACAGTGGTTCTTACCAGGTCCATTTAGTTGATATAGATTTTAATGGATCAGATGTGAAAAGACTGTTGGAAGCAGTACCCAAAATTAAAACAGTCGCCTTAGATGTTAAAGATCAGCAGTCAACTCAAGCTTATATGGAAAAGCATGATATTGTAGCTGTTATCTCGAGTCTTCCCTATTTTTTAAATACATATGTTGCTGAGGCTGCAAAAGCTGCTAAAGCACATTATTTTGATCTTACGGAAGATACGGCCGTTACAGAAGCAGTAAAAGCGATTGCTCTTGATGCAGAAACTGCCTTTGTGCCTCAATGCGGATTAGCCCCTGGATTTATCAGCATTGCCGCGAATAGTCTCATGCAGGAGTTTGAAGAGAGTTTTCATGTGAAATTACGTGTAGGTGCTCTTCCACAAAATGCAAACAATGCACTTCAATATTCATTAACTTGGTCTACTGATGGCGTGATCAATGAATACGGTAACCCTTGTTACGCAATTAAATATGGAAAAGCTGTAACTTTAGCACCTTTGGAAGGATTAGAAACCATTCAAATTGATGGTTGTGAATATGAAGCGTTTAATACCTCTGGTGGTCTGGGAAGTTTGGCAGAGATGCATGCTGGTAAAGTGCAAACCATGAATTATAAAACAATGCGTTATCCAGGCCATTGTTCTAAGATGCGTTTATTAATGAACGACTTACGATTAAATCAAGATAGACCTACTTTAAAACGCATTTTAGAAAATGCCATTCCCAAAACTTATCAAGATCTTGTGATAGTTTATGTTTCTGTTGAAGGAATGAAACGTGGTGAGTTGACAGAAAAAAATTACGTGAAAAAGATTTATCCCGAGGAAATTTGTGGTTTGGAATGGTCCGCAATTCAAATAAGTACCGCTTCAGGTGTTTGCGCGGTGGTGGACTTGGTGCTGGGACAATCTAATGAATATAAAGGCTTGGTATTGCAAGAAAAATTCCACTTGTCTGCAGTTTTAGAAAATCGCTTTGGTCGCTATTACGCGTAACCTGAAATATCGTTGCACTGTTCCCGGGTTCACCTAGTTGTATCCGGGTTACCATGGAGATAATGAATGGATATATTAAAACGCTTGAAAATTCATGCAGTTAATCCAGGTGCCTATAGTGGCCAGGGTTGGCAAAGTGGAGTTCATGAGCATAAATTAATCTCTTATAATCCAGCAAATGGTGAAAAGCTTGCGGAAATAGCAACCTGCACCCTGGATGATTATGAAGAGGTAATGACCCGTGCACAGCATGCGGCACATGAATGGAGGAAAATTCCTGCTCCCAAAAGAGGTGAAATAATACGGCAAATTGGTCAGTCATTGCGCGATCATAAGGATGCTTTAGGCAGTTTGGTTTCTTTAGAAATGGGCAAATCCAAGCAAGAAGGGGATGGTGAAGTTCAGGAAATGATTGACATCGCTGATTTTGCAGTAGGTCAGTCACGTATGTTATATGGGAATACCATGCATTCGGAACGTCCTCAACACAGAATGTATGAACAATGGCATCCGTACGGTATTGTGGGTGTTATTTCAGCATTTAACTTCCCAGTCGCAGTTTGGTCTTGGAATGCTTTTCTTGCGGCCATTTGTGGTAATGTCACTGTGTGGAAACCTTCAGCAAAGACACCTTTGTGTGCTGTAGCCGTTCAGCATATTTGCAATGATGTGTTGGCAGCTAATGGATGCCCTGAAATATTTAGTCTGGTGATTCCGGAAGATCATGATGTAGTAGAGACTTTGGTTAATGACCAGCGGATACCGCTTATTTCATTTACAGGTTCAACGGCAGTAGGAAAGCAAGTTGCCGCAAAAGTTGCTGCCCGCTTAGGTAAGACTATTTTAGAGTTAGGTGGCAATAATGCGATAATTCTTGATGAGTCAGCTGATCTTCATTTAGCAATTCCAGCGATTGTTTTTGGAGCAGTGGGTACTGCAGGTCAACGATGCACTTCTACTCGACGTTTGTTTGTTCATCATTCCAAATATGATTATGTTGTTGAACGCTTACGTTTTGCTTATGAGCAGATAACAATTGGCGATCCTTTAGATAAAATAAATCTTATGGGCCCTCTAATTGATAAACAAGCCGTAGACCAATTCAATAAAGCAATCGCCCGAATCAAAGAAGCAGGGGGGCGAATTATCTCTGGTGGCGAGGCTGTTCATCGACCAGGCTTTTTTGTACAACCTACATTAGTATGTGATGTAAAAAACCATTGGGATATTGTACAAGAAGAAACATTTGCCCCCATTTTATATGTTATGCCTTTTCAAACAATTGATGAAGCGATTGCTTTACAAAATCATGTACCGCAGGGGTTATCTTCTGCCATGTTTACTCAAAATTTAAAAAATGCAGAGCATTTTTTAAGTGCTTGGGGGAGCGATTGTGGTATAGCCAATATTAACATCGGTACTTCGGGTGCCGAAATTGGCGGTGCTTTTGGTGGAGAAAAAGAAACCGGTGGTGGTCGTGAGTCAGGCTCTGATTCGTGGAAAGCCTACATGCGTCGACAAACCAATACGATAAACTGGGGAAATGAACTGCCTTTAGCCCAGGGTATTCGTTTTGATTTAGTTTAATAAGTAGCAACTGTGCCCGGGTGAAGCGAGGCGTAACTCGGGTAATTTAATCTGCCATAAGAACCCGGGTTACGCCTCGCTTCGCCCAGGCTACATTTTAATTAACGAGGAAGAAAGAAATGCATGGACCTTTTTTTATAAAAAAAGTCGCAGTTCTGGGAGCAGGCGTTATGGGGGCACAGATTGCCGCGCACTGTGTTAACGCAGGTATTGAAACCTTACTTTACGATTTAGCGTCCAAAGAAGGAAACACGAATGCACTAATTGATAAAGCAATAGCTAACTTAGGGAAATTGAAACCTGCTCCGCTTGCAACAGCTCAAACTGCAGCGTTAATGCAAGCACGAAATTACGAACAACACCTCGCTGATTTATCTTCATGCGATTTAATTATTGAAGCCATTGCTGAACGTTTGGATTGGAAAGAGGATTTATACAAGCGAATTTCTCCATTTTTAGCAGAACACTCTATTTTAGTGAGTAATACATCTGGTTTAAGTATTGATTCTTTATGTTCTGTTTTACCTGAAATGCATAGAAGAAATTTTTGCGGTGTTCATTTTTTTAATCCTCCGCGTTACATGCATCTTGCTGAGCTTATTCCTGCCAAAACTACTGATAAGGAATTGGTAGATAATCTTGAAACTTGGTTAACTCGTTATTTGGGTAAAGGAGTGGTGCGCGCCAAAGATACTCCGAATTTTATTGGTAATCGTATTGGTGTATTTTCACTCTTAACGACCTTGCACCATGCTTTTGCTATGGATATGGGATTAGATGAAGTGGATGCATTAACAGGTCCTTTGCTGGGAAGACCGAAGTCTGCGACTTTTCGTACCATGGATGTTGTTGGTCTAGATACCATGGAACATGTAATCCATACCATGCAACAACAGTTGCAAGATGACCCATGGCACTCTAGTTTTAAACTTCCGGAATGGCTCACTAATCTTATTAAAGAGGGGCATTTAGGACAAAAAACTGGCCAAGGTATTTATAGGAAAAATGGTAAGGTTATTGAAGTTTATGATATTAAATCGGCGACTTATCGCCCCGCTCAACCTGCGGTAAATGATGAGTTAAAAGCCATCATGAGTGAGTCTGATCCTGCTGTACGCATGCAAAAACTTATTACTTCCAATAACAAGCAAGCACAATTCTTGGCAAGCTGCTTCAGAGATTTATTTCATTATTGCGCCTATCATCTTAAGGCCATTGCGGATAATGTTAGAGACGTTGATTTGGCAATACGTTGGGGTTTTGGATGGGTGCAAGGACCATTTGAAACATGGCAATTAGCTGATTTAACTCGAATGACACAGTATATTGACCAAGCCATAAAGGATAAATCATCTCTTAGTACAGCCGAATTACCTGGATGGTTGTTTGAAATTGATGCCTTCTATACAGAAGAAGGGGCTTATTCGCCACAAATGAATGATTATCAGCCTCGAAGCCAATTGTCTGTTTACCAACGTCAATACTTTCCTGACCGCGTCATTAAGCAAACAGCTCATTCTACACCTGTGATTTATGAAAATGAGGGGGTGCGCTTATGGAATTTACAAGATGATGTCGCTGTAGTGAACTTTAAAAGCAAGGCGAATACAGTAGGGCAGTCAGTTCTTGATGGACTGGAAGCGGCGGTTGAAATTGCAGAGAAACAATGTCGTGGTTTGATCGTTTATCAAAACGACGCGACTAATTTCTGCTCGGGTGCTGACTTACGTGGTGTCCTGAATTTAATTAAAGACAACAAAATGCATGCTTTGGACGACATGATTGCCCAATTTCAACGTGTGGCTTTACGTTTGAAATACAGTTCCATCCCAACAGTAGCGGCATTGAGAGGACGTGCTCTTGGTGGTGGTTGTGAATTAATGATGCATTGTGATGCTGTTGTTGCTGCCTTTGAGGCTTATCCAGGACTCGTTGAATTTGGTGTTGGAGTGATACCTGCTGGTGGTGGATGTAAGGAAATGGCAATGAGGGCAGCCCAACTGGCTCCCAAAGGCGATTTAATGACAGTACTTCAAGGTTACTACCAACAAATTGCCACTGCACAAGTTGCAGGCTCAGCAGCTGATGCAATGGAGATGGGGTATTTGCGTAGTACAGACAGCTATGTGATGCACGCTGATGAAGTACTCTACGTTGCTTTGGCCAAGATTAATTTTATGCATGCAGCGAATTATCTGCCTCCTTTAAAGACACAATTTCAAATCGCTGGAATTGAAGGTAAAGCACGATTACAAGCAGGGTTAGTTAATTGGTTAGAAGGTGGTTTTATTTCTCAGCATGACTATTTTATTGCTACGGAATTGGCAACAGTACTTTGCGGTGGCAATCTCAATCAAAACACTTTTGTTGATGAAAACTGGATGCTCAAATTAGAGCGAGAAGCGTTTATGACTCTAGCTGCATCACCATTAACTCAAGCGCGGATTAGTCATTTATTAGAAACTGGCAAGCCGTTACGTAATTAAGGGAGATTTAAAAATGACTAATGTATATATAGTTGACGCATTACGTACTCCTGTTGGTAAAGCACCCCGTGGTGTATTTAAGAATACTTTACCCGATGATTTATTGGCTCATGTGATCAAAAATTTAATGGAGCGTTATCCATCTGTGAATCATCAAGAAATAGGGGATGTTGTCATAGGTTGTGCTATGCCTGAGGCAGAACAAGGTATGAATGTGGCTCGCATTGCTGCATTACTTGCTGACTTACCCCAATCTGTTCCTGCCATGACAATCAATCGTTTTTGTTCTTCTGGAGTGCAAAGTATTGCTACCGTTGCAGAGACTATACGTAGTGGCGACATACACTTGGCTCTAGCAGGCGGCGTTGAAAGCATGTCCATGGTACCTTTAGGCGGAAACAAATACACAGCAAACCCTGTTATATTCAATAATGAAGACATCGCGATTGCGTACGGGATGGGGATTACTGCAGAAAATGTTGCAAAACGCTGGGAAATTACTCGAGAACAACAAGATGAGTTTGCTGCTGAAAGTCATAAAAAAGCAGTAGCGGCTCAGCAACGAGGTGATTTTAAAGCGGAAATTAGTCCCATAGAAATTACTTTAAGACAGGCTGATTTAGCGAGCTCGACAACCATAGAAAAGAAAAAGTGGATCAATGATGATGAAGGACCACGAGCAGATACTTCCTATGAAGTCATTTCTAAATTAAAACCTGTTTTTGCCGCCAGAGGAACAGTCACGGCAGGAAACAGTTCACAAACCAGTGATGGAGCAGGTATTGCTTTGCTGGCCAGTGAACAGGCTTTGCGCCAATATAATTTAAAACCAATAGGACGATTGATGAGTTATGCCGTAGCCGGTGTTCCTCCTGATATTATGGGAATTGGCCCCATAAAAGCCATTCCGGCTGCCTTAAAGCGAGCAGGTATTACTTTAGACCAGCTCGATTGGATAGAGCTTAACGAGGCTTTTGCCGCTCAGGCTCTGGCAGTAATTAAAGAACTTGATCTTCCACGAAGCAAAGTAAATCCCTTAGGGGGGGCTATTGCCCTAGGACATCCCTTAGGTGCTACAGGAGCAATCAGAACAGCTACTTTATTGCATGGTCTGAGGAGGATTAAAGGACGATATGGTATGGTAACGATGTGTATTGGAACGGGCATGGGAGCCGCTGCAATATTTGAAGCTTTATAGAATAAGGCTGAACAGTTACTACTGAAAACTATTATTTAAGCGTAGGTTGGGCCTTGGCCCAACTTTTTGAAAATATTTGCCCAATTTGAAATTTTATAAAGGAACAGTGTTTTTTTAAACGTTGGGCCAAAGCCCAACATTTGTTGTAGTCTTTTGAAGGGCCAGGCTTTAAAGCGGGAACCTATAGATTACATGTTGTAAAGAAAAGATTTTTAATTAGGAAATCGCTTAGTTTTTATCGCGGAAAATGATGCGGCCTTTAGTTAAGTCATAGGGAGTCAACTCGACTTTAACTTTATCACCAGTCAAAATTCTAATGTAATTTTTACGCATACGACCAGAAATGTGGGCAGTGATAACATGTCCATTTTCTAATTCAACACGAAACATGGTGTTGGGTAGGGTATCTATAACAGTACCAGCCATTTCTATATGATCTTCTTTTGCCATAGGTCTCTCAGTGATGTACCAAATTTATAATGTTTATTGTGTATGTATACTGCACTAAAATGAAGAAAATGGCAATCCAAGCATGTCAAAATTTAACTATTATGTCATTCTGTAAGGACAGTTTTCCTAAAAATAATTTATTAAGATAAGTTCGAGCCTAAATTTTTGTTCATGTGAGTTAATTGAGCTATCATCTCGGTTATAAATACATCGCCAACATAACTCAAAAAGTGTTTTTCTTTACTCGCTTCTGCCGGACTCGGTCTAATCAGTCCACTCAAATCAAATTTATACTCTTCTTTTTTTAACTCGTTGATTAGCCGCTTAATTTGATCTGGGGTCGCATTGTGTTCGAAAAGAGTCTTAGCTGTATTGATAAAATTTTGCATGTCTTTATCAAATTTTGTTTTATCAAGGGCGTATTTTCTTTTTACTTCAAGTGTATCAGTCAAAGCGGGTTCTTTAGGTGGCTTAGGAACTTTTTTCCAACCGTCACTGGTTAAACCAAATCGGATATTTTTTACCATATCATGTTCTTGTGAGTAATATGAAACGGTCATGAATCCTCGAAAATTATCATCTTCTCTGATTAAAAATACGGCTTTAGTTTCTTTTTTCTTGGCATCGCTGTTTTCCAAAATCTTATGTAATTGATCCTCCTTCATTTTTCCAAAAATAACAGGAACCTTTGACACAGTTTTTGATTCCATAGGAAAATACTCCAGGTTGTTTACCGCATTACATTATCATCTCATGAGGTTATAATCGTTTGAAATGAAAATGAATGATTCGCCTTGTATAATGATAGTACATGATTGTTACTATTTGAAATATTAAGGCAAGGTGATATTCCATGAACCCTGCTTTGTAGGATGCTCTAATGATTGGCGCAGCAGATGAAGAAATTCTTTACGTTCAATAATTTTAGCGCCCAGACTTTGTAGATGATTGGTGGGAATTTGGCAATCAATAAAATCAAAATTCCATTTTGCCATAGTTTTGCATAAATAATAAAAAGCAATTTTTGATGCATCCGTTAGCTTATGGAACATGGATTCACCAAAAAAAACGCGCCCTAAGCTGAGCCCATACAGACCTCCGACCAATTCATTTTTATACCATATTTCAAAAGAATGCGCATAACCCATTGTATGCAACTGGGTATATGCCTCAATCATTTCTTGAGTAATCCAGGTATTATTCATACGACCAGAGCAAGTGGCACATGCCATCATGACCTCTCTAAATACAGTATCTACAGTAAAGCCAAAGGGTTTTTTTAGAGATTTTTGCAAACTATGCGATACCTTGAATTCAGTAGGAATTAATATAAGTCTTGGATTTGGGGACCACCAAAGAATAGGTGTTCCTGGTTCATACCAGGGAAACACTCCTTGTCGATAAGCTTGAAGTATACGTTGAGGCGATAAATCCCCCCCAATGAATAATAAACCCTGATCATCACTCGTTTCTGGATTTGGAAAGGAGTAGATTTCATTATAACTCAATACAATCTCCTAGATTTATCTGGGATTTTTTCTCTCATAGGACCTTTTTGTATTCTACAATTATTATAAACAAGAATTGGAGGAAACAATTGGATTATTTGTATAGTTTAGGAAATATTTTAATTCTTCTTAGTCTTAGCTTTAGGAAAGTGCTTATTATTCGCACGATTTTTGTGCTATCTGATTTATCTTTTTTACTTTATGGAGCATTGGCTAATGTTCCTCCTGTTGCTTTTTGGGCTATCGCATCATTAATTATTAATTTTGTGCAGATTGGCATCTTGTTAAGAGACATGATGCCTAGGGAATTACCTTATGATTTGCAACAAATAAAAGATTTATTTTTTTCAAATATGCAAACGAGTGATTTTATTCGTTTGATTAAAATAAGTCATAGAGGTACTTCAAGTAACGAAAAGATATTAATGAAGGGAAATCCCGTAGAAAATCTCATGTTGATTACAAAAGGGAAAGTTTATATCGAAGTGGATGATGGTATTCTTGAGTTAGGCCCTTATCACTTTATTGGTGAGATGAGTTATTTTAGAGATGGGAAAGCGAACACTACAATTCATGCACGAGAACCTGTAGATTATTTATATTGGCGATATACTGATTTGCATCGCTTGCAAGAAAGAAAACCACCTTTATTTATGAAAATGGTTGAGGCTATGGGAAAAGATATTATGTTGAAAATGCTCAAACAACAAAAAGCCCCAGAGTCATCATAAATAGTATAATCTGCATTTGGCACAGCGGAAGTTCTCTAGCCCCGAAAGAGCAGAGACTCCCTTGGTAACATGCTGCTACCGTAAGGGACCCTGCGTTACATACGGATGACAGCAAAAAAATTCGATAAGTCCTCAAAAGATCTAAATTTTTCCTAAATTCAAATCTAAATATTGTTCTGCATCAAGGGCGGCCATGCAACCAAAACCAGCTGAGGTAATAGCTTGTCGATATACATGGTCTGCCACATCGCCACAGGCAAATACACCAGGAATTGAGGTGCTGGTCGCCATTCCTTCCAGTCCTGATTTAATGACAAGATAACCATTATTCATAAGAAGCTGGTCTTTAAATAAATCGGTATTAGGTGTATGTCCTATCGCAATGAATACGCCATCGACATTTAATAATTCTTTGGCATCATTTTGTACATTTCGGATTAAAGCGCCAGTTACTTTTTTACCATCTCCAATCACTTCATCAAGAGTAGAATTCCAGATGATTTTAATGTTACCGTTGCGGGTTTTTTCAAAAAGTTTATCCTGGAGAATTTTCTCAGCGCGCAGACTGTCTCGTCGATGTACTAAAGTAACACTAGACGCAAGGTTTGATAAATAAAGTGCCTCTTCTACTGCAGTATTTCCACCACCAATAACACAAACTGCTTTATTGCGGTAAAAAAAGCCATCGCAAGTGGCACAGGCAGAAACCCCTCGACCTTGATAAGCTGATTCGGACTCTAATCCCAGATAACGTGCAGAAGCTCCTGTTGCAATGATTAGTGCATCACAAGTGTAGGTATCGCTATCCCCATGAAGAGTAAAAGGTGCTTGTGTTAAATTCGCTTTAACAATATGATCAAAAATAATTTGAGTGTCAAAGCGTTCTGCATGCTTTTGCATACGCTCCATTAGGGCAGGGCCTTGTAATCCCTCTATATCACCGGGCCAATTATCTACATCGGTAGTGGTCGTTAGCTGACCTCCTGGTTGCATTCCAGTAATTAAAACTGGATGAAGATTGGCTCTTGCGGCATAGACTGCAGCAGTATAACCTGCTGGTCCTGAACCGAGTATAATTAAGCGATGATGATTGCTTGAGCTCATTGTCTCTGCCTTCCTTAATATTTTAATATTTTGTGTTAAGATGGCGAATATTATGACAAAAACAAAGATATGAAAATACCTATGGAAAAACAACAGTCAGGAAAAAAATCGAGCGGTTCTAAAAATCATATGCCTAGCTATGTTGTAAAGCGGCTTAGCGAGGGTAGTTTTATATTAATTTTAACAAGTGCTCTTTTTGTGCTCTTGTCATTACTCACTTATAAAATCAGTGATCCTGGATTGTCACATGTTTCTCGAGCTGGAACTGTTGTTGCAAATTCGGGTGGACAAGTAGGTGCTTATATTGCGGATGCACTTTATTTTGTATTCGGATATTTTGCTTATTTGGTACCGATTGCTTTTGTTTATATTTCCTGGGCTCTGTTACACGATGTACGCGCTCTAAATCGACTAGATAAACGTGTTTTAGTACTTCGTTCCGTTGGCTTAATGCTCATGTTTGCAGGAGGTTGTGGCTTATTAAGCCTTGAAGCAGAAATGAATCAATTGGATTCCATCCATGGTGCCGGGGGATTTATAGGACAAGCTGTTGGTGGCGGTTGGTACCAAATGCTCAATTTGCATGGAGCAAGTTTAGTTCTACTCGCTATGCTTTTGGTAGGAACTACCTGGTTGACAGGCTTGTCTTGGATAAAAGCAGTTGAGTTGATTGGTTTTTATACTTTATTCGTTGTGAATTATATTACTAAAACCACACACAAGGCACTATCTGTTATTAAATCACGAGTTCAACAATCAAAATCAAATGTGATCCCTAAAGCACCGAAGATTCCTCGAGAAAAGCCTGCTCCTAAATTATTTAAGCCCAAAGCAGAGAAAGAAAAAGAGGAGAATATTCCTCCTGTTTTAATTACTCAGGAAGTGAAGCCGGAAATTGTCAAACCGGTTAAAGAAGTAAAAGAAATCCGTATCCCCAAAGTGAGCACTTCAGGTGATTTGCCATCCCTAAGCTTATTGGATAAAGGTCAACCCGGTAAACCTATGGGTGGATATACGCACCAGGAACTAGAGAATTTATCACGCGAGGTAGAGCAACACTTACTCGATTTTGGTATCCAGGCGGGTGTAGTAGCCGTGCATCCAGGACCCGTCGTAACTCGTTTTGAGTTGCAATTGGCTGCTGGTGTCAAAGTGAGCAAGCTGACCGCTTTAGCTAAAGATCTGGCGCGTTCTTTATCCGTAATTTCAGTTCGTGTTGTTGAAGTCATTCCAGGTAAAACGGTAGTGGGTTTAGAATTACCCAATCATTCACGAGAGATGGTTCGACTGTCGGATGTATTATTAGCGGATGTATACCAGCAGGCCCATTCGCCTGTTACCTTGGCTCTGGGGGTAGATATTGCAGGTCACCCTGTGGTTGTTGATTTAGGGAAAATGCCTCATTTATTGGTCGCTGGAACAACAGGCTCCGGTAAGTCAGTGGGTATTAATGCCATGATTTTAAGTATCTTATTTCAGGCAACTCCGGACCAGGTTCGTCTCATTATGGTTGATCCCAAGATGCTGGAATTATCTGTTTATGATGGCATTCCGCATTTATTAACTCCCGTTGTTACTGATATGAAAGAGGCTGCCAGTGCTTTGCGTTGGTGTGTTGAAGAAATGGAGCGTCGTTATAAGTTGATGGCTGCTTTAGGTGTAAGAAATTTGGCAGGTTTTAATAGCAAAATCGCCGAAGGCATCGCCAATGGGCAACCTATCGTTAATCCTTTATGGAAACCTGTTGACTCAATGGATGAAACAGCCCCAGAGCTGGAACCTTTGCCCTATATTGTCGTCGTCATTGATGAGCTTGCTGATATGATGATGGTCGTGGGCAAGAAAGTGGAGCAGTTAATTGCTCGTATTGCTCAAAAAGCACGCGCTGCTGGAATCCATATGATTCTTGCGACTCAAAGACCTTCTGTAGATGTTTTAACTGGGTTAATTAAATCAAATATTCCGACTCGAATGTCATTCCAAGTTTCATCAAAAATTGATTCTCGTACTATATTAGATCAACAGGGTGCTGAACAATTACTAGGACATGGTGACATGTTGTATTTAGCACCCGGAAGTGGGGCGCCTTTACGAGTTCATGGTGCTTTTGTTGATGATAAAGAGGTACATCGCATTGCGGATGATTGGCGTGCTCGTGGGGAGCCTGATTATATCGATGATATTTTGAAATTAACGGGTGACGGTAATGAGGGCGGTTCTGATGAGGACGGTCAATCTGCCGAGGATGATGATCCTCTTTATGATCAAGCGGTAGAATTCGTTATCCAAACACGGAAGGCCAGTATTTCTGCAGTACAGCGACGACTAAAAATAGGCTATAACCGGGCAGCTCGTATGGTTGAAGAAATGGAGCGAACAGGAATTGTGGGCCCATTAGATGGTGGTTATCGAGATGTCTTAGTGTCATCCGTGACGGAGGATTAATTATGAAAAAAATATTAACCGTATTACTTTTAAGTATTTCAACTGCGGTATTTTGTGAAACGCCTGATGTATTGCTTCAGGCTAAATTAAATGGAATTCGCTCAATGACTGCCGTGTTTAAACAAGCAGTGAAAGCAAAGCAGCGAGTAGTCTCTCGTTCATCAGGAACAATGGCATTACAAAGGCCGGGTCGATTCCGTTGGCAAACGGTGCAACCTATGGCGCAATTAATGGTTGCTGATGGGCAGAAAATTTGGGTTTATGATAAAGATTTGGAGCAAGTAACGGTCAAAACGCAACGAAAAGGTTTAGGGGGTACTGCTGCTTTATTCTTAAGTGGTTATGATAATACAGTTACCCGAGACTTTAATGTGACTCAAAGTAATGTGGGTGACGACTTGGTTTTTGATCTAAAATCAAAATCACCTAAAGCAAATTTTCAACGAATCAAACTGGTGTTTCGTCAAAATAACCTAACTGGTTTGGAGTTATATGATCAATTGGGCCAAGTAACTACGGTTCAATTATCTCAAATTAAAACAAACCCTAAATTGGCAGCTAGCTTGTTCCAATTCAAAACGCCTAAAGGGGTTGATGTGGTTCAGCAATGAGTTTGTTTAAGACAATGCCTCAACCACCACTGGCAGAACTTTTAAGACCCAATAGTCTGGACGAAGTGATTGGACAAAGTCATTTATTGGGTGAAGGTAAATCATTGCGGCTTAGTTTTACGAGCAAAAAACTTCACTCAATGATTTTATGGGGACCTCCAGGAGTCGGTAAAACAACAATTGCTCGTATTGCTGCTGAAGCATTTGATAGTGAATGGATAGCGCTTTCTGCGGTGTTTTCCGGGGTTAAGGATATTCGTGCGGCAGTTGAGAAAGCGCAGGAAAATCTAACTCATGGTAAACACACTATACTGTTCATCGATGAAATTCATCGCTTTAACAAAGCGCAACAAGATGCACTATTACCTTACACAGAATCGGGTTTAGTAACTTTTATAGGGGCTACAACTGAAAATCCTTCTTTTGAAGTGAATTCCGCCTTGTTGTCACGTGCTCAGGTTTATGTTTTAAAATCTTTGACTGATGAAGAATTGAGACAACTGTTTCAAAAAGCTTATCAAGCCCTCTTATCTCCTATTCAATTCGACGATGATGCGCTGGACATGCTCATTGGGTTTGCTGATGGTGATGCCCGACGATTATTGAATAGTTTAGAACAATTACATGGCGCATGTACTGCAATGAACAATGTGCATGTCACTAAAGAATTTGTGATGAATGCTTTGGCAGAACAAGTCAGACGTTTTGATAAAGGTGGAGAAAATTTTTACGATCAAATTTCTGCTTTACACAAATCAGTACGTGGTTCTAATCCTGATGCTGCTCTCTATTGGCTTTGTCGTATGTTAGATGGGGGTGTCGACCCCAGTTATTTAGCGCGACGGATTGTTCGAATGGCTTGGGAAGATATTGGATTGGCTGATCCTCGAGCAATCCAAATAGCAAACGATGCTGCTGTAACCTATGAACGATTAGGCTCTCCAGAAGGAGAGCTTGCACTAGGACAGGCTGTCATTTATCTGTCAATCGCTGCAAAAAGTAATGCAGGATATGTTGCTTTTAATCAGGCGATGGATTTTGTTAAACGTGATAAATCACGAGAGGTTCCTGTCCATTTGCGTAATGCACCTACACGTTTAATGAAAAAACTAGGTTATGGAAAAAAATATCGTTATGCCCATGATGAACCGCATGCATATGCGGCTGGAGAACATTATTTACCGGAAGGAATGGAGGAGCCCGGTTGGTATAAACCAGTACCACGCGGTTTAGAAATTAAAATTGCAGAGAAACTTGCATTTCTAAAATCGTTGGACGAGAACAATTCAGAGTCATAATCCAGGTATTGGTCGTTCAGGTACCAGATAGGGAATCCGACAATTAGGAGCATAAATGGATTTCTAAATGCCCTGGTCCCGCTGCGTATCATCAAGTCTACACGACACAACCTCACTTTAATTTTTTCTTGGGGGAGTTGGTGGCATATGATCGAGAAGCGATTTTTTTGAATCTGTTTTAATTTCAAGAGAGGAATTTGGCCAAAGACCAAACACTGTGTTTACTGCTGACTTTAATACATCAAAGTCTCTATGTTGTGCAAAACAAGGATGGGAGCTTGCTAACTTGAGCATGGCTGCCTTGTCCTCAGAAGGTAGTTTGTCCACAATCTTCAAGATAGAGCGGACTGCATTTGCTCGAAGATCTTTAATTTCTTCTTTTGATGTTAATAATTTCAATGCCGCAT
Organism: Legionella sp. 227; assembly: GCF_043161935.1. Classification (NCBI taxonomy): domain Bacteria; kingdom Pseudomonadati; phylum Pseudomonadota; class Gammaproteobacteria; order Legionellales; family Legionellaceae; genus Legionella; species Legionella sp. 227. Next base: position 3,500,053 of record NZ_CP171154.1, on the reverse strand, counting down.
CAAATGAATTTAATTGTTTTTTAAACTCAACCAAGTTATTTGTTTCTGCAAAAAATATGGCATCTTTAAGTTTAACTCCAGTCAAATTTGCTCCTGAAAAATTAGCACCTACTAATATTGCTCCATTTAAATTTGCATTGGTTAAGTTGACATTCTGTAGAGTGGCATTAGTAAAATCCGCGCCTACTAGTATCGCCGAAGTTAAATTAGTTCCAGTAAGGTCTGTTCTAATTAAATGTGCGCCTGTTAAATTCGCTTCGGAAAGGTCACAGAAGAATAAACTAGAGAATTGAAAATTTGTAGATGTAAGAGCAGCATTGCGAAAACTTGAATTAAAAATTTGTGATTTTAGAAAATTTGCTTGGCAAAAGTCTGCTTTATTAAAATTACAATGCTGGAAAGAACAATCAGTACAACTCGTTTGTTGAAAACATGATTCGGAAAAATCAACGTAATCGTAGCTGCAATTTTTAAAATCAGCATAAAGGAAATCGCTGTTTTTTACTTTTTCCTTGGCAAGTTTCATATTGAGATAGAGGACTTTGGAAAATTTTTTTTGAGAGTACTCTGGTTTTAGATGGGGCTGAGGAAGCTCTTCTTTCTGTGATTGGTTGGGGGAGGATGCGGAAACGGTTATTTCTTCTTTAGCTTTGATTAAATCTTTACTAAATGACGTAACAAAATCTTTTATGTATTTCTTTTTATCTATAGTGAGTTCGGCACATATATCAAAAGGAAGACCATTAATACGAAGGTTTCCCAGATCAATTCCTCTGGTTTGGGCAATTGCTCGCGCAAGCCAACCATTAACAGCTGCTGTACCTCGGACCAGAAGAATTTCTTTAGAAAGACAGTAAATTAATTCTGCAAGACCTTCTAAAAACTCTTGCTCCGATTTTTGGGGTTTCATGGTCTCTTTTAGTAATTTATCAAGCTCATCTAATTTTTTTTCATAATGTCCCTTGCTTTTAGTACCCCATGCTGCTGATGCTTTGAGTATATGTACTTGTCCATTTGAATCTTGTATGCCCCAGGCAGTAAGTTTCATATCAGAGGGATCTTTCGAGAGTGTTTCATAAATTACAAGGGGGTTTTCTACATCTTGAGAGATAAACTCATTTGTCCTCAATTGAGTTTGTCCCAATCGCTCATGTGTTTTTTTATCAAATAATTCACTCTGTGAACTAATGAGTTGTGAAATAATACTAAATAGGTTTTCTCCATCACCTTCTTTTAGAAGAAAATCAAGGGCATATACATCCTCATAATTCCGATACTCATTTCTTATCATGCCAAAAAAATTGAGGTTTCCCCATGATTTGGATGTCTGCTCTAGCTCTACCGCAATATCAGCTCTTTTTGTTCGAGCAAAATCATATAACTCTCTTAAAGTGCATCCTTTTTTAACCATCGAAGAAAGTGCTTGCTCTGCTTCAATTGATCGTGCGGTCCACTTCTTTTGATCGGTATTTTCAAACATATTCAATCGGGCTGGTTCCGTGCGTGCAGTTTGTTCTGGTTCAGCCTGTTCGGTTTTGCCTAAGGTCATAAATATCTCGCTCGTTCTACCCGTATTTTCATGCTCATTGAGCTTGACGCCAAACAAGAGAAGAACAGATTAAAAATTAGTGCTACTGTATTAATTATAGATGCAATTCGAAGCAGTGATTGAAACAAGAGCATCGTGGTTGTTAATGAGTCGGATATTATTTTCGATGTAAAAATTTTGTATTTTTGAATAAGTGTTGTTTCAAAGGATGCCGCTAAATTTAAGAAACTAAATTTTTTACCACTTGTCTTGATATGATATTTTTTAGATGAATTGCAAAAAATGATTTAATTTTCATCAATAAAAAGAAGAAATAGTGATTGATTAATTGCATGATTTTAAATGTATTTTCATTTTAACTTAAATTTGTTACAGTCTTCTTATTAATTATAATAATTTCATCCAGTATGCATTATTCTAATTACCAAACATGTGCTGTAAGACCACATATACCTCTTTCTGAATGGGATATTTTATCCAGCCTCCCTACGGCTTTGGTAATTATTAATTCTCAGGGGCGTATCGTATGGCTAAACCCGCCAGCTGAAGCAATGCTCGGATATGGATTACTTGATTCTTTATGGTTGGATGTGATTTTACGTGCTTTTGTTCCTCGCGCTGATGACGGCCATGAAGTTTCTCTTGCCGATGGTCGCCGTGTCCATGTAGCCATCGCAACTTTGGACAGTTTACCTGGCATATTAGTCAGTTTAACGGATATCACTGCTACAAGAGATTATGAGAAAGCCAAAGAAAATGAAAAGCGATTAGTCTCGATTGGTACAATGACTGCACAGCTCGCACATCAAATCAGAACTCCCTTGGCTTCTGCGATGTTGTACACAGAGCATTTGAATAATCTTCCTGATTTGGATGTTCGTACCCAAAATTGGATTCATCGATTGCAAGAATGCCATACCAGTATTGAACAGCAAATTCAGGACTTATTACTTTTTGCGCGAGGTACTACAATCGAGCCAACGCGTATGGATATGAATTATTGGTGCTCGTTACTGGTACAACGCGCACAACCTTATGTATTGGCCCGTAATGTAACATTCAATGTGAATAATCAGTTAGTTACTCTCGAATCATTAATTCATGCAGAGTCATTAATTGGTGCAGTTTTAAACTTGGTGATCAATTCATTGCAATCTGATGCAACAGAAATTAATTTAACACTTGCATCTATAGATGATTCAGGTATACAAATATCAGTAGAGGACAATGGAAAAGGAATGACTGAAGAGGTGAAGAGCCAGGCTTTTTCACCTTTTTATACTACAAAAGCGCAAGGCAATGGTTTGGGTTTGGCCGTTGTTTATGCGGTAGTAAAAGCACACGGCGGTCGAGTGAGCCTGGAGTCTACAGAAGGAGTAGGTACACAAGTTAATTTGTTTTTGCCGTAATATGTTGAGTCGTCATCCTGAGTAGACGAAGTACCCCTGATTTAATTTTTGATTAAAATACAGGGAGCACTTTGTCGCCTTGGGATGATATCCTTTTTATAACACTTAGAAAAAGGACTTTTTATGAGTCACGTCTTAATCGTTGAAGATGATCCAGTATTAAGGGAAGCGCTGGCTGAAACAATGACTATTGCTGGCCATACATATATTACTGCTAAAGATGGCAAGGAAGCTCTAGCCCTTCTTGAAATCCATAATCCATCGGTCGTATTAACAGATATTCGCATGGATGAACTTGATGGAAATCAGCTACTAGCAGAAATCCAAAAAAGAAGACTTGGATTGCCAGTGATTTTGATGACCGCTTATGGATCGGTACAAGATGCAGTGAATGCACTTCATCATGGTGCAGTAGATTATTTACAAAAGCCATTCAGTGCTCAGTTGTTAACTGAAAAAATCAATCAGTACATTAAAGTAGAGCTTGATGAAGACACTGGGGAACCCATTGCTAAAGATCCTAAAAGCCAGGCTTTGTTGACTATGGCATTGAAAGTAGCTCAATCAGATGTTGGTGTGATGATTAGTGGAGAAAGTGGGACAGGAAAAGAGGTTTTAGCCCATTTTATTCATGATCATTCACCGCGAAAAAAGCAACCCTTTATTGCTATTAATTGTGCTGCAATTCCCGAGCAAATGCTCGAGGCTACTTTATTTGGTTATGAAAAGGGTTCATTTACTGGGGCTTATAAATCAACTCCTGGTAAGTTTGAACAGGCGCAGGGAGGGACTTTGCTTCTTGATGAGGTGAGCGAAATGCCATTAAGCCTGCAAGCGAAACTGCTTCGTGTTTTACAAGAGAAAGAAGTCGAACGTATCGGTGCCAATAAAACAATTAGTTTGGATGTACGCATACTGGCTACAACCAATAGACAGCTAAAGGATGAGGTCAAAGCGGGTCGTTTTAGAGAGGATTTGTTTTATCGTTTGAATGTTTTTCCTTTGCAGTGGCACCCTTTACGTGAAAGAAAAAATGATATTATTCCTTTAGCAAACTATCTGATTCGCAAACATTGTCAGCATAAGCAGCCGGTAGTCCCGGTGATCTCTCCAGCAGCTCAGAAACTGATGTTGGCTTATCCTTGGCCAGGAAATGCGAGAGAATTAGATAACGTAATTCAACGGGCATTAGTATTACAAACCCAAGGTATTATCGAAGCAGAGCATTTACAATTGTCATTAACCACTACCTTAATTCCTGAAACTAGCCCGGCTGCTCACAGTAAAAATTTACAAATTCATGAATTTGAATTGATCGAAAAAACTTTATTGGAGAATGAAGGAAACAGACAAAAAGTAGCTGCCTTGTTAGGTGTCAGTGAGCGAACATTACGTTATAAACTAGCAAAAATGCGCGAAGAAGGGTATACAGTATAAAAAGTTTTATAGTTTGTAGCTGGGGGAAGGCGCGCAGCCGGAACTCGGGTTACACCTGCAAAGACTAAAAGGATAATTACTAAATACTTATGAGGTAAATAGGGATATGAATGATATTAATACAGTTAATCTGTTAAACCAAATAAAGACAATGTCTGCGAAGGCTGAAGGCGGGATTATTGATACAGAGAGTAACCCATCTCCCTTTGGTACAGTATTTCAACAGGCCTTAAATCAAGTCAACGATTTAAACCAAACTGCAGATGCGTTAAAAACTCGTTTTGAAATAGGTGATCCTAATGTCAGTTTAGGGGATGTAATGATAGCAACCCAAAAGTCCAACTTGGGGCTTGAGGCTACTGTTCGAGTTCGTAACAAAGTGGTGCAAGCATATCAAGACATAATGAATATGCCAGTATAATTAGGAGCTTGATATGGCATTGGCTGATAGTGCATCAACGGTAGCAGCAAAATTTGCAAATCTATCTATTGCCCGACAAATTGGTTTACTAGTAGGGATTGCTGCAAGCATAGCAATTGGTTTAGCGGTAGTGTTATGGTCTCGCGATCCAAATTATGTGCCTTTATACACCCAAATGAATGCGCGTGATGCAGCTGAGGTGGTATCTGCACTGGAACGCAATGGTATTGATTTCAAGATTGACGGAAACAACAGCATGGTTATGGTTGCAGCAGATAACCTGCAAAATGTGCGTCTTAAATTGGCAATGGAAGGATTACCCCGAGAGCCGGTCGGTTCAGAAGAGCTTTTTTCTAGTTCCAACGCGTTTAATAGCAGCCAATTTATGGAAAATGCACGTTATAAACAAGCCTTGGAAGCAGAGTTGGCACGTACTATAAGTAAATTTAATGACATTAAATCAGCCCGAGTCCATCTCGCAATTCCACGTGAGTCCGCTTTTGTCCGTGATGCTCATGAACCTAGTGCTTCAGTTTTTCTTGATGTATATTCTGGTTTGGAGCTTAAAAAACATACAATTGCCGCCATTGTGAATTTAGTTGCATCCAGTATCCCCAATTTATCTGCTAGTCGGGTTACAGTGGTTGATCAAGACGGGCAGTTATTAAATGAAGGTGGTGGACAAACCCTCTTTTCAGATACGGAGCGCTTTTTAGATTACAGACAAAATTTGGAACATCAATATGCGCAAAAGATTCAAGATATTCTAACGCCAATACTGGGTTATGGTCGTGTTAGAGCAAAAGTTTCTGCTGATGTCGACTTTACCAGTTACGAGCAAACACAAGAAATGTTTAATCCCGAACAGCCTTCTTTACGTAGTGAGCAGACTATGGAAGAAAAGCGTAGTTCTTCAAATGATGCGGTGGGTGTCCCAGGTACTTTATCTAATATACCGCAAAATAATCCAGCTCTTGCTCCCAAGAGTGCTCCCCCTAAAAATGCGCCACCACAAGCGCAAGCAGCCTCTGATTCAAATCAATCCACGGATTTACGTACGCAAAGTACCAAAAATTTCGAGTTGGATAAAACAGTGAGTCATACTAAAAATCAGCCAGGAACAATTAAACGACTCTCTGTAGCCGTTTTGGTTGACAATCGAGCAGTAATGGATGAAAAGACTAAAAAGATGACGAAAACACCATTGACCGCTAAGGAAATCAATCAAATTAAATTACTGGTTGCTGATGCAATTGGATTAAATGCTCAACGTGGTGACAGTTTGAATGTAATCAATTCTGATTTTGTTAAACCCGATCCTATAGCAGCTATCCCTGAGGAGCGTTTTTGGCAGAAAGAAATTTTCTGGTCCATCGTGAAGCAAGCAGCAGCAGCTGTATTTGTTTTAGCACTAATTTTTGGTGTGCTAAGACCCATGCTGAAGACATTAGCAAGTAACCGAAACGTTGTGAATGTTCCGAGTGATGATCAGCCTATAGGTGATTTAACCTATGATGGGACAATCTCAATTAAAGATGCAAATGATTATGAATCACAATTAAATTTATTACGTCAAGTTGTTGATAAGGAACCCAAACGGGTAGCACAGGTTGTTAAAAATTGGGTTGATCGGGGGTAGTTATGGATGGAATAGAGCGTGCAGCCATTTTGTTATTAAGTATGGGTGAAAAAAATGCTGCGGAAGTATTAAGACATCTAGAGCCGAGGCAAGTACAAAAGGTTGGTGTTGCAATGACGACACTCAGTAATGTGACTAAGGCTAAAATGGAAAATGTTTTGGTCGAATTTACCAGTGCGATTGGGGAACAGACAAGCTTAACAGTAGATACAGAACATTATTTACGTACAGTACTCATTGAGGCATTGGGACTCGAAAAAGCGACTCCATTTATTGATCGAATTCTTGTATCTGATAAAGACAGTGGACTTAATCGCTTAAAGTGGTTGGATGGTCGCTTAATTGCTGATGTGATTCGTAACGAACACCCGCAGATTATAGCAACCATATTAATTCACTTAGATAGTGAACAAGCAGCTGAAGTAGTACGCTATTTTAGTGTGGAAAAAAGATCAGAAGTTTTATTACGTATGTGCAATATTGATACAGTTAAGCCCGAGGCTATCTCAGAGCTAGGACAAGTCATTGAAAAGCAACTCAGTGGTCAAAAGGTCAGTAAAACTGCCTCAGTAGGAGGAATTAAGAGTGTTGCGGATGTGATAAATTATTTCGATGGTGCAATGGAAGAGGAAGTGCTGAATAAAATTAAAGATTGGGATCAGGAACTGAGCGAAAAAATCCGCGATAAAATGTTTGTATTTGAAAATTTGGTCGATATGGATGATCGAAGTATGCAAACTTTATTGCGTGATGTGACCCCTGAACAATTAAAATTGGCTTTAAAAGGGACGACAGAACCCACTAAAGAAAAAATATTTTCTAATATGTCCAAACGTGCTGCTGACTTATTGCGTGAAGACATTGAATTACAAGGTCCCGTTAAGGTTGTTGATGTAGAGCGTGCTCAACGTGATATATTAGCAATAGCAAAAAGTCTTTCCGAAGAAGGTAAGATTGCACTGGGTTCTAAAGGTGGAGATGAGATGATTTAGTTGTAGCTTGAGAATTAGCGCAACGCAACCAAGTCATCTTGAATGAAGCGAGGGATCTTCATACTGTAGGAGGGTGTTAGGGGAGGGCGATCTCTCGTTTCACTTGGGATGACGACACGTTATTGTATGATTTCAGGATGATAAGTATATGTCAGATAAATTTGAACCCTTCTTAAAGAAAAAAGGGAGTGAACAAGGGTTTAGTGCTTGGGAATATGAATCGATTTTCAATAATGAACCGAAAGTAGAGGTCAATGAGGAAGAGCGTTTTCTCGCTGAATGTGAACGATTAAAAAATGAAGCTATAGAAAAGGGTTATGCCGAGGGAATGCAACGGGCCCAGGCTGAAATCGATGAGAAGAGAAAACAGTTTGTGCGTTGGTTTGATATATTAAAAAATCCGGTAAAACTTCTAGATGAACAAGTAACACAAGAAATAATTCAAACAGTAATTTGGTTAAGCCAGCATTGTATTGGGGTTGAATTATCTGCACATCCTGAACAATTGAAAAATTTACTCCATAAGATCAAATCGGAATTACCCTCCGTAAAAGCCTACAAAGTACTTGCCATGCATCCAGAAGATGTGAATTGGGTTCAAAATGAGTTTGGTGAAAGGGACATCGACGGATTACATGAAATTTTGCTAGCAGATCCTTTATTAAATCGAGGTGATTTTTATCTAAAGGGTGATTATAGTGAATTAGATGGTCGGATACATACTCGTTTAACGACCTTATTTGCCAAATATATAACTGAAGATAATCCGATTGCACCTATTAAAGATCAGGATTGATCGATGAAAATTTACGAGTCTCGTTTGGTTAAAGTACTGTCTGAAATTCGCGAAAAGAAGCAATTAGGATTATTGCATTGCGGTCGAATAAGCCGGGCTGTAGGACTCACTCTGGAAGCCAAAGGTTTTAATCAGCCTGTTGGCGCACGTTGTTTTATTACTATCGATGAATCACATAGTATTGAGGCGGAAGTAGTTGGCTTTGGAAATGATCGTGTTTATTTGATGTCCATAGGTGCTATCCAGGGTCTTGCTCCAGGTATGATTATTACGCCAACTGGACGTGTTGCTCAAGTTGAGGTAGGAAATCAACTATTAGGACGAATTGTCAATGGTTCAGGAGTACTTATAGATGGGGGCCCTCATCTTGAGTTAAATGAAACATATCCTTTAATTAGTCCTGCCATTAATCCTTTAAAAAGAGCGGTAATTGATACCCCTTTAGATGTGGGCATACGAGCAATTAATGGATTACTTACTGTAGGACGTGGTCAGCGAATAGGCTTATTTGCAGGATCTGGAGTGGGAAAATCTGTTTTGTTAGGGATGATGACTCGTTTTACCAAAGCAGATGTAATCGTTGTTGGATTGATTGGAGAGCGAGGTAGAGAAGTCAAAGAATTTATTGAGGTAAATTTAGGTCCAGAAGGCTTAAAGCGTGCAGTTGTCGTAGCTGCTCCAGCAGATGAAAGTCCCCTGATGCGCTTGCATGGTGCTAAAGTCGCTACAAGTATTGCGGAGTATTTTCGTGATCAAGGCAAACACGTCTTACTCCTCATGGATTCTTTAACTCGTTTTGCACAGGCACAAAGAGAAATTGCTCTTTCAATAGGTGAAGCACCGGCAACAAAAGGTTATCCACCATCAGTATTTGCCAAATTACCCAAACTCGTTGAACGTGCAGGTAATGGAGAACCAGGAAGTGGTTCGATTACAGCATTTTATACTGTGTTAACTGAGGGGGACGATTTACAAGATCCTATTGCCGATGCCGCGCGCGCTATTTTGGATGGGCATATCGTTTTAAGTCGATCTATTGCTGAAGAAGGACAATATCCTGCTATTGATTTGGAAGCTTCTATTAGTCGAGTCATGCAAGCTATAGTATCTGAGCAACAGATGGCTGATATGTTATTATTCAAAAAGAACTTATCACTTTATGAAAAGAATAAAGATTTTATTTTGCTTGGAGCTTATACCAAAGGAAGTGATCCAAATCTTGATAAGGCCATTCAAGCCAGAGATAAAATTCGAGAATATATGGAACAAGGCATTAATGAGCGGTTTGATTTCAAGGAAAGTATCGATATGTTATCCCATTTAGCCTCCTCTTTAGGAGTTAAAGGATGAGTCAGCGACTAGAGCGTTTAAAACAACTTTTGCAAATTAAAAAGGACGCAACTTATGCTGCCTACCAAGATCTTTTAAAAGCACAGGAACAATTTAAACAAAATAAAATGAAACATGAGCAACTGGTGAATTATCGACAGGATTATTTAAAGCAAGTTGAGAAAATTGGTGAACAAGGAACGGTCATTGCTCGACTACGTAATCGCATCGATTTTATTAGCCATTTGGATAATGCTTTAATACAATTGAATGCGCATTTAGCTTATTTAGGAAAGGTTCGCGCTAAGGCTGAACTTAATTATAAACAAGCGAAAATTTCTGAAGAAGGAGTCAGTCACTTGGTAGAGCGGGTTAAAAAGAGCGAGCAGATTAAATTACAGCGCATTGAGCAAAAAGAAAATGATGAGTATGCGCAAAAGCAATGGTATAGTAAAAAAATCAATGAGTAATCGAACACGTACCGTGAACAAAGTACTTAAAAGAATTTGGCTGTTTATAGCTGTCCTGATCATTTTTATGGCTGTATTATCCAGCATTTTTCGTTCTCTAACTCCCTGGGCAAAAGAATATAAAAGGGATGTAGAACATCATCTATCCATTTTAATAGGACAACCTGTAACCATTCAAACCATGGAAACAGGATGGTATTGGTTCCAACCCGTGCTTAAATTGAATCAAGTCACTTTGGGCGACGATTCCACACATAATTTTCGTATCAATAAATTGTTAGTAGGCATTAACTTATTTAAATCCTTATGGAGTTGGCAGATACAACCAGGGGTTCTCTATATTGATGATATGCATCTAAATTTGAGAGAAATAGATCAACATTGGTCTATCGATGGTGTTACAACAGACTCACTCAATAGCGGTGATATGACTCCAGAGAAAACCAAACAAATTTTAATCTGGTTATCACAGCAAGAACATTTAATTATCAGACGTGTTTCAGCCTATTTTCATTTTAGTGATGGTGGATTGATTCCTGTTAATGGTTTAAACATATCAGTAGCAAATAGTAGTGGACATTATAAGTTTAAGGGTGAAGCACGACTTGAACAAACAAGCAGTACTGATTTTCAACTCTTAGGTGATGGATACTTCGATCCCGAGCACTTTGAGGATATTGAAGGACAGTTTTATTTTTCTGCCAAAAATATAGTCCCTGCCCAGTGGCAAAGTCTATTTCCGAAGACCACACAACATTTAGAAGGAGGTAAGGGCAATATTAATTTATGGCTTGATGTGCATCATGGTGCAGTTTCCTCAGTACAAGCACAGGTATCCTTTAAGCGACTTGCTTGGAGGCTTTTGAATAATCAACAAAGTCAGCTGATTCAATCATTCTTTGCTAATCTTTCTTGGAAACCTGATAATGCGGGTTGGCAGCTTCACATTGATCCAATCAAATTACGTATTGGTGGCGTGACTTGGCCTGAGAATCAATTATTAGTTAAATACAATAGGGAACAACGAAGTTATCTATTTTATGTAAAATCGCTCATTATTGAATCATTGTTGTCAAATGCCATTAACTGGCCGAAAAGCATCCAGAGTTTACTGGACATGAAACCACAAGGAGTCTTAAAAGATACCCAGGTCCTTATAACATTAAATGATAATGTTTCAGTTATTCCTCCTATTCCATTTTTTAGTACGGTTGCAAATGAGCACTCACAATCAGAATCCTCAACTTCTCTGGCTGCAAATCAAAATAACATTAATATCATGCAAAAAAGCAAAAGCATGTTTTCCATTAATGACTATTCAATGAATTATTTTTTAACACGATTTGAGCAGATAGGATGGGATGCTAAAGACAGTATTCCCAAGGTAAAAAATCTTTCGGGAGTGATTAATTGGCAACCTGACCAGGGACGTTTAGAGCTTGATTCCGAAAACACATCAATTAAAGTTAAGGGGTATCCTGAGCAAACATTGACCATACTCAATGGCGCCCTTGACTGGAAAGAATTAAGTGATGGATTACGAATTAGTATGGACCGATTTGTAATCAATCAACCTGAGTTGACATTAAGTATACAAGGCGCCGTCGATCAGGTGACTCGCCATTCTGTAGGTCATATTCGTTTTGGTGCGGAGTTTGCTGGCAAAAATTGGCAGCAATGGACCGTGTTTCTACCTAAAAAATACATGAAGCCCAAATTGTATCACTGGCTCAAAAATGATGTGAAACGCATTGCAAATGCTAGTGGAAAAGTGAGACTTAATGGTTTAGCTAAAGATTTTCCCTTTGATGACAATACAGGCGAATTCGCGATAGATAGTTATGCGAGCGGAGGGGAGATTGCAATTAATTCCCAATGGAAGGTTGTAAAAGAGATTGATGGATATATTCATTTGAAAAATCGTAACCTAAATATTGATATAGTTCATGCTAATTTTCAGGGGGTACCTACAAAAGATATGCACTTACGCATTGCTGATATAGGTAAGAATAAAGAAAACTTATTGGTAAATGGCACAATTGATTCATCAGTACAAAAAATGATGAATTATGTTTTAGCTTCCCCACTGAAGCATAAGTTGTCTCTTTTAAAAATGCTTTCGATTAAAGGTTCAGCCTTACTTAATTTAAGTGTACTCGTTCCTTTATATCCAGAAAATGATGAGGTGCTTGCTAAGGGAAATGTAGCATTTAAAAAAAATACGATAATGGTCAATTATGAGTTAGCTCAATTTGCTGTACGAAATTTATCGGGTCAGTTGATGTTTAATGAAACTGGAGTAACGGATAGTTATTTGTTCGCTGATATCTTGGGGCACCCAATGAATATCAAAATACAATCAGCTAAATTGCCCAATCCTGCGACGACGATTGCTATTAATGGAAAGTGCTCGGTTGACTCGTTGAAAAATCAATTCAAATTGCCCTTATTCGATTTATTGGCTGGTTCCTTTGAAGCGAATGCTTTATTAAAGTTAAGTGACAAACCTACGGAGGCGGATAGCATTAGTTTTACTAGTTCTTTGGAGGGACTCGATGTTAACTTACCCGCACCTTTAGGTAAAAAATCAGATGCAAAAGTACCCTTAGAGTTAAACCTTGAACTCAAAGCGAAAAAAGTAATTCGTATTCGAGGTCATTATGACAAACGTTTAAGTTCTGATTTATTGTTTAAAAATTCCAAGGAGGGGTATGCATTTGATTCTGGGCAATTACGATTAGGCAGTGAAAATGCTGTAAATCAAAATTTACCTGGACTTTCTGTTGTAGGTACTTTACCGGGATTTGATTTAGAAGAATGGAAAGAAATATACAATCAATTTTCTTCAGCAAAAACCGACAGCTCTATCTTATCTAATCTACGAATTATCAATGTAACTATAGAGAAATTCGGCTTTTTGAAACAACAATTTAATACAATGGTTGTTAAAGCAAAAATACTACCTAATAAAGATTGGTCTTTTAATTTACAACAAAAAAATATTGCAGCGGATTTAATTTATCATCCACCTGCAAATGAATTAAGCGGTCATGTTCGTTATTTACATTTGGATAAAATTGATACTGCAGGCGATGATCGAGCTGAAGCGACTGAACTTCATCCGAATCAAATACCAAACCTTAATTTACGCATTGACAATTTATCTGTTGGGAAAGTGCAAGTTGGTGATTTAACTTTAAAAAGCCAATCGACAGCTGAAAAATGGAAAATGGAATATTGTCAAATAAATTCTCCGGTATATCAGTTAAATGCCCAGGGTGAGTGGACTCAAAAAGAGAATTTAAATCAGACTAATCTTGATATAAAACTGAATATTACTAATTTAGCTAAAACTTTAGAACGTTGGAATGTAACACCAGCTGTGCATGCCAAAAAAGGCTATATGGAGTTCCATGGTGGTTGGAAAAATAGTTTGTATCAATTTTCTCTTGCTTCTCTAAAAGGATCTATGTATTTACAACTTAAAAATGGAAGAATTACTCATTTAAGCAAGGAGACCGAAGAAAAATTAGATTTGGGTAAATTATTAAGTATCCTCAGCTTGCAGACTATACCGCGTCGCTTGCAACTGGATTTTAGTGATTTAGCTCATCAGGGATATAGTTTTGATATTTTTCAAGGAACTTTCGTTGTGAATAAAGGAATTATGGGGACACAAGACAGCTACCTTGATGGTCCTGTTGCTTATGCAGGCATGAAAGGAGATCTTGATTTGGTCAAACATACTTATGATCTGAATTTGAAAATATCGCCCCACATCACTGCAAGCTTGCCTGTTGTGGCGACTATTGCGGGTGGTCCTGTAGCAGGTGTTGCTGCTTGGGTGGCGAATAAAATTATTAATCAAGGTATGCAAAAAATTTCTGGATACAGTTATAAAATTTCAGGGCCATGGAATGAGCCTGTTGTGCAACAACTTAATATCGTAAAGAAATTAATAAAAAAGGAAGAGCAGAGCTGAGAGACCGTAGCCTGGATTAGCGCAGTGTAATCCAGGTTTATATGCAAGGCCCCGAATTACGCTGCGCTAATCCTACGAAGAAGAATTAAATGTTACATCTTATATTTGATCGTTATTGGGATATTTGCTTATTGAAAGATAGCCCAGAAAATACGCCTTACTCTGTTACTCGAATGGTTTTGAGTGGCGTTTTGTTGGCATTACTTATGACGCTCGAATGGAATTATTCTTATTTTAATTCTTCTGAAGATATGGTAAATAATCTATTTATTTCTGTATGCTTAGTCATTTCTTATATTATTTATACTTATCTCATTTTGTATTTTAAAGGATTGACTTCACGGCTCATACAAACAGTCACCTCATTATATTGTATCAATATCATCATCCATATATTAGTTATTCCTCTATTGATCCTCGCACCTTATTTATCGCTTATTCATTTAAGACATCCTTTATTTTTATTTATGGGTATTGTCTATTTATTCTTAAGTCTAGGCTTGTCTGTTTGGCAATTTGTTATTACAGCACATATTTATAAGTACGCACTAAGCACAACAGCGATTCAATCGGTATTAGCTGCATTTGGCTTAATTGCGGTTAATATTTTAACAGTTTCTTTTTTACAATGAGATTAGGATTATCATGCACATACATATTTTAGGTATAAGCGGAACTTTTATGAGCGCCCTTGCTTTGCTGGCGCGTGATGCCGGATATAAGGTTACTGGAAGTGATGCAAACTGTTATCCCCCAGTAAGTGATTTGCTTGCAGCAAAAGGAATAGCCTGGACTGAAGGCTATGATGATACTACCTTAGCTTTACAAGCCGATTTGATTATTGTAGGTAATGCAATAAAAAGAGGTATGCCTGTACTTGAAGCAGTTATTGAATCAGGGAAACCATACACTTCTGGACCGCAATGGCTTGCTGAAAATATTTTACCCAGATATCAAGTAATAGCAGTTTCTGGTACCCATGGAAAAACGACGACCACTTCAATGATAGCCTGGATTCTACATCAAGCAGGTCTTAATCCCGGTTTTTTAATTGGTGGGGTATCATCCGATTTTAAAACGAGCGCATGCCTAGGCTCAGGCAAATGGTTTGTAATTGAAGCAGATGAATACGATAGTGCTTTTTTTGATAAACGTCCCAAGTTTATGCATTATCGTCCCAGGATTGCTATTTTAAATAATCTGGAATTTGACCATGCCGATATTTATCCTGATTTGGCAGCAATCCAATTACAATTTCATTATCTATTACGAACAATCCCTGCGAGTGGTGTTGCAATAAAACCCCGAGATGATAAAGCACTGAATGAGGTCATGGCACGTGGTCAATATTCACGAGTTGAAGAACTGGCTTTGGATGGCAACGCTCAATGGTCAGCACAATTGATCGAAGAGAACGGTTCAGCATTTAAAGTATTGTATCAAGGTGAAGAGGTGGCGGAAGTCAGATGGCCTTTAATTGGGCGTTTTAATGTGGAAAACGGTTTAGCCGCTCTCGCAGCAAGTGTTAATGCAGGTGTCAGTCCCAAAATCGCTGCTGAGGCGTTAGAACGTTTTACTCCAGTAAAACGTCGTTTGGAGGTACGATCGAATAAGCATGGCATCACTGTTTATGATGATTTTGCACATCATCCTACGGCGATTATGCGAACAGTTGATGCTTTAAAACGAAGTAACAGGCATCAACGCATATTTGCAGTATTAGAGTTTGCATCGTATACCATGCGTACTGGTGTTCATGCTGATGAAATGGCTCATGCATTAAAACCTGTTCACGGTGCCTATGTTTTAGAGCCACATGATTTTAATCTGTACGAAACGCTTAGCAACTGGACCTGTCCTTATAAAATATGTAAAAGCCACGATGAAATAATTAATGAAGTAACGAACATAGTGCAAGAAGGAGATGCTGTTTTAGTTATGAGTAATCGGGGTTTTAATGGGATTCATCAAGGGTTAATTAATGCAATAGATGAACGGTTTTCAAGATAAATTGGTGTGGTGTCGTCGTAGTCTCGAGCCTTGTAGCCCGGAGCCGCGGAGCGTAGTCTTGGTATCGACCCGAGTGTAATGAGGGAGCAATATAGTAAACACTGTGCTGCTGCGTGAAGATCTCTAGTTGCACTCGCGATGATGGAGGACTGAATTATCCTCGAACGTATTGGACATAAAAAATTAGAAAAAAAACTTTTAATTCTTTTTATGTTCAAATAGTTAAATTAATAGTTGCAATATTTTTTATAGGTTGCTATAAAAAATGGAGGCGTTTACATTTTTGGACAAATGACGCGTTGCAGTTATTGCGGGTCACTATTTGCAGGAGGGACGCAATGACAAAGTTTGCCGAATTTCAGCAAAATGCAAAACAAATAGCGACGTGTTTAGCAAGAGCTCATGGACAACATGTGGGGTGTTTAAGTTTTTTTTCATTACTCATTTCTAGCCATGCGGCCATGAACGATGCAGTTACAATAAGTATGCTTGCGGACAGTTTAGATGAAACATATGAATTAATACCATATGCTAAACTCGTTAAAAAAGATCCACAGTTAACCCTGGATGATTTCAATGAATTTAGAAGAAAGGTTATTATCGGAATATATTTGGTAAAGTGGTTTCAACATAATTACTCGGTTAGTCATTATCTTCATCATTCTTTGATTGAATTATTTCGAAGTCATTTAGGAGTTCAATCCATTGAGGAAATAGATCGGGATTTTTTTGAATCATGTTTAAGCGAGCTCAGTTATTATTGCACTTTCGTATATGAGCGGCGCGAAGAAAAAGCATATTCTGATCTAAACAAGCAATTAGGAGCAACAATTCAAAAAGACATTCATGAGGCAAAATATTTTTCATTGGACAGAAATTCTTCGTCGTTGTATCAGTTTTGTAGAGGAATCATGGATTCTTTAGGAAAGAATGTGTATTAAGGAGGATGTATGACTTTTATCCCACCAGCATTTGAAACATTTAAAATCAGTACGCTAAACCTGAAACCTAAATACTCTCTTTTATTGGAAAGATATAACATAATGGATGGTACGATTAGCGGCGCATCAACATCTTGCCTTGAGGTACTAATCGCCAGAACAAATGATGTAATAACATGTAAAACGGATAGAGAGTCACAAGTTGAAGTATTCAATTTATTAGTTAATGAGCTACGTCAAATACCCAAAGAAAATGAGAAACAAATTGAACAGGGTGCTTTATTTTTATTGGGTGCATTAATTCATCGCTATTTTCGCTTAATCAAAGAATATGATGATTTTAATAGTTATGCATCCTGGACCTACTTTGGCAAATGTGAAGTAACCAGCTGTCGGTTATTCCTATCTATAAGGAAAGCCTTGCAATTTAAAGAGATAGAGGTTGTTAAAAAGAGATTTAGAGAAGAAGATTTAAAGATTCTTGATGCGGTTACCGCAGTAGAGGCGTTGGAAACTTTCCGCGACAATATGCTCATGGAGAATAAAGATAAAGTTCCTCAATATATGAAATATCCCCATTTTGCTAAAGATGAAAATTTTAAACAGTATTTAGGGGACATGATCAAAGAACAGACCAAACGTGGTGAAGGGTGCTTGCGTCGGTTTAAAGCAATTCATTTTGTCCAATCTCTAGCAATACAAATCGAAGAAGAACGTAAAGAGGTTGAAAAAGATATAGAAAAATGGTGTAAGGCTATCGCGAAAGATTATAAGGATTTTAATGCGTTTCAACTGTTAAATGATGTAGCCATTCTTGAAAGTATCATGAAGCATGTCAAATCAGAGAGAGCAAGAAACATAATATTCAAATTATTTTATACTCCTCACATCCAAGACAGTTTAGCAACTACGGGTCACAGTACGTTCGTAACAAAAATGAAAGAATGCCATAATTTTACTTGCAGCTTTATGCTTTTTGGTGGCTATGTTTTACTACTGCAACAGCCCAATTTGCTTGACTCAGACTTGTTATTCACTATTCAACAGGCTTTAGGATTGGAGAAATCTCTTGATGAGTTGACTAATGATGATATGCGTAATGGCGTGAAATTTCTTAGAGAGTATCTTGAAATAGAACCTGCTGTTTCGAATGATGGATTAGATTATGAGTTTTTTGGAGGGAAAGAAAAGATGAAGGCGGCTATTACAAGAGCGGAAAAAGAATTGACTTTGCCTAAGGCTTCCCAAAAAGAGGACAATGAGATAGTCTTCACCTATTAATTTATTATAGGTAGTCTGGAAAAGCCTTAAAGAGCAATACGCTCTCGAACTCTGTAGACTCGTCCAGACTACATATTATAATTTGACTGGCCTTTAGCCTTAAAAAAATGGTCACGATCGAGTATGTCTCTGTTTAAAAACTCATTTTCTTCTTCTATATAATCAAGATCGAAACGAAATAAATTAAATTTTGTTTTTTTATCATAAATATCAAATTGTTCTATTCTTTTTAGTTTATTAACCAAATTTATAGACAGAGGAAGTCCGCATAACTCGATAAATACTTTAATAAACCACATGGTCACCATCATGGTCATCAACACGGAATCAGGTATTGATTTATAAAATGCTATCGTTGTAAAAATCATACTATCTAGACCTGATGACAAAAACGAGGAAAGAAAAAATCGACCTGCCATATATCGCCCCCGAACTCTAATCTTAGTTTTGGCGATAAGGTATGAATTAAACGATTCAGAAAGAAGGTAACTGATGAAAGAGGCCAAAATAATTCTGAAGTTAGTGGCTAACAGTGTATCAAAAAGAGCATTATTTGTTGCAAAATTGGGGTTGGGCATATGGATTACGAGTTGGCCATATACAATGAAAAACACATTAAATATAAATCCACACCAAATAGTACGACGTGCGTATTTATAACCATATACCTCGGTGATTAGATCGGAAAGTAAAAAAGACAAGGGAAAGATTAAGGTTCCAGCATCTGTTGTGAACCCCCAAATACTAATTAGACGAGGATCAAACCAATTAGCCAATACGATGATCATGGAATAGGTTAAGGTTAAATACCATAAATAACTTGAATGAATAATAACGGAGCCATTTTTGTGTATTGCTGTATCCATTATCAAAGCTCTAATGAGAATGGGTTGAAATTCGTTTTCACGTCATAATGATCGATATTATCTTTTCTTTTTAAATAGTTTGAAACGTGATACGTAATCGGTAATGCACATACTTCATACAAAACTTTGAATAAATACATCGTGCCGATGATTTGCCAAATTCCTGCGTAAGGTATTATGAATAAAAAGGCAATATGAGTAAAAATCAGTGTATCAATACCAACGCCAATAACGGTACTTGTAATTGCACGAAGCCAAAGTCGCTCTCCGGATGTCAGCACTTTCAATTTGGCCAAAATTATTGAATTGGTAAATTCACCGAAAAAGTAACTGATGATTGAAGCTAAGAAAACCCTTAATGTACCCTGGTATATTGTTGCATATGCCTCTTGGTGCGGCCAATAGGGTGATGGGGTCAAATAAATGGTAAGCCATGTACCTAAAAATACGATAGTATTCGCGAGTAATGCCATCCAAATAATTCGTCTGCTCACTTTGAACCCGTACACTTCGGTTAAAATGTCATCAAAGACATAAGTTAACGGAAAAAAAACTAAACCAGCAGCAAAACTGATTGAGCCAAAAGCTGCGATTTTAAAGGCCGCTAGATTCGATAAGATTAGAAAAGTTGTAAACAGTATTCCTACACTGATGACACTGGATTTGTTTGCTGCACTTTGCTTTGGAAATTTTTTAATTAAATCCAGATTATTGGTTTGCTCTGCAGAATACAAGGCTGCAATATGCGCGACATCTTCATGTGAAAAATTATCTAGCCATTTCTTTTGATACAATTCACTCACAGGCTTATCAAAAGTTGCTGCGTTACCTGCTACTTGGACTGTAACATAAACCTTCTGGGTATTTTGATAATTGTCATCAATTCCAATAATCCGATAGGCATTAGAAATAATTTTATCTGCTGGTACTTGAAACAGTTGTTTAATTTGGTGAAATAATTTATTGATCATGGTTTTATAGGAGGAACAATAATGTCTGACCTATTTATTATGCCTAAGAATAACACAAAAGTCAGTACACTTGTGCCTGAAACGCTTATTGGTACTTCAATTCAAATGGAGCCCCTTGCCATAAATCATTATGAATTTTTGCGTGTTCCAGCTAATGATCCGCGCATTTGGACTTATATGCCAAATAAAGCGAATGGTGAGTTTTATGAATCTTGGTTTCAAGACTGTCTGATGAAGCAGATTCAAGGCATACAACTCACGTATGTAATAAGACGAATCAAAGATAATGCATTAATTGGAAGTCGTGCCTATTATGAGATAGAGACACAACATAAAAAGTTGGAAGTTGGTTACGGTTGGTTTACTCCATCAGTATGGGGTAAGCGATATAATCATGAATCTTTGTTATTATTATTTCAGAATGCTTTTGAAGCATGGAATATGAATCGAGTCCAAATCGCAACAGACCCATGCAACGTCAAAAACTATAATACCTTAAAAAAATTAGGTGCAACGAAGGAAGGTATTCTTCGCCAGCACATGATCCATCATAATGGTCACATTACCGATACGGCTTTATTTAGTATACTTGCTGAGGAATGGCCGGGTGTGAAAAAGAGGTTGGTGGAGCGATTAGAGCATATAAGGAAGTGAGGATAGAAAGACCACCTACCCGATTTGCTTGTTACACATCATTTATTAGTTAAAAAGTACAGGAAATAAATAAACTATATAAAAAAAAGCTTTTATCTTGTTGTAATGAACAAAAAGACTTATAATTGAGCACTTTTTTATGGGCGCACCACTATGTCTAAAATAATTGCAACACCTAAGAATTCTTTTTTTAATGATCTGCTAATAAAGCAACATTTTTTAACTCAACCTGATGCTCCTTTTAATTGGGACGAGATGATTGCTAAAAAAGAAAATATAAAAAAAATAAAACGTGATCAAGGCGGCGATGTCCTCTATGCTTACATTGAATCTCGGTTCGCTCATGCTCATGCCAGACTCTTTAATGCTAAATTAAGGGAAAGAATTGCAAGCGAAAATGATATGGAACATTTAGAAATTCGAAAAATCTTAGCACATTTCATTAGCAAGGATATAAGTAAGCACACTTCTCCGACCGCCCAAATTAATTCTTTCCGCCGATGGGTAGATACAGCGCTTATCTTGAGGAAAATGCATAATTATGAAGGATATTTTTTGGTGCGTGATACTTTAATGGAAATGGATAGAGAGTATCAATTAACTCAAAACAAGATGTTTAAACCCTATCTTAAGCAGTACCACCGATTGGTAGAAATTGATGCCACACTGATTGATGAGCAGTTAAGAGCTGATTACAGCAGAATCTCATTACATAGTTTTGCAAACCCAGACGGTTTTGCCAAGAGAGGGAAGGCGAGTCCAGAGCTTAAAACATTTTTTGAGGGTAGAGAGTACATCGAGTCTTGTATTACAAGAGATATAAAGGACGCTCAGGAAGACTGTCAAATTAAGCACTTTTGTCACTGGATTGACATAGCCATTAGCCTTAGAAAAAAACATAATTATGAAGGATATTTTTTAGTGATTAGCAATTTACAATTGCAAGATAAGATCATTCAAGCCGACTTTCCTAAGTCTTATCTCAAAAAATACAAGCAACTTCTTGAGCATGCCAGTCCTTTCGGTAATTTTGCAAACCTTAGAAAATTATGGGATGAAGATAATTCCCCTAATAAATTAAGAGCTACTTTCTACTGGTCCAAAGAGTTAGCTAATCTTAATGAAAAAATGGAGCAGCAAGAAGGTAATGGGGAAGTACTCGCCTCAATGCATCAAGAAAAAAATAGAAAACTTGCTCTGATCAACAAAGAACAGCAAAGTTTTGCTGATCACGCTGTAACCTATTCAACGAGAATACCGGAGTATTTAGAATCAAAGTTTGCCACGGTCGAGGAACAATACAAAAACAGTAAAAATAAAGTAACTGTAGCCAATCCATAGATCTAAGAGGGTAGTAAAAGTTTAGAGAGTACCAGATGAAAAGAACTTGTCTCCCAAAGGGTACTTTGAGAGACAAATCTTTGCAACTAGAGACTCTTAAACTGCATCTCACCATCTTTATAAGTTACTTTAATCGTTTCACCTGCTTTAAATTTCCCTGTCAATATATCTTGAGCCAAAGGATTTTCCATTTGTTGCTGAATGGTGCGTTTTAAAGGTCTTGCACCATATACCGGATCGAAACCTGCTTCTGCTAAATGCGTTAAAGCTTCTTGAGTTACATCAAGATGAATGTCTTGATGCTTCAGGCGTTTTTGCAAATAGGCAATCTGGATCGCAGCAATTTTTGCAATTTGCGCTTTTTCAAGTGAATGGAAGACCACAGTATCATCAATACGATTAATAAATTCAGGACGAAAATGTTGTCGAACCATTTCCATTACTGCATCTTTAATTTGTTCGTATTTGAATTTATTACCCATCTCTTGGATTAGGTTGGATCCAAGATTTGAGGTCATGACAATAATGGTATTGCGGAAATCTACAGTACGCCCTTGGCCATCTGTCAAACGACCATCGTCCATGACTTGTAACAGTATATTGAACACATCCGCATGCGCCTTTTCTACTTCATCAAGTAAAATCACAGAATAAGGTCTACGACGAACTGCCTCTGTTAAATATCCTCCTTCTTCATAACCTACATATCCTGGTGGTGCTCCAATCAGACGAGCAACAGAATGTTTTTCCATAAATTCGGACATGTCGATACGCACCATGGCTTCTTCAGTATCAAATAGGAATGAAGCCAATGCCTTACATAATTCTGTTTTACCTACACCAGTTGGGCCAAGGAATAAAAATGAGCCAATGGGACGATTAGGATCGGATAAACCAGCACGTGAACGGCGAATCGCATTGGACACAGCATCTATGGCCTCATTTTGCCCTATGAGACGATTATGCAATACTTCCTCCATACGCAGTAATTTTTCTTTTTCGCCCTCCATCATTTTGGCAACAGGGATACCCGTCCATTTAGAAACGACTTCAGCAACCTCATCTTCTGTCACTTTGTTACGTACTAATTTATTCTCATGAGATTCTACTTCAGCTACTTGCGCTAAGCGCTTTTCAAGTTCTGGAATACGACCATATTGTAATTCAGACATACGACTCAGATCCCCAGCTCGGCGTGCAGTTTCCATTTCAAGCTTGGCCTGTTCCAGTGATTCTTTAATTTGTGTGGCTCCTTGCATGGTTGCTTTTTCAGCTTTCCATACTTCTTCCAAATCAGAATAGTTATGTTCCAACTCGTCAATGGTATGTTGCAAATCTTCAAGTCGCTTTTTAGATGCTTCATCATGTTCTTTTTTGAGGGCTTCTCGTTCAATTTTCAGTTGAATCAAACGTCGCTCTAATTTATCCATACTTTCTGGTTTTGAATCGATTTCCATACGAATCAAACTTCCTGCTTCATCGATTAAATCAATCGCTTTATCCGGTAATTGTCTGTCGGTAATATAACGATGTGATAAAGTAGCCGCAGCGACTATAGCTGGATCAGTAATTTCAACTCCATGATGTACTTCATAACGCTCTTTTAAACCGCGCAGAATAGCAATTGTGTCTTCAACACTTGGCTCATCAACCAAAACTTTTTGGAAGCGTCGTTCTAAAGCGGCATCTTTTTCGATGTATTGACGATATTCATCTAAGGTGGTTGCACCGATGCAATGAAGTTCGCCGCGTGCTAAAGCGGGTTTCAACATGTTGCCTGCATCCATTGCGCCTTCAGCTTTTCCAGCGCCAACCATGGTATGAATTTCATCAATAAAAAGAATAATTTGACCTTCTTGTTTGGCTAAATCATTAAGAACCGCCTTAAGTCGTTCTTCGAATTCACCGCGATATTTTGCTCCAGCGATTAGGGCGCCCATGTCTAAAGAGAGTAATCGTTTGTTCTTTAAACCTTCTGGAACCTCACCATTAATAATGCGCTGGGCCAATCCTTCAACAATCGCGGTTTTTCCTACACCAGGTTCACCGATTAAAACAGGATTGTTTTTAGTGCGTCTTTGCAACACTTGGATGGTTCTACGAATTTCATCATCACGGCCAATTACAGGATCTAATTTACCTTGTTCCGCACGAGCGGTTAAGTCAAGCGTATACTTTTCTAAAGCTTGACGTTGCTCTTCGGCGTTAGGATCGTTAATTGTTTCACCACCTCGTAGTTCCTTAATTGCGCTTTCGATGGCTTTAACTTCGCCACCAGCCTGTTTCATGATACGAGAAAGACTACCTTCTTCGCTAATTGCTGCTAAAACAAAAAGCTCACTCGAGATAAAATTGTCTTTCTTTTGTTGGGCTAGCTTATCCGTAAGATTTAATAATCGGTTTAATCCATTGGAAATGTGGATATCACCACCAGTTCCAGATACTTTAGGAAGTTTATCCAATGCCTGATCTAATAGTGTTCTTAATAGAGGAATATTAACTCCTGCCTTACTAAGCAAAGGTCTGCAACTCCCTCCTTGCTGATCGAGAAGAGCCTTCATTAAATGTTCTGGTTCTATAAAGCCATTATCTCGTCCTAGAGCCAATGATTGGGCATCTGCTAAGGCTATTTGAAACTTTGATGTTAGTTTATCCATTCTCATAATATATAACCTTTTAATAGGTGTTAATTTTCTGCAAATGTTCACCACGTTTCATCTTGAGCGATCTTAATTCAAAAAATACTTAGATACGAATAAGCACCGCGTATTTTTCTTAGTTGAGATAGGACATCCCGCTCTCAAATACCGCTTTTTCTCAAAGTATTCAAAATGTGGCGAATACTTACAATTTTCTTGTATCTACCGTAAAATGAGGTTTAATTTAATTATTTCAAGTGACTCATTATGACAAATGACCATCCTTCTAATTCTACTCCGGATTCGCAAGCTTTGCTGAACCAAATTATCATTGATTATATGAAAGAGGCAAAGAGGAAACGCAGATGGAAATGGATAATGCGCGTTATTTATTTGTTAATTATTTTATTTATTGTCTATCGTGTGTCATTAAGTACTAGTGAAGACTCAGGCCTCAATATAAAAGATCATGTCGGTATAATAGACATAACCGGTGAAATGGCTGAAGCAAAAGCCAACGCAGATGATTTTGCCAAGGGATTGGATTCAGCTTATAAAAATTCGGGGTTAAAGGCATTAATTATTCGGATTAATAGCCCTGGAGGCAGTCCGGTTCAGGCTGAGTACATGTATAACATGATAAAGTTTTATCAAAAAAAATATCCGGATATAAAAATTTATTCAGTGTGTGTGGATGCATGTGCGTCTGCTGCATATTATGTTGCTGTTGCAACGGATATGATTTATGCAAGTCCTGCAAGTATGGTGGGGTCTATAGGTGTTTTGTATAATGGTTTTGGTTTTGTTGATCTGATCAATAAAATTGGTATTTCCCGTAGATTACAAACATCAGGTGTAAATAAGTCATTTTTGGATCCTTTCTCTCCTGAAACTGATTTAGCCAAACAAAAATTGCAAGTGATGCTGGATCAGGTTCATCAACAATTTATTAATAGAGTAAAAGAAGGGCGGGGAAGTCGTTTACACATTGATGATGAAACATTTTCCGGACTTTTTTGGACTGGTGAACAAGCTTTAACTATGGGGTTAATTGATGGTTTTGCGAGCAGCGGACAGTTAGCTCGTGACGTGATTAAAATTCCTGAGGTTATTGACTATACTCATAAGCAAAATCTTTTTGATCGCGTGACCAAAAATCTGGGAACTGCTTTGGCTGACGAGCTTCCTTTAAGTTTTGGAGCCAAGCAAGGGTTTCAATAATTTTGTAGTTTGGACTTTTCGTAGCCCGGATTAGCTTAGCGTAATCCGGGCTACAGCCCTGATAAAGAAATCCCACTCACTCGGTCCAAGAGAGGGGATAGGGTTCACAATAATTCTTCTTATTTCAAAACAGGTGAAATCGTTTGTAATAATGATTTAAATACTTTAGGAGTACCTGCAACAATGTCTCCGTGCTTGAGAAAATCATCGCCTCCTTGCAAATCACTAATTAACCCGCCTGCTTCTCGAATTAATAATGATCCTGCCGCAATATCCCAAGGACGCAAGCCTAATTCCCAAAAACCATCAAGTCGTCCACTTGCCACATAGGCCAAATCAAGCGCCGCTGATCCAGTTCTTCTAATCCCAGCACATTTACCCAATAAAGCTTCGAAAGTAGGTAAGTATTTTTGTGCAATACTGATATCGCGCGATGGGAAGCCAGTTCCCAGAAGTGAGGATATAAGTTGTGTCTGTTTGGAAACACGTATTCTACGATCATTCAATCGTGCTCCGCGCCCTCGGCTTGCAGCAAAACATTCATGCCTTAATGGATCGTATATAACCCCATGTTCTATCCTTCCTTTCACTTTCACTGCTATAGAAACGGAAAAGAATGGAAAGCCGTGTAGATAATTGGATGTGCCATCAAGTGGATCAATAATCCAGATTGATTCTCCATCTCCTTCCTGCAAGCCACTTTCTTCGGCAAGGATACCATGCTCTGGATAGGCCTTATGGATTGTATGGATAATTGCTTGTTCGGCTTTGATGTCTACTTCACTAAAATATTCATGGTTATTTTTCGCGGTAATTTTAAGACGATCCACTTGCTCCATGTGTCGAATAATAATTTCACCTGCCTGTCGTGCTGCGTTAACTGCTATATTTAAAAGTGGTTCCATGAATATACTCTTTAATCTACAAAACCGGTGATTCTAACATATTTTTTTTGAACAAAGAGAGTGAAATATGAAAAAAGCAAAAATCGTAAAAAAGGGTGTTCAATGATATGATATAGTGATCTTAATGTGTGAATAAAAAGTTTTTATGAATTTAAGTTCTATCCGTATAATTTTAGTAGCAACATCTCATCCAGGTAATATAGGCTCAACAGCCAGAGCCATGAAAACAATGGGATTAAGTTCACTTTATTTAGTACAGCCTAAATCTTTTCCTGATTATAAGGCAAAAGAAATGGCGGCTGGTGCCGATGATCTTTTAGAACATGCCGTTGTCACTGAAACTTTAGACGAAGCCTTAATTGGTTGCCAGCTTATTCTGGGAACCAGTGCACGACCTAGAGGCATTTCCTTGCCCGGCTTAGTTCCCGCTTCTTGTGCGGACTTAATTAGTCAACATGCAGACAATACGCAAATTGCGATTGTATTTGGAAGAGAGCATGCAGGCCTTACCAACGAAGAACTGCTAAAATGTCATTATCACATTCATATTCCTAGCAATCCCGAGTACAGCTCACTCAATTTGGCACAGGCTGTACAGATTATTGCTTATGAACTGCGAATGAAATTGTTAGCACCTAAGGCCGAAGTGGCGTTACGCCAGGATGAGTATGCTACAGCAGATGAAATCGAGCAATTTTACGAGCATCTAAGGGAAGTTTTTATTGAGATTCAATTTTTAAAAACTTCAAATCCACGACGATTAATGCAGCGGGTACGACGTTTATTTAATCGTGTAAACTTAGAAAAAATGGAAGTTAATCTGTTACGAGGAATGTTAAGCCAGGTACAAAAATCATTGGAATGGGCAAGGAAAAGAGGCTTAAGTGAACGGGATAATTAAAATACCAATCTATTTTGATTATATGGCAACAACGCCTGTTGATCCGCGTGTAGTGGAGCGTATGATCCATTATCTGGGACCGGAAGGGGATTTTGGTAATCCTTCTTCTATAACCCATGAATATGGGCGAATTGCAGCTCTTGCTGTTGATCACGCTCGTGCACAAGTTGCCAATTCAATTCATGCATCGGCACAAGATATAGTATTTACCTCGGGAGCCACAGAAGCAAATAATTTGGCAATAATCGGCGCAGCACATTTTTATCAGAATAAAGGGAAGCATGTAGTTACTATGAGTACAGAGCATAAAGCGGTGCTCGATAGTTTTAACCGGTTGGAAAAAGATGGATTCGAGGTAACTTACCTTCATCCTGAACCCAATGGATTACTCGATCTGGAACAATTAGCTCAAGTATTAAGACCCGATACTATTTTGGTTTCCATCATGCATGTAAACAATGAAATTGGTGTGATTCAGGATATTGAGTCCATTGGTGCTTTATTACGTAATAAAGGAATCCTGTTTCACGTGGATGCAGCGCAGAGTGCAGGAAAAATTCCCATCGATTTGACCCGTCTTTCTGTTGATTTAATGGCACTTTCTGCGCATAAAAATTACGGTCCGAAAGGTGTTGGTGCTCTTTATGTCAGGCACAAACCGCGAATTCGTCTCCAACCACAAAGTTTTGGGGGCGGGCATGAAGGTGGGTTACGTTCGGGAACCTTAGCTACCCATCAAATTGTGGGTATGGGGGAGGCGTTCGAGTTAGCTGAACGGGTGCGAGAAGAAGAGCAATCACGATTTTTAAAATATCGCCAGCACTTATGGGAGGGGATTAAACATTTGCCTGGTATTCAGCTCAATGGAGACAAACAAAAACGGATTGCAGGTAATCTGAATTTCAGTTTTGCTGGTTTAGATGGGGATTCTTTGTTGTTAGCCTTGAATGAGTTAGCAGTATCCACTACTTCAGCCTGCAGTTCTGCCAGTATTCAACCCTCCTATGTATTGAGAGAAATAGGGCTAAGCGATGATTTAGCACAAAGTACTATAAGATTATCCATAGGACGTTTTACTAAGGAAGAAGAAGTGGAGCACGCGATTCATGTTATTTGTACGCAAGTGACTCGATTGCGCGACATGTCGCCATCATGATATATAATAAAACAGTACAAGATTGTTTTTTTTCACCCAGACATGTGGGCCTTATTGATTTAAGTGAGCGTTTTACAGTTGTTGTTAAAAACAATCAAAAAGGCCAAGGACTTATTGAACTATACATCCAGTCTAATTCAGATGGTACAATTGTACGAGCTTGCTTTAGAACTAATGGTAATCCTTATATTATTGCAAGTTTGGAATGGTTATGCAGACAGCTGGAAGGGCAGACTACAGATACTGTCCCACAAATTGATTACCAGCTCATTGTCAAAGAATTGGAGATCCCTGTTGCTCAGTACCCTATAGCATTAAGAATTATGGATGTTTTTAAAGAAGCATTGCTTTTAATAAAAGATAAATCGAATTGAGAGGTAATATAAAATGAGTGTCGTTATGCATCATGTAGAAAGTGCGGTACCTGAAATTAGTTTTACTGACGCAGCGATAAAACATGTGGTGTCTTATTTACAGAAAAACCCTGAACATAGGGGAATTCGTTTATCAGTAAAAAAAACGGGTTGTTCTGGTTTATCTTATGTCGTGGATTATGTACTGGCTCCTCAAGATAGCGATTTGATACTTGCGTTGACTGAAAATTATATTGTATGCATTGATAAGTCCAGTTATCCCTTTTTAAAAAACATGAGTGTTGATTATGTAAAACAGGGGTTAAATTATAAATTTATTTTCAATAATCCGAATCAGACAGGTCAATGCGGATGCGGGGAAAGTTTCACAGTGGATTAGATGCTCGTCCAGCCGCAATGAAACAACCCGTCATCGCGAGCTCAGCGAGAGATCTCCACGCTGTAGCACGTTATTATTATGGGAGAGCATTCACTGGGATCGCGATGACGGGGACCTAAATTACATAGAAAAACGGAAACTCGCTTGATGCTCTTTAATTTGTTTTCGGCTTAATTGTTGCTTATTTGAAAAAAAGCCTAAAAATCGATTCAACTCCATTTTGGCTGAGGCCCCGAAAATCGATTCATCATCAGTACCGGGTACAATGGGATCACTGACATCTTGATAAATCGAGGTCACTGGATGAGGCTCTTTTTCGAGATGCCAATTCAACTTGCTGTGGCAGCTGGGACAAACCTCTATCGGAAGACCCAATTTGTTAATCCGTTCTTTTTGCAATTGAGTTAGGTAAATACAATGGCCTAACCGTACCTTACCATGTAAGGGATTTTTGTCTTGCACGGGTTGTTGCAATTTCCATTCCTCTAAAGCAGTTAAGATTGCGTCTGTGTCGTTTCGTTCTTGTTCACTATCAGACTCACCTGCATGAATAGCAATGGCGATACCATTTTTTAGAGCCAATAGAATCACTTGAGCTAACTCATCTCCTGCAAGCGTTCTCTTGGCTAAAGGGTTTCCGGAAATATCCAAACCGACTAATACATTATTTGGGCTTTTTAATATGTGTTCGATAAAGTCATTTGCATCTGCCACAGTGTGCAACGTTCTGTCTAAGCTTAACAATCCCACCGCTTTTTTATTCGCTATTTTTTCACGCGCTTGCAAAAGGCCAGAGACAAATGCATCTATGTATTTATCACGCGACTCATTTGCCATTTCTTTGGGGGTTGTTCTTATTTCAAGATATTTTGCTTCGGAGCATTGCACTACATCCACGACACCCTCAGAAATATCCTCCAGATCTTGGATTATTTTGTGGATCAGGCCAAATTGTTTCCAAATAATGTCGATTAACTCTTTAGTATAACCATTTTCTGGCTGTTGGTTTGTATTTTGGAGGTATTCGGTCCGTATGCGTATTAACGCATTGTACAGTTCAAGGCAATTATGCTTTTTGGCTATTTTTTTCAAAAACTTCAAACTAAAACTTCCATTTAAGTGACAATGCAGGTCGCTTGTATGTTTTTTGGTCATGTTTATCCTTAAAAAAAAATAATTGGATCAGTGTATTAAGAATATTTTTAAAATAAATAGGCGCTTCTGATTTTTTTTTATGAAGGAAATAAAATGTGCAAAATTTCTTATTAATATCCGAGACTTGATAAAAAATGATAAAGGGCGATGAATTAATTAATAAATTCGCCTTGTCCACTTTACATGTAAAGTGGTAAAATTTTTTTTCCTTAATATTTCCTTAAGAAATGAATATCATTAAAACAATATTTACACTCTTTGAGATGTTTGGTACTATATAGGCCATAGTGTTCGGTGAGTGTATGTACTGGGCATAATTTTGTTTAATTTATTTGTACTAGGAGACTTAAATGAGCACAGATACAATGGTGCAAAGCAGCGAAGCACTTTCACATCAAGTAATTCATGCTGTTAAAGGTTATTTAACCAGTGTTAGTAATAAAGATGCCAATTTGAATTTGTATCAATTAATTGTTGAAGAAGTTGAAGCACCTTTATTTCGTACTGTTATGGAATTAACTCGTTATAATCAATCAAAAGCTGCACGTGTTCTTGGCGTAAGCCGTGGTACTTTGCGTACTAAATTAAAGCGTTATTTTGATGACGAATTTATTGGAACTCGCGATTTCTAAGTGATTAAAACAACCTGTTTTTATTGGTTTTTTCTTATTAATTTTCCTAATATAGTGGTCTTTAGCTAGGCACTCTGCTACTATTGATATCAGAGTTGGTCAGACAATCGCTCTTTGCTTTGCAAAGGGAGGAAAGTCCGGGCTCCCAAGGGTAGAGTGCCAGGTAATTCCTGGGAGGTGTGAACCTACGGAAAGTGCCACAGAAAATATACCGCCTCTTTGAGGTAAGGGTGAAATGGTGCGGTAAGAGCGCACCGCGCGGCTGGTAACAGGCGTGGCAGGGAAAACCCCACTCGGAGCAAGACCAAATAGGAGTCCATTTGACTGAAAAGTCATTACGTGTGACCCGCACGGGACTCGGGTAGGTTGCTTGAGGCATGTGGTGACACATGTCCCAGATGAATGATTGTCCGCGACAGAACCCGGCTTATCGACCGACTCTTTTTATTTCATTGGCCCAATCATTTATTTGTTGATTGAACCTTAATCCTGATAATAATTTTCAAAAAGAAGATTGGCGACCTCATATCGTTCCCAAAAGTCTGGGCACGTATCCATTCACGCAATGAGCCTCTTAAGCTTATCTTAATCCTGGATTACAACTTCGTCTAATCCGCGCTACATGTTTTAAGTCACACCATTGCAAGAACAGATACCCGTTTTATGTAATATTAAAGAAGCTGTTATCGAATTTATCTAACTCAATAGATCGAAATATTTTGTGACTCAATTGGCTAATCTTTTATCTCTTTAAGTATTCCTTAATTTTAATTGGCTATAATATGCCCATACTGTTTCTAATGCATCAAAATTAATATGAAAACTGAACAGCTGCGTGCCATTTATACTAAACCAGAAGAAATCTCCGAGGAGCAAATGCTCCTAGAGCAAATTAAGGAGCTCGCTGAATTAGAGTTTAATGAAAATTTCAACAAATTCATTAAATCAAAGGAAATAGACATTCAGTTATTCATCTCGCCTGCCGGGTTTGATGCCTCAAAATACAGCAAGAACTATTTGGATTTCCTAAATGATCTCATTCTTGCCTTGTCCTTAGAAGAAAAGGATATCAAGACAGACATTATTCGTCAGAAACGAGCTCTGAATGAAGATTATTCAACACGGAGAGGCTCTAGGGACAAATATCAGCCTATTAACGACGTTGGCGGAAACACGACTCTTCCTAAGAACGTTATTATACGTCTGCATGCATTTATAAAAAAATTAGAGCCCCTTCGAAATCAACAACTAATCCTCCAAGCGCAATCCTTAGTAAAATTAACAAATGAAGAGATCACTGCAAAACAGCATGACCTCACACGCATGCAAGGCGATTATCTTAAGTTGCTTTCAAGTTCAAATACTTCGCCCCAATCATTTGTTGAGTTTGAGCGGAATTTTGATCTTTTGTTGAATGAGAAAATTTTTTCCACGCTTAAACAACAACTTGTCAAAAGAAAACTCGATATGAGTGGAATCATGGAGAAAGGAAACGCAACCTCTGTTGAGGAAGCGATTAGGGAGGAGCAATCCAAGCTTGATGTGCTCATCGCGAACTTTGAATCGATTATGGAGCAGGC
This sequence comes from Legionella sp. 227, assembly GCF_043161935.1. Lineage (NCBI taxonomy): Bacteria > Pseudomonadati > Pseudomonadota > Gammaproteobacteria > Legionellales > Legionellaceae > Legionella > Legionella sp. 227. Next base: position 3,467,023 of record NZ_CP171154.1, on the reverse strand, counting down.
TGCAGTATTAAAAAACTTAACGGCACTGTGTAAGAAAATAAAAAATATTGAAGGCATTGTCATACAAGCAGATAATCTACTAGTGCCTTCAGACGCTCAGAAACTTCAAGAGTTAATCCAATTGCTTGAAAAGAAGGAACAAGAAATACAAAGTATTAAGCAAGAGATTGAGATTGGTGGAGCCTCAAAAGAACATCAACAAACTGTCCAGAATATTACTAATATTGAAAAATGCATTAAGCAAAAAAGGGAACAAGCTACATTATTATTAGAGCAAGTTAGTACTACAAGCAGTAAATCCCAACAAAAAGAAGAGCAATCAGATACAGTTTCTACTCCAAAAGAAATTACCCCAGTCGTTGTGGAAAGAGTGGAAGAAATACAGCAACCAACTACCCCGCCTATTGAGAAAACGGAACCATCCATTCGGCAGGAAAAGGAACAAGATGTATCGTTGATACCGCTAAATGGCCAACAAAAAGAAGATCCCTCAGACCATACTTCTCTTACTTCAAACGGCGAGCAGCCTCCTAAGCAAAGCGACCAATTTAGTGAAAAAGCGATCGCAGATAAGAAAATTCGACTGCAAGAGGCAATCTCGTTAATAAATATGTATAAGGGAACATTAGAATACGAAAAGGTACATTCGGTAAAATTTTTCCATAAATCACGAAATCAAGCGAAGATCGACTATTGCTCGTCATTAGAAAAGAAACTTGGAAAACAAATGGAAACTTTAAATTCTACAAGCAACGTACTTGATATTATTAATGAGGCTCATAACAGCGTAACACAAGGTTCCATTGAAGAAATTACCAAAGGCGGTAGCTATTTCGGTACAAGCCGCATGCTCAGTGTACAACGACTTTTGGGTGTTAAGGAAGCTTGGGAAAAGAAAGGACACTCCAAATTTCTTGGATTTTCAACAACATCTGATTTTCATGGGCTTAAAAGCTCGGGTATTGTAGGTGCGAGCGTACAAAAAATCGTGAACAATTTCTACAATGAAATAGAAGACAGTGATTCAGCATACCAGGCGCTAAAAAAACAGGTATTCCCCGAAGAACCTGTCATTAAGCTAAGTAATAATTAATAAAATTCGCCTCATTTGAACTTGCTGGAGAAGTGCCTTGTTCCGTCAATCCGAGCGTAGTGAGGGAGCACCATGTTATAAAGGGAGATCCCTCGCTACGCTCGGGATGGCCGAGTATTTTGAAGTACCACCATCACCGATTACCCTGCGGTAATCCAGGCTACAAAAAACTATAAATTGACCTGTGCGAATGTTATTAATTTTTTCATCTAAATTACTGACTTTCCGCTAAATGTTTTTTTAGGAGCATATTGATTTGCTCGGGATTCGCCTTTCCTTTGGTTTGCTTCATGATTTGTCCTACAAAGAAAGCCAATAATTTCTCTTTTCCTGCTCTGTATTCTGCGGCTTGCTCAGGGTACTGTTGAATTAATTTAATAATCATCTCTTCCCAAGCGGCAGTATCATCTACTTGTTGATAACCTTCACGTGCGATAATCGCTTCAATATCTTCTTCACCGGCCCATAGTAAGACAAAAATAGCTCGGGCATTATTTAAAGAAATAGCACCCTCATGTAGTTTATTGAGAAGATTTGCCATAAGTTTTGCTGAGACACGTGGTGTATCAAAAGTTAAATTTTCTTCATTTAAAGCAGCAGCGTATTGACCTTTTAACCAATTAATAATCATTTTTTCCGGAGCATGACATTGATTTTTAATTGATTTAAAAAATTGGTAAGCGCTCGGCGAAGAAAGAATAAAATTAATGTCTTCTTCATTGAGTGATGGTGTATTTTTTAATTCAGTATAAATTTTATCAGGTAAGTCCGGTAAATTATTCTTAACTTCAGCAATAAGGAAACGGGTGATTTGTATTGGCAGTAAATCAGGATCAGGAAAATATCGGTAATCATTCTCATTTTCTTTACTCCGCATTGCGTGCGTCGTATGAGTATCTGGATTATAGAGACGAGTTTCTTGAATGATTTGTTGTCCACTTTCCAATACATCTTGATGTCGTGATTGTTCATAAGCAATCGCTTTTTCAATGAAGCGGAATGAATTCAAATTCTTCAATTCAGTTCGCGTTCCTAAGACAGAACTCCCTTTGGGTTTTAAGGATAGATTCACATCACATCGGAAACTTCCTTCTTGCATATTACCATCACAGATACCTAAAAACTGGACCAGCTGATGCAGTTTTTTAAGATAACTCACTGCCTCATGGCTTGAAAACAAGCAGGGGGCAGTTACTATCTCCAATAAGGGAGTTCCTGCTCGATTCAGATCAATACCGCTATAACCAGAATGCACCCCATGCAATGATTTACCCGCATCCTCTTCTAGATGGGCACGGACAATCAAAACCTCTTTCACACGGTCGTCATTCAGAGTAATTGCTAATTTACCATTGCTGACTATGGGTTTTTGAAATTGACTGATTTGATAGCCTTTGGGTAAATCGGGATAAAAATAATTTTTGCGCTCAAAAACAGATTGATCATTAATGTCTGCTTGAATCGCTAATCCAAACTGAATTGCCATAATGACGGCTTCCTGGTTCAATACAGGCAAAACTCCAGGGTACCCTGCATCAATAAAGCAGGTCTGAGAATTAGGGGCAGAACCAAAAGCAGTAGATGCGCCGGAGAAAAGTTTCGATTTTGTTTTGAGCTGAATATGTACTTCAAGGCCAATGACTGTATCCCATTCCATAATTCACCTTTATTGGTTTGGACTGGCTAAATGCCAGTTGGTATTTTGTTGATAATGATGAGCAATCTGGAGTAATTGACTTTCACCAAAATGTTTTCCCATGAGTTGCAAACCGATAGGGAGCCCCTGAGCAAAGCCTGCGGGGATTGAAATTGCGGGGAGTCCAGCAAGATTAGCTGCTACTGTGAACACGTCAGCTAGGTAATTCTGAATGGGATCTGCAATTTTTTCACCCAGTTTGAAGGCACATGTTGGGGTAGTTGGTCCGAGAATAACATCAACAGATTTAAGGGTTGTGACAAGTTCTTCCTGGATAAGACGACGAATTTTTTGAGCTTGCAGGTAGTATGCGTCAAAATAACCCGATGAAAGTACATGTGTTCCCGTAAGAATCCGGCGCTTTACTTCAATTCCAAAGCCTTCACTGCGCGTATTGCGAATAAGCTCCGTTAATGTTGATGCATGCTCACTGCGATAGCCAAAACGTAAACCATCATAGCGTGATAAATTAGAAGAGGCTTCAGCACAAGCCACTACGTAGTAGCAGGGTACCCATAAAGGTTGAAGTTCCAAATTTAAAGAAACAATTTCGCCTCCTGCACTTTCAAAAACCTTCACTGCATCAAGAATCGCCTGTTGTATTGCTTGATCTACTTGTGGCTGAAAAAAACAGGATGGTAAACCTATTTTTAGTTTAGATAAGGGTTTATTAAGATCAGCACAATATTCAGGAATTGCTGAATCAACTGAAGTGGAGTCTTTAGGATCGAATCCAGCCATCGCTTGAAGAACCAATGCTAAGTCTTCCGCACTTCGCGCTAAAGGACCTGCCTGATCCAGACTGGAGGCGTAAGCAATCATCCCATAGCGAGAAATAAGACCATAAGTGGGTTTAATTCCGCTGATTCCACATAAGGCAGCGGGTTGCCGTATTGAACCTCCCGTATCAGAACCTATAGCAAAAGGGACCAAGCCAGCGGCTACAGCTGCTGCAGAACCACCTGAAGAACCACCTGGAACGCGCTCTTTATCCCATGGATTTTTTACAGCCCCAAAGTAACTGTTTTCATTGGACGAGCCCATCGCAAATTCGTCCATATTCGTTTTACCAATCAAAATAGAACCTTGAGCGAGCAACTTACTGACTAAAGTTGCTTCATAAGGTGATTGAAAATGGGCAAGCATTTTTGAAGCACAGGTCGTTGGCATGCGCAGGGTACAAAATAAATCTTTTAATGCCATAGGAATACCTGTAAGCATTTTACCATGACCTTTTTTTAGTTCTTGATCTGCTTTTTTAGCTTCAAGAATCGCGTGTTCCTCATCTAGACTGATAAAAGCATTTAACTCTTGATGCTTTTTAATTTGTGTGAGGTACTGCTGAGTTAATTCAACACTAGAGAGTTTCTTCTGATGTAATGCTTGAGATAGCTGTTTTAAGGATAAATGTTCCATGATTACTTACTCTGGTCAATAACTTGAGGGACTAAATAAAGATCTTGTTCAAATCGTGGGGCAAGGGTTTCTAAATCGGAAAGACAATTTTCTTCGGTTACCACATCGGATCTTAATCGTTGATTTAATGCAAGAGGATGAAAAAGAGGTTCTACTTTTTGAGTATCAATAGAACGGAGTTGGTCGACAAAATTCATGATTGCATTAATGTCTTCGATGAGTTTAGGTGAATGCTCTATGTCTGTATCCAGATAAGCGAGCTGAGAAATTTTGTCTAATTCTTTTGCCGAGATAGTCATAAAATATAGTACCTCACAGAGTTAATACCTCATTATAGGGCTTGTGTTGAAAAAATAGTTTGGAAGAGTGCGTTAATTCCCAAACTCCATTTTTGTCACTCCCGCGAAGGCGGGATTCCATTCTTAAATGAGAGATAATGCCAGTTTCACATACGATAGTTATCAACAAAGCTCATTATAACGGGGATGTTATAACTTAAAAATAAAAAGTAAACTATTAGTAGAGATATTCTATTGCAACAATAACACGCGTAATAGAAACTTTCTTTACACTCAATTCTCAGGGTGAAAAATCATTATTACTCTGATCTTGTGATGGTTTTGGATTATCAGGCTGTTTTTTAAAAAAATGATTCAGTAATGCTCTTACCTTCTCGGTAGAGGGCTTAGAAGATCCCTGAATAGGAAAAATTCCCTTTTCAACAGATCTTAACTCCTGATCATCCATTTTCATGGCACCCAAAAGAAACAATTTATTTTGGCTGTCTACATAAATAGTATGATGATCTACTGCATCAAAATACTTCACATCAGAAGCGATTTTCATGAATCCTTCGAATTCTTCAATCGGACCCAATTGTCCTTTAGTATTTGAACCACTTGCAAGTAATAAATTATCACGAGTTAGAATGAAACAACCTAACGCCGTGGCCTTAATTTGTTTTGCCTTAACATCTGACAACTTAGTCCAAGTATTAATAAACACGTTTTCTGGATTTAATCCTAATAATCCTGATTGATTGTTCCCGTATACATAGACTTCACCATTCGTAGTTAACAAAAGTGCACATTGCTGTTGATTGTTCACCGCAATATCAGCAATTTCTAAGTCAGAAGAGGGCGTGGGAAGCCAATCGGATAAAAAAGCTTTAATGTGTTTCAATGGATAAGCTTTTAATGGGTTACCCATTATTTTAAACGCCTTGTCGGGGGAGTCGTCAGTGAAAATTAAAGCGCTTGTATGATCTTGGGCAAAAACATTTTTTACTGTTGCTTGTACTTCTATAGGGGTAGGTACATAAATGCTTGTAGCACTTGAATCAGGGGCTATCTGTCTTTCTTCATTTCTTCCCAGGCCATAGACTTTACCTGATTCACCTAAAAAAATTGCATGTGAAAATCCAGTTGCAATATGAGTCACACGCTCTTTAAGCGCAGTGATTTCGGTTAATTGAGAAACATGTTTTATATGTTCACCGAGTCCAAGTTGTCCTCGTAAATTACTTCCTATAGCTAAAACTCGTCCGTGGTTTAAAAGAATCAAAGTGAAATCTTGGCCACAATGCACCTCTTTTACTTTTAATTCCTCAATTAAATAATCTGATGCCAATATGTTAACGGCTTTAGACACTTTTTTTAATTTTAATATTTCCGTTATGGTGAGGTTATCGAGAACTAGAAATAAGATTTCCTTAGGAAGAGTGGTGAGTTGTTGTAAATCTACCTCTAAACGGGATTCACCCATAAAAAAAATTCTCCTGGCATTTTGTCACGGGTAAGCCTAATTCAAGGCGTAACTTGTTTATTATTTTCACTATCTGCAGAAAATGTATGTTCCTCTTTTTGGGGCAAAAGATCAACTACTTTTCGCAAATGGTTTACGTCCATTTTGCTGATTTTTTCATTACTAGGAATCGCCTCATATTTGCTAAGATATCTACTCCAATAGGGTTTGGATTTCTCAAATGCAGGTAATAAAGCGGATAAAGTCTCATTAGTTATATTGGATGAAGCAATATTCCACCTGTAATTATTGTTTCCAGCTTTTTCAATAGATCGTGCTAGAACCGCTTGAGCAGCTACCTTCAACGCTACTTCAGGGGTGATATCACCCGCTCTTACCTGTCTGTTTAATACATCAAGTAATTCGAGCTTTAAACTATGTCTGGAAGTCTTGTTTACGTAGGCTTTCAAATCATCTAGAAAGGTGACCGCAATTTGTTGTTTACTATCAAGTTGTTGAGAAAAGAAACTACCACCTGAAACAATAGATACTTTTGCCAATTGCTCCCGAAAAGATCGACTCGAAATTGCTGTTTCGTCTGATTGAAGTTGTTCTATTTCTGGTTCCTGAGAATCATAGCAAGAAACCAATTGGGATGTCATCCGGGGAAATGGGTAATTACTCGTCAGAAATGCACCATAACCCTCTTTAGTATGCCCCATAACTACCGCCCATGGATCAACAATAATGCATTGAGACAGATTGTTCAGATCCTGAGAGTTATGATTAAGGAGAAGATAGGTGTGCGAGTATCTACCTCTTTTATGGCTCACCATTTTAATGTGCATCTGAGGTAATTCCCCAGTATCCATTTTTTTTAATAAATGATCAGCAGCGAGCAAAGCGAAGGAATGACAAGCTCCCAACCCCGATTCTCTAACTTTTTCAGCGGTTTCGGCAATTGCAGAGCGTCTATAAGTGGCTTGTGCTCCCCCCAGCCCCATAACTAGTTTTTTAGGAGTTTGTCTTGCTTTTGCCAAAACAGATTCTCTTGCAGATGGTGGTATTAAATCTTCAAATGCCCCTGCATCCATTGACCCATATTGAGAAAGATTTAATTGAAATAACTGAGCAGTTAACGGTGTATAGACAAAAGCCTTTGGGTCATGTTTACGGTTAATTGAAGCTAACTGACTGAATGCGGGATCATTTATCGTGACCTCAAGTACCTGCAATTCAAAAATAGAAAGCTTTCCGCTATTATCGTTAATATATTTTTGTGGATTTCTTAAAAATAAATCCAATTTTTCATCGGTGTCTATTATTTTTAAAAAATCAGGTAATGTGGCTGTTAATGAAGAAAATCTAAATCTTTCCCCTGCAATGATATTTCTAAGTTCGGTAACAAAAGTTAAATCATCAATTTTTTGCCTTTTCTCTAAAAGCTTAAACATCTTATCTTGGGCTTGTTCGCTAATACCATCATAAATGTCTTCGATAAGTTTAGCTAATTTACCTTGGTCATATTTGTCATTAATGTAGCACTCTTTGTTTATTTGCTGAAAAACTGTTGAATGAAAATCATTCCACTCTTTTTCTCTCATTGCAGAAAGTTCGCTGGTTAATTTTAAAATTCTTGCATTGGAGCTTGCCTTTGGACTGGTGCTTGTTTTAGCAGTCGGAAATTGTTCTGGTTTGTATCTCATAGTAGATTATCAACGAATAATTGATTCATGAGATAACTATAGAATTTATTTCTTAAGGAAAAATTACTTATTTATTAAGGATTTATTAACAAAAATGAGAAAAATAATAAATACAATAACTTATGATAAATATACAAATTGAAAAAATATTGATCCAATTGCTGTGTGGCTCTTTAATCTCAAGAATAGTGAAGGAGCTCTCTCGTTGCATTCGGAATGACGGGATTACACGATAATATGCCCGCTCTTTTATTATGTATCCTGGGTTTGGCGAAGCCTTACCCGGGATTTAGGGGATGAAGAAACCACTTAATACAGTTGAGCTCAGATTAATGTTCTGGATTATTACTTTTTCAGGTAAGGAAACTCATCATGAAGAAGCTGAATGACAGGGTTTAATTGTTCTTTACTTTTTACGATAAGAAGCACGGTATCGTCACCGGCAATCGTTCCTAAAATTCCTGAATCCTGAATGGCTTGAGGTGAAAAAGATACGAATTTTCTATCAATAAAAAAAGCCAAACTGTTTGCATTTCCAGGGTGAGTATGAAGCACTATAAGACCATAATCGGAGACTTGCATATTCAGTACCAAAGGTAAGTTAGGTAGATTGAAGTCGACTACTTGATAAGCTCCACCTATTTTTGCAATTTTTAATTTTTTCAGCCTTCGTGATAGGGTTGCCTGAGGAATCGTATAACCCCGTGCTTTTAGGCTGTTTTGCAAATCAATTTGCTCAGCAATTTTTTCGGTTTGCACAATATTTAATATATGTCCATCAAGGGCAGCGTCTAGGCTCATTCAATTCTCCGCTTAATTGGTGATCAGTGAATACAAAGTCATTTTAATGAAATTATATTCAAAATATCTTGACAGGGCAAGTCAAGATTGCTACATTTGAAAAACGCATAAAAACTGGATTTATATTCAAATGAAACAATTATTTTTTGTCATTTTAATAGGCCTTGCTTTGCTTGTTTCTTTTTGTTACGCGAGAATCCCTAAGGAGAGCATTCAATATATTCATTTTGCCGTGGCTGCGGAATATCCACCATTTGAATACAATGATCATGGGGAAATCAAAGGTTTTGATATTGATCTTGCTCGTTTGATTGCAAAAAAATTAGGTAAGGAAGCATTTTTTGATAGCATGCAATTCAGCAGCATCTTGCCAGCCCTAAGCTCTGGTCAGGTTGATGCAGCGATTTCTACAATTACGATTACAGATCAGCGAAAAAAGAATTTTGATTTTAGTGAGCCTTATTATTTCGAGAGTATGGCGGCTGTTTTTCCTGAAAACAAGCCGATTAAAAACGTACAACAATTAGCTGACAAAAAAATAGCAGTTCAATTAGGTAGTACCATGGAAATTTGGTTGAAGCAGAACGTTCCGAATGCCAAGCTTTTAGTGATGGATAATAACAATCAAACCATTGCAGCTTTAAAAGCCGGCCATGCTGATTTAGTTCTATTGGATGGCGTACAAGGTGCCGTATTTAGTAAGAAAAATCCTGGACTGTCTTTTGCTGTGATTGCTAAATCAGATGATGGCTACGGCTTGGCTTTAAAAAAGAATTCTGAGTTGACGCAAAAAATAAATCAGGTTTTACATGAAATCGAACAAACGGGTGAGCTGAGTGCACTCAAGAAAAAATGGCTGGAGAATACACAATGGAAGAGTTAACACAAAACATCCTCTATATTGGTGAGGGAACTCTAGTTACTTTAATCTTGTTAATGGGTGGTTTGTTCATAGGAACTCTATTAGGAACCGTACTTGCTTTATTGCGATACCAAGGAATTATGAAACCACTAATCAATGGATTTATTTCGGTGATGAGAGGGACCCCAGTTATTTTACAGCTTAGTTTTGTTTATTTTGCTGTGCCCGCATTAATCGGTATTAAAGCGAATATTCTGACGGCCGGGCTTTTAACATTTGGTCTGAACAGTTCAGCATACATTGCCGAAATTCTCCGTTCAGGAATAGAACATTTGCCCAAAGGTCAGTTTGAAGCAGCAAAAACGTTACAAATACCTAATTTTTATTTATGGAAAGATATTGTTCTACCCCAGGTCGTGAAAAATATATTTCCTGCATTCATCAATGAAATGATTGCGCTACTGAAAGAAACCGCATTAATTGCGACTATAGGTGGAATGGACCTGATGCGTAGGGCTCAATCAGTTGCTGCCGAACAATTTACCTACTTTGTTCCTTTATGTATTGCGGGTTGCTTTTACTACGGTATGGTTCTCTTAATTGAATGCATGGGTAAAAAAATTGAAGAAAGGGGGCTTTATGTTAGTCATTAACCAAGCATCTAAATATTTTGGTTGTCTACCCGTATTAAATAACATTAATTTAGAATTACAGGCTCATACGGTGCTCGGTTTAGCAGGACCATCAGGGAGCGGTAAATCCACATTGCTACGTTGCATACAACAATTAGAAACTCTGGACTCCGGTACGATCACAGTAAAGGGACAAAGCGGTTTTATGTTTCAGGATTTTCAGCTTTTTCCTCATATGAACGTGATGCAGAACTTAGTTTATGCTCCTCGCTTACAAAACAAAACATTAAATCATGAAGAGCAAGCCCATTCTTTGCTGCAGAGTTTGGGGATTAGTGATAAAGCATCTTCTTATCCACATCAGTTGTCTGGAGGGCAAAAGCAACGCGTTGCTTTAGCTCGAAGCTTAATGATGAACCCCACTTTACTGCTTTGTGATGAACCGACTTCGGGTCTTGATCTGGCGACAATTGATGATGTCATTAACTTATTAAATTCAGTCAAGTCTTTAGGCGTTACGATGGTCATTGCTTCTCACGATCTCGATTTTCTCAGCAAAATGTCGGATCAATTGATAGTTCTGAAAGGCGGCCAAATAGTTGCGGATGTGGTCCCTAAAGAATTGGCTGAACCTATTTTGCATTTAAAACAATACTACCAGGAGTAAACCCATGAATGAATCGATTAAAAAAATTGTCCTTGCTTATTCAGGGGGATTGGATACTTCCGTAATGATTCCATGGCTTAAAGAGCATTACCAACAGGCTGAAATCATCGCTATGGTGTGTGATTTAGGACAAAATGAAGACTTGACAGCGATTAAGGAAAAAGCAAAAAAAAGCGGCGCCTCAAAAGCCTATGTAATGAATGTTCAAGATGAATTTGTTAGTGACTATCTGTGGCGATTAGTTAAAGCGGGAGCGCTTTATGAAAATCAATATATCCTAGGGACCATTTCACGGCCATTGATTGCAAAAAAAATGGTTGAAATTGCATTGGAGGAAAATGCAGAAGCTGTTGCTCATGGAGCAACTGGAAAAGGTAATGATCAGGTGCGTTTTGAATATACGGTCAAAGCCTTGGCTCCAGAACTTAAAATTATTGCTCCATGGAGAACATGGAAGATTAAGTCAAGACAACAGGCAATTGAGTATGCCAAATTACATGGGATAGAAGTACCCGTTACCCCAAAATCACCTTATTCACGCGATCATAACCTTTGGTATATTTCCCATGAGGGCGGTGTGTTGGAAGATCCGGGACAACCTAGACCCGATGATTTATTATTAATGACAGCTTCTTTGGAACAAACACCTGATAATCCAGAGTTAGTGAGTATTGAGTTTGAAAAAGGGGTGCCTGTTGCATTGAATGCTACAAAAATGTCTTCGGTCGAATTGCTCAGACAATTAAATCAAATTGCTGGTTCTCATGGAATTGGAGTGGCTGATCTTGTTGAAAATCGATTAGTAGGCATGAAAATCAGAGGAATATATGAAGCACCTGCAGCCGCAGTTTTATACAAGGCGCATCAAATGCTTGAAAGTTTATGTCTTGATCGATCCACTTTGCATTTAAAACAGTCTTTACAACAAACTTATGCCAATCTTGTTTATGAAGGACGATGGTTTTCTCAAGCCAAGCATGCGTTGGATGCATTGATTGATGTGACGCAACAACATATGACTGGAACTGTAAGTGTGCAGTTATTTAAAGGGAATATAATTCCTTATGGAATGTATTCTCCATTTAGTTTACATGATCCTGCCTTAGCGACATTCGAAGAAGATGGTGTTTATAATCAACAGGATGCTGAAGGATTTATTAATTTATTTTCTTTGTCGGCACAAGTGTATGGCAAGGTACATAAAGGAGGTCAATGATGGCCCATAAAACTTGGGGAGGACGATTCAAGAAGGAGCTCGATCCTAAAGTCATGCATTTTAATGCTTCTTTGGCTTTTGATAAGGTGCTTTATCTCCACGATATTATGGGCAGTCAAGCACATGCAAAAATGTTAGCACGTCAAGGACTTATTTCAGACAATGAGGCAGATTTGATCTGCAGTGGACTTGATGAAATAAGTCATGAAATAAAGCAAGGGATTCATGAATTTGATGAGTCATGTGAAGACATTCATATGTTTGTGGAACAATTACTCATCGCCAAAATTGGTGACGTAGGTAAAAAACTTCACACAGGTCGCAGTCGTAATGATCAGGTTGCTCTAGATTTAAGGCTTTATTCTCGTGATGCCGGGTTGCACATTAATACACTTTTGCAACATTTAAATCAGGCTTTGGATGAATTGGCGAGTACCCATGCCAATGATAAAATTCCAGGTTATACCCATTTACAACAAGCTCAACCCATTTCTTTAGGACAGTTTTTTGCTGCGTACCGGGCAATGTTTCAACGAGACTTAGAGCGCTTGCGTGATTGGCATACACGAATGAATTGTTCTCCTTTAGGAGCCGGTGCTTTAGCAGGAAGTACTTTGCCATTGGACCGGATTTGGGTGGCACAAACTTTGGGTTTCAGCGGGGTAATTGAGAATACACTGGATGCCGTGAGCGATCGAGATTTTATCATTGAATTTTGTTCTGTTGCCTCAATTATGATGATGCATTTATCACGTCTTGCAGAAGATTTAATTCTTTGGGCGACTCAAGAATTTGGTTTTATAACACTGGATGATGCTTTTGCTACGGGTTCCTCTTTAATGCCTAATAAGAAAAATCCAGATGTTTTGGAGTTAATTAGAGGTAAAAGTGGACGAGTGTTTGGACATTTAATGGGAATTCTAACTGTAATGAAGGGGTTGCCGCTGGCGTATAACAAGGACATGCAAGAAGATAAAGAGTGCTTGTTTGATACAGTCAATACATTGGGGGCTTGTTTGGAAATCATCACACCTTTCCTGCATAGCGTTCAATTCAATACAAAATTAATGGCACAAAAAGCCAATAGTGGTTATCTCAATGCGACAGCAATATTAGAATCTTTAGTATTGAAAGGAATCCCTTTTAGGGATGCTCATCATCAGGTGGGTTTGTGGATTCAGGCGGCCATTGATAAGAATTGTTCGCTTGAAGAGATTATGAAAAGTGAATCTTAATTTGCGGCCTGGGTGCAGGATGGTGATTATGAAATTATCCCCCTCTGCCACTTGATGGAGAGGGGCAGGGGTGAGGGTACCCTCATCCGCGTAACGGGCACCTTCTCCCCTAGAGGAGAAGGGAAGGATAATGGCTACATATCATCCAGGCCACGAGCTTCTTGCAGAAGCTTATTTTTAAAGTAGAATGAGGGGCACACCATAATTTTTCTATTGAGTTAGTCATTCATGTTGCAACATTATAAAACCCAAGGGGGTGTGGAGTTAGAGTGTTTTCAGACGCCACTGGACTATCAGCAAGGTATAGAAAATCTTCTTGAACATTTGGATTCACAAAGAGGCGCTTTATTTGCGTCAAGTTTTGAATACCCCGGGCGTTACACCTGTTGGGATATAGGTTTTTATAATCCACCGTTGGCTTTTATTTGCAGGCAGAATTTAATTCAAATTGATGCACTAAACCAACGCGGTGAGATGCTATTAACCTTCATTATGCCATTATTAGCACATGAAAAAAGTTTAGAAATTCTGGCACAAAGTCATACTTTGCTGCAAATCAAAATTAAAAATTCCGAAGAAGTATTCAGCGAGGAGGAGCGAAGTCACCAACCCTCTGTATTTACTGTGATTCGTCTCATTCTGGCTTTTTTTAAAGTGGAAAATGAACCCTATTTGGGACTATATGGTGCTTTTGGTTTCGATTTGATTTTTCAATTTGAAGAGTTACAGAAACATAAAAAAAGAGAGCTTTCGCAAAGAGATATGGTGCTTTATTTGCCCGATGAAATTTATGTAGTGAACCATCGTAAAGAAGAAGCCTTTATTCGACGATATGATTTTCAATATCAAGGCCAATCTACAAAGTCCTTGGCGAGGGAAGGGATTTCGGTAACCTACCAATCACCGAATAAACCTGAAAAGGCGTGTGATCATATGCCAGGAGAGTATGCACAAGTTGTAGCTAAAGCCAAGGAGCGTTTTGCTTGTGGTGATTTGTTTGAAGTAGTACCAAGTCAAACATTTTATACCCATTATCAGGATCAACCTTCTCTTCTATTCAAACAAATGCGCCGTTTGAATCCTTCACCATATGGTTTTTTTATTAATTTGGGTGATGACGAATATCTGGTTGGCGCATCTCCAGAGATGTATGTAAGAGTTCAAGGAAAAAGGGTAGAGACGTGTCCAATTTCTGGAACCATTAAACGGGGTGCCGATGCTATAGAGGATGCAGAAAACATTCAGACGTTACTTGAATCAAAAAAAGAAGAATCTGAATTAACTATGTGTACCGATGTAGATAGAAACGATAAATCACGTATTTGTGAAGCAGGTTCAGTGAAAGTAATCGGTCGCAGACAAATTGAAATGTATTCGCGAGTGATTCATACCGTAGATCATGTTGAAGGTATTCTAAGAGAAGACTTTGATGCCGTAGACGCTTTTTTAACCCATATGTGGGTTGTTACTGTAACTGGTGCTCCTAAAATTTGGGCTCTTAATTTTATTGAAGAGCATGAAAAATCCCCCCGCAAGTGGTATGCCGGAGCTGTAGGTTGGTTTGGCTTTAATGGAAATTTAAATACGGGTTTGGTTTTGAGAACCGTGCGTATTGAAAAAGGAGTTGCCGAAATTCGTGTAGGTGCTACTTTGCTTTATGATTCAGTACCCGAATCAGAAGAGCAGGAGACGCGCTTAAAAGCATCTGCTTTTTTAGATATGTTACAAAAAAATGAATCCAATATTGATCGCAAGATAACGCATTTGCCTTTAACTGGAAAAGGAAAACACGTTTTACTTATCGATCATCAGGATTCGTTTGTACATACTTTGGCAAATTATCTCCGTCAAACTGGAGCGGAAGTCAGTACAATTCGTTTTGATAAAGCTTTGCATTATTTGCAAAATCAAAAATATGATCTTGTGGTCTTATCTCCAGGACCAGGTAAACCAAGTGATTTTAATCTATCTCAAACAATTGCTATGGCTATTTCTAAGGGGATTCCATTATTCGGAGTATGCTTGGGTTTACAAGGAATTGTTGAGTACTTTGGTGGTGTTTTGGATGTTTTAGAATATCCTATGCACGGTAAGCCATCAATCATAAATGTAGTTGGCGAACCGGAGTTGTTTTCGAGCTTAGGAGATAGTTTCAGAGCAGGAAGGTATCATTCACTGTATGCGCGTTTGAATGCAGTACCAAAAGAATTGAAGATTACAGCGATGAGCGATGACGGCGTGGTGATGGCTATTTCACATCAACAATTACCCATTCATGCTGTTCAATTTCATCCTGAAACCATATTGTCTTTAGTTAATCAGGCTGGATTAAAAATTATTACTAATTTGATGGGGATGGTTTAAGACCATGCGCAGTAAGATATTGATACTCTATACGGTATCTTTTGTCCTAGGTATTGTCGTCGGTCTTGTAGGTTCTACATTTCGATTGTCAATCGATGTACTAAGTAATTTATTCGATAAATTTTTTCATTTTCTTAGTGTGCATGGATGGCCAGCAGGTTTTATTTCTGGATTGGTATCGATGGTTCTGGTTTATGCTGCTTATTTTGCTGTAAAGCAGTATGCTCCTCAAGCATCAGGAAGTGGTGTTCCAGAGATTGAGGGTACCTTGCTTCATTTAAAAACCATACTTTGGCGGCGGTTGTTACCTGTAAAGTTCTTTTTTGGAATTTTGGTACTTTCAGCAAAGATGATCTTGGGCCGGGAAGGACCTACGATTCATATAGGTGGAAGTTTAGGAGAAATGCTGGGCAGCTTGTTTAACCTGTCTCGACGAAGAAAGGATAGTTTGATTGCTGCTGGCGCTGCTGCAGGCTTAGCTGTTGCTTTTAATGCTCCTTTAGCGGGTGTTATTTTTGTTATGGAAGAGATGCGTAACCAATTCAACTATTCTTTTACCAGCTTCAGTATGGTAGTGATTTGTTGCATTACAGCTACGGTCATTCTTGATTTGATAATAGGGCCCCAGCCAACGATTGCAATGAATGTCTTTGAATTCCCTCATCTTGATTCATTATGGTTATTTGCTTTGTTTGGTATTGTGGTAGGGTTTGTAGGACTTTTATTTAATCTCTCTTTAATGGGTACTCTAACACTCTTGGATAAATTGAGTTCAAGACAAAAATCATATTACGTCCTGACGGTAGGATTTTTGATTGGCTTCTTAGCAGTATATCATCCTGAGTCAGTTGGTGGGGGTATGAATATCATTCACCAAGCATTAACCATGTCCCCTGGGTTTGGTTTTTTGTGTTTTCTTTTAGTGGCACGGTTTATAGGAACTATGGTGTGCTATGGAACATCTGTTCCTGGAGGAATTTTTGCTCCTATCCTTTCTTTAGGTACGATTCTAGGTTTAGCTATATTCCATATTTTAGAATGGTTACATATTGATTTTTTAACCCAGCCCGGGATGTTTGCTGTTGCAGGAATGGCTGCTCTTTTTGCGTCATCCACGCGTTCTCCAATAACTGGAGCAGTGTTGGTGGTAGAAATGACTCATAATTATTATTTAATTTTCCCAGTGATGATGGCCTGCATTACCGCAACGATTGTGCTGCAACTTACTCCGAATGGACCTATCTATGAGCAATTATTAAATCGTACTCTTCGTTTGGATGCTAAGAAGATCGCATCAAAGTAGGTTTTCTTTAGGTGAGCGTGTTCACTGAGAATCATCGAAGACGCAAGTAAGAAGTGTGCTGTATTAATTTTTACTATCAAAGAATATTGGATGTTGTGAAACGCTGGGCTTAA
This sequence comes from Legionella sp. 227, assembly GCF_043161935.1. Taxonomy (NCBI): domain Bacteria; kingdom Pseudomonadati; phylum Pseudomonadota; class Gammaproteobacteria; order Legionellales; family Legionellaceae; genus Legionella; species Legionella sp. 227. The sequence goes on along the minus strand of NZ_CP171154.1, from coordinate 3,450,176 downwards.
CAGCCCAACCTACTTTTTCTGTGCAACTCGTTATCTTGATATTGTGAAAGATCTTCTACTATAACATGGTACTATCTCGTGGAGATCCCTCGATAAAGTCGGGATGACCCGGCTTAAAAAATCAATCTACATGAACAACAATTTTCCCAAAATGCACCCCAGATTGCAGGTGTTGGTGTGCCTCTTCAATTTGTTCTAATTTAAATTCCGAATCAATGATAGGGGTTAGTTTTTTTGATCTCAGATGATTTGCCCAAGCTTTGTGAGCTTCAGTCCATAATTTGCTTTTTTCCGCAATCGATTGAGAACGGAGAACAAAGCCAAAAATTTGTAATCTTTTTCGCATAATCAATGCAAGGTTGCATTCTACGCTACTTCCTTTAAGGCAAGCGATCTGGATAAGTTTACTTTTAGGCTTCAACAAGTGTAAGTGTTTGTTAAAATAATCGCCGCCTATAAAATCAACAATCAAATCAACGCTGTGATCTTCAATTAAATCCTCGAAATCCTGTTTTTGATAATTGATGACTTGATCGGCACCAAGTTTAATTGCCTTATCCAATTTGTTATCAGTTCCTACCGTCGTAATGACGTGTGCACCAATCAATTTTGCCATTTGAATTGCTAACGAGGCGATACCACTTCCTGCACCATGAATCAGCAACGTTTGCCCTGATTCCAACATCCCTAAATCAAATAAAGTAGCATACACAGTCATCAATGCCTCAGGAAGTGCTGCAGCAAGTGTATAATCCCAAGTTTCCGGGATGTGCTGAGCTAATGAGGCTTCGACAGGGCATAACTCTGCATAAGCGCCACTTCCAACCAATCCATAAACTTTATCACCTGGTTTAAATTGGTTAACCTTTGCACCCACTTCAATTACTTCTCCAGCAACTTCCAAACCCAGAATATCAGACTCTCCGGCAGGTGGGGGGTATTTACCATAACGTTGCATGATGTCTGCCCGATTTATAGCAGTTGCTTTTACACGCACTAAAATTTGTGAGTCGCTGTATTCAGGGGTTGGGCCTTTTTCGATAACCAATCGATTGTGAGGACCGGGGTTTTCTATGTGTACGTAGCGCAAAATTTTTTCCTTAAATTAAATAATTAATTTAGCCTGGGTAAAGCAAAGCAGACCATTCATCAACGAGTGATCTCCATGCTGTACTACATTATTACAATGGGAGATCCCGCGTAGCAATCGGGGATGGTAAAATCTCAGATACCTAATGTTACAGCAGACTACATATCACACAAGCCACCTTTTACCACTTTACTTAAACAACCAGAGCTATATAATGCTTATACAGACCCTCTTTTATGTTGGGCAATGGCTAAATTTAATCATCAACGTCTTTATGCTTGGCTTTTTATCGTTCCTCAGCTAATTGTTACCCTGATGTTTTTTATTTGGCCTGCATGTAATGCATTATTGCAATCTTTTTTTTATACCGATGCGTTTGGCCTACATAAAAAATTTGCAGGACTATCCAATTTTTTGGATCTTTTTTTTGATCCGAGCTACAGCAAAGCAATTGGAGTGACCTTCATTATCGCTTTTAGCGTAACGTTTTTCACCATGAGCTTAGGTCTCCTTATCGCCATATTAGTGAATAATAGAGGCCGGACGCAAGGGGTATACAAATCTTTATTGATTTGGCCTTATGCAGTTGCTCCAGCAGTAGCAGCAATTTTATGGCGTTTTTTATGTCATCCAACATTAGGATGGCTGACGCATTTTTTGCAGTCGCTTGGAATTAATTTTGATTATGTAAATAATGTAAAACAAGCATTCGCGGTAGTGATCTTTACCGCAACTTGGCAGCAATTCAGCTACAATTTTCTATTTTATCTCGCAGCACTTAAAGCAATTCCTTCATCATTAATTGATGCGGCAATTATCGATGGGGCTTCTGGGTGGCAACGTTTTTGGCAAATCATTGTCCCACTTTTATCGCCAACTACTTTTTTCTTGATGATTATGAACTTGATGTATGGGTTTTTTGATACTTTTGGGATTATTCAAGTAATGACCCATGGCGGTCCAGGCAATAGTACAACCAATTTGATTTATAAAGTATATCAGGATGGATTTGAAGGAATGGATTTAGGAAGTTCATCTGCACAATCGGTACTCTTAATGATTATTGTTATTATTGTTTCATTAGTGCAATTTAAATACCTCGAAAAAAAGGTCCATTACGCATGAAATCATATTTCGCTCGTATTTTATCACATGGATTTTTATGTTTTTTTGTTATTTTGATGATGTTGCCTGTTTATTTGGCACTAGTTGCTGCCAGTAATGAAGGCAGTGTCATGATGCAATCTCATATTCCTATGGTTCCTGGTACTTTATTATTTAAAAATTTGAAGGCAGTAATGACGGAGGGCTTAGCAGTTACTGGAGGTGAGCCTATTACTTCCATGTTGTTGAACAGTTTTTTTATGGCGATGGCCATTGCATTAGGTAAGATTATTTTTGCTTTAGGCTCAGCGTTTGCTTTGGTTTATTTTGATTTTCCATTTAAAAAATTATGTTTTGCCATGATTTTCACAACGATGATGTTGCCCATAGAGGTTAGGATTGTGCCTACCTTTCAGGTTGTTGCTTCTTTTGGACTACTCAATTCATTTACTGGATTGACCTTACCTTTATTTGTGTCCGCTACAGGAACTTTTTTATTTCGTCAGTTTTTTAAAACCATACCCTCTGAACTTGTTGATGCGGCAAAATTAGATGGAGCGGGAGCTGTACGCTTCTTTTTTGATATTGTTTTGCCATTATCAAAAACGCAAATTGCCTCTTTATTTGTTATTTTATTTGTATATGGTTGGAATCAGTATCTCTGGCCGTTAGTGATTACTACAGAAACAAAAATGGCTACAGTGGTTATGGGGATTCGATATTTAGCTGGAGTGGCAGATCAAGTCCCACAATGGCATTACATTATGACTGTTGCATTGATTGCTCTAATCCCACCTTGTATGGTGGTCATGTTCATGCAGCGCTGGTTTGAAAAAGGGTTAAAATAAGTATGGCAACAGTTAATCTTATTGAAGTATCGAAGACTGTTGGGTTTACAACAGTTCTGGATAAAGTAAATGTTAGCATCAAAAAGGGGGAGTTTGTGGTTATTGTTGGGCCCTCCGGATGCGGAAAAACTACTTTATTACGTTTAATTGCTGGTTTGGATAATGTAAGTTCAGGTTCAATTTTAATCAATAATCAATGTGTCAATGAAATACCAGCCGCCAAAAGAGACATGGCTATGGTTTTTCAAAACTATGCTCTATATCCCCATATGACGGTATTTGAAAATATGGCTTATGGGTTAAAAATGAGACGTTATAAGAAAGCAGAAATTAAAAAAAGGGTAGATGAAGCAGCCCAATTGTTGCATTTAACCCCTTATTTGGAACGTAAACCGCAGGCACTTTCAGGGGGACAAAAGCAGAGAGTTGCCATGGGCAGAGCTATGGTTCGTTCCCCGGCAGTTTTTTTATTTGATGAGCCTTTATCCAACCTGGATGCAAAATTGCGTACCGAAATGCGCCATGAAATTCGCCGGTTGCATCAACAATTAAACACGACCAGTTTATATGTCACGCACGATCAAACTGAAGCAATGACTATGGCTGAACGTGTTATCGTACTTCATCAAGGTATTGTTGAACAAATAGGTACTCCTCAAGAGCTCTATCAAAATCCGGCAACTTTATTCGTGGCCGGATTTACAGGACAATATCCTATGAACATGGTTTCTGGAATCTTCGATAAAAGCAGTAATACCGTGCACACGGATTTGGGAGTTAATTTCCCAGTACCTGAGTTGGCTCTTGAGCTTGAAGATAAAGATGAGTTGGTTTTGGCCATTCGTGCCGAGCATATTTTGCTTTGTCCTGAAAATAATCCACAAGGGATCCCCATCCATATTGAATTTATAGATGATATGGGGGCTGACAAATTGATCCATGCAACATGTGTCAAAAATGGTCAGCGTCTTAATTTGCGCGTCACAGCGGATCAACTACTAACGAGTGGACAACTCCGTGTTGAGTTTCCTAAAATTAAATTACATCTTTTTCATCGTACTTCTGGAAAACGTATTGGAGAATGGCGTGCGTAAAGAAAAAAACAAACTAAAACCAATTGATACCCCGGTCTATGGTTATTGGTCTGCATTGTATATGTCTTTCTATTCACGACGTCTGTATATTGATGTTGGAAAACGTTGGCGGGGACTTGCTATTCTTTATCTCTTATTGACCATAGCCTTATGTTCCATTCCATTTTCATTAAGAATGAGCTTCAGTCTGAATCAATCTTTTAAAGAGCAAATCACTGATCCTTTATCAAAAATTCCTGTTTTTTATATTCAAAATGGAGAGGTTTCTTTTGATAAGCCCATGCCTTATTTAATTAAGAATGATCAAGGACAAGTCGTTGTTATTGTTGATACTACAGGAAAAATTAATGATTTCCCCGCAGATTATCCTTACCTTACGATTTTGATTAATAAAAACAAAATTTCTCTTAAAGTCCCAAGTCTTAAATTGTTTAATATGACGGATTCAAAACCCAGTAAAGGCGCTCCTTTAGTTCAAACCTTTGATAAGGGGACGAACCTGGTATTTGATGGTAAAAAACTTGCAGAAGAAAACTCGATTAAAGAATTAAAGTATTTTTCACAATTGATGATTTATCCTATGGTTGTCGCAATATTCTTCTCAATTTTTATTGTCTTTTTCTTAGTGTTAGCATTTTTAGGACAAGTTTTTTCAACTATATTCTTCTCTTTTAATGTGAGCTTTTTTCAATCAACCCGGCTGTTAATTGTTGCAGGAACTCCTATGTTATTACTGCTGCTTATAATGCTCACACTCAATTCAATTTTTCAGGGATCAGGATTCATTTTATTTGCATTACTTATTGCTTATTACAGTTTTGCTCTTCATGCCCTGCGTGCAGAAAGTAGGCGTCTTGTAAATTTATAAATTATAAAAAATTCTTTGAAATATTTCTAAAAGAGATGCAAATTAAATAAAAAAAGCTCGCTGAATCAAAGTATGAGTCAGCGAGCTTTTTGGTAACTATTGAGTAGTGCTCAAAGGATTTTTCCATGTGTGCGCAACATCCACCTCTTTGATATCCAGCTCTTCTGTGAGAATGTGAGCCTGGGTTCCACACCTAAAAAATGGGACACCGCTGGTGAAAACAGATTTTTTTGTGCTTCCTACTTCCAAATCAGGCGACAGCAGGGATTTAATACTTTTTATAGCTACTCCAATCTCCATACCCTCAATTCGTTGGCGTAAACTCTTAGTAACTTTTTCACTCGCTTCTGTACCATCAAGAATAAAATTAACAACATCATCGAGAGAAGCCGCTTTATCTAATTTTTTAAAATTATTTAACATTGCTTTCTGAATTGTCTCATTTTTAAAAAAATCACTGCTTTCTTTATCATGAAAATGATCCACCTCATAGCGCCAAGCAATCCATTTAGCAGCATCAGCAGGATCACGGTATGCTCTTACTACCGCTTTAGGATCTTGACTGGTTGGAAATGGAATCGTTATATATTTTTCTCCTTTGGTTAATCCTTCATACAATTTGTCGACGGTATTATCAGGTAACCATTTTTCGTCATAATTTTCAGGTGAAGCAATAATAACTACTGGGATTCCTCTCTCTAAGCCATTTAACATTTCAATTTGTGTCCAACGTCCAGCAGGTTCAATTACTACCATCGAAGTACACATGCTCGCTAAATAAGGAGAGTCTTGTCCCCAGTCTACATTTTCAACAATGAATTGAGTGCGAGAGCCATGACACTCTTCTGTTTTGACCGGATCGCTATCGTTGAGAAGGAAATGTTTAGTCCGGGAATGCATGGTGACTGCGTCGGTACTTCCTCCTTCCGGCATCACGGTGATGGGAGGGAAAAATCCACCGCCAGAATGGGTATCATGATCATGGATTAATCCATATAAATGTCCCATATAAGTCATACCAACTTCTCTTGGTGTTTGCTTTTGCCCAGACCAACCGCCATTTACTGTAGTAAAGGCTATTTTTTTGTTTTCAAGCTCTTCGATAACACCGTCAATAGCTCGAGCGGCATAAGAGGCGCGTTGTTGATACATCAACTTGGTTTTTCTTTCTTCTGGTCCTTTTTGTGTTACTTCTTTTTCTTCCAAATGATCAGGGAAATTTCGTGCAAATCCTAATAAACCAACGCGCTGGATATGCATTTCATTCAGTGATTTTATAGTGGATCCAAGAGTAATATTTTTTTGTTTGACAAGAGTATTCTCCTTGTCACCATAAAATGCATGAACGCTCTCTAGATCGGGATTCAACACAACACAAGGGTCAGCAATTTTAAGTTGAGGCTCACCCTTGGGGTCATATGAAAAAAATATTCTCGTACAATCTGGTGGAGCAGAACAAAATTGATATGAGAAATTAGTTTCTCCCTTTTGGGAGTTGGGAGGAGTGACCGTAACATTCCACATTTCAAAACGAGATATGGACTTCAATTGGGCCATCTCTTTAACGAAAATGTTGAATTTCATTAAATCGAGGGCTTCTTTTGAGTCTGGCGAATATCCTTTCTCTTCACATATCTTTTTATTTTTATCAAGCAGCTCCAAAACTTCATAAAAGGATGGCTTGTCAAATCCCTTTAGGCGTTGTTCTTTCCTTAAATTTTCTTTAAAAATTTCAGAAAAACCCATTATTTTGTCTCCGCGTACAACAATATTTGTTTTTGATTAGATCGTGATTTAAATAAGTAAAATCAATAAAAATCGACATGGGCAGTAATCAATATTGTTTGTTTTAATTAACTACTGTCTTTTTATTTTACATATCAATTATTAAGGCATTGTTAATTCCGATATATTTTTGAACAGATTTGAGATGATTTAGCCATGGGTCCCCAAGCAGCCCTATTTCTTCGGTATTTAATTGTCATGTTGTACGGTACAATAATTAATCAAAACTAAACCATATTGATGAATAATAGATCTGCATCGCTTTTCAATAGAATGCCGCTGTGTTATTATAAGAGTTTAAATTTTATTCAGTGAGGATAAAAATGAAGATTTATTGTCAAACAAATAACAAAATAGGATTTTTTTCAAAAGCTCAAGATCAAGCTATTCGTGATCAAAATAAAGTGCATTCTCTTTTAACAGGGCGTAAAGACACAATGGATGAGGCTTATCTTGACCAAAGGGAAGTGAGTATGATGATTAAATATAGCCCTGGGGCAAGAGCACAAGAAATTGCACAGTTTATAGATCAAGAAGGAAGTGTGGTTATTCATCCTTTGAAAGAAGAATTTAAAGCGGAATTAAGAGCCAGAATATTTAATAATAACCAAAACCCCACACCACATAACACCCATGATAATCCCGATAATAATGTTTCCGCTCTCTCTTTATCCTAACAGCAACTTTACTCTGACAGGTACTCTTTTAAAAAGATATCTGTCAGAATAAATCTCGTCTCAAAAATTTCTATCCCAGATGCCTTCTTGAACAAAGGCTTTAAAAATGGCGTTGCCTGGACGCCAGCGGTTGAGTTTCTGGGTAGTTGAATTCTGTCTTTCAAAATCTGTAAATAAGTCTCGGCATATAAAGCCAAAACGTAAGTGATATAACATTACTTCAACTACTATACTAAGATTAAGCGTATAAAGATTAAGTTGTAGCCAATTTTTTTCAACTTGAACCGTAGCGGTTCATTGGGCATAAGTCTAAGCATTGCAAACTCGTTTTTACTTGCTATAAAAATCGTTATATGATTAGTTTGTTACATTTATCAATGAGTTAGGAATGGAGGGGGCTTTAATTTGACCATCTACTTGAAGCTGCGGGCAAGCAGGCTTCACGTAGGCGGAAGGTGAATTGTCAACACACTTCGGTTGGGGATTCTGGATTATTTATAGGGATTTCTACTGGTAGCAATGCAAATGGTGACTTTATGAAAGAGATGATTCATTTTGCGCATGGAAATGGTTTTCCAGCTTTATGTTATAAACAAATGTTGGATAGCCTCGAGAATGAATTCGATTATTGTTACATCGACAGGCTTGGCCATAATCCTTTATTTCCTGTGAGCGAAAACTGGCACAATCTCGTTTCCGAAGTCATTTTCAGTATTAAAAAGCAGGCTAATCAACCTGTAATTGCAGTAGGACATTCTTTGGGAGGAATTTTAAGCTTATTGGCAGCAATTGAACAACCCGAATTATTTAAAGCGGTCATTATGTTGGACTCACCTTTAATCGGAACTTTCAAATCAAGTATGGTTCGTTTGGCAAAAGCACTTGGCATCATTGATCGGGTTACGCCGGCATTTAGAACTCGAGGTCGTCGTATGTATTGGAAAAATCATGATCAATTAATTGACTATTTAAAAACACGAGACTTATTTAAAACCTTTACGGATGCCTGCTTAGATGATTATATTACCTACGGTTTAGAGTATAAAGAGGATGGATATTATTTACGCTTTGATAGGCATATTGAATATCAGATTTATCGAACCATTCCACATGTCATTCCACATTATGAAGGTAAATTATTAATTCCGTCGGCACTAATTTATGGTGACAAAACTACTGTGGTTGGTAAAATGGATGTGCGTTACATGAAAAAGTATTTTAATGTAACAAGTTATAAAACTAATGGGACCCATTTATTTCCCATGGAGCACCCTGAAGTTGTGGCAAAGCAAATTATAAAAATTGTGTCTGGTTTAAACTTAAATTGAGTCTGTTTACAATTCGCTAAGCTGAAGAAGAGTAGAATTGTCAACACACTCTAGTACTTGTGGCCAGAAGGCCCAAAATTAAGGAGAATAATGTGCTACACGCTATTTTAGTGCTCATAGTCATTGGGGCTGCAGGGATATTGCTAACAAGGCAGGCAGCAATTTCAGTGTGGGCTATTAGCTTTGGTTTATTTAGTGCTCTTGTTTTCTATTATGGCTCTCCTGGTTTAACAACAAAAATCATTCTTATTTTAGTTGAGCTCGCTTTAATTGCAGGCACGATAAGACCTTTAAGACGAACCTTATTATCCAAATATTTTTTTAAAACCGTAAGTAAAGCCATGCCAGCTATGTCTGCGACTGAAAGAGAGGCACTAGAGGCGGGTACTGTAAGTTGGGAAGGCGATTTATTTAGTGGTGCTCCGGACTTTTCCATATTGAGAAACGCACCTACAGTCCGTTTGACGGAGGAAGAGCAAGCTTTCCTTGATGGTCCTGTAAACACCTTATGTGCAATGATTGATGATTGGAACATTACTCATAATCTTACCGATTTGCCTCCAGAAATTTGGCAATTCATCAAAGAAAATCGGTTCTTGGGTATGATTATTCCTAAGCAATATGGTGGTCTGGAATTCTCTGCTACAGCGCAAATGTCAGTTTTAGTAAAAATTTATGGGCGTTCAATTACAGCGGCTACAACTATATCTGTACCCAATTCTTTAGGTCCAGGAGAGTTGTTACTTAAATATGGAACTGAAGAACAAAAAAATTACTATTTGCCACGATTGGCTGATGGAAGGGAAATCCCATGCTTTGCTTTGACAGGACCTAATGCTGGCTCTGATGCCGCATCGATACCAGACAAAGGGGTAGTATGTCATCAAGAAATTAATGGTCAAAAAGTATTAGGTATTCGCTTAAATTGGGATAAGCGTTACATTACCTTATGCCCAGCAGCTACTGTAATTGGATTAGCATTCAGATTATTTGATCCAGATAATTTGTTGGGTAAAGGTGAAGATGTAGGTATAAGTTGTGCGTTGATACCAGCAAATACCCCTGGTATTACAAAGGGCCGCCGTCATTTCCCACTGAATACAGGCTTTTTAAACGGTCCGACTCAAGGTAAGGACGTATTTATTCCTATGGATTACTTGATTGGTGGCGTTTCCATGGCTGGCTGTGGTTGGCGTATGTTAATGGAGTGTTTGAGTGCTGGAAGAGCAATTTCCTTACCTTCGAGTGCTAATGGAGGTGCGCAAGCCGCTGCTTTAGCTTCTGGAGCTTATGCACGCATTCGCAAACAATTTAGCCAACCAATAGGAAAGTTTGAAGGAATTGAGGAGCCTTTAGCTCGGATTGCAGCGAATACGTATATTATTGATGCAGCATTAACAATGGCTGCGGCTGCAATTGATAACGGAGCCAAACCTTCTGTTGTAGGTGCTATATTAAAATACCATACTACTGAACGTGCAAGACAAATTTCTCTTGACGCGATGGATATTCATGGTGGAAAAGGGATTTGTCTCGGTCCTAATAATTACTTGGGTAGAGGATATCAGGGATCTCCCATCGCCATTACTGTTGAAGGTGCAAATATATTAACTCGAAGTTTAATTATTTTTGGCCAGGGAGCAATTCGATGTCATCCTTATGTGTTTAAGGAGCTTGAAAGTATAAGAAATAATAATTTGGTTGAATTCGATAAGGCATTTTTTGCCCATGCTGGATTTGTGATTGCTAATTTTACTAAGTCAGTCATTTTTGCTTGGACTGATGCACATATGTCTAAAGCACCAGTGAGTAGTATGAAGCGTTACTATCAACTCGTGCATAAGTACAGTGCTAACTTGGCTTTTCTTGCAGATTTCTCGATGAGCGTGCTGGGTGGCAACTTGAAGCGTAAAGAAAAATTATCTTCTCGTCTTGGCGATATGTTGAGTGCATTGTATTTGACTTCAGCAGTCTTGAAACGGTTTCATGACGATGGTGAACCTAAAGCCGATTTACCTTTAGTTGAGTGGAGTTGTCAGCAATTATTGCATGAGTGTGAAATGGCAATGCATGGTGTTATTGTGAATTTTCCAGCACGTTGGGCACGAGTCGTTTTACGCTTGATTATCAAACCATTAGGTAATCGAAGAAACAAACCTAATGATCAACTAGGTCATAAATTAGCTAGAATATTAATAGAACCTGGTGAAACGCGTACACGTATAACTCGTTTGGTTTACAGTAAAGCGGGTGAGAATTGTCCTTTGGGTCGCATGGAGGAGGCTTTTCATAAAATTTGCGCTGCTGATGAGTTAGAAAGAAAAGTAATGAGAGCAGTAAAAGATAATGTTTTAAAGTCACTTACCTTGGTTGAGCAGATCAATGAGGCTTTAGTATGTGGATTGCTAACTGATGCAGAAGCCAAGCAATTAAAAGAAGCGGAATTGGCTCGACAAGATGTGATTAAAGTAGATGATTTCGATGATGAGGAGTTACGACGCCCATCATCAGTAAAATCAGCTCGAAGCAAAAAAGTTGTTGTAAATAAAGATGATATAGAGTCAGAGATGATTTAACTTTGATTTTTGTATTATTCAATGTCAGTTCATTGCTAGTTCAAAAATAGTTTAGTCTGGGTGCGCAGGGAGACCCATATGATGCACTCAGGCTATTCTGGTCTATACTTAGACAAAGTCATTCAGTCAAAGCGATTATAGTCTAAAGAACATTTTTCCTTGATATTGGGAGAGATTTAAAAATATGGAGGTTAGCATGAAAAAAAGTTCAGTGCAGAACACGATCATGATGACCCTATTGATGAGTTGTTTTGTATTGTTAGCATCCATATCGACTATGACCTTCGCAGATCCTCCCACTCAAGTTGCTCGTCTAAGCTATATTAACGGGACTGTGAGTTTTTTACCCGCAGGAGAATCACAGTGGGTAGGTGTTACTCTTAATCGACCTTTAATTTCAAATGATCAACTATGGTCGGATACAGGCTCTATTGCTGAAATGCAACTGTCTGGGGCCACTGTCCGTGTTGGAAGTCAAACAGCATTAAAAATTTTGAATTTAAATGATGAAATAGCACAGTTTCAAATCGAACAGGGAACTCTTGTTTTAAGTATCAAAAAAATTAATTCCCAACAATCATATGAAGTGGATACGCCGAATTTAGCTTTTGTAATTACTGAGCCTGGATATTATCGTTTCGATGTCATAGCAGAAGACAACATGACTACCGTAAGTGTGAGAATGGGGCAGGGAACAGCTTACGGAGAAAGTACATCCAATATGATTAGTGTGGGTAACTCATGCAGTGCCACAGGGACTAACTTAGATAATTTTCAATGTACTACACTGGGTGTAGCATACGATGATTTTGAGAGCTGGAGTTTAGAGCGTGATAAAATGGCAGGAACAGTCTCTACTCAATATATATCTCCAGATACTATAGGCTATGAAGATCTCGGTAATTATGGTTCCTGGACTGAAGATCAACAATATGGTCCCGTTTGGTATCCTAATAATGTGGAGTCAGATTGGGCACCTTACCAAAATGGTCAATGGATATGGTTAGGCCTTTGGGGCTGGACTTGGGTGGATAATCAACCTTGGGGATTTGCCCCATTCCACTATGGTCGTTGGGCTTTCGTTAGGAATCGATGGTGTTGGGTCCCTGGACCTATAGGTGCTCGTCCTATGTATGCACCTGCATTAACCGTATTCATTGGCGGCAATAACCCTCAATTAATGATAAATGGTGGATATGGTATTGGTTGGTTTCCTTTAGCCCCAGGAGAACCTTATATCCCTCCTTATCACGTTAGTCGAGAATATTTTACTGCGATCAATTTGAGTAATACCGTTATTGATGCTAGGTTCATTAATAATATTTATAAAAATCAAAACAAGGTAATTAATTATAGAAATGAACACTTTGCTAATGGAGTTACCGTTATATCATCTGATGATTTTATTAATTCAAGAATAGTAAATAATCTTCGCTCACGTATCCCTAATCATATTCTCTTTAATGCTGCGCAAACTCATGTCGCACCTATTGTGCCTCGACCTGTTAGTCTATTTGGAGGAAAGGGATTTACACAGGCGATACCTCCAGTACAAATAATATCAAGGCCAATCATAACCAAAACTCAGCCTCCTTCAGCAACGCCTTCTTTCTCAGAAGTAAAACCGTTTTTGTTAAAAAATGGCGGCAGACCTTTGAGTCCAGCAGAAGTTCAGAATATAAGTGCTGGAAAATTAGGCATCATAAAGCAATCACCTCCAGTAACTGTTCATCCAGTACCTGGTCAAGTTCCGGGTGGGCAATTAGTTCCGAATCCACCGAATCCCAAAGCGACGCCCGGTCTAAATGTTCAACCTACCCAAAATATTCAACCTGGACTAAATGTTCCTCCTGGCATAAAAGTTCAACCCGGCCCAAAAGTTCATCCTAGTCCAACCGCTCAGCCTGGTCCAATGGTTCAGCCTGGTCCAAAAGTCCATCATGGTCCAAAAGTCCATCATGGTCCAATGGTTCAACCTGGTCCAACTGTTCAACCCGGTCCAATGGTTCAGCCTGGTCCAACTGTTCAACCCGGCCCAAAAGTTCATCATGGTCCAATGGTTCAACCTGGTCCAGCTGTTCAACCCGGTCCAACTGTTCAACCCGGTCCAAAAGTCCATCATGGTCCAATGGTTCAACCTGGTCCAACTGCTCAACCTGGTCCAGCTGTTCAACCCGGCCCAAAAGTTCATCCTGGCCCAATTGTTCCACCTGGTCCAACTGTCCAACCGGGTCCATCTGTTCAGCCTAAACCGTATGTTCATCCTGGGCCAAACGTTCAACCTAAACCATATGTTCAGCCAAAGCAGCAATAGACTTTAGTCATCAATTCTACTGCAGCTTTTTTCTGCGGAGTTCTAAAAAATTGTAAAGTTAATCAAAGAGTATGCGTTAAGAAGTGTTTAATTTTATAAAACGAAGTAAACCAATATGAGTCTACAACTGAGTTTTCGAAAAGAAATCAGTATCAACTTAGGAAACACCTAAAAAAGTTCTATGTTTTAGGGAACAAAACTAATGATTTAGAATGGATTATTATTCCGGTAAACGTGACCCTGAGTAATGTCTCATATTCCATGTTTCAATAACATTTTCTGAAAGTTTTTAAGCGTTTTCCTTAACCTCATCTGGCATGGTGATGTTTAATTCAAGCACTGAGTTATCGCCCATGCGTTCAAGATTCACACTGACTTGATCTCGAGTGACATGGACATATTTCGCAATAACAGCGAGAATTTCTTCTTGAAGCTTTGGTAGGTAGTCAGGTGTATTGCGTTGTGAGCGTTCATGAGAAATAATTATCTGTAAACGTTCTTTAGCAACTGATGCTGTAGCAGTCCTTCTACGCAAGTAATTAAAAATACTCATACCGTCACTTCCTCCTTGTTTTTACTGAATAAGCGACGCAATAATCCCTTACGATCACTACTTATGAAGCGCATTGGTCTCTCTTCACCGAGAAAACGAGCAATTGCATCTTGATATGCAATACCGGCGTCACTTGTTTCGTCAAGAACTACGGGTGTACCTGTATTTGACGCTTTAAGCACTGACTTTGACTCTGGAATAACGCCAATTAATGGAATGGCCAATATTTCTTTTACATCTGTTACAGAAAGCATGTCACCACGCTCGACACGTTCTGGGTCATAACGGGTTAATAATAAATGTTCTTGAATTGGTGATTTATTTTCAATAGCTCTTTTAGTCTTACTTGCAAGAATTCCTAGTATCCGATCGGAATCGCGTACAGAAGAAACTTCTGGATTCGTTACAACGATTGCATGGTCAGCAAAATACATAGCCATTAATGCACCTGTTTCAATTCCAGCAGGCGAATCACAAATAATAAAGTCAAAATCCTTTGAAAGATCATTAAGGATTCTTTCAACTCCTTCGAGTGTTAATGCATCTTTATCACGTGTTTGTGATGCAGGAAGGATACAAAGGTTTGGGATACGTTTGTCTTTAATTAAAGCTTGATTGAGGTTTGCTTCGCCATTTATGACATTAATAAAATCATAAACGACTCGTCGTTCGCAGCCCATGATAATATCAAGGTTTCTTAAGCCGATATCAAAGTCAATAACCACAGTTTTGTGCCCTAAGAGAGCAAGTCCTGAAGAAATAGCCGCAGAAGAAGTAGTTTTTCCTACTCCACCTTTGCCGGATGTAATTACAATTATTTTAGCCAACGCTGAACCCTTCCTATTTTTTTTGATTCAACACAATATTTAACCAACAGTGTACACGTTAATCGATTAATAATTCAAGTAGTGCAAGAGTGATCTGTGGAAAAACATTTTCCAAAATTGAGTGAGATAAAAATAATTTTTAATCTATTTTTTACGTTTCATCCTGTGCTTGAGCCTTTAACAATACTCGATAAAAAAAGGGTAAACTAGGACTCAAGAATAAAGGCACTGGATTTTTGATGGGAACAGCTAAAAAGTCTTATAATTATAAGGGATTATTATGTTTATTGTAAATTATCTGTTTAATTTATCCACAATTTATAGTAAACTATTCGGTTAATTTAACTCCTGATAGCGAGAATAAAATGGCGCTTTCTATTGTGCAGCAATCATTAACTTTTGACGATGTACTTCTTGTTCCTGCACACTCTTTAATACTTCCTAAAGATGTGTCTTTGAGAACAAAATTAACTCGTGCGATTAACCTGAATATTCCTCTTTTATCAGCAGCCATGGATACCGTTACTGAGGCGCGCTTAGCCATTGCCTTAGCTCAAGAAGGTGGTATTGGTATTATTCATAAGAATATGACCATTGCGGCACAGGCTGAAGAAGTTCGAAAAGTGAAAAAATTTGAAAGTGGTATGGTTAGGGATCCAATCACTGTGACGCCTAATATCACTGTTAAAGAATTACTGGATGTAATGTCTAAGTATAATATTTCAGGGGTTCCTGTAGTTGATGGAGAGGATTTAGTTGGCATCGTAACAAGTCGTGATATCCGTTTTGAAACGAATTTGTCTTTGAGTGTCGAACAAGTGATGACACCTAAGACGCAGTTAGTAACGGTCAGAGAGGGGGCAAGTCGCGAAGAAGTACGTAGTTTATTACACAAGCATCGTATTGAAAAACTGCTTGTGGTAAACGATGCTTTTCAATTACGTGGGTTAATTACAGTTAAAGACATCCAGAAAGCTAAAGAAAATCCTTATGCGTGTAAAGACGATGCGGAGCAATTACGTGTTGGCGCAGCTGTTGGTGTGGGTGAGGGGACTGATGAACGTATTAGTGCATTGATTGAAGCTGGTGTTGATGTCCTTGTTGTTGATACGGCTCATGGACATTCGCAAGGCGTACTTGATCGTGTTAAGTGGATTAAGAAGCACCATCCGGAAATACAGGTAATTGGTGGAAATATAGCTACAGCTGCAGCAGCTCGCGATTTATATACTGTAGGCGCGGACGCCGTAAAAGTGGGTATAGGCCCTGGTTCTATTTGTACTACACGTATCGTAACCGGTGTTGGGGTTCCACAAATTACTGCCATCGCCAATGTGGCAAAAGAACTTAAAGGAAAAATTCCAGTAATAGCAGATGGTGGAATACGTTTTTCTGGTGATGTTTGTAAAGCACTTGCTGCAGGTGCTGATACTGTAATGCTTGGAAGCATGTTTGCAGGAACAGAAGAATCACCAGGTGAAATTGAATTATATCAAGGTAGAACTTATAAGAATTACCGAGGTATGGGATCAATTGGAGCCATGGCTTCATCACAAGGTTCCAGTGACCGTTATTTCCAGGATGCTTCATTAGGCTCAGAAAAATTAGTTCCAGAAGGAATTGAAGGTCGTGTTCCTTATAAAGGATCGGCGCAAACAATTATTCACCAATTGTTAGGTGGTTTGCGTTCTTGCATGGGCTATACAGGATGTGAAAATATCGAACAATTACATACTAAGGCTGAGTTTGTACAAGTGACTAATGCAGGAATGAGAGAATCACATGTCCATGATGTCAGTATTACTAAACAGGCACCAAACTATCAGGTGGATAATTAATAATGAACGATTTAAAACAACATCCTTTACTCATCCTTGATTTTGGTTCTCAATACACACAATTGATTGCTCGCCGAGTACGTGAGCTAGGTGTGTATTGTGAGATTCATCCTTTCAACATAACCCAAGAAGAATTTGCTTCTTTAAGTCCTTGCGGCATCATTCTGTCTGGTGGCCCAGCAACTGTAACCCACGATGCAAATCCTCGAGCACCCCAATGGTTATTTAATGCTGGGATTCCTATTTTGGGGATTTGCTATGGGATGCAAACCATGGCAGTACAATTAGGGGGAGAAGTACAGTCATCTTCTATGAGAGAATTTGGTTATGCTGAATTGAAGTTGCATGGTCACAGCAAATTGTTTTCACAAATTGAAGATCGCCTTAACACAGATGGAAATGCTTTATTGGATGTTTGGATGAGCCATGGAGATAAGGTGACGAAATTACCTGTTGGCTTTAAGGTAATTTGTGAAACGCGTAATGCTCCAATTGCTGGAATGGCGGATGAAAATCGCCAGATGTATGGTGTGCAATTTCATCCAGAAGTAACCCATACTCTGCAAGGGATACGTATTTTACATCGTTTCGTTGTAGATATTTGTAAGGCTTCAACGAATTGGACCTCAGAACTTATTATTGATGAAGCAATCAGTAAAATCAGAGCTAAGGTAGGAACAGATAAAGTTTTACTCGGTTTATCGGGTGGTGTAGATTCTTCGGTAGTTGCTGCTTTATTACATAAGGCTATTGGCTCACAATTGGTTTGTGTTTTTGTAGATACTGGCTTGTTGCGTTTTAACGAAGCA
The DNA here is from genome assembly GCF_043161935.1 of Legionella sp. 227. Taxonomy (NCBI): domain Bacteria; kingdom Pseudomonadati; phylum Pseudomonadota; class Gammaproteobacteria; order Legionellales; family Legionellaceae; genus Legionella; species Legionella sp. 227. The sequence continues at coordinate 3,432,465 of NZ_CP171154.1, read as the reverse complement.
GATGAAGTCATGGAGATGTTTGGCAAGCACATGGGTATTGAAGTGATTGCCGTTAAAGCAGAAGAACGATTTTTTAATGCTCTGAAAGGGGTTTCTTGCCCTGAGGAAAAAAGAAAAATTATTGGACGTACTTTTATCGAAGTATTTGATGAGGAAGCACTAAAAATTCCTGGAGTTTCCTGGTTGGCACAAGGAACGATTTATCCTGATGTTATTGAGTCGGCAGCAACGAGTACCAATGGTGCTTCAGTGGTCATTAAATCGCACCATAATGTAGGTGGATTGCCAGAAACCTTAAACTTAAAACTATTAGAGCCTATCCGTGAATTATTTAAAGATGAAGTTCGTAATATTGGACTTGAGTTAGGTTTGCCACATGACATGGTTTATCGCCATCCTTTTCCTGGTCCTGGATTGGGGGTTCGAATTCTAGCAGAAGTGAAAAAGGAATATGCAGATATTTTACGTCGAGCGGATGCTATTTTTATTGAAGAATTAAGAAAAGCGGATCTTTATCATAAAGTCAGTCAGGCTTTTGCTGTATTTTTACCGGTTAAAAGTGTGGGGGTGATGGGGGATGGACGTAAATACGATTACGTGATTTGTCTTCGGGCTGTTGAGACGGTCGATTTTATGACAGCACACTGGTCGCAATTACCTTGGGACTTTCTTGGCCATATTTCCAATCGCATTATTAATGAAGTAGATGGGGTATCTCGTGTAACGTATGATATTTCAGGTAAACCACCAGCTACAATTGAATGGGAATAATTATTGGCTGGGTTATATGGCAAAAATCCCGGATCAAGCTGCGCTAATCCGGGCTACAAATCACCCAAACTATAAATTGTAAAATTTTTTTCTATAACTAATAATGAACGATCACTATTGGATGCAAAAAGCATATGAGCAGGCAATTCTAGCCCAAAATGAAGGAGAAGTTCCTGTTGGTGCCGTACTGGTAAGCAAAGATAATCAGTTATTAGGCTTAGGACGAAACGTCACACAAAACAGCCATGATCCATCGGACCATGCAGAAGTCCGTGCAATCAGGCATGCATCGCAACAGCTAAAAAATCACCGACTATTAGATACAACGCTCTATGTGACTCTTGAACCTTGCGCCATGTGCGCGGGACTTATTGTTCATGCCCGGATTAAAAGAGTGGTTTTTGCAACCCGAGATTTTAAAGCAGGAGCCGCAGGATCCGTCTATAACTTGTTGCAGGGTTATCCTTTAAATCATAAAGTTCAAATTGATGAGGGAATTATGCAAGCGGAGTGTTCTTTATTGCTGACAGAGTTTTTTCAAATATTGCGGTAAATTTTTTTAAAGTTTTTTCTATTGGGATTTATAGGTGCTTATGAATTACCGGAGATAACTGTAGATTACAGAAACATTCCCGTGCTTGGATGATGACTACTTATTGTAGCTTAGGTTGGTCTTTTTCCTGTATCCCCTGTTGTTTATCCGCTATCCTCCGTCCATTAAAAAATCTTAATTTATCTTTTTCAACGGGTGTCATCTTCTTATCAAAGTTCAGAATTGCTTGATAAAATTCGGTAGTTTCTGGCTTTTGTAACTTTTTGGGACTACGGATAGCTTTCTCGGCAGCTGCTAGGATTTTTATATATTTATCTGCCGAACTTAAAGTAGGATCAGTTGCAATCTTATAAATACGTGCAACACGATGAGGGACTGTTTTCTCCTGTCCATCAATAACAATAGTCTTGCCTCCCCCTAATCCAAAGAAGCCCGTCTTCCATATTCCTTTTTCTATTTCATTCTTGAGCAGATCAATTATAAAACTATTAAAAAATGCATGGTATTTTCTGTTGGTGATATTCGGGCGTATATAGGTCCTTACAATCTCTGGATTTGACTCCCAAGGGGCTTCTACTTTTTTTAATTGATTGTTTTCGTTTAAGAAGTAAAAATTGATTTGTCCCCGTTCATAATAAGGTTTGAATTGCTCCCAATATCGGTAAAGAAAGCGAAGTTCAGCAAAAGTTATTTTGTCGAATTTTTTATCAAAACACATCTTGTAATCTATTTTGTTCAAAACAAAATGTAGTTTATGTTCATTATTAAGCGTCCAAAAAACGCCCATCTTTGACATTTTTTTAATGAAGGGCATTTTGTCAGTTTGCTTTGTTAAGGGCGAAAGTTGTTCAATTTCATTGTTTAAAAGACTGGCATATGATTTAAATGTTTGTGCGGGGGCATAAAAGGGATTGGTTGGTTTTGCAAAACTGGGATCGAGAAGGGGTTCAAGAAAGGGGTCAATAGTTGCATTAAATAGCTCATCTACTCTTGTAGCGAAAGCATCTTTTCCTTGCGCTCTCAAAAAATAAAATAAACTAATACGTGAACCGCTTATTCCATAAACTAGATCTCCCTCCTCAAATCCATCTAAAAGTGTATTTAAGTTTTCTTCAACAATATTCGGAATAAATTCTTTTAAATAAAATGGATAATGAGGCTCAGAGGGGCTGGAAATTACCTCTAAAACATGATGGCATTCCTCTTCTATTTCCTCGGGAACTTCTTCTTCATCACCAAGATGTACCAAAGTATTATAACTTTTTTTTAGCTCTTCAATTTCATCAATATTGGAGTTCCAATAGGTTCGCAAAATTGAAGCCACCTGCCTTTTTTTCATACAATATCGGGTTGATTTTCTTTGTTTTAATATAGTCAAATTGATAGCGGTGTGCAAATAAATAGGCACTTTGGTGTCTTTTTATTTCATTTCCTATGTGATGATATTCTATATTTCTTGAGATGTTACTTTGAACAGACTAGTAATTCCTGAGTTAGTTTTTGTTTTAGAACTTCCTTCTCATCATTATTTAATGACTGATTTTGTTGATTTGTAATATAAAATGTATCTTCTGCACGTTCTCCAGCAGTTACAATTTTTGCATTATGTAAGTGAATATTTAAGGTTGAAAATACCCTACCTATAGTTGCTAGTAGGCCAGGTCTATCTCCAGTGACCAGAAATAATCGAGTTTGAAGATTAGTCAGATCATCGTTGTAATGAATTTGGGTTTTGACATTAAAATGTGCCAAAGCCCTTGAAAGTCTTTTTCGAGCTATGGCAGGCAATTGTTCTGTTTTCGCTAAATGGGTACATAAAGCCTGTTGAATATCATGGGAGCGTTGTTTATTAAAAAATGCCTGATTTTGCTCATCTAAAATAATGTAAGTGTCCAAATCATATTGATTATCACAGGTAAGAATCATTGCTTCTTGAATGGTGACATTGTGGTTACTTAAAACAGTTGTCGCAATGGCAAACCGATCATCTCGATGGGGCATATAGATAAAAACTTCAGTTCCACCTTGGCTATGATGAGGCATAATCATGACTAAGGGAAATTTTGTACATGCAAGAATTGCCTTAGTATGACGGGCTATGATTTCAGGAGATTCATGTAAAAAATATTTATCTTTAAATTGTTCCCATAATTCTTCAACTATGTTTGCTGATGTTCCTTCAGCAACCAATATCGATAAAGCATAGTGCTTACGTGCTTTAATAAGTTCTGTTTCATCCATTAATTCTTGTTCTTTATGTAACATATGTTTGGCAGCACGATATAACTCCTTAAGTAGAGAATCTTTCCAAGAATTCCATAACGTGGGGTTGGTACCACAAATATCTGCAACCGTAAGCAAATACAGATAATCCAAATAGTGTGGGTGGGGTAAGAGTTGGCAAAAATTCTTTATTGTATTGGGATCATAAATATCTTGACGCTGAGCAGTTTGTGACATGATGAGGTGATTTCGTACAAGCCACACAAGCAAATCACTGTCTTCTTTTTCAAGATGGTGATTTTGTGCAAAATGCAATGCTTCAACCGCACCCAGCTCGGAATGATCGCCGCCTCTTCCTTTGGCTATATCATGAAATAAAGCACTTAGGTAGAGTAGTTCAGGTTTGTTTAAAGTAGACATGATTTGTACACAGAGAGGAAATTGCTCTGCATAATTTTTTTCTTTGAAACGTGATAGATTGCGAATAACGAATAATGTGTGTTGATCTACCGTATATACATGAAATAAATCATATTGCATTTGACCTGTGACCATAGCAAAACATTCAAGATAATGGGCTAGAACACCATATCGGCTCATTCGATGTAAGGCTTTATATGGTCCATCCTCTGTTTTAAGAATGCTCATAAATAATTCTGTTGTTTCTGAAGATGCTTTAAAACGTTTATTCATCAGATAGAGAGATTCTCTAATTAATCGAATAGTATTCGCTCTGACCCCTTCAATATCTCGGCGTTTCGCTATCCAGAGAAATAATTTTAATAGTGCCTGTGGATGATGGATGAAAATACGAGTGTTTCTTACTTCGATGTAATTATTAGATAGTTGAAACTCATTATCTAAATGAAATAATTTTTGCTTGGGGGAGTGCGCAATGGTTTCATCAAACCATTGTAATAGCATCTCATTGAGTTCTCTATTCCGTTTAATCACTTTAAAGTAATCTTTCATAAATTGTTCTATGGCTAGTGAATGAGGTTTATCTTTATAGCCAAAAAACTGAGCTAATTTAATCTGATAATCAAAAGATAAGCGTTCCTCCGCTTTTTCAGCTAATACATGTAAGGCAAAACGTACGCGCCAGAGAAAATGCTGGCAGTATGTTAGTTTTTCATATTCTTTATCCGTAATGAATCCATAGCTTATGCCATCAGCTAATTTTTTAATATTAAAATGACGCTTACCAATGCTAAGTAGAATGTGCAAATCTCGCAGACCGCCAGGGCCATATTTGACATTGGGTTCCAAGTTATAGGCTGTTTCACCATATTTAGCATCGCGTTTTTTTTGCTCTTGGAGTTTTGCCAAAAAGTAATTATGACTTGTCCACATGTGCAGGGGATGGATTTGATAAGTCAATTCTTCCATTAATGCGCCCCGACCGCATAATAAAAACATGTCCATAAGACTTGAAATCACTGCAACATCTTGGCTTGCGAGCTCCGCACACGAGGAAACGCCAGTGATTTGATGGCTGAGATCCAAACCCACATCCCAGCAATCCTGGATAAAGTTTTGTGCGCGCTGTAATTGTGATTTAGAGACTTTATCCGTATGAAGCAACAATATATCGACATCAGAATAGAGCTGCAGTTCTCGACGTCCATAACTGCCAAGGGCGAGAAGGCAAAAAACCTCATGATCCAATTGATTTTTAGTGAATAGACTGATAACTAGTTCATCGATGAAAGCAACAAGTTTACGAATAATGGTGGTGATATTGGTTTTATAATCGAATTCTTCGCGTAATTTTTCTTTAAATTGTCTTAGAGAGTTTTTAAGATCTTGCAACTCTAAGGTCATCCCTTTTTTTTCTGCATCGAGTGCTTGGGCAAAGGGATGAGCTTTTGTAGGTTTATTTTCGTTCTTCATCGCGCAGAGTCAAAATTTCTACACCATCATCGGTAACCAACAAGGTATGTTCCCATTGGGCTGAAAGACTGTGATCTTTAGTGACTACAGTCCAATGATCAGGTAATAAACGAGTGTGGTGCTTGCCTATATTGATCATGGGTTCAATTGTGAATGTCATCCCGGGCTCCAGTTTCATTCCTGTGTTAGGTACTCCATAATGCAGTACTTGGGGATCTTCATGGAAAATACGTCCTATGCCATGGCCACAATAATCACGGACAACAGAGCAACGATTTTTTTCTGCATGCTGTTGGATAGCATGTCCTATATCACCTAAATGAACTCCGGGTTTTACCATGTCAATTCCTATAAACAAACACTCATGAGCCACCTGAGTTACATGTTTTGCTTTGACTGAAGGTGTACCAATAATGAACATCTTACTTGTATCGCCGTGATAATCGTTTTTGATGACGGTGACATCAATATTAATGATGTCACCATCTTTTAAAACTTTTTTTCCTGGGATCCCATGACATACTACATGATTAACTGAGGTACAAATGGATTTTGGAAACCCATTATAATTTAAAGGAGCAGGAATCGCTTTTTGTGTGTTGACGATGTAGTCATGACAAATAGTATTTAGCTCGTCTGTAGTGACGCCTTCTTGTACATAAGGTCCAATCATCTCAAGAACTTCTGCGGCTAGTTTGCCGGCAACACGCATTTTTTCGATTTCATCAGGGGTTTTTATAGTAACTGCCATAGGTGATCCAAAAGTGTTATTTGATTTTGTTCCAATATATTATAGTGTAGGCTGAATAAGTGATGTATGTATTCATGGTTTTGGAACGAACGTCATCTTAGCATAACTGATTAAATATGTCACCGAATCCAATTTGTTACTGGGTTGTGTAGACTAATTTGTGGGGTGTTGTCGTCATCGAGAGCATCGCTAGGGATCCCCGGTGTATTGCTACTGCAACATGGAGAACACTCGTTTACAGAATTTAGGTTGCTTTAGGGCTATCGCCAACATGTCGTCGATCTTGTTTCTGGGCTTCCATTTTCGCTGTGATTTCTAATTGTTTATCGGTTGTTAAGAAAAGTTGCCTATGCCAAAAAGATCCATATTTAGTCTGTGCTGCCGGATTATATTTCTGAACGTTCTTTCCAATAACAATTTCAGGCTCTACATCAGTTGGATATTTACCATTATGGTTGGGAGTATAGGATAAAAAAGAATCTTCAGTGGCAGGTGGTGTTTTCAAATATATGGTAAATGCTTTTAAATTTATCTCGCTTTTTCGTTTCGTGTTCTGTAAGGCTTCCTTAATTAAGTCTTGCAATTCAATTATGGACCCATCTTCTAGATCAACGAAACAATCTTTGAATGTCTTAGCTTTATTATGTTCGTCCATTTCAACAACAATTTTTTTAAATACTTTTCCTGGAGGAATGGAGATATAAATCATAAAATTTCTTCATAAGAGCAAACAATTACTTGAGTGTAACATAAACATCCAAAATTCAAATTTATTTGTCATAAATTTTTGTTTCACTTACTTTGATTTCGAGTACTATACTTTATTAAGATCTGGCCGCTTACTCTAAGGAAAGAAAATGAAAGTATGTGCTCGCGGTTTTCTGTTTGCTTTATCCTTTCTTACAAGTGTTTCTATTTTTGCTTTTGAGGGGCATGTCGGTGGCGGCTACCATGGCGCACCTCCCCCAAATACTGGGTACAATAATGGGTATCATAACCATGATAATTATAATAATTACCATGGTAATTACTATCACAATGATGATTGGTATGGGGATGGGATTAATGTGAATACGGACGACATTTGGTATGATGATAATTTGAATGATAATACCGGTGTGGTTATTGGGGTGCCTGCAGAAGGTTATTATGATCCTTCATGCCAAACAATAGATGACTGTAGTTCAGGTACTTGTCAGTTGGTCAATACATGTGAATAAGGGTTATGGATAAAAAGACATATCAATGGGCAGTGGTAGGGGCAGGTCCTGCGGGGATCGCGGCAATCGGTAAGTTATTAGATAACGGTATTTTAGCAGAGGATATTGTATGGTTTGACCCCCATTTTAAGGTCGGCGATTTAGGTCTGCACTGGAATAATGTTTCGAGTAATACGAAGGTAAAATTTTTTAAAGATTTTTTATTGGCAGTTCATTCTTTTCATTACCAAGATGCACCTATTGATTTTCAATTAAATCATTTACCTGTTGATGAAACATGCACTTTAAGTTTCATTGTTGAACCTTTACAGTGGATTACGGAACATTTATTACAAAAGGTTCAATCGGTAAAAACAACAATTCGTAGTATGTTCTTATCTAAGCGTCTATGGTCTTTATGTTCAGATTCAAAAAGCTATCAGGCTAAAAATGTCATATTGGCTACAGGTGCACTCCCGTCTACATTAAATTATCCCGGTGTTAATGTAATTCCTTTTGATACTGCAATTGATAAAGAGAAACTGTCTGCTGTCATTCAGCGAGATGAGACTTTTGGTGTATTCGGTTCGTCACATTCTGCAATTATTATTTTGAGGCATCTTGTCGAATTGGAGGTTAAAAAAGTTATTAATTTTTATCGTTCTCCATGTCGTTATGCTATTGAAATGGATGATTGGATTCTTTTCGACAATACTGGACTTAAGGGACAAACTGCGGCTTGGGCTCGCGAACATATTGATGGTGTTTTACCTTCTAATCTGGTTCGTTATAATCTCAGTGAACCTCATATTGCACGTTTTTTACCTGAATGTGACCAAGTAGTTTATGCAGTAGGTTTTGAGCAACGGAAAAGTATTGTAATTGGTGATTACGAAAATGCGCGTCATAATCCCTATGTCGGCATCATTGGGCCGGGATTGTTTGGTTTAGGTATTGCTTATCCCGAGACAAAGACTGATATTTATGGCAATGTCGAGTCTCAGGTGGGATTATGGAAGTTTATGGTGTACCTAAATAAGGTAATGCCTGTTTGGTTGAAGTATCCCACTTAAGTTTAAATTCGTGATCCATGAACATTAATTTTAGTGGATCACGAGAACTCTTTTAAGGCCTTCCACTTTGTTATCTAAATCAGCGTTTTTAGTATAAAGAGAAAGCTGAATAAGAATCACTATCAAATATAAAAAAAAATTTGTAAAATACGCCTCTATTTTGAGGAGAAAGTTATCAAAACAAGTCGTACAAGTTATTGGTCTAGCGAACTGATCACCTTAGTGTGTAGCCTTTTTTTTACTTTAGCATGTAATAGCTCTTTCTGGACAGAATTACTTCAAGGTAAAGAATTAGCGAATCCATATACCTGGTTTATTATTTTTTGTACAGCAACTGCAATCACGGGTTTGCAGTGGTTCTTACTTCTTCTAGTCATTAATCGGTGGACTTTCAAATGGTTTACCATGGGACTGTTACTGGTTACCTCTATTGCTGTGTATTTCATGAATACATTTCATGTGTACATTGATCCCACCATGATTACCAATGTTGTGAGTACCGACTATCAGGAGAGCAGTGAGTTTTTGCAGTGGCGTATTCTTCCATATTTTCTATTCCTGGGAGTACTTCCTTGCTGGATCATTTGGCATATTAAAATTTATAAAAGAAGCCTTCCTTCCTATTGGGCTGGACGATTAGGAACTATTTTTTTGTCATTGTGTATGATGTTTGGTGGGGCATGGGCAATATTTCACGAACTTGGTCCAATTCATCGGGAAAGAAAGCAAATTATCTATTTAATTACCCCCTTAAATATCATTTCATCTTCAACAAAAGCATATTGGAGAGCGCGACAGGCGCGTGTGGATAAAACAAAAATCAAAATTGGAACAGATGCTCATAAGCTTCCACGCCCTGAAAATAGCAAACCGCGAGTCATTGTTCTTGTGGTTGGTGAGACAGTTCGTGCTGGAAACTGGGGTTTAAATGGATATCACAGGCAAACAACCCCAGAACTTGCTAAACGTCAAGTGATTAATTTCAGTGAAGTCACTAGTTGTGGTACGACAACAGCAGTTTCGTTGCCCTGTATGTTTTCTCCTTATGGTATGCATGCATACAACAGTGCGAAAATTGATCAAACTGAATCTTTGCTTCATTTATTAGAACGTACCAATGTTTCTGTTTTGTGGCGTGATAATCAATCAGGCTGTAAAGGGGTATGTGAAGATTCTATGTTTGAAAAATTAAAAAAGAATGCTCTATGTCAAAACAAACGTTGCTTTGATGAGGTTCTTTTGCATCAACTTCAGGAACGGATAATTAATAAAAAAGGGGATCAGCTGATCATATTGCATATGCTTGGTAACCATGGTCCAGCCTATTTTGAACGTTATCCAGAACAGTTTAAACATTGGACTCCTATCTGTGAAACCACGGATTTATCCACTTGTTCGCAGAAAGCATTAGTAAATACTTATGATAATGCGATTTTGTATACAGATTCGATATTAGCTCACGCAATTGATTTGTTACATAATATTAAATCCCATGATACAGGATTAATTTATGTATCGGATCATGGTGAGTCACTGGGTGAACATAATTTATTTCTTCATGGGTTACCTTATTTTATGGCTCCGGACGAACAAAAGAAGGTTCCTATGATTTTCTGGTTATCAGAAGGATTATCGAAACAATTAGTGATGAAAGAAAATTGTTTGCATAATAAGCAATCTGATCCTATATCGCATGATTATTTATTTTCAACGCTGTTGTCGCTTTTTGATGTAAAAGCAAAGGAATACAATCCAAAATTTGATTTGATTCACTCATGTCGCATATAAAATAGCGTAGCGGTGCAGTCATTCCGAGCGCAGGGAGGCATATTCCATCCTAACCCTGAGCTACAGGGTGGCGATACCTCGCTGCGCACCGGATAACAGAAGACTCGGGATGACGAGAGTAGGCTATCGTTGATGTGATCGATAACTCCAAAACTTAGGAAAGGCCAGACAACAAACAGTCACCCCGATAATGCATAATACACCACCTGATATCAAAGCGGTGGTAATGCTAAAACTGGATGCGATAAATCCGGCGCGTGTATCTCCTAATTTAGGCCCACTTAAATAACTGATCATTTCGATGCCCGCCAATCTTCCGCGATATTCTGTTGGAATGGTATTGTTCCATAAAGTGCCACGAAATATTCCACTTATAGCATCAAAAGCACCAGCGAGCGCCAAGAAAAATAGGACAAGCCAAAGTGAACTGGATAAACCAAATCCAATAATTGCAGCTCCCCATAGCGCAGCGGCAATTGCAATTGCTTTACCATCACGATCTATTTTTGCGGTCCAACCACTGAAAAATGAAATAATCAAAGCACCTACTGCAGGTGCAGAATAAAGTAAACCCAAAGTTTTTGCGCCACCGAATGATTGGGCTATAGCAGGAAGTAAGGAGTTAGGCCATGCAAAAACCATCGCAATAAAATCAACAAGATAGCTTCCCATTAATTCTTGTCGATTAAAAGCAAAGGAAACTCCTTGTTTTAACGAAGAAACAATAGATGGATGTTCGTGTTGTACGGGTTTGGGAATGTTATGCAGTCTAATTAAAGTGACTAATGACATAAAAAAAGTAATTAAATCAATTAAATAAGTAATTACAATGCCGTATTTGGCAATGATAAGTCCAGATATAGCTGGAGCAATAATCATACAAAAACTGAATTTAAATGTAGCAAGAACCCCCATATTTTTGTAATCCTTGGGCTCGACAATCTGTTGCGCAATACTATCAAAAGCAGGACGATGTAAGCCGTTAATTGCTGACATAGAAGCTGAAACGATAAAAATCAGGATTAGAGAGGGGGCAGCTTGATAGGAGTTAAGCACAAGCATGCAACAGCCCACAGCAAGAAGTAATTCACTGATGATCAATAATCCACGACGATTGTATCGATCTGCAAAAACCCCACCAATCAGGGCAGTAACTAATAGAGGTAATAATTGCACTAAGCTTAATAATCCGACCATAAGTGTTGATTGGGTCATTTGATAAATTTGATAGGGCAGGGCGACACTACTGATCATGGTGCCTGTAAATGAAATGAATTGCCCAAAATAGAGCAATCTGAAATCACGATTTTTTTTTAGAAGAGATAGGTCTAGAAGTTGACTCATTTTGAACATCCAAATAGATAGGCAATAAGATCCGCGAATAAAAGTAGATTTTATGCTTTTTAATTGATTCAGTATAGTGCTAGTCGAGTAAACCTGGGCTTATCTGATTTAGTGGGCATCAGAGTCATCATGATTTCCTTTATTTTTTATTGCTAACGGTTCCACAAAACTTAATGGGGTAGAGTAGGTCATCGGTATTTTTTCATCATCAAGTGCTCTTTTAATGCTTGTGAGTACTTCATCGAGTGAACGGCGTTGGTCGCTGGGCTTGGGTTTGGTCCACCAATATATTTCAAAATCAATTCCATTCGAAGAAAATGAAACCACATAAATTTGAATGTATTTATCTTTAGAAACAGTCTCGCATCGTTCCAATGCTGAGGCAATCACTGAACGTGCTTTTTCCACGTCGGTACCAAAATCAACACTACAGCCAATTTTTTTTCGTCTTAGCGGCGTATCAGTTAATACCACTACGGTATTGGTATACAATTTAGAATTCGGGATGTATACACGAGTTCCATCTGTTTTACGTAAATGAGTGTTTTGCACGGAAATACGATAAACATAGCCTTGCTCTGAGTCAACGATGATGAAGTCACCAATACTAAAAGGCTCTCTGAGTAAGAGTATAATGCCACTAAAAAAGTTTTCAAAAATGTTTCTAAATGCCAAACCGATTGCGACAGAGGTTAACCCCAAAGTGGCTAAGACATTGGCAGTGGTTACTGATGGAACGATAATGGCGGATATGATTAATATACCAACAAACCAAACGATAATAATGGTTAGCTTATGAAAAATAGTGACTAAATTGGCACGAATTGCCATTCTGGGTAAAAGAGAATTTACGAGTCGACTCACTATTTTTGCAACAAAGTACGTCACAAAAGCAAAAATAATACCGATAATTATATTAGGAGTCAGTGTAATGAAATTTTGCGCAAATTTATCCAATGTTTTTGTTATAAGCTCTAAATAGCTCATATCGAATTTCCTTATCCTGGATTCCAACTTCTAATCGTCGATTTTAGTTTAGTAGCAAAAAAAATGAAAAGAAATAATAAGGGCTTTTTTTACACTACTACTTTCTAGGCAACCTACTGCGATTTTATGTGCCCTGATATTCACATACAGCATTTGGCCAAAGATAACTCATTGTAACCAGGGTTTATTGATTATTCCTGTAGCTTTTGGCGATGACATAATTTGTGAATGAAGTAACAAAATCAACCCTACAAAGAGAAATCAGATATATTGAAGAATCCTCGCATTCTGATGAGATTTTATATAGGATGAAATAAGGTATCCTATTGTTAATATCATACGTGCCTGTCCCAGTCTATCTCATTATCTTGGCAGTGATTAGCATTATTAGTGTTTATTTAGCTGCGGAAAAAGCACAGAAGAATATTTCCTAATTTAAAGCATCACCTGAAGTTTGTTTCCTATTCCAGTTTCTTAAGAAAACCGTGAGAAGTACTGTTGCTTGCTTTAATTTTTTATCCAATATTGGCCCTGTTCATCAGGGTATACTATTTGCTATCCTCGATAGATTAAGGTTAATTTAAACTAAATGAAAAAATTAAAATCACTATGATTTAAAATTAATTATAATTGTCATATAATGACCATTCAATTTAAATTGAGTAAAGAGATGATATGACAACAAATTTGAATGGTACCCCTTATCTTAATAATGAAAATGAAACAAGCATTTCTAAATCTATTTCAGAACATGATCCGCAAATATTAAAGCCCAATCAAATAATTAAACTATTAAAATCTCAAAGTCGACAAAAAGATATAAGAAATGTTTTTTTATACACTTTTGCAGATGTAGATCAAAAAGCAGTATTGGATTTAATGAAGATGCTGCGAGAGTATCCTATAGATACTTCGGATGAAGTATCTGCGGCAACAATTCATCAATGGTACTTTACATTGGGAATGCAAAATAAACAGGGATTTGCTATGACTGATAAGGAATATCAGATGTCCAAAGCCGCAAATATTGCTCGTATTATTACTTCAGGTCTATCCCCCCAAAGTAGAGCGAGGTTAAAGGGAAAAGCGCTTCTGGATGTAGGGGCTGGTGATTGCGCTATGACTTATTTAGTGAGCGAAGCACTTAAGATGGAAGGAAATGCAATTGATATTCAATCGAATATTGATTGGGGTGGCGAAAACAGTAGTGATAAGAAAAACAAAAATGAGTATATGGAACAAATTAACCGCCATTATGTCTATGATGGGAGTGATTTATTAGGTGCGCTTGACGGAAAAAAGTTTGCAGTGGTTATGTATAATCATTCATTACATCATTTTCCTTCTTTCAAAGCACAATTTGACAGTTTAAAACAGGCAAGTCAAGCTTTGGAACCGGGTGGAGTCCTCTTTTTATCCGAACATGCGAATTGTTTTGATGACGATGTTTTAGATCTTTCTCATATTTTATTAAACCTAAGATATAGTATGGATAAAAATCAAATTCCTACCCCTGAAGATGCCATGAAAGCTGTTACAAAATTTAAATCTGAATATCAATCGCATTATTTTTCTAAAAATATTCTTGATGCGATTATGGGGCAATTAGGATTTACATTGGTTAAAGAGGACATTCGTTCTGTAGGGGACGTAGCCAAAGCAACGTTTTTCTGTTTTGTTAAAAAATCACCAAAAGAGGAATCAACTTATTCCCCATACTTCTTTGATATGGATAAAGCGAAGAGACTTCAGCATCATACGGAAGACTTGGATCACAATGAATCAATTCAAAGAAGATATTCTGCTGAATCTATTAATTAGCACGCTCCTAACAAGGAAAATAGGGCTGTACTGCTATTAATAATTCTCAAGTATCGAAACAGGTATCTCCACCCAGGTGGAGAATTAACTTAAATATTAATTTTCTCAGGAATGGATTTCTTTATGTTCAGGAATGACAACGTTTTTGCCTTGGATTTTGCCTGTATGAATTTCTTAATTTTTGATACAGGCAATGTCCTATCTGTATTATTTAGCGTAATTGTAAGCAAGGGATGGAGTCTCATCAATTTTTAAAGATGAATCCTTATCAATAGCGTTTAAAAATTCAGTTATGCTTTCTCGATATTCCGGAAATACACGTGAATAGAAAGCGAGATCCTCATGGGCTTGTTGAATGGTGTTTTGCCTGTATTCATTCACATATCCTTTGTCTTCAAACATCGACTCTTGACGAGATAAATTGGATAACATATTCAGTACATGTTGTTGATAGGATTTAATCAGATCGCCAACATTAGCTCGATTTGCAAATAGATTTTGCATAGTAATATTGCGAATGATGGTATCTAATACCACAATATTTCTATTCCAGTAATCATTATAGCGTTCTTCAAATAAAGAATTTTCAAATTTCATAATAGACCCTTTTTATACAGGACTGATAAATATATAGACAAATTATTAAGAAAATATTAAGTACTATAATTCATAGAGAGAGACATAGAAAGGTGAAGTGTTCCTAATGCAGGGGGTGGATAGGTGAATATTAATTGTTATTCACTTCTTAACGAATTTTTAGAGGACATCCCCTCCCATAATTCGCGTACAAAATCAGTATCTTGCAGTTCATGTATGGTTAGTTTTTCAGGTAATAAGGGATTTAAATCAGCGAAGTGATTTCTTACGGGTTCTCCTTGCATCAAATCTTCTAAGTCAGTTACATAAGCAATAATACGATCCTCAGATAAATTTTCAATTATTGCTTCATTCTCTTTTATAAATTTTGCAACCGCATTACTAGCTACTTCTGGATTTAAATCAGTAAAATAATCAAGTAAAGGTTCATATAGAGAAGATAATTCGATAACTCTTCCAGGGACTCCCACAACTAATCCACCTGCTCCATTTTCGACTTTCTTACCTTGTAAAAATCCAGTGAACAAGTTTTCAAGAAGCACAGTTCCTCCATAGGCCACAAGCGGTTTGTTCACTGATATGTATTTGACTAATGCTTCAATAGTCACTCTGTCAAAATTACCCCTTGTTGGCAAACCGTTCTCCGGACAACCACCGTGAATTCTATAATAGGGTATATTATGCTCTATTGCCGACGCTAACTGGGTAATACTTTGAGGCCTTGTTTTGAAAAGACCTAGGAGGCTTTTCCCAAAACTCATACGAACACTCCTAAATACAACATACTGCAAAATGGAAAACCAATTCATGTAGAGTATGTGCAGTAAAAATGCATTATGTATTAAGTATAGACATTATTTGGGCTAAGGAAAAAAGGATCCTTTGAATATGAGACTGTTCTCTAATCTAATTTTGCTTCATAAGATATCTGTAATAAGTATGAAAATCTTTATGTCATGAGCTTTTTGCCTGGAGTTGATTTTGGGGTACATACATCTTTTCCAGAATATCAATAAACGGTTTGGTATCTGAACCAAGGCGACCATCTTTGAGGATCGACAACTCACGTTCAGTAATGGGATCTTTTATTCTACCCTCTAATTTTTCGATTACTTTTTGTGCCGTACAAATCTTATCTTCAGCAGTATATTGTGATTTCAACCACATGACCACCGATTTAAATTTAACTAGACCAGCTATTTTATCTATGTGAGTATTATTTTTATCATAGGAAACTCCATCTCCACTATTTGAAACAATCTTAGCCTCTTCAGCTCTTGTTTTGATGTAAGATTGCAAAGCGTATTTGAGCTTAAGTTCAGGGGCATCAGACTGCTTGGGTTTGGTATAGGTAGTACTAATTGCGTTGGAACAGATTTGTTTAAAAACATCCTCCTGACTCAAGTTTTCTTCAATATTTTCTACTTGAGGTGATGGTGAATCAATTTCTTGACTAATTTCTCCTCTGTAGAGTTTGTGTAGTTCTTCTATATCATCCTGATTAAGCTTTAATTCTGGATCATATATGGCTAATTTTTTAAGTTTGTGAACCTCAGGAGAGTACGAATAATAAGTGTTCTTCCCGCGAGATTGAGTAAAAGCATGTAATTTTTCAGGCTCCTTATTTAATTCAAACACAAGATCTAAGGTTGGATCACATATAACCCTATCATCATCACTTCCCAAACTGACCACAACATGACTGTTACCATTGACCCCAAGTACGGTAAGATTCATTTCTTCAAGTCGTTCAGGATACTTTTTTTGGATGTAGTAAAAGGCCAGTGTGGCAAATTCGCCACAATTGCCAATTTTGCTCTCTAATGAACAGAGTTCAATTGCGTACCTTCTAATTGACTGACCGCGTTCAGAGTACTTTTCGACACCTTTATACCTACAAAAAGCTTTCCATAACTCATCGGCTTGATTCCGCATCTTTTCAACATCATCTTCAAGGTATGTCCTATCCATATATTGTAACGAATGAATAATAGAGCTTTCTTTATGTCCAGCAGCTTTGAGTCGTTCATACCGCTCTGGATATTTTTCTTTTAGTCGCTCTCTTCGTGATGGAGCTAAATCTTTACCTAATAAGGCGGCATTCTTCTTATAAAACTTAACCCTAGGTGTTGTCCCGCCTTCTTTTATATGTTCCCTAGCATATGTGCATGCTTCTCGCGCTATTTCCAGCAGTTCAGAGTTTTTCATAGAAACTCCTGCATTAAAATCAATCATCATATACTAAATATATACTATTTGCGGGGTGTTATACTAATATTTATAAATAAATCTTTCGCCAAAAAACTGCTGTTCATATGAGCTTTTTGGTTCAGGGTGCCTCTAAAAGCTCATATAAAAAATTTTGTCTGAAACCAGAAGCTATGGATGATTTACTTGAGGCTTATTTGCAATTAAAAGAGCCTATTTAAGAACATGAGAGTGACGTAAGTGTCTAATTGGATAGCCATTTTCTTTTTTAAAAAAAGTGAATCAAGAGTTCTATCAAATCGATCACCCCTTGATGCTATGAATTGGAGTTATTTTCTTGTATTAACTTCGATAACTCAATTTGTAAGAAATGCTACTGGATCAAAGAATTTCTAACTGAATTGGTTCTTTCATCTAGAGCATTTGTTTGTTTGGCTAATGCGAGCTCCTTTTTGGTTAACATTAACTCATAAGGCAGATATCCTCCAGATTCATTTTATTCAGTGAATCCATAGTTGCCATCTTAGCTAATGGTGTACCAGATAAATTAAGCGGATTTCCTTGTTTATCAGCAACTAATATCATTTGATTCGGTAAATGTTTAATGTCCATATGCGGATATTGTTGAGCCAGCCGATCTACCATTCTTTGTGTATTAAGGGTATGGGTTGGCAGAACAGCACCTTCAATAACACCATTTCCCCAAATCAATCTCATTCTGTTGTGACCGGCTTTTTGCTCAGCATTGATAAAATCTTCTAACAGCTTTTGCGATGACTTTAAGTTATCCCCACCTTTGTCATGAATGATAAGCACACTGGAGGACTTAAAATCATTAGCGGGGGGAACAGCATCGCCAGAGATGGCTATCAAGCCTGCACAGCCCGTTAAAGCATCAGTGTAAACATATTGTAGTTTAGGTTCAATAAGCCGAAACTGTTCGGAAACGCATGGTGTGGGTGTACCTTCATAGGGCGCAGCAACTCCTCGCGCAATAACTGTTCCTGAAGAAGTGATTTCACGACTGATTTGTTCGCGATCCAAATTTTTTTGATAGAGCTCGTATTGCGTTGGCATATTTGGGTGGGCTATAGTTGCGCATAATAAGTATATAGTGCACGAAATGGTGATATTGCAATCATTTTGATCACAAGTTGAGTTTGGTTCTGAAAATTGTGTATTTAGGTTTTATGGCTATTTTTTTATATAAAACCAGGACTATCGATGGTAAAAGGAGTTGAACTAGTAAATAGGGAACAATATTTGCGGAGACCCTGCAAATTTATATAGTTAAAAAGTCATATTAATCAATAACAAGTGAGCGTAGATGCGCCTTAAGGTAAGGAAGCAAAATCCTCCATGAAAAGTCTGCTTGCCTTTAAAGATACTAAAGTGGGTTGTATGTAATTGAATGAAGTGCGATGGTTTAACTCTTCTTATCTACGTGTAAACGGATTCCTTTTTCTTCAAGATGAATCATACCTCGTTTATAAAGTTGTCCAATTGCACTTTTAAAATTTTTTTTGCTTTCAGCAAATATTTGCTGGATCTCTGCAGGAGGGCTTTTATCATGCACCGCTAAAAAGCCACCAGCTTGCTCAAGCTTAGATAGAATACGCTGCGCTAATTCATTAATATTGTTTTGTCCTATTTGTCTTAAAACAACATCAATTTTACCATCTTCACGTATTCTTTTAATGTAGCCTTTTACTTTTTTACCATAAATTAATGTTTGAAAAATATCACCTGCATGGATTAATCCCCAGTGACTGTGATTGATAATCACTTTTTGCCCCAAAGGCGTTCTGTCAGCAACAAGTAGGCTAACTTCCTCCCCAGGCTTATAGTGAGCTGTTGTCTTATCCAAAAAATAATCGATTTTTGAGCTCGCAATAATGCGCCCCTGATTATCTTGCTTTAAATAGACAAGATAAGATTTCCCTTTTTCCATAGGACGATGTTGTTCTGGTTTGGGGACTAATAAATCTTTGTCTAATCCCCAATCAAGAAAAGCCCCTACAGCATTCACATCTATCACTTTTAAAAAAGCACAGCGACCTAACTGGGCATGAGGGCGTGCTGTTGTCGCAATAATTTTGTCGTCTGAATCAAAATAAACAAATACATCCAGCACATCACCAACTAGAGCTCCTTTAGGCACCGATTTATTGGGTAGTAAAATTTCACCCCATTCGCCTGCTTGAAGATACACCCCAAAAGGAGCTTCCCGTACCATTTTTAATCTATTAAACTGCCCAATTTTAATCATGACCAAACTCATTTTTCATCTATTAGCCAAGCTTAACACAGAAAAAATATTGCGTTTATTAATTATTAATATTGTTACAAAATGATGTCAGGCGGAGTTAATTTTTAACAAAAAATGTCAAAGCAGTTTTTCTAATAAGATAACATCCGTACCTCGGACATGTGATATTTTTTTCGCTGTTGCTGATGTTTCCTGGAGTATTTTTTGTATATCAGAAAATAAATCAAAACCATGATGTTTTAGTGGTCTTAATAAAAAATAAGCTTTACCTTTGTTTGCAAGCGAATTTTCTAGCGCTCGAATGTAATTCTGAAAAGAGCTATCTAAATAAAACCGACAACGGTTCTTAAATTGGGAAGGTGAAAGCATTCCGTGGCCAAGTTGGAAATAGGGTGGATTACTGATAATCAAATCAAATTTGCCTTCCCATCTTTTTTCATGTAATGCATCATAATTTAAAAGATGCCAGCGAAATTGCAATTCAGGTCGATTGATGTGTGCCAAGTTTTGATAAAAATATTCAGTATAAATATCCTGGATCTCAATAAAATCAATCTGGCGGATTGCTTGAAGATGCCACGACAATTCAAAGCCAATGACCCCACAACCTGCGCAAAGATCTAATACACGTAATGAACCAAGATTAGGGTGGGATTTGAATTGTGTGGCAACAAATTTCGCAAGCTGAATTGAATCAAGACTAAAATGATATTCTTCAGGTTGTTTGTAATGATAAGTAAAAGGCATTTGTTCGTTCTATAAAATTATTCGATGTACGAAATATGTGTCACCGTTAAAATAGATTCTTTATCACCAACCCTTAATGTCCTACTCTCTCCAACTTTAGCTTTCAATAATGTTTTTGCTAAGGGGGATACCCAACTTATTTTTCCTACATTAATATCTGCTTCATCCAAACCTACAATTTTGACCGACTGTGATTCACCATGCTCATTGACGAATTGGACAGTGGCGCCAAAAAATACTTGAGTAAGGCCCACTTGAAGTTTTGGATTGACTATTTCAGCGCTCTCTAAACGTTTCGTCAAATAACGAATGCGTCTATCAATTTCACGTAAACGCTTTTTTCCATAAATATAATCCCCGTTTTCCGATCGATCGCCATTACTTGCTGCCCAACTTACCACTTTTACAATTTCCGGCCGTTCATTACTCATTAAATTTCGTAATTCATTTTGCAACATTGCAAAACCGTTAGGCGTCATATAATTTTTAATACTGGGTAACGCTAAGTCTGGGCGTTCTGGTTCTGTATACTCATCATCTTCTTTAGTAAAAGCCTTACTCACCCCAAACTCCTATTATAATCGTTAGCACAGAGTATCTTAATTATATCATTCTTTATAATAATCCACGTCTGATATTATCTTTGACTTCACTATTCTCATCAAAGATTTTACTTAAGTCTATATCATTTGCGTTATTACGAACCCAAGTCAATCACTTAATTTTATATAATATTCTCATTTGATTTTGGGCTCACGTGAGCGTATTACTGGGCATAACTCCAGATATGTTGAGTCACCTCCATGGGTAAATCATGTTGTTGGGCTACTTGATACAGGAGTTTTTCTACAATACTTTGAGAGTAAAGATTGTAAATCTCGATAAAGTGCGATCTGGCTTCATTTGCTCTATTGCTTTCCACATGAGAGCCAAGTTTTTCTAGGCGGGCAAGCAAGGTGATCTTATCATTTTCACTGAGGACTGCAGCATGTGTTATGAATAGTTTATGTACCAAATTGAGATGGAGATGATCCAAATTTGCAATCAAATGGTGAATAACGAAGATCTGTTCATTTTGATTTAACACAGGCATTAAATCGTCAAGTACCTCATAAGTTCCTCTAGAGTCGTAGTTGAGATTAATAAGAAAGTTCTTTAATTTTGCTTCGAGTAAGGAGGATTGCTGTTCAGCGGTTAACCAATCCCTTAAGAAAAAAAGAGTTTTTAAAAAATGATAATGAGCGATGTCGTGAGCGCTATCGTCTATGTTTTCCATTAAGTAATTGATAAATGATTCTTTCTTTTGGGGGGAAAGCCAATCTTTTAATGCAACGATTGTTTTGAAAAGTCCTTTCCAGATATGAGGATCTTTTGTTTTTTTGATGGTTTTAAGTAAAACGCCGGTCACTTGTTCTTTTTGTTCGGAGTTACAGTTGGAAGTGCTAAATTGACGTAACGCTTTACAGGCAGCTCTTTGTAGGTTGTTATGTTTCGTTTTCCGGGCAATGATGTGGATTAGCACAGGAATAGCAGAGTCATAAACAGGTGAAGACAGTCGTTTTTGTTCGAGTGCAATGAAATTAACAATGGCCTCTTTAATTATTCTGTTTTTCGTAGGATTCTGTAAAAAATTAATTAAAAACAGGGCAACATCTATACGTTTATTTTTATCAAGCATAGGTTGTATGTCTGCTAGTGTTTGGACAATATCACATTGTAACAATGGATTATCTTTTGCATGAAAAAGGGCAAGTAGCTTATCATTTAAGGTGCTATATGCTGTTTTACCCATCGTTGATGAGAGATGTTTCATCAGTCTTAACGTAAAAGCGGAATGGTTAGTTGGGGGAGAGAACAAAGGGCTTTTGGGCTGATCGATCAAAGCAAATAGACTATCAATGGTTGTGTTCTTGAGTTCATCAGATAGATGCCAATTGAATGCAGTAAGTATTTCTTGAGCAGTTAACCGAGTAACATTAGCCTCCTCTTCATCCTTATAAATCGCCAAAAGCATATTAAAGAATTTCATTTTATCAGGTGATGTATCGATTAGGGTGCTTATAATCTGGAGTGCTCTTACTCTTTCTGTTTGAGATAATAAACAAAAAAATTTCCTATCTTTATATATAGCGGGATTGAATTCGGTTAGTAATAGAGAGAATGCGTATTCAACAAGCTGGAGTCGTTTTTCCGAAGACATCATCGCAATGAGCTGAGAACGCCGCTTGCTCACAGGCTGAATATACTCATCGTAGGAGTATTCTAGATAATATTTAAAAAGATCATAGCAAATGTTTTCTTGGGCGCTCTTGTCTATACTGTCCTTGATGCGCATGAAGATTTCACAATAAGATTCAAAATTAATACCCAGATCAGGATTGTCCCTTCCATCAAAGCTTAATAGATGAGTTATTTTTCTAATCACTCCTTCTCGCATTGCTTCAGGAAGTTCAGGTAGGGCTGCGGGTATTTGAGCAAGTGAATGGCAAAAAAGGCCTTCAAGAAAAGGATCAGATGTCTGTAGAAATTCCTGAATGAAATGCAGCATCAGTTTTACTTGCATAGCAGAAGATGCAAACACACTGAGAAAATCGAGGTCAAAAAGAATATAATTTATAGATACTCTATCTAATCGGAACATCTGACTTCGCTCTTTTCTCTTGAGTAAGTGTTCAATCGCTTTATCAATTTGAATAGAGCAAGTTTTATGCATTAATTTTTTTAATGCCGCTTTTGCACTGAGCTTCATATCTAAATCGGTATTGCTTATAAGAGCAGTAAGGCGTTCTATAATTTTGCTTTGCAAAGAAGGGGCAATCCAGGTTCGGAGATCAATAAGACTCTTTATCAGTATTTTGTGGCCTTCAAGGTCCAGTGTAGGGTCTTCCAATGTGCATAATATACGCTGAGTAAAATATTTCTGATAACCGGTCTGATATTCAGGTACCCATTTTTGTAGGGCAGATTGTTTTTCAAAAGCACGTTTTTTTACATCATCGTTTTCATCATCTATCTCATTCAGAGTAGGAGAAATCCATTGATCATAAACAGCAGTTCGCCAAAAATCGTGAACCCGTAATTTCTCGGTCAGTTTCTCAGATAGGTGGATATAGTGTTTGTAACAAGAAAAGAAGGCACATAGTATTTGTGTAGTACCTTGTTTGATGTCCAATTCATCAGGATGTTGATTCCAGTATTTCAGTAAATTATAAATGACTTCATCACCTTCATGGTTAGAATCAGGATTAGGCTTTAACAGGGTAAGACAGTGCTTCGCAAGCCTAAGGTCTTTTCTTTGATTTGAGTGAAGCAACATTGAGCAGCGCTGTAATGGGGAATTTATTTTTGCTACATATTGTTCGAATAAAGTAATTAAAACGTAACTGGCCTCCGTTCCAACGTGTTGCTGATGGATAGTCCGAATCGTTTCAATGGCTGTTTCATATTCTTTAAGTTCTTTATGAGTTTTCTTATCTTCAGCTTCGAGTTCATTGTTTATTTTAGTCAGTTGAGAGTGTAATTTTTCATTCATTTTATTAAATTGTTTTACACTATCTGCCGCATCTGCTGAATCATTTTTTTGTATTTTATCTTGCATTGAATTTCCTAATGATGATCTGAACACCAATGATGATATGGTTGCCTACAAAGCTGAAGGGCGAACTTCATTGGTTGGTAGTCCTGGATAGTTGGCTATGGTTTGGTTGCGTCAACTTAATACAATTTAATGGATGGCGAGAATATACTTTTTTGGAAAGAAAACATTTCCAATTAAGAAATAAGTCATAAGATTTTTTTTATGGAGTGAATGAACGCAAATCCATTTACCTCAATAACTATTTTGTCGAAAAGAGTCACAACAAAATGTGAGTTTATAAGAGATTTTAGGCGGGGGAATTTAGGGCCTCTCCATTAAAGGATTTATTATTTTTTAGATTAAAAACAGGATTAACTTTTTTAATGCTTTCCTTCTTTATCTCGAAATCAACAAACCTCATTTTTTATTATCAATAAAAGAAGGAGTAATTTTTGCTGATAAAGCTTTTTCACAAAAAAAATTTAAAAGTAAATTAATTTTAGGCTCATTAGCTAAATACATTGGATAAATTGCATAAAGATTAATTTCTGGAGAAGTTTCTTGAGGTAATACTTGAATTAATGTGCCATTTTTTATTTCCTCACAGACTGAGAAATACGGAGCCCATAGTAGTCCCATTCCTGCAATGGCAGCCTGCTTTAAAACACTTGCGTTATTACTTTTAAAGTTTCCTGAGACATGGACAAGTTTTTTATTGAATATCCATTTATTTTGAAGTCCATAAAGGGTATTAATCAAGCAATTATGCTTTTGTAATTGCTCAATTGTTTCGGGAAATCCATATTGATTGATATAGGCAGGTGATGCAAATACCTCTCGCTGAACGGCAAATAATTTTTTGCAAATGAGTTTTGAAGAATTGATATCATCAAATGAAATGGCCACATCAAATGCAGTAGATAAAAGTTCTTTTGAATCTGATCCTACAATAATCTCAATTTCCATTTTGGGGTATTTTTGCATGAACTCAATACTTAATGCAGTTAAATAAGGTATTGCAGGCGTTACCGTAAGATACAGTGTAATTAGACCTTGTAATTCCAATGGCTTTGGAGTCGCAATCTCCTTAACCGCACCTAATTGTTCAAAAAGCCTCAATGCCTCTCGATAAAGTCTCTCTCCTGACTCAGTCACAATTAATCCCTTTGTTGAACGTAGAAATAATTTGGTTTTTAACTCATCCTCTAGCCACGTAATTTGTTTGCTTAATTTCGATGGCGAAACATATAAATTTTGCGCGGCTTTTGAAAAGCTTTTATTATCAACAGTTGCAATAAAACTTTTCAAACACAATAAAATATTCATAGTAATAAGTCTTCATTAAAATGTATGAAATCATACCATAATAACCAGTATTCAGTTTCAATGGTGATTTCCATTAATTTCTGAATCAATGGTTTTAATATATTTTAGCTTTTTATTGGGTTTGTTTAAATTTCTTATACAAAACAACATTCGGCTACGCAGGAATGACAGCACAACGAATTTCTTGCTCCAGCTTCGTGAGATACCCATATCCCGGAGTGTATTATTCTCGAACTCACCAGAACATGCTTGTTGTAATCACCATTAAGCAGTGAGCGTGAATTTGAGTGAGACGGCGTCATGTGCGCCTTCATTGATGCCAGTTATACTATTCTGAGGCGTTTGAATATCAATAGGTTCCTTTTTAAAAAAAGCATGGCCATAACCGAAATCAACAGTGAGATGCTTCATCAATTGATACCCCATGGAAAAACCAGTAATCAAACTGTCTCCAGGGCCTATTTGAAATTTCCCATTTGAGGGTGACTGATTGTATGTTCCTGCTACTCGGATTACCCACTTTGGAGAAACTTGATAAATTGTCCCTAGGGTTAGAAGCCAACTATTATGAAAATAATAATTAATGCGTGCCTTGGGGATAATAAAGGCGTGGGAGGCACCTTGCGTTGCAAAATTATATACAGAAACTTCTTTAAAGATATCCCATTGCAGGTATTGAACAGTTCCTAAAAAGCCCAATTTTTCATTGATAAAATGGCTTAATGTCATGACACTTCTTGCTGGTGTCCAGTATTTAAAATGGTAATCATTGGAGGCAATCCCTGGCGAACCGGTTATTGTACTACTGCCCTGTAAATTATAAGTCACTGCACTGCGGTAATTAACCCCCAAAGCTGTTTTTTTACCGGGTTTAATGAGTATCCCGAAGTCACCGCCCACACTGTTTGCTTGAGTGTCATTCAAGCTACGGCTTTCAGGAATATTCAAACGGGGTATGCCTGCAGTAATAGGCTCCTGGATGAGATGAGCATAAGTAAAATTAATGTTTCCTCCTATGGAAAGAAATTGATTAATTTTAATGCCTAACGCGGGAATAAAATCAATATTATTCGTTTGATTGCGTGCAAGGATATATCGAAGAATTGGGTTGTTATCGAGTTCGCGATTAAAATCATTGGCAACGACAGCAAAACCCGCCACCAATCGTTCATTCATAGGGATGCTAAGATACATGGAAGGCAAGAAAAAATTGGATTTTGAGGTGGTTGATCCTGACTCGGTAATCCCATAAGGTATTTTTTGCGCACTCCCGCTAAACTCAAATTGCGCTCTTGCTAGGGTACTTAGAAGGACAAGTTGTTGATGCGGCGAAATAGTTAATGCGGCCGGATTAAAATAAACGGCTGTAGCATCCTTGACTACAGCGGTTCCCATTGTTTGCTCAATAAAAGAGGCATGTAATGGCGAGTTCAATAACAAAAACCCTATGATCACGTAGTGCCTTAAACCAATTAAGCTTGCCATGAATCTTGAGGGAAGAATGTGAATATCCTTCAAGTTGTATGAGTATTTTTTACGATAGTCAAGGTTAATTTAATGATGAAAGGTTCTAACTCATTGCGTTAGAGTTTGGTCTGTTGGCAAACTCTGGGACTGGCCTGCTGACAATCCCCTTGCTTGAGTCAAGTTTAGAGCCTCGAAACGCTTACTACAAGGTCGTCCCCAGTACAAAGGGCTCTCCATACGTTAGAGCACGGTGGAGATCTCTAGCTGCACTAGGGATGACGTGAGTGTCGGCTATAAGCCCGCAACCCAGAAAAGTCTTTATAATCGTGCAATTGCTCTCGGATACTCCTCTTCTGTAGCATGCTCCACCTTGGCAGATAGAGGTTGTTCTGGTTGATAATTGGGCCCTAGCAAACCGTTGCGCGTGGTGTATGTGGGTTTTCTCGTTGGCATAATTCGCAGCCCGTATAAATCCATGTCGACCAAAAACTGACACAACATTTGCTTTGCAAATGGATTAGCCGGACAACGTCGTGGTCCTGCACCGAAAGAATATAGGTCAGGATCACCCTCAATCCACTTTTCTGGTGAAAACACACGATTGGGTCCCTGCATGGGTCTAAAAAGAAACATCAACATATCGTTCTTCTGAAACGAAACTGTCTCCCCGTTAATGTTCACTTGAAAAGGTTTAAGTACCGCTCTGGGAAAATTAGGAATAGGCGTTGCTTGCCAAAGCGCTTCCTCAACGACTGCACGCACGTAGGGTAAATCCGCTAATCGTTTATAGGTAAATGGCTCTTTCCCCAAAACACGAGCGATTTCTTCGTGCATCTTATTTACCACATCAGGTCTTTGGCTCAGCACATCCAGCAGATAGAACATCGTTGCTCCTACATTAGAGGATGCGAAAATTGTTAGAGGTCCGTGTTCTCGTATAAATCGATCATGTTCGATTAGATCACGTACAATCTTTGCCTTCGGATTGTGTTCCTCAAAGTGGGTACAGTCATCAAAATTCATCTCAGGATGTAATTGCTCGGCACGAAATATTCCCAAATCCCAGATGTAATTATTACCTTTGCAAATGTTGTCTATGTTTGAGTTAAGAAGTTTTTTTGCAATATCGGCCATAGCTTTGCTGGTTTCCCGAAAGTCAGATCGAAGGCCTGGATGGATAAGACGGCTTAGGGGATCCATGCTGGCTTTAGTAATGAGACGTGTCGCTTGCATGAATATTTGGTGTGTATCTGATGGTAGAACGGAGAGATCATCAGTGCCTACAAAGCATGCAGCAATACAACCTATAGTATGCCAAGCGACATAGGCATAGAGATCATCAACGCCTCCATTGGATGCGAGTTGCATCGAGGCGAAGGTGCGTTCATTGACTTGAGCGATTCTTTCAAAATTTATCGGACCACGGGCTATGGTGTTTAAAAAAACTTTGCGGGGTTCAGAAGCTGCTGCTCCGTCTTCAGCGAAAAAAACTCTTCCTACCATATGCGTAAACGGTTCAAGTATGTCTCCACGACCAAGATCAGGGGATTTTGTCAGCAGTTCTTTGGCTATATTGCCATCAGTTACTATATAAATTGGCTTTGTGCCAATGTAGATTTTGAAAAACTTCTGTTTTGTCCGTGCAGCCATTTCATAAAAAAAAGGAGAAGCACCCTGGTCGAATAAACGCCCTAAGTTACGCCAGCCTTGTTGATGCTGTGGTATTGCTATAGAAGCTGTTTCAGGTTCAGGTATGGTAGGCAACGCTTCATGTGGTGAACTTGCAGACTTTTGTGTTGAAAAGAGGGCGTATGGACATGTTTTTGTGTTTGGCTTTTGCTGTTTAAATAATTTCGATCTCATTTTCTGGATTCCCTCTCAATAATTCAATTAAATGTTTTATTTGGCTCTGTCTTCTAAAAAACAGTGGCTTCTCTTGTTCACGATTAGATTCAACTGGATAGTACGTTCCAGCTTCAGTAGATCAAAATTCTGGAGCCGAAAATCAATACAAACTTATGTAGAAGGTATAGTTGCAAGCAAATTAGCCTATGCTCATTACCTCCTTTTACTGTTCATCGCTTTAAGTGTGATTACTCAGCGCATCAACGGCGATAATTAAGTGCCAATTTTAAGACGCTCTAAGCCATGATTTTCAAATTCCTGTGCATATTGTTTTTTGATTTCCTCGACTTTTTTTAGTCGTTCAATAGGATTCATCTTACTATATTGTTCCATTCCTATTTTTTGAATCATATCTCGCTCACCCAATCTCTGAGTTAATTCATCCCAAAACAGCATGTTTTCAAAAGGTTGGATAAAATTGTCATTCAAAGATTGCTCATACTCTAATTTCTCAAAATATTCATTCAATTCTGAGGAAAACTCTATTTTGTCACTCGCACCCATCTCTTTAAAATAGGACAAAAATTTTTGTTTTAAAGTGTCATATTCATTCTGTTTAGGTGCCTTAGTCGTATATAAATTCAAAACCCAATCTGCAATACATAACATATCCAGTAATGTTCCATATTCTTTTTTTGTTATACTTATGTTCATCATTAATCTCTACTAATTTTATGCTTAATGGTCTATTATTAACCTATATGCAAAAGTTCAAAACGTCCCATCATGGTTAAAAGAATTGGATTCTAGTGCCGATGAGCGGCTTTTTAAAGTTGTTTTATTATTATTTTTGGAGCCATTTGTATTATTTTGTAGTATGTGTCAGTGGTTAGCTTTGTAGGCATCAGTTGGAATAATCATAAAAAAAAGGTGAATAGAAACGATTTTTGCTGCAAATCCAGATAAAATACTGTATAATACCTGACAAATTTTTATCCATTTAATTTTAACTAAAGAGTGCTATGACTGATTTAAACCTTTACAGAAATATTGGTATCTTCGCCCACGTAGATGCCGGAAAAACAACCACTACTGAGCGTATTCTTAAGCTCACCGGTAGAATCCACAAGATAGGTGAAGTTCACGATGGTGAATCAACAACCGATTTCATGGTGCAGGAAGCGGAGCGTGGTATTACCATCCAGTCAGCGGCAGTTAGTTGCTTCTGGAAAGATCATCGATTCAATATTATTGATACCCCAGGACACGTTGACTTCACTGTAGAGGTTTATCGCTCACTGAAAGTTCTCGATGGCGGTATCGGGGTATTCTGTGGATCTGGCGGCGTCGAGCCTCAGTCAGAAACCAACTGGCGCTATGCGAACAATTCAAAAGTATCTCGTTTGATTTTCGTAAACAAACTGGATCGTATTGGCGCGAACTTCTTGAAAGTAACTGAGCAAATTAAAAAAGTATTGGGTGCACATCCTTTAATTATGACCTTACCTATTGGTTATGAAGACACGTTCGTAGGTGTTGTTGATTTATTAACCCGTAAAGCATATGTTTGGGATGAATCTGGTCAGCCAGAAAATTACAAAGTGACTGATGTTCCAGCCGATATGCATGATGACGTTGAAATGTATCGTGCACAATTAATCGAAACGGCACTTGAAATGGATGATGAGTTGCTGATGGCTTACTTAGAAGGTGAAGAGCCTTCTATGGAAGAAATTAAGCGTTGTATCCGTAAAGGTACGCTTGAGTTGGCTTTCTTCCCAACTTATTGTGGTTCTGCGTTCAAAAACAAAGGAATGCAGCTATTATTGGATGCAGTGGTTGATTATCTGCCTGCTCCTCATGAAGTGAACCCACAACCTTTGACTAATGCAGAAGGTGAGCCAAACGGTCAATTCGCTATCGTTTCTCCTGATGAGCCATTCCGTGCCTTGGCATTCAAAATTATGGATGACCGTTTTGGTGCGCTAACGTTCGTACGTATCTACTCAGGAAAATTGAATAAAGGGGATACCATTCTTAACTCCTTTACCGGTAAGACTGAGCGTGTTGGTCGTATGGTAGAGATGCAGGCAAATGAGCGTATTGAATTACAAAGCGCTGAAGCAGGCGACATTATTGCGATTGTAGGCATGAAAAACGTTCGAACCGGCCATACTCTTTGCGATCCAAATCATGAGTGTACACTGGAAGCGATGGTTTTCCCTGAGCCAGTTATTTCTATAGCCGTCACGCCAAAAGATAAAGGCGCTACTGAAAAAATGGCTATTGCTATTGGTAAGATGGTTGCCGAAGATCCAACCTTTAGAGTGGAAACTGATCAAGATTCAGGTGAAACCATTCTTCGTGGTATGGGTGAATTACATCTTGATATTAAAGTGGATATTCTAAAGCGTACATACGATGTTGAGTTAATCGTGGGTCAGCCTCAGGTTGCGTACCGTGAAACCATAACCAAAACAGTTCAAGACAGCTATACCCATAAAAAACAATCAGGTGGTGCTGGTCAATACGGTAAGATTGATTACACGATTCAACCAGGCGAGCCAAATAGTGGATTCACTTTCATTACCTCAGTTGTGGGTGGAAACGTTCCTAAAGAATTCTTCCCTGCGATTGAGAAAGGGTTCCGCTCAATGATGGACACGGGTACTTTAGCAGGTTTCCCAGTATTGGATGTTGTCATTGATCTTACCGATGGTGCTTACCATGCTGTAGACTCTTCTGCAATTGCGTTTGAGATTGCTGCAAAAGGAGCTTTCCGTCAATCGATACCCAAAGCTGGTCCACAATTGCTTGAACCAATCATGAAGGTTGACGTTTATAGCACAGAAGAGGATGTCGGTAATGTGATCGGTGACTTGAACCGTCGTCGTGGTATGATTTCAGGCCAAGAGCCCAGTGCTGCTGGTGTTCGCATTAAAGCCGATGTTCCTCTTTCAGAAATGTTTGGTTACATCAGTACATTGCGCACCCTGACTTCTGGTCGTGGTCAATTCTCAATGGAATTCTCACATTATGCTCCTTGCCCAGCTAATGTGGCAGAGGCAGTAATTGCCAAAGAGAAAGAAAAGAAAGCCGCAGCTATGGCATAAGATAGTTAGTCATTTTGAAAAGCACTGTCAGATTCTTCTGACAGTGCTTTCAAAAACCCAATAAATCAGCTCATTCTAGAAATTTAGATCGTCAGTTGAATCCAATTTTTAAGCCAATTGTAAATGAATCTAAAAATCGACAGATAGAATCAACCCCTGCGATTAAATAAACCTTAATCTCCTAGGATGGACGTATCGCTAAAGTTGCTTTAGAGAGAACTTCGGCTTCTTGAGTTGAGCAGTATTTTGAATTGTACTCAAATAGGGCAAACCAAGTTGACGGATTGATCACTGAGTAAGAGCCATCAACCAATTCAAATCTATCGTTAAACTTTTTTACGGCATCCTCTAAACCTAGTACTATCGGAATGGCGAGTGCAACCCAGTTCCAATAAATTTCTATAAACTCGGGACTCTCAGAACTATTACACTCTTCAAGCTGGTTTTTTTCTGAGTTCATTTTAAAAAATCGGGTCATGATCAACTGGTTGTTAAAAAAAATTAAAGAAATCTAACATATAGCTTTTTATAATTCCATGAATAGATACTAATCCCCTCTGGAAAAAGACTTTCAGTGCTCATTAATTATTCGTTAAAAAACTGAAAGGACCAAGTGTCATCATCAAGAATTAGGCTTAATGAGAGACAGGTACGCTTATTAAGATAAATAGGATAGTACTGCTTTCTTCATTTTTCTTCCTTTTTATCCAACTGATGAGCATCTAGATTTCGTTCCTGACGTTCATTTTCTTGTTTCTCTATCTGTTTTTCTTTTTTGCTTCTTCCAAACTTAATTCGATTTTCTGTAGCTTTCTTTTCTTTTTTCAAACGAATTTTAGCCTTTCTTTTTTTATTAAGATTAATGATGTCTGCCATAGCTCTCTCTCTATCCAGTATGCAATTTATACTATAGCGCATAGAGTACTCGGAAATCATCTAAATGACATGCTTGTATGACATTCCTGGCAGCTCTGAAAAGATTTGATATAAAAATAATACGCTCCTAAAAGTTACAGGGTACAAAAAAAGGTGACTATCCCAAAATATTCAACCATCATTTAAAAATTGTTTTAACTTTTCCATGAAGCATTTCGCTTGCCGGACTATAATATATACATCATGAACAAAAGGGTTTCATTATTATTTCTATGAAAGACAGCGAACTATTAGATATTGCCCGAAAAGCATGTGCGTACGCTAGGAAACATATAAAACAAAGCGGAACCACACCTGAAGTAGAATTCTATAAGGAGAATGCAGCTTTATTTAAGGAAGACATGGCTGCAAAAAGAAAAAAAGAACTGAAAGATAAATATCCTGAGAAGTATAAACGATATGAAAATGATGGGAATGATGAAAGCACAATATTTAGCCGTTTAGAATTTTGGGATATGAATGTACTTGAGAAAGAAGTAGATGATATGCGGGGACAAGCGGAAAAATTGTGGAAAGCTTTTTGTGCAAAAAAAGGTATTAGTTTAAAGTCTGAGCACGGTCAGTCCGTTAGAAGGCATGCTTTAGAATACCATGTCTTAAAGAAAGAGATAGGTAATTGCGGGGAATTTAGCAGACTGGCTTTTAATTATATTCAACAAAACTATCCTGAAAAGCTTGATGATATGAATCTTCATGTCCTTGGGGTCCATGGTAATAACCATGTGGTAGTTAGTTTGGGCAGTAATGAAGATAGGGTTATATGTGATCCTTCATTGGATCTTGTTTTTAAATTAAAAGATGAGCCCGAGAAATTGTATGATTTTTTTTATTCTGAAGGGAAGAATAAATATATTCGAAGTCATTCCTTAGATCCTCAATTAATATCCCTAGATCCTGAACTTATAAAATTGGACACAGATTCCAAAGAAGGAAGGCTTGCTCAAGAGGAAATCGATGAGATATATCAATTGGGAAAGGAAATAGAACAATCTAAGGATTTGCCAGTCAAACGAGTGCCGACTATTGAAAAGAAGCTCGAGCAGCAGAAATCTTTTGAAGAAATTTGTGAGAGTGCAATCAAGACTGAGTATAGGAAACCATCAGAATCCTCCCATCCTAACGAAAGGCTCATATATGCTTTACAAAAATACATTCAAACAAGGGCTCGAGAGGCGCAAGTTGTCTCAGATAGTGAAGTTTCCTATGACGAGAAGAACACTAATCCCCATCCTTTAGCTAAATACAAATATAAAATTATGTGGTGGAAATCACAGTATACCGCTAAAGACAAGATATGTACGGCACAAAAGGTAATCGACATATTAAATAGTCCTGGCAAAGATACCATTACAGAACATGAGTTAGAGATCCTCAAGGATGGTCGTCTTGGTTCAGATACCAGGCAATTTCTCGGTATCTTAGAGGGGCTTTGTGAAAGACAGAATAAATTGCAAGTAAAAGGCTCCTGATCATGTGATCTTTATCAGAATTCTTTTAAGTTAAGAATTTATTTATGAAAAGCCCTTGCTGAGAAAATATACCAATCCAACCTGATATTTTTCATATCCTAGCTTCAGATGTGATGAATTTTTTGTTTATTAAAATGGGCCATAAGGCCCATTTCTAAAGTTAAATTTTTAGTTTGGCGACACTGCCACTAAATCCTACTCCAAAGGAAATAAGCAATAGAGAACCATTTACCTTTTGCTGATTGATCAGTCTTTCCAGCATGAATCCTAAGGAACAGGAGGATAGGTTGGCATAATTTTTAAGTACAAAATAAGAAACAGATATTTTGTCCATTTGATCATCGAGCATCAGATTTTTTTGCACTGCACTAATAATTTTTTTACTTCCAGCATGGATTAAATAAAAATGAATATCTTCTTTTGTTAGATGGTCATCATGTTGACTTTGGGCTTGGCGTAATAACAACTCACTATATCGAACCACCTTACCCAATGTATATTGGGGAAAGTTTTCATAACATGGAATCTTGATTCCGCCTTCATTAATGCAGAGTATCTCACTGTCTCTGGCATCAATATTGGTCAAGTGATAGGATTCAAAACTATCCTCTTGAGTTCCGTGACCTAAGAGTATTGAAACAGCCCCATCCCCGAATAAATAGCTATTAATCAAATTATTCAATGCCATCTGTGCTTCTTTTTGTTCGGTATGATCCTGAATTGCCTTTATTTCACTAAAAGAAACTATAGACTTATTGGCAAGCACAGATGAAACCATGGCGGTATGGGTTTCAGCGACAGAAATAACTACATGTTTGTGAGGGTGTGACTGTAAAAAGTAAGAGGCAATCTCAAAGGCCTTTATTAAAGCGCTACATCCTTGGTTTTGCATATTAATGATATTAATATCATGCGGCATCATATCATTATCCATCATAGAAATAATCTCATATGCCATACAGGGTAAAGGCTTTTCGGCAGTATTGGTGACCGCTATTAGTAAACCAACATCTAAATCGTGAGGAAATTGCGCTAAACATTTTCGGATTGAATTTGCCCCCAATTCATTCACACCAGACATTAGCTTACGCTGTTCTTCACCAGCAAGATATTGTGGATAATTTTCAACAACTGAATATCGTTTATCTATATCCATGGATTGAAGCATATCAATTACTTGAGTACTAAGATGCCCTGATGCTTTATTCAGAAGGTCTTTGCTTGCTACACACTGTTGAGGTAAATCAGATGCAACACTTAAAATCTCTAAAGAACCCATACCATTTTCTCCCAATTAATGATAACCAGGTTAGAAATAAGGTCTATGCAGTGATTTTATTTTTAATGATGTTGTTTTTAAGAATCAAAACTCGACACAGCCATGAACAACAATGAAATTGCCAACTAACCAGTTACATACATCAAACTGTTTTAACTAAATAATTCTTGATGGAAAACCAACAAGTGGTATTTTTGAATGTAGCACATATTTGAGCAAATTGTGCAGCCGCTAACAAAAAATTACAAAAAACTTATTTTAGCCAGCTCATGATGGGTTTTTACCTTTAAAATTCATTTACAATCATCTCTGATGGAAAAACGGGTTTATTGAACCCAAGACCCCAAAAATTGATTTGCAGTGCAGCATTTTTTTAGATTCAGCTCAACATTTGTTTCGTGCTATCCATAAAAAAAGGCATTTTGATATGTACTTAAAACAGCGGTGTTCTTTATGTAAAGACAAAACAAACATTGATTGTAATTTACATTGTGATCTTGATGGTTACAATCGTCGGCATTGATCCTTTGTTCTTCAAGGATCGGTACGGGGAACGACTGATGGCAAACATAGTTATCGCTCAACTTTATACTGCCTTTTATTCAAGATTCATCAAATAAAGGGTGCTAATGTACTGTTATAAACATTTTGTCTACCCTTAACGAGCGTGTTTTAAAGTTTTTTGTAATATGATTTGATGCTTTTTAGTGTACATTGAGACTTTAACCTGGCGACATAGCAACTGGCTGCTTCAGCACGTTATTTGGAGCTAGGGAAACCTTCCCGAGGGGCCGGATCAACCCTCCTCAAGTTTTCACACAGCTGCGTGAGTTCTTCAGTTCTGACTTTATCAAGTTGCCCTAAGGCTGCTAAATCATAGATCGCAGAGGCTGTTGCCCAACCAACGACACCACCTACAGGCTGCATGGCTCCACGAATCACAAAATCAATGACTCGATTACCAGAATCCGAAATGACCGAGGGAAACCAAGAGTCCTCCTTTCGCGTTCTATAATTGTAGAAGCTTAACTCCCGTGGCAAGGTCTTTTCCTTAAACGTAGGCAGCGGGTCAAATGCACGGTCCTTCCGGCAATATTCATTAGCTACATGGACAGCTACATCGCGCTGCAAGATACCTACTTGCCTCCAGGCAGCCTCCATAGCCACCCAATTCCGTGTACTCAACCAGACGTCGTAACCCTTAATATAATTTTCTAGAGCTGTTTTGAGGGGGGTAAAATTAAAATGCTTGGAACCCTTAATCTCGACGCCATGCTGTATGTACGTCAAGCCATTCTTCTCGATATCTTCGCAGCGTTTGAGCATAGCTGCTCTGGTTTCTGCATCCATGTATTTTTCCAGCATACGGCACATGTGGGTGTCCTTTGCCCAGTAGGCGTATTCATATGCTGTGATGTTCTTAAAGGTTCTACCCGAATAGTCAGTTAATGTGCCACACTTTAATTGCAATTCAGGGTGCATATCGACTATCTTTTCTGCTTTATCCTGTTGTCCAGTTGCTGTGTTTAACAACAATAAAGAGAGTAAATCGCCCAGTCGATTTGGTTGGAACAGGGCATGTGGTCTTTTGTGTGTTTTTATAAGTGCGCTGATATCTTTATCTGTTTTGGGGTCTTTCTTTTTGAGATAGTCGCCAATTCTTGTAAGAGTCTCGTTAGAAATGGATTCGAAGTAAGGAAATTGATGCATCACATCGATTATTTCTTGAGGCAAGTTGTCAATATCTAATAAATTATTCATCAATTCAAGTTGTTGATTTGGAAGCAAATGATGAAAATTTAAAAATTGATTTTTAATTTTACTGGGTATACCTGTGAATGCAGTATTTTTTTCTTTAATTTGTTTGACAACCGTTGCATACAACGATTCAAAATGAGTTCCTAGTTCTGGCTTTTCAATTTTGTATTCTGCCATGTCAAAACATGCTCAAGTGATTTAGTTGATGCAGATATTATCATAAAATGACCTTTCTGTGTAATAAATGATTAAAAAGACCGATGTTTTTTCTTTGATGTGTATAGAACTTATCTTTAAAAAAAAGTGTAGCAATCTTAGTAGGATTGGATCTCAATGTTGAGCATGCGACAAGCATTTAAGATTTCTTCAATGCACAACTCATTATCATTAGAATAATAGAAAAAATCTCTGTGGATGTTACTACTGATAGAGTTTAACGAGCAGCCATAAATTGAAGAAATGGCGGTCTGTCTGCCGTCAGAAAGACTCACTCTGCTGTAGTCACTGGATAAAAAACAGGTCATTTCTGGGTTATTAGAAAAAATCGAAGTTAAAAAAAATGAATTAAAGCACTGACAAGCGAATACATTGGTATCAAAAAATAAAATAATTGTAACCACCATCATTAAAAAAGTATTTTTAAAAGTGAGTATCATGATCAGCACCTCAGCAAATCCATTTTCTAAATTATAGAATACTGAATATTAGTTACTCATTTTATACGGTTTATTGAAGAATATATTGAGGCGTACTGTTTATACGCTCATCACAAAACTGTACTAAACTCTCAATACGGTATTGATCCAAGAGACTAAAAAAAGAAGGATCGAGCACATCGATATTATTATCCTTTATGAAATGATGAACTGCTTTTCCATATTGTTTCATTTTGCGCTCATGGCGCATGTTCTTCCCACCGATAAAGATTTGGTTGGAGTAACGTAGTTCTAAATCTTTGCGAGCCGCTGTTTCTGCTTTCTTTACAATGGTATTTTTTTCAGATTCTCCATAACCTCTATGTTCTCTATAATATATTATTTGAAATCTAGTGACGCTTTCAGTAGTTTCATTCTCCAATATTTTTTAATCTGCTCGGTTATTAAAGAAAGTTGATCTTCTTTTTTAATAATAAAAACAGAATTAGGATAAGGCTTTTTACTCATTTGAGCGGCTAATATCAAAGCCATATCATCGCCTTGAATCAATTCTAACTTAGTAAAACAAATAATCGATTCGTTCTTCTGCAAACCGTTTTAAAATAGGGAGGTTTTCACTGATTTGAAAATTGGGGGAAAGTTGCAGTATTTTTTTATAATATCCATAAAATTTATCTGTTTTTAATCATTTTTGATAAGGAGTTTTCTAATATACTGTTCTCGTGCAGGTATCTCTTTATGTGAGGTATTAGGTGATTTAGGATTTTTTATAAAAAAGTGTTTTTTGAAAAAATTAAAAATAGATTACAAAGAGAACATTAACCTTGGCGTCCTTTTTTATGGAAAGTAAACATGTAAATTTATGGGCATTAATGTGTCAAATAAATCACTTGATTAACAGTGAGGACCAAAAGTTTACTTGTTAATTTTGAAATTTATTACACAGTACTAGAGGATTGGATCGATAAATCAAAGACTATTCATGCAGCAAAATGACGTTGGTATTAATCTCCCAAATTAGATGCTTTTGCACAGGCATTTTTATTTATTGCCCATAAAATAATTTATCTGGTATATTTGTGTTTTTAGTGTTCAAACGCGAGCCTTCCATTCAATTGATGTACTAATACATTGAGTTCTCTCAAGACTAGTTTTTAGAAAATTAACTGCGAATTAAATCCCAAATAAATAAGCGAGAATCATACATGAAGCTGATGTCTGTTATTGGTATAAACCTTGAAACAACAAAATGGATAGTAACTGAATCCAAATCTCCATTCGATGAGGAGGATAATCTATGTGTTTATGAATGTCCTAAATCACAAGATGCTGAGCAGATGATGGAAACGATACAATCAGCATTCGAAATGAATGATTCTATGGATTTGGATGGGAGAGAGCATGAACTCCCATTATGGGATTACTATTTAGATACACATGGAAATTATGTCGTTGCATCCATGAAATTTTTGGAAAAGTATTTTGATGGTAAAGTTGAAGAAGTTCAGCAGGAACATAAATTTGACAATGAGTTTTTCTTAATCGACAAGTTAATGAATGACGGGAATGAGTACGTGCGCCCCCGTTTGATTGTAGTACGTACTAGTGAAAACTCTATAGTAATTAAGCGTATAGTACCGGAACAAATTGAGGAGCCCGATTTAATTGATTTTGCGGAAGAATATTTAGGTGCTACTCCATATAGTAAGAGGTATAAGGAGAGTACTGCGCAGATAAAAGCAGCATTCAGCTTTAATGGACTATTTTTACCGGGTGATAATTTTAATGTCCTTTGGTTGCCTGCCAAACCTTATCAAGGACATGCTATGTTTACAGCCTATGGTTGTTTGAGTCATAAAATTGCTAAAATATTGGAAGCAAAAATTAGAGATGATAAAAAAATGCAAGAAACTTCGCCGCCAAGTAATAGTGACCACATTACTATGGCGTGTGAGGGACCTATTTTACTGGTTTCAGGTGAGTATTTAGAACAAATTTATGGTAAACCAGTGCATGTTC
Source organism: Legionella sp. 227 (assembly GCF_043161935.1). Taxonomy (NCBI): domain Bacteria; kingdom Pseudomonadati; phylum Pseudomonadota; class Gammaproteobacteria; order Legionellales; family Legionellaceae; genus Legionella; species Legionella sp. 227. Next base: position 3,392,796 of record NZ_CP171154.1, on the reverse strand, counting down.
CTCTGGTCAATGATTTGGTAAAGCAAGGACTTGCAGATAAACAAGCGAAACAACGAGCAACAGTTGTGGATAAAGTTTATGCTGAATGGGATAGAAAATCTCAATTAAAAAATCAGGCTCATCTTTTAAAGTTACAAAACAAGACAACACCAACGTTCTTTGCGCCCCAAGTGGTTCCATTCAAAAACGACAGAAATCCTCTTGGTGTATCTTCCTTGAGTCATGGTAAAATGACTGTTGCTACAATACCAGATATGCTTCTGTCTCCTGGAATTTCTACCGAAAGAAAAACCGTTGTTCCAAGGCCTGATCCACTACCATATCCTTTTCCTGTGACTCAAAATTCTTCTCAGAATACAACAAAATTGGTTGCTCCGGGAACTCAATCAATGTTCCATGTTTCTCATGAAGAGGAACCTATAAAAGAGCTTACTGAAGAGGAGTTTTTGGGATTCTTCCAGTAACAGGAATATGGTAGTTAATTCTCTCTGTTTTAGTTTTATTAGAAAGAGCTCAATCCATCTTACTGATTGAGTTCTTTTTTTAATAATAATTGTATGTATATATAATCAGTTCATTACGAGGTTCTGATTTTTCCAATAAATGTCTGCACCTGTTGAATAAATAGGGGCTAAATTTCAGATTAATCTCAATTTGCCACACCAATCATAAAATAAATACAGCTTTTTGATATGGATGGCTTTGTTTTTACTTCATTTTATAAATGCCTAAATAATTATAAATGCGCTTGTAGATGATTTTTCTCGTGGCGCAAATTAGCCCAGTTGGTGCGAAGAGCCGTTCTTTTGAGTAAATGGTCACTCCTATGATATAATGGCCAAAGTTAAATCAGAATGATTTATTTGTGATGGAAAATCAATTTAAAAATTGTTTTATGCAGTCTGTAAAATCCTTATGAGTATGACTCGTTAAAATATATCAGGGAGTATCTTGTAGTATGAAATTAAGTGGCAATGGGAAGATCTTACTTAAAGTGACTGAGGACGATATTAACGAAGAGGGTTCTTTTGATATTCCGGCCGGGGCTACCACTATTGGAGCAGAGGCATTTAGAGACTGCAGTAAATTAAAGTACCTTATCATTCCAAAAGGGGTCGTTTCTATTCAAATGTCGGCATTTATTCACTGTAGTGAGTTACAGAGCATTGTGCTCCCCCCTGGGCTTACCTCTATTGAGGGTTATGCATTTTATGGTTGCAGTGGAATACGCAATCTCATCATCCCTAAAGGAGTTACCCGAATACCTATGAGGACATTTCATGAGTGCAGTGGATTAGAGAGCATCATTATTCCGCAAGGAGTTACCACCATTGAATTCGGTGCATTTTATGGTTGTAGTGGATTACAAAGTATCATTATCCCAGAAGGGGTTACCTCTATTGGGCCTAGTGCATTTAATGGTTGCAGTCAATTACAGAGGATCACCATTCCTAAAGAAGTTAGTAGCATTGGAAACCAATCTTTTATGGAATGCAGTAAGTTGCAGAATATCACCATCCCTGAACAAGTGACTTCTATTAATTATGAAGCATTTTATGGCTGCAGAAGTTTGCAGACAATAAGCATTCCAGAAGGAATTATTTCTATTGATAACTCAGCATTTAAAGATTGCCCGAGCTTACATTGTATCGTGATTTCCAGCCAAAGTGAGGCAGTTAGAAAGCGTATTATGTCATTATTACCTGATTCTTTAAAACCCAAGGTCATCTTGAAGGACCTGGCGGAAGAGGTTTTTAAATTTCGCGATGCTGAACTGTCGCGCCTGTTGCAAATTCCAGAAAGCACTCCGTTATTTCGTTTTTTTCATATGAAGTCACGGCATAGTTCGCGGGTTCCGGGAGAAAATGGAGTGGAGCGAGAGTACAAATTACCTGATGAACTGTTGCAGACGATAAATTCTTTTAGTGGTGATAATCGCTATTATCAAAAAGCGCGAAGACGCATACTGGGCCTGCCTTTGCCTGCCAATGCACAGGCATTGCAGGATTATAAAAATAAGGTAACTGCAATCGTCAATGAATGTATGAGCAAGGCAAAAGAGTTCACGAAGCCCGTAGAGGCGTTCAAAGATAAGGGGGCGATGCGCCGGGCCGAGGAGAGCGGAACGCGGGTGGCTTTAAACAGGTAGGGATGGAATTTTTGGTCATTCCTCAATGCGTTTTCATTTATTTGTGTAAGTACTTTGTTAGATACTGAAGTTACATAACCTCAATAATTCTGAAATCCCATTGATGTTTCCGGTGAAATATAATTTATGTCTGGATAGACAGTAAAAAATATAGAAATAAAACCATAAACTTTTATAATGATCCCTGCATTATTTTTTTACGATACTTCTATGTTTCGATTTGTCATGTTGCTGTGTTTTATCAGCTCGTTTATTTATGCTCAAACGCCAGAAACTTTTTCACAATCCAGGATAACTGCAGCCCAATTCTTACAGAATCATCCTGAAACCATTTATTGTCCATGCAGTGATGGAGATAAAGAAGTGAGTTTAGCGGGCTGTGGGATGCAGGCTGAGGATTCCATGAAACGTGCTTTTTGCATTGGATGGAAGCAGGTTATGGCGGCCGAGTATTTGGGACAGCCATTTGAATATTGGCGCGAGCCAATTGAGGAGGATAATAATGGCCGGCCATATGAAGGGCGAAGATGTTGTGAGAAATTCGATGAGCAATTACGTCATGTGGAAGCTGACCTTTATAATTTATGGCCAGAAATAGGCATCATGAATAAAGCCCACTCGAATTATCAATTGAGCGGGCTTCATCAACAAATTGATTATTTAGGGTGTGCGATGAAAATGGGTAAAGTCTCTCATTGCGCAGATCCACCTAACTCGGCCAAGGGAATCGTTGCGCGTACTTTTTTATTTATGGCGGAAAATTATGGGCTTACCTTAAGTCCATCACAAAAAAAATTATTTATTGCCTGGAATAAAGCATTCAAACCCAATATATGGGAAAAACAATTGGCGTTGCAAGTGGCCTTGGTTGAGGGGTATAAAAGCTCTTACATGACTCATTGGCAAGTGAAGGCACATATAGCACTTTAAACAGAAGCCATGGTTAAAGAGCTTATACTGCCCTTTTGAATAAACCTATGAATACCGGAATATTCCAATTAGATGCTTTTTTGCCATAGCAATGCTGCACTGGTTTAAGATAAATATAATTCACGTGATGCTCCTAATCTAACCTATCTCCTATTAGTTGTTTCCTAAAGCGTCGCCGACATACACTTGCTTGTTCTTACAATTTGATACTCTCCCTAGGAGAGGAGGTATTGCTTTGATTTTCTACGTTATATAATTCTATAGAATTTTGCATAATTTCAACTGCCTCATAAAATTGACCTTGAAGATCATCGGGAAGTTGCTTTAGGTAATTACCGGTATCGATGTTATTTGGTGCAAAAAGATCACTGGAAAGATAATTGGGATTTCGTAAAACTTCTTTCATTTCGTTTTCAAGACATAAATACTCTTCAACCATCTCTTTAACCGACCAGCCAGGAATATTATTTGAATTGGTTAATATAACAGGTAATAAATTGTTAATCATCAATAAATAAAGTGTTAAAAGCATGGAAAATGTACGACCAACACCATCAGGAAATGGGTGATGTAAAACCGTGTATTTTATAAATTTGAATATGGCTGTTAATTTCTCCTGCTTTGAATTGGATTCCGCGATCTCTTTCCTATAAGTCATTAAATGTAAATGACACACTTCATTAAGGTATTGTTCAACATCAACAATCTTTTCATCCATTTCAGAGGTGCGGATGCTTATTTCCTGTTCTTGCTTGAGCATATCCCAGATTAATAGAGCCTTTTCTCTAGGATCAAAATCTTTATCCCTTGTACTGGGAAGAACTTTACCATTATTAGTAATAAAAGAGATTCCCTTACACTCAGGAGTCTTCATATATTGCAAAATTTCAAAAATACCGTCAAATGTATTTTGTTTCGAGTTTAATCCCCATCCAACGAGCGAATTTTTTCTGAACTCACCTGGTTTTACAATCGCAAATAGATTCTTGACACAACTTGTACATGACGCATGAAGGGATTTTATGAATTCTATGTCAAGAGCTGTATCAGGCTCATTTAATTTTTTTATAATAAAGGCAAAACCATGAGCCATACCAAGCAGATAACCAGGCTCTGATTGCTCAAAACCAGTCCAGTATCTACGTTTTTCGATATAATTTTTAAGTAATTGTTGGTCTTGTTGCTCAAACTTAAAAAAATGAATAATTAAACTCAATAAATTTAAATTAGAGAATTCTCTGGTTGCCAGCTGATAAAGTTCATTTAGTTTAACCGTTGCTAAATACTCCATGATTTCCTCTTTCTTGAGGATCCTGTAAACTCCATGAAAATTAATTTTTATACATTCCAGGCATTTAATAAGCAAATCGTAAGCGAATTGTCTGTCATCATACCTCGAGCGTTCAACAAAAAAACGCCAAAGTTCGATAGATGGAAAATGTTGTAAGAAATATTGCGTTTTATTTTTTTCACTATTAGATACCGAGAAAAAAGTTTTTTTCATTCCAAATACCTCTGTATTTACTATTCTTTGGTTTGCGATAACCTGAATCACAGGTTCAAAATGTTCATTCGGAAAAAAGTAGATATGTATCAACAAAAACTATGGAGTAATTCGTGGTCAGAAATTTGGGATTAATAAATAAGAAACAGTTTGTTAACCCTACGCGAAGCATGAAGAGTCGAACATTTTGTGATTAAAAATACATAAGGGACTTTATGATATTTTTGGACTGATTAACTTAAATACCTACCTCAACAAAGCTGTGCTATTGCTCATAGTTTATTGATTGAGAGTAACTAAGTTTACCTGTCCTCCATTCATCCATGTTTGAGATTCGTCTTATAATTGGATGAATAATTAATATTCAGGCACAATTATATCCGGGTTTTATTAAGAGATTATTAAAAACTTAAAAAGCAACTTCGAGTGGCTCAAATTATCAGCTACAAAACCAGTAACCGTAAGCGATTACTCTACATCTGCTAGATCATGTTTTAGATAAGATGAAAATTGCATGATTTGATCACACGGTAATTTAAGGTAAAGTATTTGTATAAAACGAACAAGCGAGGGAGAGTTGAGATTATGAGCGACGCAATGCATATTGTTTGTCCCCGCTGCATACCTTCAATCGGCTACCAATGGGACCATAAATATAGGGACAAACGATTCATTGCTCTGCTTCAAAATTAAAAACTTATCAAAAGAATAGAAATTAAACCTGGCTTTATGAGTTAGTCTATTTAAATCATACAGAAAATGAGGGTAGGTCTTGAATGTTTCATTACAATTCATCAATAATTCAAAACTTGCCACATATCCGTATATCAAAAAGAGAGCAAAGCTCAGCTGAGTAGGGGAAATTCAAAGCACTTATTTTAACTTAGGGATAGTGAATTATGATGGACAAAAATAAGAAGCAGATAACTTTAATTGAAAAAAATAACAATTTTGATATTCCTACAGGATTAGTTGCTCAAAAAAGAGCAGAATTAATTGCCGCAAAAGAACGGTCTAGTTTGAAAGCATTGGCACCCATGAATACTAACCCTCTGACTCATCTTACCAAATCAAGACCAAAGTTTGAGCATAGAAAACCCTCCCCAAAACGACGAAAGGCGAACGGATTAGCACTCGATTTTTTTAAAAAAAATGAGCAAAAAGCAGGTGAATCAGCCGATATGGACTTAACTACAGACTCACTCAAAGTATTGAAGAAAAGCATAGAGGATGCATGGACTGCTTACAATAAATATTATGAACTTGGTGTCAATACTGGCCAGCCTAATGGATGGTTTAGTTGGTGGCGCCATGGAGTTGATGGACAAAAAAAGGCGAAATCGGTTAAAAACGCAGCCTTAGCGAGCGACAATCCTGATGTAGTTATGAAGCAGATGGAGCTTTTTTTTGAGGATCCGAATACACGATTTGAAAATCATTCTTTTGCCTCTTATTTATTTGCAGAATTCAATCGTTTATTACATGGCCAGGAATATAAACTACAAGCGGGAATAATTTATGATAAAAAGTACTGGTATACCATTGCTGAACAATTGCGCCCATTATTGACTAAAAAAGAGTTTGAGCATCGCTCGTATACAACACCACAGTGATCTCAGTTTAAAAACTCTGAAGGGGCTTATCAGTCATTTGTGATTTTTACTTGGAAATGGCGCGCCCGGAAGGCTGGTTGTTGCTAGTAATTTAGAATATAGAGTTGAATTTAATTAATCTCAAGATTCAAGGGAAGGATAGATTGATCAATAATAAATAATAATAAAATCAATAAGTTGTGATGTAACAAATTTAGCAATTACTGCCTAGAACTGCCTGAAACAACAGGGGTTATATTACACTTTGTTACAAATCTGCTACACAATTTAGAGACTTTAATAATCCTAAAGCGATTGGCTGTTACATTACTCCACAGCCACTTTTAAAATATCTTTATAAAATTGTTTGCTAGCTGGTCTGAGCAGTACCGTTTCAGCATGTGCAGTCAAACATACGATAATATAAGCAAGTTTTCTGCGGTCAAATAACTTGCCCTTGATACACCAATAATACGTCAAAAGGATGATTTCCTCTTTGACGAGCTAACTGTGCAAGTTGAAGCGTTTTATTTAAAAAGTGTTTATGTTTTTCAGGCAAATCAGAAGCAAATACTTGTAATGATAATACAGCCAGGAAAAAAATGTTTAAGGATCTTTGCAAATTTGTTTTTCTATTGCTCTTTCACATGTTTGCTCCCATTGAGTATCGTTTTTCCTAACCAGAAAAAACATACCTCATGCGTCATTTTTTCTGCATTTTTTTCTAAAATCCAAGATTCAACTTCCTGCAAGATATCACTATTTATATTTTTTTTGTCCCATTGTAGAAAAAAAGCAATGAGCCATTTCATCTCCATACTGCCTTGAGAAGGCAGTAGAATAGATGTTGTTTTAACCTCCTTTTCAAAGGGTATATTTAGGTCACGCAGTGTTGACTCTATATCATCTGCAGTATAAAACTGCTCATTTTGGTTGCCTATATAATCCTTGAAACGTGCTTGAATTTCATAAATTCCAAGGCGTCCTCTTAAGACAATTAAACCTGACTCCCCAGCATCTGCAATTTTTTTAACGATATATGGTAAATCCAAAGACCAATAAAGGCATTGGGAGGCGATAACCCAATTGAAATACTGATTGCATGGATGTTTTAAAAAATAGCTTTCAGCAGTTCCAACAAAGGTGTTTATTTGAACGGGAATGCTAAACTGGTTTTTGGAGTATTCTAATAAAGCATCTGCACTTGGTTCTACGCCTGTTATGCTGACTTTCGCGGGCATTTTACTGGCATAAGCATCAATTATTTTTTTAATTAATTTGCCATCATGACAACCTAAATCCAAAATATTGAGCTCAGATGAGGAGTGAGAAAAGCGAGTACTTATTAAGTCAATAAGTATCGTTTTTTCACTTGCATTAGCGAAATAGGTTTTGAAAAACTCACTGTTATCATACATAGACATTTTTTAATCCTTATCTGTTTAGTTCAATATAAATAAACACGGTTTGGCGGCTGTAACCAATTACTCTTGGGATAATTCACTCCTAAGGTTTCTATGAATTGAAAAGATAGCGCTTTGCGCGAATAGCTTGAATTATTTATTGGGCTGCAATGAACAAAATTGCCATGAAATAATAATGCATCCCCAGCTTTAACTTCCAAAGGCGTATAACAATAATTCTCACTAACAAAATCAGGAATATGAACATCATTGAGTGCCTCAAATTGTCTGGTTTTAAGTTGGTGATTTACCCGTGAAACCCATTTTAAGGGCCAACGATTACTGCCCATAACCCCATACATGCACCCATTTACTATAGATGCATCTTCTAAAGCTAACCATAAAACAACTACCGAAGTAGGTTCAGTATAGGCAAAAGTTGATTCTTGATGTGGCCTGACTTCACTGCCTAAACCATGGGGGTGCTTAGGAATATAAACACTTAAATGACAAATTGGTTTTCTAAATCCTATACCTTTAAAAATCAATTTAAGCATGGAGTTTTTATAAACCGTTTGTTGCATCATTGAATATTTTTCAAAGAGATGCATACCATGCCCAATTCTATTAACGACTCTTACATCATCTATCACTTCATAAAATACATGTGCTTTGTGACTGGATGATTGAAAATATGGTTTAGTGACATATTCTTTTGGTTCTGATTCTGGTTTCAACGGATTTTTAGAATAAAAGCAAACGATTTCATTATTCCAATTTTGCGCAATATCCAATTCTGCATCGTTTTGGATTATTTCAATTTCATTCAATAACTTAGGTAGCTCCACCTGATTAAGGTACTCTTTAAGAACAATAATGCCATTTTGGTTATAACTGTTAATTGCTTGGTTTAAATTGGATTGAAGATCAAAAAGAGTATACTCTTTTAATGCATTTGAACTGATACTTGTTTTCATCGTTAACCCCTATTTGCAAGAGGAACAAACGGACGTATAACTTTTATGTCCAAATCAGGGTGTTTTTCCCGCTTTATGGTGTGATTCAACGGGATAATCGCAATCTCTGTGGATGCACTAGCTTCCGCACTAATGAGATGACCGCCAAAAATTTGGAAATTATTATCAGCTATAGCTGCATGAATGTGTACAAACAAATCCTCATTAGCCAAGGTCACATTGCCTGTCAAGGAAGCAATTTCATAGGTTCCCTGAAACAATCTCTTGGTATGCTGTTGCGTATTGCGATGATAATAACCCAAAGTGATATTGGATATCGCACCAATAGCTGTAAAAATTGCGGATTTTAAATTAATAGAATGTGAATAATTGATGATGCTTTGAAATAAGTTTTCGCTTTCTTTTACGCTTAATATAAAAGGTGAGTTTTCGAATTGATACACGATGATGCTCCTATTGAGTTAACAATAAAGAGCCATCACCAAAAATCTAAGCGACGTGTTCGATCAGGATGGCTTAAAGAGTCCCGAACACTAATGATTTTCTTAAGCCAGATTTAATCAATTCCAATTTCTTATGTCAAGAGCTAATCAAACTTAAAGCAAAGACTTTGCATGAAAGATTTTCTTGATATTCTCAAAAAGATGGGATGTCAGAAATCCTGCTCACTAACTTCAAGTTGCTATTTGTTCAAAATCGGGTTTCTTCTGCTCTACTTCGCATTTTGTTGGTATACCTGATTGATTTACAAGTATATAGAATGGCGCGCCCGGAAGGCTGGTTGTTGCTAGTAATTTAGAATATAGAGTTGAATTTAATTAATCCCAGGATTCAAGGTAGGATAGATTCGTCGCTCACTTTGTTCGCTTCTCACCGCTTTGCGGCGCGCTGAAGCGCGTCCAAAATGCTGCGCCGCACTGCGTGCTCTTCGCTGCGCATTTTGTCGAACCTCATTCGGTTCGAACACTTCCGGGCCAAAGACATTGAATGTCTTGGCAACTATTTCGGAGTGATTTTTGCTTTTTTGATTTTTACCTGGAAATGGCGCGCCCGGAAGGATTCGAACCTCCGACCCCCTGGTTCGTAGCCAGATACTCTATCCAACTGAGCTACGGGCGCGTTGACTGGCGGAGAGAGAGGGATTCGAACCCTCGATGGGATTTCTCCCATACTCCCTTAGCAGGGGAGCGCCTTCGACCACTCGGCCATCTCTCCAATCAATGGCTGGGGAGTATATCAGGTATTTTGATGCCGTCAATATGCATTATTTATAAATTGCAGCGGAAAGTTGATGGGCTCAGTTTTAGGTTGCCCAGGATGAGCTATGATTAATCAGTTTGCGCGTAATTTCTTTGCCGAACAAATGGTACATACTTATTCAAAAGTTAATTTAATAATTTTATATTTTAATGACTTATAAAAATTCCAAATTCTCATGTTTACTGCTAATCTTTATCATTCATAAATCGGAACCAATGTCAGTAAAGAGTAATGGCGTTAAGTTAAAAGATTTTCGTTCTTTTTGTTATCTCCATGAGGACATGCAACTTGTTGAAAAGTGGCACTTTAAATAGAACTCGTTGCAGTGATGTGACCGCAATTAAAATAAGGAGGATCGATGAAACAGAAGTCGAATTTACACGGTCGAGAAGTGTATGTAGTTGATGGAAATCGAACACCATTTCTCAAAGCCAAGGGAATAGGTCCTTTTTCTGGATCTGATTTAGCGGTAGCTGCAGGGATGACTTTATTAAATCGCCAGCCTTTTGCTCCAACTGAGTTGGATGAAGTGATTATTGGCTGTGCCATGCCTAGTCCAGATGAGGCAAATATCGCTCGAGTTGTCTCTTTGCGTTTGGGATGTGGTAACAACGTACCTGCTTTTACAGTGATGAGAAATTGTGCGTCTGGAATGCAGGCACTCGATAATGCGGCGATCCAAATTGCGAGTGGACGCAGTGACTTAGTGCTTGCAGGTGGTACGGATGCGATGAGTCATGCTCCTTTATTGTTCAACCAAAAAATGGCATCTTGGTTAGCCAATTGGTATGCTGCCAAGAGTATGGGACAAAAATTAGGCCTTATCACCCAATTTAGACCAGCTTATCTTGCTCCTGTTATTGCTTTACTGCGTGGTCTTACTGATCCGATTGTTGGCATGAACATGGGACAAACAGCTGAAAAAGTCGCCTTCCGTTTTAATCTTACTCGTGAACAAATGGATGAGTTCGCCAATCAAAGTCATTTAAGACTGGCAAAAGCCTATAACGAAAATAGAATGACAGAGGTATCACCACTTATTGATTACAAAGGAAAAATTTATCCACAAGATGATGGCTTAAGAGCCGACTCAACCATAGAAAAATTAGCTAAATTAAAGCCTTTTTTTGATAAAAAATATGGTATGGTGACAGCAGGTAATAGTTCGCAAATAACCGACGGAGCGTGCTTACTACTATTAGCGAGTGCTGAGGCAGTCAAAAAGCATGGATTAAAAGTAATGGGTAGGATTGTCGATTCACAATGGTCTGCACTTGATCCTTCTCAAATGGGGCTTGGTCCTGTTCATGCTGTGACACCAATCTTACAAAGACAAAAATTAAAAATGGAAGATATAGACAGTTGGGAAATCAATGAAGCATTTGCTGCACAAGTTCTAGGTTGTGTTGCGGCTTGGAATGACGATGAGTATTGCCGCACTCAATTAGGTTTAGAAAAAGCCCTAGGTGGTCCCTCTTTAGAAAAACTTAATCGTGATGGAGGAGCAATTGCAGCTGGGCATCCAATTGGTGCAAGCGGTGCACGTATTGTCTTGCACGTTTTAAAATCATTAGAACAAAGAAATGAGTCGCGAGGTATGGCTTCTATCTGTATCGGTGGAGGACAGGGCGGGGCAATGTATCTTGAACGAGTGACTGAGGTGAAAGGACATGAATAATTACAAACATTGGGACTTGCAACGAGACAGTGACAATATTCTGTGGTTAGGCCTAGACAGAAAAGATACGACTGTGAACAGTATTAATGAAGAAGTATTGGATGAACTGAATAGCCTGCTTCATGAAATTTCACAGGATAAAAACGCTATCGGTTTGATTGTTTATTCAGCCAAAGAAAAAGGGTTTATCGCGGGTGCGGATGTAAATGCTTTTTCAAAATTTGAAACTCCAGCCCAAGCCGTAGATTTCCTGCGTAAAGGTCAAGCAGTGTTTGCTCGATTACAGGCTCTAACAATTCCTAGCGTTGCCATGATAGATGGTTTCTGCATGGGCGGTGGTTATGAGTTGGCTTTGGCGTGTACCTATCGAGTCGCTAGCGATGAAAAAGATACCCGTATCGGCTTACCTGAAGTGATGTTGGGCATACATCCAGGCTGGGGTGGCTCAGTACGTTTACCTCAGTTAATTGGTGGTTTTAACGCTTTGTCACAAATTATTTTAACTGGAAGTGCAGTACCGGCTGCAAAAGCTAAGAGCTTAGGAATGGTTGACGATGTAGTGCCAATACGTCAGTTAAAACGAGCTGCAGTCTATTTTATTAAAAATAAACCAGCGAAACATAAACCTTCATTGATACAGGGATTAACGAATAAAGCATGGCTTAGAAAGCCTATTGCTGCGTTAATGCGCCGTAATGTGGCTAAGCGAGTACGAAAAGAGCATTATCCAGCACCTTATGCCATTATTGATCTGTGGGAAAAAGAAGGTGGTATGGGTGATAGGGCTTATTTGAAGGAAATAGACTCTGTAGAGCATTTAGTATCAACTGGCATCACGTCAAAAAATTTAATTCGCGCTTTTTCATTACGCGAACGTTTAAAAGGTTTTGCAAAAGGTAGTAATTTTAAGGCACATCATATCCATGTTATTGGTGCTGGTGTAATGGGTGGGGATATTGCTGCTTGGTGCGCACTACGTGGCTTGCGAGTTACCTTACAAGATCAATCCTACGATAAAATTGCTCCTGCGATTGGCCGTGCTCATAATCTATATAAGAAAAAATTACGTAAACCTCGACTTATTCAGGCTGCGATGGATAACCTAATCCCTGATCCTGAAGGACATGGAATCTCAAGAGCTGATGTCATTATTGAGGCGGTTTTCGAAAATCTTGCAGTAAAACAAGAAATTATGAAAAAAGTTGAAAAGCTTGCTAAAAAAGATGCCATTATCGCAACCAATACATCCAGCATACCTCTGGATGAAATGAGTAGTGTAATGAGTAATCCTAATCGCCTTGTTGGAATTCATTTCTTTAATCCGGTCGCTAAGATGGATTTAGTTGAGGTAGTGAGTAGTGCACAAACCTCTAAGAAAGTAGAAGTTAATTCGTGCGCTTTTGTTAATCAAATTGGCAAGCTACCATTACCAGTTAAATCCAGCCCAGGATTTCTAGTGAATCGAGTGTTAATGCCATATCTCATGGAGTGTGTTCAATTATTGGATGAGGGGTATAGCGCTGAAACTATTGATGAAGCAGCCCTATCATTTGGTATGTTCATGGGACCTGTTGAGCTGGCAGATACTGTAGGACTAGATGTTGGTTTAGCTGTTGCAGAAAATCTAACGAGTCATTTTGGCGGAACTGTTCCCCAAAGACTACGTGATATGGTTAAAGAAGGTAAACTGGGTCGTAAAACAGGCCAAGGGATTTATCAATATAAAAATGGTAAGCCAATTAAAAAACAGCCCAGTACACCAATTGATCCTCATATTGCAGATCGGTTAATTCTACGAATGGTAAATGAGTCAGCAGCCTGTTTGCGTGAGGGTGTTGTTGCTGATGCAGATTTACTTGATGCAGGCATGATTTTCGCTACAGGATTTGCTCCATTTCGTGGCGGCCCTATGAACTATGCTAAGGATTTTGGAACAAATAATTTAGAAAATTTATTTAAGACCCTTGAATCCAAGTATGGAGAGCGTTTTAAAGTAGATGAAAGTTTGTGATGCAGTTCTGCTGTTTTTGTAAAATATAATCGAAGTCATTACGAGGGCAACGAGGGATCCCCATGCTCTAGCATGGATAAATCAATGGGACAACCCTTGTTGCCCGCGAGATGACAGCAAAAAATCTCGAATTATTCTGCATTAATCCGGATTACCAAGATGGATATAACATTGCAAAAGTTCTTAAACAAAAAAAGGTTATTTTTTTTAATTTTCTTACAACTCTTTTGCCTATCTTTTTCTCATGCAACAACCTTAGTTTTACCTGCTGCAGGAGACGTAGTTGGAGAAGTTCAATACACACTATCCGAAGCGAATGAAACAATTGATGAGATAGGAAAGCGTTTTGATGTTGGTTTTTATGAAATTCTCAGAGCAAATCCTCACCTCAATACCAACCAATTGATCGTTAATTCTCGTCTTGTTATTCCAGCCCAGTACATCTTGCCTAGTGTCCCTAGAAAAGGAATTGTTATTAATCTAGCTGAATATCGACTGTATTATTTTCCTGAACATGAGAACGTGGTGATTACTTTCCCTGTTGGCATTGGTCGAAAAGGTTGGAGTACTCCTTTGGGGTTAACCAAAATTATTGCAAAAGAAGCAAATCCTAAATGGCGTCCAACTGAAAATCTTCGCGCTGAAGCAGAAAAAAATGGTGATTTTCTTCCTGATGAGTTTCCTTCAGGGCCTTATAATCCACTCGGTCAATATGCTCTACGGCTGGAGTGGCCAACCTTTTTAATTCATGGTACAAACAGACTCGATGGAATTGGAATGCGTGTCAGTGCGGGATGCATTCGTATGTTTCCGGATGATATCGAATATCTTTTTCGTGTGGTGCCAATAGGAACACCAGTTCGGGTCATCAACGAACCAGTAAAAATTGGAAAAGATGATGGAGCATGGGTAATACAAATGCATCCTCCTTTGAGTGAACAACGCAATGAATCCTTACAATCAGCACTACAAAATCAATTAAGAATTCACAATCTTCTCAGCGTCAGTAACAACAAAGTAATTCAAAATGAGCTTGCATATCCTACGGGCTTAATTCGAAAAATTTTGTAAAGGGGTTACCCTTGTATTCGGATCAGGTGCATTACACGATTTAAAATAATTTATTAGCTTTTTAAGGCATACGATGTAAATGGCGATCTATCTCGAGTACAGTATTTCAAAAGTAGATGGCTGATGAGCAAGATGATTAAGGCCGCCACAATATCGCTTACATAATGCCATCCCAGTAGAACGCAGGATGCAATAAGTAATGCATTGATTATCATCAACATAAAATATGGAATTGACCATTCTCTAAGCAAGTTCACACATAATATGGCCCATATAGTATGAAAGGAGGGAAGAGCTATTAATCCACCCTCATTTGTAGTTGGATTAATATAATGGTGGATTTGTCTGAATTTAAGACCAGTATCTATTTGCTCGGGGGAAAATAAAGGACTGTTGATAACGCTTGCAGGAGCTGTTGTAGGAAAAAAGTAATAAATGACAAAACCAATTAAAACGGTAGACAACATATAAAAATAATACTCTCTGATCAGATGAAAACGGCATGTAATAATGATCAGCATAGGTAAAACGCTCATTTGATAAGGCAGGGTGTCATAAATTTTACCTAATACATATTTAAAGTGAGGATGGTTATCTGTCCAGATTAATATTTTTTCCATATGGATAGATAAGTGCTTTTCAAAGGCAACGATATATTGATCAATAGCAGGAAAGGGGGTTAATTGTACTGCATTGGTTGCGATGGCAACTACACTCATTACCATAAAAAGATAAATCAATTCTCTTCCAGCTTGCACAAATTTATTTCCCTGGGGAAAATAAAGGATTAGTCCTAGATTCATAAGAATTAATGTTAATGCTAAATAAGGTATGCCAGCAGGAAAGTAGTTATTGCCGGGATAATTATAAAAGAAATAGTTGATTAAAAAGGCAATAGCAGATAATGCCAGAATCAATCCAGCAAAAAACATAATCGAGCGTGATGATACTTGACCCATTTAGTAGATTATTCGACCGTTTCTAAAAGCTGTTGCTTTTGCTTTATTGCATGAAAAATCTCTTCTCTATGCACATTCACCGATCTAGGTGCGTCAACACCAAACTTAATATTTCCATGTTCTTGTGTTTTAAAAGCTAAAATTTTAACAGTAGCATCACCAATATGAATTATTAAAGGTTCTTCGAACTGAAGAGAAATTATATCCATTAAAAACCTCTATGACTTTTAGATAAGTTGATTGTAAAATCAATAATATTTTCTTAATGCACGGTAACCTAATTCATAGATACTTGTCACTAAAAAATTAATACAAATCCATAAAAAATAAATTCATTCCCACTCTTCTTCGATTTACATAGAAATTTCGCCACTTTTTAATCGATTGATAATTGTATGATGTACTTAAAATGGTTATAATTGGCAGCTTTTTTTATAAACCTTGCCTTACTGTTGTTTTCGATGACAGGAGGCTTCATCCATAAGGAGAAATCATGAGACATTATGAAATTATGTTTCTTGTGCACCCGGATCAAAGCGAACAAGTTCCAGCAATGGTTGAGCGCTATGAAGGGATCATAAGTAAGCACAGTGGTGTGATCCACCGAAAAGAGGACTTAGGTCGTCGTCAATTAGCTTATCCAATAAGTGATGTTCATAAAGCGCACTACATTCTTATGAATATTGAGTGCAGTCTTGAAGCTCTGGAAGAAATTAAAAATGCATTCAAATACAATGATGCAATCATTAGAAACTTAATTACTCGTCAAAAACAAGCGATCACTACTGAATCTGTTTTGATGAAGAAAGAAAAAGAAACCAGATCAGCTTAAGAGGAGTCTTATTTATGTCAGCTTATTTTCGTAGAAAAAAAATGTGCCGTTTTAGTGCTGAAGGCGGTAATGAGATTGATTATAAAGATATCAATTTATTGAAAAATTACATTTCTGAAACCGGGAAAATTGTACCAAGTCGTATTACTGGTACACAAACTCGTTTTCAAAGACAATTAGCAAGAGCAATTATGCAAGCCAGATTCCTTGGTCTGTTGCCTTATTGTGATAGCCATAAATAAATAATAATGATGCGAGCAGGCAATTTTATAACAAGACAATGTAAGGTAATACTTGAAAGTAAGCAGCAAGCGATTCTTTATGCTGTTATTTTTTCAGTGTTACCCTTTGCCTCTTGGCTTTCAGTTGCTTTAGTTAGTTTAGTGACCTTAAGAAAGGGTGCAAAATCTGGTTTTGATGTTTTGTTGCCTGCACTTATTATTCATTCTGTTCCACTGATAATGTTAATTCCATTATCCGGAGCAATAATTAATACTCTAATTGCTTATTTGCCCTGTTATTTTGCAGCTTTGAGTTTGCGAAATACTGAAAAGTGGCAAGCAGTAGCTGGGGTATTTTTTGTGCTGGCCTTTTTGGGATGTTTGTTCCTTCAACTTTTAGCGCCTGGTTTTATTGTGGAACAATATAATCAATTTAAATTGATTTTGACACAATATCAGGAAGTGGTTGATTCTGCTTTGAGTGGCATAAGTTCATTAGTTTTGGCCCAATTATTCTTCGGCATACAGATATTAAGCGTCATTGTTTCTGCAACAATGTCCTTGATGTTTGCACGAGCAATGCAAGCCAAATTATTTTTACCTGGTGGTTTCAGGAATGAGCTAATGGCATTTCGAAGTGGTAGACTTTCATTTTTAGTTTTTTTGGGTGTTTCGTTGGCAACTTTTTATGAAATTCCCTTGGCTATGAATGTCCTTCCAATAGTGCTGTGTTATTTCTTGGCTTCTGGATTTGGTCTGGTTTATTTTATTTTCTCTCGTAAGAGACAAGTTAAGGTATTCATTTTATTAATGTTATTAATGTTAGTGAAACCAACTTTTGTATTATGTGCCTGCATTGTCCTTGGTTCATTAGATAGTTTAGTTAATTTTAGATCGTATTTACCTTCAAGGGTTGGCGAATCAATTTAAGGGGTTATTAAGATGGAAGTTATCTTATTAGAAAAAGTGAGAAATTTAGGTAACCTGGGTGATAAAGTAAATGTAAAATCAGGTTATGGCCGTAATTTTTTGATACCACAAAATAAAGCGGTTTTTGCAACACCAAAAAATATCGAGATGTTCGAAAAACGTCGAGCTGAGCTTGAGAAAAAGGCGCAACAATCTTTTGCTACTGCTGAGCAACGCGCTGCCAAATTAAATGACACCAATTTAGTTATTAGCGCTATGGCGAGCGATGAAGGAAAATTATATGGTTCCGTTGGTATTAATGAAATCAAAGATGCTTTAACTGAGAAAGGCATTGATGTAGTTAAACGTGAAATCGTAATGCCTGAAGGTCCCCTTCACTCAATTGGTAGTTTTGTAGTTGAGATACATGTTCACAGCGATGTTGTTGCTAAATTGCATGTGGAAATTATTCCAGCTAAGTAAGCATCTATACCATTGTAACCCGGGTAAAGCGACTGTCTTAACCCGGGTTTTCTCAATCCAATAATCGCTCAAGCAGAAACCCTAAGCTATCCATTTCGTTTCAAATATTACATTAAAATAATTCTATAAAGTGCAAGTAAGGCAATTACTGTATTCAAAATGGCCCAAATATAAGAAGCATATAATCCTTTATACCCACTGTAGTAGGCATATATGGCAACAAATGTACTTCCTGAAAAAAATATCCATTTATCATTGTAGGCAAAACCCATAGAAAGCAAGGCAATTCCAAAAATTCCCAAAATTAAAAATACACTACTTTCTTTTCCAAACATTAAATAAAATGTGAGGAGTTGGCAGCACAGTAATATAGGTAAGAAAAACTGAGTATAGGGCCCACTTCCTAATAAAATGGCTGCATGGCCTGCGATAAGAATTAATTGAAGTGCTATAAAAAAAAGCAATCTGAAATAGATTGCCGTTATAAGTAATGCAACACCGCCAATGAAATAATGCAATTGAGAATAAAGTTTGGGGGGAGTCGTCCCAAAATACTTCAAAAGACCGTATACAATAATGAGGGAGCCAATGACTCCCAAAAAAATAAATATTTTTTTAGCCACATATCACCATTTTAAATAAATCCCTTTTGCTACTGACTCTTGTATAATTGTGCCTTGAGGTTTATTAAATGAAATCCAATAATTTCCCATATTACTTAGGGCAAACTTAACCCGTGGGTATTGACATACTTCTAATACATTTCGGCAGTCAACGAGAGTCGTATTTTCATCGGTGCGTTTATAACACTTAAAATTTAAATTTTTTACATCAGAAGCAAATGCACCCCAATTCAGTGGATCTAATGTAGCATGTAATGGAGGACTCATAAATGCCTCTTCAGTGTTTACACGCTCTAATTCGATTTTAGAGTCAGAATGATTTTGTATTAAATAATAAGATTGATTTCCTGTCTCATTTAAAATGAGATAATTTTGACTGTAACCAAAACCTACAACTTCACAACCTCTTGGAAATGTACTTGCTGCTTGTGTAGAGCTAATAAGAATAACGGAGAAAAGAAACGATTTATTAAATTGATGAAATAAAGACATAACTACCTCAATAAGTAAAATTTGGGGGTTATTTTAATCATAAAAAATACAAAGTCTATCCTACAATAAAAAAATAGAAGCACTATTCCTTATGGGCGGAAATTTTGGCCTTAATCATCGGGTAATAAGTTCTATAAAAACTTAAAAAGAGATACATCCCGACATATGCCAAAGAAAGGCTAAGGCAAATAACATTTGTATTTGGATAGCTTATGAGTAAAAAAATCGAACTTACTGCATAAATGGCAGAGCAAACATGCATCAAAATCTTTAATATTCTAGATTCTGTTAAATAATCAAGTCTTGAGGGATAAACATATTTTACAGGAACAAAAATAAGTATAGAGAGAATAGTTAATATAATGGCATTCGTTGTCGCTGACGTGTTAAAAATAAACATATATAAAATGGTAATATTCCAGTAGCAAGGAAAACCTTTAAAAAAATGATCTGGCGTTTTTGCATCAGACTGACAAAATTGATAGGCAGAAGTAATTGAAACTGCTGCAATTATAAAGACGGAGTAATTAGACGGAAGCATGCCGGGTTTGACGAGCAAGAAAAAGCAAGGGGTTATTACGTAATTCAAATAATCTACAATATTATCCAGAAGGGCGCCGTCGATTTGAGGTAAAATTTTCCTTATGTTAAACAAACGGGCAAGACTTCCATCAACAGCATCGATAACAACCGTGATAAGCATAAGCCATAAAGCAAAAATATATTCGTGTTGATACATTTTTACTAATGAAAAAATACCAATACAGGCTGCACTTGCAGTAAAGACGTGCACTGACCAAGCCGCTACGTATTGTAATGGATGGAATTGCTGTTTGCTTAAATTCATTAATTATCCTAGTGTTAATAAAAAAATATTGCCTAAAAGAATTCTCGCTTAAATTGGGTTTCTTAAAATAGTTAAATAATTGTATTCATATATTGAGTTAAACTAGTATTCTTTTACAAAAAGCTGAAAAACATAAAAATAGTATCAATAATCAAAAGTAGTGTGCAAGGAGAGTTGATAACTTTAGTTAAATATACTTAATTTCTGTATGGAGAGATCATGAAAATTCAAACTGTAAATCCCGCAACGGAACAAATACTACAAAGCTATGATTGCCTTAATGAGCAGGAAGTTCATAAAAGACTAAATAAAGGACATGAGGCCTTTTTGTCATGGAAAAAAACATCCTTTAGTCAAAGAAAAACTCTAATGTTACACCTTGCATCACTTTTAAAATCAAAAGCAGATGAGTTGGCTCATTTAATGGCAACCGAAATGGGTAAGCCTATCACTGCGGGCAAAGCTGAAATTAATAAATGCGCTTGGTTGTGTGAGCATTACGCAGAACATGCAGAAGAGTACCTTGCACCAAAACTAATCCAAACAGAAATGAAAAAAGCAAAAGTATGTCATTTGCCGCTTGGGATCGTTTTTGCGATCATGCCATGGAATTTTCCATTTTGGCAGGTTTTTCGTTTTGCTGTACCCACGCTTATGGCTGGAAATGTAGCGGTTTTGAAGCATGCACCTATTTCAACGGGAACAGGGAACAAAATAGAAGAGTTATTTTTGGAAGCAGGTTTTCCAGAGTACGTATTCCAACATTTAATTGTTGATAATGATGGGGCAGCTAAGATTATTGAAAATCCTCATGTAATTGCAGTTACTTTGACAGGTAGCGAACGGGCAGGTAGTGCTGTAGCGAGTCATGCTGGAAAATATTTAAAAAAATCTGTGTTGGAACTGGGGGGAAGCGATCCTTATCTTGTCCTTGATGACGCTGATCTTGATCTTGCAGCCGAGTGTATCGTTAATTCAAGACTTAATAACTCAGGTCAAGTCTGTATTGCTGCTAAGCGCATCATTGTTTTAAAATCAGTTGAAAAAGAGTTAGTACAAAAAATTACTGAGCATATGTCTGTATTTAAAATGGGTGATCCACTTGATTCGGAAATTAAACTTGGTCCATTAGCTCGTTCAGATTTACGTGAAAACTTGCATATTCAAGTAGAAAAATCACTGAAACAAGGTGCTAAATTATTGGTAGGTGGTATAATTCCCGAAGGAAAAGGTTTTTATTATCCGCCAACATTGCTGACTCAGGTTACGCCTGGCATGCCTGCTTTTGATGAAGAATTATTTGGCCCTGTTATTGCGATCATCACAGCCGATAATGAGAAAGAAGGTATTGCTTATGCAAATCAAAGCCAATATGGTTTAGGGGCGGCAGTGTTTACCCGTGATTTGGAGAAAGGAGAGCATATAGCTACTCATGAAATAGAGGCTGGGGCATGTTTTGTTAATGCTTTTGTAGCTTCAGATCCCAGATTACCATTTGGCGGAATAAAAGAGTCAGGCTATGGTCGTGAACTATCCAGGGAAGGTATATTAGAATTTGTAAATACTAAAACCGTAGCGATTAGTGATTCATGATATTAAGGCTAGTTGACTTTTACATCTGAGGTGGATGCCAACAGTACTTAATACGACATAAATTTTTGAGCCACTCCCAACTATCTAGTACATCAACTGGTTAGGTGAGAGCGGCTGGTTATTTTTTTAAACAATAATTCTCGCTGTAGGGCTGAGGCAAAATCGACGAGGTAAAACAACAATGTCTTATAAATTTGAAGAGGGTAAAGATGTATTAATTGAAGCCATTGTAGATAGGATTAGAAGCTCTATGGTTGGTGAGCAAACCGAGTTTTGCGCCGAATTTGCGAAACAGCTCTATGGTACTGTAGCTATGGAAGATCTTAACGCATGGACTGTCGATGATCTTTATGGCGCTGTAGTAAATTTTTGGTCATTGATTAATGAGCGTGCACCACATGAGACGAAAATTAGAATCTATAATCCAGATTATGAGCGTCATGGATGGCAAACCACGCATACCGTAATTGAAGTAATTTGCGATGATATGCCATTTTTGGTTGATTCAATCCGTTTAGTAATCCATAGAATGGGATTATCTTCTCATCTAACGATCCATATGGGTGGCATTCGCGTTAAAAGAGATAAAAATAATCGAGTTTGTGAAATCTTACCCCGCAATCAAATGTTAGATGAAAAAGGGGTGATTCATGAAGCGCCTATATTTCTTGAAATTGATCGACAAACAGATCCTAAGATTCTTGAAGAGCTACACCAAGGATGTGAACGAGCCCTCGAAGATAATCGAGTTGTTTATGAAGATTGGGAAAAAATGCGAGCTGAAGTTCGGGAAGCAATTTCAGAAATTGATAAAGTATCTTCTGTACTTGATTTGGATGAGGTCGAAGAGACCAAGGCATTTTTACATTGGATTGAAGACCATCATTTTACTTTTTTAGGGATGAGGGATTATGAATTAGTAGAAAAAGGTAAAGAAACAGTGTTACAAGCTGTTCCTAAAACTGGATTAGGACTTCTACGTGAAAACGTTACTAAATCAATGGCACGTAGCATTTCTGCGATGACACCTGAGGCCCGTGAGTTCACCTTATCTCCTCGTATTTTAGTTACTTCAAAAACAAATACCTTAGCAAGCGTCCATCGAGATGCATACACTGACTATATAGGAATTAAACGATTTAATGCTCAAGGAAATGTGATTGGTGAAAGAAGAATTATCGGCCTTTATACTTCTGCTGCCTATCATACCAACCCCAAACAAATTCCATTTTTGAGACGTAAGGTAGCGCTCATTATGGAAAATTCTAAATTAAATCCACGAAGTCACGCGGGTAAGGTTTTGTTAAACATTCTTGAAACGTTGCCACGAGATGATTTGATTCAAGGAACAGAAGATGAGCTTCTGGAAATTGCAATGGGTATTTTTTACATGCAAGACAGAAAGCGTATTCGATTATTCGCACGTGTTGATGTTTATCGCCGCTTCGTCTCCTGTTTGGTATATGTTCCCAAGGATAGAATTAATACTGAATTAAGAATGGCGATGAAGAAAATTCTTGATGAGAGTTTTAACTCGATTGAGACCACATATTCAACTCAATTTACCGAGTCTGTTCTTGCGCGTGTTCATTTTATCATCAAAATCAACCCCAATTTGCCTTTTGAGTACGATTTAAAAGAAATTGAAAAGAAATTGATTGATGCAGGACGTTCTTGGACAGATGATTTGCAAACTCATTTATATGAGACTTATGGAGAGGAGCAGGCAAATAGTCTCTATGCTCGTTATAAAAATGCATTTCCTCTTGCTTATAGTGATACGTTTCCAGCAAGAACAGCGGTCTATGATATTAAACATATTGAATTACTCACACCGGAGCAGCCATTAGGTATTAATTTTTATAAGCCATTGGATGAATCAGAAAATAGTTTTAGATTAAAAGTGTATCAACATGATACCACTATTCCTTTATCTGATGTTTTGCCTATATTGGAAAAGTTGGGCTTACGTGCGATTAGTGAACGTCCTTATCCATTAAAATTTGAGGATGGCAAGGTAGCGTGGATTAATGAATTTGCCATGCAATACAATAAGCCAATTGAGTTTGATCTGGATGAAATTAAAGAATTATTCCAAAATGCGTTTGCCAAGGTTTGGTTTGGACAAGCTGAAAATGATGGATTTAATCAACTCGTTTTAGCAGCAGGACTTAATTGGCGAGAAGTTGCTGTTTTACGTACTTATGCTAAGTACTTTAAGCAAATTGGGATTACTTTTAGCCAAGACTATATGGAAACAGCATTAAATAATAATGTTGCTATCGCTAAAAAGTTAGTGAGACTCTTTGAAATTCGTTGTAATCCTGCTCATGATCCTAATCGAGAAGATCGCTTTACCGATTTATCCATTGAAATATTAGCTGATCTGGATACCGTATCCAATCTTGACGAAGATAAAATAATTAGACAGTACATTCATGCGATTAGTGCAACTTTACGCACTAACTTTTACCAATTGAATACCGATGGACATCATAAGCCTTATATTTCGCTTAAGTTAAACAGTAAGATTATTCCAGGTGTGCCAAAACCACATCCTATGTTTGAAATCTTTGTTTATTCTCCACGTTTTGAAGGGGTACATTTACGTTGTGGTAAGGTCGCTCGTGGTGGCTTGCGTTGGTCTGATCGCAGAGAAGATTTCCGTACTGAAATACTTGGTTTGATGAAGGCACAACAAGTTAAAAATTCTGTCATTGTACCTAGCGGTGCTAAAGGTGGTTTTGTACCTAAGTTGTTGCCAGTAAATGGTACACGTGAAGAAATAATGGCTGAAGGAATAGGTTGTTATCAATTATTTATTCGTGGGCTTTTGGATATTACTGATAATTATGTTGAAGGCAAGGTTGTCAAGCCTGAGAGTGTTATCTGTTATGATGAGGATGATCCTTATCTTGTTGTTGCTGCAGATAAAGGTACCGCAACTTTCTCTGATCTAGCTAATGCCATTTCATTAGAATATGGTTTTTGGCTAGGTGACGCTTTTGCATCAGGTGGCTCAATAGGTTATGACCATAAGAAAATGGGAATTACTGCCAAAGGAGCATGGGAATCAGTGAAGCGTCATTTCTATGAATTGAATATAGACATAGAGAATAATGATTTTACTGTTGTTGGTATTGGCGATATGGCTGGAGATGTCTTTGGCAATGGTATGTTGTTATCAAAACACATCAAATTAGTCGGTGCTTTTAACCACATTCATATTTTTATCGATCCCAATCCTGATGCTGAGGCCAGTTTTAAAGAACGTGAGCGTTTGTTTCATTTACCTCGATCAAACTGGACAGATTACGATAAAAAGCTTATTTCCAAGGGAGGCGGTGTATTTAATCGGAATGCTAAATCAATTCCAGTTAGTAAGGAAATGCAAGCGGTTTTTGGAATTAAACAAAATGAAATTGAGCCAAATGAGTTAATCAAAGCGATTTTGAAAGCGAAGGTAGACTTACTTTGGAGTGCAGGAATTGGAACTTATGTTAAAGCCAGCACTGAATCAAATGCGAATGTTGGTGATCGAACCAACGATGCGACACGAGTTAACGCAAAACAATTACGATGCAAAGTTGTGGGTGAGGGCGGTAACCTGGGTTTAACCCAACTGGCACGAGTTGAATACTCGCTCAATGGCGGAATGGTCTATACCGATTTCATTGACAACGCGGGTGGTGTTAATTGCTCTGATAAAGAAGTGAATATTAAGATTCTACTTAATGGTATTGTTGCAGTAGGTGATTTGACTCCAAAACAACGCAATGAACTGTTAGTTGAGATGACCGATGAAGTAAGTAAACTGGTACTTCGTGACAATTTCTTACAAACACGGGCAATTAGCTTATCTGCATCACAGCCTCTACAAGCATTGGATTTGCAAAGCCGTTATATAAGCGAACTAGAGCGTACAGGAAAAATCGACCGTAATCTCGAGTATTTACCAGATGATAAAGTCATCCTTGAGCGTAAATTGATGGGTAAAGGTTTGATGCGTCCTAGTATTGCTGTATTAATGTGTTACAGCAAAACAATTCTGAAGGAGCAAATTTTGGCTTCCGGCGTTCCTGAAGAAAGTTATATGACGCAATTCTTAATTAGTTCGTTTCCTAAGCCTTTGCAAGAACGATTTAGCAAACAAATGCAATCGCATCCGCTAAGAAGAGAAATTATTGCAACCCGATTAAGCAATATTATCGTGAACGAAATGGGCTTTACTTACGTTTACAGATTGCAGGATGAAACAGGTGCACCAGTATCGGCAATTGTAAGATCTTATATGATTACTCGCTCTGTGCTTAATTTAGAATCTGTTTGGAAACAAATCGAGGAATTGGGTAACAAGGTCAGCGCTAAAAAACAAATAGAAATGATGATGCTTTATTCCAGATTAGCGCGACGTATTACACGCTGGTTCTTACGTAGTCAACGTCGGTCTGTGGACATTTCTGAAGTTGTAAAACTTTATGCACAAGGGGTTGTTGAGCTTAAAATGTCTGCCCCAGCTGTCTTAAATGAAGAGCGGCGAGCACGATATGAAGAGCATAAACAAGAGCTTATTGATGAAGGTATTCCTCCAGCTCTAGCTCACGAGTTAACTGTTACACGCGGCTTGTTTGCGGCGACAGACATTATAGAAATTGCTCACAAGAAAAATATGAAAGTAGCCCAGGTGGCTGAAATTTATTTTGGAATTGGTGAGTTTCTAGATCTTGCCTGGATAAGAAAACAAATTATTATGCATCCAAGTGAGAATCATTGGGAGTCATTATCTCGTGAAGCTTTGCGAGATGATCTGGATTGGCAACAACGCCAACTTACAGCTGGCTTGATCAACTACGATGGAGATAATCCTGATTTCCAAGCACGCCTTGCTGCTTGGGGAGAGTCTCACCGTGCATTAATTCAGCGTTGGCGCTATATTGTGGCCGATCTTAAAGCAAGTACAGTGCTGAACTATACTATGTTTTTTGTTGCAATCAGGGAATTGTTGGATTTAACTCAAACTACCATGCAATCCTATGCTTTAGCAGAGCAAGAAGCATAAATAGTACTGTAGCCTGGCTGCTTGCAGCCAGGAATTTTAGTTATTACCGCGCTTATAAGGAGTAGGTTGGGTTTTGGCTTAACCTACTTGATTCGCAAGTAAACTTGGCTAAGTTAATGGGAGGGACTTGACGTCTGTGAATTCTATTGATTGATGACATCCCTCAAGAAATACAGTTCGATCTGCCTCTTTTAATATACTTACTGCGACTAAATAATGATCCGGACCAATAATAGAAAAATCAATCAATTCCCCGAGTTCTGATCCTTCATGTTGATTTAGTATTTTTTGTCCAGAATAGATTTTTTGTTCCGTTTTCATTTCATAAATTTTCATTTGATGTTTTAAAGTTGCTTTATAATGTATTCGAGCAATAATTTCTTGTCCCTTATAGCAACCTTTATTGAAACTAATGTATGGAGTTTGTTGTAAATCAAGTCGATGAGGTAAAAATAGACCTCGAGATTCCGGATATATTTGTATTTGTTTTTGGTAGAGCCTTAGAGTGTGCCAGGTTAAAGAACCAAGAAACTGCTCTTTGTTCGCAAAGCGTTGCTGTATCTCTTGTGCATTATCGGCTAAGGTCAACAAAATGTAGAAGCCATTACCTAAATGATAAAAACAAGAATGAGCATTATATGTCTGGGAATAAGGTGTACTTGGGAAAAAATCCGAGTCAGGAATAATATCTTTTTGATTTTGTAAATAAAATCCAAAAACCTTAAAAAATGGGCTTGTCTTGAGCGAAACACGAGACAGTAACGCATATTTATTTAGTGAATTGATTGTTGCTTCTTTTAGATCGTTAGGGAGGATTAACTTAATTCCTTGCCAATTGATAATGTCCATTAAGGCAAGAATTCGTCCTTTAAGATTACACTGGGCACCTTGAATCATTTGTATATCGGATACGGACTGCACGTCGCATGTTAGTTGTCCTTGAAGAAAATCAATGGCTTTATCCCCGATAACATCAATAACCCCAAGATAGGATAAATCAAATAAATAATTCTGTTGAGGCAAAAGGATTAATTCCTTTTCCAAATCTTTAAAAGTGGTTAATGTTCTACTATTAACCTGGTGTGTAAATATATTACTCATTGTGATTAACCTGAAAATAACGCCTAGTTTTAATAACTAATAACCGGCTAATGGAAATGTTGGAGAGTTTAGCTGATTTTTTAAACTCGCCATAGGGGCTGTTTGCAATTCTACTCTCTTAAGCTAAATGGCGAATTGTAAAAGACTCTCGTAGTGATTTGTTAATATCAGGTTAATGATTGATGTTTATAAAGCCAGTAGTGTATCATTTGGTCGTAACCTCATTCGTAAGAGATATATCATGTTGGATACCAAAGAAAAAGCAAGACTAGAATGGCACTGCCGTCGCGGTATGCTGGAATTGGATCTTATTTTACAACGTTTTCTTGAACAAAAACTTGATGTTTTGTCTCCACAAGAACTCGATGCGTTTAACTCATTATTAAGCTGTACTGACCCAGAGCTATTTGCTTGGCTGATGGGACATGAAGAGCCTCAAGATATAGAGCTAAAAAAAATTGTTACTATTATCCGAACTAGTAATTGAACCAGGAAAGTCAAAGACTTATTTGCGTTTAACTTTAGTAATTTATCTTATTACAGTTGTTTTAATCTTTTATTCCTCTATTTATCTATTTATTAAAGCAATTTTGCTTGGTTTTATTATTGTTTTAGTAAAAACAGATTGTGCTATGCAAAGTCCATGTACCTCAATAAAAAAAATACAATTTATAGGCAACGGATGGATTTTGGAGCCTTATAGGGGCAACAAAAAAACTTATGTTCAGGCCACGATTCTTATTCACAATCCTTTTTTTATGCTCATTGAGTTTAAAAACAAGAGACAAAAAAAATGTATTGTTCTATTTAACGACCAAATTACA
Source organism: Legionella sp. 227 (assembly GCF_043161935.1). Taxonomy (NCBI): domain Bacteria; kingdom Pseudomonadati; phylum Pseudomonadota; class Gammaproteobacteria; order Legionellales; family Legionellaceae; genus Legionella; species Legionella sp. 227. Next base: position 3,364,278 of record NZ_CP171154.1, on the reverse strand, counting down.
AACAATCAATTACGTTTATTACATCTTAAAACACATCAAAAATAGTATATAATTATACATATGGCACAAATAATAGTCAGTCATTCATATAATGGAATTATGAGGAAGTAATGAATAAAGAAGCTTCTTATAGTGATGAAGACTTAATTAATTTAGCAAGACAGGGGAACATGGAAGCTTATAATCTGTTGTTGTCACGGTATAATAATAAAATACAACAAATTATTCACTTACATATTCAAGACCGAGCAAATGTTAGTGATTTGGCGCAAGAAGTATTAATTAAAGTTTATCGCTACTTACATTATTTTAAAGAGAAAAGCCAATTTTCTACCTGGTTGTATCGTATTACTCAAAATACAATCAAAAATCATTATCGTACTGCCAATTTAAGAATGGATATGGAAGCTGAATACGCAGACAACTGCAATCCGTCGGTACAATTATCACCTGAATATTTATTAATTAATATTGAATTTGGTGAGCAATTGGAAACCATTCTTTCTACTCTATCTGAAGAGTTACGCCTTTGTTATGGAATGCACATCCTTGATGGTCAATCTTATGAGGACATTGCAAAAAAAATGGATTGTCCTATTGGAACTGTGCGATCTCGTATTTTTAGAGCTCGAAAAATAGTCATGGCATCAATAGATCAATTGTAGTCATTTTTTTCCTTTCACGGTTATGATATAAAACAAGTGCTTACTTACTAATCAATATAACTGTTTTCCTTTTAAAAATTAAGGGATGAATTATGTCTAAACATGAAGAGCGCTTGAAACTATGTAACAAAAAAATAGATGCATTATTTCAAGGATTGAAATTAAGTGCAGAAATTGAAAAAGAATTGGAAGCAATTAAAAATTATTACTACGCATTGTATCAGGAGGCAAATTTTGAGGAAGATGAAGAAGAATGCATACAAATTTACGAGCTGTTGGTTACAGGACTTGAAGAGATAAAAAGTGGCGTCTCAAAACCTGATGAGGTATTAAAGACTATAGAAGAAATAAAGTCTCTTAGAAAAAATGGCGTTGTTCTTGAGAATATTTGCAATGCGATAGAGCTATTATTCTGGGCTGGGTTTGCGTGTACCTTTTTCTCATATAGCATTGTAATGGCCGCACCTCTAGCAGCTGCTAATCCTTTCTTTGCTCTTGCTGTAATAGCAATTGCTAGTTTGGCTGCAATATACTCAATGGCAAACCTTCTTAGTTGCATTGATGAATTTAAATCGTGTGCACCTGTTGAGGAGGAATATAACCGAGAAAAAAATTTAATCTCGTTTTTTAAACCTGCTTTAACATCTTCTGAAATATCTTCTCAAGAATCTGACGAAATAACCTACCCAACTGGGAGCTTCTATCCTCAAGTCATGAACATGAGTACCAATTAATTTAGAACAGATATATTTTAAAGTAAGTCCCGAATGTAGCTACCGCCTCATTTGGGACTATTTATTATTAATCCTCGGTTATTGCTGTCTGTTGATGGTTTATCAAAATTCTTAATTTTCGCTTTATAAATTCAACAAATAAGCTGCGATAAAAAAAACATATGATAAAATACCCTAATTCGTTTGAACTCTTAAATAAGAACTTATGCTGGAAAGTGATCGCTTAATCAGTACTCAAAATATCTCCTCAGAAGAGGCGATTGATCGTGCTATCAGACCCTTGAGTCTTAGTGAGTACATAGGGCAGGATGCTGTGAGCTCTCAAATGCAGATTTTTATTGATGCCGCTAAAAAACGAAAAGATGCTTTGGATCATGTCCTAATATTTGGTCCTCCTGGCCTGGGTAAAACGACTTTAGCCAATATTATTGCTCACGAAATGGGTGTTAATTTGCGACAAACCTCTGGACCGGTAATTGAACGTGCAGGTGATATCGCAGCAATACTCACTAATTTACAAACAAATGATGTTCTATTCATTGATGAAATTCATCGACTTAGTCCGGTCATAGAGGAAATACTCTATCCGGCAATGGAAGATTATAAATTGGATATCATGATCGGGGAGGGACCAGCCGCAAGGTCTATCAAACTCGAATTACCGCCGTTCACTTTGATTGGTGCGACAACACGAGCTGGGTTACTTACTTCTCCACTTAGAGATCGATTTGGTATTGTACAACGTCTCGAATATTATTCTGTTGATTCATTAACACAGATTGTTGCACGTTCTGCGCAATTACTTAATGTAAAAACGAAACACGAAGGAGCGAGAGAAATCGCATTGCGTTCAAGAGGAACTCCACGTATTGCGAATCGATTGCTCCGTCGTGTTAGAGATTATGCCGAAGTTAAAGGAAGTGGGGTCATTAGTCTTGATATTGCACAAAAAGCATTAGAAATGTTGGATGTGGATAAGCATGGTTTTGATCTCATGGATAGAAAATTACTTTTAGCTGTGATTGAACAATTTAATGGAGGTCCTGTAGGTATTGATAGTATTGCGGCAGCAATCGGCGAAGAAAAAGGCACAATTGAAGATGTTTTGGAGCCATTTTTAATACAACAAGGATTCCTTATGCGCACGCCAAGAGGTAGAATAGCCACGGCAAAGGCATATCAGCATTTTGGTATAACCACAGTAGAGCAGGATTAATTCTATGGATGACGCAACCACGTATCAACATGTCTTTCGAGTGTATGCTGAAGACGTAGACTACATGGGCATTGTGTATCATGCAAATTATCTTTGTTATTTTGAGCGAGCTCGAACAGAGATGTTACGACAAAATAATTTGATCCTCTCTGATTTGATGAAGCAAGATACTCTTTTTGCGATATATGATGTACATGTTCGTTATAAAGCACCAGCACGGTTGGATGATTTACTAACAGTCAACACTCAAGTGCAGCAATTAGGCGCTTGTAGTTTTTTATTTGAGCAAGGCATGCAAAATCAACAAGGAAAAGTAATTTGTGACGCTAAAATTCAAGTGGTATGCGTGAATAGTAGTTTGAAACCAAAACGATTTCCACTTGAATAAAAGAATTATCGTAGCTTAAGTGAGAGCTAATCCTGGGTGCGGTGCAGTATGCCGCTGTACTACACCCAGACTACGATGAAGAGATAAGATCTTGGTACTGGAGATAATATAGATGGGTAATCAAGCAAATGTATTAATGTATTTTATGCAAGCAGGTTTAGTTGTTAAATCAGTCATGATTTTATTAACTGCTGCATCCATTACTTCTTGGACATTAATATTTCAGCGTGCCTGGTTTTTTAACCGGAAAAAACAGTTTACAGAGGCTTTTAGTCGAAGATTTTGGGATAGTGGTGACTTGAGCAGACTTTATGCTGATATTGATAGTAATTTAGATGAGCGACATGGCATGGCAGCTATTTTTCATGCTGGTTTTAAAGAGTTTGTACGCGCCAGAAAGCAGGGTAATGTAATCATTGAACCGATACAGCGAGTCATGCAAATTACTCATGCAAAAGAAGCAGAGAAGTTGGAAAAACATTTACCCTTTTTTGCTTCTGTAGGTTCTATTGCACCTTATGTAGGACTATTTGGTACTGTTTGGGGTATAATGACATCCTTCCAGGCATTGGGGCATGCCCAACAGGCTACTATTGCTATGGTGGCTCCTGGTATCTCCGAAGCACTTGTGGCTACCGCTTTGGGATTATTTACAGCAATACCAGCGGTTATTGCATACAACCGATATACAACGCGTGCTAATGACTTATTAAATCGATTTGATTTATTTCAGGAAGAATTAATATCGCTTATAGAACAACAAAACAGTGACACTGTAAGAGGGTAGAATTTGAAATGATCCGAGCAAAAACCAAACGTGAGCGCCCCATATCTGAAATTAATGTCGTACCCTATATCGATGTGATGTTGGTTTTACTTGTTATTTTTATGATCACAGCGCCAATGCTGAGTCAGGGGGTCACTGTTGACCTACCGAAGGCTGCAAGTCAGACTTTGGCTCCTACAGATAGAGAACCTATTATTGTTTCAGTAAATCAGCAAGGTACTTATTTCCTTAACATCAGCAGTACACCTGCTGAACCTATAGAATCACAAGCATTGGTGGTTCGTGTTGCTGCAGAATTGGAGTTAGCAAAACAATCCAATCAAAAGCTGAATGTACTGGTTAAGGGAGACCAGGGAGTTGCATATGGAAAAGTCGTGCAGGCAATGGCACTACTCAAGCAAGCGGGTGCAGAACAAGTAGGATTGCTGACTGATTCAGAAGCAGAAAAAACAGAGGGGCAAGCATGATAAGCAATCCCAGTTATCGCAAGGCCTTTTTTGCCGCGCTTGGATTACATCTTTTTTTAATCGTGATGTTGTTCACTGACAATTCAAGTCAACGACCTGTTTTAACCGCAGAAACTAAGAATACTCCAGGAATAGAACAGCCCATCGCAGTGACGCCACAAACTGAGGTAGTGAAAGCAGTCAGTGTTGATAATAAACAAGTCATGGAAACAGTGAATCGTTTAAAGCAGGAACGTGAGCAACAAAAACGAGCTGAAATCAATCGACAAAATGAACTTAAACGACAAGCAGAAGCCGCAAGACAGCAACGAATAAAGGAGCAACAACAAATCGCACGACTCAAAGAAGAGGCCAATAAAATAGCTATTGCACGAAAAAAGCAGGTAGAGGAAGAAAAAAAGCGATTAAAGAAACTTGCCGAACAAAAAGCATTGGAGGCAAAGCGTGTTGAAGAGTTAAAAAAGCAAAAAGAGGAATTGGTAAAACAACAGCAACTGGAAGCTAAAAAGCTCGACGATCTGAATAAGAAAAAGTTGGTAGAGAAAGCTCAAGCTGAAAAAGAGAAAGCAGAAAAAGAAAAAGCTGAGCTGGCAAAAAAAGCAGAAATGGAGCGAAAAAAGCAAGCAGCAGCTGATGCAGCTGCAAAACAAGCACAAGCAGCTCAAAATGCTGAAAGACAAGCACGTATTGCAGGTGAAGTTGACAAGTATAAGGCTCTGATTGTAAATGCCATTGGAAGAAATTGGATATTGCCTGAAAATGTGGACAGCACCCTATCCAGTCAATTCAGAATACGTCTTGCTCCTGATGGTATGGTGTTGGAGGTTACTTTAACCCGAAGCAGTGGCGATCCGTTACTTGACCGATCAGCACAAACAGCAATTTATAAGGCTTCGCCGTTACCTGTACCAGCGGATGCAGAAACATTTAATCTGTTTCGCGATATAAGTTTAACCGTTCGACCAGAACAAGTGAGGGGGTAAAACTCGTGATTAACCGAATTATTACACTATTTTTATTGTTTTTGACACAGCAAACTTTTGCTCTTGATTTGGAGTTAACCCAAGGGATTAACTCTGCTTTACCCATTGCAATTAATTCGTTTGGCTCAGATAGTACTGGTAAAGAAATTGGACAAATTATCGAAAATGATCTGAATTTATCAGGGCAGTTTCGAATTGTTTCTGGCCCACAAGGAGCTAACTCCCAATCATCAGTTAGCACATTGAAACAATTGGGAGCCGACAGTGTTGTAACCGGCCGAGTAAGTCAGGTAGGGGGGCATTATGAAGTTAGCTTTACACTAACTGATGCTGTGGCTAATGGTGCAACATTATTGACGAAAACTTATCAAATTAATGCGAATCAAGTGAGACCGCTAGCGCATCATATTAGCGATGAAGTATACCAAAAATTAACAGGGGAGAAGGGGATATTTTCTACTCGTATCGCCTATATTTCTGTGCAAAGAATGGTAGGCAGTACTCGTTACTCACTCGAGGTTGCTGATGCTGATGGACATAATCCTCAAAGTTTGTTGGTTTCATCCGAACCTATTATGTCTCCAGCTTGGGCACCTGATGGTAAAAGCATCTCTTATGTATCTTTTGAGAAAAAAAGAGCACAAATATTTACGGTTTCAGTTGAGACAGGTCAAAGACGCTTAATTACCAGTTTCCCTGGAATTAACGGTGCTCCTGCATGGTCGCCCGATGGCAGAGAACTTGCTGTAGTATTATCTAAAAGTGGAACACCTAAAATTTACAGCATAGACATTAACTCGGGTAATATGAAGCAATTGACCTTTGGAGATGCTATTGATACGGAACCACGCTATGCTCCAGACGGTAAAAGCATTTTATTTACCTCAGGTAGAGGCGGGTCGCCACAAATATATCGTCTATCTTTAGCAAATGGCCAAGTATCTCGTTTAACTTTTGAAGGCAACTATAATGCACGCGCCTCTTATACTCCAGATATGAAAAATATTGTTATGTTGCATCGAGATGATAAGCAATTTAACATTGGCTTACAAAGTGCAACCGGCGGACCTGTTGTCAGCCTAACTTTCTCTGGCCGGGATGAGTCTCCATCTGTTGCACCCAATGGTCGTTTGATTCTTTATGCGACTCATAATCAGGATAAAGGTGTATTGGGTATCGTTTCTCTTGACGGTAGAATAAGAATGAGACTACCTGCACGTGAAGGAGATGTACAAGAACCTGCGTGGTCTCCCTATTTAGGTTAATTATGTCACGAATTATATATGGACTTATTTTTTGTTTGGCCGCTTTCAATGCTTATCCTTGGAATGCTGCAGGCCACAGGGTAGTAGCACAAATTGCTTATGATAATTTATCACCAAAAGCTAAGGAAATGTGTTACAAGTACCTTCGTTCGCGGACACACAACACGCCCAACTCAAGTTTTGTTAGCGCTTCGACTTGGATGGATGAAATAAGATGGAGGGAAGTGTATTGGTATGATGTAATGCATTATATTGATACCCCTTTTTCCAGTGACGGAACCCCTACGCCTGCCATTGAAAGTACTAATGCAGTAAAGACAATTAAACTGGCTAGTTCCGCACTCGCTTCTAAAAAGACAACCCCATCGGACAAAAAACTCGCATTACGCATGTTAATTCATATAACAGGTGATATTCATCAACCTTTACATGCCATAACTAGGGTTAGCGCACAACATCCCAGGGGAGACTTAGGTGGTAATTTATTCTTACTAGGAACCAATCCAGTAGGTAGTAATTTACATCAATACTGGGATAATGGAGCCGGTTTTTTTCTGGGCCAATATGACGAGATACGAGTAAAAAATACAGCCCAGCAATTGGAACAAAAACTCCCATGCTCGGTTATTGGTAAACAAACAAGACCAGCCAAATGGGCAAAAATGTCTTATAAGTTGGCTTTAAGGAATGTTTATCAAATGAACCCTAATGAAACTCCTAGTATTAAATATCAAGAAAATGCCCAGCAATTAGTGCAAAAGCAAGTCACGTATGCAGGATGCAGGCTCGCTGCGTTACTTAATAAAATTGCCCAAACATAGCATGAATTAGCAGATTTTTATAATGAACGTAGTGCATATTTTAAAAAAGAGTGTTTATTGTATTGTTTGTATTACCCTGATCTTTTTATCTTTATTTTGTGCTGCTTCGTCCAACAATTCAGAACAGTATTTAGTACGACTACAGCAAGAGCTGAACAAATTTGACCCGATTTTGAAAGATAGTGTTATTACTGTTTCAAGTAGATATGGTACTTTTTCATATTCAGGCCAGAATGTAACTGATCAATCCCAATTTTATATTGGATCACTTACCAAACATATGACAGCTTATATGTTGCTGAGTTCATTGAAAAAAAAATATGCTCATCGCGATTTAACGCAGATGTTAGAGCAAAAAATTACCTTATTATTTCCGGACTCTACATTTTTAAAAAATGTTAATAGACCTTGGGTATCCGAAATTACTTTACTGGATTTATTAACTCATCGATCCGGTCTTTCTGATTATATTGATTATTATCAGAGTGAACTGATGCAGCCCCAAGCTTTGAATAATCCAATCAACCCTGTAGAAATCATGCAGTCGGTACATTTTAATTCTGAGAAAAGATATCATTATTCCAATACAAATTATCTGTTATTGGCAAAGCTGCTTGAAGAATTAGAACAATCATCTTTTGAGGATATTTTCCATAAACTGATTAAAGAACCTAGTGATATGACCTTTTCATCGGCGCCAGTTAAAGATAATTACTTTGTTTTAAAAGAAGATAGTCGATTTTCTAAATTAGTTACAAATTTGAATAGCGAAATCTTCATAGACATGAATAATGCTGTTGGAACTGGAAATATCATTTCATCCAGCGCTGATTTAGTTAAATGGAATAATTATTTTTATGCCAAGGCAGAGTCTGTACTTCGCTCAATTATGCTAAAAAATTATTTTAAGGACGAAGACGGAAACTGGGAACATCTTGGTTTGTCGACGGAGTTAACTTCTTTAGGTCCATTAATTGCATTCCAAGGTGGACAAGACAGCTATCATAGTTTTCTTGGATACTTGCCTCATTATCAGATATCGATAGTAATACTAAGTAATAACGTGGACGATTTTGAGAAATTAATGAAGATCTTAGATGATTTTTTATTAATTAAATTTGATTAATAAAGCAAAGTATAAATATTGTGCTATATTTTAGAGGCAATTGTAAAAATAGGATTTTTATCCTCAATTTAAAAGGAATTATTACCATGAACAAATTTATTGCAAAGCTTGGTATATTGAGCTTATTAATGAGTGTGACATTCTTTGGCTGGGCAGGATCTTGTAAAGCTATTGCAATTTCTTGTATGCAAAATGGTTACTATAAAGGCGGTGAAAAAGCCGGTAAAGGATTAATCAAAGACTGTGTTTTACCCGTAGCAATGGGTAATAAAAGATTACCAAATACCAATTTTAGTCCAGAACAACTGCAAAAATGCAAAACGAAGTTAGCTGAAAAATTAAAAGGTAAAGTGCAAGAAAAAGTGCAAGAAAAAGTGCAACAACAATAACTGTCTTTCTTGTTATTAAGTGGGAAAAACCCCTTCTCGCCAATAGGGAGAAGGGGTTTTAACTTATTCCTTCTGCAATGACTCCATCACAGCCCCCAAGAAACGAGTTGCCTCGCCTCCAGTAACTGCTCGGTGATCAAAACTTAGTGATAATGGAAGTATATTATGTGCTTCTATGACTCCTTCGGTATTAACAACAGCCCCTTGATAGAGTCTACCCACTGCCAAGATGGCAACCATGGGGGGAACAATAATTGGACTTGCAAAGCGACCTGCGAATTTTCCAAAATTGGAAAGAGTGATGGTAGCTCCTTTCAATTTATCGGCGGTAATTTCTCGATTACTCACTGAGTGTTTAAATTCATTGATCATTTTTCGTAGTTCGGTATCGGAATGTTTTCCCGCATCATGAATTACAGGTACAAATAATCCTTCTTCATTATCCATAGCTAATCCAAGATGGACTTGCTTAAAACATTGACGAGCACTATGTTTTGTATCAAACCATGCATTTAATGCAGGTTCTTTTTTAGCAGCGTAGATCATTGCGTGGATTAAACGAACGGTGATGTCAGTACCTGGTTTCCAAGCACTAATATCTGCTTCATCAAAAATACTTACGGGGACTACTTCTGTATGAGATTGAATCATACTGTTGAGCATGGCTCGTCTAACTCCGCGTAACGGTTCAAAACCAGCAGGAACTTCAGCATTTTTATCTGCTTGTGCTTGAACATCATTACGAGTAATGACACCAAACTCTCCAGTTCCTTTAAGCGTAGATAAATCAACACCCAGTTTTTTAGCAAGCATTTTCACCGCCGGAGTGGCTTTGATACGATTTTTAGCAGAGTGTTGTGCCCCTATAGTAAAGTTGTCTTCTGAAACTTCACTACTTTCTTCTAAATTACCTACTACTGTTCCTTTGTCTGCTGGCTTGGCACTGGTTGATTCAAAAGCTACCAAAGGTTCCCCTGTTTTAATGACATCACCAGGTTTTCCATATAATTTGCTTATAGTGCCAGACTGAGGGCAAGGCACATCCACTACTGCTTTTGCGGTTTCCATAGAAACTAAAGGTTGATCTGCTACCACAGTATCGCCTTCTTTGACAAACCATTCATGTATCTCAGCATCTGGTAGGCCTTCACCCAAATCAGGTAGATTGAAAATATTCATTATTACTCCATTAAGCTCATAACGCTGTTTTTAATACGTGTAATACTGGGTATGTATTGTTTTTCCAATTGGAAATAAGGCATTACAGTATCATATCCAGTTACCCGCTGAACTGGGGCCATTAAATCAGCCATACAATTTTCCATAATTTGTGCTGAAATTTCGGCGCCAACCCCACAAGTTTTTGCTCCCTCATGAACGATAACACAACGTCCTGTTTTTTCTACAGAGGCTAAAATTGTTTCTATGTCCAGTGGTTTGATGGTTGCAACATCGATTACTTCGCAGGAAACTCCTTCCTCACCCAATTGTTTCGCTGCTTGTTGTGTTTCGTGAATACTGGCACCCCAGCTTATTAAGGTAACGTCGTCACCTTCTTGCAAAGTAAAACATTTACCTATAGGCAGTGCTTGGCCATTATCTTCTACAGGTTGCTTGACCAAACGATAAATGCGTTTAGGTTCAAGAAAAATGACTGGATCAGGATTACGCATAGCGGCTAAGAGCAAGCCATAAGCTCTCTTTGGGGAGGAGGGAATTACCACTTGTAACCCTGGAATATGAGCAAATAAAGCTTCAGTACTTTCTGAATGGTGTTCTGGAGCGCGGATACCCCCACCAAAAGGAGCTCGAAAAACAAGAGGACAATGGAGTCGTCCGCGTGTTCTATTCCGCATACGAGCAGCATGAGAAATAATTTGGTTCATGGCAGGATAAATAAATCCCATAAATTGAAATTCAGCGACTGGTTTTAGTCCTTGGATTGACATACCAATGGCCAAACCTGCAATCATGGATTCGGCAAGAGGAGTATCAAATACTCGTTTTTCACCAAAGCGTTCTTGTAATCCCACTGTGGCGCGGAATACACCTCCGTTTTTGCCAACATCTTCACCAAAAACCACAACATTTTCATCATGAGCTAACTCATAAGCCAAAGCCTGAGTTACTGCCTCAATCAAAGTAATATCAGGCATGAGTTGCTTCCTCCATAGCTATTGCGCGTTGTTCCACTAAATACTCGGGTAATTCAGCATAATGATAATCAAAAATACTGCTAATAGGCTGCATTTTCATACTCAGGTATTCATTAACTGCTTTTTCTACTTCTTCAGCACAATGGATTACTAATTTTTCTTCGTCATTGGCATTCCAGATTTTTTGCTCCATAAGGAACTCTTTGAATCGAGAGATTGGCTCCCTAGGCTTGGCCTTTTCAACTTCCTCACAAGGTTGATAGCGAGTGGCATCGTCCGCTGTTGTATGATCAGATAAACGGTAAGATATCGCTTCAATTAAAGTAGGTCCCTCACCACGTCGTGCCTTTTCAATTGCATCGCCAATAACTTGTCTTGTTGCCAATATGTCATTGCCATCGATTTGTATGCCTTTAAAACCTGCAGCTATTGCTTTTTGTGCAATAGTTTTTGAACCTGTCTGTTGGTCTCTGGGAACAGAAATAGCCCATTGATTGTTGTTCACCACAAAAACGACAGGTAAATTCCAAGTACCTGCAACATTCATCGCTTCATAGAAATCACCTTCTGATGTGCCACCTTCTCCAAGACAAACTACAGCAACGCGTGGTTGATTTCTATATTGGAAAGCAAATGCAACACCAGTTGCATGCAAGCATTGTGAGGCAATTGGAACACATATTGGTAGGTCTTCTGAATTACAAGAAAACTGGCTTCCTCGTTCGTCACCACCCCAAAATGCTAAAATTTCAGACATTTTTACACCACGTTGAAATTGAGCAGCATAATCACGGTAATATGGAATCAACACATCCTCAGGACGCATCGCATGGCCTATGGCTGTGGAAATTGCCTCCTGTCCGTTAATAGGAGCATAAGTTCCCATTTTACCCGTTCTTTGCAAAGCAATGGCTTTTTTATCAAAGGTGCGTGTAAGAACCATGATTTTATAAAGCTCTTTTAGTGCAGAATGATCATGGGCAAAAGCGGGGAGTTGGCCGACTAATTTTCCATGTTCATTTAAAAATTGAATATATGTAATATCAAATTGAGCAACTGTTGACATATGAGGCTCCTTGTCAATAAAGCGTTTGCATAGCATACTCACAAATTAATTTAAAAACCAGAGAATTAGTGTTGGAATGATATTAAAAAAGAAGTAATTTTGTAGCGCTGGGAATGGTGTGGCGGGGGGGCATCCTTCGGCTCCGCTGCGCTGTACTCGGGCTATCTAAGTTTTATAATAATTACCTAAGAGGGTCTATTTTGAGTCAATTTGTATTTCATTCATTGGACTATCATCATTCGCTGCATGATTATTACCAAAAATTACGGCATCTACCTGGTTTTGTTCTTCTAGAAAGTACAGACCACATTCATGGGCGTTATGATATTCTTAGTGCCTACCCTTATGATTCCATCCAAATTGCTCATAGCTCTTCCGATTTATCGTATTTATTAAAGGAAATAAATCACATTTTATCTCCATTACCCTCTGTGTCCGATCTTCCTTTTCAAGGCGGGGCTCTGGGATATGTATCTTATGATCTTGGTGCAAAGTTATTTGGAATAAACTCCCAGATACAACTCACATTAGAGAATATGCCTTTATTGGATCTTGGTTTGTATGATTGGGCAATAATTGTAGATCATCATAAAAAAATTATTACATTGTTTGCAGCAAATACACATCCATCAACCCCTAGAATAGTTGATGAAGTCATCGAATTATGGAGTAACTCTATTGGACAACCTGGCACCGCATTAATTACAAGCAATTTTACTCCATTGGTATCAAAGCAGAATTACCAGGAGGCATTTTTCTCTATCCATCAATCCTTAAACGAAGGAAGAAGCTATCAGGTCAATCTTACTCAGCCTTTTCATGCTGCTTATGAAGGAGACAGTTGGTGTTTTTACGATAAAATTTGCAGAGAAAATCCTGTTCCTTTTGCTGCCTTTATGAAAACAAAGCATGCAGATATTTTAAGTTTCTCGCCAGAGCGTTTTCTATTTCATGAGGCAGGTAAATTGGTCGCATCTCCTATTAAAGGAACAATAGGGCGTTCTAATAATCTCCTTGAAGATGAGCAGTTAAAAAACAAATTAACTTCTTGTGAAAAAAATCGGGCTGAGAATGTCATGATTGTTGATTTATTAAGGAATGATTTAGGTAAAATTGCTCTGCCTGGTTCAGTACACGTAACCCATTTATGTGAAGTACAAAGTTATAATTCAGTGCATCATTTAGTAAGTACAATTGAAGCGCTATGCAAACCAACAATTCTGCCTTTTGAGGCATTTTTATCCTGCTTTCCTGGGGGATCTATTACAGGTGCACCGAAAATTGAGTCCATGCGAATTATTCATGAGCAAGAATCGTATGCACGAGGAATTTACTGTGGGTCCATAGGCTATTTTTCACGACATGGACGATTTGATACAAATATTGCTATTCGTACAGTCACCGCCAAAGAAAATATTTTGCATTTAGCTGCTGGTGGTGGAATTGTTATTGACTCTGACTGTGAAGATGAATATCGTGAATGTTTCATCAAAATAGCAGCGGTCATTAATGGACTTAACTGAATCTAAAAATAAAAAAATTGTGCATTCGGCAGTGGTTGTTTTGTATGAACAATTATCCGATTCGTTAATTTTGACAAAACGTAGTGATCAACTGCGAACACATCCCGGTGAAATATGTTTCCCTGGTGGCTCATGGGAGGAAGGGGATGAAAATTACTATGCTACAGCGCTTCGAGAGTTGAATGAAGAGTTGGGTATTGCTCCAGACCGTATTACACTGATAAGAGAATTGGACATACAGAATACTCTTCTAGGAAGTATTATTCATCCTTGGTTTGCGAGTGTTGAGTCTGTTCATCCCTATCAGTTAAATTCTCATGAAGTAGTTCGCCTTATCTCTATCCCAATGACATTAGTTCAAGATGCAAAAAATTATAAAGATTTTATGATTGAGCGAGGCGGACGTCGTTATGTCACTTGTGAATTTACCGCGAATAAGGATTGGGTATGGGGTGCAACAGCCCGCATAATGAGGCAATTAGCTAAATAGGAGTATAGGAGAATTAGCAGTGCACGTCATTTCGAGTGTAGCGAGGGACCTCGTCGCTTAGGATGGCGGTGTCAGCTCCCGGATTAGTTGCGCTAATCCGGGCTGCAAATGCTACCATCATTAAATGGCCACAGCGGGTTTTGTTTCTGGATGGCTAGGAGAAGTAGTCGCATGACTGTCTTTAAGCGCCCGACGAAGAATTTTTCCCACATTTGTTTTGGGAAGCTCATTGTAAAATTCAACTACTTTAGGGACTTTATAAGCGGTTAGATGTTCGCGACAATAAGCAATAATTTGTTCAGCAGTTAAACTAGGATCTCTTTTCACAATACAGGCTTTAACACGCTCACCAGATTCTTTATCAACAATGCCAACAACCCCAACCTCTAAAACACCGGGGTGCATTGCAATCACTTGTTCTACTTCATTTGGATAAACATTAAATCCGGAGACGAGTAACATATCTTTTTTACGATCAACTAAATAAATAAAACCTTCTTCATCCATTTTGCCAATGTCACCAGTTTTTAAATAGCCACTTTTAGTAAATACCAATGCAGTTTCATCAGGTCGTTTCCAATATCCAGGAGTTACCTGCGGTCCTTTAATACATATTTCGCCACTTGTACCTATTGGTACTTCATGTTCCTCATCATCGAGAATAATCACATCTGTAGAAGGAAGCGGTAGTCCTACACTTCCGTTATATTCAACAAGGTTCATCGGATTTATGATGGCAGCAGGACTGGTTTCAGTTAAGCCATAAGCTTCTAATACGGGAGTTTTAGTAACTTCCAACCATTTAAGGGCTACGCTTTTTTGCAAAGCCATTCCACCAGCAAGTGAAATTTTCAGTTTACTGAAATCAACTTCTTTAAATTTGGGATGATTTAATAATACATTAAACAGTGTATTAACACCTGTAATTGCTGAAAAATGCGCTTTTTTTAATTCTTTAATAAAGTGCCCTACATCACGGGGATTGGTGATCAAGATGTTTTTTGCACCTAGTTTTAAAAAAGTTAAACAATTCGCAGTAAGAGAAAAAATATGATAAAGAGGAATTGCCGTAACAATGATTTCATCACCATCTAAACCTATTGGTTTAATCCATGAATCGGCTTGAAGGACATTGGAGACCATATTCCCATGAGTTAAAACAGCACCTTTTGCCACACCGGTTGTTCCTCCGGTATATTGTAAAAATGCAATGTCATCATGATCCAATTCGACATGATGAAGGGGGGACTGTTTTCCTTCAAGCAATGCGTAATTAAAAGCTACTGCGTGAGGAATGTTATAAGCAGGCACCATTTTTTTTACATATTTAATTATTGAATTGATAATAATTCGTTTTGGCGTCGGAAACAGATCGGCTATCTCAGTGACAATGACATGTTTTAACGTGGGCATGGAATTTAATGCTTTTTCAACGGTTTTTGCAAAATTAGCGAGGACAATAATTGCTTCAGCACCAGAGTCATTAATCTGATGAATCAGCTCGTCAGAAGTATAAAGAGGATTGGTATTAACAACTACATATCCTG
The DNA here is from genome assembly GCF_043161935.1 of Legionella sp. 227. NCBI lineage: Bacteria > Pseudomonadati > Pseudomonadota > Gammaproteobacteria > Legionellales > Legionellaceae > Legionella > Legionella sp. 227. The sequence goes on along the minus strand of NZ_CP171154.1, from coordinate 3,348,655 downwards.
CTCGTAAGATGGCAAATAGAGCTACCGGATATTGAATTACGTTAGGGAGCATGATTGCTACTCGAGTCCCTTTATCCAATTTAAGTTGTTGAAGATAAGCAGCTAAATCTCTGCTCAATTCATCCAGTTCACTAAAAGTAATACTGCTCCCCAAATTGGTATATGAGGTTTTCTTAGCATAACGCGTGCAGGATTCTTTAAACAAATCTACGAGGGAAGAATATTGACTTGCGTCAATTTCGTGCGGAACTCCTTTCTGATATTGTTCAAACCACCGTTTATCCACCTTAATATCCTTCTGTTATTGGTTTTCACATGTTAGTATAAACAAAAATATTGGTTATGGATATCATACTCATGGGTGAACATATAACGCAAACTCAAGCATTTAAGCTTAAAGGTCGTCTTTATACATTTACTGTATTGCATGTATTAAATACGGACCCAGATTTTTTTTCGCAACAACTAGCTGATACTGTTGCTAAAGCCCCAAAGTTATTTGAGCATACTCCCGTTGTTTTTGATTTGTCTTCGGTGCAACAGTTGGAGTTTGATTTGCAGACTTTACTGCAGGCGGCGCGTACTCAAGGGATGATTCCTGTTGCGATTCAAGGAGGAAGTGTATTACACAACACGTTAGCTCAATGTCATGGGTTAGCGGTATTACATGCATCTTCGACGCAAGATAAGCCGATTATTGAACGACCAATTGAAAACAATCATCACGATGCAGCAAAATCAATAACAAAATTAATTACCACACCGGTTCGTTCAGGACAGCAAGTCGTAGCAAAAGGTGCCGATCTTGTGGTTGCTGCTTCAGTGAGTCATGGTGCTGAATTATTGGCAGATGGCTGTATTCATGTATATGGCGCTTTAAGAGGCAGAGCTTTAGCGGGGATCTCGGGTGATAAGGAAGCACGAATTTTTTGTCAGTCACTTGAGGCCGAGTTGGTATCAATTGCTGGATTTTATCGCTTAAGTGATGCGATTCAACCTTATAATGGACCTTGTCAAATTTACCTAATGGATGAACACATACATATTGAGCCTTTATGATAGAAGTTGCTTTTATTTCTGATCTTCATTTGCATCCAGAAGATCAGGCCATCGAGGAGCGTTTTAATCAATTTGTGGAATGGGCAAAAATTTCAGTTAAAAATGTTTATATCCTCGGTGATTTTTTCCATGCCTGGGCTGGTGATGATACTATTGATGAATGGAGCAGAAACATTGCCAATCAGCTATTTTCTTTAAAAAAACAGGGCATTAACCTGTTTTATATGCATGGAAATCGTGACTTTTTATTGGGGAAAACTTTTGCAAAGCTTGCGGGATGGACTATTTTAGCGGAGCCGACGGTAATCCAATTAGGGCAGGAAAAAATACTCTTAGTCCATGGGGATCGATATTGTACTAAAGACTTAGCGCATCAGCGCTTTAGACTGATAACTCGAAATAGAATATTTTCTATCTTATTTTTAAGTTTACCAATTAAATATCGTCAACGGTTAGTGAAGCAAATACGTTATCGAAGTCAGATGAATCAGAACAAATCTGTAGAAGAAATGGATGTTGTTGCTGATGAAGTAATTAAGCATATGTCACGTTATCGAGTAACTCAATTAATTCATGGTCATACACATAAACCGGGCATCACTTTGTATCAAAATAATTCGCAAGAATTAAGGCGTTATGTACTCAGTGACTGGGATGACAAACCCCATGTGTTGTGTTATGATCATACAAAAGGGCTCTATTTTGCCCACATGTAATTTTGGAGTGTTAGGTTATGACCCGAAATAAAACAGAGCTTGAAGAGCAGAAGCAAGAAGCGAATAAAACTTCTCTGGAGGGAGCGGAAAAACTCCGAAAAGAACAAAGAGATAAAGAGTACAATGCAGCGCTAGAGACCGAACAAGCCAAACAGCGACAGCAGTGGGCCAAAGTTATGGATGAGTTGAGAAGCAAACATAAACTCAAAAATCGAAAAGAGGGCGGCCCTGAAACTTATTGGGAAGAAGTAGATCAATTGGCTGAACATCTGATTAACTCAGACCAAAACTCCACCATTGACTGGCGTTCTAATATGATGTCCTTGCTTAATTTATTAACAAAATTGAATAAAGCGATAAACATATCGTCAGAACAAGTTGCCGGTGAGGGATTAGACCTCGTGAAGCAGGCTACTAGACCTATTCCCGTGCTTGGACATCTATTTCATCCTAATGAAAAGATATATCAGTCGCTTAAAACAGCGATCGTTCATAAAGCGATTAGAGGCAAAAGCGGTATAGATTTCCCCGTCTTAGAGCAAAAGGTTTCATTTAAAGATGGAAAAGTTAACATAGCCGACTTAACTCGTGCCGATGATGGTTCTTCCTTAGCTGCAGATATCCAGCGTGGAAAAGAAGAAAATCCAGCGAATAAAGCGTTTAAAAAATTTGTTGATATTTGGTTGGAAGAACAGGGTTATCTACCGGTTCCACACGCCAATAAAGGTGTGTATCGACATCATGCAACTGGTGTATTATTGAATGAGGATAAATTTAAAGAATTAAATGATAATAGAAATACTAGCTTTGCTACATTCCTCAAAGACAATGCCACCTTGAAATATGATGAACAAAAAGAGGAGCAGAGTACACCCGCTCCTTAATCACTCTTTATCAGGACTGCGGTATTCCGCTATGAAAACGGAATACTGTATCCGTTGATAAAATAAAATCATTTTCTAATGATAAAAACAATTGCAAACGCTGTTCTATATTTCCACCGTATAATTTTGCCAGTCGCAGATAATCCTCAAAATGACGTGCTTCTGATTTAATTAAAGTTCCATAGAATTTGATCAAGTCCTTATCTTCAAGATAAGGGATAATCGCATGAAAACGCTCGCAGGAACGGGCTTCAATAATGGCACCAATAATCAGCTGATCACATAGACGTTGAAGGACATTTCTGCTGGTAACCTGTTTATGCATTCGGGTCGCATAGCCTGAAGGTTGCAAAGGACAAAATTCAATTCCTCTTTGGGTCATAAAATGAATGACTTTTTCAAAATGAAGTAACTCTTCCCGAGCCAAAGGAGACATCACGTCAACCAGTTCTTTTTTTTCTGGATATTTGCTCATAAAATTAATGGCAGTTGCTGCTGCCTTGCGTTCACAATGGGCATGGTCGATTAATAGCAAAGGAATATGAGTTGCTGCGAAATCCAACCATACTTGTGGCGTTTTTACCTGAAGAAAATCATTTAATAATTGTAAATCATTGTCTAAACGTTTTAACATCTGCGAGATACACTATACTTATAAAAATAAACTGTCTTATATCATATACCTTAATGAAATTGAATTGGATGAAAAATGAACGGGGAAGAAATTGATAATGAATTAAACCAATGGTTTTCAACTTATGGTGCAATAACAGCTGAACGTATATTAGGAAGATACAACGTTAATTTAGCACAAACGGACTTAGTTGCAGCAATTAAAAGTCCATTTAGTTTTTACCATCGATTAATACAGGTTCCATTAAAAAGCGTACTCAATGGTATCGTCTTACAGCAGGCGAATGATTATCATGTTTATGTCCAGAAATTATTTATTGATTATTTACTTTCTGGTGAAAATTCTAAAGGTGAAGAGGCTCAAGGCGCTGCAACACGTGAAACTATAGAAAATGAGCGGCAACAATTAGTTGCACTGGGTGAAGCGTTTCAAAAGGTGCAGGGGGATCAGGATTATTTGATTGCTAACAGTCAACGTATTTTGATTCAAATGACTCAGCTCTTTAATGCCGAACTTGAAAAAGCACTCAGCTCGCTTAACAAACTACTAAAGGCTGCTGGTCTCACCGTGAAAAAAAGTCAAATTAGGCAAGCTATTAATCATGCACTGATCTATTGTAATGTAAGGGAAATTCAAACTAATGGGTCTCTTTTTATAGAGAAAATGAATGAAGTGCTTAAGGTTTCCCTAACAGAAGACTTAAAAGGTAAAATGTTAACTTCATTATCAGAAATTTTGCAAATGAACATCGATTTTGATGATCAAATCATGGATTATGTTCAGCAAACCGACGAAATTAATCGGTCAGCCAATTCGTATCGAAATCAGTTTTTTGATACGATTATTCGTGTTATTGATTTAATGAAATCCTTGCCTGAATACAAAATTGATCCCGAGCAAGATGCGATTAACAGAGAGCCTTTATATTTTGATAAAAGCATAGGGTCTCTATAATTTCTCAATCGATATAGGAAAGCAAAACAACTTCGGAATCTGTTTTGCTTTTATCATCAAGACCATAATCATATAAAAATGAATTTATATTAGCCATGTAGCCAGTATTTCGTGTATAATATGGCACTTTAACTAACCCCCTTATGGAGTCCCTGATGGCAAAAGAAACAACATTGTCAATTATTAAGCCCGACGCAGTTGCTAAATCGGTTATAGGTCAAATTTATACTCGTTTTGAAAATGCTGGTTTAAACATAGTCGCTGCAAAAATGATGCAACTTTCACGTGAACAAGCAGAAAGTTTTTATGATATTCACCGCGCACGTCCTTTCTTTAAAGATTTGGTAGAATTCATGATTTCAGGTCCTGTGATGATTCAGGCATTACAAGGTGAGAATGCGGTAATGAAAAACAGAGACATCATGGGTGCAACAAATCCTAAAGAAGCTGCTCCTGGAACCATACGTGCTGATTTTGCTGATAGCATTGATGCCAATGCAGTTCATGGTTCAGATAGCCTAGAAAATGCTGCTCGTGAAATTGCATTCTTCTTTGAACCTCATGAAATTTGTGAACGATAAAAATTAGGTTTTAGATATTTAATGACAGTAGTAATGTAGCGCTGAGCAGCGCTATAACCCTGTCATCCCGGCGTCGCGAAATATCTCCTACTATAGCACAGTGTTACGAGGTGTGATTCCTCGTTGCACTCGGGATGACGGCAGCTTTACTGCGTTGCTCCAGAACTACATTTATCTTGTCTAACGTCATTAAATTTGGAGTAAAAATGACTGTGCAAAAAGTAAATCTGCTGGATTACAATTACCAACAAATGCGGGAACTGCTGGATAGCTGGGGCGAACAACCTTATCGTGCCCAACAAATAATCCAGTGGATTCATCAAGCAGGTTTATCTGACTTCACTAAAATGACGAATCTTAGCAAGTCATTAAGAGAAAAGCTTACGCAACTTTCATCCATTAAATTACCTGAAATCGTTGCTTGTCAAAAATCGAATGATGGTACCCACAAATGGCTTTTAAAACTGGATTGTGGTAATTGCATTGAGACAGTATTTATTCCTGAAGCTAATCGTGGAACTTTATGTGTTTCCTCACAAGTAGGCTGCGCTTTAAATTGTTCTTTTTGTTCCACTGCAAAACAAGGTTTTAATCGCAATTTATCCACTGGTGAAATCATTGGTCAGGTTTGGCTAGCAGTACGCGAATTATCATTACAACAAGGTGCGCATGACAAAAGAGTGACAAATGTGGTGATGATGGGGATGGGGGAACCTTTACTCAATTTTGATAATGTAGTGTCAGCAATGAATATTATGATGGATGATTTTGCTTATGGATTATCAAAACGTCGCGTTACTTTAAGTACTTCTGGAGTATTGCCTGACTTGGAGCGTTTAAGAGAGGTAAGTCCTGTAGCTCTTGCTGTTTCATTACATGCACCTAATGATGAATTAAGAAATGAGTTGGTTCCTATAAATAAAAAATATCCCTTGGCTCAGTTAATGGCCTTGTGTAAAACTTATTTTAAAAATGAACCGCGAAGAAAAGTGACTTTTGAGTACGTAATGCTTAAGGGTGTTAACGACCAACCATTGCATGCAAAACAATTGATAAAGTTGTTGCGTAATGTTCCAGCCAAAGTCAATTTAATTCCTTTTAATCCTTTCCCGATGACACAGTATGAGCGTTCATCTCAGGAAGCAATTGATGCCTTTAGAGATATGTTAATCGCCCAAGGTATTAATACAATTACTCGAAAAACACGCGGTGATGATATCGATGCGGCATGTGGTCAATTGGCGGGTGAGGTTAAAGACAGGACAAGTCGTTCTCAAAGATGGCAAAAACTACACTTTATGCCTAAAGCAAATCAAGAGCTGAATACTGTAGAATAATTGCTGCAAGGTGAATGTCTGTTCGCTTTGATTAAGTTGCATAATCCGAGATCATTTTGACGTCATCCCAGTATAGCGAAGGACTTCATATCGTAACACGGTGCTAGTGGTGGCCATCTGTCGCTATTCTAGTGATGATGGAAGTGTCGTTTCATTGTCTCCAGGTCCCAATTTTGTTATGTGAATTACAGTAAAAGTCATTATTTGTGACAAATCATTTTTAATTTATTTGTAAGCGGTTATAATGCGCAATCATTTCTAACCTTAGTGTGAAATATTGTGTTTAAAAAGTTTTATCTCTTGTTGATTGTAACCTGTCTGTTTTTGCAGGCATGTGCGCATGATGAAGAAAGTGAAACACAGAATTTAAAAAAACCGGATCTCAGTAAGGCTGCGTCATATAATGTTCAGTTGGGATTAGGTTATTTAAAACAAGGTGATAGACCGAGAGCGAAGAAAAAGCTAATTACAGCATTAGAGCAAGAACCGAATTCACCTGATGTTAATTCGGCGATGGCTTACTATTTTGAACAAACAAAAGAGTTGGATCAAGCAGAGAAATATTATTTAAAAGCCCTGTCGGTAGCAGGAAACGGCGGCCCCCAGCTTAATAATTACGGGGCTTTTCTATGCAGACAAGGTGATTATAAAAAAGCTGAAGCTTACTTTTTAAAAGCGGTTAATGATTTAAAATATTTGAATACTGCAGGAGCTTATGAAAATGCAGGTCTTTGTGCGCTATCAGCTCCCAATGAAGATAAAGCCAAGAGCTATTTCGCAAAAGCATTAAATCAGGACCCCTCTCGAAAAGTGTCTTTTTACGAATTACTAAAACTTGAACTTAAAATGGGACATGATTCAGAGGCATTTGCTCTGGTACAGAAGCATCCTGAGCTCGTTTTGAATGATAAGGCATTATTAATTTTGGCCAAAGAAGCCTCTGATAAAGTTGGGCAACATGCTATAGCTGCAGCATATGAACAAAGCATAAATAATTTGAATTCCAATATCGATAATAGTGGAGTAAATAATGAATACAACAACCACGCTGGATGAAAATATAATAGAGCATGATAAGAATCCAGGCGAGCAACTTGCTAGTATACGCCAACAAAAAGGATATACAGTTGAGTATGTTGCCAATAAATTGCATTTAAGGGCTCGTATAATTGAATTAATTGAAAACAATGAATTTCATTTGTTACCAGAACCTGTTTTTGTTAAAGGTTACTTGCGTGCCTATGCTAAATTACTAGGTACTTCCCCTGAGCCTTATTTAGCCATATTTAATGAGCAGTTTGTTGTTGAGAAAAAATCGGATCGCGCGCTCTTATGGCAGCAAAGTAAACGTGAATCTCATAAGGCAGAACACGTTATTCGATGGTTTACAATTTTATTTGCTTTAGGTGTGATCGTTGCTGTAGGTGTTTGGTGGCAAAAAAATAGGGATACTCAACAGGTATTTCCTGCCAAAAATGCTCCTGCTGATTTATCGTTAAATCAAACACCAGCAATGGAAACTACAGAGCTGAAGCTTACTGATATATCAAAAATGCAATCATTATTAAATCCTAAACAGGAAATGTCTCCTTTGGAGAAAATAGGTGGCTGAGCGAATTCAAGCAATACGAGGAATGAATGATATTTTGCCTGATGCAACGGCATCTTGGCGAACTATTGAGCAAATCTTTGTGAGGGTGTTGTCTAGTTTTGGTTATCAGGAAATCCGTTTTCCACTTGTTGAAAGTACCCAATTATTCAAACGGACCATAGGTGAAGTAACCGATATAGTCGAAAAAGAAATGTATACTTTTAATGACTTAAATGGGGACAGTATTACCTTAAGACCCGAAGGTACTGCAGGTTGTGTTCGTGCTTGCTTGCAAAACGGACTTTTGCATAATCAACAGCAAAAATTGTGGTATCTAGGCCCTATGTTTCGTCATGAAAGACCTCAGAAAGGACGATATCGACAATTCAATCAATTAGGTGTAGAGGTTTTTGGAATACCCGGTGCAATGGTTGAATTGGAGTTAATTTCAATTTGTCGTAAATTTTGGGAGCAATTAGGATTTGCCGATTCGGTGCAGTTACAGGTGAATACCTTGGGTGAGTTAGAGGAACGCCAGCGTTATAAAAAAATTCTTGTCGAGTATTTGACAGATCATGAAAATCAGTTGGATGAGGACAGCAAGCGCCGATTAACTCGCAACCCATTAAGGATTTTGGACAGTAAAAACCCTGAAATGCAGCAGTTATTGGCTAATGCACCAAAATTAATGGATGTTCTTGATGGAAAAAGTCGTGAGCATTTTCAGTCTTTTTGTGAGGGTTTGGAGGAATTACAGGTACCTTATGTAGTCAATCCTGTTTTAGTCAGGGGGCTCGATTATTATGGACATACCGTCTTTGAGTGGGTAACTGATAAATTAGGTAGTCAGGCTACTGTCTGTGCCGGAGGACGATATGATATATTGGTGGAACAATTAGGCGGTAATCCAACGTCTGCTGTAGGTTTTGCATTAGGTATAGAAAGAATATACTTGTTGATGGAAACATTGACTCTTCTGAAGGAAGAGAGAAAAAAGAATGCATTGTATATTATTACTGACAATGATCAGGCCGTGATAAAAGGACTTCTAATTTCTGAATTGATACGTAGCGCTTATCCAGAAATTGAAGTATCCGTAAATACTGCGGGTGGTAGTTTCAAAAGCCAATTCAAAAAAGCAGATAAAAGTGGTGCACGACTCGCTTTAATTTTAGGTGAAAATGAATTAGCAAATCAACAAATCAGTATTAAAGATTTACGTAATGAAGCGGAGCAAATTACTGTGGATCAAAATATGATCAATCAAGTATTAAAAGATTATTTCGAGTGAGGTAGGAGAACGCTATGTCAGTGTATATGACTGAAGAGGAACAATTAGAATCGATAAAAAAATGGTGGAAGCAATACGGTAATCTTGTCACCGTAGTATTATCGCTTATCCTCTTTGGTATTGCAGGATATCGATATTTGCATTGGCACCAGGAAAAGCTGACACAACAGGCATCAATTGCCTATGAACAAATGATGGTTGCTCTGTCGAATCAAAATATTAAATCGGTACGAGCCTATGCGAATGAATTGATTCATGAACACAGTAATACAGTCTATGCTGATGCAGCACATATGACTCTTGCGAAAATTTACGTATCGAAAAATAAACTGGATAAAGCAACAGAAGAGCTACAAGCTGTTGCAGCAAACAGTAAAATGTTGTCTTTAAAGCAGATCGCCAAGATCCGTTTGGCACGAATTTTGGCTGCAGAAAAATCTTATACAAATGCCCTTAAGGAACTGAGCAGTGTCGATGATAATACTTATTTACCAGTCATTAATGAATTAAAAGGTGATATTTATGGAGCTACTGGTCAATATCAGGAAGCCATGACTTCCTACAAGCTGGCTTTGGATGAAGTGAAAAATAATGGAATGGGTAATTTATTTTTAGAAATGAAAACTAATGCGATAGCAAGTAAATCACATTCAATGATTTCTGAGAATAAAAAGGTCGAGTCTGCATAACTATTAAATAGGTGCCTGTAAGCAGTGGCGTGAAACGTCTAATTTTCCTTGTTTTTCGCGTTTGCTCAGGATGTAAATTCAAAGCGGATATCACAATTATTGATATATTTTGTATAGCACAAATTTGAGGTTTAATTTTCATGAAAATGAAATTATTTATTTTAATTCTCTGTACCTTAATTCAGGGATGTTCAAAACTTGATGATTACATGTTAGGTAAAGACAATACGCCACAACCTAAAGAGCTGAAGCAAGTTAAAGATAAAATTAAAGTGGAGCAAAATTGGACTACTGCTGCAGGTAAGGCTTCTAAAAATAAAGAATATCTAAGGATAAAACCTGTAGTCAGTGGCGGTGTTATTTATACTGTAGACACTAGTGGTTTAGTACAAGCAATTAATAAACATAATGGTAAAGTAAAATGGGCTACAGAGCTGAAGCATGGTTTAGTTAGTGGTCCTGCTGTAGCTCATGGATATATTGCTGTAGGCACTAATAACTCATCATTAGTAGTGCTAAATCAAAATGATGGTAGAAAATTGTGGCACGCCAAGGTTACTGGAGAAATTTTATCGCCGCCTACTATTCTAGGTAAAAAAGTAATCGTTAAGACAATCGATGGTAGAGTTTATGCATTTAATGCCGCAGACGGTAAGCAGTCGTGGATGGCAGAGCATGGAGCACCGAGCTTAATTCTTAAGGCCGGCTCGTCTCCTGTTGCTATGGGAAATCTAGTGTTAATTGGTTTTTCTGATGGTAAATTGGATGCATACGATCGAGAAACAGGGCGATTAGTATGGCAACGAAGTATTGCATATGCCTCGGGCTCCAGTGATGTAGAGCGCTTAGTCGATATCGACGCTGATCCAATTATCGACAATAATGTAGTGTATCTTGCGAGTTATCAGGGATATATTGGTGCTCTTTCTTTGACTGATGGACAATTTATTTGGAGAAAGCCAGGTTCTGTCTATAAAAATATGGTATTAAATGGTAGTACCTTGTATATAACGGATAGTCATGATGTCTTATGGTCTATTGATAAGCGCAATGGCCAAGTTAATTGGAAACAAACCAGTCTGAAAGCAAGAGGATTGACTGAACCAGCGCTGGTGAAAAATGATTTGGTTGTAGGGGATAAAACGGGTTATCTCCATTTTATTGATGCTCAGACCGGTGAAATTATAGCTCGTTCAAAAGTTTCAGGTGGTGTCAGTATTTCTCCAAGCGTCGTCGGAAGAAAGTTATATGTATTAACAGACAATGGAATGCTTAATCAATTATCTGTGAGTTAATAAATGATCCCTGTGATTGCACTTGTTGGGCGTCCTAATGTTGGTAAGTCTACCTTATTTAATAGGTTAACGAAGACGCAAGATGCCCTCGTTGCTGATTTTCCTGGCTTAACTCGCGATAGGCAGTATGGCCAAGCCCAGCATGATAATAAACACTATATCGTTGTTGATACTGGTGGTATTGGTGTTGACGATATTGCTGTTGATAATTTAATGTCGAAACAATCAGAGATAGCACTGAATGAAGCGGATGTTGTTCTTTTTTTAGTTGATGGACGCTCAGGCCTGACTGGTATAGATGAAAAAATTGCCAATAATTTGCGTAAATTAAGTAAAAAGATACATCTCGTTGTTAATAAAACGGAACAGATGGATGATGATGTGGCTTGTGCTGATTTCCATGCCTTGGGTATTGTAGATATTCATTCCATTTCATCATCCCATGGTAGCGGTATTAGAGAGCTCCTTGATAATGTATTAGCACCATTTGCATCGCAAGATGAGGCAACTGAAGAAGATAATGCAATTAAAATTGCCTTTGCTGGTCGTCCTAATGTTGGGAAGTCAACTTTGATTAACCGCATTTTGGGTGAAGAGCGGGTTGTAGTTTATGATATGCCTGGTACAACCAGAGACAGTATCGCAATTCCTTTTGTTCGTGATGAGCAGAAATATGTTCTGATTGATACAGCGGGTGTACGCAGAAAATCTCGAATTGATGAAAAAATAGAAAAGTTCTCAGTAATTAAAACATTGAAAGCCATTGAAGAATCTAATGTGTGTCTACAACTTCTTGATGCAAGGGAAGGAATTACTGATCAAGACATGAATTTGATTGGTTTTATTATTGAATCCGGTAAGGCTTTAGTTATTGCAGTAAATAAATGGGACGGTCTGGATGAGGAACATAAGGAAAAGGTAAAAAGTGAATTATCCAGAAGATTACATTTTGCTAATTTTGCAAAAATTCGATTCATATCTGCTTTACATGGCAGCGGAGTCGGTAGCTTATTTAAAGACATAAATGAAGCTTATGCTTCAGCAGTCCAATCTTTTTCTACGCCAAAATTAACACGCTTACTTCAGAATCTTAGCACCAAACATACTCCTCCTTGCGTGAGTGGGCGCAGAATAAAATTGAGATATGCTCATCTTGGTGGTCACAATCCTCCTGTGATTGTAATTCATGGAAATCAATTGGCTGATTTACCTGATAGCTATAAGCGTTATTTAAATAATGAATTTATTAAACATTTGGGATTGGTAGGAACTCCTTTGAAACTTGAATTTAAAGGTGGAACAAACCCTTTTGCGGATAAAAAAGTTAAATTATCACAACGCCAAGTGAATAAAAAAAGAAGATTAATGAAGCATGTCAAAAAGAGAGAAAAAAGTAAGAAATAATAACACTATAATCGGAGGTTACACTCCTTCATATTTTCTAGATTTATAGAGCGCTTTACATTGTGAAATAATCTGTTTCATTCGTGTTGCACCAATATTTAATTTATTAAGAAGCGCAGGATTTTCAGCAATTGTTTTGCATAAGAGTATATTTTCCGCAAGTAATGTTTCGATTTCTGCTTTTGTAAAGTTGGTAATGCAGGTGATAGGATATAAACCTGAAAACTCAATTAACTCTTTTAAACTGCCTTTTTCTGGAAAATCCCAGCTAATTAAATGTAAGCCAGCGCACTGACCATATTGTATTGCGTCGTTGGTGAATCGAGTATTAGTAACAAGCCAGCCTTGGATCGTTTCTCCAGGCTTTTTGTTATACGCCTGCTCGATATCAAGAAAGCGAGCTTTGATATATAAAGTAATTTTTACATCACATGCAAGACCTAAACGATTATGGTATTTGCACTCGACAAAAACATGTTCGTTTTGACGTTCACCAACTACATCAACTTCATGGTTGACACAATATCCCTTGGTAATTTGATTATTAAGTACCCTATAGCCTTGATGTCGCATGAGCTCGGCGACGTATTTTTCAAAAGGATATCCAGAAAATCCGAGCTGCATAATCGCGCGTTTTAGATGATACTTACCCGCCAAGGCTTTTGACTGATTTCGTAGAAGCCGAAATGCAATGCGATAAATTTCATGTGTAGTCATTCCATCAACTACAGATTGTGTCACTTCATTAACAATTTTATTAATGAGTGATTCGTCCGCACCAACCCGTTTTAACGACCGGTAGATGCGATGAGGATTGAAGGGAACTTTTTCACCGGTAGACTTAATGATACTAATAGGATTTGTAGGTGTAACGATTCTATTCATTTATAGGTTCCACTTGAGTAGCAAATCAATGATATCTTGACTTATATTAATGTGATTTGAGGGATGAGGAATAGTGTTACAACTAATAATTTTGGATGCATGAGAAGCTAAAAGTTTTTGATACGCAGCGCCGGCAAAAATAGCATGAACACCGATACAAATAGCGGGTTGCATCATTAAGGAGTGAATATGCTTCAATGTTTCTATCATTGTCATTCCACTAGATATAATATCATCAATGAGTATAGGGGTTGCTTTAATATATTGATTTATCCCGGGAATGGAAATTTCAACCTCGGTATCGCTCTTCCTGTTTTTCTCCAATATGGTGAAAGGAGCACTGGATTTTAATGCAATTGTTTCAACCCATTGCGCGCTCTCTGAATCAGGACCAATAAGAATTGGATTGGGTACATGTTGATGGATCCAGGAGGCAATCGCATTGGTCGCATGCAACACGGTAGTTGGTATTTCATAAATTTCATTTAAATTTTTCCAACGATGCAAGTGCGGATCAATCGTGATTAAGCCGTCAAAATAAGAGGAAATCAATTGTGCAAAATAGGTAGAAGTAATGCCTTGACCTGATTCAAATACTTTATCTTGACGCATATAAGTAAGATAAGGAGCTATTAATATTATTTTGGATGCACCTAAAGATTTCACTGTTTGCGCAGCAAATAAAAGTGGAAGAATTTTCGGGTTGGGATGCACCAGATTGACTACAAATATGACTATTCGCTGGGCCACATCAGAGTCAACTTGTACTACAGTTTCTTCATCTGGAAATTGATGAAAGCTCATTTGCCCAAACTCATAATTGCAATTTTTTTGGATCGTGTGCGCCAGTTCATCATGTCCAAATAATGTAAAAAGTATGGGATTTTTCATGTACTGGCCTCAATTTGAAATATTTCATGCCCTTGCTTCAGGAAATCAAGAGCATAATTGAGTTCACTACGAGTTTCCGCGTAGATTCTGAAAAGGGGCTGAGATTTTTTGACTACCGAATGCAGTTCTGTTAATAACTCAACACCTGCTGCTTTTGATTTTGGTGCTCCAGCTAATTTTGCCATTTGAGAGATGTGACGATTATCAATGTTAATCACGATCCCTGAGCGTGTGGATTCAATTGTGTGAACAACCGGTGCTTTTTTTATCTCTCTTAGACCACCTTGAGCCCGGCAAATTGCTTCAAATTTAGCTAAAGCCTTGCCACTATTAAGTAAATGAGTTGCGATATTTAGTCCTTGACCTGGCAAGACCTGAGGGGAAAACTCAATGATATGACCTGCCAATACTAAAGCATGATCACGTAAATCTTGTGGTGCATTTTTATCGCAATTTAAAACGGATAATACATCCAATGCCTCTAAAACAGGTCCAATCCCACGACCTACTGGTTGTGATCCATCGCTGAATATTACTTTTATTTTGAGGTCAAATTCTTCGGCAACACACTCTAATAATTTTTTTAAAGATTCCGCTCTTTCAATGGAACGAACCTTAGCTGTGGTTCCTATAGGCATGTCAATAACTAGATGATTTGAGCCAGCAGCAATTTTTTTTGACAAAATAGAGGCAACCATTTGCCCCTCGCTATCAATGTTTGCAGTTCGTTCAATGCGGATTAGTAAATCGTCAGCAGGGCTTAATGACATGGATCCTCCCCAAACCAAGCAGCCGTTTTCTTGCTCTACAACTTTTTTCATTTCATTGAGTGTTAAATTAACCCTGGTGAATACTTCCATTGTATCTGCTGTTCCTGCTGGGGATGTGATGGCCCGTGAGGAGGTCTTGGGAATTACTAACCCAAATGCAGCCACAATTGAAACAACAATAGGTGTTGTGCGATTTCCTGGTAAGCCACCCACAGAGTGTTTATCTACGATAAACGGAAGCTCCCAAGATAATTGTTGGCCCGAATGGATCATTGCTCGAGTAAGATCAATAATTTCTTTTTGTGAGAGTCTGTCTCCACCGATCGCTGCGATATACATTGCTATATTAATGTCCGAAAGTTGTCCAGATACAATGTCTTTGATGATGTGGTTTGTTTGTTCAGCAGTTAATTCATTACCATAAATTTTGGAGCGAATGTAACTAAGAGAATCTAGTGGTTGAGGATGAATTACTGCAATCTCATCGCCTTCGTTTGCAGAGAGTAGTTCCCATGCGTAATTTGAAAGACTGGCTTCATTGTGTCTTAATAAATCAGTTTCTACCGTGTTTAATGTAGCAATAATAGAGCGCTTATTGAGTATAACCCGAACACGCGTTTGGGCAGTGAATCCTTCGGATATACAAATATAACAATCTTCTCGCATATAAATAACAGGTTCTTTATGCGTATTAATTCCTAAGTATTTAAGCGTCAAAGTTGTGTGCTTTTTACTCATAATTGCTCTTTTTGTTCATACTCAGGAATAGTACATTCCCAACCGAGTTGTGTTTCAATTTTGTTCTTTAAAGAAAGTGCAGCCTCTGGTTCTCCATGAGTTACAAAAGTTTTTTTAGGTGGTTGTTGGAATTGTTTAAGCCAACCGAGTATTTCACCATAATCGGCATGGGCTGAGGTACTTCGCATAGCTTCTACTTGAGCATTTATAGGGATGATTTTGCCATGGGCTTCAATGAACCTTTTACCAGCAAGAATTTCTGCACCTAGTGTTTCCTCTGCTTGGAACCCAGTAAACAATAGAGTATTACGTGGATCCGAAGCGTAGGCTCTAATATGAAATACAATACGACCACCAGATGCCATGCCGCTTGCAGAGAGAATAATCTTGGGTGTTTTATTTAAATCCAATTCAATCGACTCATCCATGGCCCTCACGTAGGTAGCAACATCACAGAGCTCCTGACATTGGCTTTCGGTTAACCGAAGATCTTCTAGATGGTTATATAAAATTTGCGTTGCATTAATCGCCATAGGGCTATCTAAATAAATGGGAACATCTGGAATCGCATTTTCTTTCCTTAACTCAGAAAGATAATGCAATAATACTTGCGAACGACCCACAGCAAATGCAGGAATAATAACTGAGCCGCCTCGCCGAATGGTTTTATTAATAATCGTTTTTAATGTCTGCTTAGGTGGTTCTTTTTCATGCAGACGATCACCGTAGGTTGATTCAATGACAAGGTAATCAACCTGTTGAACTTCTGTAGGTTTCTTCATTACCGGATCATGCATTCTTCCTAAATCTCCACTAAAAAGAAGCGATGTATCCTGATATTGGATTCGTACAAACGATGAACCAACAATGTGCCCGGCAGGAATTAATTGAACACTTAGGTTATTATTCAGTTGGATTACTTTATTGTAGGCATGTGGCTGAAACAGCTTTAATGCATTTTCAGCATCTTCAAGCGTATAAAGAGGAAGAGCAGGGTGATGTTTTGAATAGTGGTACTCATTGGCGTGTTTGGCATCTTCTTCTTGGAGATGTGCACTATCACGTAATAACAGCTCACATAAATCTTTAGTTCCGTACGTGCAATAAATGGGTTTATTGAAACCATTTTTTACTAATAAAGGTAGATAACCGGTATGATCAATATGGGCATGTGTGAGAATGACAGCATCCAATATTTCGGGATTAAACGGCAGTGGGCTCCAATTTCTTAGGCGTAACTCCTTTGGACCTTGAAAAAGCCCGCAATCCACCAAAATATTTTTTTTATCAACCGAAAGAAGGTACTTGGAACCTGTAACAGTTCCATTGGCGCCAAGAAATGTCATTTGCATAATAATTAATCCTTTAATAACAGCGCAGATAAAAAAATTTAATTATTAAAGTCGTAATGTTAAAACATCACATGGGGCATGATTAACCGTAGCATGCGCTGTACTGCCTAAAAATGAATGCAAACCAATAGAAGAGTGGCTTCCAATAATAATAAGCTGGCAATTTAATTCTTTAACTTTATTAAAAATATGTTCTTTGACTGATCCTACTTCAACAAACTGTTGTTCTTGAGGGATATTATAATTTTCACCCAGTAAGGCTAAAACGGTTTGCGCATCATCTTTGGCAGGATTTGCTAATTCTGTAAAACCTAGACCTTGAGCTAGTTGGAAACTCGCAGGAAGCTCTATAACATGCAACAGGTATAATGTAGCATTAAACTGTTTGGCAATAGAAATTGCTTTTTCTGTGAGATGATTATGCTCCTTGAGCAAATCCGTAGCAAATAAAATATTCTTATACATAGAAGCCTCAAATGGTATTTATTATTGTAAATAATAGTAGATTCCTTGATATAAGTACCTATTTTACATTACAAAATATGAAATAATTTAGTTTAAATGGCTGATAGATGGTGTCATATTGATCATATTTTATAGATGTTGATCATGGTGGATATTTGATGGTGTCTAATTGGTCATTTATGCCGAGACTACAGGATTGCACTACATCTGAAACCAGGATTTATTTCTTTCAGAGGAGTCAAAACAAAATCTCGAGAGTGAATGTGTGGATGAGGAACGATGAGTTTCTTAGATTGAACAACACGATTTTCATACAAAAGAAGATCTATATCAATAATTCTAGGACCCCAGCGTTTTTTCCGGATTCTTCCTTGTTTCGTCTCAATTTTTTGGCATGCATTGAGTAGTTCTAAGGGAGATAAAACTGTAGCAAGCTCAACCACTGCATTACAAAAATCTTGTTGTCCTTGTAATCCCCAGGCTTTAGACCAATAAAAGGATGATACTTTAGTAACGACAGTACAGCGCAATGCTTTTATTGATTTAATTGCTTTACGAAGTTGACGTTCAGGGACGTGCTGATTTGATCCCAATCCTAAATAACAAACATTCATTATTAATCGCTTGTTTTTTTGCTTTTTGGCTTACGTCGACGTTTACGCTTATGCGTGTCAGGTGTTAATTGCGCAACCATATTCGCTTGTTCCGCCTCATCTGCATCCTGGAACGCAGTCCACCATTGTGCGAGCTCTATGGACTCATCTCCTGCAAGAGCACGTAATGCCATAAAATCATATGCTGCCCTAAAGCGTGGATGTTGTAAGAGGTTAAAGGCTCTTCCTCCGAGTCTTTTGGCAAAACGATACTGTAGTAACCAAATTTCACGAATAATTTGTGTATAGCGTCTGGGGATGGAAATAATTTTGTTTTGCTCAGCAAGCACCAGTGACATTGCTTTTTCTATAGATGGAAGTGGATCAATCCCAGTTTTTTGTAAGTCCTTTGAACATTCAATCATAGGAAACCATAAAAGGACTGCAAATAAAAATGCCGGAGTAACTGGTTTATCTTCCTTGATGCGCGTATCGGTATTTTCCAGAGCAATGGCTAATAAGGCATTTACAGGATACGAACTGTTTAATAGGGCATTGGTTTGTGGACATAAATATTGAAACAAACCATATTGCATAAGCAGTTTTTGAACCACCTCAGCATTGCCGCATTGGTATAATTTGGTCATTTCATCGAATAAACGTGAATTGGAGACATGCGTTATGAGATGGCTAATTTCAGGGAAAGGAGCCTCTGTTTCGGGTGCAAGTTTGAAATTTAATTTTGCACTAAATCGAATCGCCCGTAACATCCGCACGGGGTCTTCCTGGTAACGTTTTGTTGGATCGCCAATCATACGAATGAGCTTTTCTTCAACGTCTTTTACACCACCAGTAAAATCAATAATAGTGGAATCATTAATATTGTAGTACAGCGAGTTAATTGTGAAATCGCGTCTCCAAGCATCTTCATCGAGTGAGCCATAGGCATTATCACGAACCAGCATTCCTCGTTCGTTTGTTTGTTGGCTTTCATCAGCAGCCATGTGTCCTCGGAACGTGGCAACTTCAATAATTTCTCGATGAAAAAGTATATGAACAAGCTTGAATCGCCGACCAATAATTCGCCCATTTCTGAATAAATTCTTGACTTGATTTGGTGTCGCATCGGTTGCAACATCGAAATCTTTGGGGGCTTTATGCAGCAATAAATCTCGGACACTTCCGCCCACAATATAAGCTTGAAAACCAGCACCAATTAGGCGGTTCAGTACTTTGAGCGCGTTGCTACTAATGTCCGCTTTAGATATGGAATGTTTATTCCTTGGGATTATGTAAGCTGAAGCAACAGGAAGCACATGTGCTCTGTTTTTCTTTAACAGCTTTTTGATGAATTTGATGATCTCTTTATCTCACAAGATTAACGAAACGTTGAATATTATATCGAAGCAAAAGAATAAAGTGAATATTTGCCTTTATAAACATCTATTTTTAAGTCAAATTTGTATGGTCAATGTTACAGAAAAGCTTAGGTAATTATTAGATTAAGAGTATATCATATAGTTTTTCAATTTCTGACATCTGAGGCTTCGATGGATTTTATTGATGTTATTGCGAGTTTAATCGTTTTAATCATATTAGAAATTGTTTTAGGAATAGATAACCTGGTTATTTTGTCCATTTTATCTGAAAGATTACCCCCCGAGCAGAGAAAAAAAGCGAGGCGTTGGGGGCTAACCCTCTCCTGGATAATGCGGTTGCTCTTACTTGCGATTGCGGTGGATTTGATCAAATTAACTAAGCCCTTGCTGACAATAAATCAGCTTTCGTTCTCTGCACGTGATTTTTTTCTCATGCTAGGTGGTGCTTTCTTAATTTGGAAGGCTACCGATGAAATTCACCAGGATGTCACTGAAGATAGCGTATTAGTGAGTGAAAACAAAAAGCATTCATTTAAAGCAACATTCAGGATGGTTATTTTGCAGATTGTAATAATGGATATTATCTTTTCTCTCGATAGTGTCTTAACTGCCGTAGGCTTGACCTCTCGATTTTGGGTTATGGCTCTAGCTATTACTTGTGCCATTTTTATTATGATTTTTGCAAGCGAAATGGTTAGTGCGTTTATTAAACAACACCCGACGATTAAAATGCTTGCCTTGAGTTATTTAATTCTAATTGGCATGGTGTTAGTTGCCGATGGATTTTCTTTTCATATTCCTCGAGGGTATATCTATTTTGCAATGGGTTTTTCCTTATCAGTTGAGTCCCTTAATTTATTAAAGCATTCACGAAAAAAAAGTAAACGGAAATCTGGAAATTAATTATGTTATATATTAAAGCGTTTCATATTATTGCGATAGTTGCATGGTTTGCTGGATTATTTTATTTACCGAGATTATTTGTTTATCACGCGGATACTTATGACGAGACAAGTGTTATCCGTTTTCAAATAATGGAAAAAAGATTGTACTACGGAATCACCTGGCCTGCGGCATTACTGACTACTCTCTTAGGATTGTGGTTGCTCAGTTACAATCCTGCTTATTACCTTAAGGCAGGATGGATGCATGCTAAATTGAGCCTTGTTGTTCTTTTATGGGTTTATCACCTGCTGTGCGGACATTATCTAAAAGCATTTGCTCAAAATAAAAATCAAAAAAGCGCACTTTTTTTTCGCATTTATAATGAAATTCCAACGTTATTCTTAATAGCTATCGTGTTATTGGTTGTGGTTAAACCGTAACTTGAGTGTTGATGGAAATTATAATGTGATTGCTTAGCCCGGGTTAGCAGCCGAATCCGGGCTATATACTTTGCTGGGGATGGCTTATAGTCTTATTCCATTTCCACCATGTCAAAATCTTCTTTACCGGCGCCACAATCTGGACAAAACCAATTTTCTGGCACATCTTCCCAACGTGTACCCGGTTCAATTCCATCCTCTGGCCATCCTTCAGCTTCATCATAGATAAAACCACAGATGACGCAAATATATTTTTTATACTCTTGCATGATAGTACTCATTATAAAAGGGCTTAATTTAGCTATTGTGGAACCCAATGTAAAGATCAACCTCTTTTTTTTGCCAATTTTTCGCAATGTCTGTAATATTATATCGCAAAATTATGGAGATTTTTATGACCCGTTCAACAGATTTATTTCATCAAGCCCAAGACCTGATTCCTGGTGGGGTTAATTCACCCGTACGAGCTTTTAAAGGGGTTGGTGGTGATCCTATCTTTTTTAAACAAGGTAAGGGGGCATACCTTGTCGATGTTGATAATAATGAATACATTGATTACGTTGGGTCTTGGGGACCATTAATTCTTGGTCATTGTCACCCCGCTGTGATTGAAGCGGTAAATAAGGTGCTTCATAGCGGTATGAGTTTTGGAGCACCTACAGAACTTGAAGTACTCTTGGCTGAAAAAATTATATCTTTAATTCCTTCAATTGAAAAAGTACGGATGGTGAATTCTGGTACTGAAGCCACGATGACTGCGATTCGGTTGGCTCGTGGTGTTACCAAGAAAAATAAATTTATAAAATTTAATGGTTGTTATCATGGACACAGCGATAGTTTACTCGTCAAAGCGGGCTCTGGTCTTCTTACCTTAGGCATTCCCTCAACGCCCGGAATTCCACAAAGTGTTACAGAACATACTTTAACCGCCAATTTTAATGATCTAGAGCAAACCGCACAATTATTTGAAAAATTTCCTGACGACATCGCCGCAGTCATTTTAGAACCTGTTGCGGGAAATATGGGTTTCGTTTTGCCAGATTTAGAATTTTTGCAGGGATTGCGCCAGTTATGCGATCAATACAACGCCTTATTGATTTTCGATGAAGTCATGACTGGTTTTAGAGTGGGGTTAACTGGAGCTCAAGGCGTATTCGGAATCACTCCTGATATTACTACCCTGGGTAAAGTTATTGGTGGGGGCATGCCAGTCGGTGCTTTAGGTGGAAGAGCAGAAATAATGTCCTTTCTAGCGCCTGAGGGGCCAGTGTATCAAGCAGGGACACTTTCTGGAAATCCATTAGCTATGGCCGCAGGTCTTGCAACTTTATCTGAAATCGAAAAAGCTGGTTTTTTTGATTCGTTAAGTCAGTCCACAAAAGCGTTAACCCAAGCTTTAGCCTCTGTTGCTGAAACATTAAATATTCCATTTTTTACTGCTTCATTAGGTGGAATGTTTGGCTTTTGTTTTACGGAGAAAACTCGCATTGCAGATTATGCTGACATCGCTGCATCTGATGAAATTTTATTCAAAAAGTTTTATCATGGAATGTTAGGAAAAGGAGTATATTTTGCTCCTTCTATGTATGAGGCTGGATTTGTTTCCAGCGCACATGGAGAACATGAGATTGTTAAAACTCAAATGGCTGCAGAAGAAGTTTTGAGCCAATTGAAAAAATAAACAAACTCCTACCCCATCTCGAGTAAAATCGAGGTTCCCCCTGCAATGGCATTGCATTTCAGGGGGAAAATTCTTGCCTCGATCGAGATGATATGGGTGGTAAATAGGATGTATAAAAAGATAAAAAATAAATTTTTAAAGGTACTAGACAGTAATTTTTCCACATGTCATATTCAGAGTGGGTCTTGAATTAACAAGGAAGGCTATAATGTCGGGAATGACAAAAAAGGAATTCATCAAATCAATGCCACAGGGAATTGTCCCTCTTTTCTTTATTCAGATAGTCTCCACTTTAAGTTTTAGCGTTCTTTACTCTACGCTCGTTTTGTACATGAAAGGGAAGTTGGGGCTTCAAACCAGCACTGCGAATAGCATTATGGGAGTCTTTATTGCCTTCAATTATGGCTTGCACTTGCTTGGTGGTTTTTGGGGCGGACGCTTGCTCTCTAATCGCGCATTGTTTTGTGCAGGAATGGTGGCGCAAATTATAGGTTGTATCTTATTATCATTAGGTGATATCTCATTCCTTTATTATGGCTTGGCCGCTTTTTTAACCGGATCAGGTTTAAATGTAACCTGTTTAAATTGCATGTTAACCCAACGTTTTTCCCCAGAAGACACTCGTCGAGAGGGCGCTTTTCTCATGAATTATGCGGGAATGAACATTGGCTTTTTTGTTGGTTTTAGCATGAGTGGCGTATTTCAGCTCACTCAGAATTACGAACGACTTTTTTTAATGAGCAGTTTAGGAAATTTAATTGCTTTGATCATCTGCTTGTATTGTTGGCATCAGTTATCAGATAGGGAAACAATTTTTTCTCAAAAGGACAAGCTGTCTCAAAAAAGAGCTGCTCTTTTGGGATGCGCACTGATTATTGTACTGCCTTTCTTGTTGAGTGAATTGTTGCATTATGCTGAGTGGGCTAAAAAGTTAGTCCTCGTGACTGGCGCGCTTATGATTGGCGTTATTTTATATTTAGCAAAACAACAACCTACAAAAGAAGCCAGAGATAAAATCATTGCTTTTGCCGTACTTATGGTTGTCGGAACCGTTTTTTGGATGCTTTATCAAATAGCTCCTATGGGGCTTACTGTCTTTATTGATCATAATGTCCAGAGAGAGTATGCGAGCTGGATTATTCCACCACAGTGGTTTCAAAATATAAATACTGTAGCTATAGTTATTGGTGGTCCATTATTAGGCGTGTTATTGCATAAAATGCGCAGAAACGGGGTTCAAATTAATATTCCTACTCAGTTCGCGCTGGCATTGCTCTTTATTGGAATGGCTTTTGTTATATTGCCTATTGGTATCGCGTACGCTAATTATGAAGGACTAGTGAATCCTAGCTGGATTATTATTAGTTATATCTTGCAAAGTATAGGAGAGCTTTTAATATCCCCAATTGGTTATGCTATGATAGGCTATTTGGCTCCATCATCATTACAGGGTGTAATGATGGGCATGTGGATGCTCAATACGGGTGTTGGTGCAACTTTGTCCAGCTACAGTTCAAACTTGATGATTGAAGGGCAAGACAGTAGTTCACCTTTAGTGACTAATAGTGGCTATAGTCATGTATTTTTAATGTTAGGGTTATTTGCAATTGGTGCTTCAATTGTACTTTTTATCATTGTACCTAAGCTGCGAGAGCTAATTCAGGAAAAAAAGTCACCTGAAGCACAAGAGGCCAAAGGGATGGCTACGAATCGAGTGGTTGTATGTGAGTAATTTTTTTGTACCGATTAATAAGGCAGAGCTGGATTGGCATGGTACTCTGCCTTTTTCAACACAATATGATGATGTGTACCATTCTTCTGAAGGGGGAATGCATCAATCCCTGCATGTCTTTATTGATGGAAATGATCTAATTAAGCGTTGGCAATCACTGTCTAATGATAAGCCCCAAAGATTTACCATTGCAGAGACTGGTTTTGGAACCGGCTTAAATTTTCTTGTAAGTTGGAGTTTGTGGGAACACTATGCGCCTGAATCCTGTCAATTGCATTTCATTTCATGTGAAAAACACCCTTTATCTCTTACTGATTTAAAACGCAGTCTCGCTTTCTGGCCGCAATTGGAAAAGCAGGCTCAACAACTGATAGCCAGTTACCCTGCATTGACGCCTGGATATCATCATCTGTCATTTTGTGAGGGCAAAGTGACCTTAACATTGATGCTGGGAGAGGCATTGGAATGCTATGAACAGCTGTTAATTTGTGGGGAATCCTCACTTGAAAGGCAGCTTCGAACAGTTTTTGTCGATGCCTGGTTTTTAGACGGTTTTGCTCCATCTAAGAATAAAAGTATGTGGTCTGATGCGCTCCTTAAAACAATAGCCATGTTATCTAATGAGCACACTACCTTAGCAACGTATACTGCTGCAGGTTCTGTTAAAACGAACTTAATTCAAAATGGGTTTGTTGTTGAAAAAAGAAAAGGCTTCGGACGAAAACGGCATATGCTCTGTGCCCGTTTTGCTGAAATGCCAATCTACAAAGCAGCAAAACGACATACACCTTGGCATGTGAGCGTACCTGAAAAGTACGCCAACAAATCAGCTGTTATTTTAGGAGCAGGTTTGGCGGGGTGTTTTACTGCATATACCCTGAGTAAAAGAGGGTGGAAGGTTACCCTTATTGATGAGTTAGCTCAGGTAGGTCATGGCGGCTCAGCGAATCAGCAAGCGGTTTTGTTCCCTAAGCTCTCTGCTTACAATTCACCCCTAACACAGTTTATGCTGGCAGCATTTTTATATGCTGCACGAGTTTATCAAGGTATTTTAAATCAGACAAAGATAGGGGAGTTGTGTGGCTCTTTGTTACTTGCATATTCTGACAAGGAAAAGACAGCGCAGTCTAGTTTACAATCCTGGCTGGCTCATTATCCAGAGTTGGGTTCGCTCGTAGATAAACAAGAAGCCTCTGATTTAGCCGGTTTTTTGTTAGATAAGCCTGGCTTGTATATTCCATTTTCAGGATGGATAAATTCTCCAGAATTATGTCAGTTTTTAATTAATCGAGAAGGGATTACTTTGTTAACGAATACTTCAGTAGACCAATTGATTTTTGATAAACGCTGGATAGTAAATGATTTGGAAACTGAAGTACTCATTTTAGCCAATGGTTATAAAATTAATTCGTTTAAAGAAACGGAGCATCTGCCTGTTAAGCCTATTCGCGGTCAAATGACAGCCATTCCGTCAACGGAGCAAAGTGCCTGTTTAAAATTACCTCTATGTGGTGATGGTCATGTTCTTCCTGCTTTTAAAGGGATACATCAATTAGGCGCCACTTATGAGTTAAAATCAGCCGAGTCTCAAATTAAATCTCATGATGATCAGATAAATTTAGCGAAACTTGCGCAACTGGCTCCAGAAATTTCATGGTCTGATGAAGTAAGCAATCATTGGGCTGGGGTAAGGGCATCAACACCGGACTATCTGCCTTTAGTCGGTAAAATTGCTGAGGCTGAACAGTTTTTACATCAATTTGCCCAATTGGAAACGAATGCAAAACGTTGGATAGCGCAAGGTGGACCTTATTACCCTGGGCTTTACGCCTGTGCTGGATTCGGTTCCCGCGGTCTTACAACCATTCCTTTATGTGCGGAATGGCTCGCGTCGGTAATTAATAATGAAATAAGTTGTTTACCCAGAAACTTGCAACAGGCTTTATCACCCGCACGTTTTTTACGTAAAAATATAATTCGTGGAGCTATTAAAATCGATTGAGATGAGATTCTCATTAGAGCATAATAATAAACCTGTAGTCCTCGTCATCTCTCGCTATCGAGATAACGACAAGAAACCAGAGTTTCACTGCGCTGCACCTAGACTACGATAGTTCATATATTTAAGATCAAGGAGTGACAATTAATGGCTGGTTCCATGGGCAAAGCCTTCAAACAGACAATCAAAGAAAATAAACCCTTACCCGTATTGGGTGCCATCAATGCTTATTCTGCTATGCTCGCGCAATGTGCTGGAGCTAAGGCAATCTATCTTTCAGGAGCAGGTGTTGCAAATGCCTCTTATGGCATACCTGATCTTGGCATGACCAATTTATCGCAAGTGCTCGAAGATGCACGAAGAATTACCGAAGCCTGTTCTCTGCCTCTTTTGGTTGACGTAGATACTGGATGGGGACATGCATTTAATATAGCCAGAACAGTAAAGTTAATGGAAAAAACAGGGGTTGCCGCAATACATATTGAAGATCAAGTATTGGCAAAACGATGTGGACACAGACCCAATAAAGCCATTGTATCCATGAAAGAAATGGGGGATCGAATTAAATCGGCTGTTGATGCACGACAAGATCCTGATTTTGTCATTATGGCAAGAACAGACGCCTATGCTGTTGAAGGCATGAACGCAGCGATCGAACGAGCTTTGCTGTGTATTGAATTGGGGGCAGATATGATATTTCCTGAGGCGATGACTCGCCTCGAAGAATATCAAACATTTACGAAGTCAGTTCCTGTGCCTGTGTTGGCGAATATAACGGAGTTTGGTAAAACCCCTTTATTTAGTCGAGAAGAGCTTAAACAAGTTGGTGTATCACTGATTTTATATCCTTTAAGTGCATTCAGAGCAATGTCTCAAGCTGCTTTAAATACTTATAGGACAATTCTTCGAGATGGAACGCAAAAAAACATATTGGATAAAATGCAAACTCGAGAAGAATTATACGAAGTACTTGGTTATTATCAATACGAACAAAAACTAGACCAATTGATGGAGGAAGACAATGAGTGTTAAAAGCGGCGGTTTAGCCGGTGTTGTTGCAGGACAATCAGCAATATGTACAGTTGGACTAGCAGGTAAGGGGTTAAATTATAGAGGCTACTCAATTGATGATTTAGCTGAATACGCTACGTTTGAGGAAGTAGCCTATTTGTTACTCTATGGGAAACTGCCTACTCAAAAACAATTAGATGAATATACAAAAAAACTGACTCAGTTAAGAACATTACCAGAAAGTTTAAAAACAGTTCTTAAATTAATTCCTAAAAACACTCATCCTATGGATGTGTTGCGAACTGGATGCTCCTTTTTGGGAACAATTGAACCTGAAGATAATTTTTCTCAGCAATATCATATTGCAGATCGTTTGTTGGCTTTATTTCCAGGAATGATGTGCTACTGGTATGCATGGCATTTCCATAACAAAGAAATATCTGGTTTAAGTGATGAAGAAACCACTGGAGCTCATTTTCTTGCTTTATTACATGGAAGAAAACCGAGCAAACTAGAAGCTCAAATGATGAACGTATCCTTAATTTTATATGCAGAGCATGAGTTTAACGCCTCTACCTTTGCTGCGCGAGTTACTGCGGCAACGCTTGCTGATTTTTATTCTGCAATTACGAGTGCAATTGGTACATTACGTGGTCCTTTACATGGTGGTGCTAATGAAGCGGCAATGGACCTTATCGGACGTTTTAATAGTCCTGATCAAGCCGAAACTGAATTGAAAAAAATGTTGCTCAATAAAGCGCTCATCATGGGATTTGGACATCGTGTGTATACAACAAGTGATCCTCGCTCTGATATTATTAAAAAATGGTCATTTCGCTTAGGTGAGGAAAAAGGCGACCTTCTTTTATATCATATTTCTGAACGTATTGAAGAAGTGATGTGGAATGAAAAGAAATTATTCCCAAATCTGGATTTTTATAGTGCTTCAGCATACCACTATTGTGGCATACCCACATTCTTGTTCACTCCCATTTTTGTCATGTCACGTATTACAGGATGGTCAGCACATGTGTTTGAACAAAGAGCAAATAATAAATTAATAAGACCTACTTCTGAATATACTGGGCCTGAGCCACAGAAGTTTCTTCCTATTGAATCGAGAGGATAATTGCGAAATCCATGCGTCAATTGGAGCGTGGATGTAGTTTGGCAATACCATTAAGTTAAGGAGTTTTTCTTCTCCTTTGTCCCCATTTCACGAGCTTAGCGAGGGATCTCCTCTTAGTAACACTGCGCCATAGAGTGGGCGATCCCTGCTCGGGATGACGGAGTAGTAGAGGAGGTGGATTACTTAACTGATGAGAAAACATTATTTATAAACAGAGGTTATTATGCACAGTTATGTAGAAGATAATATTAAGCCTGATTACGATCAGGTTATGATTGATATTGCTGATTATGTATTAAACAAGAAAATTGATAGTGCCTTAGCATATGAGACAGCACGTTTATGCCTTATGGATACATTGGGGTGTGGGATTCTGGCATTAAATTTCCCTGAATGCACCAAACTTTTAGGCCCAATTGTTCCCGGTGCTACCCTTGCTGGCGGGGCTCGGGTTCCTGGCACTGCATATGAGTTAGACCCAGTACAAGCTGCTTTTAATATTGGCGCTATGATACGTTGGCTTGATTTCAATGATACCTGGCTTGCAGCGGAATGGGGGCATCCTTCTGATAATTTAGGCGCGATCCTTGCTGTTGCAGATTATATGTGTCGACAAAATTGCTCCAAAGGTAACCCCCCAATTTTAATGCAAGACGTACTTACTGCGATGATTAAGGCACATGAAATTCAAGGGTGTCTCGCTCTTGAAAACAGTTTTAATCGAGTGGGATTAGATCACGTCTTTTTGGTCAAAATTGCCAGTGCAGCTGTTGCTGCTCAATTGTTTGGTGCCGATAGAGACACGATGTTAAGAACCTTGTCCCAAGTGTTTGTCGATGGCCAAAGTCTGCGGACCTATAGACATGCTCCGAATGCTGGTTCTAGAAAGTCATGGGCTGCAGGGGATGCAACATCCAGGGCAGTTCGATTGGCATTAATTGCTAAAGCTGGGGAAATGGGTTATCCCAGTGCATTAAGTGCCCCAAAATGGGGTTTTTATGATGTTCTTTTTGAAAAGAACGTATTTAAATTTCAACGTCAGTATGGCAGCTATGTTATGGAAAATGTTTTATTTAAGTTATCCTATCCCGCTGAATTCCATGCACAAACCGCCGTTGAGTGTGCCGTGATGTTGCATCCAATAGTGAAACAGCGATTCAATGATATAGCTCGAATTGATTTAGTAACCCATGAGTCGGCAATTCGAATTATTAGTAAGCAGGGGGCTTTGCATAATCCAGCAGATCGAGATCATTGTTTACAATACATGGTTGCTATAGGTTTATTATTTGGCGATTTAAAAGCTGAGCATTATGAAGACGATATCGCCTCAGATCCACGAATCGATGCATTGCGTGCCAAGATGCATGTTACTGAGGATCAGCGTTTTTCAAGGGATTATCTTGACCCAGAAAAGCGTTCTATTGCAAACAGTATTAGGATAATTTTTAACGATGGTACTGAAACTGATTTGATTACAGTGGAATATCCAATCGGCCACAAACGGAGACGTGAAGAAGGTATCCCTGTTTTGTTATCCAAATTTAAAAAGAATTTAGGTACGCAGTTTCCAGCAGATCGCGTTGAACGTATCATGCAAGTGATGAGTGATACAAATACACTGGCTGCAATGAAAGTAGAAGATTTTATGCAGCTATGGGTTGTCTCATAGCCTTTAAGTACGGTATACAACCTCGGGATTATTAATAACCCGAGGTTCTTGTTCCTAATCGCTTACCTTTGCTTATCCCAATTAAATGTATATAATTTGATCAGGTATCCGATGATTGTCAGGGAGAGGCGATGAACCTAAAACAGACTTATCTCTCTGTGTTATTTTCAATGATGCTTGGAGCTTCTGCTTTTGTAGCGCATGCTTCTTCAATTAACACGAAGGACGAGGTGAATGGAAAAATTGTTTCTGTATATTTGCTTATAGATAAACCGGAACAGCTTCAACAATACGTTGATGATTTGGTTAAACTACAAAAACCGAATTTTAATCGTGTGCTCTTTTCATTTGTCCGACCAACATTAATCGATTATCAGAGTGGTAGCCTCGCTGATACGGGAATCTTGGGCTATTATACGGATCATGATGGCAAGGGCGCCCAAGCTTTTAATGCATTAAAATCAGCGATCAAATTATCCAAACAAAAGAACATTCAAACATTCCTCTCTGTAGGAGGTTGGAATTACAGCTGTAATTTTGATTTAACTCAAGAGGCCTGTGGTCCTCGCTCTTCAGCTATAAACCAGATTTTTTATGATTGGTTTCCGGACCCATCTGATAAAGATCAAGCGAGCAAGGCAAAAACCTCTTATGCAAATATAGTCAAATTAGCGAATGATTTAGGTGTGGATGGTATTGATATTGACTATGAAGAATTTTGGCATGCTGATCAATATGCTGTGACTTGGGGGCCCAGCTCGGGTGGTGAGTGGTCAACAGATATAGCCCAAAGAATACTTGATGCGGGTGGACCCACTTATGAAAATCTTATGAAATATGGAATAAGTTCGGGTTCTTCGTTTGTTATGCCAAAGACAATTGATAAACTTGATGCAATTTTACATACAATAATGGATGATCCGGGAGCTAAATACCTTAAGTTTGCTACAGCTGCGCCCCCAGTTGGGGCTCGTCCAATTACAGGTTTTGTCTATGGAGACAAACTCCCCGATATCTATACGAGGGGTGGTCTTTGGTGGAAAGGAAATCTGAAAGGGTTATGGTATAACCTGATGAATAAGGATGAAGCGGTTGTGTCACGTTTTGATAGCTTGGGTGTGATGACCTATGATTTGTGTGGTGATGACCCAACTGTATGTGCGCCTTACGCTGACGGACCTTTGGATTTGCCTGGTCAAGTCAGTGCTTATCTGAAGGATTACACGAATTGGTTGAAAGCAGAGAGTGTAAGCAAACCTAGCCTAACAATTGATAACATTGGAAAAGTAACTTTTTTACCTGCCAAGTATCATATTCAAGCAAAAATTCTCTTTGGGTTTGAAGTAAATCAGCCCGCTTATCCTAAAAATATTAATGGCCAACTACAGCTAACCAATGAATTAGTTAACAAAATTCTTGATCAGCAAAAGCACAGTGGAGGCGTTATGATTTGGCAAATGTATTCAAAACAAAATACTGAGGTTCCAGATTCTACTACAGTAAAATATACGATTAATCAAAGTTGTAAGACTTTTTTAGCGAATGATAAACGATATGATTGCAATGCTGATTTTCCAAGTGTTCCGAAATAATCCATCTTTTCAATGATCTTGAAAATAACTATATGATTCAATAGGATGCACAAAATTCATTTCCCAGGGAAAAGCCGAGCAAGAAAAGGAAATCATGATTTATTCAGAACAAATCAAAACTTAACTACGCTAAAGGACGCCAGAAAATTTCTCCAGCACGTTAATCATCAAGCTGTAGCAAAGATGCTTTTAAAAAATCTCGCTTTAATGCAGTTAAGGGGGCAAGTGAGCGCCAATTAACTTGTTAGAGAACCGGTACAAAAACTGATATTAAACGCACAGTTTTTACAGTGTCTATAATTTTCTCTGTAAGCCTGATGCAGCGAGTATTTTGGTTGATATTTCTTCTATAGAATATTTTGTCGAATTAATGTAAGGAATTTTTTCCTTTTGATACATCGCTTCTACTTCATTTACTTCGAGACGACATTGCTCTGGTGAGGCGTACTTGCTGTTGGGTCTACGCTCAGCTCTAATGTGTTGCAAACGTTGTGGATCAATAGTTAATCCAAAAAGTTTATTTTTATAAGGTCTTAGTACTTCAGGTAATTTAAAACCTAATATTTCATCTTCAGTAAAAGGGTAATTTGCAGCTAGAATTCCATATTGAAGTGCCATATACAAACAACTTGGTGTTTTTCCACAACGTGAAACACCAATGAGAATAATATCCGCCTTGTCATATCCACGAGTTTTTACTCCATCATCATGAGATAAGGCAAAATCGATTGCTTCAAGTCGATGCAAATAAAGTTTACTGTTTACCACTCCATGAGTTCTTCCAACAGTATAAGAAGACTTTTCATTCAGCTCTTCTTCCATAGGGCCGATAAAAGTATTAAATAAATCAAACACACGGGCATTTGCTTTTTTAATGTAATTTCTGATTTCTGGGTCAATCAAAGTCATAAATACCAAAGGTTTAATTCCCTGTTCCTCAAATGCACGGTTGATCTGTTCCACTGCGTGTTCCGCTTTTTTTAAGGAATCGATATAGGGAATAGTAAGCTTTTCAAATTTTATATTTTCAAATTGGGTAATTAAGCTATGGCCAAAAGTTTCGGCGGTAATTCCTGTACCATCAGAGATCATAAAAACATAGCGCTTCATATGCTGCCTTAATAAAAAGTATCTATATTATATTTTAAAATGAATTAGTTAATATCACCAGTAAGTGTACTTATTTAGATCCATCTGCTATCTTAAATTTAAGAAAAGGATATTTAAGGTTACTATGGAACAAGATCGATTTGGCAGCAACAGCAAACTCTATATTTTAGGCATGATATGTTTGGTTCTTAGCCTGGGTTTATTTTTCTTTAGTTTATATATCTTGCCCTACCTGGCTTGGGGATTAAATTATAATGTGCCTGCTATTATTTTTGATCTTTTGAGCTCATTACAGGATGACTATAATTATAGTGTTGGAGCCAGTAAGATTCTTGTTTGGCTTATATTTTTTGTGCCGAGCATGATTACCGGACTGATATCCTATTTTGTATCGAATTACATAGATAATAATCTTTATAAATCAGAGTTGAATATAAAAGAGGAGCAAGAAACTCCTCCAACTAAACAAATTGGGAAAGAAATAAGAGAGTCTGCTGGTTTTGGATTAAAGATTCTTGGGTTAATGATCCTGATTGTTCTTGTGATTTTTTTATTGCAATATCTTATCCAATCAACATCATAGCAAACGGCAGGAGAAGTTATGGCCTATTTAAAACGCTGGAAAATTAAAAAAATTACTAAGCGAATAAAAGCGATGCAAGCAAATCGGGTAAATAATCAACCCGGGGATGAAATGCTAAAAAAGGAAATTGCTTACTATTTTGAGCTGGCATCCATATACGGTAAGTTAAAAGGCAATAAAAAATTCCCTTATGCAAATTTAATGTACATGGAATGTTATAGAGCAGCTGCAGGATTGGATGATGCAGAGGCTAATTATCAATTAGGGCAAATGATTCTTGAAGAAGCTAAATTCAGACAAAATTTAGAAAAAGAAGGTGTTTTCAAGAGTGAAACGAATTTAAAAAAATGCAACCAGCTTTTTGAAGAGGCACATGCTTATTTATCTGCGGCAATCGCATTAGGTCATGTCGGTGCAAAACGGTTAAGAGGCCTAAGCTTTATTAATGGTTGGGGACTTGAAGCTGATAAGAAGGCCGGTTTTGAGTTAATTGTTGCAAGTATTGAGGAAGAAGGTTCATGGGATAGAGTACCCCAAATTTTTGCGTCCATGGGCCTGAATAAGCCTGAATTTTTTTCACAAATTATGCAACGCAGGAAGTCATCATAAGCATATAGTCTGGGTATATGGTAAGACATTGCCCAGACATTATTTTACCTTCGTTAGGGCAAAAAATTGCGCATAGTGCTTTAGCTGCTCCTTGAGACATTGGTTCAGCGAGCTTTGCCTATTACGTCACAAAAATTACCTTCTACCAGTAAGTCTCTCCGTGACATGATTTTAATCCTCTCTTGTATTCATTACCTGTATGAACTTAATAAATAAACCTGAGTATACTTAAATCAACATGTGTCATAAGGCCAAATATTTGCATATGACTTATCATTTCCTCTTGAAGTTATTGATAATCATGCTACTTTTGGCGACCTGGGAGAGGGTTCAATGCAAATGACTAACATGAATAATGAAATGGTAATAAAAATAATTTCTACTGCGCATCATGTTGGCTTTGGTGAAGGATTAGAGTAGCTATGAGTTTATCCAACTCCATATAATTTTCTTCTCTCTCATAAAACTGTGTGAACCGTACTTTAAATTGGTTTTTAAGGAATGATGTAGATGAACATTTTAGTTACTGGTGGTAGAGCACCTGCTACCATGGATATTATGCGTAGCCTCATGAATCAGGGATATCAGGTTTATAGTGCTGAAAGTATGCTTTTTCCACTCGCGAGATGTGTTAAAGGAATAAAAAAGCATTTTGTCATCCCTAAGCCCAGTCAGGATCTCGCCGCGTTTATAAAGGCATTAAAAGAAATAGTGATTCAATATAAAATTGATCTACTTATTCCTACATGTGATGAAATTTTTTATATCAGTAAAGGCTATGAGGAACTATCAGAACACACTAAGGTTTTTTGCGAACCGTTTGAGCGTTTAAATCAGTTGCGTCATCAATATACGTTTAATCAACTTGTGCGCGAATATGGTTTGACTGCGCCTCAAAGTTGGTTCGTTAACACAGATAAGGACAAGCAAAATCTTCCTCAGGACGCAGCGTTGGTTTTAAAACCTGTTTTTTCCCGTTTGGGTTCGCATACACTCATTAAACCGTCACCCAAGGCTCTTGCTAATCTTACGATTAATGAACCGTATATTGCGCAAGATTTTATTCAAGGAAAAGAATACAGTACTTATGCTATTGTGCGTAATGGAGAGGTATTAATTCAATCGTGTTATTACTCTAAATATCGGGTAGGACGCTCTACTGGAATTTACTTCGAGCCTGCAGAAATAAAACCAATTACCGAATTTATCAAAACATTTTGCAAACGTTTCCAATTTAGTGGCCAAATTGGGTTTGATTTTATTTTGATGAACGATATGGCCTATGTTTTAGAGTGTAATCCAAGAGTAACTAGTGGCTTCCACCTTCTTACCGATAAAATTGATTGGCATAGTATTTTAAGTGGGCAGCGCCAATATGATATTCCCAATATGCAACATATGCAGCCGTTCATGCTCGGCCAGGGAATGATGCTTCATAGCTTCAAATATTTGCTAAAAAGTCCTGTTCGTTTCATCAAAGACTACCGAAGAGCACATGATGTATTAAAAAACAAAGCATATCCCTGGTTGAGGTTTAAAAGCACCCTGATGATCCTGAATGTGCTTTGCCGAGCAATCAGAGTGAAGAAAGGATTTTACCCGGCTTCAACTTATGATATTGATTTTAATGGAGTTGAGAATCCATCAAGATAAAGTTTATTAGCTACCGCCTGGGTGAACGCAGGGTAAGCTTTCTTGCCGTCATCCTGAGTGCAATGAGGGTTCTTGTACTTGAGCACAGTGTTGCAACCGGAGCTTCCTCATTGCACTCGGAGCGAGGGTAATAAATCCCCCCAATTTCTTTATTGCCTATACTTAAAAGAGTTAATGCTTTAAGGATATAAAAAATGAAAAGAATATTTTTGTTTGGTGTTGGATTTTTAATGGGTACCCAAATTTTTGCTCTTGACACATATACACCTACAGCGAACTCAGATGTAAATAAGTCCTTATTACCATCACCTTTTCCTGTTTATATTCTTGGAAATAATGGAGTTATTAATCATCCTTATCCAGGTGCTAAAAAGGCTTTGTTACCCACAGATAATAGTTACACTCTCGATCCAGGTTGTTATATTGCATGTTACTCGCATAACCAAGGTGTCTATCCTGTGGCTGAAAATATTTATGTAATGGGGCAAATCCGGGTTAGAGGAAGATATGTAGATCGGATATGCGAGCCAGAAGGATATAAAGGAATAGATATAAGTAAGATAGGCCATTTTAAATTTCTCTGTTCGGTAAAAATCGATGCATGTAAAAATAATTCATGTTGGGCTGGAGGCGATACAGGGGGTTGGTTTGGCGTGCAGTAATACAGCTCAAGCAAGGAGATTTTCGATAGGGATGACGGGTTTACCTGGTTTTTTGAATGGCAAGGAGTTATAAATCGATGAAAATAGCAGTGTGTAGTGATGAGCTCTATCCAGTTAATGAGTTCGTTGTACAAGAGCTTGAGCGTTTGGGGCATCAAGTGGTCCTCTTCGGGGCAATCAAAACAGGGCAAAGTGAACCATGGATAAAAACTGCGCATGTTGCTGCTGATGCAATTCGTAAGGGTGAGTGTGATGAGGGTATTTTCTTTTGCTGGACTGGTACAGGTATTTCGATCGTGGCGAATAAAATTCCTGGTATAAGGGCTGCTCTTTGTACTGATGCTCAAACAGCAAAGGGTGCAAGAATATGGAATTGCGCGAATGTTTTGGCTCTATCCAATCGTTTGTTAACCCAAGATTTGGCCAAAGAAATTTTAGATTCTTGGTTTAATACTCAAACTGATGAAAAAGGGAAAGCGGTTATTAAAGAAATTGATGCAATAGAGAGGGGATATCACTGACTTAGATTCATAAAAATTACCATTAAGTTGCTGAATCGATTCCTATGTGCTTAGACCATTTTTAATATAGCATGATTAAGTACTTGTATCATTATGACTTTTTGGGCTAAATTAGACTTTTGCCTGCATGAGGTTTATTTATGTTAAAACGTGATATTTCAACAACTAACATTCTAATTGTCTCTGCAGGTGGAATGATTGGTTCCGGATGGTTATTTAGTCCATTCATTAGCGCCCAAATGGCAGGTAGTAATTCATTAATTTCATGGGGTATTGCTACTGTTTTTATGCTATTTATTGCACTTCCTTTATGCGAGCTTGGAACGATGTTTCCCATTTCTGGAGGAATGTCTAACTATCCAACTTTTACCCATGGGAAGGAAGTCGGATTTTTGTTTGCATGGACATCGTGGTTGTCTTACGTTGTTATGACTCCTATAGAAATTCAGGCAATTCTGCAATATTCAAGTCACTTTTTTCCAGTATTAATTGTCAAAGACTCAACAACGTTTACGCTTTCTGGATATGGTTACGCTGCCGCAATAAGCATCATGCTTTTTGTCGTTTTATTGAACTCCTATGGAATTAAATTGCTGGTTGAATGCAATAAGTATGCAAGTATTATTAAATTTATATTACCAAGCATTGCCATCGTTTCTTTACTGCATGTTGCACCAAATCTTGGCAACGTTCAAATTGATTTGTCTGCAAAAGAAAGTTGGATAAACATTTTCACTGCACTTTCTGCTGGAGGTATTGCCTTTGCGTTTACTGGATTCCAGAATGGTTTGATATTGGCTGGGGAGGTAAAAAATCCACAGCGAAATATCCCCATTGCGATATTGGGGGCTGTACTGATCGGTTTTATTTTGTACTTTATGTTGCAATTGAGTTTTATCGCAGCAGTTCCTCAGAAATTCCTAACTAATGGCTGGCATGCCCTGAGTTATCCAGGTGATAGCGGACCTTTAGTGGGCTTAGCTTTACTTTCAGGACTTAGTGTTGTGGCAACTTTACTGTTAATTGATGCTGCTTTTTCACCCTTTGGAACAACGCTTGTTTATACAGCCGCAACTTCGCGCATTTTATATGGGATGGCACTAAATGATCATTTACCCAAAATCTTTTTAAAGGTAAATCGACATAAGATCCCTTATGTGACACTGTATGCAAATTTATTGGTTGGAATGCTTTCATTTCTACCATTTCCTGGGTGGCAAAAGTTGGTGGCTTTTCTTTCTTCAGCAAGTATTTTGTCCTATAGTATCGGGCCTATATGTCTTTTAGCAATGCGTAAATTACAGCCACAAACACCAAGACCTTTTAGACTTTCCGGTGCCTTAGTTTGCTCTCATATTGCATTTTATTTTTGCAATTTAATGCTGTATTGGTGCGGATTTTCGATCATATGGAAACTGGATATTGCGTTACTTATTGGTATTCTGATTTATTGCGTTTACCATCGAAAAAATTCTTGGGATAATAGTGCACTTTTATATTGGTTTTTATTTTATATGATGACGATACTGGTTATCTCCTATTTGGGTGTTTTTGGAGGTATTGGTATTTTAAAGTTTCCCTTCGACTTGTTGAGTTTATTACCCTTAAGTATCTTTATTCTTTATTCATCTCAAAAATTGTTGAGTCCTGAGCGTCATGAACATATTGTCTCTCCCTCAGAAGAACCCATTGTAGTGTTAGAGGAGAAGATTCTTACTTAAAGTCATTATATTTAAGGGGTGTAGGATTCTGAATGGGAAGTATCCCTAACATTCTTAGTCATAGGGGTTGCACTTCGGCGCTGAATGGGTAAAGCTATACTTCATGTCACTTATTAGGGTAAATGTCGTGCGCTATTCTAATTATTTGTGGGCCTTTGCTGCTTTTTTCTTTAACCAAATGGGCTATTCTCAGACGCTTTCGGAAAAAATAGATGGGATTATTGCACAACAATTACCCCATGCAACGGTTGGCATCCTTATTAAAGATGCCCAGACCGGACAAGTCGTTTACAGTCGAAATGCTGATAAGCTACTATCTCCAGCCAGTGGTATGAAGATACTTACAGCTGCAGCAGCGCTTTATCAATTAAAACCAGACTATCGTTTTATAACAACACTGTCTCGGAAAAATCAGGATTACTATATTCAATTTACAGGTTCACCCTCTTTTACAGTCGGGAATTTGAATTCTTTGTTACAAAATTTGCAAAAAAATAGCGAAAAGGTAATCAATGGCAATGTGGTAATTGATAGCTCACAATATCAATCTCCGAATTATCCAAGTGGAACCTCTTATGATGATTTGGGGTGGTACTATGCTGCTCCAGATACAGCGGCAATATTGAATGAAAATAAAGTGACGTATGAATTAATTAGTGCGAAAGAATTAGGCAAGCCTGCCGAGGTTAAACCAAAAACTCTACCCAAAGCTTTAACCCTTATCAATGAAGTCGTTACTGTGAGTAAAGAAGAGGAAAAGAACCATTGTAGCCTAAATCTTGAAATTAAACCCCAAAATACAATGCGATTATATGGCTGCATGATTCAAGAAAAAAATCCAAAGTTAATAGAGCTTGCAATTCCCGACCCTATTTTATTGGTAAAACAAGTAGTCAAAAAAGCTATTGATAAAAGCAGCCTTGTTTTGAAAGGAAAGATCCTTACCGGTATATCCCCATCGGATACTGCTTTTCTTGCGAGTTTTCAATCTAAAACCCTTAATCAATTAATAAAGCATATGTTACAGCAATCCGATAATCTCTATGCGAACAGTATAACCAAAAAATTAGGTTACACGCTCACAGGAAAGGGAACTCATAAAGAAGGTGCTTTCGCGATTAAAAAAATACTATCTGAACATACACACCTGGATTTGTCTCAAATGGAGATCGTCGATGGAGAAGGAACTCGCTATAATTTGGTGACAGCGGAACAAATGGTAATCCTACTTAATGACCTTTATCAGGATAAGGACTTGAACAGAATTTTTTTCGAGTCATTACCTCAAGCTGGTGTTTCAGGCACTCTCATGGACCGAATGAAGAAGACCATGCTTGAGAAAAAAGTGTATGCCAAAACGGGTTCAATGCATGATATCTCTTCCTTATCGGGCTACATGATTAATCCAAATCAAAAGACATTTATTTTTTCTATTATTATCAATGGCTTAAATCAACCCTTAGAAAAAGCCAAGTCACTTGAAGAAAAAATATTATTGGCCTTGGATGAATACAGTTTAGAAGGTAGCCCCACTTAATTGTTTTAGGTCTAGCCGCAGTTTGTTCTGACATTAGGGCTTTGTCTAAAAAATTAGACAAAGCTGTATTGATGACTAGTTAAAAATAAATGGTTTATACGTAAAGAACCCGTTGGCACAAGTATCTCTTTAAGCACTCTCTTCTTATATATAATTTGTTCTTTGGCTTATACTAAATTTATAGCCAAGGAAAAGAATATGAATGAAAAGGTACACTATAAAACGTTTTCTTACTTAGTTGGAAATATTTGTTTCTTTATTGGCTTTTTGGATGTGTTAATATGGTGTTTCGATTCTCATTTATTTTTTGAGCTACCTGGATATGTCTATATGAAGCCAACTACGGCTTTGTGCTTTATTTTAGGAGGCTCATCATTAGTTTGTTTAAATAGAAATTTAATTAATTCCAGCCGAACGCTTAGTGGCATTCTCTTATTATTTTCTGGGCTTATTTTGATTGAACATATTTTGAATATGAATCTAGGTATTGACGCATCCATTATTAAAATTGTTCGCCTACATTTAAATCAATATCCAGGGCCTATGGCGTCTAGTGTTGCTTTTGGTTTTCTCATTATTTCTCTTTGTCTTATTATTGTTTCATTTCATTTTACAATTGCTTGGCTTTGGCTGAGCTTATTTGGGGTCTTCTTTACTTTAAGTTTGGGATTTATAGCCAGTACTAATTATTATATGGATTTCGCTACATTTTTTGGCGCTGGCAGATGGATGAAAATTTCTATTTATACTTCTGCTGGATTGATTCTTTTAAGTTTAGGGATTATTTCTTATATTAATTCAAAAAATATAAAGCATGCACTAGTTTCTCTTCCGTTAATCACGGTTTTTATCATTTTAAATATCACCATTTTAGGATGGCAGTTCACTAAAAGAAATCAAGAAAACTCATTAAACATGTTATTACAGTTGAAAATTGAAAATATAAAGGATGTAATTGAGTCTCATATTCAAGATCTTACTTCTGCTTTTTCTAGAATCACATATCGATGGATTAATCGACAAACAACGCCTGAAAATGAATGGCGTGCGGATGTGATGCATTATATTCACGATCAACCCGGATACAGAGCAATCGAATGGGTTGATAACAAATATACTGTACGATGGGTTGCACCAGAAGAAGGGAACGAATCAATCAAAAAATTCGACCTTTTTACCAATCCTGAGCGGCGTCAAGAAATGTTAAAAAGTTTGGCGAGCAATGAGCCGCAACTAAGTACCCAGTTTGATCTCATTGAGGGAGATAGAGTAATCCTTTTATTAAGCCCAATACTTAAAGAAAATGAGTTTCAAGGGTTTATGGTCGGGTTTTTAAGTACGAATTTGTTTTTAGAGGACATTTTAAAGAAAACAGAGATACAAGGATACAATTTGAACATCTCTGATGCTTCAGGACTTCTGTATAGTAATGTACAAGGCGATCATAAATTTTATGATGGTTGGAAACTGCGTGTCATACTGCCTTTGTACGGACAAAATTGGAAAATCACGCTTTGGCCTTCTACTGCACTTCATGATCAGGTGCTAACCTCCTTTTTCCCGACCATGATCTTAATTACTGGGATGGTTATGGCGCTTCTTTCTGGATTTTTAGTTTATATGCTGCAATTTATAAAAGGGAATTCGGAAAAATTAAATCGAACACAAACAGAATTGGCTAATGCTCGTGAACGTTTGCAAGGGATCATTGAAGGAAGCAATGATTTAGTTGCTGCAATTGATTTGAATTATGATTTTATTGCATTTAATACAATGTACAAATGTGAAATTTATCGTATTTTCAAAATTGATTTAGAAATAGGCATGAATTTCAGAGTTCTTTTACAAAAAATGAGTAAAGAAAATCAAAAAAAGGCCATGTCGCTTTGGGAAAAAGCGATGAAAGGTTCGACATTTACGGTGATTGAGTCATTTAAAGATGACCGACATGAGGGATTGGATTTTGAAATACATTATAACCCTATCCATGATTCAGAGGGAAAACTTATCGGGGTGAGCCATTTTGCAATTAACGTTCACCAGCGTATTCAAAATGAAAGAAATCTCGAAAAGTCCAAACATGAACTTGAAAATGTTGTTAAAAGTCTTGAAATGCAAAATAAAGAACTTGAGTTATTAAAGGAGTTAATGAGCTTGTTGCAATCAAGTCTTTCCATGAGCGATGCGGTTGAAATAATTAAAAATTACAGTAAACGAATTTTATCTGGCACTTCAGGAATCGTTTATCTTGTCTCCTCAGATAATTTAGATTTAGTGAGCAGGGTATTAAGCTGGGGTGAGCCTATTTCCAATTTATTCCTCTTTAAACCCAAAGATTGTCTCTCATTATTAAGGCATCAATCCTATTATATTTCTGATACAACAGAAGGAGTCTTGTGTAATCATATCAAAAAGGCCGAGAAAAAACCTGTAAGTTATGTGTGTTTGCCTTTATTTGCCCAAAATGAAATGCTAGGGCTATTTTATGTGGAATTTGGTCTAAATACTGATAAACAGCGATTTATTGCTTTAGCGCAAATTATTGCAGAACAGTCTGCATTAAGCATATACAATATTAAGCTTAGGGAGTTTTTAAAAGCTCAGTCTACTCAAGATAGTTTAACCGGTGTTTATAACCGTCGGTTTTTTGAAGAATATCTCCAAAATGAATTACTAAAGTCTAAAAATAATCCATTTCCATTTGCTCTTTTATTAATTGATATTGATTTTTTTAAAAAAATAAACGATACCTATGGTCACTTGATTGGTGATCAGGTTCTTTTTGAATTTGCAGCAAAAATAAGGCAAATCTGTTCTCAAGATGATTTGGTATCACGTTGGGGCGGTGAGGAATTTATTATTTTCTTAAAAACCAATAGCTTAGATGCTGCTAAAGCGAAAGCAGAAGCACTACGTGAATCCATTGAACAGTTCTCTATTGACGTGAATCAAGATGAGCCTATTTCGGTTACAATCTCCATTGGGATATCTTTTTATCCTTATGATGGGAAAAGGGTAGATGACTTGATATCAAAAGCGGATGAAGCACTTTATCAGGCAAAAAAGATGGGGCGTAATAAAGTCGTGGCAAGTACAAGTGTGCATCAAAATAGAAATCGTTAAAAGCTAAGCTTCGAATGGAGGACGTTATTAGGTTTCTCTTGTTATTAATAAAAAATTCTGGATAATCTGCCAAAAATATTATTCTAAGGTAGAAATCGGTGAATACTGAAAAACTATTTTCTTATGGCACATTACGATATGAATCGGTGCAATTAAGTAATTTTGGCAGAAAATTACAAGGAACCAAAGATAGTCTCCCAGGATTTGGAATGTCTAAAGTAAAAATAAAAGACTCAAGAGTCATTGCTACAAGTGGCGAAGAGGAGCATCCGATTATTACTTATACTGGAAAATCGGTGGATAGTGTAGAGGGGATGGTTTTTGATGTAAGCGCCGAGGAGTTAAAAAAAGCAGATTCTTACGAAGTGGCAGACTATAAACGGATTCAGGTTAAACTTGCTTCGGGGCTATATGCTTGGGTATATGTTCATGTTGAGAGTATTGATTTAACTTATTCTGATAATTAAAGCTGCAGTTCTTGCTTTTTGGGTTAACGAACGTTTGCTGCACCTTTTCATCGCTCAATTCAAAGATAAATCCTTATTTAAGTGATCCTACATAACGAATCATTAAGCTCACAGAGAGACTTAATGATTCGTTATGTCTTAATGGGCTATACGATGCTCGTCTTTGACCCACCGCATCAAAAAGGCTCCAATTATTTGGTATAAAGGCAAAAT
This sequence comes from Legionella sp. 227, assembly GCF_043161935.1. NCBI lineage: Bacteria > Pseudomonadati > Pseudomonadota > Gammaproteobacteria > Legionellales > Legionellaceae > Legionella > Legionella sp. 227. The sequence goes on along the minus strand of NZ_CP171154.1, from coordinate 3,304,807 downwards.
AGCCAAAGCAATATGGTAACTAAATAATGAAAAATCATGAGAAGGCCCGGCATTACTGAATGCATCAAGAAGTTTCCCTATTGCAGGCTCAGTTATTGCATCCAGAAAAGCGTCACTCGCATTGATTAAGGAGGTTACTGTGCCCGCCAGATATAATGGATTTGATTCTTTTCCAATGACAAATACTATGGGAAATGCGCCTAAACTAAAACCAAATAGAAAAAGCAATACACTCAATAGCCAGATTGGCATTGGGTGTGCGTAAATAACCAAGCTAATACATAATGCAGAAACCAAGGTGCTGTAAAACATAAAAGAACAACGATTTTGTATGCGGTTAATGAATAATGCGAATACAGGGCATGCAATTGCTAATCCTACAAAAACTAAAGAAATAAGGGAGGGAGCAACCAATTTATCTAAATGATATGCTTTCTGTAAAAAAGGGTTTCCCCATAAGCCACAAAAAATAACAATGGGAGAGAATGCTAAACCACTAAACCCTGTTAATAACCAGTTTTGTTTGTTTTTTACAATAAGTGCAATATCTTTCCATAAATGAGGGTTTTTAGAGGCATGCTGAGGTTCTGAATCGGATGCTTCAATGGAAGAGGATGGTTTGTCTTTAACAATAATTAGGAATAAGAACGACAAAATTATTCCCATCCAAGCTACATTTGCTAAACTGGCCCTCCAGCCTATCTGGCTAACTAACCAGGCCAGTGGCATTTGCCCAAAAATGGCACCAATCATTGCGGCAGTAACAAGTAATGACGTCAATAAGGCATAGTATTTTTTGGGAAACCATACTGCCGATAATTTAAAATAGGCGATGGAAGCAAAAGAAACACCAACACCCGTTAAAGAACGCCCCAAAATCGCAGTATTTAAATCCTGGGCTTGAGAAAAAATATAAATACCAATCGCACAACAAAAAATGGCCCCTGTTGTAATCCATCGTGTTCCATAACGATCGAGAACAATTCCTACAAATAGTGGTACGATAAGATACGTCCAGAAATACACTCCTGATAAAACACCAAGGCCTAGTCCCTGTAAGTGAAACGCATCCATCAATTGTTGAGGCATTACACTTGGAAAATTTTGGAGAATGTATTTATAAAATAAAAATGCAGCACATAAACTAATGATAAAGATAGCGCGATAAGTGATTTTTTTCTGCGATGCCTCTGCATCAAGTGTGTTTCCCATGGTGAATCTCCTCAAGATTGTTAGTCGTATCGCTTGATTATTTAGCCTTCTCCCTAGAGAAGCCGAATAATCAAAACACAACTCTAGGGCGAGGAAAGGAAGGCCACGACCACCACCACAACAGAAACGATAGAAGTAATAACACGCACCAACCCGAAAGAGTTGTTTAAAGAAAATTGATGTTGTGTGTTATTGTTCATGTATATTACGGAGTGTGAAATAAATTATTTATTACGAGATAGTAACAATTTGTATTAGATCTTGTCAAATGGATTATCAAAATTTATTTGATTATGCGTGGATTTCAAATTATTTCAATAACTCATTTTTATTTAAATGCTTCCTTTTAAGTGGATTGAGCGGTTGTAAATCTGTCTGATTTTTATAGGATATTTTTTATGGAAATCCGAGGCATAAATGCCTCGGATAATTGATTTAGTAGATAATGAATTGTTACTTTTTATATTTTAACTCGGAATCCAATTCAGGTGCGGGAATATCCGGCATCTGTTTTTTGGCTCTATAAAGCCAATCAAGTCTTAGTTCCGGCTCCATAATTTGAGCAGGTTTCACTTCATTGAGTAGTTCATCCAATTCAACTTTAGGTGCAGGTGCATGGGGTGGTACCAAGCATTTTAAATTAGGCATCATAAGCGAATAACTACACTTGGGTTCAAGTTTGGGCGCCGTTTTTGGGGTTGGCCTGGGTGACATTGACAACGTAGCGATTTCTTCCTGAGGTTGACTTAATAAGGCGCGTTGTGCTTCAGCACTGGATAATGCATGAAGTTGTTCAACCTTAGTTGCTTTAACTTCATTAAGGCGGTCAATGAAATTACTTTTCTTAGTGAGAAGAGGTTGTCTGCGCTGATCCAGTGAGTCAAGTTGTTGTTGCCTTCTTTCATAATAATCTGCATTGACGCAACAAATATCAGATTTCAACCTTTCGTAATTTAGTTTTGCTTGCAACCAATCATCTGCGCTCAAGCGATCTGGCTGTATATCTTCAGAAAGGACAACATAGGAGTTACCGTGTTTTCGGTAACGGGCTTTCTCATTTGGATCAATGATTAAATAAGCTTGAGTAAAATCGGTGACCGGCTCCAACTGGGAGTTGAGGAGAATTTTCTCTTTTCTCAAAAGTTGTTGTGCTTGTAAGTATGCACGTTCTTGTAATCTTAACCCTTCTAATTCACGTTCACGAAACGTCATTGGAATTTGTATTTCATTGGAGCGTTGTAACTCGTCTAAACGGGCTCTTACTTGTGCAATTAATTGCTGAACTACTTGTTCTGAACTTTGAGGCGGTTGTACAAATTGATTTTTGAAAAAGTCGATTCGATTTTGCAGCATTCGAATTCTTCTATCAGTAGGTGATTCAATCGCTTGTAGTCTACTGACATCGCCTAAGGGAGAAGTTTGGGCTGTATGTTGTGCTCTAAGCGCTGCAAGTTGTGAAGATAAAGAAGCGATTTGTTGGTTTGAATAGCTAATAAAATGAGTTATTGGTTGATTATTGAATAGGGGGGCTTGCAGGAAGACATTAAGTTCCTCCAAATGGTCAGTCATATGGACATGAGTTTCTTCCATTAACAATGCTTCTTCTTCAAGAGCATTCAATTCTTCTTCTACCTCATTCAGTTGTTCTTCGAGGGATTGCTCTTCTTCTTCTAAAGCTTTGAGTGCCTTGCTATATGCTTGAATATTAGCGTCAACAATCTGTAATGCAAGGAAGCTATCTTTTTGTCCTTCAACAATTTTTGGTTCTTTAAGTTTTTGATCGATTTGCTGTTGAATAATTTCGTTAACGTGTTTTGCAAGTTTTTTATCCTTTGCAATGAACGTCATAAGAAGGAAAAGCAAACGTTGTTGTTTGAGCTGCTCCTCTGCATTTCGTTCCCTAATTAATTGAAGTTGTGCCTCTTCTTTTACAAGCTCTTGCACTATCATATTTATTGTTTCGTTACCACCGGCTGTTTTAAGAAACTCGGTCACCTGTTTTGCATTGCGCAGTCCAAATCGAGAAAGAAATTGAGTTGCTAAATAAGGATCTTCCTCTGAAGTATTCGGATGCTCATTCCGTTCTATATTAGCAAACCATTGCTCTAATTGACTGGAGGTTAAAGTCATTGGGGTCGATTTTGGGGAGGACGATGTGGTAGGCACAGAATAACTCCAATATTAAATATCTGTTCAAATTATAAACTTTTTTGAATATGAAGTAAAGTAGTCATTTTACTAATACGCTGAGAAATCAAGATGTTATTCTTGAGTCTGTTGATTCATCATGTATTTAAACTGTTTTACATTCTTAGGTGCTATTTTTATGGCTCTTTTCCACAAGAGAGATGAAAAGCCAATGAGAAGCAAACAAACAATAATAAATAAATCATAATACAAAAGGGAACCATATTTTAACGATTCAGGAGGTATAAAACTAACCGCTAGTGAAATTGTAATGCCTATGAATCCAAAAATGGAGGAGGTAATAATTAGCCAATAAAATCGTTTTTTTTCTTGCCACGCTAAGCGGATTGCACCTGCAAACATACACCCGTACATGAATAAATACATTTGAGTTGCTAAAGTAATCATGAACCAGTATGACGCATTAATACTCGGGAATAATAAAAAAAGAGTGCTTATAAAAGATACGCCACATGCTTGGATCAGCAAAAATTTAGTAGAGGATTGATGCATCGTATTGGTGAGTTCATTGCTTGCAAATAACAGACCTTTGAGGGGAGAGATAAGCCAATTATTGGCACAGCCTATACATCCGAGAACAATTAATACATTGACAATCAAACTTAGGTTGGCAAATTGAATTTGAGTAAAAAATACTTCAAACAATGCGGGAATACCACTAATAAGATTCAATTGCTGTGGGGAAAGAACCATCGCTAAAGTCAAGGAGCCAAAGAGCATTGTAGTAAAAATAATAAGTACTGAGAGTGCAATGGCTTTAGGCAAAGCCGCTGGCTTACATTCTTGGGTATGAACCCCAGCAATTTCAATACCGCAAAAAGATAGAATAATAGCAGTTAGAGATGTCCATGAGTCTTGATGGGAAGAGGGGATAAGTTTTAAAGGTTGAGGATGAAATATCATCCAAAAAGCACCTATAGCCAAAATTAAAACAAAAGGGAGCAACAGTCCAAATATAGAGCAAAAAACAGTCACTCGATGAGACAAGTAAAAACCTTTAAGATTCACCCAGGTTAAGCACCAGATGAAGAGATTAATCAGCGAGAAAAGTAGTATTTTGTTTTCAATAAAATATGGGTTAATACAGTATAAAAGTGTGCCCGCGATAAAACTGAAAAATGTAGGATAGATAAGGATATTTTGCATCCACTGAAACCAAATAGCGATAAAGCCAGCATTTTTACCCAAACTTTTTTTTACCCACCCATAAATTCCCTCATGAGATTTAGAGGAAAACCATCCTGCAACAATTGCACTGGGTAATAAGAAAAAAAATAAAGCCAGCCCAAAATACCAAAAAATATCTGTTCCAACTAATGCGGCAGCAGGTAAATTCCGAATACTATCTACTGAACCGACAGTCATCAAAGTTAAACTAAAAACGGTGAGTTTTTTATTCATTAAAATCTCAACGACAAACAACTCAAACCACCATCAATTTTACGGAATTCACCTACATCTACAGTGACCACCTTAAAACCTAAATTGCGTACCATTTCAGTGGTTTGATGAAACCCTTGAGGCATAATGACCGAATCATTGACTCTAATACAATTCGCTGCATAAGCTTCATTATCGGAAACAACTAATTGTTTAAATGACTTAAAAGCAGGATGATTAACTAATTCACCATGGGCAAGCAGGTATCCATTGCCTAAAGAGGAAACACCTGTTTTTAAATGTAGGAATTTTTTAAGCTCGATCAATACACTTTTATAACCATACTGTGCTAATAAGAAAGACAATTGTTGCGCTCCTTCCAGATTAGTACGCTGTGAAATTCCTATATAAAAAACATCTTCAATTTGCATGACGTCGCCTGCTTCCAAGGTTCCTGGAGCTTCTATCTGATGGATACGTCCTTTATAAAAGGTTTGAATGCAGGGTTTAATTAAATCCACTTCGCCTTGTCTTGATAGGGCACCGGGTCGAGTTAGGATCGCAACTTTATCGGTAAGAAGCGCTGGGTCCTCTACGAAACATGAATCAGGGAAGTCGTCTGATGCAGGTAAGGCAGTAACTTCCAAACCACACTTTATCAGTGCATTCATGTAATTTTGATGTTGTTCTAGAGCTTTAATGTAATTTGGGCGACCTAATTCTATGGTTGATGTTAATCCATGAATCATGTTGGGGGATGGTGTGCGTACTATAGCTTGGTGAAACATAATAAATCCCTTTTATAAATAGAATTGGCATCGTTCGATATACTGATAGTCACAAATCTCATGCCTCAAATCAAGAGGATTCGTTTGTAGAAATAAATATTAAATGTTTGTAGCGGTTGTTCTTTGTATCCCGGATTAGCCAGCATAATCCGGGGATTTTTACTCGGGACGACGTATGTGCTATTGGAATATGCTGCGCTCATTCATGCTGCAGAATTATATTAGACTGCGATCACTGCCGCTCCGGTAAATCGTCCGTGACGCAGGTCATCCAGTGCTTTATTGACTTCAGTCAATGGATAAGTATGAATCTCAGTTATAACTGGAACTTGAGGCGCTAATGATAAAAACTCTTCTCCATCTTTTCTCGTGAGGTTTGCAACGGAGCAAAGTGAGCGCTCACCCCAGAGAAAATCATAGGGAAAACTAGGTATGTCACTCATATGAATTCCAGCACAAACTACGATCCCACCTTTTATTGTATTGCGAAGCGCAAGGGGGACGAGTGCGCCAACAGGTGCAAAAATGATTGCAGCATCAAGAAGATGAGGAGGGGATTTATCTGAATCTCCAGCCCATGTTGCTCCAAGTTTATAGGCAAACTCTTGGGCTTGCTGGTCTCCTGGGCTAGTAAAAGCATATATTTTACGTTTTTGATTGTTCGCTATTTGGATCAAGATATGAGCTGCTGCGCCGAAACCATATAATCCTAAGTGCTCAGCATTATTGGTTTTTAATAAAGCACGATAGCCAATTAATCCGGCACAAAATAGTGGTGCGGCTTGATAATCAGAATAGCCATTAGGAATAGGGAAACAAAACCGATGATTCGCAACACAATATTCTGCAAATCCACCGTCAATTTGATAACCAGTAAAACGAGCTTGATCACAAAGATTTTCACGTCCTGATAAACAAAATTGACAGGTCTCGCAACTTCCACCCAGCCAAGGAATACCGATTCGTTGGCCGATTTTAAAATGGGTCACTGAAGAACCGACGGTTTCAATGGTACCAACAATTTGATGACCAGGAATAAGAGGAAGTTTAGGGTTTTTTAATTCACCATCGACAACATGTAAATCGGTACGACAAATACCGCAGGCATGAACTTTTACGAGCACTTCATTGTTTTGAGGGACAGGTTTTTCTACTTGCTTATAGACCAATTTATGTCCCGATTTTTCTAAAACCATAGCATGCATCATCATTTCCTAATCTTTCCAGATATTAAGAAGTATCTATAAAAATAATATAGAAATATCAATTAAACTGTAGCCTAAATAATGAAAACTGTTTTTCTTGACAAATTACTTTTGTATATCAAACTTATTATGGTGTATTTTTTAATACGAATAAGAAATTATAATGAATGGAGTCAATAACATGAATACGCTATTAAAATGGAAGAAAGCAAATCCCTTAGCAGAACATTCTCAACATCCTTTTTTAAACCTGCAAAATGAAGTTGATAAAGCATTCCGAGATTTTTATGATATGTTTGGATCCAATAAGAGCTGGGAACAATTCGAGAACCTGAATTTAATGCCTTCAATGGATGTTGTAGAGGATAAAGATCATTTTACCATTCAGATGGAAATGCCAGGTATGGATGAGAAAGACATTAGCGTGTCTTTTAGCGGTAATATGCTTACTATTACAGGTGAAAAATCAACCTCTAAAAAAAATGAAAATAAAAAATATATTTCTCGAGAAATCAATTATGGTAAATATGAACGCTCGCTCTCTTTACCTTCAACAGTTGATATCGACAAGGCTAAGGCAAGTTTTAAAAAAGGGATGCTGTGGGTTGAGTTGCCTAAAAAATCGGAAGCAAAAGGGAAGTCTCGTGATATAAAAGTAGAACAAGCAAAATAAATAGCTAATAGCCCCATTATCCGTATGGGGCATTATTCTTCGCTTTGCATAGACTAATTATCCTTCGAAGCGGATTTTTATAAACATATATTATGACAGGCATGCACATGAGTTATATAAAAAATCGCGTCTTTGATGAACTAAAAATTGGAGAATCAGCGAGTCTAGTACGGACCTTAACTAAGGAAGATATTGAGCTTTTTGCGGTTATGTCTGGCGATGTAAATCCTGCACACGTCGATGCAGAATATGCTAAAAATGATATGTTTCATAAAATTATTGCTCATGGGATGTGGGGCGCATCACTTTTATCTACAGTTTTAGGAACAGAGCTTCCTGGTCCTGGGACTATTTATTTAGATCAAACTTTAAAGTTTGAACATCCGGTGACTTTAGGCGACACAGTCACCGTGACTCTTGAGGTAGTCAATAAAATACCAGAAAAACACATCGTTGAACTTGATTGTAAATGTATAAATCAGTTGGGAAAAATGGTCATTAGTGGTCTTGCACGGGTTATAGCGCCGACCGTCAAAATTAAAAGAAAACGCATTGAGCTACCTGAAATAGAACTTAAGCCAAAACAAGAACATTGGTATCATCGTTTAATCACTGCGAAAGATTCATTAAAACCACTTGTAACAGCTGTGGTGCATCCAGTAGATGTATTATCAATTAAAGGTGCAATTGCTTCCGCTGAAGAGGGATTAATTACCCCTGTTCTTGTTGGCCCTAAACAAAAAATTCTTGATGCTGCAAAAGAAGCCCACGTTGATATTTCAGCTTATGAACTAGTTGCCACAGAACACAGTAATGAAGCAGCTGAAATAGCGGTTAAACTGGCTGCAACAAAAAAAGTGGAAGCGATAATGAAGGGGAAAATTCATACTGAAGAACTGATGAAGCCCATTGTTTCCAAAGAGAATGGCTTGCGAACAGGACGTCGTATGAGTCATGTATTTTCTCTGGATGTACCTAATTATCCAAAACCAATTTTTCTAACTGACGCAGCAATTAATCTTTTCCCTAATCTAAGGGAAAAGTGTGACATTGTGCAAAATGCAATTGATTTGTTCCATGCACTTGAATTGGGTACCCCTAAAGTGGCTATTCTTTCTGCTATTGAAACGGTAAATGAAAAAATTCCATCGACTCTTGATGCGACCGCATTGTGCAAAATGGCTGAACGTGGGCAGATAACTGGCGGTGTTTTAGATGGTCCTTTAGCATTTGATAACGCTATTTCTATCGAGTCAGCACGTGAAAAAGGCATTTGCTCCCCAGTTGCTGGTAATGCAGACATCTTGGTTGTTCCCGATGTTGAATCAGGCAACATGCTTTACAAACAAATGACTTATTTATCTGGAATTGAAGCTGCAGGAATGGTACTAGGCGCACATGTTCCTATTATCCTCACCAGCCGTGGCAGCAATGAATTATCACGAAAAGCATCTTGCGTTATGGCCTTATTATATGCACGAAGAAAAAAATAATGAAATTAAATCAAACTGATGAAGTCATTCTAGTCATTAATGCAGGCTCTTCCAGTATTAAATTTAGCCTTTTTCTTTCTTCTTTAACGTTAATTTATCATGGTGAAATTGAAAGTATTTTTGATGATCCACAAATTACGGTTTCTAACGCGAAACATATTCAAATTGTTAAAAAAACGATTTTATCGTCTGGTTATGAATCGGCATTAAATTATTTATTTGAATGGATAGCGCAGTTACCCACTCATTACATTTTAAAAGCGGTTGGGCATCGGGTAGTTCATGGAGGAAATTTTTTTGATCATCCTGTCCTAATCAATGCGGATTCCATTGAAAAATTATCCTCATTAAATCCTTTGGCACCACTTCATCAACCATATAATGTTGCCATAATAGAAAGTATTATGAAGCTTTACCCTGAGATGCTGCAAGTTGCTTGTTTTGATACGTCATTTCATCGAACACAAGATAAACTGGCAACTCTTTTTGCTATACCTAGAGAGTTAAGTGAGGAAGGGATTGTTCGCTACGGTTTTCATGGTATTTCTTATGAATATATTGCTTCAGCATTGCCTGAACAAATAAAAAATAAAAAAGTAATCGTTGCTCATCTTGGAAATGGCGCCAGTATGTGTGCAATGGAGTATGGCAAAAGCGTTACAACTTCTATGGGGTTTACTGCATTAGATGGTTTAATTATGGGAACCCGCTGCGGGGGCATTGATCCTGGAGTAATTTTATATTTGCTCCAAGAAAAGAAATTATCTGTAGCAGAGGTAAATACCATTCTTTATAAAAAATCGGGTCTTTTAGGCGTTTCTGGGATCAGCAGTGACATGCGGGAGCTGCAATCAAGTACAGATGCCAAAGCTGCTGAAGCCATCGATTTATTTTGTTATCGAGCAGCACGAGAGTTATGCGCTTTAGCAAGTAGCTTACAAGGGTGCGATGCAATCATTTTCACTGCTGGGATAGGTGAACATTCTGCACTGGTAAGAAAAAAAATAGGTGAACGTTTGAGTTGGTTAGGTGTTCTGTTGGATGACCACGCAAATCAACAAAATGCAGCAGTGATTAGTCATAATCAAAGCAGAGTATTCGTGGGCGTCATTCCTACAAATGAAGAATATATGATCGCAAAACATACGTTAAATGTAGTATCGTGAGATTGAGCCAAAATGGTCGTAGAACATTACTTCTAGACTACTGTAAGGATCTCCAACCTGGAGACCAGAGGTACAATGAGGGATCGCTCGCTGCGCTCAAGATGCTGGTCATTGCTTACTGTAGCGTATTGCCAACCGATTCAAGTGTTAACCACATAAATTATCTGGAGTGTTATTTATGTTTCAGTGGTTTTTTAGATTACTTTTAGTCATTTCAGGATCAATTGCGAGCTGGTTTGTGGCACATGATGAACTCAAGTTTCCTATTGTTCAAATGGTCATTGCCGTCATTTTATTTACTCTTTTTATTGGGATTATTGCTTTTTGGCCTGAATTAAAAAATTGGTTTAAGCGAATTAGAAAAGATCATTAATTGGAAAAGGGCAATTTGAAATGTAGTTTTAAAATCGCCCATATGCATCAACACACCACCAAAATAAACACGTCAGCGGCATTTTATTGGTTGGGTTGTAGATATCAAACAAATGATCACAACTTGATCAATATAAATTAAATCCAACCATTATGAATTTGCACGGTTTTGTAAAAGGGAGTAATTTATTGAAAATAAAAAATAAATTTAGGAGAAATTAATGAAAAAACAACATTCACAGGGATTTTTGACACTCATAGCCGCAACTAAAAAGCATATTAAAGAAATCACACCAAAAGTCTTAAAAGAAAAAATTGAATCAAAAGAACCCATGTTTCTTATTGATGTACGTGAACTTAATGAATGGGAAACAGGGTATATTCCAACTGCAATACACTTAAGTAAGGGCATTATTGAGCGAGATATTGAAAAGAAAATTCCTAATTTAAATGATCAAATTGTTGTTTACTGTAGTGGGGGTTTTCGATGTGCGCTGGTTGCCGACAATTTACAAAAAATGGGGTATACCAATGTTTATTCATTAGATACCGGATTACAAGGTTGGCTTGATGAAGGGTATTCGATACAAAAATAAATTTTTGAATCTTTTTCTCTCATCACGATCGAAAATTCTCTCCTCTCCTCTCCTCTCTTAACACGGTTTATAGTTTTGAGCCTTTATAAGATCAAGATTGGAGAGGGAAAGTGAGTTGGAATATTAACAGCGTAAGATTACGATGGATAAAATTCGCCATTAAGGTATCTTGGGAAACCGTTAGGCCTCTTTAAATAGCAACCTTGGGAAAGAGGATTTACCTAAGCAAAACATGCCTCTCCCCGTTTCCAAAAAATCACGTTCGATGCTTGGGTTCAGTAACAATACGATTTTAGAAGAAGCTGTTTACTAAGAACGTTTTTTTGCAGTTCCAGCATTCATAAAGTGAATCGTATAAGTACTATTCCAATGCCAATGTGTTCTCTGACTTGTTGTAATAACAAAGGAATCAACTTTTTTGGCATCTAATTTATCATTCTTCTCGTAGAGCATAGAAAATTCGATTGTATTTTCAATGAGTGGCGTGAGAAGAAAAGCTGATTTTGCCATGTTTGCAACAAGTCTATAGCGTTTTGTTGCGCCATTTCTAAGATTTAAACTAATAAATAATGGCTGTGGTTTAAAGAAAATGGTAGCTAAAGTTCCCCAAATTGTCGGTTTCAAATCAATCGCAACAAAGAGTAGCTGACTCTTGGGTAAGGGAACCTGCTCACCTAGGGTATGGGTTTCGCTTTTTAATAAAGACAAGTTGACTTGATGAGGGTATTTTTTTTTATGCAGAAATAGGAAATTTCGGATTAAATGAGTCGGTTGATAATTGACTAACAACAAAGGCCAACTTGCGCCATCTTCCAAAGAGGGGATGCGTTGGTCAATGGGTTGTATTTTAAAAATAATATTATCAGGCTTATTTTTGCCTTGAAGATGTTTTTTATTATCTTTAGCTAAATGTTGATTAAAGACAGAATAACTTTGAAATACGGGACGTGGTGACCAACGGTTTTGTGACGAGATTAAATAAGTTTGATCATATGAGTAAATATCAGTCGTCCCGTGTAAAACAGGGAAGGCTGCTTGCTGACGTAAAAAATCCATAGTGAAAATAAAATTTTTTTTAAGCCAAGAAGGATCTTGTATTCTGCTTTTTAGGCCATGCCATGCTGAAGAGTATGAGGAGATGAGGTTATTTCGGATTGATATGCTGGTATAGTGGCTATTAATATAATACCAGCTACTTAATGAGATAAAAATGAGTAGAAGACTCACTCTGAAATTCAAAATAAAGGGTAAAAATAGTGTTGCCAATAAAATAGAAGTCCCAGGTATAAAGGCGTGACCTAAATGACGAGTAAAACCTGTTTTAAAGGAAACAAATAAAAACGCAAAATAAATTCCCAGCAAGAATATTTTAGCGGCAGCAGGTATTTGTTTTTGGGATGAAATAGCCAGGAAAATTAATAAGCAAGTAATTAAAAACACAATCACTTCATTCATATTTCCATCTGTGGACATTGCTTCAGTAAAACTTGAGGCAATACGTAGTGTGCTTGTGAGATAATCAGGTAAAGAAGTGAGTGGCTGTCCTGCTGCAAGCCAAAACGTAATCATCGAGATTACAGGAGAGGCAAGACATATCAATGCGAGTTTTGATTTATTCTGGGTGCAAAAAAAGCTGAAGCACAAAAAAAGCACAAGAATGCATATAATGAGCATAGACCCCTTAATTAGTGCAAGTAAGCCAAATGGGGTAAATAGAAAAAAAACCAGCAATAAAAGAGAGTTATTTGTTAGCCTATCACCATTTTCTGGAGAAATGATCCAGAAGCTCATTAACCCTGCAAGTAATGGATAGGAAAAAAATAATGAGTCTCGAGCGTATATCATGCCTAAAAGGGGGACGCAATATATGAGAAACCAGTACCATCGCTTTCCTTTCATTAAAAAAAGAAGGCAGATCCACAAAGATACAGCTAAGCCAATACACCCGATTATCATTAGGAAATCCGTAGCGGGGTGATAAGCTTTTGTGTAAACAGACGAATAGGGGCCGAGCGTAAAAATTATTTCCCGACCAAATGCTAATCCTTGAGCAACCGCTTGATTTAAACCAAGAGCCCAAGAAGGATCAATTCCTGGAGCTGGCATTTTCGGAGAAAAAGGAATGAACATGCACATGATAGTCAGTAACAGCATCAGCTTGCATAGAAAATCAAAAAACACGTTTGCTTTTTTGAGTACAATTATTTTTGATGTATTACTCAACGCACGCTTCCATAACTTTAATTTTAGGTAGTGTAACTTATTTTTTTATTAGAGAGTAAATTGAAGATTAGATGATTACCTTAAGTATTTTAAAAGAATTTGACTCAAAAATATTATCCTGGTGAGACTTTAGTCTCTTCTTGATCCTTAATTTGCTCATCACTGATCATCGTCCTAGCGCGATTCACACGGAGCAATGCATCTTGTAATACTTTATCAGTTTTACCCAGAGAGGCGTGGAAAAAAGAATTAGAAACTAATTTTTTATTTTCTGCTATTGCCGTTTCGATGGCGTGCTGGCAGGTTTTAAGTTGCTCAGAACTCAATTTTTCTTCGGGGTGAAGGGCGTCAAAGATAGTTTTTATTTTTGTTTTGGCACCTAGAACACAATTTAATTTACTTTCATTTGATACCGTGTCGAAAAGTCGTCTTAGTAGAGAATGCCTGTTTTTGGTAAGATGGGATTCAAACATCTTATCTATTATCTCTAACTCATGTTTGGAAAGCATAGAATTTGAATAATTGTTAGGTTTTATTCCATCAATAGAACGAATTGGCCTTACGGCAAAGAAATGGTTGTTGCCTTGTCTATAATAATCCGTATATTGCAATTGAGTTCCGGGGCCAAATAGTACTTCTTTTTCCCTTCTGAATTTTGATATTGCCCCTATTTTCTTGCCAAGGGTATCTGAAATTAGATCTTCATAAAATATAGTATATGTATTAGCTTTCCATTGTGAGAAGCTATTATTAGCACTTGTGCTTAAAAAACCTTTTTCAAAAAAGTCTGACTTTGTCTCTACTGCACCCATTCTTTGTTTAAAGAAATGAGAGTCTCTGTTTACTATTTCTTTTCGATAGCTTCTACTCGGTGTATTGGTTTCTTCTTTAGTCGAAATTAAAGTCGGTTTAGCCAGACCATGAGCTGCAATAGCAGAACTTAATAAAATCTCTGGAACCAGGTGCTTAAGGAAGCGTGCAGTATACGCATCATGTGAATCTTTTGTTTGGCCATATTTGCGTAAAAATTTCTGGATTTTAGAAAAAAAATTAGAAGAATAAAGTGTTATAGCCAGTTTTTCGGCATAATGAAGGTGTGAACATTCTCCTTCTTTATCCAATCTATTATAATCTTCTGATGTAGGTATGAATTCCATACCCTCAGAAATAAGAGTCGGTTTATTAAAAGCTTTTTTAACAGCGAAAACAGCGTATCTATCGAGCTGCTGTTCTGTAAATTCAATATGTTCAAAATCAGGATCATGTAACAATATTTGAGTGATATTAAAAAGCTCACCATCAATAGAAATTTCTAGTTCATTCAGCGCATTATAAGAACAGTTCATTGTTTTATAATCACTTAACAAGGCATGTAACATCCTTTCAAGTGCATAACTGGCATTATTTTTAAGTCTAGGACCATGTTTAGGTTTTCGGTCTGGTTTTTCATTCAGCACATTAAAAAATAAATTTGCACCCATTCTATTTGCTACATGTTGATATCCTACCGGATAATGCCATTTAGCTAGAAGAAGACATTTTTTTAAAGGTAGTTTTCCTTCTGAATGGTCATAAAATTCAATAATTTTGTTTAGAAAATCTTTTTCTGCATAGAGATCGTTAAGATTGCTACAAGTCCACAATGATTTATCAAGCTCGGATTCAATATTCGAGATTGCTTTTTTAATTTGTTTATATCCATACGGCAAATCATCTTCTTTTGTTTCACTCTCTGCTCGAACAGTTGTTGTCTTATAATAAGAAGAAAAACTTCCCTTCAGATGGGCGTCACATAGTTTCAATCTGATACCAAATTGCTCTTTAGCTGTCTCACTTACTGAGACATCTTTTTCACATTTTGTTACCATTTCTCTTAAAATATCTTTGAGGTAATATTCTTTATTTTGAAAAATAATTTTAGTGTCTTGCTCTATGCAGGCTTCTAAATGGGCTCTATCATAAAAAAGGTGAATTACTTTTCCATTGAGAAGAGCTTCTTCAGAAGAAAGAAATTTTTTAATAAAATCATCGAGCGAGATAGAGGCGTCAATAACAATAGCGTTCTGTGCATTTGGTTTGTAATTTATCTTGAGAACATTACAAATTTTTGTAAAACCATATAGACTTTGTCCTCATATATCATCAGGGGTATAGGTAGGAACGTATAATAGTTCATTGCTTTTATTGTCTTTTTTTATTTTAGTTATAGTGTCTTCAATCGACTGAAATAATTGAGTTAATGATTGTTTTTCTTCTGTCTTAAGTTGAAGTTCTTCTGCTTGAGGTGATATTTCAAGTAGTTCTGCTGCTTTCTTGATATTTTCAATGATTCTACTTGTATTTTCTTTAAATTTCTTCTTCTGTTCCTGATATTCTTTGCTACTATATTGTGATTCATTATTGGGCATTAATTCAATGGTTTCTAAGCCTTCATTAAAACCATAAAATAAGGCGGCAGCTAAACTGATGTAGCCTGAACTATTCCGCCAAATGGCAATTTTACTTTTTTTATCAAGATGGGTTGTTGCGGTATGAAGAGATAAAATCGCTAATATTGTTTCCGGTGTTAATAAATCTGCGATTCTTTTATCAAGTAATATCTTTCTGTTTAAAGCCGCACTTCCATAAAAGCTTTGATTAAAATAATCCTTGTTACAAATCGATTGGATTTTTTTAATATTTTCTTTTACTTCTGAGCTAATATGCAATTCTCTATTTATAAAAGGAAATTTTTTTCGCATTTCCTTTAAAAGTAGAGATATAGCAACCGTCATACCGTCTCCTGCTCACAATCCCTGATAAGCTTCATGTGTATTAAAGTATTTATTTCTTTTATTATACAGGTTGAACATTAAGTAATAATTAAGCGTTTTAATGGATCAATTTGGCGTTTGGATTTTTTGGTGGAAAAGCACTTTATAAGTGTGGAATTTTATGAGTGAACAGCTTCGAATCATGGTTTTATTGTAGAACAGTAGTATGGATTGATTTTCGTGACTTAACCGTCTCCCCGAGTGTAATAAGTGATCTACCGTCACAATACAGTGGTATAACATGGAGATCTTGCGTTGAGCTTAGGATGATGTTCAGCTGGGCTAATTGTTGTGGTTTAAAAAATTTGTTCCAAAAATTAGAACAGCAAAGTTAAACCTAAAGAAACAGTATTAGAAATATCCGGTGTAGAGCTTTCATTTTCGAGTGTTTTAAATGTTCCATAATTGTGTTCGTTTTCATATTCAACAAACAGACTTAAACCAGGAATAAGACGATAGTAGGGTCTTACTGTGTAGCGCATTTGATTCAAGCCACTGCCAATTTGGGCATTAACAACGGTTTTGGTCGCTAAAATACTGCGAATTCCTGTCCTGATTAAAAAATTATTGGTAATTAGCGTGTCGCGGGATAATTCAATATCAAATTTAATACTACCTCCATAAAAGTAAGTTCTTATATCGGTATCAATAAAAAAGGGCATTAATCCTTCCAGACCAAGTCCTGCTTGCCAATAGGGCTTATTAGCAGGTTGATTAAAATAGTTTGCTCCACCTTTAATGGCCCAAAATTGACTGATTAAATGCCAGTAAAAGATGTCTAAATCTGCGTTTTCCAGCACTCCCTTATACAGTTCAGCATCATTGGTAAATAATTGCAGTTTATTATAATCAGGGCCAAACATGCCTTTGTAGGTAAGGCGCTGTGAATTGTGAAAAGGATCAGCACCTACATCTAGAAAAGTTGATAACCAAAGGCCAGCGCCATGAGCCATGGGGTGTTTCACTAAATCCAGGTTAATCGGCTTAATGGCTTCGTCGACTCGTATTATGGGGCGGTTGTCATAAGAGGTGTCTTTAATAATATGTTCCGGCTGGGTTTTGTCTTCGGCTATTTCAATTATGGTTGTATATTGGAAGACGCGGTTCATTCCAGTCATCATGTGATAAAGCATATGACAATGGAAAAACCATTGGCCGCTTGCATCAGTATCTACATCCGCTGTGATTGTTCCTCCTGGTGGAATATCAAGCGTATGTTTTAGCGGATCAAAAGCGTCTTTTCCAGTACGAATAATAAACCAATGACCATGTATATGCATTGGATGATGCATCATGGATGGATTTGTAAATACAAAGCGATAACGTTTACCCGGTTTTAAAGGTATAGGTTTTGCTTTATAACCAGGTACTCCATTCACAAACCAAATATATTGCCCCATATAGCCAAATAATTCCAAATTAATGACTCCCTCTACCGGTTTATTGGGATCATTAGTCGGGACCGCAGCAGTCAAATCGCGATACTTTGTTTCCAATGAGGTCATATAGGATGAAGTGGTAGGGGCTATTGCATCGTTAAATCGAGTTGGTTCAGTAGGCATTTGCATGTTCATGGAGTGTCCCATAGGCATACTATGATCCATGTGCATGGTGTGCTTATGCTGTGAGTATAATGAGTGGACTTGTTCTTTTTGCATTACGGGTAAACTGCCTTGATAATGCCCGCCCATCATTATGTTCATCATTTCTCTTGTAACCGGGATGGGTTCAGGGAACGGTTTGACTTGAGCATAATCGACTGTTTGCTCATTAGTTGTTTTTAGAGCGCCATAGACACTACCCACAGTATCTTTGGAACCCGCATAAATAATATAAGGCTTATTTTTTTCTATTTTTACTAAAACATCATAGGTTTCAGCAGGAGAAATGGATAACTCCTTAATAGAATAAGGTTTTACGTCGTTTCCATCCGCTTGTATGACAGTCATCTTAGAATCAGGTATTTTAATACGGAAAATCGTGCTGCTTCCTGCATCAATAAATCGCAAGCGGACAATATCACCTATTTGAACTGGAGCAGTCCATGGATTGTTTTTAGGATGGCCGTTCATCAAAAATGCATCAAAGGCAACGTCACTAATGTCATAAATGCTCATCCGCATTTGCTGCATGCTTTTATAGTCGTCAAGAAGTCTTTGTCGTTCACTTTTTGATGCTTTTTGGTAATCATGAATAAATTTTGTCAGGGATGGTTGGAGAGGAAAGCGCGGAGCATAATAGTCGCCGGATTTTTTTAAATTAGCTAAAACTTGCTCCGGTTTGGTATTAGTCCAATCCGATAAAACGATGGTGTAATCTTTAGTGAAGGTGTAATGAGGTGGTTTCTTAGGATCAATCAAAAAAGCACCGTATAATCCCTGTTGCTCCTCTAAGCCAGCATGGGCATGATACCAGTAAGTACCTGATTGTTTTAAAATAAATTGGTAGTGAAAGGTACTACCTGGAGGAATTTCAGTTTGAGCCACACCTTCTACACCATCCATTTGCCAAGGAACCAAAACACCATGCCAATGGATCGCTGTTCCTTTATCAAGATGATTCGTAACATTTATGGTTACCTGATCACCCTCTTTAAAATGTAATGTGGGTGCAGGGATTTGATTATTTACTGCAATAGCTCTGGCTGGTTTATTAGTAAAGTAGACCGTTTTATAACCAATATCCAAATTGATAACTTTATGTGCTGCGAATGTAGAAAACGAAACTAAAAAAAATGAAATCAGGCAGGGTAAGGCAATCCAATGACATTTCTTAGATTGGACTTCATGAATATCTTTTAACATGATGCACTCCATGAATATTAAGGTTGATATTCTGTACCTAACTCCAGCCCTAAGGTTTTTCATTTTGGAAACATCCTTTTCCCTTATAACCTACTCCAGTAAAGGGTAATTTTGCTTAAATTTCATTAGCATATTCGTTATTTTGAGTAATTTCTACATAATAAAAATTTATAAATTGCAAATTTGTACCATAATTTTAGAGGGATATTATAAATTTGAAGAGACTCATTTATGTCATTATCCAGGGATGATAAGGGGCGTTTGATTGGTAAAACCGTACAAATTCATGGTTCTGTCGTAACTATTGCGTGTAAGGTTTTGCCCCCTCTACATCAAGCACTTAAAATTTTTCGAAAGGATGACAGTTATATTTTGGAAGTTCATAAACATATCGATCACGAGCATGTGATGGCTATTGCATTACATCGAACTTCAGGGCTACAACGAGGATTGGATGTATTTGATCTGGGAACCCCACTTGAAGTCCCGGTTTCTATACATTCATTAGGTAGACTTCTTGATGTGTTTGGTAAACCTTTAGATGACTTTGACGCAATACCCGCAAGCGAATCGCGCCCCATTTTATCAAAATCACCACCAATTGAAGGCATAACAACAACGCAAACAATTTTAGAAACCGGAATAAAAGTTATTGACTTACTTTGCCCCGTAGTTCAAGGGGGAAAGGTAGGATTATTTGGTGGTGCAGGAGTTGGCAAGACGGTACTCTTGATGGAGTTTATGCATGCGATTATCAAAATTCATCGTGGAGCTTCTGTTTTTGCAGGGATTGGAGAGCGAGTACGCGAGGGCCATGAATTATGGCGTGAAATGCAAGCAGCAGGATTAATGGATAATACGTTAATGGTATTTGGACAAATGGATGAATCTCCATGTGTTCGATTTCGAGTTGGATTATCCGCACTCACCCATGCAGAATATTTACGAGATACATTAGAACGTGATGTCTTGTTTTTGATTGATAATATTTACCGATTTGTCCAGGCTGGTAGCGAAATATCAGGACTGTTAGGAAGAATGTCGGCTAATGTAGGCTATCAACCGACGTTAATGACTGAAATAGCCGAAATCGAAGAACGTATTAGCTCTTCATCTAAGGGTGCAGTCACTTCAGTTCAAGCGGTTTATGTCCCTGCAGATGATATGAGCGATCCCGCAGTTGCAGGAATTATTACGCATTTGGACTCCATAGTTGTCTTGACCCGTTCGCAAGCAGGAAAAGGGATATATCCAGCAATTGATCCTTTGCTATCTAAAAGTAAATTTATGAATGTTGCTGTATTAGGGGAGCGCCATTATTCAATCGCACAGGCAGTAAGGGAACATCTGTCACATTATCGTGAGTTAGAAGACATTATTTCTATGATAGGAATCGATGAATTGTCGTCAGAAGATCAGAAAATTGTTTTAAGGGCTCGTAAATTGCAACGGTATCTCACGCAACCATTTCACGGTATGGTTGAGAGAACCGACATTCAGGGCGTATCCGTACCACTAGAAAAAACATTACTGGATTGTGAGGCTTTTTTAAAAGGTGATTTTGATTATTTGACTGAAGAGCAATGTTATATGAAAGGCTCCTTATCTGGAGTTTATTAAATGGCAACGTTTACGCTGCATTTACATAGTGCCCTGCAAGAGGAACAAGTTAATGGGTTAGTAAGTTTTGTTGGTGAGGATGATTCAGGACAATTTGGCTTATTTGCTCATCATACGCGAATGATGACTTGCTTAAATTACGGATTAGCCCGATTTCGTTATGAAGAGGGTAAAACAGAATATTTAGCAATACCCAGTGGTTTACTCTATTTTATTAATAACGAGCTTCATATTTTAACAAGGCATTACATACGATCCCCAAGCTGTCAGGATATTTTGTTTGCTATAGATCAACAGCTGCAAAGGGAAGAAAAAAAGTTAAAAACTATTAAAGAAAGCATTCATCGATTGGATCATGAAATGCTAAAGAGCTTATTAGAATTAAAGAACAAGGATTGGTATGACCTCTAAGAACTCCCAGAACAAACTCAGAAACAACGTAGAAAAATCCGT
This sequence comes from Legionella sp. 227, assembly GCF_043161935.1. NCBI lineage: Bacteria > Pseudomonadati > Pseudomonadota > Gammaproteobacteria > Legionellales > Legionellaceae > Legionella > Legionella sp. 227. The sequence continues at coordinate 3,283,801 of NZ_CP171154.1, read as the reverse complement.
TGTTAAAATAGAAAAGTCAAAAAAAGAATCCCCTACAATTTTGGCGCAAACCATTTTTTTAGGGACATTAGGAATACTTTTTATTCTGCCCATAATTATAGGCGCTTATTTGGGCGTATGGCTGGATAATAAATTGCATGGTTATTCTATTGCTTGGACAATTAATTTGATTCTTGTTGGCGTTTTTGTTGGTGCGGTTAATGTATATTTATTTATTAGGGATTAATAATAAGCCCTTTTGTGTCGCTAAGATCCCCTCTCCCGCTTGTGGAAGAGGGGTAGTGATGAGGGTTCACTAATTAAAATCAATACCCTCATCGGCCCTAAGGGCACCTTCTCCCCAAGGGGAGACGGGTAATTACTTTATAAAATACCACTGGGTTGTACTCCAGGTTACATCATGAAATGGAGAGCCGATTGATGCTGACTCAAAGCATATTAACCAGTTGGTTAATTATTTTAATTTTACTGATATGGGCTTGGTTATCTGGGCGAAAACTAAAAAAAAGGCCAAGCTCATATCAGGTGGTTACTGAAGGGATTTATTTGGCAATGTATGATGCAGTAAATGAGGTATTGCCTGAGCATGTTGAACTTGTTTTTCCCTTTGTTGCTACTCTATGGCTCTTTATTCTGCTGTCCAATTTAATTGGAGTGATTCCTGGATTGAGTTCTCCTACAGCAGACCTATCAGTTACATCAAGCCTTGCTGTCGTAACTTTTTTTTCCGTTCATTGGTTTGGTATACGTGCTGAAGGAATTAAAAATTATTTACGACATTATATTTCACCGAGTCCTTTGTTACTGCCTTTTTATTTAATTAGTGAGCTATCACGAACATTGGCATTAGCAGTACGATTATTTGGTAATATGATGAGTCTTCAGTTAACTGCTATGATTGTACTTATGGTTGCAGGATTATTGGCTCCTGTCCCTATTTTAATGCTGCATTTATTAGAAGCGGTTATCCAAGCGTATATTTTTGGAATGCTTGCATTAATTTATATCGCAAGCGGGATTCAATCACAGGTAATACGAAGAGAGAAGGAGTATCTTCATGGATAACATGAGTTGGTTTACCTTGGTGTCCACAGTTGTAGCTGGTTTGGCTATTGCCTTAGGAACTATGTTACCTGCCATTGCAATGGGGCGAGCAATTAGTAAAGCACTGGATGCAATCGCAAGGCAACCCGAAGCAGAAAAATCAATCACACGCACTTTATTTATTGGTTTAGCAATGATTGAATCCTTAGCAATCTATTGTTTGGTGATCGTATTGATTATTTTATTCAGAAATCCCTTATTGGCTTATTTAGTCAATCATTGAAGAGGATTTGAAAATGGAATTTTCCTGGTCAAGCTTTATTCTTGAGTTGATTAACTTTATTGTACTGGTATGGATTTTAAAGTTTTTTTTCTATAGTCCAGTGCAGCAAGTGATTTTAAAGCGTAAGCAGGCAGTTCAGAATGATCTTGATAAAGCGCAGGCGATGTATGATGAAGCCCACAAGTTACAAGAACAATATACAAATCGTTTGCAAATTTGGGACATTGAAAAGGAGCAGGAAAGAAAAAAAATACAGCGCTCACTGCAAGATTGGAAAATAAGTCAGCAAGAGGCTTTTAAAAAAAACTTGGCTCAAGAAAAGGAAAAAATAATAGAGCAAGAAAAGCAAAAATTATCCTCCATAATCAATCAGAATGCGCATGAAGCTTTATTAAACGCCAGCAGGTTTTCTACAAAATTTTTGCTGAATTTTGCTGATATTCATCTTGAAAAAAAATGTATTGATAAAACCCTTGCTGAATTGTCTTCTTTATCAGATGAGCAAATAACCTTATTACAGAAGGGTTTACATGAAAATAAAGAGATAATTATTGAGAGTGCATTTCCTTTAGAGGAACAACAAAAAAATACGATAGCTCATACAATACACAATAAATTTGTTCTGCCTACGGTGTTAGTATTTAGACAAAACCCCGATCTGCTTGCTGGATTAAACATTAAAATAGGACATTTTTTTTTACGAGCCAACTTGCGTGATGAATTAGCCTTTTTTGTGGAAACTGAAAATGAAAAATGCTAAACAGGGGACCCCTACCTTCAGGCACGCTCATCTTGGAGCCGTAGGAACGCCACACGATTTGAGAATGCAGCAGAAGAAGGTGGACTCATATGCTTTTAAGGTACGTATTCAAGAGTTTGGCTCCATTAGTTCTGTTGGCGATGGAATTCTCTGGATACAAGGGTTACCTTCAGCTGCAATTGATGAAATTTTGATTGTCGAAGACGGAAGTAGGGCCATGGTTTTCCATCTAACGGAACATCTGATTGGTGCTATTTTGTTGGAGCAATCGGATACAATTAAAGCATCGATGCGAGTTTTTCATTACAGTCGCTCATTAAGTATTCCGGTTGGTGATTGTCTTTTAGGACGAGTTATTGATCCACTAGTGCAACCTCTTGATGGTTATGAAGTACCTCAGTGTTTTGAGTATGGTTTGCTTGATGTTCTTTCACCACCAATAACACATCGTGATTTTATTAATCAGCCACTTTATACGGGTAACAAGATAATTGACAACCTAATTCCCATTGGCAAAGGACAGCGAGAATTAATTATTGGTGATAATGGCCTAGGTAAAAGTTCGTTAGCGATCGATATTGTTATTAATCAAAAAAATAAAAATGTACGTTGTATTTATGTCTTAATTGGACAAAAAAGATCAACTGTTCTTACCACCATTCAATTGCTAAAGGATGCACAAGCACTTGAATATACAACCGTTGTTGTTGCGGAGGCGTCTGCATTGCCTGGTTTGCATTATCTCGCGCCCTTTAGTGGTTGTGCTGTTGCCGAATATTGGATGAAGAATGGTTGTGATACATTAATTATTTATGATGATTTGAGTGCCCATGCGAATAGTTATCGAGAACTTTCTCTCTTGTTACGACAACCCCCTGGGAGAGAGGCATTTCCAGCAGATATTTTTCACTTGCATGCACGACTACTTGAACGTTCGAGCTGTCTCTCTCCCGAACTGGGTGGGGGCACCATGACCGCTTTTCCCATCATCGAAACCAAGGAAGGGGAGATTGCTACGTACATTCCAACCAATTTGATTTCAATTACTGATGGGCAATTATTTTTTAATGAACAGCTTTTTTCAGGTGGATTCTTACCGGCAATAGATATTACACGATCTGTCTCACGTATAGGGGGAAGTGCACAACATCCACAAATCAAACGGGAAGCGAGTAAAATCAAACTGGATTATATGCAATTTATTGATTTGGAGGTGTTTACTCGCTTTGGCTCTAAGCTCGATGAAACTATGGAACTTCAGGTCCAGCGTGGACGGATATTACGTGAAATTTTAAAACAAAATCAATTGTCCCCACTCCCTATTGAGTTTCAGCTTGCTTGGCTTATTGGATATAACGAGGGTTTTTTTAATGAAATAAAACTTGATGAAATAGCAAAATATTTAAAAAGGATAGAACAACAGGTGTCTCACTGTGATTTGACATTAGATACCCCTAGAGAACAATGGAAAAATAAAGTGTTTAGCTGGTTGAACCAATCATGACAAAAAAAACACGTTTTAAAGCGCACCTGCAAACTCTAAACAAAATTGGTACCATGATGACTGCCATGAGAAATCTTTCATTCATTGAAATGAATAGGGTGACTAAATGTCTTGCGACTCAAGAAAAAATGAATGCAATGATTCAACAGATGGGGATCGATTTTTTATCAAGTTATCCACAATTACTCACTCAGATGGAAGTTGTTGAGTCCAATGTTTATATACTTATAGGGGCAGAACGAGGATTTTGTGGGGGGTTTAATGATAATCTTGTACGTTATTTGGAGACACATTTACTTCATCATTCGATAAATAATCCAAAAATTATTATAGTTGGACAAAAATTGGCGGCTAAAATGATGAATGACCAACGAGTAATCCAAGTCATAGCAGGTCCAAATACAGTAGATGAAATTTCAAATATTATTTTAAATGTAATTAATGCATTAACTTTGGTTTTTACTCAGCTCAAGCTCAGTTCCTGGAATATAGTTTTTAATAAGAAAATTAAAACTAGGGTAGAAGCTACCGTTAAACAACCTTTTATGGAATTTAGAAATATAAAACAATCTGATTTTACCATTTCACCTCAGCTCAATTTATCTCACCAACAATTCATGATTGAATTTATGAATCAATACGTTTTCTTTATGTTGTATTCACTTTTTTATCAATCGTTTTTTGCTGAAAACTATAATCGGGCAAATCACTTAGATAGCGCTTTAGAACGGTTACAAAATAAAGTGACTTGTCTTACGCATAGCATTAACTTATTACGACAAGAGGAAATTACTCAAGAAATTCAAAATATTATGCTAAGTACGCGAATTATTTTAGAAGAAATCGATAATGAAATAAGTAGTTGAATTGGAGAAACTACCTTCGTCGTCCCGATTGGATATGCTAAAGGGTGGAGATCCTCGTTATACTGGAAATGAGTAGAGTACTTACAACCATGCTTACAGTGAATAGTGTCTATGTTATATGGCAAATTTTGGTGTTTCAGATGATATTTCGGCTTCAGCATCTGATTTTATTTCATGATCATAAGTCTTTTGAATTAAGGCAGCCTCATTTTTCGCTTCATTTGTAGCAATTTCCAATTCTAGTGGTGACAATTGTAAATATTTTTGTGATCGGAGTAATGCTTGTGAAAAACTGGTTATTTGTCCATTACTGGCTTCTGATAATGTTTTTCCCTGATACGCATTATTGAGCATTGAATTAGAGTATGACTCCAATCTTTTAGCAACACTTATTGCTTGAAATGATAGAAGACGTAAATTCAGTCCAACTAGGCTGGGTTGATTTTGGTATTTGAGTAATTCTTGATAAGTATTTGCCAAGAGTAAATAACCCGGTGATAAATAGTATTTTGCAGCGACTTGTGCATAAAGTATGGCTTTTCTAGCAATTTCTTCATTGAATTCATCTTTTAATAAATCTAATCCACCCTGGCATAAGGCGTTTAAGGCAAAAAAACACCCATAGAGACCTGATGCTGCTAAATACTCTTCTGCATCTCTATAAAATTCATCTGTGCGTTCTTTATCTTTAAAAGTCTTCCTATAAATCTCATAGAGATACAGCCCTTTTAATAGATCAAAACATGAGGGCACAGTGCACATTGGTTGATATTCATGAACTGGCATCCCATTTTGTTCCGCACTGTCTTTAGGGTTAACGCCACAAAGACGCCATAAATCTTCCCAGTGTGATTTTAATTCAGGTGATTTACAGATGGTATCAATTTCTGGATTCATCATTGCAAGCTTGAACAGTAAGTCATGATCGAGATTTTTAATGACTCGATTAAAAAAACCGGCGTTCAGGTTTTTTTTTAAGGTCAAAATTTTAATTTGCTGGTTTTTTTCTCGATCATTTAACTCAAGAAACTTAGCTAGTTTCATGCTTACTTCCAATTGAAATGAATATGTACTGATAGTAAGTTACTGAATCTTTTACAAATAAGAACATAAGAAGACACTTATGATCTAATTTCAGTAATTAATTGTACACCGTATTCTTCATTTTCCACAGTATCTTTGGTGGTTTTTGCAGCTGTCGCTGATGAAATAAAGATACTCGCGTCTTCTGTTTCTCGTTGAGTACCCATCCAAGATAAGAGTTGGGATTTGGATTTACCAGCGTCATGTTTGCCTGCTTTAGCGGTACTGTCCATCTTCTTCAATATCAAGTGCGCATGTCCTTTAATTTCAATAATAGTGTCCAGATTGTGTTTCTTCAAAAGTTCTAGAATCATTGAATGAGATGCGCCACTGGTACTCGATTTTCTTGCTTTTAATAAGTCATCTACAAAATTCGCAACAATGGTTTTTTCAATTCCGGCCTTTTCGAGATAGTTTATAATGAGTTGATGGCTATCAATATTCGCATTGATGCTTGTTGGATTAATGCCTCTCCAAAAATTATAACACTTGATTTGTGCTCTGGTAGGAGGCATTGAGCCAGGACCTACGTCACCACCAATATTTTCTGAATGGAGCCATTTCCAGGTTGCATCCATATATTCCTTTTCTCGAACGGCCATTGCTGCTGCACCGAAGAAAATTACTTTTTTATCCGCTGAGCATACATTAAGTACCATGCCATTTTTGTCATAGTTGAGTGATAGATCAGTTTCAACTTCCCGGCAAATGTTTCTTGTAACTTTGTCATCTTGTCCGACAGAGTAAATCAATTGGTCACATTCAATTTCAAAAGTAGGAGCTTTGGAATTATTTGTTTTAAAAAATAATAATAGTTTGCCGCTAGGTTTTGGTTCAATTTTAATTAACTCAGCTTCCATTAATTCGCTACGTGATTTTGCAGTGTATAATGCCGTAGTAGCAAGCTTACCGGTGCCTGCTTTCTCAAATTGTTTTGCTATCCAAACAACAGAGTTTTTTTGATTTTCTTTACAGAACGCCCTATCCTCAGTACGAATATCATGACCAAAAAATCCTTTTCTGTAACATGCAGCAGCGGTTCCACCACCTCCATAGATCACAATTTTTCTGGGTTCCTTTCCGTGTTCTTCTGTATCCGATAAAATGAATTGATTGCCATCTACGACGGGAGTAAATCCCTTACGAGGATCAATTTGGTTAAGGATATGGAATTCATTCTGTGTTAGTAACGTGCCTGAAAGTAAGTTTCGTGCAGGACCTAGGCCAGTACAAATATTTAATTCATTGGTATAGATATTTTTTATTCCATCAGGAGTTTTCACTACTAACCGATATTCCTGATCTGGAACTTTCCAATCGATATGATTAGTCCTTTTTTCAATCATTAATACGGTCGCACGCAACAATGGCGCCTCAGTCAAGGCAAGGGTCGCTTGATTCGCCTGATATACGTGTCGACCATTGGCATGAGGATTTTTTCGATAATAATCTGATGGTAAATATATAGATGGATTTTCTTTGGCTGTTGTGCGCTCAAGAATACTGTGAGGTTGAGCAAGGGTATAATCATGTTTCCAACTTCCTGAATGTTCACCAAGCATGAGCACGGAAGGAAGTTCTCCCTTTGCTAATTGGGCCTGGCTGGTTCCATGATGTACTTTGAATTTTTCAAGCCAAAGTGTTGTTCCAGTATCACCTGAACCTATAATGACTTGCGGAACGATAGCGAATTCTTTATCTTTCAATAAACGCAAGATGTCTTGATTGATTTTCTTTTTTTTCAGGTGAAGTAATTCAAGTCGATCATAACCTTTTGTAACTTTAGTCAAATCATCTTCAATTGAGTCAGTGGTTGATTCCCAAGTGTTTTTATTGTTTCTAGCCAAGATAAGCTTGGGCATAAGCTCTTCATTTAATGTTATTTTAAATACATAGATGTCACTGTAGGTTGCTATCGCTTTTTTTAATATTTGAAAACATTGCTCGGAAGTATATTTTTCTTTGAAAATTTGCGGATTTAAACGAATTTGTTCAATGAGTTTGTCAAAATTAGCTATTAAATCCTGGGTGGTAGAGATGCGATTATGATTTAACACTTTACAAATATAATTTATTTCATTTTGTCTTATATCTTGGGGAACAGCATCTTTACCCATTATTTACCTCATTTCTATGGATATTATTCGAACATGTAGCTCGTCATTTTATCAAAAGAGTATTAAGGGAGTATTAATAGTACATAATGGCTAAATATTGGTTATTTGTGGGCGAGGTGAAGGGTATTCGCATTAATGAAACAGTGTCTTAAATTGTTGGCATTTAAAGTGCGGTTTGAATAATATAGCAGTAAAATTTTATGCAGATTTTACTGACTATGTCACGAACTGAGCGATTATTGGACTTAATTCAGATATTAAGACGTCACCGGTTTCCTGTAAGCGGCGTAACTCTAGCACAAGAGTTAGGAATTAGCCTTCGTACTTTATATAGAGATATTTCGATGCTGAAAGGACAAGGGGCTCCAATCGAAGGGGAGTCAGGCATAGGATATGTGCTACGTCCAGGATTTACACTGCCTCCGCTTATGTTTTCTGCAGATGAAATCGAGGCCCTCGTACTTGGTTCGCGTTGGGTAATTGACCGAGCAGATACCCAGCTCAAATTTGCTGCGCAAAACGCTTTGGCGAAAATAGCAGCAGTACTTCCAAATGAATTACGTGAACACTTAGAACTTCCAGGCCTACTTATTGCCCCAGGACAGGTTGCTGCAAGCAAGGACTCTGATTTAATTTTAATCAGAAAAGCAATGCGATTGGAAAAAAAACTGCAATTAGGTTATCAGGATGTCAATGAAACAGCATCACAACGAACGATTTGGCCACTAGCATTAGGTTTTTTTGACCAAGTTCGTATTCTTATTGCCTGGTGCGAGCTAAGACAAGATTTCCGTCATTTTCGAACGGATCGTATTCTTGAAATAAGTCTAATGGACACAGGTTATCCTGATCGTCGCCAATCGCTTTTAAAAAAATGGAAAAAGCTTACCTTGAAAACGACAAGCACAAGTATTTCGTGCCCTCCGTCATCCCAATGATGACGACAAAAGGTCGAAGACTCCAGTACATTACACCCGCTGACTCTATCAACTCACTTTATTTCGTTGGCGCCATAAATTCGGGACCAACAGGTCTGGAGCAAAACGCAGTTTTTTAGTAACAATAAGGTTTGATTTTTATCAATTGATGCACTAATTGATTTATTTTTTAAACGATACTATAAAGCAATTTATAATCATACACTTAAGGGATTAACTCATGCTTGAAGAATTTACTCACAGACTGGATCAGATTGATATTCCACCCTTTATATACGGTACTGCCTGGAAAGAAGAGAGTACCCAAGAATTAACTTTTCAGGCATTAAAAAGCGGATTTGTTGGAATTGATACCGCAAATCAACGAATGCACTATTTTGAAGAAGGTGTTGGGCATGGAATTCAACAATTTTTAAACGCTACGGGAAAAAGTCGTGGTGATTTATTTTTACAAACAAAATTCACACCTGCCCTTGGTCAGGATCATCGCAAACCCTATGATGAAACAGACTCACTTCAAAATCAGGTGCGTCAATCTTTTTTAAGTTCTCTAAATCACTTACAAACAGATTACCTTGACTCCTATATTCTTCATGGACCTACCTTTCGTTCTGGACTTGTTCAAGATGATTTAGATATTTGGGCTGCAATGGAGGATTTATACAATCAAGGAAAAATTAGGTTGCTTGGTATTTCGAATGTAACTCTAGAACAATTGGAAACCCTATATCGCGTTGCCACTGTGAAACCCTCATTTGTACAGAATCGATGTTTTGCCAGCAATCAATGGGATTTATCGATTCGAGAATTTTGTAAAAAAAATGGATTAATCTATCAGGGATTTTCTTTGCTTACTGCAAACCAATCCGATTTACTTACCGATCGGATGCATGTACTTGCGAAAGAATACAAGAAGACAATACCACAAATTATATTCCGTTTTGCATTGCAAATAGGCATGCTGCCATTGACCGGCACCAGTAATCAACAACACATGAGGGAGGATTTGGATTTAGATTCATTTGCGCTTACTGTAGACTCAGTGAAATTTATAGAGGAAATTAATAAAGGCTAAGGCCGTTTTCTACTGACACAAACTGTCACTAAGGTAGATTATACTCATCATTTATTTGAACGTCTGGCAAAAAATCATGAGTAAATGTTGGTTGGCTGTTGCTTCGGCAGAGCATGTGCGTTTGGGCAAGCAAATGGGAATAATGCAGGTCTGCCATGGTAGGCTTGCTCCTTTAAAACGAATTCAACCCAATGACTTTGTCATTTATTATTCACCAACGCGTATTTATAAAGCAAAGGATAAGCTGCAATCATTAACCGCTATAGGGATTGTTAAGGCTGGTGAGCCCTATCAGGTAGAGATGGATGACGATTTTCATCCTTTTCGACGGGATGTAGAGTGGGCCAAGGCAGTTGAGACTCCTATCGCGCCTTTGCTTTTTGATCTTGATTTCACTAGAAACAATAAAAACTGGGGTTATTCATTGCGGTTTGGGCTAATTCCACTCAGTGACCACGATAAGTCAATTATTGCTAATGCCATGCAGGCTCAATGGCTATAATCCACTAAAAGAGAGAATGAGATGATCCACATTAAACCACAACAAATTAAAGTTGAAGCATTTACCGTGACGGGACTGAGTGTACGCACTAAAAACGCCGATGAATTTAATTCTAAAACAGCAAAGTTACCAGAGCTTTGGCAAAGATTTTATGCCTCACCCATATCAATAAAATCGAGATCACCGATTTATGGAGTGTATTCTGCGTATGAGTCAGATCATAATGGATTTTATACGGTCACTGCTGGAGTCGCGACACAAGATCCACAAGTAAATGATTTTGATAAGATTAGCATCAAAAAAGGTAATTATCTTATTTTTAAAAATTCTGGCCCGATGCCCAAAGCGATCATCGAAATCTGGCAAGCAATTTGGCACTATTTTGATACTCAATCTACTCTTGCTAGAGCGTATGAGACTGATTTTGAAGTGTATATGGAACAAGAACAATGTGCGGTCTATATTGGTATTAGAGAATCGCTTTAGAAAAAGTTATTGTGACGGTAGAAGGTCTGCAAGTAAATGAAAACAATAGCTTTTCATATAAATTGATTATAGATGCTGTCTTTATAAATGGGAGATGCGAATAGAAAAAGCCTCTCCCGTCATCCAGAGTTAGTTAAGATAGTAGATACCGCGTATCAAGCGACACAATTTCATAAGATGAATGAAATTGATCAAGAAGAACAGACTATGCAATTGATAAAATAAGGCCTCCATCCACGCGAATAGGAGCACCATTAGTCGCGGAAGACAGAGGGCTAGATAAAAATGCAACCATATTCGCAATTTCTTCAGTATGAGCCAATCGTTTGATTAATGAAGTGGGTCTTAAGTTTTCAAAAAGTTCCTCTTCGACTTGTTTTGCTGTTTTGTTTTGCTGTTTTCCAAGATCGGCCACAAACTGGCTAACACCTTCGCTGCTTGTAGGTCCAGGGAGAACTGAGTTGACCGTGACATGAGTTCCTTTTGTTAGTTCAGCGATACCTCTGGCAACTGCCAGTTGTGCTGTCTTGCTCATACCATAATGAATCATCTCTTTAGGTATTTGTAATGCAGATTCGCTGGAAATAAAAATGATTCTGCCCCAGTTTTGTTGCAGCATTGGGGTAAGGTAATGACGGCTTAATCGGACACCACTCATTACATTGACTTCAAACATCTGCAACCACTCGTCATCCGAGATATCAACAAAAGGTTTGGCATTATAAATACCCGCATTATTGATAAGAATATCTACTCTAGGAATTTGTTTAATCAATTCATCGGTATCTTTTTTTTGATTTAAATCAGCAGGAGCGGCGATCAAATTGGCTTCAGGATTGCTTGCTTTGATTTGTTGTATTGCCTCAGTTACTCTTTCTCTAGAACGACCATTAATCACCACCGTTACACCTTCACGAGCTAATATTTGTGCAATTGAAAAACCAATTCCTGCAGTGGAACCAGTTACTAATGCTGTTTTTCCTTTAAGTTTTAGATCCATGATTTTTTCCTTGAAATCAATTTGAAGAGTTTTAGGATTGACACACTCCTTTTAATACTCAGCTTAACAAATATTTCTATTTTTTTAATCTATTTTTTATAGGGATATATTTTAATGATGAGGCGTGATGTATAAAAATCGGTATTCATCCATTTTACTTCAATGACATGTCTTATCTGCAGGAGCGTCAGATGTATCTTGAACAGGAGCCTCCTTCTCGAGCCTAATTTTAAACATATGTCCTCTCATTTGCTCTTGCAATGTTTTTCGCGCTTTGTGTTCTTGACCGGCATTAAATGTAGCCCACCCGCGGGATGTTAAGTCGGATTTAACATTTACTTTACCACCAGAAATTTTGGATACTGCTGATAAGACTGCATCTATGATAGTACCCGCAAATATTTTCATTGCACCTCTTAAAATTTTTAAATCAGGGAAGTTAATCGAAAGTTCATCATGAAGTTTTTTATATTGTTGGCAACTTTTGATTGACTGAGTTTCGGGACTAATTGCCATTGAAGTAGTTCTAAGGGTAGTTTCTAATAATAAACGTTTCCCACTACATTGTTTTTGTTTATCTACTTCATTTAAAACGTCAACTCCTTTTGAGAGAGCATCTAATTTTTTTGATATGGTTTTGGTTTGCTCTTGTAGTTTGTTAAGTTTTGCTTGCAGTTCATCTAGTTCTGGTTCTTCTTGTCGCGCTTGTAGTTTTTTTTGAAGTTCGTCAATTTTGTTTTGAAGTTCCTCTAGTGTTGGTTTTTTCTGAGGAGCTTCTAGTGTTGGTTCTTTTTGTGGTTCTTCTAGTGATTCTTGTAGTTCTGTTTCTAGCTCTTGTAGCTTTGTTTGTAGGTCTTGTAAAAGCTTGTCCTGGTGAGTCGATAATTCGGTCTTACACTCACCTAAGCGTTTTTCTAATAAAGCATCGACACGTTCATGAGGGCAATTATAATCTCTCCATTCAATTAACCAAGCCTGATCTTTGTTATTTATTAATTGATCATAATGTTCATTGACATAAGCATCAATAGCGTTCCAGATGAGGTCGATATGATGATTCATACCACGACCTTTAACCATTGTGGGTGCAGCATGTAAGGCTTGTTCAAACTCCTCCCTACTCATTGGGACTTTCATTATTCCGGCCTTTGCTTCCTTTTCAGTTGTTTTTTCAAATGATTTCATTAAGTTGAAATAAGCAGAAGCAACTCCACCGCGGTCAATTGCATCTTTACAGGTAAAGTTGATACTTTTAGGGTTTAAGGATTCAATAATGTGATTTGTCAGTTCATATTTTAAAAAATGAAACCATACCGCTTGTCGTTGAGCATCTGATAACACAGTATCTTGCGAATATCCTAATGCTTTGAAGCTCCTGTCCAGTAAATCATTGATGATTTTGGTTTCAGTTTCAGGTGTATATTTTCCATCTTCATTACGAAATACTTTCTCACGAACCCGCTTACTAATATGAAAATCTTTAACTTTGGTTAGAGGAGGGGTGTGACCACCATTTTCTGTGATCCATGTTTTAACTCGGTAATCATCAAGTAATACAGGGCTCTCAAGTTTCCTTTCTTTGATTTTCTCAAATATAGAAAAATCCTTAATGTTTACTGCTTCCTCTTCACCATTTAATTTGATATAGAATAGTTTTTTATCGTTACCGCTGTCGGTATATATATAGCTCCCTTTATATTGTGTACGATCAACAGGTAACTGGTCCATCAAATGAAGGTCACGACCCTCTCGTGCAATTCGTAAAAACTCTTCTTTCACATCGACAATATTATGTTTTGCCTGGGTACTTGCATAATGTTCGTGGCTCATTAGCCCCTTGTCGGCAGGAAGTGTGATGACTGCCACATTTTTATGGCCTGCTGGATTATTTATAGGATCGAACTCAAGCTTTTCTAACTGTTCGGTTAATGCGCCTTCCTTTGCTCTCTCATGTGCTATGCTTTCCTTTATTCCTGGAACAATATCACGACCCAGCACATTAAAATAAATATGGGTTATTCTATCTTCATCAATATCTTCATCCTCATCAGCAGGTTCTTCTTTTTGTAATAAGGCTTGATCTACTTCGGCTTGGATTAGTGCGGGCTGGTCTAACTTAACTTGATCTTCCTGCTTTAATTTTTTTTCAGAGCGTTCTTTTTTGATTTGTTCTATCCTGGCTTGTTCTCTGTTTTCTTCTATGGCTAGGAATCTTTCGAATAAAGGGCTAACTCGGGCCTCGCCGTGGTGACGTTGCCCCTGTGTTCCAAAACGGTATTCAGTAAAACTTAAATTAGAGCGGTACCGTCTTATGGTTGCCAAACTGGTACCATGTTGTGGTTTATAAACATCAGCGTAAAGTGCTGAGACTTTGCTTGTTGTTGATTCTTGCTCTGCTGGTGATTGGGTTTCACTGTTAATTGACTCCCCTTTATCGCTTACATGACGAGCAATGGATTTTTGAATGCCAGGCGAGTTTGGGGTATGGCCTAATGTAATGTGCTCAATTTCTTTATAAGTATCTTCTAAAATGTCATTATCATTAGCATAAAGAGAAAAAATAAAGTCTTCTAAAACTTCGATTTCTTTTCCAAGACGTTCGACTTTTAGGTCAAGCTTTTGTTCAAGTGTTTTTTTACAGACGTTTGTAGTTATTAATTGAGTCACTTCATCGTTATTAAGATGTAGCAGTTTTCTGTTTTGTTTATTAATCTCTTTTAAATTAAGGTCAAATTGCTCGAAATCGTTAATATTTATTATCTTACAAGTACCATCTGCTTCAATATGATACAATTTCTTGTTTTCATTATTGTTTTTAGAGTCCTCGCAATATATATAGCTTCCTATATATGTTGTAAGATCATCAGGTAATTCAGGTAACACATGGAGGTCAGCATTCTGATCCCGTAGGTTATCTGTTATCAAGGTAGTAACTTGATCCTCTTTAAGAAGAAATGGGGTAATTTGCTGCTCATTTATCTTGGCTAGATTTTCGTTAAATTTTCGCTCATCAATACTCAGTTCATTTCGAGTGCCATCTGGACTAATATAATAAAGTCTCTTTCCGCCGGAGTTATTGCAGTATATATAGCTTCCCTTATATTTTGTAGGATCCTTAGGTAACTCAGACAGCAAATGGAGGGCAGTATGGGAATTTTTTATGTAATCTAAAACGCCTAACTGTTTGACAAAAAATCGTATAGATTGTTGTAGCTTATCATTTTCTTTTTTAGGTAGATTTTGATAGTTTTTAATTTGCTCGAGGGCATTACCTAGGGCTGATCGAGGGGCATCATAAATTGTCTTAATATGTTCATCAAGATAATCAAAAAATTTAGTGTACAAATCACCATATGGGAAATTTGGATCATAGTCCTTTTTCTCTTTACCGCGAAGCGATTTTAAATCTTTAGCCAGATCGGCGGGAAGCTTATCTAGTATCAAATCAGGAAACTTAACATTTCTTAAGTAATTAAAACAGTTTCTATTATGCAGCTGATCACTGGTAATTGACTTGTTTGTTTCTTCTTTAGAACCAGACATATATTAATCTCGAATAACTATTTGAACACCCTAGTGATATATATAGTTTAGTTGATTTTCCTTAAAAAAATATGAAGAAAGTGTGCTTTTGGATGAAATTCTGTTGTTATTTGGGATAAGGATAAAAAAAAGTTGCTTCATGTTTGTTATAAAACAGGTTAGTGATAAAAGAATTGGGTATTTTTTGAAATAGTTTTATTGTAGATAACTCCACCTTACCTTGTAATTTAATCGTAAAAATCATTTGCTTCGCTTTTCCAGACTCTATCCATTTCATAATGAGTGCATAAGCACGATCAGGGTAACATGCAACATCTGATAAAACCCAATCATAGTTTTGCTCCAATTTGGCCGGCTCTATAGCAAAAGCACTTTGTTGTACGTAGTTTATGTTAGGTAACTTGGCTATTTGAGGATCTAATAAAGCCTTATCAACAGCAGTGACTGAGGCACCTAATGATTGCATGACATAAGTCCATCCTCCCGGAGAAGCGCCTAAATCCAGAACTTTATCTCCTGACTTTGGATATTTTTCAAGAAGAGTGAGTGCCTCCCAGAGTTTTAAATAGGCACGGTTTGGAGGATTGATTTTATCTTCAATAAAATAGCATGTTCCTTGAGGCCATTTTTTTTGACGTGTGGCGCTATAAATCAAAGTGTTTTTATCCAGCAAACTGAAAACTCCAATGGGTGGAATCTCAGATTCCAGGGGGAAATGCCGCATGAGCGGAGGAATGGCACGTAATTGTTCTGCAATTAATCGAGAGCGTCTAATATGGGAAATAGGATGTAAGTACCAGAATTTTCCGGCTTGGCGTAGAATTTTTACCGCTTCAGAAATCGATTGGAATGTTACTACCTGAGGTTCTAACCAAATATCTTGTGCAAAACATACATCCAATTTTTTATGAGGTGAACAGACCAAATCTTCGGCAATATTTGAAACATCACCTAATTCTTCTGAAAGCAGTGAAAGAAACTCGGGTTTGGTGACATAAATTGCAGCAATTTTGTTTTCCATGAGTTGAACCTAAAAATTGGATTAAAAAAGCGGTATCTTACCATTATGACTTTATGGGAAACGAGTAGTATTTAGTTAAATAGAATAATATACCACGTGATGAGACTTTGAATTTATTTGTACTATACTCGATGGAATGATGTTTTCAATACAAAAGGGAATTTAAAATGAAAAAGAGAACGGTTCTAATTACAGGTGCTCTTGCTGGAATTGGTAGAGCAACTGCTTTTGCTTTTGCGCAAGAAGGTGCAAATATCGTAATTTCTGGCCGTAAAAACGAAATAGGGGAGTCTTTAGCAAAAGAGCTACGCACTAGTGGAGTTGATGCTGTATTCATTCGAGCTGACGTTCGTTATGAAGAAGAAGTAAAATCCCTTATAGACAATACAATAAAACGCTTTGGGCATTTGGACGTTGCTGTGAATAATGCTGGCACAGAGGGACTACCAGTTTCCATTATTGATGAAACTTTGGAAAACTATCATGCTACTTTTGATACAAATGTACTGGGTGTCTTTTTATGTCTTAAATATGAGCTCAAAGTGATGATGGAGCAAGGTTCTGGATGTGTTATTAATCTTTCATCAATTGCCGGTCACACAGGAGTGCCAGGCGCATCGATTTATTGCGCAACAAAGCATGCAGTTGAAGGATTTACAAAAGTCGCCGCACTTGAGGCCGCTGCAGCTAATGTTCGCGTCAACGCAGTTGCTCCTGGCCCGATTAGTACAGATATGTTTGAGCGCTTTACAGGCACTGAGGAAAATAAAGCAGCTTTTATCGAGATGGTACCTTTAAAACGTGCAGGTCTTCCTGAGGAAGTCGCTCATACTATTGTTTTTTTGGCTTCGGATAAGGCATCTTATATTACAGGAAAAGTCCTCGGAATCGATGGTGGTATGGCCTGAGATAGTGCATGCAAGGTAAGAATTTAAGATTTTTGATGGAAAAGACAGAATGTCTTTTCCATCAAAGTTAATTATTGTACGTAAACAGTGCTCGCTGCGGGACCATCGTTGCTTTTGGCTTCAACAAAGAGAACTCTTTTTCCGACTTCTAATTTATTGAAATCATAATCGATGACACTTTTACTGGTAAAACGGAGTCTTCTTCCATCAATGGTTTCAATAAAACCGTAATCCGCAACAGGTGCGATTTCGCGAATTAGTCCTTCAGGTGGTAGTTCATGGTATTTTACTTTTCCTCGCTGTTTGTGAACATACTTCTTAAGTTGTCGTGTCATGGCAAGAAAAGCATCTCTTATTGCAACATAGACGTCTTCATGTGCATGATGGTCTGCAAGATCACGATTTACTACAAGTTCTGCATTGGGCACCGAAAGATCTATACGTATATGATAAATTTTCCCTTTATTATGATGTCGATGCGTTTCAATCCCTACGTTACAACTCATAATGCGATCACAATACGTTCCTAATTTTTCAGCATGCTTACGAACATTGCCCTCAATAGCTCGAGAGTGCCTTAGATTATTGAATACAATTTTTATAGGAAAATGTACTGAATTGTTCATTGCTTGCTCCTTATATCACAGACATCAATATCGTTTTTTAAAGCTATGTTCTTTGTCTCGCTTCTTTTTTTTGTTGAAGCTTAACTACATCAACTATATGGGTCATTGTTTCAGTCAGAATTTCAATAAGATCATCTAAGGTAATTATGCCTATAAGCGCTTTGTTTTCATTGATAACAGGTAAGCGACGAATTTTTTTGGAATGCATTATTTCTAGCGCATCAAAAAGACTATCGTTTTCAAAAACACAACTAAAAGGATCGGTGAGAATATCTCGGACTAATAGTGACTCTGGTTGAACTCCTGCTGCCATAACTTCAATGACTAAATCACGATCGGTAACAATGCCTATGGGTATTTTTTGGTTATTATGTTCTTCAACTAAAACCAAATCTCCGACATGGTGGGTACGCATGAGCTCTGCAGCGTTTTTTACCGATTCATTGCCATTGATAACCACTACATCCCGGTTACAGTATTCGCCAACTCTCATAGAGGTCTCCTAAAATAATGCCTTTTTAGTTTTTACCTCGTAAATAAAGTACTTTTTAGAAAAAAAAACACTTCATCTTTACCCCATCGAACTACGAATTGACCGCAGGAAAACAAATGTTAAATATTTATTAACTGTTTTTAGTATAGTATATAAAACCTGTATTCGGTTGAGTTGAACGAGTTAATCCTTTTATTTATGCTGAAATGGAGGTGGTATACTGCTGATTTTTGAGGAACTCAAAATAGAACAAACTTAGATTAATGAATAAAAACAATATCATTAAGCCCAAAGATAAAAATAGATGCATATTTGATGGAATCAAAATAAATACGATTAAAATCGAACGCATTATCTCAGTAATTAAAATTTTTTGTTTTCCATTGGCGACCGCTCCAAGAATATAGAGGGTAAATAATATGAAAACTCCAAGAAGCCATGAATTCAATGAATTCAATGTAAATATTAATGAAAGATAGGCATATAAGACGATTGCAAGAGCGGTGTTGAATAACATGTAAAATTTAGGTGATTTGCTGTTTTTTTGTTGAACGATTCGTTTAGGGATGTTTATATTCTCTTGTTGTAAGCGATTTATTATCCACTCCGGAGGCATAAGAAAAGCACGGATGACATCCAGCTTATTTTTCAGGTTTTTTCCATAATACAATACATCCTTAATCACTTTAATATTTGCATAAAAAGGGTTCCATGAGTCTAATGGTTCAGTAACTCCGTACTCAGCAGGAATATTTTCTGGTTCGAAAGTTCCAAACAGTTTATCCCAGACAATTAAACTTCCCGCGTAGTTTTTGTCTATATATTGTGGGTTTTTACCATGATGTACTCTATGATGAGAAGGGGTATTGAAGAGGGTTTCAAACCATCCCATTTTGTTGATTGATTGCGTATGAATCCAAAACTGATAAATCGTATTGCAAGAAGAAACGATTAAGAACATCCAAGTCGGAAAACCAATAAGGGCTAAAGGTAGATAAAAAATCCAGGATGTAAGGGTTTGCCAATAGCCTTGCCTTAAGGCAACCGATAAATTAAAACGCTCACTTTGATGATGAACAGAGTGTCCTATCCAAAAGAAATTGCATCGGTGACTTGTCCGATGATACCAGTAGTAACAAAAGTCTACGCAAAGCCAAAGTATAATCCAAGAACCAATAAAGTGAGGGTTAATAGAAAAAAGAGCACTATGTTCGTAGATATAGTAATAACCGAAAATTATGAGTCCTCTTGCTGGCAGTGTAGCAATTTGCTCAAAGATGCCCGTACTGAAATTATTTATGGAGTCGTTGAATTGATATGTTTCTGATTTTAAGAAAAATTCGATACCGATTAAAATAAGAAATATTGGCGCAGCAAATACTATTAAATTAATATCCATATCCATCCCTTAGAATTATACGCCTACTTCCTCAGTCACAGATGATTTTAAAAATTGCTCATATTCCGTTTCGTATCCTATGCATGCAGGTAAATGCGCAACTGAACGGATGTTGTATTTAACGGGAGCCTCTAAAGACATGTTATCTAATGATTGATTATTAATAAAGCAATAATCAATCCCAAAATTTCGTGCTCCGTACCCATCGTTAACCATTGAGTCACCAACCATTAATATGGAGCGTTTGTTAATTGATAGTTTGTGCTTGTTCGCAATTTCTTGCAGGGCAATATTAAAGATTTCAACATTAGGTTTTGCAACACCCACCTCATCAGAGACAATATAACAGTCAAACCAGTTATTTAGTTGAAGGCGTTGCTGCTTTTTTCCCTGCTGTTCAACGTAACCATTGGTAATAATGCCTAAAATATGTCCTTTATGATGTAAAAACTCAATGGCGGTTTTAACATTGGGTATCCAGTGAGCATGCACGCTAAGATTTAAATCATATTCTGCCGCTATTTCTTCTGCAGAAGCAGAACTTGGAATTTTTTGATTTAATTGTATAAACCGTAACAATCTTACTTCGCGTGGGGTGAGCGCATTGCTTTTGGCGCCAACTTGATTCCATAGATGGGTATTTATTTCTTTATAAAGACGCTCAAAAATTGGATATTCAACTGCTGAGTAATATAGTTCATATATATTTTTTAAGCCCGCTCGTTGGGAGTATGCAAAATCGATAAGTGTGTCGTCTAAGTCAAATAAAATAACTTGATAGGGCATTTATGAATCCTGTTCTTCATCTTATTTAAAGGGTCATTCTGCATTAATGAACAGCTGTATTGGGTAGAATTTATTAAATGTTCAGACATATCTGGGAACTGATTGCCATCTTACATCCAAAGATGCAAATACCAGTTCACGATACTATGCCCCCAAAATAAAGAAATTAATCCACTGATACATAAAAAAGGACCAAAAGGAATCGTGGTATCTTTGGATTTATTTTGCAAATGCAAATACAATAAACCAATAATTGTACCACTTATTGAGGAAAGAAGAAGAATTAACGGCAAAAATACCCAACCAAACCAGGCTCCAAAAGCAGCAAACAATTTAAAATCGCCATTGCCCATGCCAATCTTACCAGTACATAAATAAAATATTTTTATAAATAACCATAGTCCTATATAACCTCCAGCTGCACTGAGCACTGCTTGAGGCAGGGGCGCAAATAGATTTTCCGTATTGGCAATAAGTCCTATCCATAACAGGCTCAACGTGAGGCTGTCTGGTAAAATTTGATAATCTAAGTCAATGAAAAATAAGCAAATTAAGATCCAAATCGCAGCCAATACAAAAATGAGTTGTAACGTAAAGCCAAAATGCCAGCTCGCGTATAGGGAAAGAACCATTGTGCCTAGTTCGATTAAAGGATAACGAACAGAAATAGGACTTTTACATTGATAACAGCGCCCACGCAAAAATAAATAACTTAAAACAGGGATATTTTGCCAGGCCTTAACCATGGTTTTACATGAAGGGCAAAATGATCTTGGAAAAAATAAATTAATCGGTTTTTGTTCCTCTTCCTTGATACCCGCTAGCTCATTATATTGTTGCTTCCATTCTCTTTCCAACATAATAGGCAGGCGATAAATGATGACATTGAGTAAACTGCCCACAGCCAGGGAAAAAAGGGCAACTACGACATACATAAACCAAGTATGATTGATGATTAGGTCATATATCATTATTGATCCCACATAAAATATTGTAGCTTGGGTGATAGGCACACTGTCATTAAGATAATCATTTACCTTTTCCCCATGGGGAAAAGGTGCTCGATAGGGCGGATGAGGGCATTATTTTTAGTTCATGTGCCCTCATCACACCCCCCACGAATGGGAGAGGAGAGTTCTTTTTTACTTAATGGAAGTGAGTGACATTTATCCCCTAGACTACAAAGAAATATAATGAGCGTCTTATATTGCAGATCCCAGTTTGAAAATGGGTAAATACATTGCAACAACAAGTCCACCTACCAAAACACCTAAAACAACCATAATAACAGGTTCTAATAAACTACTCAGTGAATCGACCGCATTATCCACATCTTCTTCATAAAAATCAGCAACCTTACTTAACATTTTTTCTAAAGCACCTGACTCTTCTCCAATGGCTACCATCTGGATTACCATGTTGGGGAATAATTGAGTATTTTCCATGGCTTTATTCATTTGTTGCCCCGTTGATACCTCTTCTCTAATTTGATCAGTGGCTTTGGCGAAAATAATATTTCCTGTCGCTCCTGCCACCGATTTAAGTGCCTCAACTAAAGGCAAACCTGCAGCAAAAGTAATCGATAGTGTTCTTGAAAATCGAGCGATTGCAGCTTTCTCAATAATGGGACCAATAACGGGTAACTTTAATAAAGTTCTATCCACATTTTGTGCAAATTGAGGGGAGTGCTTTTCTGCATAAATAAACGCGTAAATCCCCCCACCCAGTGCGCCAAAAATTAAATACCAAAAGGATTGAAAAAATTTGGACATGCTCACTACTGCTTGGGTCATAGCTGGTAGATCAGCACCAAAACCTTTAAATAATGATTCAAATTGAGGAACAACAAAAATAAGTAATCCCGTCGTAACAATCAGAGCGACAACCATAACAGCCATAGGATAAGTCAGGGCTTTTTTAATTTTCTTCTTGATTGTTTCTATTTTTTCCTTATATGTGGCGACTTTATCGAGCATGATATCAAGAGAACCTGATTTTTCTCCGGCTTCCACCAAATTGCAAAATAATTCGTTAAAATGAGCAGGATGTTTCATCAATGCTTCTGAGAGGGTTAATCCTGTTTCAACATCGTGTTTAATATTTTCAATTAATTCCTTAAGCCGTTTATTTGACTGTCCTTTTGCAACAATATCAAAAGATTGCACTAAAGGGATCCCAGACTCTATCATCGTAGCCAGTTGGCGACTAAATACCGTAATATCACCCGACTTGATTTTTTTGCTTTTGAAATTGAAAAAAGGAGCGCGTTTTTTAGCAATTTTACTTACAATAATTCCTTGTCTGCGTAATTCTACTTTAGCTAAAGCAAGACTTCTGGCGTCGATATCGCCATTTATTTTTTGAGCCGCTTTATTAACGCCTGTGTAATGAAAAGTTAAAGTAGTATTGGCATTTTTTTTCATTTTTTGTGTAGTTAATCAACGGTTACCCGATTGACTTCCTCTATAGTTGTAATACCTTGTTTTATCTTCTCAAGCCCAGATTGATAAATAGTAATCATGCCTTCTTCCTGAGCAATCTTTAATATATCTAAGGAATTTCCTCCAGACATGATTACCTGGCCAAGTGTTCTGGTCATAGGCAATACTTCAAATAAACCTATTCTACCGCGGTATCCATTGGTACATTTAGGACATCCTCCAGCTTTATATAATTTAATTCCATCTAAATCTGCTTCAGTAAAACCTAATTCCAGCAAGCCTGGCTTATTGAAGTCATCCCTCAATACTTTACAATGCTCACATAATTTTCGAGCTAAACGTTGTGCAATAATAAGTGTTACTGAACTGGCAACATTAAATGTTGCAATCCCCATATTCACCAAACGGTTCAGTGTTTCAGCTGCACTGTTTGTATGCAATGTTGAGAGTACTAAGTGTCCTGTTTGCGCTGCCTTAACTGCTATTTCCGCGGTTTCCAAATCACGTATCTCGCCAACCATGATGATGTCAGGGTCTTGACGTAAAAACGATCGTAACGCGTTGGAAAAGGTTAAACCTGCTTTGGGATTAATATTAACCTGATTGATCCCTGGCACTTTAATTTCAACCGGGTCTTCAGCTGTAGAGATATTAACTTCTTTAGTATTAAGTATATTCAATGCGGTATACAAGGTTACCGTTTTACCACTACCGGTGGGACCTGTCACTAGAATCATACCTTGAGGTCGTTCAATAGAACGGACAAAATGTTCTTTTTGGTTCGGGCTAAAACCTAAAGCCTCAATACCAAGTTTTGCTGAACCAGGATCTAAGATACGCATAACAACTTTTTCACCTGATGTAGTAGGGCAGGTGCTTACGCGAAAATCGATGGATCGGGTTTTGGATATTTTCATTTTAAATCCCCCATCCTGGGGTATTCGCCTTTCTGAAATATCTAAGTTGGACATGATTTTTATGCGAGCCGTAATTCGCGTAGCCAAACTTCCTGGCGGTGTGGCAATTTCGTGTAAAATACCATCTTGTCGATAGCGTATGCGATATTCTTTCTCGTAGGGTTCAAAATGTATGTCGGATGCTCCTTGCTTAATGGCATCAAGAAGTATTTTATTGACGAATTTTACAATGGGAGCATCTTCGGTGAGTGAAGTTGCTATATTTGTTTCGTGCTCTTCTTCCTCATTAATGATAAGCCCATCAAATTCATCACTTTCCCCACCAACAAACTCGGATAAACCCTGAGTTTCTTGTAATGTGAGTAAGTGATCAATTAGCGCGCTCAGCTTATCAGCCTCTACGACAATTGCATGAGTATTAAGCCCAGTATGGAATTGAATTTCTTTTAAAGATGCTTGTATACTTGGATCCTCTGTTGCCAGGTATAAATTATTGCCTCGGTAAAATAAGGGAACCATTGAATGTCGACGAATTAATTTCTCATTAACCAGATTCACGGGGATAGAATCGACTTCAATGCAGTCAAGATCTAGAATGGGAACGCCAAAATTACGCGACGCTGCAAGTGCAATTTGTGTGGCTGATAAAATGTTATTTTTTACAAGATATTGAACCAAAGATATTTTTTCTGCAGCTGCTTGTTTGCAGAATTCGACAGCTTGAGCTCTATCTAACAACTTTTCAAGAACAAATAGCTGTCCTATTCCATGTAATTTTAATTCATCCGTTCCTAACATAGGCTTCTATCAGCTCATAATAATATTAACTATAGTTAATCCATTTAATAAAATCACGTGTTTCAGTCAACATTGCTGTTTACGTTGTGCAGGTTGGACGAAAACAATGCCAAAACAATCATACCTTTTATTTAAATAGCATCTCTGGACAATTCGACTATCCAGGCCATTTTGACTCAGTCTTATGAGTTGCCAACAACCTCAACGGAAGATATTTAAGTTCAAAAAAAGAAAATGGATTGTATGTATGAGAAACTCGTTGTATTGTAGTTTAATTCAGGATTCACTATTTTAAAAGGCATTATTTTGTTGATTGAACGACAATTAAAACAATATCGCGCCCTGAATAAATGGTTCCAATCACCCCTGGGGCTTTTTGCAGCCCATGAGTTTTTAGTTAATCTTGAATCTGAAAGTGATTATTCACATGGCGATACATTACTGCAATTAGGCAATTGCGGCGATAACATTTGGCTAAAAAAATTCAATTACACTCATAAATGGATTGCTTCTCCTTTTTTATTGGCTGATAAAGTGCAAATTAAATGTGCTTTAAATCAACTTCCACTTGACCGTAATAGTGTGGATTGTATTATTGCCCCACTTACTCTGGAGCCTTTTAGTAACAGCTTGAGTCTAATCGATGAAATCGATCGCGTTCTTAATCCCATGGGCTTTGTTGTTTTATTAAGTATTAACCCTTGGAGCCTTTGGGGTGGGGCAATAAAAACTGGATTATTACATTGTTATAGCGATCAAAAAGTTAAAATGAGAACCCCATTCAACATAAATCGAATTTTTTTACAAAGAGGGTATAGACAGTATTCTTTAAGTAATTTTTGTTATATCCCGCCAGTCAATAACTCATCACTAATTAAAAAATTTACTTTTCTGGATGAAATAGGCAAGATGCTTTGGCCTTTCCCTTCAGGATTTTATTGTTATATTGCTCAAAAATATCAGGCTATACAACCTAATTTGCAATATAAACCAGTTGAAGAGCCGATAAAAGATTATCAGGCTCCTTTGCAGCCTGTTATTTTTTCTTCCCAAGTATCTAATTTGCGTCGATCAGATAAAATCAAATGATGTATGAATAGCTCAGATGGCATATCAAAAACTTGAGAGAACGATCAAGTGTTAAGCCCAGGTATAAGATATTCTCAATTTGGACACCCCTTGATCCAGAGTGGTCATTTATATGGAATGTTATTTCTGATCCTTGGGTTTGGGTGTTGTATTAAACGGATTTGGGCTTTTCATCTCTCCTAGAGTAGGAGATTCTGTTTCTATGGAGTCAGTCGATTGACTTCTTTGAGTGACTGTTGCGTCGAAGGTTTTTAAACTATCCATTAGTTGTTTTTGACCTGAACTGCCAAAAGGTACTTGATTGATACCTTCTTTTATTGCGCTGCCTATTTCTTTTTGACTTCCCTGATAGAGTTCACCATTTCCAGAAGAATACACATAATCATCTTTAGGGACAAAAGCAATGTCTCTTATAAATGCAGCACTCAATGGGTTCATACCACCACAACAAAATTGCTGACAATTTTTTGCCTCATCATCATAGAATTTTTTTTTCTGTTTCTCATCGCGAAAAGAAAGAATTGGAGGGAACTCCATCAGTAGCGCATTTCGCTGCTGTTTGATATGCTCATCCCTTTCCTCATCAAGAACATTGGATCGATAATGATCGATTAAAGGAGATTGCTGTTTGCCGGGAACTAGATTTTGAAAAAAAATCATTTCATTAAATTGGATAGGTTGTTCCTGCTTGTTTTGTGTCATAGTATATTATCCCCAATAAACTCTTAATAATTTAAAGGTTAGCATTTATAGGATGAAATGCGAGTTCAGACGCTAATTAACTCATGTTAATTTAATTTGAACAGTGTCCCCTTATTTTTGTATACTTCGCTTTGTCATAAGAACAGGTTAATTTTATGAATAAAAAAACAATATTCAGAATCACTTTTGCTAATCAAGAAGCAATTTATGAAATTTATGCACGCTCTGTTAAAGAAAGTGATATGTTTGGGTTTCTCGAGGTTGAAGAACTGGTGTTTGGTGAACAGACTGCATTGGTTGTTGACCCTTCTGAAGAACGATTAAAAATTGAATTTAACGGTGTAAAGCGGACATTTATTCCCATGCATTCAATTTATCGTATTGATGAAGTGACAAAACAAGGAACAGCTAAAGTTAAAGATAATCCAGGTTATGGAAGTAAAGTTAGCCCTTTTCCTGGCACAGGAAAAATAAAAGATTAAATGAACGTTCCCTTATATCCCACTCTTTGTCCCAAGGATTCAAATAATGACTATTCCAGATAAAATTAAAAAAGTGTATGAGAAGTCAACTTGCTTGTTTACTACAAATGAAGTTGAAGCTGCTCTTGATCGTATGGCGATAAATATACATAAAGAATTGCAAGAGCAAAATCCAGTCCTTCTTTGTGTTATGGTAGGTGGCTTAGTTCTTTTAGGCAATTTATTGCCACGTTTGGACTTTCCGCTAGAAGTAGACTATGTCCATGCAACCCGTTATCAGGGCGAGACAACGGGAGGCGATATCGTGTGGAAAGCGAAACCTTCGGCTAATTTAAAGGGAAGAACTGTTCTTGTGGTTGATGATATTCTTGACGGTGGCATCACATTAGCTGCAATTATTGATGAAGTAAAAAAACTGGGCGCGGAAAAAGTATACAGCGCGGTTTTGGTTGATAAATATAGGAAGCGCGTTGTAAATGGTCTTCAAAAGGCTGATTTTGTCGGTTTACAAGTAGAAGATCACTATATTTTTGGTTATGGAATGGATTATAACGAATACTTGCGAAACGCACCGGGTATATTTGTTGTGCACCCAGAACATGAATAGCTAAAACTGCAAATGAACTACATAATCGAGCTCGCATAGAGCTCGATTTTCTCATACTGAACTCTTTATTTTCTTTAAGATAACAAAGTTATAAATATCAACTATACTCATCTTATATGAAATGTATGGGCATGTGACATGTGATGAAGACTTTATTCACAGAACACCCGTATTCTGTTAACAAAATTTGTATTCAACTTATATTTTTTGCAGCAAAAGCAGGCTGCAAATCAATTCCCAGATGTTGTGCTGTTTTTTTCCATAAGCTTTCTTCTTTTATTTTTAATAGGCCCGCTTCCTTATTTTTAAAGGGAGTTCATTATGGGGCAATTTAAGTTAGCTAGAGTCCAGACTACCAAAGATGCTAAGGATTTTATTCGAGTCAATGTGAAAATAAACAAAAATAATGCTGATTACATCCGCCCCTTGAATAAAGACATCGATGATGTATTTGATCCACAACGGAACAATACATTTCGACATGGGTGGATTCAACGTTGGATTTTACGTGATACACGGGGTGAGCTTGTTGGTCGAATTGCCGCTTTTATTAATTTGCAATATCAAGTTATTGCGGGTAATTATTTAGTAGGGGGAATTGGCTTTTTTGACTGCATTTACGATCATCAAGCTGCGAAAATTCTTTTTGATGCGGCAAAAGACTGGCTTCAATTCCAGGGGATTGAAGCCATGGATGGGCCGATTAATTTCGGAGAACAAGACAGATGGTGGGGATTATTGGTTGAAGGTTTTCAGAACCCACCCTACCTTACGAATTATAATTTACCTTATTATCAAGAATTGTTTGAAGCATACGGATTTCAAGAGTTTTATCATCAATTAGGTTATAGCATCGCTTTAGATACATCCTTAAAACCAATCTGGCATAAAATTAATTCTGAATATGAAAATAATCCTGACTTTTCGATTCAACAGATTGATACAAATAACTTCAAAAAATTTTCCTATGATTTTACAAAGATGCTTTATGTAGATAAACTGGATTTAGGGCTTAATGGACCAGTTGAGTCTGATCTTGTAATTGATATGCTAAGAAAAATGTTGCTATTTGGGAATAATCCACTGGTTTTATTAGCTCAATATCAACAGCGTCCAATAGCTGCATTGTTTTCTATTCCAGATTTAAATCAATTAATTAAATATTTAAATGGGAAGTTTGGTATTGTACAAATTGTGAAACTGTTTTGTTTGAAACATTTTAAACCCTGTAACAAAATAATGGGTTTAATTTATGCCATCATCCCAGAGTTTCAAAAAACAGGAATTACTGTTTACTTAACTATCGAATTATTAAAGAAAATAAATAAATCTCCAAAATTTAGGTACACGGAGTATGAAATGAAATGGATTGGTGAAGTTAATCATAAAATGCATCAACAAATGGAAAATATTGGTTTAATGCATAAAAATAGAGTGCTTACAACATACAGATATTTATTCGATAAAAGCAAAACGCTTAAATCTTCTCCACTAATCATTTAATTGAGATTCAAGCAAGCAAAGGAGCTAAAAAGATGCGATCTGCTGTGGTTACTGGTGTTTCATCTGGAATTGGATTTGCTATTGCTCAAGAGTTAGTTACTCATAATATTCGCGTTTTTGGAAGTGTTCGTAATGAAGAGGATGCATTAAGAATAACAAAAGAGCTGGGTACTCTTTTTGTTCCTCTTCTGTTTGATATAACTGATGAAATGGCAGTTAAAAAAGCAGCACAAGAAGTTCGTACACAATTACAGGGAAAAAAACTTTGGGGATTAATTAACAATGCAGGCGTTGCTGTTGTTGGCCCATTGACCGAATTGCCCCTTGATGCGTTTCGCCGTCAATTTGAAGTAAATGTTATTGGGCAAATTAGGGTAACCCAAGAGTTCATCTCT
This sequence comes from Legionella sp. 227, assembly GCF_043161935.1. NCBI lineage: Bacteria > Pseudomonadati > Pseudomonadota > Gammaproteobacteria > Legionellales > Legionellaceae > Legionella > Legionella sp. 227. Next base: position 3,254,433 of record NZ_CP171154.1, on the reverse strand, counting down.
TTGCTTGGAGCCGATAAAACACTGGAAGGAGCCCCGGGTAAAATCATCAACATAGGATCTATATCCGGTACAATTTGTAGGCCTTTTTTTGGTCCCTATTCTATTTCAAAATATGGAGTGGAAGCATTTTCAGATACTTTGCGCATTGAATTGATGATTTATGGTATTGATGTAGTTCTTATTAGACCGGGAATGGTCGATACTCCCATTTGGCATAAAAATGAACATCAAGTCAGTGAGGATACGCTGAGTCAGTCTATTTATGGGAAGTCTCTTCTAAAATTTAAAAGCTATATTTATCATAAAGTAGAACTCTCTGCTTTACCTGCTAAAAAAGTAGGCGAGCTTGTAAATAAAATTTTATCTAACCCACATCCTAAAACGAGTTATGTTTTGGTTCCTAATCTCTTCGCAGATTGGATATTGCCCATGTTATTACCTAAACGTTTTATGAATAAAAAAATTGCAGAAGCACTTGGTTTTTTAAAAGACAATGGAATTAAATAATACATTGCCCCTGTGTAGGCTTAAGTTCAGAAAACTTAAGCAGTTCATCTCATTGACGAAAATGCAAGTTCTGATTCAGGACTTTCAGATTTTCTTTTGATATCATTGCTCATTTAATAACCTTGGTAACAAACTATATGAAACTTGCTTTTTTTATTAGTAGTGCTGGAGATACTGACTTAGCATTAAATACGATCAGAGTCCTAGAGTCTCACGGTAAACATGAGGTTTTACTGATTTCATTAACTAAAACCGCACAGGATCGAGTCGCTGTTTTTAAATCAAATTTAGTATCGACTAAAATATCATTACCCGAATTAATTAATACTGAAAATAACTCTTTTGCAGTGAGTAACTGCAATGAAGAGCAACTTAATAGGGTAATAAAATACTTGGAAATGGAGAAGGTTGAGCAAGTATATTGTGGTGTTCCCTCGGTGAGCAATAAAGTTCCTTTTCAAATCGCATCGGCATTAGAGGATGTGCCTGTACTTATGGCTTATGAGTTTATGTTTAAGCCAGATAACCATGACCTATGGGATTTTTTACCTACTCTAAAAAACAAGCCAAATGTGCAATGGGCTTTGCCATTGGAGCAGGCTGTAGCAGACTTCCAAATTGAAGACAAAAGTAAAATACATATTGTTGGCCATCTGAGTATTGACAATGCCCTTGCCATAAAACCCGCAGTGAATGATACAGATCTTGAACAGAGATTAGATGCAGAACGAGATCGAATTCAGAAGACACGGAAAACTTTGCAAATCACTGAAGTAAATTCATTTGCTTTTGTAAGTAGTACTACTCAGCCCTTGGCAATTGATAGTACTTTTTTAAACAGTTTACTTGATGTACTTCCCAAGCATCCCAATATGGAAGTTCGTCTTGGTCTACACCCTGGTATTGAAAATCTCGATGCTTATTTAATAGAAATAATTGAGGTTTATAAAAAACATCAAGATGCATGTAAGAATCAATTTAAAATTATTTTAACAAGTAGTTTATTTGAAAAACTTAAAAAACCTGAGTTGACTGTAACTAATCCTGAGTTTGAGCATGTTTTTATAAGGGCCAATGTCACTGGTAATGAAGCTGCCGCAGCTGCTGAGTATGTAGCCCAGGCTGTTCCAGGTGCTTTATTAAATCAGGGGGTATTAGAAGGAAAACCAGCTTATACTCATTTTGGGAAACCTTATCTTCCAGAAAAATATTTTTCTAGCACTATATCGGCTTTTTTTACTGCAAAACGGCAACAAGAGCGAAGTAAAGATGAATTGGGGTTAGATAAGAAAACTGCCCCTGAGTGTTGTGCTGAAGTTCTTTTAAAATTATAAAATCTTAATTATAAGTTCCCTTTCCCAAAAGTAGGTAAGAGACCGGAGTGAGGATGATGCAATCTCTCCCTCATCCGCCCCTGCGGGCACTATCTCCCCATAGGGAGAAGGGTACATTTTTACCTTAATGAGGTGGAAAAATTCGATAGAGTCGCTGGTTAAGAGATCCCCTCTTCCACAGTGGGAGAGGGGCTGGGGTGAGGGTGATGCAATTATCCCCTTATCCGCCTTGCGAGTATTTTTCTCCATACAGAGAATTCAATGTAGAGATGGATTAGCACTTTGTCTTAATTATCGTACGAACAAGTTTTTTCTTCTTCTTTATCCAAAACCCCTGAATTTGCTGAGGTGGAAGGACAAAAAAACATATGTTGTATGGGAATAGGTGGATCAGCCTTCCGCTTGTCCAACCCCTTTTTTGCCATGTTTCTCACATCATCAGTTGTCGCATGAATACTCATGAATTCTAATTGACTTAACATCATTTGCTGTCTTTTCTTATCGTACTTCTCCCAACCATTGAATTCTTCAGCCACCCGGGCAGCTAATGTTGGATTAATTTTTTCCAATTTTAGGATGACGTCAACGATTAATTGATAGCCTTTTCCTGAAGCAGCATGAAAACCATAAGAATTTTTAATGAATGTGCCAAGTAAAGCATATACTTTATTGGGATTAGATAAATCAAAAGCGGGATGTTGCATTAACTGTTCCACAAGTTTTACAACATGCTCTGAGTGTGCTGCTGTCTGCACATTAAACCAATAATTAATAGCTCCGGCATCCCCTTGCCAGTAATCATAAAAACGTTGTAAGAGGTTGCCCGATTGGCTGCAATTATTGTTGATAAGCAAAATAAGCGCAGAGAGGCAGTCGGTCATGTTTTTACCCAGGGAACTATTGAATTGTTCTATTAAAGAACTCTCTGTTTTTTCAGGTTGTACAGAAATTAAATAGGTATGACAAACCTGCTTTAAGCGTCTTATGCCAGCAGACACGATATCAAATGATTTAAAAGGTGAGTTGTTGGATGCAGGTAATTTATCTAGATTGTTTTGCATTAACAAAATATCGTTCTTTAATTCTTTTGCAAGCTGGACTTGAATAAGCCGACGTGCTTCTGCAATTTTTTCAAAATCCTGGTCTTGCAGGTTGGAAAATAAAATTTCTTCTGTAGGTATGGATATTAGTTCGGCAAAAATCCAATGATTTAATGAACTAGATGCCTCGAGGATTAATTTTCGATAGGTGTTAAAAAAAGCAGGGGTGAGTTTAAGCGAATTACCCAAGCAATATTCCTTAACCATCTTGGTGATCAATTTATTTGCTGCCTCACAACGATTATATAAATTGCTGTCATGTTGCATTAATTGAAGAAGCTGTTCTGAATTATATTCAAATTCAAGTTGAACAGGAGCCGAAAAGCTGCGTAATAATGATGGAGTAGGGCGTAAATCCACATGATTGAAGTGAAATTCCATTTCAGGCTTATCAATTATTATGGTTGTATCACCCTGAATTTCTTTTCCATCTTTATCGAGTAATCCGACAACAACAGGTATCGGTCTACCTTTCCCATCCTTGGTTTTAAATTTTAATGTATAACATTTTGAATTTTCATCATACTCATCAGTAACCATTAATTGAGGAATACCGGATTCAGTAAACCAGGACAAGAAAGAGCCCATATTTTTACCCGTTGATTCACTCAATGAGTCCAATACTTCTTCCAAAGTTACGGCACCACCATCATTAGTTTTTAAAAATTGGGTCATTCCTTCATAAAAACTTTTTTCACCAAGAAATAGCATCATCATGCGAAAAATATCAGCACTTTTTTCATAAGCAGCGGCGGTATACAGACTTCTAACATTGGTGTATGTATTTTGCCTTGGAGCACGCTCATCAAAATTTTTTCCGTCTAACATCCGAATTAAGTCGGTTCCAAATAAGCGTTCCCGAAACATGGCTGCTCGAAACGTAGTTAAACCTTCTTTAAATGGCAAATTAAACCACTCGCGGATGGTTACTCGATCACCTGACCAATAATGAAAATATTCATGAGCAACAACCTCTAAGACACGGAGAAAATCAGCATCAGTTCGAGTTTCGGGTGTGGCAAATAAATTTGCAGTATTGAATAAATTTAAGCCAGTCGGTTCTGAAGCACCTGAAGCATATTTATCGACGCCAGCTACCATATGTTGTGGTAATTCACATTCCAGATTAAAGACCTCTTCTTCCCAACGCATTGCTTCTTTTAAAACTTCTTTAGCGAAATCACATTTTGCGGTAGCGGCAGGGGGTACATAAAATTCAATTGGTAATTCACGCTCAGATCGGGTTTTGAAATAAGCTACTGATTTTTGTAGTTTTCCAGCAACCAAGGCAAAAAGATAACTCGGTTTGGGAACTTTATCCAGCCAGGTTACGCTGTGTAACCCATTATCGAGATTGTTTTTTCCAATGAGTGATCCATTGGAAAGTAATACGGGATAGTCTTCCTTTTTAGCTATAATTGTTGTTTTGTAGGTGGCTAAATTATCAGGCCGATCATGACAATAAAGAACACGACGTAGTCCTTCGGTTTCAGCTTTAACCAGAATTGTTCCCTCTGTTTCATATAAGCCAAAAAGATCCGTATTCTCCCCTAAACGAGTCACTGTTTCGAGTGTAAACGCGCGACCTTGGGGGATGTTTTTGATAATTATGGAGTCTTTTGTTATTTCATAGTCGTCTTGAGACAGTTTTTTACCATCGAGTAAAATAGACTCTAAGAGCATATTTTCTCCATCCAACTCAAGATCTACCGAGTGAGATGAAGATTTGGGATTGGGCTCAATAGTTAATAATGCTTTGGATTGAATTGGACTTTTAGAGAGATCAATCTCCAAATCTACGTGTTTAACGAGATATTCAAGAACCTCATAATCACTTAACCTAAATATCCCAGAATGATTTTTCATGAAAACTCCCTAATTCATGGTATAAGGAGCAACAATATAAGATCAAAATGTTTATTTCAACAGAAATGATTTTTAAGTAGAAAAACTCGTTTCATGTAGCGCTTTTTTTTGAAATTCTTCTGTGCTCTCTTCATTAACTTGCATGTAAACGGGTACATGTTGTTTGGATTGGGTAAATGGATTATGCTCAGCATCCCAAGGAAGAAAAGCCTTCATATCATTGAAATAGCAAAGTTTGGCTTCAGCAATTTTTAATGGAAGTATCGTTTTTTCGAGAATTTCATTGAGTTCTCTAGTTATCTCCGCTTGAAGTTGTTCCGAAATCTCTATAGAAATTATCTTATTAGATCGTGAATAAGCCAATGTAATATGAAAGATCTTAGGAATTGTTTCCTCAATACTCAAAGCTTTTGCTATTTCTTCAATTTGTGTGACATGCTCTCTGGGTAAATTTACAGCAAGTGAAATTGTCCGACCAATGTTGACTTTCATCTTTTCAATGGAAGGGGTGATAGGAGTTTTTTGAAGAGCTTGTTTTATTTTTTTGTAGTGAGACAAGTTATTAGTAATAAATTGCTCCCATATGCCGCCTACTTGTTGTTCCGTCTCTAAACTCATTGTGGTCATATGATAACTATTGGCAGGTAGGGGAGAAAAATGCTGCATAATCAAAGGATTATTTTTTAAGGCTTTATGGATAGTTTCACAAAATTCTTTATGTTCAGGATAGCAGGCGGATACCACTGTAACCCCTGGAAATAGTGCATATTCACCACGCGCGTCAACTTTACTTAATCGTCTATGTTCCTGTTTGTTTTGCATTGTGAACATTTTAACAGCCCAAATTAAGGTTAAATGGATATTACCATGAATTATGTCCAATGCAAAAAATGTAGTTCATATTTAATCTATAATGATTATATAGAGAACTAGTACAGCGCATCTAATATGATATTAGATAATAGAAACAGAGAGTTACTATGGCATCGAAATTGAAAGAAATAGAAACTACCCAAGAGTTTGAGAATAAACGCCTTGATGCACTTCAGTCATTAAAAATTATGGATACGGGTCCAGAAGAAAGTTATGACCGATTGGTGCGTCTTGCAATTGATTTATTTAATATACCCATTTGTTATATCGCGTTTCTTGATGAAAAAAGGCAATGGTTTAAATCGCAACACGGTTTAAAGGTAAAACAAACCCCCAAAAACATTTCTTTTTGTAATGTAACAATAAAAAAACATGAACCATTAATTATTAGCGATGCATTAAATGATGAACGATTTGCCAATAGCCCTTTGGTACAAGAGGCGCCTCATATTCGTTTTTATGCGGGCGTGCCTCTGACCGATCCAGAGGGTTATAATGTGGGTACATTTTGTTTGGCTGATACTTCTCCAAAACAATTGGACTCAAAACAATTAGAGCTTTTATTAAATTTAGCTCATATAGCCAAAGATCAGTTAAGCCTCCGTAAGACAAACTTTTTATTACAAAAAATAAAAAGCCAACTTGAAGTACGAAATAAATTAATTCGTAAAGTATTTAGTTTTTATATGTCAGATGATGTAGTAAATACCATTCTTAAATCCCCTCATAATCAAAAATTGGGAGGATATGAAAATAAAATAACAATTATGTTTAGCGATTTAAGAAATTTTACTCCTTTATCGGAAGCAATTCCTGGTGAAACGCTGGTTTCTCTTTTAAATAACTATTTCAGTAAAATGGTCCCGGTCATAGAAAAATATCAAGGCATTGTTGATGCGTTTATTGGTGATGCCATTATGGTCATTTTTGGCGCACCATATTCTTCAGAAAATGATTCCCTTCGTGCGATAGCCTGTGCCTTAGAAATGCAACAGGTCCTAAAAAAATTGAATCACGCTAATAAAAAGAAAAATCTGCCGCAGTTAGAAATGGGGATAGGGATTAATACTGGGGTTGCCGTTGTGGGGAATGTGGGTTCCAAAAAGCGAATGCAATACAGTGCGATAGGTTCATCCGTTAATTTATCATCACGAATTCAAGATCTCAGTCTTGGCGGTCAAATATTAATTTCTGAATCTACTTATAAGGAAGTTGTAAATGACATCGAAATTAATGGGCATCTACGAGTCAAAGTTAAAGGAATCCAGTCACCGATAACTATTTACGATGTATCACAGTTAAAATCGATGGAAAAGAAAGTTTAAATAATTGCTGAAAGTCATCCCGAACAAAGATGAAGTATTTTCTTGGCGGAACACAAGTCGCTTTTGGGAATACCTCATTCAAAAGATCCCTTCTTCGTAAGACCTCACGTGGCTTTCAGATCATGTACAGAAAACCACGTGCGCATTATTATATTGAGGGCCCTTGGATGTTTTCTGCTGATTCACTTATTTCACTTGATAAACCATTTGGAGTAATTCCCCATGGTTTTGCAGTAGAGCGTCTGATAGGTAACCCGCCTTTATTTAAAATATCACTAACCAATGTAGTACAATTATAGACTTGGCTATCATTTTCTTTTTGCGTTATTTTTCTGCGATACAGTTCAACATCAATTGGATCTTGATTGACAAACGCAGAGCTGTCTTTAAAAAATCCAACAAGATTAACATTAGGTAGTAGTTGATAGCCTACCTTTCCTGTTTTTACTTTGTCTTGAGTTTTCTTAATATGTTCACTCATTACAGAAGTATTTAAATTTTCGAAATGATAAACATGATCTGGGGCTAATGGTTTTGTATCTTCAATTGGTTTTACCTGTATCGGTCTATCTGTATCAAGGCTTGTATTATTCGATGTCCCTAAGGTTTCCATATCATCAGACAAATTGGTCGCGATGTGTGCTGGTAAAGGGATTACAGATGTGAATCCTGTAGATGGGATACTATCAGGATGAATACTTGCATATTCCCCAGGATCTTCATCTTTCATTTTTGGCTTTGAACCGCCAACTTGTATTGCAGCATGCCCAACTTTGCTAGCTGTCATATTCCAAATAAAAACCCATGTATCTCGTGTAGGCTCAGTTGGTTTTTTTTCTTCTAGTGGAGTAGTCGGGTTTAAGTTTGCAGAATTACTTTCCATATCTTTTTTCAAATTTGAATTAGGGAGGGAAGTATTTGCACTATCATTTTTTTTAGATCTGAGAAATGAAAACATAACAATCCTTTTATTAGAGAAATTACCTATTTAGCATTGAGATTATAGGCAGGTATTAAATTTTAAATCAAGTGGGTATTTAATGTACACCATATTTAATCTTTATTAAATATGGTGTATTGGTTTGATATTATAACTTGAAGTCACTGCAATGTTCTTTCATAAATGATTCTTTATCTACTTTAGAAAAACCATGTTTTTCTAACGCTGGAGTAAATAAGGTTGGTATTGTAGGATTTTCAAAATCATAACCTGCACTTTTGAGTACATGGGTTACCGAACTAGCGCAATTATCTACTTTAATTTTCGGAACTTCTGGATGATTGTCATCATACACATGGAAACCACATATATCTTCAGAGGGATAACAACCCGTTTCTTTCTTAGATTTTTCTATTACTTTTTGTGAGCCTGCAGCTCCGTGAAGTAGATGCTTGAATCCATTCACTAGTGGATTGGCTTCCCCAAAAACAGAGTATGTTGAATGACCTTTGGTTACGTCTTTAGTGAACTCATTTTGCCCCTTTTTAGCACCTTTAAATTGTTCTTTAGTCACTGAAGTAGTCAAAATGTGAGTTGCTTCTTCTACATCTTGCTTATGATCTGGGGCGAGTTGTCCTGACACAGGGATCGAGCCAAAGGTCATTCCATTAATAATACTTCCGAAGAAGCCAGGATAAAAACTTGTGGTACGAATTTCTGTTTTACCTTCTTTTTTCTTGATAAGCAGTGCAGTGACGTGTCCTGGGCCATTTTCTTGATTAGTATCTTTGACACAGACAGCAACATGATATTCTGCTTTAGGTTGCTCAGGTTTAACTTGTGGTGTTGTAGTAGTTTGTTGTTGTGTTTCTTTTTTAGAGAACATTTAAATAACCTCATATTGTCTAACATACGAGGCATCCATACCAAATATTAAAATCACTTTTATTCTGTATTATACGTATCAATTATTAACAAAATATTAATTAATAGAATAAATTATGAGCAACAGTTGAATTAAAACAATCCATCGATTTTGGTCTGCTCCCTATTGCCTAAGCAATTAGAATGAGGAGCAAGTAATGTACTCTTAATAAGGAACTCACCAAAGCAAGTGATGAGGCAACAGGGGAGGCATTTGTGCATAATGCGGCAGCACGAGCGCCTCTTGCATCAATAGAAATATTTATCGGATCACTCAAGCGCTGCCGACAGAATGGGGAGTGTACTCACCTAATGTGTTTTGCTTTTCGCCAGCATTTTGTTGGTGAATGCAATTGCTAAGGCTGAAACAAGTAGCGTTAAATGAATGATGACTTGCCACATTACAGAGAAGTTGCTGAGTTTATTGGGATCAATAAACGTTCTCAATAGATGAATCGATGATATGCCAATTAATGAAAGAGCAAGTTTTACTTTCATTGCTCCTGCATCAAGATGATCAAGCCATTCAGGTTGGTCGGGATGTGAGTCAAGGGAAAGAGGCGAAACAAAGGTTTCATATCCTCCCAAAACAACCATAATAAGAAGATTGGCGATCATCACTACATCAATTAAGTCCAACACACCAAGCATAATGAGGGTATCATCAATGTTATTGAGATGGGTTATTAATTCAAATAATTCATGGACAAAACGATATACATAAACAGCCAGTATTAGAATAAGACCTAAATATAAAGGAAGTTGTAACCATCTTCCCATAAAGATAAACTTACTTATGCCTTTTTTTAGATTATTCATAAAGCTTACACCATTTTTTATTAAAAACTCTTTTTACAACACGCTCGTCATTCCGAGTGAAATGAGAGCCCCCCATGAAATAGCACGACGTCATAGTTGAAGCTCCCACGTCTCACTCAGGATGACGCCAAAAAATCCCCAATTTACGTAGCGTTAAACCAGGCTACAATTCAATAATCGAAAGGTTAAGGTGCCTCAGTAACCGTAATTACTGAAGAAACACCTTGTGCTTTTGTATTTGGATTGTACATTGCTTCCGCATAAGCAGGGGGAACAATGTATTTGCCTATATTCACTGCTTTTATTTTATAAACAATTTCCTTTGCAACAGACTCAACTCCACCAAAGAAATTCACTCTATCTTCACGCACATCAACAAAATCCATTGTCGTATTTTTTACAGAGTCGGTTACGACTTCAAAACCGCCTGGCAACAGATCTTCAATCGCAATATTAGACAAATAATCATTACCTAATGCACGAATTTGGATATGTACTTCAATTTCGCTTCCCAGGGTAGTTGTGCTGATTGCATTTCCTTTTGCATCTCTATATTCTCGGAAAATTTCCAGGCCTTGTTTTAAAGGCGTTTTTGGAATGTCTCGATTAAAACCTGATTGCATTAGTTGATAGAAAAATGTTTTCTTATCCGGGTTGTTTAAACGTATCTTTAGGACATCAGGATCAATATCCGTTTTTTGATAGTTTGCATTAGTCGCTGGAGCAATAACTTCTTTATTATTTGCCATGATCTTGGTCATCGATAAGGCTGATACTGATTCATTAGGAAGATTGGGATGATAGGCACCTAAGGCCAGACTGGTAAATCCAGATAAAACAGTATTGATCTCATCATTATTGACTGCTTGAATTAAGCGATTGAGTAGCTCATCACCTACCTGTGGCAATAGATTAGGGAAGTGCTTCGCTACAAGATATAAATATTGAGCATCGGCAATGGCACTACTATAAAAATCAGTAACATAAGCCTGATTATTTTGTGGCTTATACAGACCAATTAATTGATTTGCCTCATCATGACTTTGTAGGAGTTGATACGATGCAGCAATATAAGCTGAGGTAATATCACTCTTCCACGCACTCGTCTTATCCTTTTCTAGATACAGCTGCAGGTTTGCAAGATAATTCGTAGTAACGATTTCATTGCGGGTTAAAATATAAATGGCGTATGCCTGAATTCTCGCTGTATCCAGATCAGAGACATTTTGACTGGCCAGGGTTTTAAGATAGTTAATTCCATTAAAGAACAGTTCATTTGGAATATTAAACCCTTGCGCTCTTGCTTCAGTTAAGAAATGCATCGCATAAACCGTAGCAAAATCATTACCTTGATTATCGCCAAGCCCTGGCCAATAACTAAAGCCGCCATTAGACATCTGGCGCTGGCTTAGCATTTGAATTGCAGCGTTTACTTTTTCATTCACTTGCTTTGTTTCTTCACCAAAACCAGATTGGTTGTTCATTACCAATAAGGGGAGGGCTTTACTGGTTAATTGCTCAGTACAACCATAAGGATAATTATCCAAATAACGTTGTAAACCAAATACCAAAATCATCGGGCTAGTAGAAACAGTAGCACTCACTTTACGATATTCTGGATAAAGCGTTTGCATAATATCCAGAGTTTTTTGTGCGTCTTCTGATTTCCCACTATTGATATAAGTGCTAAGCGGCGTAGCTGGTCTGACACTTAGTGTAGCACCCATTGTACTTGATTTATCACCCATACTGGCTTTGAAGGTTAATTTAGCCGCTCCTAAAAGAGATTTAGCCTTTAATTTATAATGAACCGTCTGTTCGTGACCTTCAGCAATTTCTAATGTTTGTGTAGGGGATCCGACGATTTCAATTTCAGGTGAAGCGGCCAAATCCACATTGATCAGTGCATGTTCCCCAGAGTCTTTAATATTATTTGCAATCGATGTAGATATTTCAAACTCATCTCCTGGGGCTACAAAAGTCGGAACATTAGGGTTAATAATAAAATCCCCACGAATTTCGGCAGAAGTTTCTTTTGAACCAACAGAATCAGATGATACTGCTACTGCCATGACTCGTAATTTTCCATTAAAATAATCGGGAACTTGATAGACTAGTTGATGATTATTTGAATCGGTATCAACAATTCCTGACCAATAAGCGACAGGCAATTCGGTTTTCCGCTTGAACGGATTAAGGCGGCTTGCCATTCCTTCTTCACCATTATCACCACCAACGGCAGAAAGCTCACGATCTTGAATAAATTTTGGCATGATTTGATCCACAGTTTGCTGGGTCAATACTTCAAGAGCATGCTTTTGGAAGAAGAATGATAAAGGATCTGGGGTTGTATAGCGCGCGACTTGCAGAATGCCTTCATCGACAGCAAAGACAATTATCTTTCCAGGTTTATCTGTATGATAATCTATAGTGAAAGGTTGGCCTGGACGTGCAACTGATGCAGTTTGCAGATCAATCTTTAAGTTGTGATTCTCATGGTTCACAGTGAAAGGGACCACATTATAGCTGAGCGGGCTTATGAATATTTCTGGTGAGCTCCAATCACGTATAAAAGCAACATTGATGTACCCATCTCCTTGAAAATCAGCAGGTATATGGATGGTTTGAACGGAGTTAGTAGTATCTGTTTTGAACCATTGTGCTGCATAAACTTTATCACGCTCTATGGTTATTAAACCGGAACCTGTATAGGGTGCGGTAATTTGGATTTCAATATCCTCATTCGCTTGATATTCCGTTTTATTCAGTTTAATCGATAATTCAGCATTCTTAGCTAAGGGTTGTTGACTTGCGCCCACTATACTGAATTTTAGCTGATTAAGTACGGTATTATCTTTACCAAGAATACTTAAAGAATAATCACCAATTTGTTGCGTTGGTAAGGTGTAATCAGTACCTTGTTCGGAAATATTAAAAGGTGAGGTGCTAACTATTGTGGATTGAATAACGGACTGATATTGGTAGGTTCCATCCGCTTTTTTAACCAGGGTTGTAACTGGGTGTAACGAAACCAGTTGTATCTTTAAATCACTGACTTCTTGTTTGTTCAATCCAGGATTAATCGCAATATAATTAACACTTCGGGCACTGTTTTGCTTAATAAAGGATAAATCACCATCCGCCTTATATCCTATAAAGTAGGGCAGTGGACTAATTAGAGTTTTACTTTGGCTTGTTACACTACGGCCACCCTCAGACTCAAAACCTTCAGCAAAAAATGTTAATTGATATGTTGCCTTTTCGAAACGATCGAGATTTAAATCAAATTCTGCCTCGCCTTTATCATTTGTTTTTGCGTCATTCAAAGTTTCAGTGAAAACCTTAGGCGGCTTTTTGGGATCCAGCAAAGGATCAACAAAGACATAGTCTGGATATTTATCGAATTGAACCTTTTGGGGTACTAATAAAATCTTAGCACTAACTTTTCGATCTGCGGCAGGAGCTCCATATAAGTTCCATAGATTCACTTCACCCTTCATTCCAGTAGGAGTGCTCCATCCAGTAGATGGTTTTGGAGACAAGTTGGTAGTGATTCTCATTCGATCGGGTAAAAACTCAGAAACGCGAATGGTTGTAGATCCAAGTAAATTTTGGGGATATCCATCTTTGACTAAGTACAGATTGACCATGTACTGCCCCGTAGGGGAGCTGTTATTTGTTGCAAAATCCAAGTCCATGTAGCCTAGATCATTAAGAGTAATTTTTTCATCTTTGATTGTTGTGCCTCTTGAATCAACCACAGTTGCTTGTAAAGGTAAGCCACCTGGCTGGGGTTGGGCATAGGCTTGTTTGACAATCATGCCGATATGGACTGTATCTCCTGGTCTGTAAATTCCTCTATCGGAGAAAAGATAAGCACTTAAACTGTGCAATTCTTGATTGTTGGTGTAAAGCCCTCCAATATCAAACTTAGAGAAATTTAATTGTCTATTCGCATTATTGAATGGAATAAATGACACATCATTATTCAATTGTGCCAGATATACAATAGGTTCTCTATCATCAACAAAGTCTTTTAACGGTGGGAAGGTAACGCGTCCTTGAGCATCACTAACACGCGATAAAATCGGCAAGCCATTTTTTCCCAAAACAGTGACTGTCGCATTGGCAACAGGAGTTCCCTGGGTTATGGAGTTAACAAATAAATCGTGACTACCGTCTTGATTGTCTTTTACCAATAAAGCCAAATCGGTGATTAATATCATACGGCTTGCTTTTACATCCAAAGCCGATTTATTGTGGACATCCCAGCCAGTAGCTTGTAATAAAAATAACCCTTGTGGTCCCAGGGTATTAGTATTCATTGTCAAATATTTGCTAAAGTCAAGCGCAGTATACTGTTGCTTGGCTAAATCAGAAATATCGAATTCTTGGATTTCTGAAGAGATTTGACTGATATTCTGTTGATTAAAAGTAGGATTGATAAAATAGGGATTATTAAAATCACCTTGAGTTTGGGTTACCAGTTGATTGATGTTCTCCGGCAAAACTCGGGCAAAATCAAATTTGACTGCTGGTACGCCTCGAACGAGTACTGAAAGTTTTTTCTCTCCACTTAAAGCCAGCAGTGATCCTTTATGTAAGAAGCTGATCTCTTTAGGGATTGCAGGAACAGGAATAACCGCTGCATATTCATTGCCTAAAGTAAAATCGCCAAAACTGTGCATTCCTTTATCAATTTTAATATATATATATCGAGGGGCCTCGGTTTTAAATTTAAAACTGTGTAAGTTGGAATAGTTTTGCTCTGTAGGAATCGCTTCTTTTGCCAAGGGTGTTGAAAGCGAAAGAACCGCTTGTGTCACTTCACCTGGATTTTGCCATTGATAATTCTCTTTGGCAGCTTCAGCAGTGGTTGCCGGGCGATCTTTAGGCAGCAAATAAATATGTACTGACTTATTAAACTCACTCTCATTTACCCCTAACGAAGTTTCTACAGTAAGGACTTGTTCAGGCCTGTCTTTATCATTGCGGACAATGGACGCTGAAGCAGAAAGAACTTTAAGAAAATCTTTGGCGCTAGGAATCAGTAAATTTTGTGATTGATCTTGCAGTAAATGACCGGAATTAGTAGATGAGGTAACGCTTTGGCCTAGTGTTAAACGTAAGAAACGTGCTACATCATTTATCTTTATCGTGTCTGAATGTAGGTATGCTACCCGTTTATTTTTATCGTAAGTCAAGGTAAAGGGGAGATTTTCACCGGTTGACCCTGATTTTGTTTGATACACTAAAGAGGTATGTTGTTCTAAAGTTTGGGGATTAACTGGAAAATTGAACTCTATTGTTGCTACAGCATTTCTTACCTCAGCATGAACTGGATCTTGATAGAGCTTAAACTCAGTAATTTTGGCATTAAAAGGGTGAGTAGAAAAAGTAAACTTACGACTTTCCATATTTGCATTAGGAGCAAAAGCACTCTCAGCAAAAAGGATTGTATATTTTTTTCCTGCAGGCCAATCCTCTGAAGGAGTAAAAACTAATTGACTGTCGGTATTCCATGTCCATGTCCCAGGAATTTTTGGAGTTATAACTATGCCTTCGCTTACTGTTTTTCCAATCAGATTAAGAGGGGCAACTGATTGATTAATAAATCCATTATTTTTTATACCAAAATCAATAATCAAATTGTTAGGAACTAATTGTTCTTCAGTATTTGGTGTTATCTCCGGGACTGTGATTTGCGCCGTGGTATAAATTGGTTTTGGTAAGTTTTTATACCAATATAAGGAGTATCCGGCTGAAATTAAAATAAGAATTATTAATAAGCTGCTTCCCCAAAACTTTTGAGGAGATGATTTTGATTTATTACACAAGTAATTCACCCAAGGAGGGCTTCGCCAATTTAATTTGCCAAAAACAGATGAAAACGCATTTAGTAATATAGATAGCGGATTTTTATTCATCATTTATCCCAAGAGGTGGAAAGGGGTGAAAAATTTTTGCATATATTTTATTCTATTTAGTGCATAATAGCGACTATGAACAAAATATTTAAATCTCTAAGCATAATCCTTATTACGCTCCTTGTCAGCGCCTATCTGATATTATTTTTTTTACCTAAACCCACCTTACTGGAGGGAACGAGTTTTTCTAAAGCAGTTTATGACGAACACAATAAATTATTAAGGTTAACATTGAGTCAGGATGAGAAATACCGACTGTTTACACCTTTGTCAGGCATATCAAAGCAGCTTATTGAAGCAACCTTATTGCAAGAGGATCAATATTTTTATTGGCATTATGGAGTCAATCCTTGGGCAACAATGAAAGCCATATGGCAAACGTATGGTGCCCAATCACGAAGGGTAGGTGCCTCAACGATTACCATGCAAGTGGCGCGGATGCGTTATGGTATGAATTCAAAAAAAATCACAGGAAAGTTATTACAAATCATCCGTGCGATACAAATTGAAATGCATTATAGCAAAGAGCAAATTCTGGAAGCTTATTTAAATTTGGCACCCTATGGTGGCAATGTTGAAGGAGTAGGCGCTGCAAGTTTGGTTTATTTTGGTACACCAGTACATAAAATTACTTTGCCGCAATCCTTGACCCTAAGCATCATTCCTCAAAATCCAGGTAAAAGGACACCAAACAATAAAGAGTTAAAAAAAATTCGGGAGCACTTGTTGGGCCGCTGGTTAAACAAACATCCAGAAGACCTTAACAAAAAGGCAATGTTTGCATTGCCTTTAGTGATGCAAAACACTCATATGCTCCCTTTTAATGCACCACATTTTGTAAATAAAATTTTATCTGAAGCATCAAACAAACAGCAAAGCATTGATACAACCTTGGATTATCGTACGCAAATGATTATTGAACGCATTACGCATCATTATCTTGCGAGAAAGAAGGGAATCGGAGTAAATAACGCAGCTGTTTTACTTTTAGATACTCGCGATATGGGTATTAAGGGAATGTTGGGATCTGCTGATTTTTTCAATACCAGTATCAGCGGACAAATTAATGGTACAGAGGTCAAGCGATCACCTGGGTCCACGTTAAAGCCATTTATCTATGGATTAGCTTTGGATCAGGGCTTAATTCATCCAGATACTGTTTTAAAAGATGTACCCCACAGCTTTAATGGCTATAACCCAGAAAACTTTGATTACGATTTTATAGGTCCTATTAAAGCTAAAGATGCTTTAGTTTTGAGCCGTAATATCCCAGCAATTTATCTCGCTAGTCAGTTAACGAACCCAACATTACATCAATTATTAGAAAAAGCTGAAATTAGTCAATTACGATCAGAGTCATACTATGGCTTGTCATTGAGTTTGGGCGGGGCTGAATTAACAATGAGTGAACTCGTCAGCTTATATGCCATGCTGGTAAATGATGGAATTTGGTTACCTATTCAAGCATTTAAAAATGAAGTAAAACCAAAAGGAACACGTCTGCTTAGCCCAGAAGCAAGTTATCTCGTATTGGATATGTTAAAAAATACTCCTCGCTTAGATGATAGCTCTAAAAGTTGGACACGCTTACAGGTTGCATGGAAAACTGGAACTTCTTCAGGCTATCGTGATGCATGGACTGTAGGAGTATTTGGTCCATATGTATTAGCGGTATGGGTAGGAAATTTTGATAATAAGGCCAATCCTGCATTTATAGGCAAAGACATTGCTGCTCCTTTATTTTTTGAGTTGATTGATGCATTAAATCATGAGCGAGGGCCAATTCATGCTTTGGAAAAACATCCAGAGCAAATGAATTTGAGAAAAGTAGAAGTATGTAAATCCTCTGGGATGTTGCCGACACGTTATTGTAAAGACACTGAATGGAGCTGGTTTATTCCGGGAAAATCTCCAATCAAAACAGATACAATTTATCGTGAGGTTGCTATAAATAGTAAAACAGGTTTACGGACCTGCCATATGGATGAGTATACTCGTTTTGAGATTTATGAGTTTTGGCCTTCTGATTTGTTGAGTATTTTTAAAAAAGCTGGGATACAAAGACATATTCCACCCTTTTTTGAGCCTGATTGTACCTTGTCTGGAAATTCGGGTATCGATCCACACATTACTTCGCCACAAAACGGAATTAGTTATATTATTCGCGCGAATTCTCCTCAAAATAATACCATACCTCTCACTGCCGTGACCGATGCTGGTATTGCTTATGTATACTGGTTTATTAACGAAACGTTTATTGCCAAAACTAAAGCTGGAGAATCTTATTTATGGAAAGCAAAGCCGGGAAAATTTGTAGTTAGGGTAGTTGATGATCATGGTCAATCTGATGCTCGTGATATTCATGTACAATTGGAGAGTTAATCCCGATTAAGCGATAAAGCTCAACAATCAAAAAGCTATTTATAATTAAGAAAATGATTTATAGATTCTTAACAAATAAGGCACATATGTGGCAAAAGCAGCACCATTTTCTGGTCCAACATCAACAATAACACATACTTTTTTTCCACGTTTTTATCTCCTGTAAAATACTATCTATGTGGGTATTTGTTTGACCAATAGGATATGAAGGGATACATAATGAATTTATAATAGAACAAAAGCATTTACTTTTGTGAACAATGCGCACATAATTAATTCTATTTTTCTCATTCTAAAAATGAAATCATTTTTTAAACCCGCTAAACGTCTTATTTCTTTTAAAGAGTATATGGAAGATACCTTAGTCACAGCAAAGCGAATTACTGAAATTTCGCCTGGCCTACAACGATATAGCAGTGCTCAATTTGAAATAGCGCTTATATCTTTTGCTGATCTTGAGACGCTAAAAAAAGAGATGGATGTTGATCTTGAGGTCGAATTTCCTGAACTATTAGAGCTGGATTGGCAAGCGGGTTTTGATTGGCTTGATCTCGCTGTGCACTATGGAGATGAGGACGCAATAAAATATTTTAAGGATAATATGCAAAAAGAGGTTTTTGCCATGAATTATCATCTATATAAAACCGAATGTCGTCCTGATACTGTCTTACAACGTCATGAACATGTAAGTAAACCAGAACAGATGAAGTTTTAGTTTACGTATTATTTTGGGTATAATGAATTACCTTATTCTTGTTCATTTTTTTTCGATGTAGTGTTGCTCATTTCCTGATCCTCTACGTCCCGAGGAAAAAACTCGAGACGTTATTGCCTTAATGCTCTTTATTAGGAAGCAATCTTTAAAGGGATTGCTTTCAAAGACAAAATCATGCATTGTTTTATTTAGTAGTTAGTACTGCTGTTATCGGTACCGTTATTCGTACCACTACCATTATCTTTACCAGTGCTGGTTCCAGTATTAATTCCGGTGTTGGTACCATTATCTGTATCTGTATCTGTATCTGTATCTGTATCTGTATCTGTATCTGTATTCGTTCCGGAATTCATTCCAGGATTAGTCCCAGTATTGGTTCCTCCACTACCTGGTGATGAAACAATGGTATTTATTATCCCTGAAGCGTAAGTTGAAGAAAAAGTCGCTGTTATTAATAGAACAGAAAGTATTTTTTTCATGATTTTGGGTTTTACCGCATATCCAGACCAAACTAGCAATGAACTAAGTCAGCTATGTTAAATGAAAATATTGCAATTTATTCACTGAAATGAATATCATGCATTTGTATAGCAAATGTATTTCCAAATATAATGTACTTGCATACTGCAATTCGCTACAAGTATCATCGAGCTAATTAATATTAGTATCATTAATGCTAATAGTTGGAGTAATAGTTAAAGATAAGGATTTTCTAAACATGCGAAAAATCATTGTAACAAATCTTCTTGTATTATCATTTGCATACCCTGTATTTTCAGGGACTATGGGTGATGTAATGATAAAACCACATCCAATCTTTTATGCTGGTGGCTATGGCGGTTATGGTACGGTTTCAGGTGGGTATAAAAATGATGGCAATGTTGCCCAAGGACGTTTTACATTAGGTGTTAATGCCAAGGAGTATAGACAATGGATCCTTGGTGGTGAAGTTGGCATTCAATCTGGTAATACAATGCGCCTTGCAACGAGTTCATCAGTGTTAGATCCAGCCACAGATTTGCTTCCGCAAGCGATATTAAAACCTCTTATCGATTTATTGTTTACTGTTAAAGGTCAAATTCAGCCCGATAAACCTTTATATTATATTCTCAAAGGCGGCATTGCCTATCGCCAACTGCAGTTAGAAGATAGAACATCGACCTATGGAGATGGTTTAAGTAAACTTGCAGGCGAGTTTCAAGCGGGCGTTGGCATGAACCTTACTGAGCATGTTCAGCTCAACGCCATTTATCAAGGCATTTATTCCAACAACAATGCTGGTGTTTACTTAGACATTGCGGGTAACACACCTATTGCTCATATCCCAACACAACAGGGGGGCTTTTTGGGTGTAGAGTATTCATTCTTTTAAATAATCGGTACTTTTTTGATTTTTTTCTTAAAAAGCTCGAACTGCGCGAACACGAAAGCTACTACTATTCGTGCTGGTTGTCACGATACCCGTTAAAAAGTTTACGCTAAATGCTTGTGAATTTAACGTGCCTTGCGTAGAACTCCAATAACTAGATGACGCAGGAGTAGAGCCACTGCACGCCGACCAAAATGTTGTATCCCCTAAAGCAATGCTCGAAGTTGATTGGGCATACAATGTGGCAAGTTCGTCCTGAGAGGGAAGATACCAGCTTGTGCATTCAGTACACGTATCGCCATCTGCAGTGTAACTATTTGCAGCGCTTGCTGCAGGAAAAATACCGATTGTTGATAAAATTGCATTCGTGTTTGTCTCGCCAGTGAAATAGGTTTTTTGTGGCGTTGGTATTACCGTGGTTGATCCCCCGCTTTGCCATGCCATGGTGGTTGAAGTTAAGGCATCTGTGGGTGCGGCAATTAATCCTCGTTGCCCTGCTGGGGCATTAGCATCTGAACTCGCATAATAAACTACTCCGCCGCCATAGCAACTTCCTACTGGATGAGCCACCGCTGGAATCGTATTGAGTGCGCTTACTTGCGCCGTGAGTGTATTTTTTTGCGCAGTGAGTGTGTTTATTTGCGCAGTGAGTGTGTTTATTTGCGCCGTGAATGCTTTTAATTGGGCCAGAAGGACATTATTAATTGTATTGATTTGAGTCTGAAGCCGAGCTGCCGCTGCATCCACATCGGCTGTTGATGCTGGTTTAGCAGCTAAACATATTGATGCAGACAGAGAGAGCAATACACAGATACTTTTTTTCATTTAAAATCCTTTTTAATTAATAAAATAATGTGGTTATAATCCATTAATTGCTAAGTAGTTTGAAATTTCATCAATTTCCGCCTGGATGACTGCCATTTTGCTATCAAGGTAGGCTTTTGACGCAGGTGTTGCAGCATATACGGTGAAAGCAATAAAAACCCCTCCAAACAACATTAGCCATCTCTTCTTGCCTCTTATTTTCATTTTGTTCTCCTGATTAGCTGACCAACCGAAATTAACATTCAACTTATTAATAATCTTTTTCATATCGATATTTTTTTAAGATAAGCTTTAAGAGACAAATATTTGCCATAACTTAAGTGTGTTGAAATAATTTTTTGTATTGGAACTCCCAGTTGATACAGATGGACAATCTTATCTTTATCTATGATAAATTAGCTAAAAGCAAAGATAAAGAAGGATTAAAAAATCTAGCTAAACAAGGCCAAGAAATTAATAAACCGGAAGATGCTATAAAGGATCCTGTTGTATTAGAGTTTCTAGGGCTACCAGAATCAACGAAATTAGTTGAGTCGGAACTTGAAGAAGCTTTGATTAACTATTTACAACAGTTTTTATTAGAATTGGGAAAAGGTTTCTCGTTTGTTGGACGCCCAAAAAGATTAACTTTTGATGGTGATCATTTTGGTCCTGGGTGCTTACCCGAACATATCCATTAATCATGTAAATTTCATCCAATTTTTATCGTTTTTGTATTAAGGTCATTTTCACACATAACACAATAGATTTTATTATCGTTTATAACGTATCTTAACTATTTCATTGCCAGTTTGGGCTGGATATGTGGTAAAACCCATTTTCTCCTGAAAAAGTTAAAAATCACTAAAACAACAACATGATTCACATCAAAACGCACAGCATTTTTAATAACTCTATTCTCTCCATATTTTACTGCTATTACTTAGGAATAGACAAAAATCCAATTTAATCATGATTAAATCACAGCTTGCTTTATTAACTCTTTGAATTGTTTGCAGATATTTTTTTATATGATTATTCAGAATAATTTACAGTTTTTGATAGCGCCCAGTATTGAAAACCAGGTAAGTCTCACCATGATAAGCAAGTAACGTATCAAAAGGAAAAAGATGTTTAATCTCTGTGGTATTAAGATCATTTCCAAGCCATTCAATAGATTGAACTTCTGTAAAATCAAAACCAACGTGCAAATTTTTAAATCTCATGGTGAATGCCTGTTTCATTGAGGTGGGAAGCTTCTGAATTAGTTGAAGTACCTCAGTAATCGTGAATTTATTGTGTCTAAAAACCAATTTTATATGAGCAATTGAGTCTGTCTTGTTAGGAATAAAAACGGCTACACTTTCTTGTTTGAGTTGTTTTGCTAAACTTGTGGCTACTAGGAATGTTTTTTTTCGAGATAATTTTTGTAAAGGTGAAACAAAAAAAATCTCCGAGTTCTCCGCTGTAAATAGTTTGTTTTCCTGCCCAGTATACGCTCCAAGAGCATTTTTAAATTCTCCTAACTCCATATGTTGTCTTTGCAGTATACGAGTGGCAGCTTTTTTGAGCTGGTGTTGCTCTTTCCCGATTAAATACTGGAATGCTTTTTCCATGTCCAGGATTTGAGTATTGTTTGAGTAGAAAAATTGTATATTATTTGTTTTTGTATAACCTGAGATGCTCAATAGGAAAAAGCTGGTTAATACAAAAAGACTCCATAGTTTATTAGTTTTAGAAAAGGGTACTGTTCGAATAAATAAATTAGTCATGTTGAACTTTGAGTATCATCGATTCTAGAGTTAATCCAGGTCCAAAAGCACAACTAAAAATATGTTTCGCCTCATCTTGTGTGCCTAATTTATCCCATATTTTTTTTAATACAAATAATAAGGTTACAGAGGACATATTTCCATAATTTCTTAAAACATCATAAGAATATTGATTGTCATCTGCCGTAATCTTTAATGCCTTTTCGCATGCTTGTAAAATTTTAATTCCACCTGGGTGAATTGCGTAAAAATCTATATCATTAAACGAATAATTTAATTGTCTTAACAATTTTTCAGCAAACATAAAAATACCCGATTGAATTGCTTCAGGCACATAAGCGCTCAGTATAATATCAAATCCGTAATTGGTAATGGTCCATGCCATATCCTGGCTGGTTTGAGGTACTAAATCACAATAGAATGACTCCAGAGCCAAACGCTTTTGACTCGCGATTTCTCCCTGAATCAACGCTGTTGCAGCTCCATCAGCAAAAATAGCATTTGAGACAATGCTTTCTATGTTAAAAGCATTCTGAAAATGTATCGTACAAAGCTCAACACAAACCAGAAGCACATTGCTGCTCGGCTCTGTTTGACAAAATGCATTGGCTACCTTCAACCCATTAAAGGCACCATAACAGCCCATAAAATTAATCGCCGTGCGCTTAACGGAAGGGGATAAATTAAGCTTTTGGACAATTTCTATATCAATCCCGGGGGCATACATACCAGTACAGCTCACTGTAATTAAATGAGTAATTTTTCTTGGGTCAAAATCAATGCTATTTAAACAATTTTGAATGGATACCATGGCCAAATTGAGGGCGTTTTCTTTATATATAGCCATTCTCTGTGACGTTGACGGAAAACTTTCTTGAGGTGTATTAGGAAAAAATTCAAATTGACCTGGTTGTTTACAATAATCAGTCAACACACTATACCGAGTCTCAATTCCCGAGGATTTATAGATTTTTTTTAAAATTTTTGTTTGTGATCCATCAAGATGAAATCCTACAGAAATAAGATCGGCAATCTCATCTTGTGTGCGCATAAACGGAGGGGTTGCTATACCAATCGCTGTGATATTTGATTGCATTCTGTCCCTTTGTGAATTTTTTCCCTATTTAGACACGCTGTTGTTGCTTACGAGCCATCGGTACATTAAATCATTATTGTAATATTGAAGTATACAATGCAAAATGAAAATTTCTCATTATTTATAATGATCATGCCCAAATTCAAAACACGATCAAGGGAAAAGGAAATCATTGATCTCGGTCCAGATTTCTATACATCACAAGAGTACGAACACTCTTTAAAAAAACTATTTAAAATCAATAGAATTATGGGTATTTTTAAAAATACGGTTAATTTAATTCAACAGTTTCCTGAGAATTCCATACTGGCCGATGTTGGCTGTGGCGGAGGATTACTCTTGCTTCATCTGAGTAAATATTACCCTCGAATGAAAATGCTTGGATTAGACATTTCAACTGAGGCTATTCAACTTGCAGAAAAAGAATTGTCTGAATGGCAACAAAAAAATGGAAGCATTGCAGTTGAGTTTAAAATACAACCCCGGCCAGAACTTAACATAACACCAAATAGTGTAGATATCATTTTAATTAATTTAGTTTGTCATCATCTGGATGATGACGAGTTAGTTGCTTTTTTAATAAAAGCTAATGATACAGCTCGTAAAGCTGTAGTTATTAATGACTTGCACCGTAATTTTGTTGCGTATTGGCTTTATAAAATAATTAGTCCTATATTGTTTAATAACCGGCTGATTACTCATGATGGCCTGCTTTCGATTCAAAAAAGTTTTACCAGAAAAGAATTAGAGTTTTTATTACACAAGGCATGTATCAAAAATTATCAAATCAAATGGCACTTCCCATTTTGGTGGAGTATTCTTATTTTGAAATAGGGTCTTTTGGTTAAGAAAATAAAATAGACTTTAGTATTAGGGATAAAAGCCTATGACTTTGGATGCATTGATTATTGGCGGAGGACCAGCTGGTGCAACCACCGCATTACTTCTTGCCGATGCGGGTTGGACGGTTGGCTTGGTCGAAAAGAAAAAATTTCCTCGTAGAAAAGTCTGTGGTGAATTTATATCGGCTACCAGTTTATCTCTTTTTCAGAAACTTGGATTGGAAGAGTTCTATTTAGCACATGGAGGGCCAGAAATTAAACAAGTAGGTTTGTATGCTGATGAGGTTATATTGACAGCAAATATGCCGTATTCTACATCTTCAAAAGGTCTTTGGGGCAGGGCATTAGCGCGAGAGTATCTTGATACAGAACTCATAGAAAAAGCGAAATTAAAAGGAGTGCAAGTTTGGCAACCTTGTGAAGTAACTAATGTGCATCGTCGTCAAGAAGATGGTTTATTTATCTGTTCTGTAAAAGAAAATAATAAAATAGGTGAGATAATTGCTCCACTCATTGTTATTGCTAATGGTTCGTGGGAGAAAAGAATTGCGCAATCAGAAACCAAAATCCATCAATCTTCTGATCTGTTTGCATTTAAAACGCACTTTAAAAATGCCAATTTGCCTACAAATCTGATGCCCTTACTTGCTTTTCCTGGGGGGTATGGAGGAATGGTTCATAGTAGTATGCAGAAAGCAACTCTTTCTTGTTGTATTCGTCGTCATGTTTTGGATGATTTACGCTTAGAAAATCCAGGTATCCAAGCAGGGGAAACCGTTTTTAACTATCTATTGACGCAGTGTCGCGGAGTTAAGCAGGCTCTTGGCTGTGCCGAACGTGAAGGAAGCTGGCTGGCAGCCGGACCAATTAGGCCTGGTATTCGTTCTTGTTATAAGGATGGTATCTTTTTTGTAGGTAATATTGCCGGGGAAGCCCATCCTATTGTTGCTGAAGGAATCAGTATGGCCATGCAATCGGCTTGGTTACTGTCAAACAGTTTAATCCAATTTAAATCGAATCTTAAAGGCATTAATGATTTGGATGCAATAGGTATTTATTATACGAAACACTGGCGTAAACATTTTAGTACTCGCATTTATTTTTCTTCATTTTTTGCACAACTTGCAATGATGAACTCTTGGCCACGATCTTGGGTTTTACATATGCTTAAAAAATTTCCTGCTATTTTAACTTTAGGAGCGCGATTTAGCGGTAAGGTGCAAAACGTTGTTTCGACTAATCAAGAATAAAATAGCAGTATAAGAGTTACTTTTTTCAAAAATAGCAATCGCATCTTGTCCTTATGTATTATCTGTTTATACACTAATAAGTAAACATGAAATTGATTAATTAAAAATGAGTCATCACGATATAAATGTTGAAACGTTGATTATAGTGGCTATTTGGAATCAGCCCGCTATTTTTCAGGGATGTTTTAAAGTCTCCGCTCTTTATTCGCAACATGAAGAGTATTTTCTTTTCCGATGTGAAGTACGTAATTCTCAACAACAGGACTTTATAGAACGCGAATTTTGTCCTGATAACTATTATTTCACTCATTTTTACGCTCAAGAACAGCTGGTTCACTTGGATATGAACAATGAATCTCTGGAATATGCTTTATATCTATTGAAATACTCGCTTTATATCACAGTAAAAGAAATGCTGATTAATACCCCTCAAAAGCAGCATTTTCTTTCTATGGACGATATGTTTGTGGACTCTTTATTCGAGAAGATAAAACCAATCTTGAATAAAGATCCCTTATGGGATGAATCCATGAACGAGATAGGTTTTGCTGTAGCGATGGATTTTTGTCCCCGCGAAAAAATGGGTGAGACTGCAGTACAAATCCTTTTAAGTGGTTTAGTTAATCACGAATTTACAGAGAAGAAGGTTCACTAATTAAAATTGACTAGAATTTAGAGCAGATTATATCGGTAAAATTAAAATTTCATTCCAAATAGAATAGCAGGGGAGACTCATGGCACAAAACCCAGGCTAACAGATTCTAATCTGGGTTTTTCTTCTTATTAGACAACCTCAACATGAATCATGTCATCATCAATACGAACAGGATAAATCTTTAAGTTTTTGGGTTTGCTCAGCTTACCAAGTAGCGTTCCAACTGCTGGTGGCCACGGCGACCAACATTCGGGATTACCTGTTGTTAGATTAAATGCACTTTTATGAAAAGGGCACACGATAGTATTTTCATCTGTAATTGTCCCTTTAGATAGTGGTGATTTAAAATGGGGGCATTGGGAGGCAATGGCATGTACTTTATCATTGTGCCAGATCAATAAAATTTTATGGTCATCTATGGTTTCACAGTGACGCCCTTTTTGTTGCAGTTCACTTAATGTAATTGTTTGTTTCCAAGACATAGGATTAGATCTCTTGTTATTTAAATTATTTTCTCTTTTAGAAGAACTATCACAAATTTCTTTGTTAATAATATCTTAATCAAGAAATTATATAATTTAAACCTTTATTTAATCTCATCCACATCAACTATGTTTAAAATAACCGAATCAAAATTATCGACCTCTAATGTGGTGCTATTTATTCCGTTCACAGTCAGTGAAAATAATTTCTCTTTATATATTAGAGCATTGGACTGGAGAAATAATTTACGTTCCTCAGAAAAGATGGGCGCTACAATTCCACGTGTAGTGATTTATCGTCACCCAGATGAAAATGAAGAAGATTATGAGTTGTATGATGGAGCCCAATTTAAATTCAACCCGCAAAACGTACCTGCTAATACGGTCATTTACATTCTTGCTGATGGTACAGGCGATCCTGATTATGTAATAAATGTTAATCAAACCTTTTATGAACGTTTAGGACAAGAACCATATCAACTATCAATTGATGCAGTAGCTTGGCGCATGAAACAATGTGGCCTTACACCCGAATTAGCACAAAATCTTAAGGCAATTAATTTATATATTTGTGACGAAAATATGACTAATGATCGATTAGCTACTTATTTTGCGCAAGAGTTAGGTGAGCAGTATAAAGATCTAACCATTAATTATTATTCTGCGACAGTTTATGTCCCTCGACCCATAGTCACTGATCAAGGTGAAAAACGAATAAAAAAAACAGCTTACTTTAATATTCAGCTTGAAGACGGCAAAACACGATTAGTTAAGGCTGGTTATGCTCATGAACATAAACACTCAATAAAAGTTAGCGATGTTCTAGCTCAGGAGAGAAGCATCAACTATTCAGCAGATTCAAGAGAAGCTAAAGCGCTATCGCTTCCAACTTTTAGAGAGCTATCACTTACATCTTCCTCAGTAGTCATTGAAGAAATTCCTGATATCGGGAGTATGCCAATTGGTGTGGATCAAGAGTATCAATCAGGAAAGGTCACTTTTTCTGACGATAATACAGCGCATGAAGAAGATATTGTGTGTGAAGTAGACATTAGAAGACTTACATTGGAGGCGTCGCAAAGTAAATATCAAATCGTTAAGACGAATCAATGTACGACTGTTTTAGTATGGCAAGATAGATCCATTTTCTCTTTTTTTAAATGTGCAGAGACGGTAAACAAAAAAAATGACGAGGCCTTAAATCACGATTTATCGAACCGGTAATCTTTTGGGTTAAGAATTAAGAAGGGCTTCATTCTCGATAGTTCAATAATCAACTAAGTCTGATTATTTTGATAATCAGACTTAGTTGATTATACTATCCCGTGGTTACAAGTCATAAGTGCAAGCGCCTTTTTATAACATAGCGTTCATTTCCATCTTCATTTCATGGCGCTGATTTCTTTCATAAAAACTTCATTTGGTGATGCATAACCAAGACTTCTACGTGGTCTATTATTTAATTGGTCTGCGATAAAAGCAAGGTATTCATCTGTGATACCAGTAAAACTTGAACCTTTCTTTAGATATTGTCTGACCAGACCATTTGTATTTTCGTTCAATCCACGTTCCCATGATGAATATGGATGAGCAAAATAAAAATCTGTATTGAGTTCCTTGCTGATATTTTCATGATAAGCGAACTCTGAGCCGTTGTCTGCTGTGATAGTAAATACAGAGCCAGAGAAATCCTTTAATCCAGCTATTGTTGCTTCAGAGACCTTTGCGGCAGTTTTTGTTTCGACTTTTTTAAGAATGGTTTTTTTGGAAACACGTTCAACAATACTCACCACTGCTTGCTTCCGTTGTTTGCCAATGATGGTATCAATTTCCCAATCCCCGATTCGCTTTTTTTCTTTAACGATAACAGGTCTATCATCAATAAAACGCCTGTTTTTAATGGGTCCTTGTCGCTTTGGACTGCCATAGCGTTTACGGTATTTTTTATTCTGGTGACGTAGATGAAGATATAATTTTCGCGTTTATTTTTATCCTGTAATATGAATTGGGAAATCCATTCGCCGCTAATAATGAAAAGATTATGCTTCTTTGCATAACCACTAATTTGGTCTGGGCTCCAGTTTTGTTGAAGCTTCTCGCGAACAAAACTTTTGGCATAATCAGTAAATTTTATAAATTTATTTTTGTTTTTATGTCGCTGATTAGCATTGCTTTGAGCATAGTCAGGTTTATATTGCCATGATCCAAGCCTTGTGCGTACAAAGGTGATATTGCGTTTTAATTCCCGGCTGATGGTTGATTCGTGTACTCCGATTTCTTTAGCAATGCTGCGTTGCGTATACCCTGCTTTCCAAAAAGCTAAAATCTGACATCTTTGTAAATAAATTAAATGTTTATAACCCATTTCGTACAAATTCCATTTGAAAATTAACCGATAGAATTATATCAACTAGATTGGTTAATTAATAAACAAAACTTGCACTTAAAACTTGGATCTAAGATTCATAGTAATTATGTGAGCACGTTTTTGATCAAAATAAGCTCACAGAATATGTGTTTATAAATCTAGCAACCAATGAATCCCCCTTTTCTATTAGAAATTTTAAAGCTACGCACAAACTCCTTTATTCTATCCATAGTTTTCATCCATTATTGAATACTTTAAATATTATCTTAGAAAAGATCCTTTAATATAGATAATCAGACTTAGTTGAATATTCATAGCATTTGCTACACTAAAATATAAGTCGCGTTTCTCCGTTAATTCGCAGATAGACTTATGGAATTCTTTTTTAATTAACAAAGCCGGCGTAACTGGCTAGAATAGTTTCTTTAAGAGGAGTGAGTATAGATTGAGGTTTTATCTGGCTTAACCACTTCAAGTTCAAAGCGTTCTTGCTTAATTGCAAAGAACCCTAATGCCTGATGTCCTTGTTCTTTTTCTTTAGTTGCTCCTTTTGCAAAATTTTCTGCGCGGGTTTGCGCAATATTGATGTATTTAGTTACTATCTCATCACATTGTTCTCGATAGCGCTCCAGATTTTCCTCTGAATGAGGCATGCTCAAGGCAGTTAATTCTTTTAGTGCTTTGGCATAATACCAATTATCGCTTTTCATGTGGTTATTAATTTCCACTATCATTTCGTTAGGGAAGTTGTAAAAAAAAGGATTGCAGTGAGCGCCAAGTTGAAGTTCTTGATACAAAAAATTGGTTTCAGGTTGATTAATTAATTTTTGTAGGCATTGGGTTTGAATTTCTTTAATTGCTTCTAAACAGCCCCAATAGGGAACCTTTATTTGGAGATCCTTAGGTAAGAGCTCTTTAATCCTGGTGTATTCTTTGAAGTCATCCGTATCGATGACAATCTGTTCCAATTGGTTACAGCCAGAAAATGCACATATACCAATCGAGTTCAACCCCGCTGGCAGAGTGATGGTGGTTAAACTCGTACAGCCAGCAAATGCAAATCCATCAATCAATTTCAATCCCTCTGGGAGGGTAATCGCAGCTAAGCTCGTACAACGATTAAATGCACTTGCACCAATCAAGTTCAATCCCGCTGGTAGAGTGATGGTGGTTAAGTTTGTACAGCCAGAAAATGTACTTGGGCTGATCGAGTTTAGCCCCGCTGGCAGAGTGATGGTGGTTAAACTCGTACAGTAAGCAAATGCAAATCCACCAATCGAGTTCAATCCCTCTGGGAGGGTAATCGCAGCTAAGCTCTTGCAATGATTAAATGCACTTCCACAAATGGATTTCAGCCCCGCTGGCAGAGTAATAGTTCCATCGCTTTGTAAATCTTCGTTCAAAACTTCAATTAAAAAACCATTTCTTTCAATCATAGCAAACCAAGTTGGAAAACATTTGCCTAATATACCATTTTTGAATCAGATTGTGTTCAGGTTAGACCCTGCCTTGCAAAATTCTTGAAAGAAAATCCTATCCCTAAATTCCCTTGGTTAAACATTTTAAGGCTCCTCTTCATCATTTTACTTTTGTTGCCCAAAGGCTTTGCCTAACCAGTCTTTGTCTCTTGCAATGTATAAAGAGTTTGAGTAAGCTGCAATAAAAATGAACAAGGACTTTAACAATGAGAGAGCAAAAAGAATTATTTTTTCAGGAAAAGATTCAGGAAATCAATGAAGTCATCGAAGATTCAGAGGCGTCTGTAGAGCGAGCTGTGCGTATGGCACGAAGCACTCGAGAAATAGGGGCAGATACTGTAGAGGCCTTAGAGGGGCAATCAAAAAAAATTCAAAAAATAGAAAAAATTACAGAAAATATACAAAATAAGGCTGAACAGGCAGAAGAAAGTATTTTAAACATAAAAACTTATGGCTTATCTCGCTTTTTTCCTCCCATGCCTGATTTTTTGAAACACCCCTTCAGTCGCAAGTCAAAAGATGAACCACCAAGACACTCAACTCTGACTCAATCTATTAAGCAGGGACTGACAAGACATCATGAACCTAAACTTAAACCGCAATATAATGAACCAGTTGATAGAACTTTATTAGATGAAAAACATTTAGAGCTGTTTGATAAGACCAATGAGGGGCTTGATGAGTTAGGTGAAATTATCGATGATTTGAATCAATTGGCAAGGGAGCAAGGCAAAGAAATAACGTGGCAGAATGAACATCTAGACCAGCTTAAACCAAAGATAGAAATGGCAACAGAAACTGTAACTTATGAAACTCGGCGTGCTGGAATGTTATAGAATTAATTACAGCAAGCGTAGGTCTGCCCAACATGGTGCTAATGAAAGTTAGATAGGACTATTTCTTTTAGCTTATGAGTGGGAAACTGCATTAAGGATTTTATTAGCACTTGGTGTACATGATAACTTCTACCGGGATCTCAAGAGAAAGTAATTTACTAGGGAAGCTAGGTACTTCATCTCTTGGCCTGCGTTTAGCAACTTTTCGTTATAAGCAGCCCCTATAAAAACAGCAAAGGATTTGCAGATTTGTCAGATCTTTATGTCTTGAAGTTCAATCTAAAATAATGGGTTCGATATTAAGTTGTACATCGTAATGTTCTTTGATTTTCAATTGAATCCAATCTGCAAATTTCAATAATTCTGTTTGATAGGCGCCGCCATAATTTACCATAACCAATGCATGCTGCTGGTAAATCCCAACATTTCCTTGTCGCAATCCTTTCAGACCCAAACTATCAATCAGCCACCCTGCTGATACTTTGATTTTCTCGGGATTAGGTGTTGGAAAAACCGGTAAATTAGGATTTTGAATACATAACTTCTGCGCCATTTCTTTAGGTATGATAGGATTATGAAAAAAACTACCTGCATTACCTAACTCCTTGGGGTCAGGCAATTTACTTTGACGAATACTAATGATTATGTTGCGAAGGTCATATGGTGTTGGATGAGTTAAAGAATAGAGTCTTTGCGCTACATCGCCGTATTTTGTATTAAGATTGGGCTCCGTTAATAGAGTAAAACTGACGCTAATAACAATAAAACGCCAATTGTTTTTTAAAAAACTGTTCCGATAACTAAATTGACATTCGCTGCTGCTAAGGCTAATTAGTTTTCCAGCTTGAAGATCATAGACCACAACTTCTTTGATAAAATCTTTAACCTCGACTCCATACGCACCGATATTCTGAATTGGCGATGCACCCACCGTACCAGGGATTAAGCTTAAATTTTCCAACCCAAAAGCACCATGCTGGATACAATAAGCGACAAACTCATCCCAGTTCTCACCAGCCATTGCCGTAACAATCTTTTCTTGGCCAAAATCAGTAATTGTGATACCACGTAACTTATTATGAATAACTAAACCTTGATATATGGCGGGTAAAATTAAATTACTCCCTCCTCCCAAAATAAAGAACTTGGGATAATTAGAAATAATCGCTCTGATTTCATCTAATTGTTCGACTTGATTTAAGACAATATAATGAGAGGCTACTGATTTTAGGTGCAATGTGTTTAAAGGTGTTAAATCAATATTCTCTAGAATATTCAGCATTGTTTACTTATCAGTTGTGTATTAATTACTGATTATCGCGAATTTAATGGGCAGGCGCAATTGGTTTAACCTATTGCGTACATAATCACCACTTTTATAATCAATTTTTTAGGTTTTAAAAATAAAGAAATTGATATTCTTAGTAAAACAAAAATCATTGATTGCTAAATCGTCATATGAACGAAATAATCATCACATATCCTGTCTAAAGTTATTGAAATTTTGATTTTCCGGTAAGTTCTCAAGTATATGATTAAACAGCTCCAAGTGTTTCTTAATCACATTTCCGTAAAGCCTGGAAGTAGTCAATGCGCCAATATCAGTCTCAGTTAATTGCATTTCCATCGGTATTTGATCAAGATTATCTTGCATATTCAAAGCATAAATCAGTTTATTTGCTGCTGTTATTTTTTGTTCAGCACTATAACCAAATTTAAGAGTGATTATCTTTGTACGATGGTGAGATGCTAAATCGTGCCCCCCTGCCTCGGATGTGCGCGTGGCAATATATTTTTCCAAATCTTCTATAAATTTTTCGTTTGGATCCTTTTGGGCTATTGATGTTTGGGGTTGGGCTTCTTTCTGAGGTGTGCTTGTCCCCGCCCCTACACTATTCTCTTGATAATCGTTGACCTGCTCATTAGTCGTTTCCTGTTCTTTTTCCTGTTCTTTTTCCTGTTTCTTTCCAGCGGTTGAATCCGGATCAACTCGTTCTTCTTTACGAGAAAGCACTAAATCTTTTAATTGTTTTGCAGCGTAAGCAAGATAGAGGTTATAGCTGTTCTTATCGTTATTATGAAACATTGCGTCCCTTTTTTTACAAGCCTCTTCACAGCCTCGCAACCATTTCTCGCTGAAAGCATCCAATTTATTGATTAAATTCTGATTATGTTCAGCGGTCTTAGGATCGCCTTTCAATTCCGCTCTTCTTTTCGATTCCATCAATAATTGTCTCAGATTATTAGGGGTTGGTTGACCTGAGGAGGTCTCCACTTTTTTTCCCATCAGCTTTTGGTAAAATTTTATAAATTGATCGCTTGGTGCGTATTGCATCACATCGGGTGGAGGAATAAAAACATAATTTAGCTGATCCTTTTCATCATAAAGCGGAATTCTTAAACTGTCTTCAGATAGCGCTTTGCCATTATTTTGCAATAGTTTTTTAAGATATAGAACACTAAGCGCACCGCGATGGCTTCGATTGACCTGCTGGTCAGGGATTCCTTCATCAGGGAAAAAGTCCGTTCTCGGAGAAAAAAAAGCTGCAGAGTTTAATCTCCCATCAGTGTGATATAAGATTGACTTTACAGGTTGGTCGAGCCACTCTACTGGTTTAATAATATCATGTTTGGTAATTATGACGGCTTCCCAATGTGTTTGTCGTCTGATTCCTTTGCCACGCTCATTGTTTGTAAATACATATCCAACCATCTCCTTTTCACCAAGGGACTTTTGGATAGCAAGAATTTCATCTATTGCTTGCTCTTTTGTTAAGCAACAAGTGAGCATTTTTACTTTAAAATCTTTACTCAAACGTTCTCTTCGTTTTTCTAATTTAGCTTTATCTTGAACAGATAATTTTGTTTGGCAAAAAGTCTCTATCTCGTGTCTTTGCTCTGGATTTAGATCTTTTTTTAATCGGTTGTTTTCCAGAAATCCTTTAGATTTGAGAAAACTATAAAGCTCATGTAAATCTTTAGTTGAAAGGTGTGTAGATGACTTTAAAACAGCAGAATCACTGAATTCGCATATTTTTAAAAAATTATAGTACGGTTGCGTTTTAGCGGTTACTGCATCAAGTTGAGCAGCAAGACCATTAATATTACCTAGCAGAATGTGCCTATTAAAATCTCCATTCCTTATCAAACGAATACCATGTTTTTCTCCATAATGAGCAAAAATCTCTCCCAGATCTTCAAAATTAAGTTGGGTTTCATGCGCATCGAAGTTGTCTCCTCCGATTGGCGAAGCCTGGAATTGTGCTTTTCGTTTAGTTTTTTCTCTCATGATAACTCCGTCGAAAGACATACTTTGGAATGAGATATTTTTTTGGGATCATCCGAATTTTGGACTGATGCTTATTATTATAGTATGCCTAATCAAATTACCCATAAATCGCCTGAATTATAGGCTCATGGTGGTATTCAAAAATTTAAATGATGACCTAGGAATAAAATTAGTATCAAAGAATAGAATAACTAAAATTGAACAACAGTCAGTAACCTAAAGTCCACGTTAAACAACTAGCATTTGCCTCCTAACGTTGGAGCTAGGTTTCGATTGTTGGGATTTGTCGAACGCAGATTCGCGCGATTTAAATTATGAGCAAAAGTACTCAGATTTTGTCTTTTGTTATAACATATGCAACATAATTCAAACCTACTAAAACTTTGTGTATGCCAGGTCAACCAATTCCCGAACAGCAGCTGATTGAGCTATTAAAAAATCACTACGCGATCAATGCAAAAGATATTCTGCCGCTTCAATTAGGCGCTGACATGAATGCATTGGTATACAAAGTAAATGATTCGGCTAATTCCTATTTTTTAAAACTTAAATACGGTAACCATGAAGAAACCCACATGGATGTTATTAAGTTACTGCATGATTCACACGTAAAGGAAATTATTTTTCCCGTTTGTTCAGTTGATGGCAAATTATTCATACAATTAAATGACTTTAAAATCATTGTTTATCCTTTTATTGAGGGTCACAATGGATTCCAGCAGGTATTAACTAAAAATCAGTGGATCAAGTTAGGAAAAACATTAAAGCAAATTCATACATTATCCATACCGCTTGCTCTTCAAAAATCACTAAGAAAAGAAACCTATTCTCCAAAATGGCGCGAAATTGTTAAATCTTTATACTCTCAAATAGAATCAGATACATCCACCAGTACAACGACTATAGATTTTAAAAATTATTATCTAAAACAATTCGATTCGATTAATCGACTCGTTAATTCGGCAGAAGAATTGGTGAAACAAATACAATTTGATGCACATGATTACGTCTTGTGTCATGCAGATATACATGCCGGAAACATTTTAATGACTTCGGATGAATCATTTTACATTATTGATTGGGACGACCCCATGATGGCTCCCAAAGAACGCGATCTTATGTTTATAGGCGGTGGCGTTGGCAATGTTTGGAATTTATCTGCAGAAGTAGCTTATTTTTATGAAGGCTATGGTGAGGTTATTATCAATAAATCGGTTTTGTCTTATTACAGGCATGAACGAATTATCGAGGATATCGCTCTTTATGGACTCGATTTGCTTTCACCCAATCAAAGCGATCAATTAAAACGAGTGAGTCTAGAGCATTTTAAATCGATGTTTGAACCCAATGGTGTTCTAGATATAGCATTTCAAGATATTTTTTAAAAATTAGAATATTTTTTTCTGTTATGCCCCCTATCGTTCCTCTCGCACTGCAATTCCAGTTGTATAGCTGATTCTAATGCGATGGGTCAACTCAATTGTTCTATAGAATTTTTAACATCAGAATAGGCTGTATCTCTTAATACATTTCCATGAGCGCTAATAAGATGTTTGAATCTCAATTGTAATAAAGAGTCGAAATCAGCCTTATGAACTCCTGTCGCATTAAGCCATATAGGTGAAATTCGTGCTTTTGCTATTTCTCCATGAGATAACGCCATTTTTGCAGTATCTTCACTAAAGAATTCATCAATTTCAACCCAATTCTTTATGCTGTCACAAGTAATAATAATACCCTCATGATCTTCAATATATATGAAGCCCTCAAAGGGAGATGAGCTTTTGAACATGAAAAAATGGCTGTTTTTTATTGGTAGTTCATCCTTGTCCTGTAAATATCGTACACTATGAGATTTTTCTTCAGTAGGAACAGACCATAGGCTGGCGTGAGATCTATCTACATAAAATTGATCATCTCTTCCATGAAATGCCCCAATGCTCAAAACATGTTTGACGGTACCTAATTTATCAAGAGCTTGTAATCCAATTTCATTCAATCGTACGGTATTAACTAGGGTTAAGGCCCCGTTCGATTCAATAATTGTCATATTTCTACTGTGCTGAATCTTTCTATCATCAAAATAAGTGATGTTAGTACCACGGACAACATAGATACCTTCAAATACTTCAATTATATCGCCATGAGGCCATGCTGGAGAGTATTTGGACATAATTGCACTCCTGTCACTTCAAGATAGTTATCTGTGCGTTTAATGATACTTGAGTATCACCAGCTATACTATGTAGTAGACAAAAAGGAACTATCAAAGAGAAATGAGATGATCTTTAAGTTAGGCAAGGAAGCCACATTACTCCTTATAGAAGGTTCTAAAAAGGCCATTCCTTTTAATATTATTTTGGCCTCGTTGCTCGCTCTTATTTTATATCATCAGGTCCCCTTCTTACTCATTAGTGCTTGGTATTGCGGAATATTAATCATTAGTTTTATTAGATGGAATTTGTGTAGACAAATTATTAAGAACGATTTATATCAAGGAGAAAAGCAATCCATTTTAATCAAGTTTATTTTACTCACTCTACTAATGGGTATTGCATGGGGGGCTTGCTACTTAATTTCCTTAGCTTATGTAACTGAACTCTATGAGTTCATTATTATTTTAGTATTTGGCGGAATGAGCGCTGGTTCAATTGCGACACTCTCTGTTTGTTTACCAGCATATTATGCTTATATAGTTCCCATGTTTTTGCCAGTAATTGCCTATAATTATTCAGTTCTGGACATGGACAGAGCCCTTTTGGCGACTATGTTTTTATTGTTTGTTGTGATGCTTCTTATTGCTGCAAAAATTAATATGAAATTATTGCATAAAACATTTCAATTATCCCAAGAAAGAGAAACATTGATTTATGAGTTACAAATTATATCGATAACAGATCCTTTAACGGGGCTATATAACAGAAGACATTTTGAGTTTTTATTACCGCAGGAGCTTCAACGCGCCAAACGCAATAGATATCCTTTAAATCTTATCTCTATGGATGTTGATAATTTTAAATTAATTAATGACAATTTTGGCCATCCTTATGGTGATAAATTTTTAATCGGTATTGCGGAACTTCTCAATAGTGTTTGTCAACGAACAAATGATACGCTTTTCCGGCTTGGCGGCGATGAGTTTGCTGCAATTCTTGCCAATCAGCCTCTTGAAGAAGCCCTCTCTGTATGTCAAACAATAAACGGTTTATTTCAAAAAAAAATAGTTCATGCTGATGATTCCAATATTAATGATCAGACCATTTTGGAGCAAGTGACATTAAGTATAGGGATTGTTAATATTCATTTTGATTATTCATCGAATATTGAAACCGTGATTAACCTTGCTGATAAGGCACTATATCAAGCTAAAAAAGGAGGCAAAAATCAAATAATAATTGAGCGCTTGCATTAGTTGAAATTCTCCATAAAAGTTTAAAAAAATATAAAAATATCTCTCTTTCTGGGTTGCATGAGAGTAAGTTTTTTATATTCGCATTCTCTATAAATAAATGTCATTATGCAAAATTGAAAAGCCACTTTTTTTTCAATAAAAAATAGAACTGAGTACTTGAAAAACAAATAGTTTAATATAAGATACAGATTAGACAGCTCTAAGTGTGTGATTTTTCATCGTTTTTTTGATATAAAAGAAATAAGGCTTTTATGATTCAAGTAAATGTTTGGCTTTCAACAACGCAAATTTTTGGCAAACGGATAAAAAACCGATTTTTTGGTCCATTATTAGCCTCCGATGGAGATGAAAATATCGGGCATGCTAACTTTTACATGGAGCTTAATGAGCGCTCGCGCGGCTTCGCAAAACTAGAAGATAATCCAAGCCATTTTTTTGTAAAAAAGAGTCTTAGTTATGTACCTGAACTGGTTGAAGGTAATGCGGGCAAATATTATAGACGAAAAACCCTCAGAAGCGTTGAAGTAACCCACAGTTTCTGGCCCAAGAGTACCCCCTCAAGAAGTCAATTGGCTCAAGATTTTTTCCATTTTTTGCATCTTGCACCGAAATGTAAAGGAGTTAAGCCAGAAATATCTGATCATGAATCCGATATGCAAAGAGAAGTAATTGGCAAAGGCTCAACGCATCCCATTGAACATCCCTACTATCAAGAGGGTCTAAAAAAAGTCGATAAAGATAAAAAAGAAAACCTTGATAAAATCGTTAAAACTTGGAACTTAGATAGTGATTTAGACAATAAAAAAAATATTCTAGCACAACTTAATACGTTACTATCAAAACAGCACGAATTAATTAGTTTACGAGATGACCTGAGTAAACGCTGTCAAAAGGCACTGGATGAACTCAAGGAAAAAACAGATAATTTAACCAATAAGTTAGTTAAAAATAATCAAAAAATCACTTTTCTTCATAAGAAATCAAGTATCTTAGAAAAAATTTACAATCCTGCGAATAACACCTATAAGGAAATGAAGTCTGTAATTCAAATGCTTGATATGTTGCAAAAGGAGAATCTAGAGCTGTCCGAGGAGTTAGCTGAGCTCGAAAAAATGAGAATACAAAAACAAAGTGCTTATCAAGAACAAATGCAAGAAAATCAAACTGAAATCGATCAGGTTGATAAAGAAATGAGTCGACTTCAAGTCCAACTTGGTGATCTCAATGAAAAATTGCAAAATATAGATGAAACGAAGATAGCGGCATTAAAATCAGAGATCAATGAACGTGCAGATTTTCTTTCCCGTCAAGAAATGTCAATAAAAACACTATACAAAACTGATGGACGACACCCGGACCATTCGATAAGTCTCCCTACCAGTGAGTGTGGATTACGTTATTTCGTTGATGAGTTAGCAGTGATTAAAGCCATGGAAAACGAAAGAAATGAAAATTATATGCTAATCAAAAATAATTGTGCGAAAAGTGTCAAACGTTGTTTATTGGCTGGCATTGATCATTTACGAACAGTACTACCTAAGAGTTTTTTTAAGTATCAACCTATTGAAACCACTAACGGAGTATATAAGTGGGCTAGAGCACTGGAACAAGAACTAACGAAGCTAAATATGAAACTTAATGTAGATGAAACGTCTCCATGCATAGATGTAAATG
The DNA here is from genome assembly GCF_043161935.1 of Legionella sp. 227. NCBI lineage: Bacteria > Pseudomonadati > Pseudomonadota > Gammaproteobacteria > Legionellales > Legionellaceae > Legionella > Legionella sp. 227. Next base: position 3,214,394 of record NZ_CP171154.1, on the reverse strand, counting down.
AAGAAAACGACGTTCAACGTTCAATCCGAATATTTTAACAAAATATAAAGTAAGTTTGCCTAGAGCTCTTGCATCCGGAATTTGTCCCCTATCCTGGATGCAAGCCGTTAATTTTAGATTGATTTGTTATACATAGCGAGAAAGAACATGATCTTGATGATGTTCCTCATCATGAATAATAAGCGTGTTGTTTTTTTGTTCTCCGAGCATGAGCTTTTTAACCAGTTGAAAGATAGAGTATGTATCATTGGAATACTCTAAAGAACGAAAAAAGTCTCTTTCTTTTTTTAAGAAATGGTTTGGATTATTTAAAATACAGAGTCCCAAGCTCTTTTTTTGTGCAGGATCCAAATCGTTAATGATACTTTCCAATCCTAAAAGATATCCATTTTTGCGTTCTTTAAGAGAAAGGTCTTGAAACAATTTTTCTTGCAGCCATTGATCAATCTCGGCACCAGTTTTATTTTTGACAGTAAAATCATCACTTGAAAAATATCGAGTAGTTCTTTGCTGCTTCTTTAAACTGCGAATCGCATTTTGTAATAGAGGCTCTATATCATCAACTATCGACTTTAAAGGAACTCGTCCTTTATCTATTAGAGTAGTCAATATTTCCAATTGAACCTCTTTTTTGTCAAATATATCTATTTTATTGCCCGTAACCTCAAGGTATTCCCTTAAAACATCGCCAATTTCTTTCTCACTGATAGACAAATTATTTAAGGCAATGGCCCCTATTTTTGCTGATACTTCAAACAAAGTAGCAGGTTTTTTATGAGAATTAAGACCAAAATATGTAATATCTTTTAAGGGTTGAAATTGTGCTTTTTTAATGTGCCCGTGAGATTGCGCTGAATTTCCTATAATATAAAGTTTCCTATAATTTTCCTGGAAGTTTCTCAGTTCATCTGCAGTAGGCGTTTCATCCAGAAGCAATTTGGTGAGAATCATTTTCAATTCATAAGCACAGCTTCTTTGCTCACGTGCAAAGCTGGCACTTCGCGACAAATTACCTGTACGACTAGAATAATAGGTACTCAAATCAAAGGGCAATAAATCTTCAAACTCAATATTTGAATGTCGTGGATTTTGTAAATTCAAAAATGACCGTAGGGTTCGATTTTGTTTATCTATATATTTAATATTTAAACTAAAGCTTCCTTTCCCTCCGGGTATCCATTCGAGATAAAGTTTTCCTATCTTTGCTTTGACCCAGTAGCGACCATTATCTTTTGGCGGTACGACAAAATCTTCATCTTGAAATAATTTAGATGGCAAATCCATCTCACTCAATTGTGGCAGATCACGTATCCTATATGAAATGAGAGGAACTTCCACATAATTGTTTCCGATTTTCCGAGAAGTTTTGCACCACTCATAACTTGATATTCGCAAATCTCTAAATTTTGTCATTTCTCACCCTTTTTTGACTATGGTGAGCATAATTTATGCTATATGGGCGATTTTGATAATACAGTACTTTCGAAATTTAAATTTTCCAAAATGGAAATAATTTTAAAGAGACAAATAGATAAAATTGCTTTCAATCAACTCTCATTGTTGTTTATTTAAATTTCAAGCACTAATGCATTAGGACGCAACCATGACTTTCCAATTCAAATAACCAATTTGGATATTCAAACTTTTTATTACATCTTAAATCCAACTTTTCTAGCTTTTTGAGTTTTAATATACTCATAGGCAATTCGGTTAACTGATTGTTTCTTAAGTCTAAGTAAATCAGCTCCGACAAATTTCCTATCTCATCTATAAGTGAATTTAAATTATTATTACGTAAATTTAAAATTTTTAGTGAATCCAAAAACCCTAAAGTCTGAGGAACCTGTTCTATTTGATTATCAGAGCAATCAAGAATCCTTAACTCGGTCAAATGACCAATTTCATATGGAAGATTTTTAATTTGGTTATTCATCAAGTGCAATTCTCTGATCTTGTTACATTCTCCTATCGAACTTGGTATTGTACTGATTTGGTTATTATAAATTCGAAGCTCTATCAAGCTCTCCAAACCACCCATATCTTCAGGTAATTGTTTTATTTTATTACCAGAAAAATTTAAATACTCTAATCGACGCAACTGAGTAACTACATTTGGAATCATAGAGAACTCATTATCTGCCATATATAAATATTTTGTTAAAGGAAGTTTATATAAGTTATCGGGTAATGCAGAAAGTTTATTGCCATTCATATCTAAAGTTTCTAGCTTTTCTAAAGCCTCTATTTGCTCCGATATTGAGTTGATATTGTTTGCTGAAGCATTTAAATGGCGTAATGATTTGATAGTCCAGATTTCATCAGACAGTTCTTTTAATTGATTATTATAAAGACTGATACTTTCTAAAAAGTTTAAATGGCCCAATTCATTAGGAAGGCGTTCCAAATTTTGATTGTCTAAGTTTAAGCGATTTTTAAAAATATATTGTTTTAACATGGGATTAGCACTCGCTCTAATTAAACAGGAATACTTAGAGTAAATTTTTTCTCAAAATGTAACTGGTATAACCCATAAAATTATCAGGTAATGTGGCAATTACTTGATACCCCAGTTTTTGATAGAAACCCTTTGCTTGGAATTCTGCAGTATCCAGTTGAATCATTTGGCAGTGATTTTCTTTTGCGAATACATCTAGTTGTTCAAACAATTCACGTCCTAATCCCTGGCGACGATATTGCTCATGGATCCAAACGGTGAATACTCGACACAGCTTACCAAAGATATCTCCTTTAATTCCGCCAAGAACTTCCGATACCTCATTTTGTGCATGGATAATAAAAGGTTTTGCTTCATAATTGCCAATAATCGATTCATTAAATTTTTTTAAATTTTCATAAATGATTTTAGCAACAACATCATTTTCTTTAAAATCAGTAATGATTTTAAATGGCTCACTCATTCATATCTCCTACTCGATAAATTCGCGATTTTAATTCATCTTACAATGAAATGTGTTGTTTTATGTAGTAAATCGATTGGCACTAAACGGCAATGGATCAACGATTAAGTCCTCTTTGGTCATCATTTCAGCAAGTAAACGACCTGTAATAGGTCCCAAAGTCAAACCATGATGTGCGTGTCCAAATGCAAACCAAAGTCCCTTATGTCGGGGAGCTGGGCCAATAATGGGGAGCATATCAGGAGTACATGGCCTACACCCCATCCAGGGAGATTCATCAATTCGCGTGGTAATTGGGAAAAGCGTACGAGCTATAGGTTCTACCAAATCAAGCTGCACCGGAGTTTTTTTTGAGTCGCGTGTGGCAAATTCTGCGCCTGTTGTAAGACGAATCCCCCTTGCCATGGGCGCGATTAAATAACCATTTTCTATATCAAGTACAGGATGATACAGGTGTGCATTTTGCCCTTTTGCATAATGCATGTGATATCCACGTTTCACTGCCAGTGGAAAACGATATCCTAGCCTTGAGCATAAAACATCGGACCAGGGTCCTAATGCAATCACAGCAGCGTCCGCATGGATTAGCCCCTGCACTGTTTGAACGGTCCATTGATTGGATAAAGTGAATGCATCGCCAAAAAAGAACTGGCCACCAAGGTGTTCAAAATATTTTGCGTAGGCAGATACCAACGCGCCAGGGTCGCTTACAGTTTCTGAGTCCACATAGCGAAGAGCGCTTAATAATGATTTATCGAGCTCGGGCTCAACCTCATGTAATGCAGATGAATCAAGGAACTCAAATTGGATGCCATACTCCGATTTGCACTGCTCAGCAAATTGAAGTTCAGCATCTTGTTTTTTTGAGGTTCTAAACACTTTAATCCATCCTCCTGACCGCAACAAATGTCGCGCTTTTGCAGCATTGGCAAGAAAGTGATGTTCATTCACACTATGTTGGATTAAGGTTTCATAAGATTTTGCAATCTTTGCATGACGATAAGAATGAGAGTTAACCCAATATTTCCACAAGAAAGGTGCCAGTTTGAGTATCGATTTGGGATGATATCGGACATCAGGAGAGTAGTTCAAAGCATACTTAATGAGCGAAGCAATATCTCTTGGAAATGCATAGGGGTATACTCCTTCACGCTGGATTAAGCCTGCGTTACCAAAAGATGTCTCATTTCCTGGCGATTTCAAATCGATCAAAGCTACGGAGCGTCCTCGCATTTGCAAATGAGTTGCAATCGATACTCCGACAATTCCACTGCCAAGAATAATGACATCAAATTTCATAAAACATAAACTCCATTAGCTGAAGAAAAAATAATATTATTGCGCTAGTTATACGAGCTTATAACTTATTCATTATGAAAATTAAATAAGGGTCACCTAATTTTTAATAAAGGAAGATAGCACGCGTTAGTCCTACCCATATGCATTATAAAAGCACAATTCCAAGATAGGTTAGGTATAAAATTCCATTCAAAAGCAATGCACCTACTTTAATCCCATGTGCTGAAATATTAAACCTTAACCATGCTGTTGCCAGGTAAGTGATGAGGATGCCAGTGAGTACTATCCTGGAGGGTTGCCAAGGTGTTAAAAGTATTCCTAATGCAGGTAGTAATGTTCCCTGAAAAACCATCGCACCACATATATTACCAAAGCCTAGAGTATCTTGGCCTTTGCGTACCCAAATCACACTGTTTACCTTTTCCGGCAATTCAGTTGCTATAGGAATAATAAGCAATGATAAAAGCAAAACAGGTACACCAATAAAGTCTGCCACTTCATGTACTCCCTCAATGAACCCTTTTGCACTAAATACTAATAAAATCAAACCCAAAAGTAATTGAATCAGGATTGTTGTCAGATTGGTTTTTAGGCCTAGCCGGTTTAGAAGCAAGGGCTCATTCGTGATGACAGCATGTCCATCTTTGACTAAAGCTTTGGATGCGCTCAATGTAAGTAATAAATAGATAAAATAAAGAGAAATGAGAGTAACACTAAATAAAATACGTATATAGTTTGGCTTTAGAGGAAGAAACATTGCTAAAGCACCGAATGTAAATGCGACTAAGAAAAAATTCAAATCTCTCTTAAATCCAGTAACTTCTGGTGCAATGTATCCCTTAATACCCCGTTTTTTAATTACTGAAAAAGCCATGATAAACGTTGATAAGGTAGATAACATTAGTGGAGCACCTAAAATTGCTCCTACACTAATTTCTTCATTAATTTGTCGATCAGAAGTCCCAGCAATAATTGCCAAAAGGGGTACGGTTGTTTCTGGAAGTGCTGTAGAAATCGCTGCGAATATTGAACCGGTGACACCAGTTGAAATGTTTATTCTTTCACCAAAATATTCCAGCGCATTAGAGAATAATTGCGCTGATATTAAGATAAGAACGAGCATAACTAATAGTTCAAACCACATGTACATAGATATCCCTTATAATTACAGCTAAATTATCATCCTGAATAGGCAACAAAAACATGCCATTCTTCTCTAAAGACAGAGAGGATATTGTATATCACTCCCTCTATTATTTAAGTGCCGCGGACATTCTGATGATCTTAATCAAATGCAAGTTTCTTCATATAGGTCGGAGCAAAAAGCGATCAATAGGCTCAAGAGAATTGTAAAAAAAAACTTAATGATCTTTATAATCCAAAGCAATTAAAATGCAAGGTCCGCCAGCTATGATATTGATTTTATGTTGCTTACAGTTTTGAATGGCGTTATTACTTTCTGCACCTGGTTGCATCCAAATATTTTTAATGCCCTTTTGAATTGCATTTTCAACAACTTTCTCTGTAACTGCAGGTGGGGTGATGATGGAAATACTTTCTACCTCATCTGGCAAATCTCGTACTGAAGGGAAAACAGACAATCCTTCAATTTGATCTTCCTGAGGATTTACTGGATAAACTTTTTTACCATTTTGTAAATAACAACGTAAAACCTTATTTCCATATTTTCCACGATTGGATGAGGCACCAATCACAGCAAATGCTTTTGACTTAAAAAATGCATCCATTTGATCATTTATCATAGTGTCTTATTTAAAAAATTAGGCATTTAACTAGTTTAGCAGTGAATAGTGATTCACGGTATCTTTGATGACTATCCGTTTAATATGTATAAAATTTTTAACAGTATTTTTCTCTTATTATTTTAAGGATTCATCTTCGCTATCGCGCAAAATTTTCTCAACCCAGGTTTTTAATTTAGTATAGTGCGAACCCTCCCAATAAATTTTTTTGCACGATTGGCACCGCATGAATGTTTCATAATATTTTTGTGCTAACTTAGGAACATCTGCGATAATTGTAGTTTTTTCAATTCTTTTCAGCTTTCCATTACACGCGAGACATCGAGTAAATGGATGGCACTGTTTTTTTAACTGAAACTGATGCAACACTTCCTCCACCTGCTGTTGAGGATTGGTATGGTGTATCCAATGCCCATGCGTAATGCTTTTATTTTTCAAAATCCCGATATCACGTGTTAACACAATTCGATGTTCATTAATACTGCACTGAATGATAAACTCATCCGTTAAATTATTTGCATAAACCACATCAAATCCGAGTAAACGCAAATACTTAGCGAGTTTTCCAAGATGCACATCCAGAATAAAGCGAGGTTTTCTCAGTGGTTTGGGGTGTAGTCGAATTAATTCACTGACATCAAAAGCTTCAAAAACAGGATATACGGAAATTAAATCTTTATCTTGGACAAGATAGTTAAAATCAACTGATATTCCATTGACTAATATCACTTCGATTTCAGTATGTGGAATCCCAAGCGATTCAATAAGATCTTTAATCGACGTTTTTTGTGCTACGGTATGAATAAACTGCGTTTTACGCTTTTCTGGTGGGAGAAAATCATTTAATTCTTCATAAAACCGTAACTGGATGGAAATCATAGGCTGATTATATTATTCACCTTGCTATAATTTATGGCATAAAAATGTGAAAAATAAAAATGATGTAAAAAGATGAGCTGAAGCGCAGCAAGTCATCCGAGTATAGCGAGGGATCTCCAAGTCGTAGCACGGTGTTACGATGGGAGATCCCTCGTACGCTCGGGATGAAACGATTTGTTGCGTTCCGAGGACCAGAAATGAATGCAGAATCTTAAAAAATAGAGTTGGCCTTTTAAAAACGTTGTGCGGATGGTTCCAATCGATCTAACGCTTGAAAAGGAAGCATCCATCCAGGATATTCAGGTGGTAAGGCACTCACCTCATCTAACTGTTTTAGTTCTTCAACTGATAATTTTAGTTTCACAGCCTGTAAATTATCCTCTAACTGTTCTATACGCTTGGCTCCAATAATAACAGAGGTTACAGCAGGTCTGCTAAGCACCCAGGCTAATGAAACACGAGCAACACTACAATTATGGTTTGCTGCTATTGGTCTGAGCACATCAAGAATTTTCCAAGCCCTTTCCTTATCGACAAGGGGAAAATCAAAGCTGGAACGACGAGCGTGTTCTGGTGTTTGATTTTCACGGCTGAATTTACCTGAAAGTAAGCCACCAGCAAGTGGACTCCATACCAGCAGCCCCGTTTTTTCGGCTTCCAATAGAGGTATAATTTCTCGTTCTAAATCTCGTCCAGCCAAGGAATAATAGGCTTGCAACGTATCAAAGCGGGCCAGGTTTTTAAATTGAGAAATTCCCAATGCTTTTGCAATTTTCCATGCTTGCCAGTTAGAACACCCGATATAGCGAACTTTTCCTTGTTGGACTAACGCATCCAGTGCTCGCAGAGTTTCTTCGATTGGGGTAATGGGATCATTTCCATGGATTTGATACAAATCAATATATTCAGTATTCAGTCGACGAAGACTTGCATCAACAGCATCCATAATATGCCCCCGAGAGGCCCCTATATCATTGTAACCTTGCCCTACTCTTCCATATACTTTGGTTGCGATCACTACGTCTTTGCGTGCGATATTAAGGTTTTTTAAAGAGTTCCCTAAAAGACGCTCGCTTTCTCCTTCGGAGTAAATATCCGCAGTGTCAAAAAAATTTATCCCTGCATCTATAGAAGCTTTGATGAGCTTATCTACACCTGCTTGGTCAACCGCCCCAACTGTTTCCCAAAATCCTTTTCCCCCAAAAGTCATTGTTCCTAAACAAAGAGTAGAAACAAGCAAGCCTGTATTTCCTAAGGTTTTGTATTCCATAGCACTATCTCCAATCGAATAATTCATGAATTGATATTGCACCAACTAATTGTGCCGTGCTCCAAATATTGCAAGCCCTTGAGTCCGAAACCAGTATTTGTCATCTCCCACAACATAGGTTTTTAACTGAGGTATCTCTTGAATAGATGAATAACCTGTTGTTAAAAAATAACTTTTCCCTAAAATAGAGTATTCTTTAGTATTCCGTGAGGGAGTTACCAGAATGTGTCCATCAGGAATAATTTTGATTAATTGTTCAATAAAACCTACTATTTCTTTTTCCTTTTCTAACCCATTTTCAACACCAAGCAAATATGGGACAAAAGCAGTATCAAACGTTTGAGTTCTATCACTCATAAGCAGTTGATCTATTGTCCCTACATGGAATTGAATGTTTCTATCGAGTTCATAATTACTTTGGCTTTTGGAGCGAACGGCATGTTGAACCAATGTCACCATGTAGTGAATATAAGTTCTTCTTAATGAATTCGGCAGTATTAACCAGGATAGAAAATTAGTGAGTTTTCCACTGGATAAAGGGATTAAAGGAGGATACCAGGAGGTCAGTGCAGCGAATAATTCACCAATTGAAGGAAGTGGATTTCCATGATTATCATATTCACGATAAAGATAATATTTTTTAAATGCTTTCATCCAAGCAATTGTAACGGGATCTTTATCATAGGCAGTAACGGCTTTTGCACCTGCTTGAGCCAATAGAAAACTACTATTTCCATATCCAGGAATGACCAAGACATTTTTTCCCTCGATCTCTCCTCGAAGATCATATCTATCTTTTCGATCTCCTGCCAATGCGGATGCGATATAGCGTTCAGCGCCCATTGGATAAATTTGCACTTCTTTATTATCAGAAAGTCTTGTTATACGCCTGTCTAAGATCCATTTTTTTTCTTGTTTACTTAAAATGGTTTCAGTAGCTGACATAAAATTCCTAAATTAATTTTGTGAGGGTTTTAATCTCGATGACTTTATCATTTTTTTTATAAACATGGGTGACCCTTTAAAATTATTGCTTAATTTTGCCGCGATTTTTTTCCCTAAGGTGCGAGAAGGCTGCTCAATAAATACATGCAATAACCAGGATAATAATAAAGAAGCACTAATAACGATAATGAGTGATAGCCAAATTTTAAACTTCATCTCCAACATAATTCGCAGGACGATATAACCCGCGATACTATGAATGACATACAATGGATAACTAATACGAGCCAAGAAATTAAATGCAGGATTTGCTTTAAAAAAATGAGGGAATATAGAAGAAAATAAAAAAGTTAATACAGCAAAAGCATAGCTCCATGCCAAGATTAAATTTCCTGAATAAGGCCCTGACCACCAAGCGATACAAAACATAGCAAATAAAGTACCAATTATAAAATATCCCAAATCAGCTTTAATTTTATGACAATATAAGTAATGCAAAACAACACCAATAAATATAAAAATAATATATTGTGCTGACATCATATATGTTTCTGCCCCAATAAAGGCTACAAAATTACTTGTTGCCCACTCGGGAATCCTGTGTGACATATAGCAGGTCAAAAGAAAAAGTAATGTAGGTATAAAAAAAACCTTTAGAGAATAACGACGAAACCAGACAATGGATAGTGCTGCGATGAGATAGAATTTCATTTCAACTTCAAGAGTCCAGACGATAACATCAATATTTCTGGAAGCAAGAATGTCTCGAATTCCGGGGAGATAGTGAATTATTATTTCCTGAAACGTATATGGCCATCCAGCAATAAAGAATTTTCCACCTAAAAATAGAGCCCATAAAGTAAAACTAAATCCAATGACATAAGTAGGAACTATACGAAAAAAACGATTCACGAAAAAACTAATGCTATTGGTCTTCTGTAGTGAAAAGGGAATAACAAATCCACTGATTATAAAAAATAATCCTACCCCATAAGCACCCCAGTCAAAAAGTGGAAATGGGTTAAGCCACTTAACATAAATTGGTGTCGCGTGGGTTTCAGGGGTTAATAGAGGTGCATTAATTAGATGAGAAATAGAGTCTCTCTTATACCAAAAAGCACTTAAATAATGAGAAACAACGACAAATAACGCTGCAAGCCCCCTTAATGTATTTGCAAATTCAATCTTAGAATCATCTCTCATGAGAGGCACCCACGCGGAATTCTTCTAAGTTATCAATATGAGTCATATCTTAAATAACTCGAATTAGATTTTGTGATGCAGCAATCCTAATTCCTTTTTTCTCGGGAATAAAGTTTTTTATCTAGAAATAACACTTTAATGCTTTGCCAATAAATTATGCTAATATTATATACAAATAGGCCATAAAGTGAGAGAAACATGAAATACAAGACAACAGTTGAAGTTGAGCGTGATGGCTCTCTTGTTATGACAGATGGAACGTTATCTGCTACCGGCGATATGACTTTTGCTTATCATGCACTTGTGACAATTTGCAATGATCAAGCTAAAAAAGGAAACACATTCCAAAGAGACCAGCAATTTCAAGTTCAACCTGTAGTACAGTCAAGTTCTGGTTTCCATTCAGATAGGCTTAAGGTAACGATTAATTCGGAATTTGCAAAAGACGCAATTGCAGTGCTCAAAAAGGAATATCCAGGATTAACAATACGAAACGAAGAACAACTTGACCGAGTGAACGAGCATAATTACAAATCCAATTAGGTATTATCGCGCTTAGAAAATATGGAGTTCCTTAATATCTAATTTACTTGAAATAGCTCGTAGCATTTTAAATGATGCTACGAGCTATTTATTTTTATGAAATATCTCTACTGAACAAAAACAATTAATTATACAATAGTTTAAAGATTTTTTTAGTGATAATAGTTTACAAGTTAACAGAATAAATTCATTATCTTGTTCCGAGAATTTAGCAAATAGGAGCCTGATGCTAAATTTGGCGATCTGTTATCCGTTCACAATAGATGAGATAAAATTGAACGCTTCGCCTCAATTTAACCATTTTATTTAAGGAAAAATGTATGGCTAAAATTTTATGTGTTCTCTATGAGGATCCGATTAATGGATATCCCAAATATTATGCTCGAGACACACTTCCAAAAATAGAACACTATCCTGATGGACAAAGTGTCCCTACTCCTAAGCATTTTGATTTTAAACCAGGAACTTTACTGGGATCTGTTTCTGGTGCATTGGGTTTACGCCAATTTCTTGAAGCGCAAGGACACCAATTCATAGTCACTTCAGATAAGGAAGGTCCTAATTCAGTTTTTGAGAAAGAATTGCCCGACGCTGATGTGGTAATTTCCCAACCTTTTTGGCCGGCTTATTTAACTGCTGAACGAATTGCTAAAGCAAAAAAACTACAATTAGTCATTACAGCAGGTATCGGTTCAGACCATGTAGACCTGCAAGCTGCACAGGAAAATAATGTTACTGTAGCTGAAGTCACTTATTCAAACAGTATCAGTGTTGCCGAACATGTCGTGATGATGATTCTTTCTTTAGTACGTAATTATCTGCCTTCCCATCAGTGGGTTGTTCAAAAAGGTTGGAACATTGCTGATTGCGTTGTGCGTTCCTATGATTTGGAAGGAATGACTGTAGGTTCTGTAGCATGCGGACGTATAGGTTTGGCAGTCATGAAACGTTTAAAACCCTTTGATGTTAAGTTGCATTATACAGATCGTCATCGTTTACCCGAAAAAACTGAAAAAGAATTGGGTCTTGTATTCCATCATGATGTGGAGTCTCTAGTACAAGCATGTGATGTAATTACTATAAATTGCCCTCTGACGCCTGAGACAGAAAATTTGTTTGATGAACGATTGATTAATAAAATGAAGCGGGGCTCGTATTTAATTAATACCGCTCGAGGAAAAATATGCAATCGTGAGGCCATTGTGCAAGCTTGTGAAAATGGACAACTTGCAGGCTATGCGGGTGATGTATGGTTTCCACAACCAGCCCCTAAAGATCACCCATGGCGATCAATGCCCTATCAAGGCATGACTCCTCATATTTCGGGAACTTCACTCTCTGCTCAAGCTCGTTATGCTGCAGGAACTCGGGAGATTTTAGAGTGTTGGTTAGAAGGACGTCCTATCCGTGATGTTTATCTTATTGTAGATAAAGGCAGACTAGCCGGTACAGGAGCACACTCCTACACTATGGGAAATGTGACAGCCGGTGCTGAGGAAGCATAGGGGGTTTATGTGACAATACGTACCGCGCTTCATGCGCGGTGTCTGCTTATTTTGCTTCACAACGATTATTTAATCAGTGAGCAGGAGCCCAACTTCGATCATTCTCTTGTTGTTCTTCCAATCTGAGCTCACTATTGTATCCAAGTACGTGTCGTATGAACGTAATAAGTTTCATAAGAATATTTTGCTGATTTGCTTCAAGAAGCTCAAAAGCCTTGGTTACATTTGGCATATCTGACAATTTTGTAAGTTCAAAAGAAGTGATTGCAACAACCTCGCGAGATATATTTATTTTAATACAGGCCTCAACCGCATTCACGGTTTCTCCTGTTGGGTCATCCGGAGCTAGAGTTTTCCAAATGCTTTTAAATATAAAATCAACACTATTGTTATTAACAACTACTAATTCTATTTTATACTCGGGTAAGTCTGGACACATCCAAACAGGATAGTCAGCTTCTAAATTGAGTAATGACTCAACTATTTTATTCATTGCAAAATGAATCCCTATTCGGCTTTGCAATGTCATATGTAAAATTTTATTTTGAAATGCTGCATCTGTAATGCCTCTATCATTTAAACAACCACGAAAACTATCTAAAGTTATTTTAGTATTTCTGTCTCTCAATTCTGGAAAAGCGGCATAGCTTGTATTTCGGCCAATTTCTTTCTCATCTTCAGCATTAAAAGTTAAATCATTTTTCTTAGTTGCACGAATAACTGAATTTGCCCTTTGAATTTGACTAAAGAACCCTAAACCATTTGTAGCGTATTCTAAATTTAATTTAGCCATTTTTTTCTCAATAAAAGTAAATAATATATTACATATTGAGTTCAAATTAATCAAATAATATTGAGGGAGCTCGGTTTTTTATACTTGTTGCCAGGATTATAAATTGATTTTATTAACATTTTATTATTAGTGGTGCCCCCCCTCACCCGTCATGTTTTATGTTTGATTGAAATTAATTAATAGAAGAGATGAATTTTGAAGTCATATGAGTTTGCTTTTTAAGAGATATAAATACTCTGATTAATCGCCTTATTAAGCTTCAATATCTTCTATAATCTAAATAAAGGTATTGAACCATTTGTCTAACCAGTTGCTAAGGAAATAAATGATTTCTATATCCGGCTATGCATTACGAGAAAAAATGAGGCATAACCATAATATTGATACCTATTATGCCTTGCGATTAAAAGATAGTCGTAGAGTGCTTCTCAAAACACCAAGCAAACCTCACTCCAGTTCTGAGAATTTGGCTATTTTGCAACATGAATATTACTTGCTCAATATGATTGAAGCACCTACTATAATTAAAGCTTACGACTTTCTGCAAAATCTACAAACGCCTGTTTTAATTCTTGAAGATGTAAAAGGACAGTTATTAACTTCATACCTTCTTATGCACCAATTGGATATTGAAAGTTTTTTGATTTTAGCATTACAACTAGTTGATATAGTTGGAGAATTACATCAACGTCATATTATTCACAAAGAAATTAAACCATCTAACATTGTTATCGATCCAGAGCAGCTGAATCTTAAGCTGGTTGATTTAAGTACCTCTTCCAAGTTAACTGAAGAAACTTTTGATTATCTAAAATTGGGAATATTGGATGAGGATTTAGCCTATATCTCACCAGAGCAAACAGGTCGTATTAACCGTCCAGTTGATTATCGTACTGATTTTTACTCACTGGGTATCACATTTTATGAAATGTTGACTAATCGATTACCCTTTCAAACAGTTGATACACTTGAATTAGTACATTGTCATATTGCTAAAAAGCCACCAACAGTATTAGAGGTTAGACCTGATGCGCCCAGAATGCTGGATGCAATTATAGCGAAGTTGTTGTGCAAAATGCCCGAGGATCGTTATTCCAGTATTATCGGATTAAAATCAGATCTGAAGGAATGCTTGAATCAATGGCAACAAAAAGGAGCGATTAGTGATTTTACCCTTGGTCGAAACGATATTCACGATCATTTAAGTATTTCTCGTAATTTATATGGCCGAGAACTCCAAGTAGACAAATTAATCAAAGCTTTTAATCGAATCAGCCTAAGTGGCAAAGAAATTGTTTTAATTGCCGGTTATTCTGGCATTGGAAAAACCTCACTAGTGAAAGAAGTACATAAACCGATTATTCAACATAGAGGTTATTATATTCAGGGAAAATTTGATCAATTACAACGAAGTATCCCTTATAGCGCCATTGTTGCTGCATTTAAAAATTTAGTAAAACAAGTCCTATCAGAGAGTGAAAACAAGCTAGAGAAACTAAAAAAATTACTTGTCCATTCTTTAGGTAATATAGGTCAGGTTGTCATTGATGTTATTCCAGATGTTGAACTCATTATCGGCAAACAACCACCAGTACTCCAGTTGAGCCCTGCTGAAACTCAAATACGTTTTAATCTGGCATTTCAAAATTTTGTACGAATCTTTGCTCAAGCAGAACATCCACTCGTTATGTTTTTAGATGATTTACAATGGGCTGATAATTCGTCCCTAAATTTTATTGAAAACTTGTTACAGGATAGAGAGACGAATCATTTACTCATTATTGGCGCTTATCGTGATAATGAAATCAATGAGAATCACCCTTTACAATTAAGTATTAACAACCTAGATAAAAATAAAGTGAACTTAAGTACCTTGACTCTAAGACCACTACGCCTAAATAACATTCAAAGTCTTCTGGTCGATACCTTATCCAGTTCACCAAAAAAAGTCCAGGAGTTGGCCAAATGTATTTTTTATAAAACTCAGGGTAACCCATTTTTTATTAATGAGTTTCTAAAAATAATTTATGCACAAAACTTATTGGTCTTCTCTTATGAGCATGCTGCTTGGGAGTGGGACTTAAACAAAATTCAACAACAGAGTGCCACGGATAATGTCATTGATCTTTTGACTAGCAAAATTCACTTGCTCCCCAAAGCGACACAAGAAATCTTAAAATTAGGAGCATGTTTCGGCTATCAGTTCAACTTTAAAACGTTACAAATAATTACCAATCAATCCATTAGCCAGATGGCGGAACACTTGTGGGAAGCGATGAAAGCAAATTTAATCTACCCGGTTGAGGAAGCTTATAAAACATCTGGCTTGATGGGCTTAAATGAAAACATTACAAATCTTAGCAACACATCATTACATTATATTTTTGTGCATGACAGAGTTCAGCAAGCCGCTTATGAGTTAATTAATGAACAAGAACGACCGGATATTCATTTAAAGATAGGGAGATTATTATTAAAAGACAATCCCCTTGTAGAATATGATGAGCGGCTTTTTGATGTATTAAAACATTTTAATCAAAGTACTTCATTAATTCATAAATCAAGCGAACGAATGAAGTTGGCTCAATATAATTTATGGGCAGGACAAAAAGCAAAATTAGCCTCTGCATATGATGTTGCGAATGAGCATCTAACTGTCGGTGTTGAACTATTAAAACCATATAACTGGAAAAAAAATTATAATCTGCTCTTCCAACTTTTTAAGGAGTTTGCCGTTTGCAGATATTTGATTGGTGATTTTAAAATTGCCGATGATTATTTTAGCGAGCTCTTAAACCACGCACATCATGCTTTGGATAAAATTGAAATTTATCGTTTGAAGATTGAAATGCTCTCGGCACTGGGAAAACATACCGAAGCCTTACAGATAGGATTAAATGCATTACGAAGTTTTGGCATGAAGATACCAACGAAGCCCAGTTCGATAAATATATTGGCCTCGATCTTTAGAATAAAATTTCAATTAAGACATACTAAAATTGAAAACCTACATTTACCTCTGATGAGTGATTTAAAGCAGATCGCGATAGTGAATCTAATTACTCAACTGCTCAATAGTGCATTTATCACCAATCAGCAATTGTTCGTACTTCTGACCTGCAAAAATATTATCTTAAGCTTAAAGTACGGGTATACTGAAAGTACATCGATGTCAATTCCGGTCTATGCGTTTATTATTATGCATTCCTTAAATTTGTACGAGGATGCCATTTCATTTGTAACGCTATATAACCGGCTGAAGAAAGAATATGGTTCATCAAGTTTTGAAGGTAAAAATCAATTCGTTCTAGGTACTTTTATTGAACCCTATCAAAAATCACTTACTTTATGCAATAACACAGTGATTAAAGCATTTAAGTTGTGTTGTGAAGTAGGTGACTTAGTATACAGTAATTACAGTAACCTACTCCTGATACTCCATTCATTGTCAGCAGGTAAAGAGTTAGATGAAAGTAAAAAATACATAAAATCGGCTTTATCGTTTATGTCACGCATGAAAATATCAGATTTTGTTAATGTAACCACTTTTTGGGATTATATGACGCAAGGCTTGGAGCAGCCTGAGTTTACAAAAATCAAGCAATTATCTTTATTTGAAAAAAATATCATTAGTGGAAGAAATAAAACCGAATTAAGCTTTTTCTATAGCTCTCTGACACAGCTACACTTTCTCCTAGGTAATTTTGCTGAGGCAGTCCAAGCAGGAAGCAACCATGAGCTCTATTCGGAATATAATAAAGGCATGATTAGCCATTTTGATGGTAAATTTTACTATGCGTTATCCCTGCTAAGCTTATTACCCCAGTTACCCAAAAACAAACATCGTCTTTATTTAAAAAAATTAAAGCAACTCAAAGCATTTGTTAAAAAATATGAAACTTGGTGTCCTGGAAACTTTAAAGCTTATTCTTTACTTATAAATGCTGAATATATGAGTCTAAAGAAGCAAAACGAGAGTGTCCTGGTTCTCTATGAGCAAGCAATCGAAGCAGCTCTTACAAGTGGACTAGTCTTACTTGCGGCAATTGCCAGTGAGCGCGCTGCTTACTTTTGCGATAAAATCAAAATAGATAATATCGCAAAAATTTACATGTCTCATGCCCATCACTACTTCAAGGATTGGGGGGCACTTGCCAAAGTAAAACATTTAGAACAATCTTCTCAGACAACGGCATTAATTAACTACTATCCCGATCTGCAAGTTAAAACGCCGACTCTAGATATGTTGACCGTTTTAAAATTTAATCAGCTTATTTCTAGTGAAATTCGCCTGGATAAATTACTCCAAAAACTGTTAGTTATTGTATTAGAAAATGCAGGAGCACAACGAGGTATTATTCTGATTCAGGATAATGATAAGTGGATGATTGAGGCAGAAGGAAATTTAGATCATCAAATGATTTATCTCAATAGCCCAATAGAGCAGGAAAAGACTGCAAGATACCCTACTTCCATCCTAAATTATGTTCAACGGACTCAAAAAGCCATTATTTTAAATGATGCAATTCAATCAGAACTCACTGTTCAAGATGAATATGTACAGCAAGAAAATCCAAGATCTCTTTTAATGATGCCGTTGTTTTATAAGAGTCAATTATGTCGGATCCTGTATTTAGAGAACAACAGCAGTAGCTGTACCTTTACTCCAAGTCATTTGGATAACTTGCAATTGCTCGCTTCCCAAGCAATGATTTCACTCGAAAATGCCAAACTTTATTATCAAGCGACCCATGATCCATTAACTGGATTAGCCAATCGAAATTTGCTCTATGAAATATTTCAACACAATACAAATCAGGTGACCCGATTTCAGGGGAAGATTGCTTTATTATTTTTGGATATTGATTATTTTAAGGTAATTAATGACACTTTGGGGCATGATAATGGAGATAAGTTGCTGATTCATGTCGCAAAGACAATTAGTTCTTGTTTACGTGAGTTTGATATCGCTGCTCGAATAGGTGGTGATGAATTTGCCATAGTCCTTTTCAATATCAATTCAAATGCTCAAATTACAACAATCGTTGAACGATTGCTCGCGGATATTAGCAAACCAGTTCCTATAGATGAACATTTAATTCAAATCGCATCCAGCATGGGTATAAGTGTCTATCCTGATGATGGGAAAAATATAGAAACTTTACTTAAACAGGCTGATACAGCTCTTTATCAAGCAAAAGATAAAGGAAGAAATCAATTTCATTATTACTCTAATGAACTCTATGAAGAGTACCAACAAACCCATGGGCTGGGTAAGGAGTTACAACGTGCCTATGATAAACAAGAGTTTTTCTTAATGTATCAACCAGTTTGTGACACACGCACAGGAAACATAGTTGGGCTTGAAGCTTTATTACGCTGGGCTCATCCAGAAAAAGGTGTCTTAGATGCTGCGAAGTTTATCCCTAATCTAGAAAAGAGCCCATTGATTATTCCAGTGAGTGAATGGATTATTAAAAATGTATGCCGTCAGGCGAAAAACTGGCAAGATAAAAAAATACTCTCTGGGCCTATTGCGATTAATATATCCACAGTTCAATTTATTCGACATTCACTCAGTAAAATTATTGCTGATGCTTTGGCTGAAAATCAACTTGATACATCCTCTATTGAATTGGAAATCACAGAATCTGTGTTCATTGAATATAGTGATAAGTTATATAACGAAATTAATTTATTAAAAGAAATGGATATTAGTTTAGTGATAGATGATTTTGGTACTGGTTATTCCAGTTTATCTTATTTAAAACATTTACCCGTGAAAAAAATAAAAATCGATAAAGCGTTTATTAATAATTGTCATAATGATTATTTAGATCAAACGATTATTAAAGCAATTGCAACAATCGCACATAAGTTAAATATAAAGGTTGTTGCTGAAGGCGTTGAGAATGAATCACAACTTCACTTTCTACGGGAACAAGGTATTGATGGAATCCAAGGCTTTTATTATTACCATCCATTATCAGTAGAAGAATGTAAAATATATTTGCAAAACAAAAAATAAAAAATTTGAACCATAGATTCGTCATAGCTCAAAAAGCTTTTTTTTATCTCATTTATTACTTGAATTTTTTCACAAAAATCATTTAAAGCATCTATACTTACCTATGATTTTAATCATTTTAACTAAGGAAGGGACTTATCATGTATAAGAAAATCATACAAGCAGCTGCATTTACTTTTACGTTAGCACTTAGCCCAGTAGTACTAGCCCATTCTTGGGGCTGCGGGGAAGGATTAAAAAATATGGTTGAATCATTAAAACTTGATGACAGCCAAAAATCTAAGATAAAACCTATTTTAGAGCAACTAAAATCAACAATACAAAATGATGCGGCTCAAATGAAAGGCTTACATGACCAACTCAATCAACAAGCTGAATCGGCTAATATGGATCAATCAACAGTTGACAGTTTAATTGATAAAAAGACAAAACTGATCGGCGACATGATGAAAGCTAAGATCACAGCTAAGAATCAAATTTATGCAGTACTTAACCCACAACAAAAAACAGAACTTCAAAATAGAATGAAAAAAGTGGAAGAAAAAATGGAAGAAAAATTTAAAAGCTGTCATGAAGAATAAATGATGTATCCTGGGATCTGTTTTGACAATTCGCTAGACTGAGCCAAAATGTCGTGATTTTAGAATGCGCAACACAGCGTACATCGACAAAGCATTTAAAATCACGACATTTTTCCAGGGTAGTAGGATCCTCAGCAGATCCTGTTTTAATTCAGAAATAATAATTATTATTCGTGAATTCTTAATCCTAACGGGCAAGAAATGTTATTAAAAGAATATCTATGTTGTGATGCAACCGAACTGGCAAAACGAATTAAAACACGCGAAATTAGTCCCCATGAAGCGTTGAATTGTGCTCTTTCGCGGATAAATGACGTCAATACAACACTCAATGCGGTAGTGAGTGACTGTTCCGATTTTGCAAAAAAATGTCTCACCACTCTTCATGGTGATGAGCCCTATTATGGTGTTCCTCTATTAATAAAGGATTTGGGGCAGCCCATTGCTGGAATACGAGGTACTGAAGGATCACGTTTTTTTGCTAAAAATATTCCTCAAATCACCAGTGATTTAGTAAGTAAGATGATTTCATTAGGTTTTATTCCTTTTGCTAAAACAAATACACCAGAGTTAGGCCTTTCCTATGTTACTGAGTCTGCCTTATTAGGACCATGTCACAATCCTTATGATCTTAATAGAACAACAGGAGGATCTTCTGGGGGGGCTGCTGCTGCAATTGCTGCAGGTATTGCGCCCATCGCTACAGCAAGTGATGGAGGTGGCTCCATTAGGATTCCTGCTGCATGTTGTGGCTTATTCGGTTTTAAACCAACTAGGGGCTTAACTCCAACAGGTCCTTTAACCGATGAATTATGGTCTGGCCTGGCAGTAAATTTTGTGTTAACTCGCTCTTTACGTGATTCTGAGGCATTATTTAAGCAATTGGCGGATCAATCTCGAGTGCATCCACTTATTCCAAATAGAAAATTAAACATAATATATTTAGATGGCGTTTTTGCACCAGTACCTGTTGCAGAACCATGCCTTGAAGCGGTACGCATAGTTGAGGAATTGTTAAAAAGTTTAGGTCATACAATACAAAGAAAAAGTTTGGCATTAGATCTTCAAACTATCGGTGATTGTGTGATAAACCTTATTGCCGCAAATACCTATACTGTTATTAAAATCCAAGAACTTCAATCAAGGAAAAAAGCAACGCGTGATGAACTTGAACCTGTGACATGGGAATTTTATCAACGAGGAAAGAAACTTTCTGCTTGTGAGTATTTAATTGCCAAGAGTCATTTATACCAGCTCATTCAGCCCCTTCATCAGTTACTCAATCAAAATGATTTAGTACTAACGCCTGCTTTAGCACAGCTTCCATTACTTATAGGAGAATTAAGTACTCATGATGAATTTGAGCATTATTTACAAAAAAATGTGGAATTTTCTCCTTTTACCTCATTGTTTAACCAAGCGGGCTTACCGGCGATGACCCTGCCAGTTATGTTCCATAATCAGCTTCCTATATCAGTACAAATGGGGGCTGCTCAAGGAAATGACTTATTACTGTATTCTGTGGCAAAAAAATTACACTCCATGCTGCCTGATTTGAGTCAAGTAATGCCCTTCAAGTTAAGCGAATAAAGGTCCCAGGCAAAAAAATATAGCTTTATCATTGATGATTCATAAAACGCTTCCGGCAGAATCTGATCTGCTTCTGCTCCAACAATTTGCAGTCTCTCAGGAAAACGAATGATCATAACGAATTTACAGGTTCGAGGCCTTTGCGTTTCAGAGTTTCCAAACTTGTAAGTAAAACGACTTATTTGATCATTTTTGTACAAAATCTATACTAAATAATAGTCGTACATGTTCATTTAAAGAGTTTAAAATGAAACTACATCTATTTTTAAAACCTGGTAATGCTAATCATCTCACCCTTAATATAAAAAAACAGCCAAAACCTTCTGAGCAAATTAATGAATTTCTTCGCTCAAAAAATTGTTCTTTCGATGATTTGAAAGAAATATCTTTTGAATATTACACTCTTGATGACTTCACTCAACTGGATGATTGGTATTTTAAGTTGGAAGAATTGGTCGCCTATAACCAAAGCCGCCAAAAAGCATTAATGCCTGATGAACCCTTTGAAATAACTCCGGTATCTGCTGCTGAGTCCCTGAAAACATTTAGGGAGAATTACCCTAAAAATCGATTATGGCAGTTAGCCGTTGATGGAAATCTCTATGCCAAAACAGTAGGTGCCATTGCTGGGGAACTAAGAGGTGGAGAAAATGGGTGGGTAGATTATGCTGGTAGAGAACCCAATTCTCTTAATGCTTTCTTTTCAGCTCTGGATGTAGCTTTAGATAACATTGATGATAAATCAATCTCTCATGACTTAATTTTACAACTTCATGATTTTGTCACCAAGGATGTAACATTAGGTTGGGGGAATAACGCCATCGCAAGAGGGGCCTATAGACAAAAATCTCCATTTTTTGATTTAACACCTGGGTGGACGACAGTTGAAGGTCTTACTGATTTACTTAATAAAATGGAAGAGGGGTATTTTGCTTTAGAGGGTGAAGACGACAATGATGGCAACACGCAATATTTGTATGCTCCTTTAGAAGGCAATGAGCGAATCATTTTGACATACACTACTTTTATTGAAGCACGAAATAACATCGCTGCCAAATATAAAATTGAAAATAATAACGCTGCCTTAGCACAATTCATGGTAGAACATTGTAGTAACATCAAATACCAAGCACCTGAAGCCGCTGAAGTGATTATGGAAAAAATTATCAACAACTACAACGAAAAAATTAAGACTTTAAAAGAGCCTGATGAAATCCTGCAATTAATTGGTGAAACAACCCAGGCTTTCGAACGAACTCATCCCTTTGGAGATGCGAATGGCAGAACATTTGTTAATTTATTACAAAATCGTTTATTAATTCAAAACGGCTTCCCTCCTGCTACTCTGTTTCAGCCTAACCTCTATGATGTGTATGGAAATCATGTTGCCGTCCTTAAACGCGGCATACAAAATACTATGGCGATTTATAAAGGCGAGGACATTTTTGGATATCATATGCACATTCTGCATCCAATGCACGACAGTAAAGCCCCATTAATGTCAACTCAAGCTTTTTTTGATAATGAAAAATTAGGAAAACATGTACTTCAAATAAAAGAAAATCCTTTATTGTCTGAACAAAGAAACAATTTAACAGTAGAAGAGATATATGATGCATTATCCATAACAGACAATCTATTATTAAAGCTGGACTATATAGACCAAGCCTTGAATAAATATGAACAAAATCTTAACGATATCGCCCTTCTTGATGGAGTCTATAAGGAATTAATTTCTAACATCCCCGCACCTGAATATACCCAGACCCCCTCAGATTTTGCATTGCAAGAATTAAATTTACAAATTGCACGTCGTGTGAAACAGCATGCTCTGCATCCAGCCATTCAAAGATTATTAGAAAGTGACTCCCAGGAAATCATAAAAGAAAATCATCAGAGTGTACCAGACATTCAAAAGGAAAAATTAGATAAAGATGCCATTGAAAGACAACTAGTTCAAAGTGTTGATGATGATTTGTTACTAGAAGCGACTGAAATATCATTAGATGAAGCCGAACTCCAAGTTGAAGAAAAAGTCTTGCATACATCACAAGTTGAAGAACCAGAACTTTCTGAAAGAGAATTAAATTTAATTCATATTTTAGATGATTACATACATATAAGAACAGATGACATTGATGAAGAAGGTGAGTCATCCAAACATTATAAAACCAAACTATTTGGATACAAATTTGGCTTTAGCGCTGAAGAAAAAATAAAGGCTGCTCTTCATTTAATAGCACTTCTTGAGCATAAACCTGGTATACCATTATTAACCAACCAAGAGTTTAGCGCACTCACCACATCACGATTAGGTAATAAGACTATTGAATATATTGATTTATTCGAAAATCTCTACACCCCAGATCTTGATTTACGTCAAGCTGCAAAGGGCTAAAAGCTTAACCAGCAAGCGTAAATATGGGGATGGTCCAGATGAGCAATGTAAATTATTAGTCAACTTATTCAAAATAAACCAGAACCAACCCCGGGCCGTCCTCGCTAGGATGCTTTGTGCTATGAGCCCTTTAGTGCTGATATTTCACCCATGTTCCAAAAGAAAAATTGATCCAAACTTTAAAATCTTCGAGGCTATAGGCTAAACAATAACTCTGTCTTTAGTCACGTACGGTTGTTGAAAACTCAAGAGTAATAACTCTCGAGGTAATTAGTGATGTAAAAGCCCTGATGATGCTCAGGGCTCTTAAGCTATATTAATTATCTTTTAGGAAATTGGTTTGGCATAGGATTACCTTTTCCTATATTTTGGATATTTATATCCTTAACACCACTTTTTTCGGTCATAGCACCTACTTGTGACATGTTACTACCGCTAGTCATACTAGGCTTTGCCGCACTTTGGTTGATGGGCGCATTATGACTCATTGGAACAGTAGAATGCATTATAGAGGGTTTGGATTCAGGTTTTCTAGCTTCTTGTTTTGGTTTTACGGCAGGACTTGTTTTACTTTGAGAAGCGGTTACCTTGACGTTCTTTTTCGTATTTGCCATTTTTGTAGATGAAGATACTTTTTTCGCAGCAGGTGCTGCAGCTTTTTTCGTAAGAGATGAAGTTTTTTTAGCAGCAGGTGCCGCGACTTTTTTGGTTGGTGAAGACACTTTTTTCGCAGCGGATGTTGCCGCTTTTTGGGCTGATGAAGATGCCTTTTTCACAGTAGATGCGGCTTTTTTTGCAGAGGCAGAAGCTTTTTTTGCTGCAGTTTTCGCTGTAGTAGCAACTTTTTTTGTGCTTTTTGTCATGAACGATGAAGTTTCGTCCATCATCTCGTTCGCACGTTGATCCATATCACGAGAAATATTTAACCATTGTCGCTCAAGGATATTGAAGGTTTCTCTCATATAATTCATAGTCATCTGACTGTTTTGGATAAATAGCTCCATATTTTTATTAAAAAACTCTTCGGGTCTTTTTATATTGAATAAATCCATTGGCTTAATTAAAGATAAGTTCTGCATCATTTTAACGTTCAGTTCCATTAGTTTTTGCATTGGATTATCCATATTGTTAAAAATCTTTTGCTCAAAAAATTGGTTCTTCATAGCATCTCCTTATGTTGCATCGCACAATTAAGATTAGTTATTATTGCCGCGTTTGTCAAATAAAGCCATTCTTGATTCACATAGTTATCACCGAATTTAGAGTAATATCATTTTGATTTTTTTGTAATTTTTCCCTATCACTAAAAAAACTCAGCGTACCAATGGAAGTAGAAGACTCAATATGACTTTTCGGTGGCATTGTAAATGCTGCTTCGTTCTGTTCCTGTTTTAAGCGAGACAAAAATAAATCTTCTTTCAACTGGATAGAAACACTATCTGAAGCTGACTCTTGAATATAAAATAAATCACGATGTTCGCTATTTTTTATATATTTTACAAATTCATCGAGATGCTCTATTTTCGATGAGACCAAATTGATATTTGCTCCTTGCATCATTAAAAAAATACTTAATTTATAATGACTAAGTTCTAAGGCCGTACTAAGTATTGGATCAAGATTTATTGAGAAAAGCATTTCTTGACTGCCTTTTTGTTTATCTAAATGCTGAAAATAAAGCTTCAATAGCAATTCTACAGTAGGTAAATAACCCTTTTCTGCCGCCACATTTAATAAAGATTGGCAGTCTATTTGTTCAAAAGAGGGAAAAATATCAAATTGCAGTATCCCCTTAATTAATTGGGTATTACCTAATTTTACCGCCTCTTTTAATAGTTTGAATTTATACTTTTCATTAAAAAATTTATGTCTTTCTTCCTTGGTGATTTGATTTATGATGACTCTTAATGCTTCGAAATTTTCAATTTTCAAAGCACAAAGTACGGCTTCTTTTTTATCATCGATGTTGAGTACTTTTTGTTCCAATAATAACTTTAAAATACTCACATCAGCCTGTCTGCAGGCAAGATATAAAGCGGGAACCCTTGCTTTCAAACCTCCTTTCGCTTTTTGTGCTCTTTTTACTACAGCACCTCCATTTAATAAAACTTCTGTGGTTTTAAAATGGCTGTTTTTGATAGCAAGTTCTAGGGATGAAAGTCCATCTACTTGTTTTTGGATATTCGCACCGGCAGTAAGAAGCATTTTTACGTGTTCGGTCTTACCCAATTGAGAAGCGACCATAAGCGCAGTCCAATCTTTGTAATTTGGAGCATCTATATTTTCTCTGCCCAGAGTATGAATCAATTGTTCAAGATCATGTAAGTCCAGATACACTACTGCAGAATGCAGCGTCATTTGTTCTTGGGGGGCGCTTAAAACGGGTATACGTTTCTTTTTAAATTCAGCGTTACTGATTTTTTTAGATAAAATAACATGCAAATAATTTCGTGTCGCATGCAATGCTTTTTCATAGGCATCACTTTGGTCCAGGCAAAGCCATTTGTACATCATCTTATCTTCTTCTAAAGCTTTTACTAATCCAGGCTCATCTTCAATCAATTCACGGCACAATGGAAGTTTAAATACTTCAAAAACCTCAAAAAAAGAATGGCCACCACTGTTGTATACCATCAGAGCAGCAAATGCAGTCATATATTTTTGAAATGAACTCTTATGATAAATGTGACCTAAACGTTTTTCTAATATCATATTCCGAATTTGAGCCAATGTAGTGCTGGAAATACCGTTAGAATATGGTTGCGTCATTCGTGAAAATAAAAACTGTGTCCATTGGCTTTCTATCATGAAACTTGCTTGATCTGCGGAGCGTTGAAAAGGTGATACAGTTTGTTCTTTTGTTTTTTCATCATAGTGAGCATCTACGGCATTGACTACATCATGATACAGAGGAAGTGGTGAGGTGGATTTCATTAAACCTTTTGCAGTCGTTCGTACTTTATCATGATCCTTTTTAATTATTCTTCCTCTTCCATCCATACCCATGGTAAATACAGTATCACTACAAAAATCAACCGGCATCGTTTGATCAATCTGAGTATTTAATGTGGACAGACTCGTACTGCACGCAATTTCCAACAAATTTGCACAGGCCTTTTTAGATAAACCGTAAAAATTATTTTTGGCTAACATACAGATTATTTGTGCATATTCCGTTTCATATTTATTAAGTATTGAATCCATCTCTCCTTTAAGAATTTTTTCTGCTTTTTTAATATGAGTCTTATCAGGGGTAGGTAAAGCAAATAAACGTTTTTTTAAATTTTTAGTAAACTCAATTAATTCGCTTTGATTAAGATCTTCTGCATTATTTTGAAGAAGATAATAAGCAAGTTGTGTTTCAAAATAGCGTCGAGTGGGATCTTCATTAATAGTAATAGGATCGGATTTAACCGTATATTTTTTAGACAATAAAATTCCCCGAATTTCTTTAATAAAACTAAATTCCTCTTGTGACTTAATCCCTTCAATATAAAGCAGATTTAATTGATCGATGATCGCTAAATCAACCTTTGCTTGAATACAGGCATCCATAACGAGTAATAAACTTTCACCAACCGATAAAATAACTTCACCATCGGATTTATTTTCAGGTATATACTGAATTAAATATTTTTTTATTAATTCTAAAGGAATGCTCATAATAATCGTCCTTAATTTTTATGAGTAATCATCCAATATACTGCGTAATTATTTTTGCTTCAACTTCTTGCTATTTAGTGTTTTTTGAAAACTGAAATAGATTGGGTTGGACCCTAGCTCTAATTTGATTAGTCAAATGCATTAGGAATTTTGTTGGGGCTAAGGCCCAACATGGGTCTCTATGGCTTATATGCTACATAACCATTATATGTATGAGATGTGATAGTACTTATTATACTTATTTTGCTTAAAACATACTTTTTGTAAAAAAAACGATAGCATAATTCCTGTTTTTTCAGGTAGGATGAAAAGGGTTTTTATTGTTATTTTTTTCAAGGAGAGAGTATTGTGGGCAAACTTACTGTTGATGGAATGAGCGCTGTTGAAAAAGCAAAAAAAGACCGTGCGGAAGCATTAAGATCACTAACTTCCACACCATTTAATGTCAATGATGAGAAGCAACAAGCTGCATTAAAGAAATACATAAATGACTTCGAGTACAATGCCAATCTCATGTATCTTTTCCAAGGAATGAGTACTGGACTAACCGCTTGGGGGGGCTCTTGGCTTGCAGGGTTTCTTCTACCGATCCCCGAGTTTGCGAAGTACTTCCTAAGTATGTTTCTATATTGTGGCGCTGCTGGTTATATTCTCCAAAATTTTAGCCTCGCTGACTTCCATAATCAGCTCGACGAAATGAAGGTAATTTACAACTGGTGCTTGAAGAAAAATCAACCTGAATATGATGGAACCGATAATACCGAAATACTCTCCAACTCGGATGTCCAACGTATGATTAAATTAATGGCCCCACTCTGCCCTACTGAATTTATGTGCGTATGGAAAAAAGTAACTTCGGCAGAAGAAACTAAAACTTCTATTTGGAGTGGTTTCTATCATGCTTACTCACTCTTTTCTGCACCTAAAACCGATGTTGATCTTAATCGTCTTCAAGATTTAAAAGCCAGTGTAGAACGCCGAGAACTTGATGTGGGTATATATAAAGGTGTAGAGAGTGCCGTTCGTTACTTCGCAACAGACTCTCATTTTAGAGAACTTTTAATTGCCAAAGTACAGCAACCTGTGGAGCAAATAAAAGGGATGTTGCCATCGGTAGTTAGCTTAGGACATTCAAAGTCTGAGTAATGACTTGCAGCTGGTGTCAATTGTATCCTGGGTGAAACGCAGCAATCAGAATCAGGGATTTTTTTACTATTTCGATTTTACCGAGGGATCTCTTGGATATAGCATTCGTGTTACGAACAGAGATCCCTCGCCAAACTTGGGATGACGCCAGCTCCTCTATACTTTACCTACACTGACGATAAAATTTGTGCAGTGAAACTACTTCTTAAATAAAACCCGCGCGGTAATGTTTTGATTTTATTGCCTTGAATATCATAACCGTAACATAAAGATTTTCCATTTGCGGCTTTAGGCCGTACTTGCAAATACTCCCCTTCTTTTGCATCCACGCTTTCAAGATGTCCAGTACCGATTTGTAAAGACAAATAATTCCAATCTGCTTCTAAAATACTCTCTTGTAATCCATCTGGTGACCATATAAATCCTTGTCCAATCCTTCTTTGTGGATAAGGAATGTCTGTATCTCCTTCTACTGGAACCCACAGAATTCGTTTTAATTTAATGTAGCATTGGGAGGTCTTCCATTCTTGTCTATGAATTGTTAATAAAGGAATGGAGGTAATGAATGTCGATTCGGTGGGTTTTCCAGATTGATTTAAAGGAAGTGTTTTAAGTTCTACGCCGAGAAATTTGAAGTCAGGCAATGATTTATTTTGGGCATCAGTTCCTAAAGCTAACTCAATGGCCTGGCCGACCCACCCTTTTCTCTGATTGGGATTAGCTGGAATAGATAAACCCAGACTTAAAGCAAGTTGTGCAAAACTAAGACCAGCAATACTGGAGCAGCGTTCAAGTAATTCCGCTTCAGTTTTCGGTGCTCTGTTTTTTAGAGATGAGATCACCTTGTCCCTCTTTAATTTCAATGGAAATCGGTTCTATAGGCGGTTTAATATTTGCTGTTTTAAACTGTGTCATTATGGCAAACAATACTTTAGATTGGACTTCAATTCGAGTATGTATTTGCACATTAATGAAATACCGAACCTCAAACTCAAGCAAGGCTTCATCAATTTTTTTAAGAAACACTTGAGCCGGTGGATCGCCAACAATTTCTGGGGTCGTTGCCAAAATATCTTGTATTAGTTGCTGAATCATTACGGGATCATCAGAACGACTGACTTTTATAGGAATAACTGTTCTGACAATACCGTCCTGATGTGTCCAGTTAGTAAAAGGCTTATTAAAGGTTTCTGCATTAGGAATCAATACCTCCATATTGTCCCAAGAAGAAACTCTCATAGACCGAATGCCAATATGAGAAACACGTCCTTCATGTTCTCCTACTGTAACTAAATCCCCTTCTCGTACAGGCCGCTCAACAAGTAACATGAGACCACCAACAACATTGCTGGCAAAATCACGTAAACCAAATCCCATACCAACTGCAAGTCCCCCGATAATCATTGACATACCGCTAAAATCAAATCCAAGCACATGCAGAGAAACAAAGCCACCTAAAAGAACTATTGCATATTGACTAAAGACCGAAAGACTATTTCTTATCCCAGCATCTTTAGCATTTTTATACAACCAACGATAACAAAATTCGCGCGTCCATTTGGCAGCCCAAACACATACTGCAAGTAGAATAAAAAACCCTATTGTACTGGTGATGGTGATATGGATACCTGGGATATTGACAATGGTATATTGCGCAAATTTACCCAAGCTGACCATAACCCACGAATCAGAATGCCAGCCAAATAATTGAAAAAGAACCAACATACTCGCCACAAGTAATAGAATCCGCAGAATTTTATCTAAGGGTTTTAAAAAAACCTCTACCCATAACCATCCATTACGCAATGAGGAAATCATTAATTCTGAAAACAATTCCAAAGCATCGAATAACAGGCCTCTTGAAAGGATGTAACCCACAAGAACAAGTAAGGCATAGGCCTGATATTGACTCATATTCCATGCTAAATTGATAAATCCTAATAAGCCGATTACAGCAGTAGTAAATAATGTTATGGGTACAAGGATCACCAATAAAGAAATTGCATTTTTAACGTATCTTTTTTGACTTTTTAATAACGGACGAAGAAGATACGGAATGACGTCCTTACTTTTCCATATAACCAAGGACACAGTTAAAATAAAGAGCATAAATAAACGGTTAAATATGTCTTGAAGCAGTATCGATAAGGGTAATGAATGACCGAGGGTCATTAAAGCTGTAGTCCATCCACCAAAAAGTAATAACCATTTTAAACGGTAATAAAGTTTGACATCCTTACCTGAGGAGTCAGTTATTCGCTCTAGTAACACTAAGCGCGCTATCAAGATTAAAATCTTAAAAGTAAACCATACCGCAATTAATTTAAACAACAACTGATAATTAGAAAAGGAAATGTGGGTTACATAGAGCAATGCCCATAACATAGAAACGATACAAAAATAAGGTATGTTTCTTTGCACTAAAACCAAAATACCATCATATAGATAACCGGTTAGACGGGAGCGCTCTTTATCTCTACGAAGCGTTCTTAAAATACGGCTTATCATGAAGAAAAAACCGGCTATAAAGACAAATCCACCCCATAAGATCACCATAGATAAAGGAGTTAACCATAAATAGCTATCGTATACTTTTAAACTCAATGTGTTGATGTATTTATAAAATAAACCCGGAATCGCTGCAATTTTATTAAGGATAATAGGCCAACTGCTAATATTGTAATCCGCAAGAGTTTGTCGAGCAGACATTAATTTCTTAAGCTGGGTTTGATAATCAGACAAATTCTTAATGAGCAGTTGTTTTTGGGCATTCGCCTCTTTAAGTTGCACAGCTAAGGTATCTTGTAACGATCGTATCGATTTTTTTAAATTAAGGGTACCAATAAGTTTCGTTTCATTATTCAGAAAATTGCTTATTTGTTGGATTGTTTTTTCAACTTTAGAATATTGATTTATAGCATCTTTATAAATATCAGTGATTAGTTGTAAATTTTTTGTATCTGGATTTTTAAGATAAATAATATCTGCTCTTACTACGGTCTTCTGGATATTTAAAGCATTTAAATGATTTTGAATCGCTGCAATATTTTGATTGTTCATCAATAACATTGCTTCATAATCTGCCGCAGAAAGTGGTTTTGATGACCTGGAATTTTTATCGGATTGATTTTTGGTATTGGTTTCATAAAGTACAGCCAAACGCTTATTAAGTTGTTCTTTTAATGACTTAATTTGCGCTAGTTTTTGCTCAAGAACAAAATTCGAATGCCACAGCTCCAAGTGTTTTATCTCTTCATTCAATGAAGATTGATATTCTTTGGCAAGTTTTAAATTTTCAATTATGAGTTGAGTGGTTTGTTTATTGATGTTCAGTAGGTTTTCTACTTTTTCTACGCGCTCAGGAATCGTTGTATTTTCTTTCGATATTGGCATCTGCTGGAGATGCTTTAAACGCTGATTTAAATTATTTTGTTCTTTATACTGATGGTCGAGAAAACTTTCCAAGCTTTCAATCTTAACGCGGCTCATCGAGAGAATGGCGGATACTTGCTTCATTTTGACATTAAACTCTTTCTCACTTTGAAGCATGATGGGCTGCTTTGTTTCCTGAATGGATTTTGTTAAATGCGCTTTTTCTTGGGTTAAATATTCAGTAAAAGTAGCCGGTTTCTTGGCCGGTGCAGCAAGAGCTAAGGAAGAACAGAAAAAAAAGAAAAATAAGAAACTTAAATATCTTCGACTTTCAGAGAGTGATTTTATTTTTATTAATAAAGAACTCTTGCTATACATACAGGGATCCTTCTCCAAATTAATTTTGATATTAATTGGATAAGAGATCCCTGGCTTTGCAGGGATGATCAATTTTTTTGCGAGGCTAGCTAGACTTCTAACCAGCTTGTTATTTAGTCTGTGTCGTTGGAGCAAGTCTTATTCCTAATTCAGTTAATTGCGTGTTACCAGTAGGTGATGGCGCGCTCGTTAAAAGGCACGATGCTGTTTGAGTTTTAGGAAAAGCAATAACATCTCTAATTGACGTTGAATCTGTAAGTAACATCGCTAGGCGATCGATACCCAGGGCGATACCGCCATGCGGTGGTGCTCCATATTGTAAAGCATCCAATAAAAAGCCAAACTTTTCCTGAGCCTCTTGCTCATTAATTCCAAGCAACTCAAAAACTGCTTTTTGTAAATCTGATTGATGAATACGAATGGATCCCCCTCCGATTTCATAGCCATTAATTACTATATCATAAGCCTTGGCTAAGGTCCGTGTCGGATTAGCTCGTAAGTTCTCAGGTGATAGATCTTTAGGTGAAGTAAATGGATGATGCATCGGATTTAGTTTGTTAGCGTCATAATCCATTTCAAACATTGGCCAATCAACAACCCATAATAATTCCCACCCATCTTTAAGCAGTTTTCTATCATGGCCTAATTTTATTCTTAATGCCCCCATCGCTTCATTAACAATATGGTTTCTATCCGCACCAAAGAAAATAACATCTCCAGTTTTAGCTTCTGTGCGTCGCAGAATTGCGAGTACTGCATCTTCGGAGAGAAATTTTAAAATTGGAGATTGCAAACCGGTCATTCCTTCATCCAGATTATTTACTTTAATGTAAGCAAGTCCCTTAGCTCCGTAAATACCGACAAAACGGCCATAATCATCCAAATCCTTTCTGCTTAGATCACAGCCGCCTGGGAGTCGTAATGCAATCACTCTGGATTCAGAATCATTTGCAGCAGTAGAAAATACTTTAAAATCACAGTCTTTAACTATGTCAGCCACATCAATGAGTTCTAAAGGATTGCGTAAATCCGGTTTATCACTACCAAAGCGCCGCATTGCTTCAGCATAAGGCATTCTGCGTAATTTTTCAGGTAAATCCACATTAAGAATTTGTTTAAATACCGTTTTTAATAAACCTTCGATAAGATTGAGTATGCTTTCTTCATCAATAAAAGACATCTCGATATCAAGTTGTGTAAATTCAGGTTGTCTATCGGCTCGTAAATCCTCATCACGAAAACAACGAACGATTTGATAGTACTTGTCAAAGCCAGAAATCATAAGTAACTGTTTAAAAAGTTGTGGTGATTGAGGCAACGCATAAAATGACCCTGGATGAACTCTGGATGGTACCAAATAGTCGCGTGCACCCTCTGGGGTTGCTTTGGTTAGCATTGGTGTTTCAATATCAAGAAAATTCTGCTGATTAAGATAGGTACGAATACAACTGTTTAACTGATGTCTTAATGTGAGTTTGTGCTTCATTGATGGACGGCGCAAATCAATGTAACGATATTTATAACGTAGATCTTCATTCACAACTTGAAAATCATCAGGTAAAAATGGAGGTGTTGGCGATTGGTTAAGAATTTCAAGCTTGCTGCCAATTACTTCGACTGTACCTGTAGCCATCGCTGGATTAATCATCCCTTCGGGTCTTTTACGCACCACTCCGGTAATTCGCACCACAAATTCGGAACGTAATTTTTCTGCATCAGAAAAACATTCTTTATTTTCTGGTTCATAAACTACTTGCAAGATACCTGAGCTATCACGTATATCAAGGAATATGACACCACCATGATCTCGACGATGATGAACCCAACCACAGACAATAACTTCTTTACCTAAACTTGACTCATCGACGCCCAAACAGTAGTGTGTACGCATATAAAAAACCGCCTATTTAAATTTTTACAAATTGTTTGTTAATGCTGCCTCGGACATTGGCGGCATCACTCCTAAAGAAATTATAAATTTAAGTGCCTCATCAATACTCATATCTAACTCAATAACATCACTTCTTGGAAGCATCATAAGAAAACCTGAAGTGGGGTTAGGTGTAGTAGGGATAAATATAGAGACTAATTCTTCTTTTGTTTTATTATTTATTGATGAACTTGCTGCACCGGTTTGGAAAGCAATGCTCCACAATCCTTTACGTGGATACTCAATTAAAACTACTTTTCTAAAAGCCTCACTATTCGTTGATAATACGGCATTAATGACTTGTTTTACTGTTTTGTATATTGATCGGACTAGCGGAATTTTAACAAGAATTGATTCCCCCCACTCTACTAATCGCTGTCCGAAATAATTAGTAGCAATTATTCCAGTAACAAGAAGAATAATAAGCGATAAAATAACGCCTAAACCTGGAATATAATGGCCAATTAATTGTTCGGGTTGATACGCTTTAGGGATCAAAGCCAAGGTATTGTCAAGTAAGTCAATAATAAAACGCAAAACTCCTATCGTGATGAGTATCGGTAACCATACCACCAATCCAGTGAGTAAATAACTTCTTAATGACAATGCTTTCACTTAGTGTCACCGTCTTTAGTAGTTTTTGAGGAAGAAGTATCTTTTGCTCTATCTGCAGTACCGGAATTATCATTTTTAGCAGTAGCTTCTGCAGGTTTAGTATTTTTATTTTTAAAATCAGTAGCATACCAACCGGTACCTTTAAGTTGAAAGCCAGCGGCAGAGATCAGTTTGACCACTGTATCTTTATAACATACAGGACACTGTTTGACCGGCTCATCACTAATTTTTTGCATTAAATCAAAGTGATGATTACAACTGGTACATTGGTATTCATAAATTGGCATCGAAAACGACTCCACTAACTTCAGATAGTTCAAACTAACCTATTATTATAACGAACTCCGAAAGGATGAACAATATGTAAGCCCTATGACATGGGCTTACATTTTTTGATATTCCTTTGAGTTATCTAAATTTTTATAAATATTTTTCGTTGATATAAAAATGCAGCCACTAGAAAATTTAAAAAAAGAAACACTATGGCATAAAAAAGCCCTGCATTTTCTTGACTAAAAGTTCCAAATAGATATTCCGCGATGACTACTCTTAAGACGTCTTGAGATCCATCGGGTAAGTGAAAAACAAACATGGATTGAATTTTCAGTAAAAGAACATGAAAAATAAATATAAAAAGTGCATTCATGCCAAAAATCTTAAATGGAATAGACCATTTTGTATAACCCAATACATCGATAACAAAAAAACATAAGCCAAAAACGATAAGGGAAAAACCACTACTCCATAAGATAAAAGTGCTTGTCCATAAATTTTTATTAATAGGAAAGCTATAACTCCATATCCAGGCGATTAACAGTGACAGCAAACCCACTGCGATTAAGATTGCACTTTTCTTTTGTTTACTGATACGAGTTAATAAAAAATGTCCTGTTAAAAGTCCAGAAAGTGTTGTAGCGACTGATGGGATTGTACTTAAAAGACCCTCTGGATCAAAAGTCTTAAATAATAAATGTGCAGGAGAAAATATTTGACTATCAATATAAGCGCCCCAGTTGTTTTCCATACTTAATTGATCCGTTCCAGAACCAGGAAGTGGAATTTGAGTTAGGAAAAACCAATAACCGATAATAATCCCGAAAAAGATAATAATTTGTGTACGGATGGAGGTACGAAGATAGAGAATCGAACAGATGAAGTAACATAAAGCAATACGTTGCAAAATTCCATAATACCGTATCGTTGATAAATTAATAATTTTTGGAAAAACACTAAGAAATAATCCAAAAAAAATTAAAAGGAATGTACGCGTTAAAATACTTCGGTAAAGTTGGGCATTGCTTGCCTCATTAATGTGTTTCTTTAGACTGATAACCGTTGTGATCCCGACTATAAACAAGAAAGCAGGAAATACTAAATCAGCTAAACTGCAACCATTCCACTCAGCATGCATTAATATGGGATAAGAAACCCTAGTTCCAAGGCTGTTAACTAATACCATTAACGCCATAGTTAGACCGCGGAATACATCTAAAGATAAGATACGATGATTATCAATTGGATTACTAATCATAAAAGATTTTCATTAAAAAAAGTAATATGATAGCAATAATATGCTAAGTTGTCTTCAAACCGCGCACAGGAACATCCATATGATACACGTAATGTTTGATAATTTGTTCTGCTTGTTCACAGGTTAATGGCTTGCTAATTGCTCCCTCCATAAAATAATGTTGACAATCATATTTGACAACATCCGCTTCAAAACCAGTCAAAGCGATAATGGGAACATGATGATTTGTATTTTTTTCCTTTTGACGTAGTTGTTTTGCAACCACATATCCTGAAGAGTCTTCAAGACCAATATCCATTAAAACGAGATCATATTTTCCTGGATGAAATAATTTTATAGCGCTATCTGCAGAATCTGCTATATCGACTTGGCAATGTAATGCAGTTAAGAGTGCTTTTTCAACATTTTGCGCAATTATATTATCTTCCACCATAAGCACAGTAGGCAAGTAACCTTCTTTCAGGGAGCGATCAACTTTTTGATTATGTTCTTGTAGTGCATTTACATGTGTTTTAAGTTCTTTATTTAAAGTAACATCGTTTAAAATAACAATTAGTCCAATTATTTTTTTATTGCGGTCATGCATTGGTATTCGCGACGATTGAAAGTAATAAGCTGTACCCGAATTGTCTTCAATAGGTTTTTCTTCGACATGATGTTGTGGAACACCCGAAAAAATTACCTTCATATCATCCAATTTTAATTCTTCTACCCGTTCCTTATCCCAGTGCGCAAATTCCTCCATTTGCTGATAAGGTGAACCCTTCAGATCTTTGAGCGTATTTAGTCCAAGCAATTTGATGAAATTATTATTACATCCTTTAAGATTACATTCTGTATCAATCCAGTAAACAATATGGGGCATTGAATTGATAATTTCCATGTAATATTGATGAATGGAATCAATCTCATCTTGAGATCTGTTTTTAGCGTGGGGTGACATGCAAGTACTCCAATAATTTATCATTTCGCATGTAAATTATAGTACAGGTAAAGTATTTTAATTTTTTAGTTTCTAAGTATTGGGACTTTTTTTTATAGGAACGTTTTTCAAAGAAAAATTGAGTTTTATCTGTGAGGACGCATCAATTTTCGATCTTAATTCACGGAGATCTCCCACGACTTGAGCGTGGGAGATTCAAATAGCAAGAATAAGCTAACGCAGAATCCATTCAATTTGTTGCTTTAAATCAATAGAAATTTCAGAAAGCTCCTCAAGTTCGTAATCCATATAAGGATTTTCAACTGAACTGGTATCTTGATGCTGCCGAATTTTCTTATCGCGCTCCTGGTGTAACCATATAATCTGCGGCTTAAATAAATGAAGTATCCCTTCAACCCATTTGTCCAACACTTGCCAATAGGGATCATTCTGTAAGCTCATTTTGTAGCGTTTAAGCAAACGCGCA
The DNA here is from genome assembly GCF_043161935.1 of Legionella sp. 227. Classification (NCBI taxonomy): domain Bacteria; kingdom Pseudomonadati; phylum Pseudomonadota; class Gammaproteobacteria; order Legionellales; family Legionellaceae; genus Legionella; species Legionella sp. 227. Next base: position 3,176,635 of record NZ_CP171154.1, on the reverse strand, counting down.
CTGTGTTCAGCAGGATACCAAATTTCGGAGGTTACCCAGCGATTAACAGTGAATAAGCGTATGGGTTGTCCTAATTGATTCATACCAATAGCTACTAAATGAGTCATTGGATTATCAATATATCTATCCCAATCGGCTAAAGGTGCTGGTTTGATACTTTTAGGAATCTGTTTGTACCGTAAAAAACAATGAAAATGGCCGTGCTCAGTACTTTCATAGTTTTCTCTGTGGCAGTGATAAAAATATTGAGCCCCCGTTTTATGATCGATACGATCTCCCTTAGGGTAATGACTCATTCGTTCGAAACGACGTTTTTTATTTAGGGCGTAGTGAAGAATGTTTTTACCCTTATTTGTCGTCATCATTTGTTGTGATTCTAAAATTTGTTTGGCGTAATTCAAATAAATATTCTTATGCCACTTACTTAGTTCGGGTAAGGTAAAATCTGAATGGGTAATCATATTTCTTACTTCATGAAGGAATAAAACGAAGAGGTAGTAAAAACTACCTCTTTTAGAGAATAAAGATTACAGATTACTCGCCAGAGCAACCACCGCAACCTTTACAACCTTTGCAGCCTTTACAACCTTTGCAGCCTGCACAACCTTTGCAACCTTTGCAGCCTTTGCAAGTGCTAGTAGTTGTAGAGGCGTCATCTGCATAAGCAACAGAAACTACAGGAGCTGCTAATACAGTTAATAGAGCAGCTACAGCTATTGTTGATTTTTTCATAATTTTACTTCCTTGATAGTTAATGATTTTTAACCCAATTAGATATTAGCAAAGAAATTGGAGTTTTTCTTCCTTTTTTTGAAAAAAGTTTATTTTTTCAGGCATTTTTATCGCATTCGATATGCTTAAAAAACAAAAAATCAAGATAGCTCTTTTTTCGAAACCATTAAAAAGAATTTATCCAACATTCTTGCACTTAAAATCCATTTAAGAAAAATCATGAGATGAGCTGGAAATGTAACTGGATACTTGATCCTAGGTCTTTTAGATTCAATTGCATGAATAAATTTACTAATTACTGCATCGGGTTTGCGAGTAAAAACAGAGTCCGATTTTTTTTGTTTATAACTTGTCAGCATTTTTTCATATTGTTTGGAGAAATAACTATTTTGCACATTAATATGACTTAATGATTTATCAACACTGTTATCTCGAAAATGGCTTTCTATTGGACCAGGCTCTATTGTAATGACATCAATACCTGATGACTTCAATTCAAGCCTTAACGTATCACTAATCCCCTCTACGGCATACTTTGAGGCATTATACGCGCCACGAAAGGGCAAACTAATAATACCTAAAATGGAACTTAAATTAATAATGCGGCCATACCCCTGCTGACGCATCACGGGAATGGCAAGATTTGTGAGCTCGACCAAGCCAAAAACGTTGGTTTCAAATTGTGCTCGTAATACATCGCGTGAAATATCTTCTAAAGCCCCTGCTTGACCATAACCCGCATTGTTGATTAAAACATCTAAACGTCCTTTGGTGATAGCAAGAACTTCAGTAAACGCACTTTGAATTGAAGATGAATCAGAAACATCCAGAACAACCGCTTCTATTCCCATATCCAATAATTTTTGAACATCATCTTTATTTCTGCAGGAGCCTATCACTCTGTGCCCTCTTTTTTTCAGAGCAAAAACAGCATCAAAGCCTATACCACTGGAACAACCAGTAATTAAAATGATTCTTTCCTTCATATATGAAATCCAAAAATTGCTCATGAAAATGATTTATAATCTATAATTCATAATGTAACAACAAAAAGATGGGGTTGCATCATGGAAAAGGTTAGCATCCAAAGTTACAAAATGGTTACGCGTCTTCTACTCTCCGTGACCCTCCTTATAGGTTTTTTCTACAGCAGTCTAGTTAAAGCAGATTCACCACCTTCACAACTACCAGGCCAGCAGCTTGCTTATTTTATTGGATATCATTCTGGCGGCTATTATGAACCACCTCCATATTATTATCATCGTCATCATAGGAATCTGGTCTGGACCCCCTGGAGATATGTAGGACATGGTTGTCGCAGAAGTTGTCTTATTGATCGCTGGAGTGGTCGTGTTATTCGTTGTAGAAGAATGTGCCGATAATAAAACGTTTTTTTATAAAAACAAGGTGTGCACAAAGCACGTCACCCCGAGAGTTAGCGACCGCCATCACCCAGTGGCAGTGTTCTCATTCCGAGCATCCCGAGGGATCTCCATGCAGTAGCACCATATTACGATAGTGGGTCTCTTCGCTACACTCGTGATCACGTGGATTCTTAGGCAAAATAATCGACTAATCCCTTAAGTCTTTCTTTACTTCTTAAGGGGGTTACTCCAACTTCCTCCTCAAATGGTTGAGTTAGTTGCTCTTGGTCTTTATTATTTTGCTGAGAAAACTGACGTGGATTGGCTTCAGAATCAAATTGCACCTCAGATAAATTTAAACCTTGCTCAGCCATCATCGCCTGTAATCTAGGCAATGATTGATCAACAATGTCTCGAATATGATCATTATGGGTGATTATATTTACCGTAGCTGTATCATTTACCACCTTAATATTAATTTCTAGCGGACCTAAATCCTCAGGATGTATTTTAATTACAGCACTCTTAATTTCTTGTTGACCAAGCCAAATAATATGCTCGGAAAATTGTTTTGACCATTCAGGTTTATCTATTTCCATGGGTATCGTTAATGATTGAGGTGTCCTCTCGAGAAGGGCTTCCCTGTTTTCTATCTCCCTAGGTACAGCAAAATGTACTTCATTTGTTAATGTATGAACAATGGATTGGAATTCCGTCCCAACAGTATTTTCACTTGTCGGTGCCGGTATAATAAGCGGTAATGTTTCTTCCTTTTCTTTAATTAGTGGTTGAAATGAAAAGAATTCCTCCGTTTTTTTAAGTTCTACTGGGTTTTCTAAATAGCTGAATGTAGATTCTAACGGTAAATTTGATTTCATTAATTCTATATTTTTAAGATGAGGTAGCGGAATACTTGAAGTCTCTACTCCTTTTTCAACAGGTTCTAGAGACTTTAATATTGTATTTTTAATAAATGGATCACCGTCGGCATTTAAAATCTGATCAGTATCATTCAGTAGATTATTCTTAACTTCGACCAAAATGGGTCGTTGTTGTTGGATGTCACTCTCATGTATATCTTGTTGTTTTATCTCTTCAAACAAAGCATTTTTTTTAGAACCCATTTCATCATGCAGTGTTTCAGTTCCTATAAATGGTACTAGCTTAGGTAAAGTTTTTTCATCATCTTGCTTTGTGAGTGATGCGCTATTTAATAAATCCAATGGATTATCCTTCGGTTCTGTATTGCCCTCATTCATTTGAATTTCCTGCCGATAATAGTGAGAATTAATCCAAGAAACAGCAACATTATTTTCCATTTCAGTTATTGTTTGCTGTTCATTTTTATCTTCGGAAACCTCGTCTGATTCAGAATTAATTGTTTCTGATGGAGGCAGCTGAAGTTCTTCAGGAGTTGATGAATTTTCCTGATAATTAGATATCTTTTCTACAACATGTGTTAATAATAAAATAAAAGCATTCGAATCATTGAAATCGATGGTTGACAGAGGATTTTGATTATCATTTTGATATATTCCTACTGATGCTGCCAATATTTCGCCATTTATGGCAGTTTCACTTGACTCATTATTAGAGAAAAGGTCAGCAACGCCAGATAAATTGGATAGTACATTATTCAAATCGGTCATTCTAACTCTCTCCATAATTTTGATTATTGGAAAGCAATATTCGTACCAATTGATAACTTAAATTGTAATCATCAAAATTTTGTAAAAAAATATTTCTTGAGTGTAAATTCATCTAAAAGGCCTATTTTAGACCAAATCAATAGTGCTAATCTACGCTCACTACTATTTAAAGGACAATGAACATGTATTCTAAGTCATTTTTTTCTAAAAAATACACGCATGAATTAGTTATGTTGGAAATCAAACAGGCGAAAGACTTATTGAAGAACAAAGCAAACACAGATAAAGAGGCTGTTTTTATCCTGCTAGAGAATCGAATCGTTGATTTTGAGAAGGCCCTCAGCGAAACTTCTGATCCTTATGAACAACAAAGAATAATCGATCAATATCACCGGTTTGCTAAAACGTTACTCGATTGTCTCTCCAAACCAAAAGAAACGCCCAATCATTTAAGAATTTACTTTGACTCTAGAAATTATTACATGGTAGGTGTTACTGAGGTAACTAAAGAGCCTATTCGGCATAATATATCACTCGCTGCGACGATTTTAGGTGCTGCGCTGATCTTAGCATCCATTGCTACATTTTTTGTGAATCCGCTGTTTACAGCTATCTTGCTCCCTATTGGTATTAGTATTTTGGCTCCTGGATTATTTTCTTTATTAAATCCAAATTCTCTTGACGCATCAATCAAAAAAGAGGAAGAGAAAGTAATTTTTGAAGCTGGAGCTCGAGTAATTGATCCAAAGTTTGATGAGGATCAACAATATACTCCTCAGTTGAGCACTATGGCGTTCTAAAAAGTTCAGGCCTAATTTCATCAGATCTCATGGAATTTTCTTAAAATTGAGCTATCATTCAGTTTTTGATTTCAGGAGCTCCTTAAATGAAAGTAGGTCGTGACAGCTTATCAACAAAATCTCAATTGCATGTAGATGGAAAAACATATCATTATTACAGCCTTAAAGAAGTCGAACAAAAAAACTTCAAGGGAATAAGTCGACTTCCTTACTCGCTTAAAGTCCTTCTTGAAAATTTATTACGTTTTGAGGACGATAACACAGTAACAACTAAAGATATTAAAGCGATCGCAGACTGGCTACAAAATAAAACTTCCCAACACGAAATTGCCTTTAGACCCGCGCGTGTATTGATGCAGGACTTCACAGGAGTTCCAGCGGTAGTTGATTTGGCAGCAATGCGCAATGCCATCGCGCAACTGGGTGGAAACCCTGATAAAATCTCTCCTTTATCCCCTGTTGATTTAGTGATTGATCACTCAGTGATGGTTGACAAATTTGGAAGCACCGATGCGTTAACAGTGAATACCGAAATTGAGATGAAGCGAAATAACGAACGTTATGAATTTTTACGCTGGGGTCAAAAAGCTTTTGATAATTTTCAAGTCGTGCCTCCTGGAACAGGTATTTGTCACCAAGTAAATCTTGAGTATTTGGGAAAAACTGTATGGAGCAGTAGCGATAACGGTACTTTATATGCCTATCCAGATACTTTAGTTGGTACAGACTCTCATACAACGATGATTAATGGTCTAGGTGTACTGGGATGGGGAGTTGGTGGCATTGAGGCAGAAGCAGCGATGTTGGGTCAGCCAGTCTCCATGCTGATTCCTGAAGTGATTGGCTTCAAATTGCATGGCAAGATGAAAGAAGGCATTACCGCAACGGACCTGGTGCTTACAGTAACCCAGATGCTTAGAAAAAAAGGCGTTGTAGGTAAATTTGTTGAATTTTATGGCCCCGGTTTAAGTGATTTACCGCTTGCTGATCGCGCCACAATCTCTAATATGGCACCTGAATATGGAGCTACATGTGGATTTTTCCCAGTCGACAAAGAAACCATACGCTATCTTGAACTAACTGGACGTGACAAACATACCATTGCCTTGGTTGAAGCTTATGCTAAAGCGCAAGGAATGTGGTATGAAAAAGACAGCGAAGATCCTATATTCACAGACACTTTAGAACTTGATTTAAGTACCATCGTCCCCTCATTAGCGGGCCCTAAACGCCCTCAAGATAAAGTCACTTTAAATACTTTACCTGTTGAGTTTAATACGTTCCTCAAAGAAGCTGGAAAAGAACAAGAAAAAGACTCTTCTTTTGCAGTTAAAAATCATGATTTTAAAATGAAACACGGTCATGTAGTTATTGCTGCGATAACCAGTTGCACGAACACATCGAATCCGAGCGTCCTTATGGCTGCAGGACTAGTGGCTAAAAAAGCAATTGAAAAAGGATTACAACGCAAGCCTTGGGTAAAATCTTCTTTAGCACCTGGGTCAAAAGTAGTCACCGATTATCTCAAACAAGCCGGGTTACAATCTTATTTAGATCAATTAGGGTTTAATTTGGTTGGCTACGGTTGTACTACATGTATTGGTAATTCTGGCCCGCTACCTGATGCAATTTCTCACAGTGTTAGTGATAATGATCTCGTTGTTTCCGCTGTTTTATCAGGAAACCGTAATTTTGAAGGACGTGTACATCCACAAGTTAGAGCAAACTGGTTAGCGTCACCTCCGCTAGTAGTTGCTTATGCTCTTTGCGGTACCACGACCATTGATTTAAGCAAAGATCCCATAGGTAAAGACAATAAGGGCAATGATGTATATTTGAAGGATATTTGGCCTTCTAACGCCGAAATTGCGGCTGAAGTATCTAAAGTAACTGGTGGAATGTTCCGCAAAGAATACGCAGAAGTCTTTCTTGGTGACGAACACTGGCAAGCAATTAAAACAAGCAGTGGAAAAACTTATGAATGGGACGCTCATTCAACCTACATCCAGCATCCACCCTTTTTTGATAATTTAAAAATAAAGCCTGATCCAATTAAGCCGATTAAACAAGCGTATATTCTTGCTTTATTTGGTGACTCGATTACAACGGATCACATCTCTCCAGCAGGTTCAATTAAGGCTAACTCTCCTGCAGGACTTTATTTAAAATCCAAAGGAGTTGATGAAAAAGAATTTAACTCTTATGGCTCACGCCGCGGTAACCATGAAGTTATGATGCGAGGTACTTTTGCTAATATCCGTATCCGTAATGAAATGACTCCAGGCCAAGAAGGCGGTATCACACGTTATATTCCTTCAGGTGAGGTAATGCCCATTTATGATGCAGCAATGCTTTATCAAAACGATCATCATGATCTTGTGGTCATTGCAGGTAAAGAATATGGTACAGGATCTTCAAGAGATTGGGCGGCAAAAGGAACTAATTTACTTGGTGTCAAAGCTGTAATTACTGAAAGTTTTGAACGTATTCACCGTTCCAATTTAATTGGCATGGGGGTTTTACCATTACAGTTTTGTGATGGTATGACACGTAAAACATTGGAGTTAAAGGGAGATGAGCGCATTAGTATTGATGTATCTGATTCTTTAAAACCTGGCTCCATGGTTCCAGTCACCATTGAACGAACCAATGGTCAAGTCGAACAAATTAAAGCATTATGCCGCATCGATACTGCAGACGAATTAGAATATTATAAAAATGGTGGTATTCTGCAATACGTTCTCAGAAATCTGTGTGCTTGATATGATCATGATATATTCTCAGTTGGGTCTTTGCCCCAACTGCTGCATCAGCAAATTATTTCGATATACTCACCGTTTGTTTGAGTTAAAATCCAATCCTATTTTTTTATTTAAATTTCATAAATGACAATAGCACTGGCATCCAAAGTTATTCGCGGTTTGGTTAGACCGCATTTGTTAAGGATTAATCATGAATCAACCTAAAAAGGTTCTAAGCGTTTTTTCTTTGGTAATGATTAACGTCATTGCTGTGGATAGCTTACGTACTTTGCCTATTAGTGCCAAACTCGGCCTTACATTAGTTTCTTATTATGTTGTTGCCGCATTTGCCTTTTTCATTCCTGTCTCTTTAGTGGCAGCTGAATTAGCCACTACCTATCCAGAAACAGGTGGAATCTATGTATGGGTTCGTGAAGCATTCGGGAAACGAGCGGCCTTTATTACTATTTGGCTTCAGTGGATATATAATGTGGTTTGGTATCCAACGATACTTGCCTTTATCGCGGCCACCCTATCCTATTTAATTGCCCCTGAATTAGGAAATAACAAGTATTATTTGTTAGGTACGGTACTTGCTCTGTTTTGGTTGTTTACGATACTCAATTGTTTTGGAATGAAAGTGTCAAGTATCATGAGCACAATTGGAGCAACAATCGGCACTATATTTCCCATGCTTTTTATTATCGTCTTAGCAATACTTTGGGCTGCTCAAGGAAAACCTATGGTTGTTGGCTATCCAAAAGCATGGTTACCGGACTTCAGTTCTTTGGGTAATTTATCATTATTTGCCGTGGTTTTATTTGGACTTCTTGGGATGGAGATGTCCGCAGTTCATGCTGAAGAAGTAAAAAATCCCCAAAGGGATTATCCAAAAGCCCTGTTTTATTCAACTATTTTAGTCATTTCTACGCTTTCTCTAGGCTCAATAGCCATTATGGTTGTAGTCCCTAATGAAAGTTTAAGCGTTGTATCGGGTCTTATTGACGCTTATGCAGTTTTTTTTAATTCGTATCATATGCCCTGGATGACTTCAATTATTGCTATTTTAATTATTTTAGGTGGTCTCAGTGGGGTTTCAGCATGGATTATTGGCCCTACAAAAGGACTAATGGTTTCAGCACGAGACGGCTCTTTACCTGTTAAATTCGCCCATACTAATAAATATGGCGCTCCAACAACTATTCTTTTTGCACAGGCTATTATTTTTACCATTTTAAGTACGGCTTTTATTTTGTTAGATTCAATTAATGCAGCTTACTGGATGTTAAGTGATCTTTGTGCGCAAATGGCCTTATTGGTATATGTCTTTATGTTTGCTGCAGCCATTAAGTTGAGATACAGTAAACCAAACCTACATCGTGGTTACACCGTGCCAGGTGGTAATAAATTCATGTGGTTATTATGTATCATGGGAATTCTCTGTTGCATTACAGCAATTGTTATCGGTTTTGTACCTCCGGCTCAAATACCTATTGGTAATGTATTTATTTTTGAAAGCTTTTTAATCGGTGGGTTAATTATGTTCGTATTAATTCCTTGGTTCCTTGCTAAAAAACACTAGAGTATAAACACTGATTTTATAAACATCTCACATCCCCCCTCACCCTAACCCTCTACCCAAAGGGGCGAGGGGATAAAAAATAAATCAGTAGAAATCCCCTCACCTACGTCGTTATATGAAATAAAATGGTGTGTACGAGAAAATGCAATCGTCGTTGCGAAGATGGTATTTTTCAAAATAAATAAGATAGAAATTAAAATAAAGTGGGGTACAAGGAGTAGCTTGTTCATCAATTACTCCCTTAATCATCATGTTGTAACTTCATGTTACATATAAATAAAAGAGATACTTTAAAAGAGTGATTAAACTCGTCTTTAAAGTATCTCTTTTATTCGCATATCGATTAATCAGGCAAGGACATCAAACTTGCATTGCCTCCAGCTGCGGTGGTATCCACAGTATAAGTTCGTTCGTGACATAGTCGGACTAAATAGTTAGGTCCACCTGCTTTCGGACCAGTTCCTGAAAGTCCCTCACCGCCAAAGGGCTGTAAACCGACAACTGCCCCTATCATATTACGGTTCACATAACAGTTCCCTGCATGAACGTTCTGTCTGATGTATTCAACGGTCTCATTAATACGGCTATGGATACCCAGAGTTAAACCATAACCGGTTGCATTAATTTGTTTGATCACTTGATCAAGGTCTTTACGCTTAAATTGAATCACATGCAACACTGGGCCGAAAACTTCTTTTTCTAGTGCATTGATATGATCAATTGCAATAGCGGTTGGTGGCATAAAATATCCTGATTCAAGGGATTCATCCAATGGGCATTGGTAAATAATTTCAAAACGTTTTTTCATATTTTCCACATGATTTTTTAACGTGGACAATGCCGCTTTGTCTATAACAGGACCTATATCAGTAACCAGCCAGCGTGGATCTCCTACGACCAGCTCCGCCATGGCCCCTTTTAAAAGCGCTATAGTTCTTGGGTAAACCTCCTCCTGAACAAATAACACCCTCAATGCAGAACATCTTTGACCTGCGCTACCAAAAGCTGAATTAATAGCATCGACAACGACTTGCTCTAATAAAGCAGACGAATCAACGATCATTGCATTTTGACCACCGGTTTCAGCAATCAATGGAATAATTTCTCCGCCTCGTGTCGACAAGGTTTGATTAATCAGATTGGCAGTATCAGTTGAACCCGTAAATAACACTGCTTTAATTCGTTTGTCAGCAACCAATGCAGCGCCAATAGTCTCGCCTGGGCCAGGAAGTAATTGTACAGCGCCGATAGGAATTCCTGCTTGATGCATTAATTTAATGGTATATGCAGCAATTAATGGAGTTTGTTCTGCAGGTTTTGCAATAGCACAGTTTCCTGTTACTAAAGCAGCAGCAATCTGGCCAGTAAAAATCGCTAAAGGGAAATTCCATGGGCTAATACAAAGCACTATGCCCCGTGGATGCAAACTCAACTCGTTTAATTCGCCTGTGTAACCCGATAAACGCAAAGGAGCTGCCAAAATTTGCTGTGCTTGCGTAGCATAGTAGCGACAAAAATCAATGGCCTCCCGCACTTCAGCAATACAGTCACTCATTGTTTTACCCGCTTCCAGACATGCTATAGTCATCAATTCGGCCTGGTTTTCCTGCAATAAATCAGCAAAACGATTAAGACAAGCAGCTCTTTCTTTAACGGGCATAGCGGACCAAACTGGAAAGGTCTGCTCTGCTTTTGCTAATGCCTGATCTACATCCCCAAGTGATGCATTTTGGACAGTTCCAACAACGTTTTCAATTTGTTGAGGGGATTCAATTCGTTGCTTTTCACCTATTAGGGCGGTGCTCCCTGCAATAATGGGTTCTGAAGTCCATTGCTGCAGCTTGAATTGTGCCATCTTCTGTTGCAATAGGGCGCGCTCAGCTCGATCGGTAAAGTCAAAACCTTTAGAGTTTTTTCTATTGGGTTGAAACACATCATCAGGCAAGGGAATATTTTGATTCATCTTGTGCAATAATGACTTGGCTTTTTCAACAGGATCCTCAACCAAGGTACTTATAGGCGCGTTATCATCAACGATTCGGTTTACGAAAGAAGAGTTTGCTCCATTTTCTAATAATCTACGCACCAAATAAGGAAGTAAATCCTCATGACTACCTACAGGAGCATAAATTCGACAAGGAATACCATGACACTCAGCTGGCACTATTTGTTGATACAGTTCATTGCCCATTCCATGTAAACACTGAAACTCAAAATCTCGATAATCGCCAGTAATATTTAAAATCATCGCTACAGAATAAGCATTATGTGTCGCAAACTGGGGATAAATGGCATCCGTCATGGTTAATATTTTTTTCGCACAAGCCTGAAAAGAAACATCAGTAAACACTTTACGCGTAAAAACAGGGTATTCTTTTAAACCCTGCATTTGTGTTTTCTTAATTTCGCTATCCCAATAAGCGCCTTTAATCAAGCGCACCATAATTCGACGTTGTTTTCTTCTCGCTAGAGCGGCTACCCAATCCAGTACATAAAACGCTCGTTTTTGATAAGACTGGACTGCCAATCCAAAGCCATTCCATCCATCTAAACTGGAGTCATTAAAAACACGCTCCATTACATCAAGTGATAACTCCAAACGCTCAGATTCTTCGGCATCAACAGTTAGGGCGATATCATAATCTTTTGCCAAACGAGCAAGAGCCAACAGTTTAGGCGGCAGCTCATCCATTACTCGCTCATGTTGGCTTTCATTATAACGTGGATGTAATGCAGAAAGTTTTATAGAGATCCCTGCCCGTTTATAAACATTTGAATTTTTATCAGCCTGTTTACCTATTGCTTCAATTGCTGCTTTATATGCTTCAAAATAACGTGATGCATCAATCGAAGTAAGCGCTGCTTCACCTAACATGTCATAAGAATAACGATATCCTTGAGCTTCTTTCTTTTTAGCACGGTTTAATGCTTCATCTATAGTTCGTCCCATGACAAATTGTTTACTCATAATTCGCATTGCTTTATCAACGGCTTTTCTAACTACCGCCTCACTACTGCGATTAACGAGTTTCATTAAAGATTTAGATAATGTCGTTTGGGCCTTCTCTGGGGTCAGTATTTTCCCTGTAAGCATCAGAGCCCATGTTGTGGCATTTACAAAAAATGAATCACTTTGACCTATATGGGATTTCCAATCGCCACCAGATAATTTATCTTTGATTAAATTATCAATTGTAGCGCTGTCAGGAACACGTAGTAATGCTTCAGCCAGACACATGAGGGCAATCCCTTCATCACTGGATAAGGCATATTCAGTTAGAAATGAATCAATCCCCGTACTTTTTTTTCTATCAGTTCGCACTGACTCAACAAGTTTTGTTGCACTATTTTTAATATCAATTAATTGCTGTGGCCCTAAGGTTGCTTTCTCACAAAGTTCTGTTATCAATGATAACTCATCAACACGATAGGCATGATTAATAGCAGCTCGTATTCCTTCAGGTAATTGTATGATCTGCTTTTCCAGCATAGCATTCTCCGAAATCAAATAGATAACTCCTCTTCTTTTCCCAAGTCTCCCTTCAGGATCATTAAGTCAATGCCGGGTTAAAAAGAGTAGAAAAAGTATCAGCCAAGTATAATTTAGTGCCATATAAATTGGAATGCACTCACTATTATTTTGCTGTAGAATACAGTCTAGATCCGCTGTAAGCGCGGTAATTATACCTGGTTTTTAGCAAAATATCTGTATTTTATTTAACGAAACAGGATTAATTTTACACTAATCGCTCAATATTTATATTGACAAATAGTCTCAACGTTAATCGAAATGCATATATTTTATACAATATCTTTTTTGAGCGCTCTCGTAAGCATCTGAATTGATTCATATTTTTTCTTAATGGGCAAAGAAAAACCTTTAAATTTTACAATTACATGAATTGTTAATATAATCACCATTTTTCTGAAGAACTATAAAGGCAATTTACAAGAAGAAAGGAGAAGTATGAATACCCTATTGACTCTAATCTCAACCTTAATTTTAACCAGCAATATAACATCCAGTGCGCCTTCATTTGCAGCAAGATCCGATACAGATATCAATACTAAATTGCAACATTTGAGTAGCAAGGCACCGAAATTAAATAGAAACGTATTAAAGCTTGCATTAACTGCATATAGAAATGCGAGCAAAAAAGGAGCTGTCAAAAAACCTGTGCTTACAGTGATTGATTACTCTTTACCCTCAAACAAGCAACGTATGTGGGTATTTGATCTCAATAGAGAGCGCCTCCTATATAACACTTATGTTGCACACGGGAAAAATTCAGGTGTGAATAAAGCAAATCATTTTTCGAATGTTCCCTCAAGCAAACAATCAAGTTTGGGCACGTATATTACTAAAGATACCTACATGGGTCATAAAGGATATTCACTTAACCTACAAGGGCTAGATAAAGGCTTTAACGATAATGCATTAAGTCGACGTGTAGTAATACATGGTGCATGGTATGTCGAACCTGATTTTATAAAACGTGCGGGTCGAGCCGGATTATCTTGGGGCTGCCCTGCAATTGCTCAAACCTTAGCAAAACCCGTAATTAATACCATTAAGAATGGTTCTGTAATTTTTGCTTATTTTCCTGATAAAAGGTTTCTATCTAAATCAGGTTATTTAGTAGCATAAAATAAAAAAGCCAGGGTCCCCCCTGGCTTTCGCAGTCATCCGTATAAGAACTTCCAGTTCTTATTATCATCCATGATAAATCATATCCGTATGATTACAATTCCATTTGTCTGACTTATATCCATACAAGTCATGATTAAAATGTAGCAATAGAAAAAAAGAAGTTCAAGGTTGATTTACACCCATCTCTTGATTTGAGTTGAGTAACCCCTTAACTAACATTTCTCAATTTATGTTTAAAAACAATGAGTTAATCATGCAGCCCAGAATTTATACATAAAAAAAAGGCTATTATCTTCACTTCATTTGAGAAATATCTTACAAGAGATCGAGCAAAAAAACTGAGCATATTTTTTGGAATTTAGTATTGATCATTTAAAATAACTAGGGGTAATCAGTAAGTTTGTATACAAGTGCTTGATTATGTCAAAAGATGTGGTAGTTTATTCTGCATCTTGATAACGTTTTAGAGCTATACAATGGACAAACAAACGCTAACTACAGTTAAAAAAGATAAGTTACACGTTATAGATTGGCTTATTGAACACTTTCCTAATGCTTTTTTTAAAAAAGGAAATCAGATTAAACCCCTAAAAATTGGGATATTTGATGACATCATCGATTTCTATGAGCGTCTGGATTCCCCGCCATTCAGTAAAAAATCGTTGCGTGAAGCCTTAAGCTATTATAGTGCATCTCCAGCCTATCTAAATTGTCAAAAAGAAAACTCTGCACGAATTGATATTTACGGTAATGAGGTCGATGTGGTAACCCAAGAACAAGCTAAATATGCTCATCAACGATATTTAGAGCGCTACAGTAAGAATAAAAATTCGGAAGCATAAAATTATTTCATAACAATGAAGTCGAGTTTAAATCTCGACTTCATGATCTTTTGTCTTACACTTTCTTTTTCAGAGGAGTTTGCGACGTTTATTGTAAAGCCATCAAATAGTTAACTCTAATGTCCGATCCTAACGAAGCTTTCCTTAAAAAAGGGTTGTAATCCATTCCTTTGAGATCAATCAAGTTAAAACCCCAGGGTCGAGCCATGGCAAGTAACTCACTTGGCTTGATAAATTTTTTATAATCATGCGTTTGTTTAGGTAATAGATTTAATATATATTCTGCGGCAATAATTGCAGTGGCATAGGCCCTAATAGTTCTACTAATTGTTGATACAAATAAAAACCCTTGTGGTTTAAGAAGTCGTTTACAATGCTCAAAAACCAATTCAGGGTTTTCTACGTGCTCTAACATTTCCATACAGGTAATCACATCAAAACGCTGTTCGTCATATTCTTCTATTGAAGTAGATAGATAATTAATTTTCAGATGATTATTTTTTGCATGTTCTTGAGCTACCACAATTGCCTCAGATGCGGCATCAATCCCCGTCACATGAGCCCCAGCGCTTGCCATAGCCTCACACAGAATACCTCCACCACACCCCACATCCAAAACAGTTAAATCATTCAAAGGAACATGGTGTTTGATAAAATCAAGGCGCGTTTGATTAATGTCATGCAGGGTTTTCAAAGGTCCCTCAGTATCCCACCATAAATTGGCATGCTGGGCAAATTTATTAATTTCGTTAGGATTAACCGTTGATTCAGTATGACTCATATTGTAATAAATCCAGAGGTTTAAAAAAATCAATAACAGATTGATTGGTAATAAAACTTACATTATAAGGATGTTCTGCTCTAAGTCCTATAGGTAATTTACTTTGGGCTGCAGTTTCTGCAATTTTACCTAACAAAATCAGTTGGATGGAGGGCTTAATTAAGGCCAATTGACTAAAAAGGCTTTGTATGAAAGGTTTCCATTGACGTGCATGATAAGGAACCTTACCCTCGCTATAAACTAAAGAAGCATTGAGTAACAAGATACCCTTCTTCATCATTCCTTCAAATAACTGCTGTGCTGTTTGTACCAAAAATTTTTTATCCAATAGTGCAATATTGGCTTGTGACGTATTGGAATCTAATTCACCGCGGGCAACAAGTAGCATTTTAATCAAGTTACGCAAAGAAGTCGCTCGATTAACTGCTGTACTTAACCCATTCATACTCCATAAGCTCTCAACCGTATTATCCCAAAAAGCATATCCATTCGCCGAATCTTGGCGTGGATAAGGGGATTCACCTAATAAAATATATTGAGTCTTAGCGAGTGGCAAACTAAAAGCCGCAAATAACCGCTCCTTACCTGGCAACCATTTTTCATCATGTATTAACTGATGCAAATAGTTCAAGTCCATAGCTTCTAGTGCTTTTACAACAATGTCCTTCCAATCAGAATGGCAATGAGTTAGTAAAAATTGCTTTTCCTCTTTCATGCTCGATGAAGAGAATTCTAATGACACTTCCACTCTGCCTCCTTAAATGAGCTTATACATACAGATATTAACGATTTTTTGTATAATCAATGTGATTACCGAACGATGCCCTAATCGTAACTGCTCTTGCTGGTTTCTTCAATTAATACCTAAGTAATAAAACACATCATTCGATAAACTCAGTCAAATAGGGCTACTGCACCTCAGAAACCATTTTATACAGCAAACAAATTGAATATAGGGAATGCTAGAAATCGTATTAATTTTTACCCAATTCGGCACAATTGAGTCATCTACTCTATATTGTTTTAAATAACTCCAAAATATCAAATTTTTACTTGCTTATTTCGGTTTTTGTGGTTAAAAATAGAATTTACAGGGAGATTCTTAAACACAGGGAGTGTGGTGTATGTCTACTAACGAACAAGAACTTGATACCTATATTAAAAGAGATACTAATCTTTCTAATGCGAATAAAGTAGTTATTGAAAAAGCTTTGGCACAGATGAGCTTTTCTGATGCAGCAAAACAATTATTATTAGATCCAAAATCTCCTCCAGCTGATTTAGATAGTTTACAAAGCATTGCTTTAACCCAAGAGCATCTAATCCAAGTCAAAAAAAGTCTAGGCGCAATAGTTGACAGCTTACAAGCTAATCCAAGTCTTATATCACAAGCGGCTGCTTTTTGGGGTGAGCTGCCTTTATGGCAAAGAATTCTCGGTGGTGTTGCTCTATCAGGCCCAACCCTAATTATTGGAGCGGCAGCCCATATCGGTATTTTAGTCACAATCAGTGGCGTCAGTGCTTTAGCTTACACCACAAGTGGTATTGTGCTCGATGACCATCATTACCATACCAAAAATATTACTCAAAAATTAAAAGAAGGAATTTTTGGAGTTGCAGAAATTCTTGAATTAACTATTGGCGCATTAGATTCCATTCGTAAAAAACTTGCCGCTGAAATTGATAAATTTAAGGCGGAGAATGAGAAACTCGCCCAAAATATTACGCGTTTGAATGAGGAGGTTGAGACTTTGAGTGCTCAGGTAGAGGTCTATGTTGAAACGGAAAAATTACTCCGTAAAACAAAAGAAAAACTTGAAGACACAAACTCCGCCTTAAAACAAGATCTTCAAAAACAAAATGAACAATTTCAAGCCAATCAAAAAGAGCTTTTAAAAGCTCAAGATGAACATTCAAAATGTCTATTGCTCTTATCCCAGAAAACTTCCGAATTATCAGATGTGAGGCAATCTATGGGGGCTGAACTGGAAAAAGCAAAAAAAATTGCCACTTCCTTGGAAGGAACAGTGAAAGTATTATCCTCTGCAGCAATCAGCGACTCCAGTCAACGACAAGCCTTTCAAGAAAAACTCAATAACTTTTTAACGGATAAAGCGGCCAATTTTGATCAAGTAGCCGAACGAATGAGCAAAGCAGAATCTGAGCTTTCTATGGTTAAATCGGAATTAAAAGCAAGTACAGAGCGTTTTAATAAATTATTAGAGCTTCAAGAAAAGCAGTTGCAACGCTTACAGGGACTTGATCGACGCGTTGATGCGAGCATTCATCCAGAACAACATTCAACTCAAGGTGAAGAACAAGTAAAATCAGAGGGATTATTGAGTAAATTAGGCCTTATGGCTTTACCCCAAATATGGCCATTAACCAACTCGACGCAACCTGCTAAACAAAATTCTCCCATGAATCCTGTACCTTAAACGAAATATTCAAGTTCTCATGTCCTCCGAGTTGGATTACTTGGAGGTTTTAATCTATTTATTTCTTTGGTTATACCAACATTGTGAAGTACCCTAAATTCGGCTATTCTGTATTTTTAACTTTAAGTTAAAAGCCGTGATTAAATCATACGATAAACTGATAAAAATAATAAAAAATAATCAGGAAACGATGGTGAAGCAACTTCATCAGTTTTGTGAGATTAACTCAGGTACAACGAATTTAGAAGGGTTAGCCCAAATGGCTAATCTACTGCAAACAACTTATAGTTCTATAGCAGACACCATTCAAATCAAAAAACTTCAGCCATTTTCAGTTATGGATATTTCCGGTGATACAGTAATACAAAACTGTGGTGATGCATTGTTTATTAGAAAAAGGCCTCATTTGAAACGACGAGTTTTACTCTGTGGGCACATGGATACTGTTTATGCCATAGACAATCCTTTTCAGAAATTAACTTATATCAATGATAATTGTATTAATGGGCCTGGTGTTACCGATATGAAAGGCGGTCTTATTGTGATGTTGCACGCTTTATCCGCCTTCGAACAAGATGAGTGTGCCTCAGAACTCGGTTGGGATGTTTTAATCAATACTGATGAAGAGATTGGCTCACCAGCATCCAGCGCGCTTTTTGATGAGTTAGCAGCTAGTTATCAAGCAGCGTTAGTCTATGAGCCTACTATGACGCCAACAGGTACCTTAGCAAAAAATCGCAAAGGAAGTGGAAAATTGACGCTTATTGCGACTGGAAAAGCGGCGCATGCTGGACGTGCTTTCTCAGAGGGCCGAAACGCAATCTGTTATTTAGCTGAGGCGATATGCGCTGTGCATGCACTTAATGGAAAGCGTGAAGGAGTAACAATTAATGTAGGAGCAATTGCAGGCGGTGAAGCGCTCAATGTGGTTCCTGACCGAGCGGTAACACAACTTGACATTCGGATTAGTCTACCTGAAGATGAGTTTTGGGTGCGAACTGAGCTGGATGAAATTATTAGTCGATTAAAACGCCAAGGTTATTCTTTAAAGGTATATGGTGTTTTTGGTAGACCAGTAAAACGTGTATGCTCAGGTACAAAACGCTTGTTTCATCGTATTCAACATTTAGGACAAGAGCTAGGTCTATCTATAGATTGGAAAGACAGTGGTGGCTGCTGTGATGGAAATAATTTAGCTCAACATGGTTTACCAGTTCTAGACACACTTGGGGTTAGGGGTGGTAATATTCACAGTTCAGAAGAGTATATATTGCTTGATAGTTTATCCGAACGCGCAGCACTCAGCACCCTACTCTTGCTTGATCTAGCTCAAGGTGGTTTAGAGGATCTAAAAAATGATGCTATTTCGTAGTGCTCGTGATACAGATTTGGATGCTATTCATCATTTGGCTGAGGAAAGTGGCGTAGGAATAACAACGCTTTCCAAAGATAAAGAAATCTTAGGAAAAAGACTTCACTGGTCTACTGACTCCTATAAAAAAATTATCGAAAAGCCGAATAATGAATATTATTTATTTGTTTTAGAAAATCCAACAAATAAAAAAATAATAGGTGTTTCAGGAATAGAATCATGTACTGGACATGAGGCTCCTTTTTATTCTTACAAAATATCTAAGCGAACTCGAATTTGTCGTTCATTAAATATACGCAGTGATTATGAGGTTTTAAGTCTAGTAAATGATAATCAGGGACGAAGTGAAATCTGTACCCTTTTTTTAGAACCACAATATAGAAAAAATCAAAATGGTTTATTACTTTCCAAAGCCCGTTTCCTGTTTATCGCGCAACATCCAGAACGTTTTGCTTCGACTGTAATCGCTGAAATGCGCGGTATTTCAGATGCAAATGGTATATCACCTTTTTGGGAGAATGTAGGAAGCCATTTTTTTCACATGTCTTTTGCTGAAGCAGATCGACTCACCCTGGCCACTGACAAACAGTTTATAGCAGACTTAATGCCTCGTAATCCTATCTACGTTAAATTACTGTCAACAGAAGCTCAAGCAGTCATAGGTCAAGCCCACCCCTCGACACAAGCGGCAATGAACATTTTATTAAAAGAAGGTTTTCGCTATAACAAGTACATTGATATTTTCGATGGGGGTCCAACACTCGAAGTTCCATTATCCAAAATCAAAACCATTGAACTCAGTCGCGTTGTCACCATTAAAAACATTAGTGATGAAGTGAGCAGCACGAACTATTTATTAGCAAATACCCAATTGGATTTTCGTGCAACGATTAATAGCGCTCTAATCAACAGAGAAAATAATACGTGTATTATTAGTAAAAAAACAGCTAACCTCCTTCAAGTTAAATGTGGAAATCAACTGCGTGTGGCTCCGGTATTATTTGATAATGGAGTGTTAAATGATTAAATCATCAATATTGAATGGTAAAGGACACTATATTAGTGGTCAGTGGCTTCAAGGACAGGGATCTACGCTGGAATCACTAAATCCTGCTTATGGTACATTATTTTGGCAAGGGGCACATGCAACTGAACAAGAAATTTCCGCTGCCTATCATGCTGCTCATCAAGCCCTTTTCCCCTGGTCTACACTTGATTTCGAAACGCGTGCCAATTACATCCAGAAATTTGCGAAGCAAATTGAAAAAAATCGTGATCAATTAGCGCAGCTCATTGCATTAGAAACTGGAAAACCTTTATGGGAAGCACATACCGAAGTCAATGCAGTTATAGGAAAGATTAATTTATCCATCCAAGCCTATCAGGAAAGAACAGGAACAAAAATAAGCAAAACAACAGAGGCAAATGCCTGCCTTCGGTTTAAACCCCACGGCATTGTAGTTGTTCTTGGCGCATTTAACTTCCCAGCTCATTTGAGCAATGGACATATAGTCCCTGCTCTGCTGGCAGGAAATACGATTCTTTATAAACCAAGTGAACATACGCCTGCAGTGGCTGAGTTTGTCATGCAATGTTGGCATGAGAGCGAACTGCCTCCAGGAGTAATCAATTGTTTACAGGGTGATGCTACCTGTGCAAAAGTTTTACTTGCACAAGACATTCAAGGTGTGTATTTCACGGGTAGCTATGCCACTGGCTTACGTATCCACCAGCAATTCGCGGATAAGCCTGAAGTAATTTTAGCTCTTGAAATGGGTGGAAATAATCCTTTAGTCATTGATGAAGTTACTGATCTTCATGCGGCTGTTTACCAGACATTACTCTCTACCATAATTACTGCTGGTCAACGTTGCACTTGTGCGCGTCGTGTTATTATCCCTGATTCCGCTCAAGGTGATGAGTTTTTGCAACGTTTTATAAAGATGTGTTCATCAGTCAAGGTAGGCCCATTTGATCAAAAACCAGAGCCATTTATGGGGCCAGTTATTAGCTATGTGCAAGCTCTTAAACACATTCATAGCCAAAAGAAACTGACTGAGTCAGGTGGTATTTCTTTATTGTCCATGACATTACTTGCTGAGTATACAGGTTTACTATCACCAGGCATCATCGATATGACACATTTTGAAAATCCGCCCGATGAGGAAATTTTTGCGCCTTTAGTACAAATATATCGGTACACAAACTTTGAACACGCAATTTCGCTGGCGAATCAAACTCGTTATGGTCTGGTCGCAGGTTTATTCAGTAATAATGAGCAGAATTATCAGCAATTTTATCAACATGTCCGAGCTGGTTTAATTAATTGGAATAGACCCACCACAGGCGCAGCCAGTAGTCTTCCTTTTGGTGGGGTCGGATTAAGCGGAAATCACAGACCAAGTGCTTACTTTGCTGCAGATTATTGCGCTTATCCTGTAGCCAGTATGGAACAATCTTTTTTGACGATGCCTGAACAGATAGTGCCAGGTATTAGCGAGTTGGGTGTATTGTAGCCGAATTACGATACGCTAGTCCGGGCTACAATTTAAAATGGAATATAAAATGAATGTTTATGAGTTAAACCTGGATGGCCTTGTTGGCCCTACCCACAATTATGCTGGTATTGCACCGGGTAATCTTGCATCTTTTTATAATGCAGCGGCAATTTCCAATCCACAAGCGGCCGCACTGCAGGGTTTAGAGAAGATGCGCTTACTTTACAAAATGGGCCTAAAGCAAGGATTATTTCCACCCCATCAGCGTCCGAATCTAGAGCTACTCCATCAATTAGGTTTTTCCGGCACGCCCAAAGAGCAAATTAATAAAGCTTATAAAAAGGCACCAGAACTTCTTAGTGCATGTTATTCAGCTTCCAGTATGTGGGCAGCCAATGCAGCTACCGTTTCTCCAAGCACAGATACACATGACCATAAAGTTCATTTTACCGCCGCAAATCTCATAAGCAATTTACATCGCCATCATGAGGCAGATTTTTCAAAAAAATTACTGGAGCTTATTTTTTTTAACCCAAATTATTTTCATCATCATGCGATTCTGCCACGGTCAACGATAACTGGAGACGAAGGTGCAGCAAATCACAGTCGTCTCTGTCAAAACTACAACCAACCAGGAATTCATCTTTTTGTTTATGGAAAAAAAGCTTTAGGGAAAAATCAATCAAATATTGGTCCAATAAAATATCCAGCTCGTCAAACTCGAGAAGCATCTGAGGCGATTGTACGTCAACATCAGCTATCGGAAAACCAGGTTGTGTTCGCATGCCAAAATCCACTTGCTATCGATCAAGGGGTTTTTCATAATGACGTTATTTCTGTAGTTAATGAATCAGTTTTTCTAGTCCATGAACATGCGTTTTATCAGCAAAATTCCATACTGAACGAATTAAGGGAAAAAGCTCACTTTCCATTAATTATTATTGAAATTCCACAAAAGGAACTTAGTGTTGTCGATGCAGTTGCAACCTATCTTTTTAACTCACAAATTATTAGTTTAAAAAAATCAAACTCCATGATGCTTATTGCTCCCTCTGAATGTCAAAATAATCCTCGTTCGAACGCATGCATTGAGAGAATACTTGCTGATGAATCGAACCCCATTAATTCGGTACATTTTCTTGATTTGAAACAAAGTATGCAAAATGGAGGTGGTCCTGCTTGCTTAAGATTACGTGTTCCCTTGAATGAAGAGGAACTTGGAGCCATGCATCAAGGTGTATTAATCGACGATAAATTATTAACAACTTTAGAAATGTGGGTTTTAAAGCATTATCGTACTGAGTTAGTTCCAAAAGACTTAGCTGATCCTCTGCTTATTGAGGAATGTTTTTGCGCCTTGGATGAATTAACTCAAATTCTAAAACTTGGTTCTGTTTACCCTTTTCAAGTAGAGAATACACGCTAAATGTGGAAAACGAAGTTCGGTAGATGCATTCATACATCCCCTTCAGGTTATAAAGTATATCAAAATTTATGCTATCGTTGGCTTACATTAGGAAGTACAGCACTCCAAACAGTAATTAATCGTTATCAACCTCAGGAGCCAGTTTTGTATTATCTTCCTGCACTTACATTAATGGCTCGAAAATATCCCGGAGTTACCTGTATGTTGGGATTAGGCGGTGCTGGGGTTGCGTGGATGTTGAAAGATGTTACCTTAGTTGCTGTAGATAACAGTGAAGAAGTGATTGACATAGCAAGACGCTTTTTTATGATAGACCACTTAAAAAAGTTAACAGTCGTCCATGACAATGCTAAGGATTACATACAAAAATGCAATAAAAAATACAATCACCTCATCATTGATCTATATAACGCCAATCATTTTCCACCTGAATGCGCTCATGCTCATTTTTTTGCTTCATGCAAAAAAATAATGACCGAAGATGGTTTATTGGCAATAAACTTGGCCAATATAAAAGAACAAGATCCTATTTTTCAATTAGTTAGAAACCAATTTAAACATACCCTGGTTATTCCAATACGTAACAGTTCGAATATGGTAATTTTTGCTGCCAATGAAAGCAAAGAATTGTTCATGAATAAAATAAAGCAAACGTGTGCCTTTAAACGTATTATTTGGGTTGAATCATGGGGTTATGTTGGCGATTATATACAAACAAATTGGCAACGATTAGCAGCCTTTTTTAAAAAAAACTATCTATGACCTTCTTTCATCCAACATAACCTATTGCATCCCACAGAACTCACTTTATTAGCTATACTTTAACAGAGATCTAATAAGGAAATTAATATGTCTACAGGTCATGATCATAATGAAGATATTTCATTAGGATTTGGATATAAACACTTTAAAGACGGTGCTCATGCCTGTCTTATTTATCGAGATGAAGCTGAAAGACGTAGAGTGATATCCAAGTATATAGAGTCGGGAATAATCAATAATGAACAAATAGGTTATTTCGTTGATACAATGACACCAGAGGAAGTAAGGGTTTGGTTAGCGGAGCTCGATGTGGAGTTACCGCAAAGCAAGCAAGTTGAAATTACTCCTGCGGTTTCAATTTATTGCCCAGATGGGAAATTTATACCGGAACAAATGCTATCTTGCCTTAAGCTTCACTATGAGCATGCTATCGCAGCGGGTTTTTCTGGTTCTCGTCTATCAGGAGAAATGTCCTGGTCTTGCCGAAACATTCCAGGTTCAGATCAATTGATAGTCTATGAAGCCTTAATAAATACTATTCTTGATACACATCCAGCTAAAGTAGTTTGTCAGTATGATGTCAGTAAATTTGATGGTGGCTTAATTTATGATGTCTTGCAGGTTCATCCTTTTATGTTTGTACATGGTCAAATTGTCAAAAATCCTGCTTATATAAAACCGGATGAATTTTTACATAATTACAAAAGTAATATGGAAAAATGAATATTCATAAATTGTCAGACAATGAAAAAATTCTCTTTAGACTTTATGCTGCCCATAGCGTACTTTTTATTTTTACGCGTTCAGAACAGTTTATACCTTACCTTGAGAAGACTATTGACAGTATACCCGGTGTACAAGAGTGTGAAGTGTGTCTTATCAAAAATATTGATCGAAGCGATAAAGAATTACACTCAAGATTTATTGGAACAATCGATCTAAAAAATGGGATGTTTAGCATATCTGATTTTTATCAACTTAGTGAGTCGTTTGAAGAAAGAAAATTACAAGTTTATCCTTTATTTGCGAAAGAACTTTTTTACGGACTAATTGTTGTGAAAATTAGTGATTTTAATCATTTTAACTTATTTGACCCCATCGTTAATAGCTTTACAATTTCTACTTCTGTTATTTTCGAGAATTTGTTTCAAAAACAAATGCTTGAAAGAAATAATGAGGAATTGATAATGCATAGAGAACATTTGTCTGTTTTAGTGAAAAATAAGACTAAGTCTCTATGGCAAGCAAAACACACTCTCCAGGATATGTTAGAGAAAGCGATTGAATCATTAGCATTAATTGCAGAGCAGCGCGATCCTTATACAGCAGGTCATCAATTTCGAGTTGCTAAGCTTTCTGAAGAAATAGCCAAGGGTTTAGGCTTAAGCTCTAAAAAAACACATGAAATCTATTTGGGCTCCTTAATCCATGATATAGGTAAAACCCGAGTCCCTATGGAAATTTTAGTTTCACCTGCAAAACTTACTGAATTAGAATATCGTTTTATCAAAATACATCCCGAAGTAGGTTATCAGATTGTAGATAGAGTCGCTTTTGGAGAAACAATTACTGATATTATTTTGCATCATCATGAACGTTTAGATGGCTCTGGATATCCGGATGCATTAAAGGCTGATGAAATTCGTTTTGAGACAAAAATTGTATCGGTTGCAGATGTGTTCGAAGCCATGAGTTCTCATCGTCCATACCGCCCTAAAAACTCAGTAGAAGCGACCCTAAATGAATTACGCGAAGGTGCTGGAATACGCTACGATAAATCTGTTGTTGAATGTTGTATAGATCTCATTACCAAGAAAAATTTTGAATTTCCACCTCTTCCATATAATCGAGTGAATAGTAATATGTATACCTAGCACTCGCAGTAATGGCTATAAGAAATAATCCAGCGACATGGTAAGCAATAGATTATACGTGCATCTTTACCAACAGAATATTGCCAAAATTAACCTATCGGGCTATAAAATAACTGCTGTATTCCAAGAGGATACTTCAGCAGTAAAATTATCAAGTGCCGCCATTTCTTTTGAAGTCTTAAATAAACCATATGCAGTAAGACCTCCCGCAATAACCCCTGACGCTAGACTTGAAGAGGCTACAGTTACCGCAGCTGTATAACCACTTAATATTCCGGCAAAAAAAGCTCCTGGACCAGTCCACCAACTACACGCAACACCAATTGTAAAGCCAATTAGTGCGGTTGCAATCAATACAATGGCTGCTGCAGCGACTGAAAGTACTGCTTTAAGGATATTAGGATTCTCACCCTCTAAAATGATTTCACTATTCTTTATAAAACTTTCAATGGCCTTAGCTTTATTCTTTGGGGTACTTTTTGAGTCCAATACAATTTTTGACAGTTCATTCAGTTCAATATCCATCAAGCCTTTTTTTCTTTTTGGCAGATTTTTTATATCCTCTTTTAGTTTTATAACAGCCTCATCCCACGAGAGTAGGAGTTTTGCTTCACAATGAGAGCGGATCAGATTAAAAAGCTCCTCGATATTCTCTCCGTCTTTTGCTGAAGTAGTAATGAAATTGGCAAATAATTCTTTTGATTTAATTTTTTTTAATGCGTCATGATTTGCTTTAGGAGAGTCTGATTTTGTGCCAACACAAATAATTGGGGCCAGGGGAGCAAATTTTCGAAATTCTTGGATACTTTTAATAAGTTCTTGCTCGTGAATTTCTTCTGTTAGATCAACACAAAATAAACCTACATCAGCGCCTTTATAATAATAGGGATTAAATTGTTTAAATCGCGCTTCTCCAGATATATCCCATAGGTCGACAATATTATTAGAATCCATTTGCCGAGAGAAAAATTCAGCACTTAAGGTAGGAGAAGTCTCTTCTGCAAAATCAATTTTTGTTTGAGCAACTTTATGAGCTAGTTTAGTTTTACCACTTTTGCCAAAAATAACAACTTTATACTTCATAAGGAACCTCCAAAAATTATTTTCAGAAGCATTTAAGAGAAATTTATTAAGTTATTTTTCTAATAATAAAGAAAAAACTTAATGGAAATTCTTTATCATGACTAAATTAACAAATTAAATAAAGCAATTTGTAGTTTTTTGAGTAAGAATTGCAATAAAAAAGAATTATTACAACTTGAGGTTATTTACCTCAAGTTGTCTGTTGATTTAAATTTCCATTAAATCTTTTTCTTTTTCAGCCAATAATGCATCTACTTCTAGAATATATTTGTCGGTTAGTTTTTGAATGACTTCAGTTGCTCGACGCTCATCATCTTCAGAAATAGCCTTATCCTTAACTAATTCTTTCAATTGATTATTTGCATCTCTTCTGATATTACGAATGGAAACCTTTCCTTGCTCGCCTTCATTACGAACAACCTTGATTAACTCTTTTCTTCGTTCTTCAGTCAAAGGTGGCATAGGGACACGAATCGCAGAACCTGCTGTAGCCGGATTCAAACCTAAATCTGAGGTTAAAATTGCCTTTTCTACAGCTGATACCATGGATTTTTCCCATGGGGTAACTAATATTGTACGAGAATCACTAGCAGTAATATTAGCTATTTGATTCAATGGAGTCATCGTTCCATAATAGTCAACTTGCACATGATCAAGTAAACCAACATTCGCCCTTCCTGTGCGAATTTTTGTTAGGTCTGTGTGCAATACTTCAATAGTTTTTTTCATTCGCTTTTCTGAATCTTGCTTAATCTCATTAATCATGATTAGCTCCGACTATAGTTCCTACGCGTTCTCCAGATACAATTCTTTTCAATGCATTAGGTGCAGTCATATCGAAAACCTGCAATGGCATGCCTTGATCTTGACAAAGACAAATTGCAGTAGAGTCCATTACTTCTAAGCCTTGCGTTAATACTTCGATATAGCTCAAATAATCATATCGTTTGGCATTAGGGTTTTTAAAGGGATCTTCTGAGTAAACACCATCGACTTTTGTTGCTTTTAATACCACATCAGCGCCAATCTCAATGGCTCTTAAGCAAGCAGCAGTATCCGTAGTGAAAAAAGGATTTCCTGTTCCTGCTGCGAAAATAACAACGTGTCCGGTGCGCAAATGTGTAATTGCCTTACGTCGATGATAAGGGTCAACGACTCCCAGCATGGGAATAGCTGACATAATACGCGCTGGCATATCAATTCGTTCTAAAGCATCTCTCACCGCTAAAGCATTCATTACTGTAGCCAGCATCCCCATATGGTCACCAGTCACACGTCCAACCCCTGCTTGAGACAGTGCCTTACCACGAAATAAATTACCACCACCTAATACAAGACCAACTTCAACGCCCATCTTAATTAATTCGGCAATATCCCTGGCTAAAGTATCCAAAACCGAGGGATCAATACCGAATTGTGACTTGCCCATAAGGGCTTCGCCACTGTATTTTAGTAAAATACGTTTATATTTTAATGTTGGGTGACTTTCATTCATCATGTACGAACCTGAGCCATCACTTCTTCAACAAAGTTGTCTTCTTTTTTCTCTATACCTTCACCAACTTCATAGCGTATAAAGGAAAGTACTTCTGTATTTTTTTCTTTTAAAAGTTGTCCAACTTTAATGTCAGGGTTCTTAACAAAAGGCTGACCTAATAAACTGACTTCATCAATAAATTTATTGATTCGACCTTCAATCATTTTATCGATAATTTCTTGTGGTTTGCCACTTTCTTTTGCTTGAGCTGTAAAAATTTCACGCTCATTTTCAATAGCTTCAGCAGAAACTTGATCTCGGCTTACAACAATTGGCTTGCTGGCAGCAATATGCATCGCAATGTCTTTGGCAAGTTCTTCATCACCAGTTTTCAGAGCTGCCATAACACCAATTCTTGAGCCATGTAAGTAATAACCAATTACCCCAGTGTCACAAGACATGCGCTCTAAACGTCTTAATTTAATGTTTTCGCCAATTTTCGCTACTAATTCTTGACGAGCTTGTTCTACGGTATTTCCAGATGAAAGAGTAATTGCAGACAATTCGGCAACTGTAGTAGCAGAGCTATTTAATGCCGTTTCAGCGACCTTGCTAGCAAAGTTAGTAAAGTTCTCATCACGAGCAACAAAATCGGTTTCACTATTAATTTCAAGCATTACTGCACTACGTCCATCTGCGGAGCGTGCAATAACTACTACACCTTCAGCGGCAACACGATCTGCTTTTTTATCTGCTTTTGCTTGACCTGCTTTACGCATTTCAATAATTGCAGCCTCAATATCACCATTGGTTGCTATTAGAAATTTTTTACATTCCATCATGCCAGCACCGGTACGTTCACGTAACTGCATGACTAAACTCGCACTAATTGACATTTTCATTTCTCCGTATAGCAAAAAGGGGGCAAATTGAGGTGTTCTGACACCCGGCCCCCTATATTTTAAATTTTAATTATTCCCCAGCTTTTTCTGCATCACTGGTTTGTTCAACTACTTCAACAAATTCAGCATCAGAAGAACCTACTCCTACTGTATTACTGCCTTTAGCATCTAAAATTGCATCAGCAACACAACGAACGTAGATATCAACTGCTCTCATAGAATCATCATTACCAGGAATAATATAATCAATATTTCTTGGGCTATTGTTTGTATCAACAATACCAATAACGGGGATTCTTAAACGGTGAGCTTCTTCAACGGCAATATGTTCGAAACCAACATCAACAACAAATAAAGCATCAGGCAAACCGCCCATGTTCTCAATACCGCCTAAGCCTCTTTCTAATTTTTCAAGTTCACGAGTCAGCATTAATGCTTCTTTCTTAATCATTCCATTGAATAATCCTTTTTCTTTCATTTCTTTTAATTCTTTCAGGCGAAAAATAGACTGACGTACTGTTTTATAGTTGGTTAACATACCGCCCAGCCAACGGTGATCAACATAAGGCATGCCACAACGTTTCGCATGTTCGCGAATACTTTCTTGCGCTGCTCTTTTAGTACCTACAAACAGAATTTTTGCTTTGTTAGATGCCAATCTGCCGACATAGTTTACTACGTCGTTAAGCATCACCATGGTCTTTTCAAGGTTGATAATATGGATTTTGTTACGAGATCCAAATATATACTCACCCATTTCAGGATTCCAAAAACGAGTTCTGTGTCCAAAATGAGCACCTGCTTCGAGTAATTCACGCATACTTACATTCATTTTTTATCTCCAGGGTTATTCCTCCACGTTTCCCATACGAAACCCTTTTTGGGACCCTATCGTATGTGCCGAACCGTGTGTGTATTTAAAGCGCGACATTTATACCATATTAGATGAAATTCATCAATCGAATTTAGTGACAAATCTTTTTTTTTAACTTGTGCTAAGCTTTTTATTAATGGCTCTGTTTTCGTTGTAATGAAATATAAAAGAACTGGCTTTTTATATGCGGTAATTTATTGAACTCACAAAATAAAGAATAAAAATGTATCAATATAACCCAAAATTACATGTAAAAATCTGGTTAAGCAATAATCCAAACGCGTTTATGAATTTGGAGAATCAAATTCGTCTTATTGAAATGCGTGAAAAAAATACCAACGATACAATTCACTTGGTATACGAATCCAGCTTACTCACTCCGACATCAGTTAATGCGCTACACGAATTTTGTAGAGAACATCGTATTAATTTCATTGATGCAAACTCAATTCACTCCTCTCTTCAAACAGATAACGAAAAAAAATTGTACCAATTTTATAAAGACGAAATTTATAATTTAAAAATGGGGGGCAATTTAGCTGTTGCCAGTGATATTTTAAGATGGCTTTCTCCAATATTTAAAAAAGGAACTTATACCGATTTTGATTTTCCAATTGATACGACTCATCTTCCTCAACTTATTCCAACTGAAATGCCAATATTACTCAATATTGGTAGTTTAAGAATGGGGAGAAAAGAATTTATTCTCGCAAATAATGATTTTGTCGCTATAGTAGACTCCATAGCAGCACAAAAAGATATTGATCGTGTACAACGTGGGCTTATTGCCCGGCTATCTCATTATGATACTGACTTCATCGAGCGGACAGAAGCTGAATTAAACGAAGACAGCTTTATAAATCGTTATCTCTTAAAATTCATGAAAAATCGCTCTGAATCTCTCTATATAGCAAAATCTAAACAAATTAGTCCACCCGATACATCTACTTCTTCATTAAAAATCAGAAAATACATTAATGAAGTGATGGCCGATAAAAATAAATTTTTAGATTTTAATAAAATATATCCCCAAGAAACTCACGAAGAAGTGATAAAAAGATTGAGAAAAGACCTACAGGTTCAACTGAATTTAATAAAATATCTATTTTTTAGTAAAGAATATTCCTTAATTAAACGAATTTTAGAAACAAATGACGATAAGTTTTTAACTTATTTAATGAAAAAAGAGCGGGATCTTTATCTTAAATCGATTGTCGTATGTACTACGGGGCCAATACAGATATCGAATGCTCTATTTCATGGCTATGTGGTTGATGCTAATAAATTCAGCAAAGAAATCCAACCCCACTCGTTTAATCATTATGGCTTGCAAAAAGCCTTTTGCTCACAAAATTCTATTCCTTTGCATGAAAATGTTTTGGGGATGCTCAAGTTTCTGGGTGTTGATGAGGGCGAATTAAATGATTCTTCCTGGTTAGATTCTGGAAAAAAATTACAAAGTTCACGCTCGAAATTACTTGCTGCCCGACAAAAGGAACTTGCTTTAAGCTTACCGGCTACTTTTTTAAAGGTTAAAAGAGAAGTGGAAGAAAACATTCAAAAAATACCTCATATCCCTTATCGATCATTTATCAGAGATAAGAATCATTCCAAAAAAGAAGACCTTGAGCTTATTTTGAATTGTTTTACTCAAGAAAATGAATTTAATATCGTTAAATTTAATAATATTTTACTGAATATTCAGAATCATAACCATGATGACTGCACGCAGAGACTAATCAAAGAGCTTAAAACGCTTTGTCATGAAGCACTAATTTTTAGTCTTGCAAAAGATAGAAAAATAAAATTAGCTCATCCTTCTTCCCAATCGCCCCAATCATGTCCAACACCCCATTTAAGGAAGAAAATTAGGGGGATTAGCCAATACATGCATGCCCTAATTACCTGGCAAAAATAGATGGAGACTCTCCTA
The DNA here is from genome assembly GCF_043161935.1 of Legionella sp. 227. Taxonomy (NCBI): domain Bacteria; kingdom Pseudomonadati; phylum Pseudomonadota; class Gammaproteobacteria; order Legionellales; family Legionellaceae; genus Legionella; species Legionella sp. 227. Next base: position 3,144,854 of record NZ_CP171154.1, on the reverse strand, counting down.
TTTAAATTAACGCTAACATACTGTATTTATTCACTCTATAGTCTATACTCCAATAAGGTCATCCTATTGACATAAGATAAAACAGGAAAGTTGGTATAATTATTATGAGGAATGGATAATGAGTAAAAAAATTCTCTGGTTATCAACCGTCGTATTTGTACTAACATTTGGTCAACCAAGTTTTGCGTGTATTGGTGGCTCCAAACACTGTAATTCGCATCATCGATTAGATAGATTGGCCCAAGAACTGAACCTCACCGCTGATCAAAAAGCTAAAATTAAAGCATATAAAGAAAAAGCTAGAGCTGCATTCAAAGAAAACTACGGTCAACTGAGATTACTACGTAGTCAAATTAACTCTATGATTCAATCAAATAAAATTGATGAAGCAAAACTTGATTCTTTAATAGAGAAAATAAGTAAAATCAGAGGCTCTATGTTAAAAAGTAGAATAATGATGCAACATCAGATGTTTTCACTCTTAAATGAAAAACAAAAAGCTAAATTTCTTGAATTAAAGAAAAAATGGTATTTAAAGCGTAATGCTTAGTCTATTCGTCAATCACGAGCATAGCGAGAGATCTCCATCGTTGGGCACCGAGTTATGATGAAGATCTCCCAGAAGACTTGCGCAGGGTGAATCACCCCTGGCTTCTTTATTAAATTAAGTCTGGATCACTGCCCAGACTGTAACTTTATGATTCAATTTACTGTAATGCAGTTATTTTTTAAGTACAGCAACTGCTTTAAAGTTTATGGTCACTTCATTTTTTATTTCACTAGTACTTGACCAATCACCCTGCCCTATACCAAAGTCTAATCGTTTTACTGTGGTATGTCCCTCAACAACCAAATGATCTTTAGGTGATTCAACTGCTGTAAAAGTAAGTACTACGGGCAGTGATTTATTTTTTATAGTTAATGTTCCCGCAGCTTCATAATTTTTATCATCCTTTTTAGTAAACTTGGTTGATTTAAATTCAGCTTTGGGAAATTCTTTGGCATTAAACCAATCAGCGCTGAGTAATATTGAAGTTATTTCTGCGTAGGACATTGTGAGTGAGTTAGTATTCACTACCACATCGACATTACTGTCTTGATAATGTGCAGGATCAGCATTTATTGTTGCGGTAAACTCTTTAAATGAACCAGTAACGGGTGCATTATTTTGTGTTGCTGTAAAACTTATACTGCTTTCACCAGGAACAAGTGACCATTCAGGTAAGGCATTTGCATAAGCACTATTCAAAAAAAATAAAACGAAAATAAACTTTATCATTTTCATGGGAACATTCTCCGTAATATATCATCCTTATTAATAAAATGATGTTTTAGAGCAGCTGCACTATGCATAAAAATTGCTGCAATGAGCGCGTACCCCAACCATTCATGGATCCATTCAAATAATATTCTTTTACTGTCATCTGGTGCTATAAGATTAGGTAAGGTAAACAATCCAAAGAATGATGCTGGTAATCCAGCAGCTGAAGTAATTAACCAACCAGTAATTGGCATGGCAAACATAAACAAGTAAAAAGCCCAGTGCATGCTACGAGCAGCAATTTTTTCCAGCAAAGGCAAAGCAAGCTCGGGTTGTTCATTGCTTAGACGCCAAATAATTCTAAAAACTGCCAAAAAAAGGACCAACAAACCATACTCTTTATGCCATCCATAGAATTTCAATCTTTGGGGATTCCATGGTAAAGAGACCATGTACAACCCCAACACTAACAACCCAATAATTAACAAAGCAATAACCCAATGAAATACTATAGTAACAATACCAAAGTGAGTTGCACTATTTTTGATTTGCATAAGAAGTCCCTATTTCTTATCCTGATATGCTTCTGCCCCAATTGAAAGGGTTACTTTATCACCTACAGAAGGCAGGAAAGCATTTATCCCAAAATCAGAACGATTTATAGTGGTAGTAGCTGTAAAGCCAACTGACATCTTGTTACTAATTGGATTCATTCCCTCTTTATTTAAGGTAACATCCAATACCACAGGTTTACTCACGCCACGCAAAGTTAAGGTACCATCAACAGTTGCTTTATTATCACCTTTGGGAGTTACCTTATTACTGACAAAAGTTGCAGTGGGAAAATGTTCCGTATCAAAAAATAACTTACTTTTTAGATGTTTATCCAACTCTGGAATACCGGTAACCATATCCGCAACATCAATCTTAACGTTGACTTTACTTTGACTTGGATTGTCTTTATCAAGAATCAGTTGACCTGTTCCATACCATTTACCATATTGGGTTGAAAAGCCTAAGTGATCGATGCTCCACAACACAAAAGTATGGTTTTTATCCAGTGTATAGGTTTCTGGTGCGGCATGAATTGGCGACGTAGAAAAAGTGAATGCCATAAACAATAATGAGGACAAGCCTCCTAAAATTTTTTTCATTGTTAACTTCCTTTTTTAAATGAGAATTTGAAATAATTTATTGTAAATTTTTACTCAGGCTTGAGACTACCACCAACTATCCGCTCACAGAGTCCTTTGGGTAGCAAAATAAAAGCGTCTTTTTGTTTATCTTTGGTCGCAGAGGAAGCACATGAAGCGGTTGCAGTGGCACAGTCATTCATCCCCTTTTTAGCAATTCCATAACATTTTTCAGTTGTAGAATTTGTATCATTACTGTCAGCTGCCGAGCTTCCTGTCGCAACTAAAACAAAAAAAGCAGTCATCACTGATTGCACTAATTTATCCCGTATTAACATAGTTATCCCTTTCATTAATGAATGTCTTAATTAACATACAATAGTGTCATGGAAACAACAAGTAAAAGGGAAAAAAACGACATCCTAGGTAAACCAGGTATTAATCTGAGCTGTTAAAATTCAATCATTGTAATGTCGCCAGCAAATGATAGTTCTGCCAAAAGAGGGGCAGTCAGTTTTTGCTTTAATGTGTCAATATTAGCTGATAAAGCTTGCATGTTTGGGTCAAAGCAATTTGCAATCCAGCCCGTGCATTCAATGTTATTTGCATGCAACACAGCTTCTGTTAACAACGCATGATTAATACATCCTAATTTCATGCCAACTACTAAAATAACAGGGATCTTAGTAATCTGTAAAAAATCAATCCATGTTTCATTGTCATTTAGCGGCACCATTAATCCCCCCGCACCCTCAATGAATAATGTTTCAATACCCTCCAGCTGCAAATTAAGGCAATAGTTAGCTATTTCAGTGACGCTTAAACATACTCCTTCATTCTGTGCCGCAATATGAGGGGAAACAGGCGCTTTAAATCGCCAGGGATTTATTACATCCATAGGGATGCTTGTCTTGCTGTTTTTTTGTAAATGCTGCGCATCACTGTTCACCAGTTTATTTTCTATTTCCATGCATCCACTTGCTACCGGTTTAATTGCTGCTGCCGATGAAAAATATTGTAACAGACTCGCTGTTACATAGGTTTTACCGCAATCTGTATCAGTACCTGTAATAAAAAATCGCTTCATTGAATAAATCCTCGGATTTCTTCGATAAATAAATCCATATGAGATAAAAAAGGCATGTGTGCCGCTCGTTTGAACAGAATATAATGAAACTTGGGATAATTCAGTTGCATGGAACTCATTGTTTTAATTGAAACAATGGGATCAAGGCGACCAAACATAAAACATGTCGGTTTAGTAAACTGTTTTAGCTCCTCTCGTAAATCCCAATTTTCTAGAATTTCAAGCCCCAATTTCAACCCTTCTGGAGATGGGAGTCTATCAGGTAGATGGTTCAACCTATCATTAGTAGTTAATCCATTGAGTTCCATAAATTCGTTTAAGGTACTCTGTGGCTCCTCTAATAATTTTTCGTAAAATTTTTTAAAAACATCTTGAGAAACACCTGACCATAGATCCGCATGTAAAAATCGGGGTGATGAAGTCACGTTAATAAGAGACCGTACTCGTTCAGGTGCTTCAACTGCCAAACGCATGGCATATAACCCACCCATAGACCACCCTACTAATGCAAATTGTGGGGGTAATTGTCTCAGTAAAAACTTTTTAAATGCATCCCAGTCCATGATTGGGCTATGACCAAATCCTGGCAAGTCGATTAGTATAAGCTGATAATCCATGGACAGTTTAAGCACTAGTGGCAACCAAACTCGACTGTCAAATCCCCATCCATGTAGAAACACAATAGGGAATCCTTTTCCATAACTATTGATGTTTATATGCATAAATGACACTTAATTGATTAAATAACTCCTGGATCTGTTCTGGAGTATGATTGTAATTCAAAATGACTCGCAAACCGGATGCTTTAGTACTGACTGTAGGCCTTCTTATTGCACAACAGCTAATTCCTTTTTTCTTCAATTCACGCGCATAATATAATGCTAAATGGGGACAGCCTAATTGAAGTTGTTGAATTGGAGAAATAGAATCAGACCACTTTAGAGGAGACTGTTTAATATAGGATCGAAATAAAGCAATGAGTTGTGTTAATTTCGACCTTCTATCTTCCGCATTAACTACACATTCCAAAGCATGCAACAAGCCATAACTTAAAGCTGGGCTTATGGCGGTTGAATAGATAACAGAGCGACCGGCTTGTAATAAAGCATAGATCCACTCTGCTTTACCAGCAACCAGTGCACCCTGAGCGGCATAGGCTTTTCCTAGAGGAATAATCCTTAACGGAACTTCGTTTTGAGTTAAACCATGATACGCTACAGCCCCCCTTCCCTGAGCGCCTAAGAGTCCAAAAGAATGAGCCTCATCAACTAAGAGTGCACTTTGGTTCCTACTACACAGAGAGGACATTTTTGCCAAAGGAGCCATTTGGCCGCTCATGCTAAAAACTCCCTCCGTAATCAATGCGGAGCTATTGGCATAAGTTATTAATTTACGGTCTAAGTCAATTAAATTATTATGCAGATAGCGTGTATAGTTTACTTGTGATAGAGCTAAACCATCGTAAATGGATGCATGTATTTCTTTATCTATAAAACAATGGACCTTTAATTGACCAAGTAAGGCAGTAACTGCAAGATTTGCTGCATACCCTGAAGAAAATAAAATACAATCATCCACAGCCAATAAGTTAGCAAATGCCTCTTCTACTGCCCGATGATTGGGGTGATAACCACTTAACAACATTGAGGCACCACTTCCACAAGGATACAGAGCATAGCCTCGCTGGTATCCTTCCGCAATACGTCGGTCCCTAGCTAGCGACAAATAATCATTACTGTCAAAATGAATTAATGACGAATCATCAGCGCTTATTATCCTATTCCTTAATAGGCCTTCTTGAGCTAGCTGATTCGTATAATCCTTAATCTTGTGACTTATAGGCATTTAAACCATCTCAGTTAAACCTAGCTTGCTAAAAAGGGCTTTATCTTTTAGTCGTTGAGGATTTTCTTCTGTTAATAATTTATCACCAATAAATACAGAGTTCGCTCCAGCAAAGAAACAAAGTGCTTGTAATTCATCACTCATTTCAGTTCTTCCAGCCGTTAGACGAATGACGCTTTTAGGCATTAGTATTCGCGCAGTTGCAATCGTACGTGCTAACTCAATCCCTTCGACTGGCTGAGCTTTCGCAAGAGGCGTACCTTCTACTGGAATTAAACGGTTTATAGGAACACTTTCAGGAGGTGTTTCCATGTTGGCTAGAGTTAATAAAAATTCAATGCGATCTTCGCGTGTCTCTCCTAAACCTAAAATACCACCACAACATACATTGATTCCGGCTTCTCGCACATTATTCAATGTATCCAATCGCTCGCTGAATTTGCGTGTCGTTACTACTTTCTCATAATAAGAAGGTGATGTGTCTATATTATGATTGTAATAATCCAAACCGGCTTCTTTTAAACAAGCGGCCTGTTCTTGATTTAACATTCCTAAAGTCATGCATGTTTCTAAACCTAAAGACTTCACCCCTTTAATCATTTCTTGTAATTCATTCATCGCCTTATCAGGTGGACAACGCCAAGCAGCTCCCATGCAAAAACGTTTGGCACCGCCCTCTTTGGCTTCCTGAGCAGCTTTTAATACTTCAGCAACTGACATTAAATTTTCTTTTTCTACATGAGTTTTATGATGCCCACTTTGTGAACAATAACCACAATCCTCTGGACAAGCACCTGTTTTAATACTGAGCAGAGTAGCAAATTGTAATGAATTAGGTTGATGATATTCTCTATGTATTTCATGCGCCTGGTGCAACAAGTCATTAAATGGTTGCTCATAAAGCGCTGTAATTTCAGAAATAGACCAGTGCTTCTTAGTTTGGGTCACAACAGTTCCTCCTATTAAGGAAATTAAAACAATGTAGCCTTGATGGAGCACAGATAAATCCGGTCATCCGCATCTTAGCCTGTGATTTCGTATCGCAACATTGTGCTACGACGTAGAGCTCCCGCTGCACTTGGAATGACGGACACAGCACCAATTAATAATCCGGATAAAAATGATGCTCCTCTATTTTAGGCAAAGTGAAGCAAAATCCAGCTACATCCATATTTCTCATTTTATTTACATAGCGAACATGATAAAGTGCCGCCTAATCTTGTCAACCAAAATTTTAAAAATGGTTAACGTTCATCAATTAATTAGTAGAGATTTGAAACATTTTTGGCATCCTTGCACCCAAATGAAGGATTTTGAAACCTGCCCTCCACTGCTTATTGAGAAAGCGCAAGGCAGTTATCTTTACACCAATAAAGGGCCTTTGATTGATGCCATTTCCAGCTGGTGGTGTAAATCATTAGGACACGGCCATCCGGCTGTAATGGCAGCAATAACAGACCAGATGAATCATTTTGAACATGTTATTGCAGCAAATACAACACATCCCCAACTTGTTGAGTTGGCAGAAGAGCTTGCAAAAATTACAAAAAAACAACATGTTTTCTTTGCCAGTGATGGCTCTAGTGCAGTTGAGATAGCAATGAAATTGGCAATTCATGCAAGTCAAATTAAAGGCTTTACAGAGAAGAATCAATTTATCGCTCTTAAAAATGGATATCATGGAGAAACATTAGGTGCAATGAGTATTAGTGATTTAGGGCTTTATAAATCACCCTATACTTCATTTGGTCTAACGTGTCATTTTATTCAAAATATTCCTTATATTTCTGGCAAAGAAGATCTTTTATGGAATAATAGTGATTCGTATTGGCCTGCCGTAGAAAAGGAATTGGAAGCGGTTAGCGACAAAGTCTGCGCCATTATTGTTGAACCGTTGATTCAAGGCGCAGGAGGAATGTTGTGTTATAGCCCCGACTTCCTTAAAAAACTCTCATCCTGGGCTAAAAGCAAAGATATTTATCTTATTGCTGATGAAATAATGACAGGGATGGGCCGTACAGGCGAATGGCTGGCCTCAAACCATGCAGGTGTAGAACCGGATCTGATTTGTCTATCCAAGGGATTAACTTCGGGATCCATTCCTTTAAGCTGTATCATGATTGACAGCTCTATTTTTGAGCTTTTTTACGCTGATTATGCCAGTGGTAAATCCTTTCTTCATTCACACACCTATAGCGGCAACGCACTCGCCGTAAGCGCAGCATTGGCAACCATTCGGGTAATGCATGAAGAAAAAATACTGATGCATGCGCAAAACCTTGGGGAATACATGTTAACTACTTTGACTGAAATAGCGCAAATTTCAGGCAAATTAAGCAATATACGTGGAGTTGGGGCAGTTGTCGCAGCGGATCTTGAAGAAATAGGACATGATCGTATAGGGAATAAAGTTTACCAACAGGCATTAAATCATGGTGCATTAATAAGACCAATTGGCAACACGCTTTACTGGCTACCTCCATTAAATACAAGTCATGAAGTAATTGGGAAATTAGCAGAAATCACACTACACTCTATAAAGGGAGCCTATGTAATACCATAATTATGCGAAAAGTATGCAGAAACCTGACATTTTTTGTCTACAAACGATTCAAATTATTCTGGATATTTTTCACCATTTTTTTGCTTGCAGTCTTTTCATATGTCAATTGGCATAATAACGTCACCAATTCTCTTACCTTAGTTACAGAAGAAAGCAATAAACTATCACAAAAGGTCGATCACTTTATAAATGATATATTTCAAAGCTCATATCAAATTCCATCTGATCAAAAGAATAAGCTATTGTGTTCAGTCGATTTTATTCCTTATTTACAACACATCGTTATCAATCATCCACAAATCTCTGGATTAGCCATACGTAATCTAAAACATCAAATTATATGCTCCACCTTACCTTACAATCAGACCTTTCTCCTAAGTCGTAATCTACATCAGATGATTATTGGGCCATTAACAACACCTATGTTTAATCATCCAATTTATGCAATACAAAAAAAGATTGGTGATTATCAGGTAGAAGTAGTTATTATGTCCTCGATGCTGGAAAATATATTGAAAACGCCAGATAGTGTTTCACGCACTGTAACCCTCTATGATGTCAATACGAAAAAAGAACTGATTCAAGTAGGAAAAGTAAACAACGCATCGTGGATAAGTCATTTATCATCTGACTCATCTTTCGCATCAGAAAGAGTATTTGCCACAGCCAAATTATCAAGTCTTAATGGAGTTTTACTCATAGTATCTGAACCCAAGCAAGTAATGATGAATAGTCTATGGTTTAATCAAATCTTGCTCGCTCTCGATGTTTTGGTATTTTCAATTTTTTTATACTTTGTCATTAAGAATATTTTTACTCAACATTATTCTTTGCATGGAGCAATAAAACAAGCGCTTCGCGGCAAACAATTTTACCCTGTTTACCAACCATTATTTGATGCAGAATGCGGAACCTATTCAGGAGCTGAAGTCCTATTAAGATGGCAGGATAATTATGATGAAATTATAATGCCTGATCTGTTCATAGAAGAAGCTGAACATTCAGGGTTAATTGTCCCGATAACATTACAAATTATTGAAATAGCATTTAAAGAAGCTAAAAACATCTTAAAAAATCAACCTACGTTCTATTTATCTTTTAATATTTGTGCCCTACATTTTACTGATAGTCATTTTTTTCCCAAGTTTTATAAACTTGTACAGCACTATTCTATTTCACCCAAACAAATATTATTGGAAATAACAGAGCGTTATTTACTTGATATGAATAATAAAATTTACATCAACAGGATGCATGAGCTTAGAAAAACCGGTTATTCATTGGCTATAGACGATTATGGAACAGGACATTCAAGCATCAGCTATCTACAATATTATCCTTTTAATTATCTTAAAATCGACAAATTATTTATACATGCTATTGGTACTAAGGCCATCGCAGAAACATTAAACGATGCAATAATTCATTTAGCAAAAAAAATTAATTTAATTATTATTGCAGAAGGTGTAGAAACCAAAGAGCAACACGACTATTTATTACAAAACGACGTTCGATTCCTTCAAGGTTGGTTTTTTTCAAAGGCCTTGCATGTGGAACAATTAATTGAACTGCTTCAGGGGGAGAAAAATGAATAAGAACATAGGATGGTATTTTTTGCTGCTTTTAGGAATCTCAGTATCAAGTTTTGCTGAACCATTAGATACAGAAGGTAATTATTGGCAATGTTTCGCTCATGATGCGACTCATGCCAAATGGTCTTCACAAAGTCCTTATCAAAAAATTGCTTTAAATCTTTCTTATGCTGAATGTAAAAAAAACAGCAAGGCGCCAGCTACCTGTAGAACAACTAAGATGAGCTGTATACGATTCATTAACGGTATCAATGTCATGCCCATGTGGCGATGTACCGCTTTTGACCGGGAAGCATTATCATGGCGAAGTAATCTTTATCCAAATCGCGAAGATGCTGCATTGGCTGCTCTAGCATTCTGCAAACATAGAAGTCCAGTGCCTTATACTTGTTATATGAATGTAGTAACATGTATTAATCACAATGAGATATAAAATATGGTTTATTGTGTTGGAATAACAGGTGATATAGCGAGTGGGAAAACTACTGTTGCTGAACTTTTTTCGAAATTCGGTATGGAAGTAATTTATGCTGATAAAATTTCGAGAGAACTAACCCAAAAGAACAAAGACGCATACACAAAAATTCTTGAGCATTATGGTCGTAATATTCTTAAAGAAGATGACGAATTGGATCGTAGTAAATTAAGAGAAATCATTTTTTCTAACCATAAAGAGCGGTATTGGCTTGAACAACTATTACATCCTCTCATACGACAAGAAATTAAAAAGCGGGTTGATGAGTGCACCACACCTTATTGTCTCATAGAAATCCCCCTGCTTATCACAAAACAAACTTATCCTTATATTAAGCGAACGTTGCTTGTTTGTGCGCCCAAAGAAACACAAATATCACGGCTAATGCGACGAGATCAATCCAGTAAAGAACAAGCTCAGGCTATTTTATCAACTCAACCCGATTCGGATAAACGTTTGGAAAATGCAGATGATATTATTATTAATAATATAGGGTTCGAAGAGTTAACTAAAAGAGTACACGATTTACATTATAAATATCTTCAGGAATCTAAAAAGGAACAATAAATATTTTACCGTCGCATACGAGTTAATGAGAAGTCTAAACGAGTCTCAATCGCTGAGGTAAAATATATAGAGTATAACGAATGCAAGGGACTCAATGCTCAATGAAATTAATTACTTTAAATTTATGGGGTGGACACATAAGAAACCCCCTTTTAAAATTTATCAATGAACATCGTGATGTTGATATATTTTGCCTACAAGAAGTGTATTACAACGCTCACCGCAAAATAACTGAGGAAGATAGAGAACTTAGTTTAAATATTTTTGCCGATCTACAACGACTTCTTCCTAATCATTTTGCTATTTTTAAGCCTGCTGTTGAAAATGTATATGGCGTTGCGATGTTATTAAAAAATAATATTGATATTCTAGGAGAGGGAGATATCAATATTCATCAAAAACAACATTATCCTGGAATAGGATTAAACCATCCTAGAAACTTGCAATGGGTTGAATGCGAAATCAATAAAAAAATTTATTCCATTCTTAATGTACATGGTCTCTGGAATGGGCAAGGAAAAAAGGATACTCCTGAGCGAATCAATCAGTCATACCGCATCCGTCATTTTATGGATACCATCAATACGCCTAAAATTTTATGTGGCGATTTTAACTTAAGACCAGACACTGAAAGCATGCACATAATTGAGCAAGGAATGAGCAACCTGATTACGATGAACAATATTAAATCGACAAGAACTCGTTATTATAAAAAGGCCGAGAAATATGCGGACTACATTCTGACCTCACCAGACATTGTAGTGAATCAGTTCATTGTCATGAATGATGAAGTTTCTGATCATGCTCCATTGTTTCTTGATTTTAATTAAGATTAGTTGCTTTATATGCCGGAGTTACTCCTCACCAAGATTACAGATAACGAGGGGTAAATAGACTTGTTATGAAAATAAAAGAATAGTCTACCCCTTGCTTATACCTTCAAATATAAAGCTATTTTATAAGCCATAAGTACTTTATTTTTCCTTAACTGCTTAAGCTATACTTTAAAAAATACTTTATAGTCTTTGAGAGTATGAAATGAAAATTTCAGTAATTTTCGCTAATGTTGAATATACTGACCTACCTTTTAGTCACTTATATCAACTGGATAGGGTTGGTATTTCAAATATCATCATTTTACTTAATGAAGATGAGTTTGAGAAAGCACATACAACCCGATTCAGGGTATTTGATCATACACTGCCGCAAACAGTTATAGAGCATTATCAATCTCAAAGCGATCGGCTACAAATCGACATTATAAACACTGGGAGGGCTACTACAGAGGAAGAAAAATTAGATTTTTATTTGAAGCATGCAGAAGGCCAATATAAGCTCAATCTTTTTCTTTGTAAGGGCGCGATCTATGCTGTAAATGAAGAAATAAGCGCTAAACCACTAATAAGAGAAACTACTGAATATATACATATTCCTTTTTTTAAAAGTACGAAACGAAAAAAAGTCCCATTGTTTCAAAGTCCTTGCTCCTCAGATCAAACGATTGAACTATTGCAACACGAATTAAACACTTGCTTTTGTTATCAAATGTCACCTTTTGATGTGATGCATTATCAATGGCTATTCAATATTTTTGTTGAATTAATCAATCTTAAAATTAAATTACATGAGGGAAATAATGCTGAATTCTTATCTCAGTTAAATAAAATCATTAATAATTTTAATAAAACAATACTCCATTTCGAAAAAGCAGAAACGGCATTCGAGAAAACTAATAAAAAAGCATATAATACATTCGATAAACCCGATCTCATCCTTCGATTACGACATGAGAAACATGTGAAAAGGAAAGAAAGCCTCGAGGACAACTTTCCTAAACTAGTAACTAAACTAGTCAAGCTCTATGAAAAGTTAGCATCGCTAGAAAATCTCAATCTATTAAAAGAGAAAGATGAAATTATTGGTGAAGATTTTATTCAGCCTATCGAAACCAAACAATTTACTAAGTAACTTGTATCACCCAATAGTTCTATTAAAATCCAGTACCTAATCTATTTTTTGCTTTATGCTCAAGATCTGGAGAACTAGGTCAATAAGTAATTTTTTACCATGGCAATTACTGCATGATTCGCTTCAGGGAAATGTTCAGGATTTAATTCGTCCTGGTAAACCCATTTCATAGCCAACTGCCCTTCCAAACATGAAGGCATTCCAGAAAATTGATTAACAATAAATATAATTAATTTTACCGTTTTATCAGGATATTGATGGTGAACTTCACCGAGTAACTGGTATTGATTAACCTCTAAGCCTACTTCTTCTTTTACTTCTCGGATTAATGCGGATGATGATAACTCATCTGCTTCTAACTTACCGCCGGGAAACTCCCAACATCCTCCATGAGGTACATGAAAAGGACGTTGGGTTATTAGAATTCGTTGCTGCTCATCAATAATGACCGCTACGGCAACGGTGATGCTCACGCCAGACTTCCATGGCAAGATTTATATTTTTTACCTGAACCACATGGGCAAGGATCATTTCGACCCACTTTCTTTTCTTGTCGCTTGTATGTTTGCGGCTGAGCTTCATCTTCATTTTCATCGGCATAATTGCCATGTTGTAAGCTCATCTTACTGACCTGTTCAGCACGTCGTTGTTCTTCAACCGCATTAACGTCTTCTTCAGTTTGAATTTCAACTGAAGAAATTAAACGAACTACATCATACTTTAAATTATCAAGCATGGTTGTAAACAGAGTGAATGCTTCTTTTTTATACTCTTGTTTTGGATCTTTTTGCGCATAACCACGTAAATGAATACCTTGACGCAATTGATCCATTACGGCCAAATGTTCACGCCATTGATTATCCAAGGTTTGTAAAATCACAGACTTTTCAAACTGTGACATCGTTGCTCTTCCAGCTTGTTTTACTTTTTCATCGTATTTACGTGTAGCCAGCTCAAGAATTTTTTCTCTAATTTGTTCTGGTTGGATATGATGATCTTCTTCAATCCACTCAAGTACTGGTGCTTTGAGCTTAAATTCATCCATTAGGACATCACTTAAAGCTTTGGGTTCCCATTGATCTTCCAAGCTTTGTGGAGGAATATAAGTATCGACAAGATTAGAGATAACTTCCTCTCTCATCGTGTTGATCATCTCTTCAGTATCCGTCATTTCCATGATTGAGGCACGTTGCGTATAAATGACTTGTCTTTGATCATTAGCCACATTGTCATAATCTAACAGTTGCTTTCTGACATCAAAATGGTGTCCTTCTAGCTTACGTTGAGCATTCTCAATTGCTTTGGTAACCAAGCTATGCTCAATAGGTTCACCCGGTTTCATGCCTAAACGACGCATCATCGATGCAACACGCTCTGAAGCAAATATACGCATCAAATTGTCTTCCAGTGACAGGTAGAAACGGCTACTTCCGACATCACCCTGACGTCCTGAACGACCTCGCAACTGATTATCAATCCGTCGCGACTCATGACGCTCTGAACCTATAATTCTTAGTCCGCCTGCTGCAAGTACTTCATCATGGCGCTTTTGCCACTCTTTTTTTACAGCATCTATTTCTTCGGGACTTGCCGTTTCAGGTAATTGCGCCAAATCAGCAGATAAACTTCCACCCAGCACAATATCTGTTCCCCGACCAGCCATATTGGTAGCAATAGTTACGGCACCAGGTCGCCCCGCTTCGGCAATAATTTGTGCTTCTTTTTCATGGAACTTAGCATTAAGTACTTGATGCTTAATATTTTCTTTTTTAAGGAGCTGACTTAAAAATTCTGAAGCTTCTATCGAAACAGTACCGACAAGAACAGGTTGTTTGCGCACGATACACCCACGAATATCTTCTATAACAGCCTGAAATTTATCTTTTTGAGTTAAATAAACCAAATCAGACTCATCTTTACGTACCATAGGTTTATTTGTTGGAATGACAACCACATCAAGATTATAAATTTGCTGTAATTCATATGCTTCGGTATCTGCTGTTCCAGTCATTCCTGATAATTTATTATACATACGGAAAAAATTCTGGAATGTAATTGATGCCAGGGTTTGATTTTCATTTTGAATAGAGGCCCCCTCTTTAGCCTCAACAGCCTGATGCAATCCCTCAGACCATCTTCGACCAGGCATAGTTCGACCAGTATGCTCATCAACTATAATCACCTGTCCGTCTTTAACGATATAATCCACATCACGATGAAACATAGCATGGGCTTTTAATGCTGCATTGACATGGTGCATTAACATAATGTTACTGGCATGATATAGGCTCTCACCATGATCCAAAAGTTTTGCTTTAACCAGTAACTCTTCTATATGTTGATGGCCTGCGTCAGTAAGATGTGCCTGTTTTTGTTTTTCATCAACAGTATAATCTCCTTCTCCACCCTCTTCTTCTTGTTTTTTCAAATGGGGGATCAAGGTATTAATTTTGATATAAAGTTCTGAACTGTCTTCAGCCGCCCCTGAAATAATCAACGGGGTACGCGCTTCATCGATGAGAATTGAATCCACCTCATCCACTATGGCAAAATTTAGTTCTCTTTGTACTTTGTCTTCTAGACTAAAAGCCATATTATCGCGCAAATAGTCAAAGCCATACTCATTGTTTGTTCCATATACAATATCACAACGATAAGCTTCTTGTTTCGCAGGATGTGGCATATCAGGGAAAATCACACCTACAGTTAATCCCAAAAACTCGAATATAGGCTTCATCCATTGACTATCCCGTTTAGCAAGATAATCATTCACAGTAACAACATGGACACCGCGCCCAGTAATTGCATTTAAATATGCAGGCAAAGTTGCAACTAATGTTTTACCTTCCCCTGTTCGCATTTCAGCAATATTACCTTCATGCAGCACCATGCCACCGATTAACTGCACATCAAAATGACGTAAGCCTAAAGTGCGTACGGATACCTCTCTTACTGTAGCAAAAGCCTCTGCTAACATCTCATCAAGGCTTTCTCCCTCTGCAAAACGTGCTTTAAAATGCTGGGTTTTTGCGGCTAATTCAGCATCAGTGAGTGCTTGCATTTGTGGCTCAAATGCATTAATTGCCATTACTGCCTTTTCCATTCGCCGCAATGTACGCTCATTTCGGCTTCCAAACATTTTCTTAATCAACGTATTCAGCATGGCCTAAATAATCCTCTGGAGATATCAAATAACAAATTGGTTAATGTACTAAAATTTGGGGAAAAATACTATGAATACCTTCTAATTTAAGTGAATCTTCATGGTTTAACTCAGTGAAAGGAAGAGTTGCTGACAAAACAGACAACTAAAATATTATTTTCCGCAATTTTCTCTCATAGTATACAATATTTTAGTCTCTAAATGACGCATAGATTCAGAATATATCCTACCGTGAAAATCACAGTACCAGAAAAAAGCACTCTAAGCGTCAGATACCATAACAATCACACAAACTAAACAATTAAAAAAACATAACCATATCTTCTGCAAATAAAAATAACAATTTGTTTTTATTAATAATTATGATAAAAGCCTGACTTTGAATTTAACAGGAGATAATAATGGTACAAATAGTTTTTTTTACTGACCCAGGAAAAGATGGGGATGACTTGCTTGCTACAGTCCATGTAATCATGCAAGCTAAAGTTGCAGGTATTATAGATCCTCTTACACCAATTAAACTAATCACTACCGACGAAATTCCTTGCAATAAATACGGGGTGCAGGATCCCCAGGGCAAATACGGTTTGCGTGCTTTATATTTACAAATGCACATTGAACAATTGCAGAAACAACTCAACTTCCCCAAAGGTTATTTACCCGAAGTAATTGCTGGTCCAGTTACAAGTTATTACAGTTATAACGAACAACTAAAAAAATATTATCATGAGCCATCACAAAGCGATGCCTTCTATCCTACTGATGAAGTAATTAAGTATTATGCACAATCTGAAGTATTTCCACACATAAACTCCCTTTTAAGCACTGCCGAACAACCCGATGCGTGGTTACAACAAATTGGGCAAGCAAGTCCTGAAGACACAACTTTAGTTAATATCGCATCATTTAATGCAGTTAGCGATTTTCTAGCACAAATGGCACCAGAAGAGCAGAAAAAGTATACCCTTATCAATTTGGGTTATAATAAACCTTACTCTCAAAATGATTATCAAACTTCGGATCTTCCCTACAATGCACGTAGCACTGACACGAACAAGGCTGCTCTTGCAGTAGCAGCACTAACCCATGACAATGCATTTCATGTGGTTTCAAAAACAACTCGCGTACTCCCTAACTACAGTAAAATAACATCGATAAAAGGGACAGCAGACATTATGTCTCGCGCCTACCCTGTATTAACCGGACAATATGCCCCTACGCTACTCTCTGCGATGGGCGAGTTTATAAAAAGTTCTAAATACAAAGGATTTTGGCCTCATGATGTTGTGGCTTCACTTTTGGCATTAATTGGAATAATCAACTGGAAAGAGTCCATTGGAACTGAAGTGACTAAAGAAATGCTGTTTAAGGAGACAGCTCAAATACCTGCTCATGATCTCCGCCTACGCATGGTCAATAATACTGGAGTTTTAATTGATTCTACCGTTCCTGTAGACCCAGAGAAAAAAGATATTGCGATTGAAAGTGATGGAAACTTTATTTATGGTAAAGAAATAGATCCCATATTCTTTACTTCGCTATTGCATCTCATTGCTGTGGGCTGTGTCAAAGAAAAAGAACCCTTAGTTAATTGCTATAAAAAAATTATTGAATTAAAAGCTGATTTACATCACTTAAAACAACAAGGTAAAACAGATCCAGAAAAAGAGAAGCAAGTTAATTCGCTGTGGATAAAGGCGAACTTATTAGAACTGCAACAACAGCTCAAACTTCAGGCTCAGGCTAACCTAGATGAAGCAAATAAATATTTTCTTAGCGCTGAATCATTAGAAGCTGAGAATAAAAATGCATTAGGTGAAAATCTCCTGCAATGGGTTAGGGAAATCGAAGCATTCCTACAACTTATTGAAAATAATGATTTGCCAGAATCAATGATTCAAGAAATCAATAATGCATTCCAACAGCCTACAACAGAGAAAAAATATACAGCCTTAACAGGCCTCTTCGTTAATATGCTAAGACCCAGATTGATGCCAACTGAGAGTGCATGCAATTTACTGCAGCAAAATGGCAAATTGGGATTTGAATTTAAACGAACTGGTAATAGCGTTCTATACTTTTCTTTAGCCACCCGAAACCATTTGATCGCTGCTTTTCCAAACGGTATTTTGGGCATGTCTGCAAAATATAAAGAGCTACTGCGCCTAGAAGGTCATTCTGAAACTAATAAAACAGCGTTTTATTTGCATTTAGCACTTCATGATGCAGGAAAAGGCGATTACATAAAAAGTGCAGTTCATCGTGATAACAAAGGGAATTATTTAATTCGTCTCCCATCAGGAAACTATTTTAAGTGTACTGACAACCAACTCATTTCACCCGCTGATGCAGAACAATTCGAGCGAGCAAAAGAATATGTTGATCATGACATTGCTCTAGAACTTTATGGTTTTGCTGGTTCTCAAGAAAATAATTGTACTGCTACAGAATATTTATTATGGGGTGGTACCGCACCTAAAGAAGAACAAAAAAATAAAGAATCATTTATTCTCTGTGATGAATTATTCAATTTATGCAATGAAATGAACATAGCCCAAATTGTTCAGGGCGAAATTCCTTTTGCAGGAATTAAAAAAGGATTAGATTTATTTTTTGCTGCGTACAAAAAAAATCCAAAACTTGCTGAACTGGTTTTTGTACATCATTGTTATGACATTTTTGGCGCGAAACCCTCTGATACAATGGTTAGTGCTGCTGGAAGTTCGCCTGAAATTCATTTAAAAATCAATCTACTTTATAAAACATTAGTTAGCGTAGCTCAAAAACAAGAGCCAGGTAAAGATCCCGCTGAAGACGCCTATACTCTATATCGCAAAAAATTAGCGAAATCCATCCCTGATATTCTGAGATCAGAGCCTTCATTACACGATTTAGCAATAACACGTATTGCGCAAATGTTGCGTTGTCATTTATTTAAAACGGTACAAAATCCAAACAATAAAAAAATTACAATTCGTGACGCAGGACAATACGAAGCAAGGACTCGTTTATTTGTAGAAAGTATTGATGCTGCATTCCATCAGTTACCTAAAAGAGAACAACAAAAATTAGTACAACTTCTCAATAATACAGGAACTGGAAAGACTCCGGCGGTGATGGTCAAGTATGGTCCCAAACTTTTACTGACAGCAACTACTGGCGCTGAATATGCTAAAGCGGATCCAACCAATAAAACTCAAATTGCTCAATGTCTAACACCGATGTTGAAACTGTATTTGAGGCTGTACGAATACCAACAAACTCGCTCTAGCAGATATAGTGACATAGATGTCGATGATTTAGCAAAGATCATGGAACAAGTTTTTACCTGGTACAAAGATGCGAGCAAGAAAGAGAAAGATCATTTTGCCGATTTGCTTTTTGATTTACAAGTAAAAGGACAGGCCAATGCATTTTTAACTCAGCTCGGAGATATCAAATCTAAATCTGCTTTAGAACAAATGCAAAAGATTCAAGAATGTATCAAATCAATGGGTTATCGTTGGATTGAAACTGAAAATGAGCCTGCATTGTTAAACGATAGCTTTTTGGAGTATGAAACAAGACTGCGTACGACCCCCATTCATACTATCTATTCTGATTTGCAAAAATCTGATCTAGATAAAAATAAAAAAAATACCTTTAGGAAAGAATTTCTACTCTATCAATTAAATAACTTATCTCAAGTTTCGGAATGGCAGCTGAAAACAAAAAATGCCAATGGAACAATTGATAGCTTCAAGATTCATCACGACTCAATTTTTGCCCCAGAGTCGCCTAACGAGGCTGTGAATAAAGCATTATTAGAAGTACTTAAGTACCTCATAATAGATACACAGTGGGATATTGGTTATTTTGGTGGAGAAAAAGTTAAATCAACTATAGGTGCTCCCAATCTCATTCCTAAAGGTATGCATGCGGTCCTTAAAGAGATTGAAGATGCGCAAAAAGGATTGGTGACATTTTCAGAAACCGTAGAAAAAGTCGCTGGGATGATCGAGGTCTCTGCTAAAAAGAATAATCACGGCTTTTTCAATAAACGAGGAGAAACGACGCAAATTTTCTATGACAAAGCACAAAAGTTGCTAAGTGAAGATGCAGAGGAAAGTTTGCACCAAAAGTTTGTTAATCTGTAAACTCAAAAGGAGAAACGTCATCCCGAGCGTAGCGAAGGATCTCCAAATCAGGAGATCCTTCGTTGCATTACTGTGGCGTCAATAAACTCATAAATCTGTGTTTTGGTCTACCTTGAACCGGATTCATTTTTATATTATAGGAGCTGTCTTGCATCATAGTTCAAGAGAGCTGACGTTTTGCTCTTGTGAGAGGAGATAATTGTGTTCAAATCGTTCTATAGCTTGCAACGTGTTTTTTTCTAATAATTTAGCCGTTCTGATAATTTCCTGTTTTATATCTATTAATGAGCTGATACTTGTCTCATTTTCAATTTTTAAAAGAGATGATGAGAGGTGATTTAATTCACTTATGGGTGTGTGTAAGCTAATTCCCAAAATGCGTTTTTTTAGTTCGCGATACTCATTGTCTATTGTTCTAATCTCTTGTAACAAATGAAAATATTGTTCAAAAAATTTAAGCTTTAACATGCTGTGTTTGAGGAATAACATGTGGTCCTGATACATTTCTGGTGCGAAACGATGCATAGCATCTAATTTACCAGGTGCTACTGCAAATAGACCGTTATAAGTGCATCGGAATAAAAGTGTCATGTCGCATTCGAGTTCTTTAAAAACAGCCTGATATACCTGATCAATTGGCCCACAAAATGCGGGGTCATCAGAATTTAAAGAGATCATTTCATCTTTAAATAAAGTTTGAAATTGAGTATGAGATTTTAAATTGGGTATCGATTTTGGGAAAAATGCAACGTCACTTAAAGGGCATAGTTCAAGTGTCATGCCGTCAAATTTAAGTGCTTTTTCGAGTTCGGGATAATTGGCAACATTTCTTCCATGGGCAAATCGGTCAAGATATTGTTTTGCAATTTCCAAGGTATGTTTCTGTGCCTCAGGCTCGATATGGGCGGTGATAAAATACCAAGGATTACCCTTTTGCTGTCTATAACGATTGATCTCATCGAAAAAATTAAAAAAATCCTCTAGAGGGAACCCATCTTCTGCACCTGCAAGGCCTATTGTTGTCACCATCGGATTGGGATATTGTTGAATAGTACCCCATATGCTCTGAAAATCTTCTGGATCTATGTGTCGCTCTTGATAATAGCGTAATCTTAATGTGGTGACATCACCAAACTCTTTGATCCCTCGTGCGATGCCACGATTATAGGCCTGGTTAAATTCAACAAAAGTTATATGTTCTTTACATTGAATCCAGGATATTCCTGGCAAAGCGAAGATGACATGATGATCATAACAATATTTATAAAATGCATAAGTGAGATCTTCAATATCTTGTGGCGTTTTCAACAGATTCGAAATACGTCGAAAGTCTTTGATAAATTGATCGAGATCATCCGAACCCGTAAATTTCCATTGCTGGGTTTGTTCATCGATCAAATCATATGGAAAAGGGATATTATTACGCTCCGCTATAGTTTTAGCTAATTCAATATCAATCAAAAAGCCAGCCTCAGCGTGAACATGTAAATCTGTTTTAGGCATTTTTTGAATAAGCAAGGTATTTATATCAATATCTTCATCACATAAAGTCTGTAAATGGTGTAAATCTTCCAAACTCAGCGATGGGAGTGAAATTGAAAAGTCAGAGCTGGCTTCCTTAAAAAATCGATCTTGCATATAACCCTCTTTATAATATGATCCGACCTGCTTGTCAGGATATGCTACACAGTAACTTATTATTTTTACAAAATATAGGGGGCAGATCTTGATTTTTGCCTTTATCCATAAAGGACAGCCAGTCAGGGTAATAAACTCCTTAGCGTAACGAAACGGTTAACGATTAGAGAAATAAATTTCAATTCATCAAACCGCTGCAAGCAATTCAATATTCTGAAGATACTCGCCTAGCTCTTGAAACAAAGTTAAATTTTTATCCTGCAAAATCAGCATTAACTTTTTTTTCCACTGACTGGCGCCAGGTAAACCAAAAGCAAGGTTGAATATAGGTTTTATTAGTAAACTAAGTGATACACCTTTGCTGTATTGATCCAGCAAATAATCCAAATAATAGTTAAATACCTGACTGCGTGTTCTCACGGAAGTTTCAGGATAAAGCGTTTGATGAATTGTAGCTATTTGAAAAGGATTGTCACATGCTAAACGTCCAAGCATCACTCCTTCAACATGTTGAAGATGTTCTTTAATTTCCCCTATATTCAAAATATTGCCATTGATCACTATCGGAATTTCAGGAATTTCCTTTTTAAGGCGATAAACATACTCGTAATTAACCGGTGGAATTGTTCGATTTTGTTTTGGATTTAAACCGTTTAACCAAGCTTTACGTGCATGAACAATAATCTTTTGTGCCCCAGCCTCAACTAATTGATGTACAAAATCACTGAAAAATTCATAACTGTCTTGATGATCAATTCCTATTCTAGTTTTGGCTGTAACAGGAATACTCACCGCTTGTCGCATGGCATGAATACAATCAACAACCTGTTTTGGTTCTTTCATCAAACAGGCACCAAAACGTCCTGCTTGGACTTTATCACTAGGGCAACCAAGATTGATATTCACTTCATCATATCCTTCTTGCTCAGCACGTTGAGTGCATTGCGCTAACGCATCAGGCTCCGATCCACCAAGTTGAAGTGCGATGGGATGTTCTTTTGCACTAAATTGCAAAGAACGCACAGGATTGTTTTGTATCGCCCCAGTAGTTTGCATTTCAGTATACAAAAGCGCATGAGGAGCCAAAAAACGCATAAAAACTCGAAAATGACTGTAGGTCCAATCGATCATCGGAGCAATTGACAAAGGAGAAAGCAGAATATTCGTCACTATTATTGTTCGGTTAAAAAGTACTGATTATAACTGAAACTAAAATTTTTTGTGCAAAAAAATAACCGTATTGCTGCAGATGCCGAGGTAACACCCTCCCCTCCATCCCGAGCATAGTGGGGTGTTACGGGGAGATAAGCACTCATTCTATTTTTGATTTACCGCATTCATCGCTTGAATAAGTAATTGTAAGCGTGTACGTCCTTGGTAAAAATTAATATCGAGCTTATAAGCCGCATGGATGTATTTAACTCTGTGGTTTGGCCAAGATTTTAGATCAATGTTAAATGCGATCGCGTCCACCTGTTGATCACCTTGTGTTGTTGCCAAAGTCATTTTCAAATGATTTTTTCCCACCAGTCGTTGCTCAAGCACTTCAAAAACATTATCAAAAACAGGTTCAGCAAATTGCTGTCCCCAAGGACCCGCTTGCTGGATCAATTGAGCGATCTCAATATTAAACTCTTCAGGCTGCAATGGCCCATCAGTAAGCACTTCCCCTTCACATTGAGATAAATCAATATGCTTACTCACTTCAGAAATTAGTGCTTCACTAAATGGTTTAAACGAGTTTGGATGAATACTCAGACCTGCAGCCATAGCATGGCCACCAAATTTACTGATGAGCCCTGGATAATCCTTATCAATTGCTGCCAATACATCTCGGATATTTAAATCCGGAACGGACCGTGCAGATCCTTTTAATTCATTTTCACTGACTTCCGCAAAAGCAATAACAGGACGATGATATCGCTCTTTGACTCGTCCTGCTAAAATTCCAATAACCCCCTGGTGCCAGGTTTTATCAAAAAGACATAACGCAATGGGTAAATGATTACTTGTATATTCTGTACTTAAAGCAAGTTTTTCCAATGCAAGCATCGCTTGCTCTTTCATTTCAGTTTCAATTAACTTTCTTTCTTCATTTAACTCATCGAGTTGTTGACAATAGTTTCTAGCTTGTTGCTGATCTGTAGTAATTAAGCATTCTATGCCTAAAGCCATATCGTCCAATCTTCCTGCAGCATTGAGTCTTGGTGCAATAGCAAAACCTAAATCGGACTCTCTTAGTCGCGCGCACTCACGTCCAGACACTTCAATCAAAGCCCTAATTCCTACACGACATTGTCCTTGACGTATTCTGGAAAGACCTTGATTAACCATAATGCGGTTATTCTGATCCAGCCCAACTACGTCAGCTACAGTTCCTAATGCAACTAAATCCAAAAAACTGGCCATATTAGGTTCGGTGATATTCCTTTCATGGAACCAATTGGCATTCACCAAATGTCTACGCAAGGCCAGCATGACGTAAAAAATAACCCCTACGCCAGCAATC
The DNA here is from genome assembly GCF_043161935.1 of Legionella sp. 227. Classification (NCBI taxonomy): domain Bacteria; kingdom Pseudomonadati; phylum Pseudomonadota; class Gammaproteobacteria; order Legionellales; family Legionellaceae; genus Legionella; species Legionella sp. 227. The sequence goes on along the minus strand of NZ_CP171154.1, from coordinate 3,120,917 downwards.
GATTTACTGGGAAATTTACAATCCGGCTGATTTGGGTTCACAATAGCACAGGCAGCAGGAAGAGTATCTGCAGGCAAATGATGATCGGTAATCAAAACATCGATACCTAACTGGTTTGCTTTTTCCACACCCTCAACACTAGCAATACCGTTATCTACGGTAATAATGAGATCAGGCTTCCATTTACTGGCAACCTCAACGATTTGAGGTGTTAAACCATAGCCAAACTCAAACCGATTAGGAACCAAATAATCAACAAATTGAGCCCCCATAGCGCGTAAAGCAGTAACAGCAAGTGCGGTTGAAGTTGCGCCATCGGCATCAAAATCACCAATGATTAAAATTCTATGCTGTTCACGTAATGCGCTCTCTAAACGTACACAAGCCTCATTTATTCCTTTAAAGCTGTCAAAAGGCAGTAATGTTTGGAGTTGTTTATCCAATTGGCAAGATTCTTTGATCCCCCTGTTTGCAAATATTCGCCTTAGCACATCAGGCACATTAGGCAAATCGAGTATATGTGATGGTCTGGGGCGTTGTTTAATTAGCATGAATTATTTTTCTCCATAAACGAGCATACCACCTGCCGCTACTCATCAAATAAGCAGTATTATTCCAATACAAATGAACCGGCATTTTGTTTAACTCTTCTTGATGTTGCTTACTTAGTATTGAAAACTCAGAGAGTAATAAAATTTGAAAGTCCTTGAGCTTTATTTCTGGGCTATAAACAGTAACCTGAGTACTACATAATGTCGCGAATGAAAAAAGATGCGTGTCAACACAAATATCAAGTGTTTTTTTCTCATTAAGCTTTGCATTCCCCCAAACCCATAATCCATTAATTAAAGACTGATTAGGTTTAGAGGCGAACAGCATTTGGCTTTCAGTGATGAATTTCTGCCAATGCATCGAGTTATCAAGTTGAATTAATTCCGGCATTAAGGATTGGTGCAATAAATGATGGGGAGGTTTTGCATTTAAAGAATATTTTTTATTCGTATTAAGCAACCATGTTTCCGCATCATGATAATAAAGTACGGTCTCGTCTTCTGCCAAATACTGTGAAAATAAGTCAAACCATGATCTCGACTCACTCTCTTCCAACTGTAAATCTCTAGCCGAGGCAACGATCATCGCGTCATTATGGGTTGCTTCCCAGTGAACTGGTGTCACTATGAACCACTCACCTTCTAAATTATGATATCGTCTTAATAAATCAGCATAAGGTGGATTAGTAGGTTCATAGCCAAGACTCAACAAAAAATTGAGTAACACATTCCCTTCTGAGTGTAGTGGACTCATTTTTTCTGGAATAGAATTACAGTCTGAATCAATTACAACATGCATGTTTCTTCGGCCTTAATCAATCCATCTCTACGAAACAATGCCTTTAAGTTTCGTAATGCTTGTCGCATACGATCTTTATTTTCTATTAAACCAAAACGAACATGATTATCACCTTGTTGGCCAAAGCCTATCCCTGGGGATACAGCGACATGAGCTTCTTTAAGTAAGTATTTACTGAATTCAAGTGAACCCATGTGCTGATAATGGGTTGGGATAGGTGCCCAGACGAACATAGTTGCTCTGGGTCGAGTCACTTCCCAGCCAATCTCATTTAAACCATCGCAAAGAATGTTACGTCGTTTTTCATATAGTGCCCTGATTTCATGCACACACTCATCAGGACCATCTAGTGCGGCAATAGCAGCAACTTGAATTGGTGTAAACGTACCGTAATCCAAATAAGATTTAATTCGAGTAAGCGCAGCAACGAGTTCCTCATTTCCACAAGCAAAACCAACGCGCCAACCTGGCATATTATATGACTTAGACATCGAATAAGTTTCGATGGCAACATCAGTAGCGCCGGGTACTTGAAGTATTGATGGAGCTTTATATCCATCAAATACAATGTCAGCATAAGCTAAATCATGAATCACCCAAATTTTATGCTTTTTTGCCAGATCAATTACTTGCTCAAAAAAAGGATAATCCACACAATGCGTACTTGGATTAGCAGGGAAATTAATGACTAACGCTTTAGGCTTGGGCAAGCTTCGATTAATTGTATCCTCTATTGACGCTAAAAACTGAGTTTCATTAATCAGAGGAATTTGTTTGACATTAGCACCAGCAATAATAAATCCATAAGTATGGATAGGATAAGCTGGATCAGGGACCAGTATGGTATCTCCAGGCCCACTTATCGCTAATGCCAAATGTGCTAACCCCTCTTTTGAACCAATAGTAGCTAATATTTGTGTTTCACTATTTAACTGTACATCATAGTTACGTTGATACCAGGAGGCCATAGCCCGTCTTAACCTTGGTATTCCTTTGGACATAGAATACCGATGAGTATCTGGCCTTTGTACTGCCTCAATCAACTTATTTACAATATGAGGAGGTGTGGGTTGATCTGGATTTCCCATACCGAAATCAATAATGTCTTCTCCACGCGCCCGCGCTTCAGTTTTTAATTGCGTTAACGTATTAAAAACATAGGGTGGCAAACGATTTATGCGCGGAAATTGACTCATAATAGTGACCTCTGTAGTATACTTGTAGCTATCTATAATTCATTTAAACATTCTAAACCATGAACATCAATTTAGAGTCAGCAGAACTACACGCAGTACAAGCTTATAGTGATAACAAAATTCAGATTAATTCCATTGTTTATGAACGCAGTTTAATAATTTCTAAAACAGAAATCATTAGTGATCTCTCAATTAAAACCATTGAAGAAATTGATGCACACTATATGAACTTATTAACGCAATTTAAACCGGAAATTATCATCATTGGTCATGAACATACCGGAAAACTCCTGCCTCTGTCAATTCTGAATCAACTGACCCAACAGCAAATAGGTATAGAATGCATGTCTGTGGGTGCAGCATGTCGTACTTATAATGTATTATTGAGTGAGCACCGTGCTGTTGTTGCAGGATTTATTTTTGAATAGAAATATAGATGTAGCCTGGGTGCAGTGCAGCAGTTATACGAAATTCCTCTCTCCCACTTGTGGGAGAGAGGTTGGGGTGAGGAGTTCCCTCATCCGCCCATACGGGTACCTTCTCCCCGAGGGGAGAAGGGAAACACAATGGCTGCGCTGCACCCAGGTTCCAGTTTATCAGGCAGCCACTTAAAGCTGTCTTCGTGCCTCAAGCACATTTGGGATTTGCTCTAATTTTGTTAATAGGCGAGACAGGCTGTTTAGACCATCAACATCTACAGTTAATGTAATATATGCCATGTTTTCTTGTTTGTTACTTTGAGTTTGTAACGCATAAACATGTGCTTTTTCATTGGCGAGTAATGATGTGACATCTTTTAAAAGCTCAGAACGATCAAATGCCTTGATTAAAATATCCACTACATAGTTTTCACGCGTAGCACTGCCCCAAGTAACTTGCAAGAAACGTTGCTTTTGGTGTTCACTCGCATGGATAATGTTAGGACAATCTGGTCTATGTACTGACACACCTCTTCCTACAGTGATGTAGCCAATAACTGGATCACCTGGCACGGGTTGGCAACATCGAGCCATAAAAGTTAATAAATTACCTACCCCTTCAATCCGAAGATCGCTCCCAGTAACTTCTGGTTTGGCCTGTGGTTTAACAAATCGCTCAAGATTGAGTTCTGAAGTAGCTGGTGGAGCAAGTTTACTAATGATTTGTCCTATCTTAATATCACCACGTCCAAGATTTGCATACAGATCATCAAGCTTTTTGAAATGCAGTGCCGCCGTCACTTCATTCAGTTTATCGGATTTTATTCCTAAAGATTTTAATTCTTTATCTAATAACTCACGTCCATCCTGGATGTTTCGATCATAATCTTGCATTTTAAACCAATGCAATACTTTGGCTTTAGCTCGAGATGTTTTGAGATAGTTTAAGTGTGGATTGATCCAATCACGAGATGGCTTGATTTCTTTTCCAGCCAAAACCTCTACCTTATCTCCTGTTTTCAGTTGATAAGTCAATGGAACGATATGGCCATTGATACGAGCCCCACGACAGCGATGTCCTAAATCACTGTGTACGTGGTATGCAAAATCTAAAGGAGTAACGCCTTGGGGTAGATCAAGAACATCACCATCAGGAGTAAAAACATAAACTCTATCTTCGAGAAACTCTGTGGTTGTACTCTCGGGAACCCCCTTATTACTTGCCATTTCTCGATGCCAGGCCAATACATCGCGTAACCATTCAATTTTACGTTCATGGCTTTGTTTCTGTTTAAAACCACCCTCTTTATATTTCCAATGTGCGGCAACACCCATTTCTGCCAAATCATGCATAAGAAATGTTCTTATTTGGACTTCAAAAACTCGACCTTCAGGTCCTTTAACTGCTGTATGCAACGATTGATAGCCATTTGCTTTAGGGTTAATAATATAATCATCGAACTCAGCAGGAATTTGCTTCCAAAGTGTATGCACCATACCTAAGACCTCATAACATTGAGGTTGGGTATCTACGAGGACACGTACCGCTGTAGCATCATAAATTTCATCAAGCGACACATTCTTGCGCGTCATTTTTTTATAAATACTATGGATATGTTTTGATCTACCGTAAACAGCAAAATGATCTATTCCGCTTGCTTTAATTTGTTCATTAAGCTGGGCAACAATAGTATTAACAAAGTTGTCGCGCTCCAGGCGTTTGGCTTTCAGACCCTTGGCAATCGCTTTATAATCCTCAGGATGTAAATGGCGAAAAGCCAAGTCTTCCATTTCCCATTTGATCGCCCCTATTCCCAGCCTGTTGGCTAAAGGTGCATAAATTTCCATTGCCTCGGTAGCTAATTGTTTGCGTAACTCTTCAGATAAATGAGTGGCGGTTCTTAAAACACACAAACGTTCAGCAAGCTTGATTAATACAGCCCGCACATCATCTACCATAGCCAATAACATTTTGCGAATGTTATCAATTTGTTGCTTATTTTGTGGGTATTTATTTAATCCTTGAAAACTGTGCATCGCGCTCATGCGCTCAATACCTTTCACCAGCTTCGCAATATTAGGACCCAACTGCTCAGACACGTCATCAATAGACAGATCAGCATAATGCACATTTTCAAAAATAATTGCAGCAGCCAGCGTTTCTGGATCAACTTCAAGATCAGCAAGCAAATCCGCCATAATCAATCCTTGTTGCAAACAAGAATGACCTGTTTCTGTAGCATGTTCTTGGCCTGCAAGCTGACTGAGAGTGCATGCGCTACGAATGAGTTCAAGATTTTCCAAATAGCCTTTTGCGCCTAATTGATGAAGCCATAAATCAACATCAATGCTTCCATCTTCGCACAATGGAACGGTATCTTTTACTCTAACCATGAGTTTTATCCTTTTTCAAATAACGCTATCGACTCGACATGGGCAGTATGAGGAAACATATCCATTACTCCTGCTGTTATCAGTGTATAGCCTTTTTGATTGACTAATATATCAGTATCTCGTGCTAATGTTACGGGATTACACGATACATAAACAATACGCTCTGGATTTAATGCATCAATTTGTTTCACAATTTCAAGCGCACCTGATCGAGGAGGGTCAATTAATACTTTACTGCAGGGCTGTTGAACCAGTTTCTTTACTTCATTAATATCATCCAAATTTGCAGCATAAAAATCTACATTTGGGATATGGTTTAATTTGGCATTCATATATGCTCTTTCAACCATAGTCTTACTGCCTTCAACACCGAGAACTTTGGCACAAAATTTAGCCATTGGAAGTGAAAAATTTCCCAACCCACAAAATAAGTCTAGCACTATATCTGTACTTTTTAAGTCCATAAGTTGTATTGCTTGCGATACCATGGAACGATTTAACGCAGAATTCACTTGCGTAAAATCTGTGGGGTGAAAGGAATAGGTAATATCATAGTCCGGTAATGTGTAAGTTAAATACTCACTGGATTTGGGTGGATAAAAACAATAAACGCTGTCGGGGCCACCAGGTTGAAGAAAAATTTTATATTGATAGTCTTCAGCAAATTTTTGAATTTTTAACTCATCTTCACAATTTAGAGTGGTTAAATTCCGAAAAATCAGCGCAACCTCCTCATCCCCCGCAGCAACTTCAATTTGCGCAATACAATTTTTATCTTGCATCGAATCGATCAATTGTCTTAACGGAATGATATCAGCATCAAGTTTGGCATTTAAAACGGGGCATTGGGTAATCTCTGTAATATACCGAGGATTATTACGTTCCCTAAACCCAACCATTGAAGTCTGTTTCTTCTCAACAAATCGTACACTTAATCGTGCTTTATTTCTGTAATTCCAATAATTTGACACTAGAGGTGATAACACAGTTTGCGGTTTAGTATGCCCGTATCGTAATAACAAATCCAATAATTGCTCTTGTTTAAAATGAATTTGTTCTTCTTCGCTCATATGTTGTAATGAACAACCTCCACACATTGAATAATGCGGGCACTTAGGTTCCACCCGTAAGGGAGAGGGTTTAAGAACCTTAAGTAAAAGGCCTTCATCAAAATCTTTTTTTATGCGTTTATACTGGAACTCAATGAATTCACCTGGCAATGCACCTTGAATAAAAGTTGCCTTACCTTGAATACGCGCAACGCCTTTTCCATCATGGCTTAAATTATCGATTTGAGCAGTTTGCGGGGTGGGATTCTGTTTGGGTTTTGCTCTTCTCATGAAAGTATTCTCAACATATAAATCTTTTAATTAACTGAAAAACCATGCAATTGTGAAAATAATTGCATGGTTTAAAACGGTAAAGAGTACCACATGCAATTTATATTTGTCATGGTTATTTGTTATGACAAAATCCATGATGTTCAAATAAATATCATTGCATGTCCAGCTTAAATTCAAGTAATACCTATTATATGAACCCTCTCATATTCTGCTTTAATTGCAATAGATAATGTTTACTATTTCACGATTGAGTTATTTTAGAACATCTTTAAAATGAGCTTATTTATCAAGTAATTCATAGTCCTATTCACAGTGTTATCCACAGTTTCTGTGGATAACAAGTACATCAATACATTTTTATAAAAATAACAATACCGCGGTACATAAAGGGTTTATGAATTTTTTTAGTAAAAGAATGAAATAAAAAGCAACTTTTTAAAAAAAGTTATTCACAGGAAGAGAAATTTAAGATTGTACTGAGTGGGTCGTACATAATAGCTAAATAAAAATTTAAAAAACAGTCTTGACAGTGAATTTTTATATGTTTTTTATTAGAATGTTAATTTTGAATGGTTAATATTTTTTTCAATACAATTGCATCTTCAATGTTATTATCTTCTATGTAATAGCCCGGTTTAATTTCTACTTGTTCAAAGCCCATACTCTGATAAAGAGATAACGCTGCTTTATTGCTAGGTCGCACTTCAAGAATGACATAATCAATATGCTGTGATTCAGTTAAAGAAAAAAGCACTTTTTGGAGAAATTGGCGTCCATAACCTTTTGATTGAAATGTTTTGGCAATACAAAAATTTAAAATATGACAGCATTTGTTACTGTGTCTAGAAATAATATAACCACCAATCAGCAGTTTACTTCCTTCATCAACTTCGCATAAGCGACAATCATATCCTACACGAACGCAATCCCTTAAAATCTCTCTACTCCAAGGAGCAATATGAGTATTTTTTTCAATTAAATAAACTGCATCAACATCTGATTCAGTCATGCGCCGAATGTTGAATGCCATCCCTGTTTGCTCCCAAATAATTTTTTGTCTGAAACTAAGGAGAAAACTCCCAATTACCTTACTGAATATTTGCTATTCCTGCAAAAGCCGAAAATTAACTACTACTTTGACAACAAAAAACTACGAAAACTGCCCCATCCCTGCACCTATTAATTTAATGCGAAACATCCCTTCTCCCATAGGGGAGAAGGTGCCCGTCAGGGCGGATGGGGGGAGTACAAGCATTTTCTGTCAAATATTATTCAGTACTTTTTTTCTTTTTTGGCAAATAAAGATCTGTTATCGTACCTTCAAATGCCTCTGCAGCTTGAGCAATAGTTTCCGAAAGTGTCGGATGTGGGTGTATTGTCAGGGCAATATCTTCAACATCACAACACATTTCAATAGCCAATGATGTTTCAGCGATTAAATCACCGGCATTAATTCCAACAATTCCTGCACCCAATATTCGGTTGGTATCAGGACAAAATAACAATTTCGTCATTCCTTCTTCACGTCCCATACTGAGAGCACGGCCACTGGCAGCCCAAGGGAAGGTAGCTTTTTCATAGCGAATCCCTTTTTCTTTTGCTTCTTTTTCAGTTAAACCTGTCCAAGCAATCTCGGGATCAGTATAGGCAACACTCGCAATACATTTGGGATCAAAATAATGTTTTTTTCCAGCGATAACTTCTGCAGCAACTTTACCTTCGGGAATAGCTTTGTGCGCAAGCATAGGTTGACCAACCACATCGCCGATAGCAAAAATATGCGACACATTGGTTCTTTGTTGATTGTCCACCTTGATAAAGCCTCGCTCGTCCACTTTTACCCCAGCTTTTTCTGCATCAATTGCACCACCGTTTGGTTTTCTTCCAACTGAAACAAGAACTTGTTGGAAGCATAGCGGTTTGTCTGTTGCATGCTCGCCTTCCATAGAAACATAAATACCATCCTTTTTGGCTTCAACTGCGGTTACTTTGGTTTTCAAAAGGAATTTGACGCCTTTCTTTTGCATACGTTTTTGCAAAACAGTAACGAGATCCAAATCAGCACCTGGAATAAGTTGATCCATAAATTCAACTACAGTTACATCAACTCCAAGGGATGAATAAACTGTGGCCATTTCCAGTCCAATAATTCCTCCACCTAAAACCAATAAATTGCCTTTAATATCAGCAAGTTCTAACGCACCTGTTGAACTAAAAATACGTTTGTCTTCAGGAATAAAAGGTAAATTAATGGATTCAGAACCTACAGCAATGATAGCGTTTTCAAACTCTACTTCGACAGAGCCATCTTTAGTAGCCACAGTGATTTGGTGGGAGCCCGAAAACTTCCCTACCCCAGTAATTACTTCCACTTTACGCTGTTTTGATAAGGCTTTTAGACCACCTGTCAATTTGGAAATAACAGAGTTTTTCCATGCAACAATTTTTTTATTATCCAGTTTGGGTTTGCCAAAGCTTACACCTTGCTCAGACATTTCATGAGCTTCATCAACAACTTTTGCAATGTGCAACAATGCTTTAGAAGGGATACAGCCCACATTTAAACAAACCCCACCTAGTGAATCATAACGTTCAACTAAAACTACTTTTTTTCCTAAGTCCGCTGCTCTAAATGCTGCTGTGTATCCACCAGGTCCACTTCCTAACACAACGACATCAGTTTTAATTTTATTAGCCATTACAAGCCTCTTTTAATTAGATATTATAAAAAACTACAGTAAAATTCGTCTTATATCACTTAAGCAATCACAAATAAAACGAGTAAAACGCGCTGCTTCAGCACCATCAATCACTCGATGATCGTACGATAAAGATAAAGGCAACATTAACCTTGGTTGAAATGTGCCATTTTCGTAGACAGGTTTTATTTCAGAACGAGACAACCCAAGGATCGCTACTTCGGGGCTATTCACTATTGGTGTAAAAGATGTACCACCGATACCGCCTAGGCTGGAAATAGTAAAGCAGCCGCCAGCCATATCTGCTGGCATCAATCCTTTATCTCGAGCCTTTGAGCTTAAACGCGTCATTTCAGTTGCAATATCAGCAACGCTCAACCTATCCACATTTTTAATTACCGGCACTACCAAACCATTTGGCGTCTCGACAGCAATTCCTATATTGCAATATTTTTTATAAACAAGATTAGCACCGGTAGCATCTAAAGATGCGTTAAATTGTGGGAACGCTTTTAAAGCTTTGCTCACTACGGCACAGACAAATGCAAGTAATGTAAGTTTATAACCCTTTTCTTTTGCATTCTCTGCTTCAGATTTTCTAAATGCTTCTACATCGGTAATGTCAGCTGAATCAAATTGTGTTACATGAGGTATTGTAATCCATGAGCGATGCACATTAACCCCAGTCAGTCTTTTAATTTTATTAAGTGGTTTCGTTTCAATTTCACCAAACTGACTAAAATCAATTACTGGATTAGATGGCATGCCTAAAGAACTCGAACTGGGTTGCTCACTGAGACGTGCTTTTACAAAAGCCTGGACGTCTTCTTTCGTAATACGCTCTTTACGACCAGTTCCTGCAACTTCAGATAAGTTTACCCCAAGCTCTCGAGCCATACGTCTTACAGCAGGACCGGCAGCGAGTATTCTTGTTGACTCTACGGTGCTGGCAGAAATAGGTTTTGATGAAACATCTTCTTGTTTATGATCCTCTGCGGCTGATTTCAAGGATTCAGAAGCACTTACTTGCACTGATTCGCTAGGGGTTGGTTCAGGTTTTTCTCCTTCAGAATCATTTTCTACAGTAGCTAAAAGAATCACATCTCCTTCAGATACTTTATCACCAACTTTTACACTGAGTTTCGTGATTTTCCCAGCCACTGGAGAAGGGATATCCATGCTGGCTTTATCTGACTCTAAGGTAATAAGTGGTGTATCAACTTCAATCTGATCCCCAACGTGCACCATAATCTCAATCACGTCAACTTGGGTTGCGCCACCAATATCGGGTATCTTGATTTCTTTTACACTTTCTGATTTTTTTTCCTGCACAATTTGAGGTTTATCCACCTCTTTATTTGGCGTTTCATTTTGCGGGGCTCGTGGTGCACTTTCTTTTTCAGTTTGTGATTTACTTTCAACTGTTGCCAAAAGAATCACGTCTCCTTCAGAGACCTTATCCCCCACTTTCATTTTCAGTTTAGTGATTTTTCCGGCAACCGGAGAAGGAATCTCCATGCTGGCTTTATCTGATTCCAAAGTAATAAGTGGTGTATCAACTTCGATCTGCTCACCAACCTGAACCATTATTTCAATCACATCAACTTGAGTAGCCCCACCAATATCAGGAATCTTAACTTCTATTTCGTTTGACATGTCTTTCCTCAAAGGTTGCCGATTAATTCAAGCAACGATCTTCAGGAAGCAGACCTAAAATAGTTATCCGCTTCCTTAATCTCAGGGCTTGAATTATCAAGGCCTCTATCTATTTCAATTCTAATGATTAACCGGATTCAATTTATCAGGATTAATGTTATAGCGCTTCATTGCATCAACTACTTTGGATTTATCAATGCTTCCTTCAGCAACTAAAGCGTTTAATGCTGCCAAAACTATAAATTTAGCATCCACTTCAAAGAAATGACGTAAACGTTGACGTGTATCACTTCTTCCATAACCATCTGTACCTAATGTTACAAAATAATTTGGAACAAAAGGTCTAATTTGATCCGCATAAAGTCTCATATAATCCGTTGCAGCAATCACTGGCCCGGTTCTACCTTCTAATTGTGTTGTAACATAGCTTTTTAATGCCTTTGCCTCAGGATGCATTGCATTATATCGCTCCGCAGCTAATCCATCTCTTCTTAACTCATTAAAGCTTGTCACGCTCCAAATATCTGAGGTCACAGAATAATCTTCTTTTAGCATCTTTGCAGCTTCAATTACTTCACGCAATATAGTGCCACTTCCCATTAGTTGCACATGCTGTTTGGATTTTTTCTTATTATCCTGAAGTAAATACATTCCTTTTATAATACCCTCTTCAACTCCTTCAGGCATGTCCGGATGCATATAGTTTTCATTCATCACTGTAATGTAATAAAAAACATTTTCTTGCTTTTCATACATACGGTGTAACCCGTTTTGAATGATCACAGCAAGCTCATAAGCAAAGGTAGGATCATAAGAAACACAATTAGGAATTGTTGATGCATATAAATGACTATGCCCGTCTTGATGTTGCAATCCCTCTCCCGCCAGAGTTGTTCTTCCAGCGGTTCCACCGAGCAGAAATCCTCTGGCTTGCATATCACCTGCAGCCCATGCTAAATCGCCAATGCGCTGAAATCCAAACATAGAATAATAGATATAAAATGGAATCATGGCCAATTTATTGGAACTGTATGAAGTTGCCGCAGCAATCCAAGAACAAAAAGCACCTGCCTCATTAATTCCTTCTTCTAGGATTTGTCCATCTTTAGCCTCACGATAAAACATTACCTGTTCGTGATCTACTGGGGTATAAAGTTGTCCAACTGGAGAATAAATACCAATTTGTCGAAACAACCCTTCCATACCAAACGTTCTGCACTCATCAGGAACAATTGGAACAATACGCGAACTTATCTCTTTATTTTTTAGTAATACAGAAAGTATTCGTACAAAAGCCATTGTTGTTGATATTTCTCTATCCCCTAATCCTTTTGTAACGGATGAAAAATCTTCTAAGGGAGGAGTTTTAAGTGGCTCTACTTCTGTAGAACGTGATGGCAAATACCCACCTAAAGCTTCCCGTTGCTTTTTGATGTATTTAATCTCTGGGCTATCATCCGCAGGTTTATAAAAAGGAATGTCAGCAATTTGCTCATCACTGATAGGAATACTGAATCGATCTCTAAACGCTTTTAATTGATCAACAGTCATCTTTTTTTGCTGGTGGGTGATATTTTGTCCTTCACCAGCAGCTCCCATTCCATAGCCTTTAATTGTCTTTGCTAAAATAACAGTTGGTGAACCTTTATGCTCCACAGCTTTGGCATAGGCCGCATAAACTTTTTGCGAATCATGTCCACCGCGATTTAATCTCCAAATTTCTTCATCCGTGTAATTTTCAACCATTTTCTTTAATTCAGGATATTGATTAAAGAAATGTTGTCTTACATAGGCCCCATCATTTGCCTTGTAGGCTTGGTAATCACCATCAACACATTCTTCCATGCGTTTTTGCAACCAGCCATCCTTATCACGCTCAAACAATGGATCCCAACGGCCACCCCAAATGACTTTAATGACATTCCAACCTGCTCCACGGAATAAACCCTCGAGTTCTTGGATAATTTTGCCATTGCCGCGCACAGGGCCATCAAGTCTCTGTAAGTTGCAATTCACAACAAAAATAAGATTATCAAGTTTTTCTCGAGCAGCAATGCTTAAAGCGCCTACTGACTCTACCTCATCCATTTCACCATCACCGAGGAAAGCCCACACCTTTCTGTCTTCAGTGTTAATGAGGCCTCTGTTCTCCAAATATTTTAAAAAGCGTGCTTGATAAATAGCTTGTAATGGCCCCAATCCCATAGAGACAGTAGGAAACTGCCAAAACTCGCTCATCAACCAAGGATGCGGATATGATGATAAACCATCAACTTCTACTTCTTGTCTGAAATTACTTAATTGCTCTTCTGTCAAACGTCCCTCAAGGAAGGCTCGTGCATAAATTCCAGGAGAAGAGTGTCCCTGAATATAAATTAAATCACCACCATGCTCGCCATTGGGTCCTTTAAAAAAATAATTAAATCCAGTTTCGTATAAAGTAGATGATGAAGCATAGGAGGCAATATGTCCTCCAAGCTCAGGAGCGTACTTTCCAGCACGTAAAACCATTGCCACAGCATTCCAGCGAATTAATGCACTAATGCGTTTGCCAATCCCTTCATCGGGAGGAATTTGCTTTTCTTCATAGGGTTTAATGGTATTTTTGTAGGGGGTATTAATTGAACTCGTTAAGTTAACCCCTTCTGAATTTGCTCTATTAAGAAGCTGCTTCAAAAGAAAAGCACCTCGTTCAGGGCCATCATTGACTAATACAGCTTGCAGGGCATCCAGCCATTCACGCGTTTCTATAGGATCCAAATCTAATTTAGTTTCATTTGCCATGAAAGTGTTCCCCGAAATCTATTAAACACAATAAGGTATAGCGTGTAATTTTTTTGGAATTACACCAGTGCAACCTTTCTTACACATTGCCAAATCAAATAAGCAATCGCATGTCACTTTGCGGCATTGTAGTGGATCGCGGTAAGAATTCAACTCGCGCATCACCTTTTTGCCTTCAACTTTTCGTTCATGCACGTATTTAGCAAAATTTTTCTCTGCCGTTCTTTCAGCCCTATAAGAACAAGTTGGGCAGTTATCAACACAATTTTGTCTGCAAAATTCAAAATGTTGCATGCACGTCATATTGCATCGTTGTTCTTCTTGGGCTTTAAGTGCGCTTTGTTTTAATCCCTGGCAACCCCCAAGTCCTAATATTATAGTGCAACAAACTAAACGCAAAAAAGAATTCATATAGAGAGCATCCGAATAAATAATCATGCAGGTTGAGCCATAAGCCCAACTCCAATCTCAATTTATAAATTAAAAAACTAAAGCCAAGGAATTAAGGTAAATAGCGCAATAAAAACCAACATGACTATAATTGCATGTTCCACTAAACCTTCGGCTTCAGGCATAGGAACTTCTTCGGCTTCATTTGTTCTTACTGCTAATAATCCACACTCACGTAGCATATTACTATTCAAATCAGGTTTGGCAAAAAAGTATTTGGTGAACGAGGAAAAACCGCGTTGAAAATTTCCCACAAGTAAAAAAAGCAAAGCGGTTAATCGCGCAGGAATCCATTCAAGCAAATCAGTAATTTCATTTGCTTGCTCACTAACAGAATTAAGATCACGGCATAATGTGATCAGACGGTAAGCCAAAGCACCTACAGGTCCGGCAATAATATACCAAAATACCAGAGAAAATAATTGCCGGTTAACTAAGATAAAATAGTCCCCCAAAATCTCTTGATTACTTTTAGTATCTGATTGAGTTACTGGGTAAAAGACATTCTGTGGGCCAAGGCAATAAAAGAAAATGAACAAACTTAAAAGAAGTCCCATCAATCCAAAAACAATATGGTGCAGTAACAAATATATGATTAATACAAGCAATACGACAGGTATTACTATTAAGGCTAACAATATCCAGGGATTAGTAAACATGCTGTGTTTGTCGGCAAATGTTTTTATTTTTTGATAATAGTCGGCAAACCAATAGAATCGTTGATAGGACATACTGTGAATTAAAAAACGTTCACTAAGTAAGCACAATAAGATAACAAGTAATTTCATTATTTAATCCTTACGCATTTTATCAGAGAATGCTATGGGGGTTGGGTATTTCAAAACAACAAAGTATGATGAAACAATAAAAGTTAAAATAGTAGTTGCTTGAATTAAATTTGATGCCTTATCCGAAATAAGGTTGGTGCTTAGAGCAATACTGGCGACAAGTAATGAAAACTCGCTCGCTTGCCCCAATCGGATACCAACTTCCTTCGCAACTTGTTTTTTTTCACCCGACTTACCAAGAAGTAAATAAAATAATATCGGTTTAAATAGTAAAACCAAACCTGATAAAATAAGTGCGGGAATAATGACTTGATGTGCCAGTCCAAAATTAAATGTTGCCCCGATTGAAAAGAAAAACATAACCAGGAAAAAGTCTCTTAAGGGTTTTAAACTCTCTGCAATATAAAGAGAAATAGGACTTGCTGCTAAAGCCACACCAGCAATAAATGCACCAATATCTTCTGAAAGACCTATTGCTTGCGCAAGAACAGACAAGCCAAGACACCATCCAATTGACAAAAGAAATACATATTCTTGAGTTCTATCGAAACGAGCCAGTAATCGGATCAAAACATACCGCTCAATGGCAAATGCAAACAGCCATAGTGCAGGTAAATCAATTCCTACTAGAATGATATCATCGATGGATAAACCGTTTGTTTGTTTCGCACCATTGATTAGGATCAGTACAATAATTGCGATAACGTCTTGCATTAATAATACACTGATCATGACCTCACCAGTATGCTGATGGTGTAAGATGGTTGTTGGTAATAATTTCAAGCCAATAATGGTACTTGAAAACATCATTGATCCACCTAAAATCCATGATTCATTTACAGTTAAACCGAAAAGCCTACCCACCCAATAACCCATTACTGCAAAAAGAATTGAACTAATTAGAGCAATCCATGTTACTTTCTTAAGCATGTGTATCAGGTTTTGTGGCTGCAAATGCAATCCAAGTAAAAATAATAGAAAAACAATTCCAACATCACCAATCTGCTTAACAATAGTTACATCGGATACCAGACTTAAGCCCCAAGGGCCAAACACGGCACCAAGAAGAATATAAGCAACCAACAGGGACTGTTTGGTATAAAGAACCAATGTTGATAGAAATGCAGCGCCTGCGAAGATTAAGAAAATTGTATAAAACACACTGCCATCATGCATTGATTGAATACCTCAATATTAAAAAATATCAACCTAAGAAAATTTTAGCTTGATGATGTCGCAAGAATAAGAAAATGAACACAAAAAACGAGTTAATACACGCTTCATCAATGCTACAATTTTGTTACCATAGCAATTCTAATGTCCTGAAAATTCGACGCCATAATTTTATCTATTAATCCGCGAATTAGCTATCAATAATTCAATCTTAATTAAATCAAAACAGAAAAAGATCCTGTAATACCATTAAGAACCAATTTATGCTTTAAACTATCCGCCATAATTTTTGACCCAAATGGCCCTACTCTAACAATATAATGCTGTTTAAAATGTTCAATATAAACGGGAGAAGGAGTAAGGTGGGATAATTTTTCTTTTAAACGCTTTGCCAAGATTTCGGTCGAAAAAGCACCTGCTTGCAGATAATAATGCGCTTGTCCTGCAGGTCCCATTAACGTTTCAATTTCAACTGGAGCTGTTCCTTTAGGAAATACCCCAAGTTTTAACGCTGCAGCGTATGACAAATCGATGATCCTATCTGAGTGAAAAGGACCTCGATCATTTACTTTAACAACAGCTTCTTTTCCATTATTTAAATTTTTAACTTTTACATAAGTAGGTAAAGGTAAGGTCTTATGGGCAGCAGACATGACGTACATATCGTAAGGCTCGCCGCTTGACGTTCTTTGCTTGTGAAACTTTGTTCCATACCAGGAAGCAATCCCTCGTGTTTTATAACCCGTAGAGCTTCTCATCACCTGGTATGAGCGTCCATCAACAGAATATTCAGTCGGGTTGCCGTATCGGCTCAGTGGTTCTTTGGTTGGCACGGGCTCCTTGAAAGTGACTGCTTTCTTTTTAGAGGGAGCCCCGTCTTTTAATTGGGTGTAACGATTTGTTTTATTTTTATAGCGATTATATATGGAATTATTCGTTTTTTTACTTGCTTGTCGTGTAGACTGTTTCGCCCCTGCTGAGGCAGAATCAAGAGACTGATTTGTAGTTTGACATCCTGTTAACAGAATGAGCACAGCAATAAGTATCTTTCGCATTTTTTCCATTATTTATTATTATTTTCTGGCTAATATACCGAAATATCACTTAATTTCGAAGACTTATTTTAATTTGAAAAAAATTTCATTATTTTTCATCTGTTATTTTGTTGCCATCAAAAGGCTGTGATAATATATTCTCATTTTTGTAATCGGACTCGTAAACAACATGACAAGAACCACGTCTATTCTATTAACCACATTGTTTATCATTACCTTATTTGTACAATCAACCAATTCAATTGCTGATGAAGGTTCATTACCTACAAAACCTACCGCTGATTTGGAAAGACCCTCTCCAACAGTGAATGATAAACCCTTAGTAACCCCTGCTCCTCCAATTCTTAATGCAAAAGCATACATATTGATTGATGTGAACAGCGGTAAAATCATTGCTGAAAAAAACAGCGAAGAGCGTTTACCTCCTGCAAGCCTAACAAAAATGATGACTTTATATGTCATTTCCAATGCATTGCATCATGACCAAATTCACCTCACTGACAGTGTGCGTGTAAGTCGTGATGCCTGGAAAATAGGTGGCTCTCGCATGTTCATCAAAGAAGGACAACAAGTCCCAGTGGAAGACTTGCTTAAGGGAATTATTGTTGACTCTGGTAATGATGCCTGCGTAGCAATGGCAGAACACGTGGGAGGAACTGAGAACTCATTCACTGATCTTATGAATCAGCAAGCTCAAAACCTTGGAATGAAAAACAGCCATTTCACTGACAGTACTGGTTTGCCCGATCCTAATTTGTATACAACAGCGAAGGATTTAGCGATTCTTGGTAGAGCATTGATTATCGATTTTCCACAATATTATGATTGGTATAAGCAAAAATGGTTTACCTACAATGGTATTCGTCAACCCAACAGAAATCGCTTATTATGGCGCGACAATCAAGTCGACGGTATTAAGACTGGTCATACGAATGATGCAGGGTTTTGTCTCGTCTCTTCTGCAAAACGTGACAACATGCGTTTATTGGCAGTAGTCCTTGGAGAACCAAGCGACTCTTCCCGTGCTGATGATAGTGAAAAATTACTAAATTATGGTTTTAGATTTTTTGAAACCCATCAACTTTACAAATCAGGACAATCAATAACCGAGCTTCCTCTTTATAAAGGAAAAGTAGATAAAGTTACTGTAGGATTAACTGAAGATCAATTTATCACCATTCCTACTGGCCAATATCAACGATTAAACATTTCAACTAAAGTTCCATCTTATCTTGAGGCTCCGATTAAAAAAGGTGATAAAATAGGTGACTTAGTGGTTCAATTTGATAATAACGTCGTCTCGACCCGACCTCTTTATGCTTTACAAGATGTTGAATCAGGCGGTTTTTATACTCGAACCAAAGACTCGATACGTTTAGCCTTCAAACGTTGGTTTGGCTCCTAGGATTTATAGGATTGAGGATGAAAAAAACGACTTTAATTGAATTTCCCTGTTATTTTCCTATAAAAATAATAGGGAATAATTCGCCCGTTTTTTTTGAGGAAATTAAACACATTACTATCACTCACTTTCCTAACATTGAAGATGAGGCATTGACTCATAAGATGAGCAAGGACTCCAATTACTTGGCAATAACAGTCACTGTTTATGCTGAAAATCAAGAGATGCTTGATGCGTTTTATAGAGCCGTTACCCAGCATCCCGAAGTAAAAATGGTTCTATAATGAAAATACGACAGCTAGGTATTAAAGATTACAATGATGTTTGGCTGCTAATGAAAGAATTTACTCAAAAACGTGAAGCAGAAACACACGATGAGCTTTGGCTCCTAGAGCATTTCCCTGTCTATACCCAAGGACAGGCAGGCAAACCCGAGCACATACTCAATCCTCAGTCCATACCCATAGTGCAGTCTGATCGAGGAGGACAGGTAACCTATCATGGACCTGGCCAGCTAGTTGCCTATGTACTAATGGATATCAGGAGAAAAAATTTAGGGATCAGATCATTAGTGAGTAAATTAGAACAAATTTTAATCTCTGTTCTGGCAAAATATCAAATAGAAGGCTCTATTCGTTGTGGTGCACCAGGAGTATATGTCAAAGAACAAAAAATTGCTTCAATAGGATTAAGAGTAAAAAATGGCTGTACCTATCATGGAATTGCGCTCAATGTTGATATGGATTTAAACCCTTTTTCAGGAATAAATCCTTGTGGATTTGCAAAAATGGAAATGACTCAAATAAGCCA
Organism: Legionella sp. 227; assembly: GCF_043161935.1. NCBI lineage: Bacteria > Pseudomonadati > Pseudomonadota > Gammaproteobacteria > Legionellales > Legionellaceae > Legionella > Legionella sp. 227. The sequence continues at coordinate 3,101,398 of NZ_CP171154.1, read as the reverse complement.
TTTCGTTCCTGATGTTCAAATCTCTCAAGTTAATCAGCATTTCGTGCAATATTTTCTAGAACAATTTTATCCCTGAATACAATATGAATTTGTTCGTTGACTATGTACAACCGCTTACAGAATGGTTGCAACACAACCCGCGTTGGTCTTTATTCATTACCTTTCTAATTTCTTTAACAGAATCCCTGGCAATAGTGGGCAGCATCGTCCCAGGGAGTGTCACTATGACCGCTATAGGGATCCTCGCTGGCTCTGGGATTATGCGTATTGATTTGACTTTATTGGCAGCTATTTTAGGTGCTGTTGCTGGCGATAGCCTAAGTTATACCTTGGGTTATTATTACAGTGATCGCTTAACTGAAATATGGCCATTTAGTAAATATCCAAAATGGATAGAATATGGTAAGGAATTCTTTAGAACACATGGTGGAAAAAGTGTATTAATTGGTCGCTTTGTTGGTCCTTTGCGATCAATTATTCCTGTCATCGCTGGAATATTGCATATGAAGCAATGGCGTTTTTTTGTAGCTAATGTCTTATCTGCAATTGGCTGGTCTTTATTATACGTAATGCCTGGTGTCGCAATCGGAGCAGCAAGTCACGAATTATCAGCAGAAAGCGCGACACGTTTATTTATCCTAATACTTGTTTTACTTGCAGGGCTCTGGGTGATTAGTTTAGTTATAAAGCGACTAATTCGGTTGTTAAATACTTTTTTAATGGCTTATTTACATGATTTTTGGCTCAGGCTTAAAAACAACTCGCTATGGGTATATGTATATAATGCATTTACACCAAAAAGTGAAACAAACCATTATCCTACAGCCGCTCTTGTCCTAATAGCCGTAGTTTGTATGCTCTTTTTTTTAATTATTCTTGGATTAACAGTTACAACACAATACCTAACTTATGTTAATTTGCCTATCTATTTATTTTTACAAAGTTTTAATACATTGTCCTTAAAAGTATTTTTTATCTTTTGCACCCAATTAACCTCTACAATAACGATAATTAGCGTTTTTATTATTTGTTGTTGCTGGTTCATTTTCTATAAGAATAGAACAGCGATTATTTATTTATGCAGCCTGATTTTTATAAGTAGTGTGGTAGCGCTATTACTAAACTCACTTATTCATAGTCCTAGACCATCAGGACTCTTAGTGACTCTTCCTGGATTCTCTTTTCCCGCAACTAACCTTTTGATTGCAACTGCATTATACGGATTTATTTTATTTTACATTAATAGAACCTTTACCCTATTTGCGAATATACTGAAATCAATTCTATTTGTAATTTTGGGTTTTAGTGGATTAGGCTCTCTCTATTTAGGGGATTATTGGTTCACCGACGTGTTAACATCCTATTTTTTAGGTACATCAATTTGTTTAATTCACTGCTTGGTTTATAGAAAATCTAATATACCTCTCAAGAAAGCAAGCCATTCATTGTTGATGCTCTCGCTGCTTTTAATAGGCATTCTTTTAGCTTCGGTCACATCGACCTACGTTAATTTTAAAACGCTATCTTATAACCATACGCCCAACTATAAAAAATTCACTCTCAGTGAAGTAACATGGTGGGAGCAAGAAAAACCTATTCTTCCAATGTATCAATACAGTAGAATTGGTAAAAGGATCAGTTTATTGAACGTTCAATTCGCAGGTAATCTAGAATCATTGCAAAATACTTTAGATAAGAATGGGTGGAAGTTACAAACAGACTCATTTTTTACGAACTTACTTATGCGCATGAATAAGCAACCAAACAGTATTAAACTCCCATTATTTACTCAATTATATGAAAATAAAGCGCCCTTGCTCGTCATGACCTATACCGACGAAGAGACTAAGTTAACACTGGAGTTAAGAATTTGGGAGTCTAATTATAATTTACTTGAATCGAACCAGCCCTTATGGATAGGCAGCATTCATCCATCCAACCGTGCTAACAAGCAGATGAGTAACCAAGGTTATTTTCCTCAATTACTCAATCCATCAAAATATTTGTTTAAAAAGAATCACTCCTTTGCGGTCAAACAAATCAAATTACCGGATACTATGATTAAAACAACAATCTATCCAACAGAGCCCTACTTAACCCTTATTAAAGAAGAACATCAAGTCCTTAGCAAATAAAACCAAGTATAAATAAGATACCGTAGATGCCCAATGAATTACCTGATTTTAATGTAATCTAAAATCACTGGTTTTGCTTCTCGATTTCTTCATATACCTGCGTGGTGTCTTTATAGCGCTGCCTATATTTTATAAAGAAAAATGGTTTATCATGACATGAATACTAGCTGATAAGAATTAGAAACTCCTACGCTTAATAATAAGAACTAAGGGTAGAAATCCCCTATCAGATAAATCAAATTGAAAAAAGATCTTAGTGGCCCTCCTCAAGCGACAATCAAAAACTTCTTTCATACATTTCATTCTCTATACATATGTAAAAATTACTGTTATAACTATATAGTTTTAAATTAAATACCATTTAATTTTGAGAGTATGGCTCAATGTATACACTGGGAAAATTAATCCAAGCTTTTTTTCCATTAATTGCTCTAGTACTCTTTATTATTGGAATTAAAAGAAACGCCATTTATTATATAATTTCATCTCTTTGGCTTAGCCTAATTGCGGTGTTAATTCATTTCCAATTTTCAGGGAATCAAATTTTTGGAACCTATTTTAACTATTTTAATGCAGGCATTTATTCATTTAATTTCCTTATCTTGCTCCTTGCATTACTCCAAGTCATTTCACATTTAAGTGCTAATGGTCCCGCATTGAAATACACATACGCCTTTATAAGTTCACTTATGGTGGTGGGAGCGTTAATTGTAATTAGTAATCTTTGGATTAATGCTTTTTTTATAGAAAATAAGTTGGAAGGCACTCCCATAATGCAAGTAGCTCTGTTTGAAAAACCAGATTATTGTGCCAATAAGTATGTTTTTTACAAAATTGATCAAGACAGCAACGTCACATACCTCTGTCCAAATTATTATGGTTTGTTACCTTCAATTGGACACTTAGCGACAAGTCCAGATTTTATTACAACACAATTGTCATTACCTGTTAAAAAACAATTACTTTTGAAGCAAAAAAATAAGAGTTAATGTATTAATAAATTATTACAAAGGGTTACGTAGTCCTGATTCGGTCTGGAGGTTAAATTGTTCTTTGGGTTAATCTTTGATAATATGCCAATAATTCAGCACTTTAATATTAATATGAAACGGTTATTATCTCTTACCATATTCATTCTTAGTTTCAATTGTCATGCAATGGCCCCCAAGCTTAATTGGGACCAAGCGGTTGACAAAGCAATAAAACGCTATGGTTTACGAGTTGAACCCAGGCTTAAATCTTATTTCTCCAAAGCAAAAGTAAGTTATCCTCCCAGTGAGATCGCCTTACTCGCTTTTAAATCAGAAAGAAAAGTAGAGCTATGGGCCAAAAATACTAATCAAAAATGGAAACATATACACGACTATCCTTTAACTGGTTTCAGTGGGCGGTTAGGACCTAAGTTACGTGAAAATGACAAACAAATTCCTGAAGGGGTTTACAGACTGGTTAACTTCAACCCTTTTAGTAGTATGCATTTATCCATGATGATTAATTATCCCAATAATTTTGATAAGCAAAAAGGTTATCAAGATGGGAGAAGAAATTTAGGTAATAATATTTTTATTCATGGTAAAAATTTATCCGTTGGTTGTCTGGCTGTAGGCGATCTGGCTATAGATCAGCTTTTTATTTTGGCACGTCGTGTTGGTCTAGATAACATTCAAGTAATTATTGCACCAAATGATTTGCGTAAAGGTAAGCCATCAACTTCTACATTTGCTCAACCCAGATGGCTTCCTGAATTATATAAACAAATTGCAGACTCACTAAAACCCTTTAACAAAAAAAGCTATACAGTTTAAGAGCTAGTGCAAAATCAAATGTAGGTTGGGCCAAGGACCAACCTACAAATATGAGAATAGATTTAGGCTGTTTCATAGCCCGAATTAGCACAGTGTAATCAGGGAATTACAGTTCATTCACCCGTAAACTTCAAGCTTTTTTCAATTATTCCTTTGGTAAAGAAGCCAAAAACTCAGTGACCTCTTTCGGGGATAACTCATAACACTGTCCCCGTGACAAGTACCTTGGCATAGTTAATAGGCCGTAGCGAATACGTATTAATCGGCTAACTTCGACACCTTGCGATTCCCACAGGCGGCGGACTTCCCGATTACGCCCCTCATTTAAAGTCACGTGATACCAAGAGTTAGCACCCTCACCGCCTCGAAATTCTAAACGAGTAAATTTAGCGACTCCATCTTCCAGTTCAACTCCCTTTTGAAGCTTATTTAATGCTTCAGGACTCACCTGACCATGCACTCTCACTGCGTATTCCCTTTCTAAACCATATTTTGGGTGCATTAACTGATTGGCTAACTCACCATTATTTGTAAAGATAAGTAACCCAGAAGTGTTCAAATCCAAACGTCCTACTTGCACCCAACGACCTTGTCTTAAGTTTGGTAAATGATCAAAAACTGTTTTTTCAAATTTAGGATCATGGCGGCTAGAAATTTCTCCAACAGGTTTATGGTAAAGAAGAATGCGTACATTTTGTCTTACCTTAAGTGGATTGGGAATTAATTTTCCTTTTACTGTGATCTTATCTTCAGCACTTGCTGAGTCCCCTAATTTAACAGGTTTTCCATTCACTTGTACCCAGCCATTCTCTATCCATCGCTCCATTTCTCGTCGCGAGCCAAGACCTGCTTGGCTTAGTATTTTTTGTAACCTTTCGCTGCTCATTCGGTAATATACTCTTCGTTAGGATTGTGTAAGGTTAATGCTTCCATAACCTCGGGTAAGGTTGGAAGTTCATTTAAATATTTTAAATTAAAATAATTTAAAAATTCTCTCGTCGTTGTATATACAGCAGGTTTACCTGCTACATTTTTATAACCAGAAATACGAATCCATTCTCTTTCCAGCAGTGTTTTCATTATTTGACTGCTTACTGCTACTCCACGCAACTCTTCTATATCTGCTCGAGTAACGGGTTGCTTATAAGCAATAATGGCTAAAGTTTCAAGTAAAGCACGCGAGTATTTAGGGGGTTTCTCAATTTGCATTCGCGCAATCCAGTTACTGTATTCTTTTTTTGTTTGAATAATAAAACCTGTTGCGAGTTGTACCAGATCAAAAGATCGAGATACATACTCCTCCTTTAGGTCATTGATAATAACACTTAAATACTCTTTAGTCGGTCTTTGCCACTCATCGAAGACCTCTAACATTCTATCAAGAGATACGGGTTCATTACTGCTTAAGAGTAATGCTTCCACTATGTTTTTTAATTCCTTTTCATCCATTTTATGCTGCCTGTAAATGTATTGGTGAAAATGGTTCATTTTGCGTAATCACAATCAGTGATTGTCGTGCTAACTCTAAAATAGCCAACAAAGAGACAACTAATCCAATTCGACCTTCTTTAATAGAAAATAATTGATTAAATTCCAAGAGCTTGTGTTCCTGTAGCTGCATTAAAATATGGCTCATACGCTCACGAACTGATAACACCTCACGAGAGACCTGGTGATGGCTTATTTGTTCTTCTCTTTTCAATAATGATTTCATTGCATCAATTAAATCCTCGAGTGTAACTTCAGGGTGCACGATTATCCTCTCAAGTTCTGAAGGTACTACTTGAATCATAAAGTGATCACGCTCTTGTCGAGGGAGTGCATCAAGCAGCTCTGCTGCAATTTTTATTTGTTCATAGGCTTGTAGTTTTCTTACTAGTGCCATTCGAGGGTCCTCTTCCTCTTCATCACTCGTGGGTGGCGCTGGTAGTAACAGCCGAGACTTAATTTCTGCAAGCATTGCAGCCATCAACAAATAATCAGCCGCTAACTCCAATCTTCTACATTCCATTAATTGAATGTAATGCAAATATTGTTTGGTAATACTCATAATAGGAATATCTAAGATATCAAGATTCTGTTTGCGAATAAGATATAAAAGCAAATCGAGTGGGCCACTAAATGAATCCAGCAGTACTTCAAGCGCATCTGGAGGAATAAATAAATCATCCGGAAGCTCTGTAAGCTCCTTACCATCAACTATTGCTTTTACTTCCGGATTGCTTGATATTTCAATATCCATGCTAACAACTCATTCTTATTTAGCTTGTCAGTACACGTTCAAAGATCGACATAATCAACAATAGAATGGGTGAACCTGGACCTACTGTCATTATTCTAAAAATTTATGTCATTCCCACACAAAGACAAACGGGAATCTACTCCTAAAATAGCCTTGTGCCGCCCGAAAAAGAAACTCCCTCCTTCGGGAACGACAGTTTCTATTTAATAACAGTGAAGCCTGGGGCATTATGATAACGCTTAAGGACACCCATACAGCAGAGATCAATAATCGAGTCCCATGACTTCTCGGACCGTACTCAAATTTTTACTAGCCACTTCTTGCGCTGCCTCACTCCCCTCAGAAACAATTCGTTTCACGGAGCTCAAATCAGACTCATATTCTGAAATTGCTTCCTGGATAGGCTGTAACTCTTTATTAATCGCGTCCACAACAGGTCTTTTACATTCAATACAACCAATCCCTGCAGAACGACATCCATTTTGTACCCAATCTTTCACTTCATTATTCGAGTAAATTTTATGAAATTGCCAAACTGGGCATTTCTCTGGCTCGCCAGGGTCTGTTCGTTTGACTCGTGCTGGGTCAGTTGGCATCGTCAATACCTTTTTTTCGACTTGTGCCGGCGGCTCTCTTAACATAATTGTATTGTGGTAAGACTTAGACATCTTTTGTCCATCAAGCCCAGGCATCTTGGCTGTTTCAGTCAGTAATGGATGTGGTTCTGGTAGAATAATTTTACCACTTCCCTCTAAATAGCCTAATAAACGCTCTTTATCGCCAATAGATAAATTAGACTGGTCTTCTAAAAGAGCCTGTGCTGTTTTAATCGCTTCGTGATTCCCATGCTCCTGAAATTGTCGACGTAATTCACTATAATATTTGCCGTTCTTTTTCCCCATTTTTTTAATTGCTTCAGCTGCAAGCTCTTCGAAATTAGGCTCCTTACCATAGATATGATTAAATCTACGCGCAATTTCTCTGGTCAGCTCAATATGAGATACCTGATCTTCGCCAACTGGAACATAATCGGCATGATAAATTAGAACATCAGCACTTTGTAATAAGGGATAGCCTAAAAAACCGTAAGTGGATAAATCCTTTTCTTTTATTTTTTCTTGCTGATCTTTAAAGCTGGGCACCCTTTCAAGCCAGCCCAAAGGTGTAATCATGGATAAGAGTAAATGAAGCTCTGCATGTTCTGGCACCCATGATTGAATAAATATTCGTGATAATCCTGGATTTACCCCGCAAGCCAGCCAATCAATAATCATATCCCATAAATGGTTTTCGATAAAACCGGGTTCGTCATATTGTGTTGTTAAGCCATGCCAATCGGCCGCAAAAAAGAAGCAATCATATTGATGTTGTAATTTAATCCAATTTTTTATTACACCATGGTAGTGCCCAAGATGTAATCTTCCGCTGACTCGCATTCCAGAAACAACTCGTTTATTGGAACTAAATAGTGCTGACATCAATATCCTCTTTTTTTAAATATTATTATCTAAAGGGCTCAGGATCACCTTTACCCTCCCTTATTATCACTGGATAATCACCAGTTAAATCAACCACCGTTGTGGGTTCATGCCCACAATTACCACCATCAATAACCAAATCGATTTGATTTCCCAAAAGATCTCGAATCGCCTCAGGTTCACTTAATGGAGCTTTGGCACCAGGAAGAATTAATGTAGTGCTCATTAAAGGAGCATCAAGACAATCCAACAGTGCCAGTGTAATCATGTTATTAGGCACCCGTAATCCCAATGTTTTTCTTTTTGGATGCAACATTAAACGAGGAACCTCATGTGTTGCATTAAGAATAAAAGTATAGGATCCCGGTGTGAATGCTTTCAATAATCGAAATATTGGATTTGATACTCGCGCATACGTGCCAAGTTGCGATAGATCACGGCATACAAGAGTCATATTATGATTCTTATCCAATTGACGTAATTTTCTAATGCGCTCGAGCGCGGCCTTGTTCCCCAAACTACAACCTAATGCGTAGCCTGAATCTGTGGGATATACAATTAAACCACCTTCCTCAATAATATTTACCGCCTTTCTCAACAAACGAGCTTGCGGATTATCAGGATGTAATGCAAAAAACTGACTCATAAAGTCCCCTGTTATATGTTCCATTCATGCCAAATAGGCGTACAGTTTGCTGGTAGTTGTTTTTGACCACCAAGGTTAACACGTGAAGTGCGATCACTATGATAGTCTGAACCAGAAGAACCTAATAAATGAAAACGAAGACATGTTGCAGCCATTTCATTAACTTCAGTTACTGTCATTTCCCCCGAGACGACTTCTATTCCTACTCCACCTGCTTCTTTAAACTCATTAATTAACTCATGCAATTTAGAACGCGTCAATCCATATTTAAGAGGGTGAGCAATGACTGCCTGGCCACCAGCAGCGATAATGCCCTGCACTGCCTCTTGAAGGCTAATCCAGGGAGTAGGCACAAACGCACACTTACCTCTTCCTAAAAAACGTTTAAATGCAGCAGCTAGATCCTTAACCATTCCTTCATTCACGAGAAGCTGTGCAAAATGAGGTCTACCTACTCGTTCATGACCAGCCAAATTACACGCTTTTAAGTAGGCATCCGAAATACCGAGTGAGTCCAAAGCACTAGCAATTTGTTGCGCGCGATCTACTCTACTTTGATTTTGCCGCTCAATCAGTTCCAGAAAATCTGCAGTATGATTTATTTGATAACCAAGGATGTGTAATTCATGCTTTTTCCATCGAACACTAAATTCTATGCCATTAATTATTTTAATGGATGTCGCAGCGGTTGCCTCAAGTAACTCTGAATAACCTGCAACAGTATCGTGATCGGTGAGTGACAAACACCTAATCTTTTGATTTTGCGCTTTTTGTATTAGTTCTTTTGGACTTAAAATTCCATCAGAAAAACTGCTATGACAATGAAGATCGATCATGAATTCGTGTTATATCAAAAAGAATGATTGTAGCATAAATCTTGCAGGAGATGTGCTTTCTGCACTATTCTTGCATACCTATATTTTTCAAGGTCAAAAAGTATTAAAAATACTATACTCATAATATATATTACTTTATTGAGGAAAACCAAAAAATAATGATTCATAATGTTCATCACGTTAAATTATGCCGAAAATCGATTGCTGCGCGAAATAACAAACAAGCTGATTTTCTCGATTCAATTGATCGATCTGACATAACTTTTGCTGTAGGTCCTGCTGGAACTGGGAAGACTTATTTGGCTGTATCTAAGGCCATACAATGCTTTGAAAAAGGTGAAGTACAAAGATTGATTTTTGTTAGACCCGCAGTTGAAGCAGGTGAAAAATTAGGTTTCCTACCAGGAGACTTGGTGGAAAAAGTATTGCCCTATTTAAGACCCATTTATGATGCTTTATACGAAATGATAGGTTTTAAAGAAACACAAAAATTAATTCAAACTGATATAATCGAAGTTTTACCTCTGGCATTTATGCGCGGACGAACTTTAAATGAATCATTTATTATTCTTGATGAGGCACAAAATACGACCATTATGCAAATGAAAATGTTTTTAACTCGCATAGGTTTTGGTTCAAAAGCGGTGGTAACTGGAGATATGACCCAAGTAGATTTACCCAAGGGTATTGATTCCGGACTTGCCCATGCAGTAGGATTATTCAAAAAAATACCGGAAATTAGTATTCATATGTTCACGAGTCGGGAAGTAGTACGACATCCTTTAGTATCTAAAATTGTTGACTGCTATGATAATGCATCAACAGGAAAAAAATAATGAGTTATTATATTGATATTCAAAATGCAACTGATGAATCCTTACCTGTTAGTGAAGACGAATTAACACGTCTAGCACACCTGGCTTTGAGGGATAATCAAAAAGATGCTGAACTGACCATTCGTCTCGTTACACCAGAAGAGATGATCTACTTAAATCACACATACAGAAAACAAAATAAAACAACAAATGTACTGTCATTTCCCAGTGCTTTGCCTCCTGAAATACAACTTGAATGCCCTCTCTTAGGTGATGTTGTTATTTGCCCGCAGGTATTAGTAGAAGAAAGTAAACAGCTTAATAAAACTTTGGAAGCCCATTGGGCATTGATTTTGATTCATGGAATATTGCATTTATTGGGCTATGATCACATTAAGGATGATGAAGCAACTATAATGCAAGCTATTGAAATTAAATTGTTAGCGGAACTGGGGTTTCCTAATCCTTACGACGCAGAGGGTATTGAACTTGAATAAAGAGGAAGATAATAGTACGTGGTTTGCTCGCTTTAAACAGTTTTTACAAGGAGAACCACAAAACCAAGAGGAACTTGTTAGTTTATTAAGGGACGCTCAAATTCGCTCTCTTATTAGTGCAGAAACTTTGGCAATGCTCGAAGGCGCTATTTCATTTTCCAAAATGCGCGTACGAGATATTATGCTGCCTAAAAATCAAATGGTTTGTATTAAGCAAAACGATGAGTTCTGCGATATTATAAAAACTGTAACTCAAACCGGCCATTCAAGGTTCCCAGTTATTGCTGCAGATGCAGATGAAATCATTGGGATACTCCATGCAAAAGATTTACTACGCTATCAATCGTCTAATCTGGATACCTTTGATTTGTTAGATATTTGTCGCTTGGCGGCTTTTGTTCCTGAAAGCCGACGTCTCGATAGTCTGCTCAGTGAGTTTCGTAGTAATAAAAATCACATGGCTATTGTTGTGGATGAATACGGCGAAGTTTCAGGATTTGTAACCATTGAGGATATTATTGAACAAATAATCGGCGATATTGAAGATGAGTTTGATATTGATGAAGATGCTTACCTTAAAGTACATGAAGATGGGCACTATATTGTCAAAGCCCATATGCCTATTGAAGAATTCAATGAACAACTGAATGCAGATTTTAGTGATGAATTTTATGATACAATTGGTGGTATTGTAATGAATAGTTTTGGCCATTTACCTTCACGAGGGGAAACCATTACAATTGATTCTTTTGAGTTTAGAATTATAAATGCAGATGCCAGAAGAATTAAGTTAATGGAATGTATTGATAAACGTAAGGCATAATGAAGTATGAATGGTAATATTCTCATAATTGATGATGATACAGAGCTGACCGATTTATTGTCCCAATATTTGGTGCCTGAGGGTTTTAACGCTGTATGTGTCCATGATGGTGAAAGTGGCGTAAAAAAGGCCTTAAATCAAACTTTTGATGCCATTATTCTCGATGTGATGCTGCCTAAATTAAATGGTTTTGAGGTATTAAAAGCAATTCGAGAACATTTGGAAACCCCTGTCCTCATGTTAACTGCTCGGGGGGATGATATCGATCGTATCGTAGGTCTTGAAATTGGCGCCGATGATTACTTACCGAAACCCTGTAATCCACGTGAATTGGTAGCTCGTTTGCGTGCTATCTTAAGACGTACTCAAAAAATTCCCACTTCAAGACCGATCATTGAACAACATAATATTGTTGTTGATTGTTCCAAACGCCATGTAACTATGGGCGGAAGTTATCTTGAATTAACCAATGCCGAATTTAATATTTTAGAAATGCTTATTAAGTCACCAGGACAAGCATTCTCAAAAGAAGAGCTTACTGAATATGCTCTTGGGCGAAAATACACCGCTTATGATCGCAGCATTGATGTTCATATTAGTAACCTAAGAAACAAGTTAGGAGATAATCCTCAAGGCGAACCCATAGTTAAGACGGTTCGTGGCTTTGGATATATGTTTAATGCGTAGTTTATATTGGAAAATTTTTATTTCATTTTGGCTTGCCACCATACTTATTATTTTCACTACCGCATGGGTCATCAGCCATATTGTACAAAAGTCATCATTACCCGCCCAAGAACAACTCTTTATGGACAGCTATGCGAATGCAGCTGTTGCTACTTATGAATCTGGCAGGCAAGCTGCTTTATTAAAATGGCTGAATAAAATAGGCATTTCTCGTCATATGTCCATTTATTTATTGTCCAGTACTGGTGAAATTATTGGAACACAGGTAGCGCCAGAAAATGTCAAAAAAGTTGCTGAAAATCTGCTTCAAGATCAATTAAGTGAAGGTATTTTAAAGTCAGGAAAGCTCATAGTCAGTCATGAAATTTTATCCACTTCAGGAAAATTCTATCGTCTTGCAGCGGTGAGTGAAAAACCTATCTATCATTTTGTTGGTGTACCTTGGGCAGGTCTAGCTATTCGTCTTATCTTAGCAACATTTATCAGCGGACTAATATGCTATTTATTATCACGATACTTAACTCAGCCATTGCGTTCTTTAGGCATGGCAGCTAAATCAATCGCAACGGGAAAATTAAATACGCGTGTCGGGCATTTAAGAGGCCATCATAACGATGAAATTGCTCAGTTAAGTAAAGAGTTTGATCGAATGGCAGAGCAACTGGAGCGATTGATAAATTCAAAAGAACGATTGCTGCAAGATATTTCTCATGAATTACGCTCCCCTCTTGCCCGACTACAAATTGCCATTGAATTGGGGCGCAATAAAACACAACATTTGGCAGATACCGAATTTAACCGTATGGAGCTTGAATGTTCTCGTCTAAATGCTTTGATTACAGAAGTTTTAGACTTTGCTCGTTTAGAAAAATCAACAACTGAACTTAATTTAACTGAAAGCAATCTTTCGGAGCTTCTGTTTCATATCATCGAAGATGCCAATTATGAGGTTGGTGAGGATACACCCAGAGTCCAAGCAGGAGTAATTGAGCCTTGCCACTTATTAATCGATGAACGTTTGATTCACAGAGCAATAGAAAATGTGGTTCGCAATGCATTGCATTATTCACCGGCTGCAGAACAGGTTACTGTGTCATTAAAATATGATGAAACAAAAGAACACGTATGCATCGACATTAGTGATAAAGGACCTGGTGTTCCTGAAGATCAGTTAGAGAGAATATTTAATCCTTTTTATCGTGTAGATACATCGAGAGCAAAAAAAACTGGGGGATATGGTTTAGGCTTGGCTATAGCCTCTCGTGCGATTCAAATGCATCATGGCAAAATTATGGCTCTAAACAATTCGGGGGGAGGATTGCTTGTACGAATTATTCTTAATTCAAATTTAACGAGTGTAGTTCGAATCGAAAACCCTGAATTAGACTCTCTTATGACCATGTAGGACATCAATGATAACTCTTCTTAGTGTCTGAAAACGAACTATTTTTTTCTGTTTAATTAAGGTACAATGCACAGGGTTATAGAATCTCCAGGACTATTTTTAGAATGACCGTAGCTCAGAAATTAGATAAAGCAAGTGGTATTTTATTCTTCGCTGGCTTTTTGCTTTCAAAGCTCCAATATCTACCTTTCCCAATTGTGTCAGCAATTTTCAGATTCGTTTCGCTGGGGATCTATTTATTTGCATATCTTTCTTGGCTTACAGCTTGCCTTCTTCATCCAGATCATAAAGAACACTACCAAAAATGGTATGGTTTTGCCCAAATAAAAGAACAATTTTTTTATTCATCATTCATAGGGTTTGGTGCGACAATCCTCAGTATTGCTGCAGTTTTTCTGCCAGCTCTATTCCCTCCAGCCGCTTGGCTCTTTTTTTTGGGTAATCTGGTATGGGCCGTTGGCGAATATCATAAATTAAGAAATCCCCTGGATAAGAATTCCTCTTATTCTCGACAAAGTGCTTATTTTGGTTATGCTTCAACATCAGCTGTTATCTCATTAGTAACCGCTATCGCAGCCACTCTTACATTTATATTTCCCCCTATGGCAATACCCATTACTATTTTTTCGCTGATCGTTTGCGTAGGGCTGGGTGCCTTAGCATTTGAGTTCTGGCTAAACTCCTCTTTTGGGGATCATAAACCAGCCCCAGTACCTGGTAGCTATGTGCAAATGGGCGATACACTTGGTCCGTCCTCCTCTCTGGAACATGCTGATACGCCAGAACCAGGCTGTTGGAGCAGCCTGTTTTCTAGTCCAAATGATAAACATAATAAATCATTTTCAAATCCCATTGAATTAATTGATGCAGTGAAACATGAAGAAATTGGAGGAGGACATAGTCTTAGTACCAATAGTCTTTTATAATTGAATAAATAGTATCTATTTTATTGAGACTTATTATGGATCCCAAAATTACCACAATGATTTCAAATGCATATCAAGCACTTGCTCATTCTTACTCACCCTACTCCAAATTTAGCGTAGCCTGTTGTATTTGTACGGATAAAGATAATCTATATACAGGCGTTAATGTGGAAAATAGCTCTTATGGTTTAGCAGTATGTGCAGAAACTTCAGCAATCTCAGCGATGGTTTCTGCCGGGGAACAGCATATTAAAAGTATGGTGGTACTTGCAGGAACCAATGCATTGTGTTCACCCTGTGGTGCGTGCAGACAAAGGATTTATGAGTTTGCAACACCAGATACCGTAGTCCATCTGTGCAATAAAGATTCGATATTGCATAGCTTAAAAATTGATGAACTCCTGCCGCTGGCTTTTAAATTTGATTTTAACTCTTAACATAATAGGAAAATTTGTATGACCGATACTGCAACCAAGCAGAACTATGCTCATTTAGCAGCAAACCATATCAAAAAACTGTATCCTTCATTTAAGCCAACTGTTGCTGTGGTTTTGGGATCAGGATTAGGTAAATTTGCTGATGAATTAAAAGATTCAATACGTATCAATTATGATGAATTACCTGGATTTCCAAAAATTACCGTGCAAGGACATGGCGGTAATCTAATCCTTGGCTATTGGAACAACGTAGGTGTTGTCTGTCTGCAAGGGCGAGCGCATACATATGAAGGTATAGAAAACTATGAGACGGTTAAGACCTACGTTCGTACTTTGAAACTTCTAGGATGCAGCTATTTTATTGCAACCAATGCATCAGGGTCACTAAGAGAAGATGTTGGGCCCGGGAAACTAATGCTCATTTCTGACCATATAAATTTGCAACCAAGCAACCCTTTAATAGGCCCTAATGATGATGAGTTTGGTCCAAGATTTTATCCTTTAGACAATGCCTATGATAAACAGATGCGTTTAGATTTATTATCAATTGCAGAAAAAAATTCAATCAAACTCACTGAAGGAGTTTATATCTCTGTTTTAGGCCCACACTATGAAACAGCCGCAGAAATTAAAGCATTTAAAATTTGGGGAGCAGATGCAGTAGGAATGTCTACCGTTCCAGAAGTTTTAGTAGCTAACCACTGCTCTATGCATGTGGCAGTAATTGCCATGATAACTAATTACGCGACTGGCCTTTCAAAAACAGCTCATAGTCATGAATCAGTAGTTGCAATGGCAGAAAGTGCTGCTGAGGAGCTAAATCTTATCCTAAAACAATACATTGCGAGTCTAAAGTGACGTTAGAGACCCATTTTAACGAGGTCATACATGTTTTGCTTGGCAGTTATCCTCATCGAAGGATAACAGCCAAACAACTGATCCATACCCTCGATCTCACTCTATTAGATGAGCAGGCAACCGATGACTCATTATCTCAATTAAAACAGAATGCCAATCTGAATCATGTTGCTGCACTATGTATTTACTCACAACATTTAGAACAGTGTTCCTCGCAAAATACCATACCCTTGGCAACAGTGATCAACTTTCCTCATGGAAAGGATGAGTTAGATTTCTCAATTGCTTCGATAGAACAAGCGGTACAATTAGGCGCAACTGAAATTGATTATGTCTTTCCCTATCATTTGTATCTACAAGGACAGAAACATAAAGCATTGGCCCAATGTCATGCTGTGTCAAACTCATGCAAACAACACAATCTTGTTTTAAAAATTATTTTGGAAACGGGTGCTTTTCCTGACATGCAAAGCATTTACAATGCAAGTAAAGAGCTCATTGCATCAGGTTGCGATTTCCTTAAAACATCAACAGGTAAAATACCTTTAGGTGCATCTTTATCTGCGGTATTTGCGATTTTAAGTGCGATTAGAGATGCAAAAGCAGACTGTGGTGTTAAAGTGTCTGGGGGTGTTAAAAAAACCCAAGATGCATACAATTATGCAACGCTCTCAGAACTAATAATCGACAAACCAATTAACAAAAGCTGGTTTCGCATCGGAGCTAGTAGTTTATTAGATGAACTGTTAAAAATAATTTAATTCTCGGTTATACTTCGTGCGGCCAAACATTAAATTGATGATATGACTCGGTGTTATTTCGGTCATGTTCCTAACTGGAGTTTAAGCCCTATGAATAAAAAAAACTTATTTAAATCTGTTTTAATACTACTTTTTGGCTTTATTTTAATAAGCTGCAACAAAGCATTGCCTCCCGGTGAGTATGATACAAATGAAGTTGGCAAAGTTAAAAAAGTAATTCCTGGAACAATTATTTCTAAACGTCCAGTGAACTTACATCGAAACATGAATAATATGACTAAAAATACAAACAATGGTTTTGTAGATAATGGTTATAGTCAAACACGCGGTGTTGAGTACGTTATTAAATTAAACTCTGGCGGAATTATTTCTGTCGTTCAGTCCGAAGATCTCAGACTTAAAACAAAACAAAAAATTCTTGTTATTTATGGAAAACACACACGTGTTGTCGCAGATAATGGAAGTGAGACGTTTTAATAGCGACAACTTTTGGATGAATCAATCCTGTGATGCTAATCTAGCCTGGTTGTAAGCAGCCGGGCTTTTGTTAAGTCCTAAAAAGATGGCTTAAGACTGTCGATGTATTCATAAATTAACCTACTGTTACGTATTGCATTTGAATTCAATTGTCCCGATTCAGCGACCTCCTCTTAAATCTATAATCACCTATATCGCAACTGCCAACCACATCCATGCCCCATAGTACCCGCTTACGATAAAAGCTTTAAAACAATCCTGAGGCTCTCTTTTCTTGATAAGCTTTTGTTGGTAAAGCAAGATAAAACCGGCGATACACCAAATAATATAAAAAAATAAATTCCTTTGATTGACCAATCCCCAATAGAGCCATAAGCCATGAAATAAACTTTGTAACATGCCAATAATTAATCGATCATAATCAGCAAACAAAATGGCAGTAGATTTTACCCCAATTCGTAAATCATCTGCTTTATCGGCCATAGCATACATGGTGTCATAAACAAGGATCCAACAAAAATTGATTAAAAACAATAAGAAACACTCAATAGTTAACGTGAAACCTGAGGCAACATAAGCCATAGGTATTCCCATAGAAAATGCAAAACCAAGAATCAGTTGTGGAGCATCTAAAAAACGTTTGCAAAATGGATAGAGTAAAGAAACAAATAATGCGATTAATCCAAGATAAAAACAATTTCGAGGTAACTGAATTAATATCAACAATGCGGCTAAAAGCAATACGATTAATAAAAGAAAAGCCTCGGGTAAAGTCACTTCTCCAGCAGTTAATGGTCTTAATTTAGTGCGCGCGACATGCTTATCGATATTTCGATCGGCAATATCATTGATGACACAGCCTGCTGCTCGCATAAGAACTGTTCCGCTAAGAAAAAGGATAAACAGTCTAAATGATGGCGCCCCTTTGTTTGCTAGCCACAAAGCCCATGCAGTGGGATACCATAGCAATAAAATTCCCACAGGTTTATCAAAGCGCATTAATCGCCAATACGCATTCCATTTCATGGATTCAAACTCTCAAGTTCAGGTAACATAATTTCAACTAAATAAAATGACTCCTTTTGTTGAAATGAAAACTCTGCGAGACGGACCCAAAGTACACCATGAACTGAATCCAAAGTTCGTTTAACCCAATAATACTCTAAACATTGTTGATCGACGGGATAACTAATCCATTGCACACGACACACTTTCTCTTCATCAAAAATTAAGTTTCTTATGGATTCATTTTTTAGACGTCCAAAAAAATCAGGATCGAGGTCATAACATTTTTTAGGAATAATACTTCGGGCATACCAATAAGCGACACCATGACTTCTCATAATGATGTCACGCTGAAAAACCATTTCATCTTCAATGTGTAGAAAATTTTTATTCCACCAATCTGTATTTATCCAATCTTGGGAAATAAGTTCAATTTTTGCCTCACCCTTTATTTGCTGCAATTTATCAGTTAATGAAGCTTGATGATTGAGCCACTCTGTAAGAGGATCGGAGCATTTTGCACTTATTGTAAAAATCGATTGGGTATTAATAGCCATGGATGGTATTACTTAAAACAAAATATTATCAGTAAGATCTTACAAAATTAACGCTCTAGCGACAAGCTATTGCTGACTCTTATTCTTCCTAGTCGATTTAAAATCACAGTGACTTGCTCATGTGTCACTTTATTAATTAAGGTAAAATGGCCATTGCTCATCGCCTGACCAAGAACAGTTGAAAACGTGATCTTATTTGTTGAACCAGCGCCCTCCCAATTCAAACTCCAGCGTGGATGATTCCATTGCCATTGATAAATCATTTTGGCTTGATTGGTTTGTTTCTCTAAAAAACTCAAAACCATACCATTTGACCAATTGGATGAACTATCTATGGGAGTAAGATATACTGGATTACCAAGAATAATCGCCTGAATCTTGGCATATTGAATTGCTGTTCGTAGTTCATCAATTATTGTTTGTTGCTCATTTTTATTCATGAAATAAGTATATGAAGCTATTCCTAATAGTGATAATCCTATAAATAATGCCATCGTTATCACTAACTCAAGAAGTGTAAAACCTTTTCTATTCATAAAAATAAATGCTTCTCCATATCTATTCCTGATGCGAATGGAAGTAAATAAAATATCATGTATTGCAACATATTACATACTAAAAGAAAACGCCTCATCAGAGTCATCCTCTGCTTCATAATAAACACCTGAAACTACGGTTTGCAAAGGCTCACTTTTTCTGCTCATCGAACGAAGTAAGCGAGTATTAATTTGAGAATCTTTGTTCCATATACGCAACATACGTAAACATTGGGGAAAAGATAAATCCCAACGTGCAAAATACTCGTCTTTATCCATGTTTTTATTCCCATTCAACAAATCAAGCACCTGACTCAATGCATCATAAACCTCTTTAGCCGGATTTTTTTTAAGTTCTTTTAATAACTTAATCACAATATGAAGAATTAAATGAGTTTCATTTCGAATTTTTGCAAAATGCTCTAAACAAGCAAAAGGATCTTTCAACAAAAATGAATGGCGAGCGTAATCAAAGATTTTTTTGTCCGTACTGTCTTTTAATAAAGACTGCGATAACTTTAAAAATACAGGATATACCGCAAGTAAAATTTTGTGATTCTCCATTCTAACTGTAGAAGAAAGGGTGTGGTGTATTTCATTACCAAAAAATGTTAATGGACGATCTTCATGTGAAGGGCTATGTAATGAAGAAGATCCCGAATTGAAATAAAGAGCCTTTAATTCTTGAGCCTGTTTTAACAAATCAACGCGATTAGGAGCAGTAGATTCTTCAAGAAGTTGATACACTCTATCAAACCATTGTCTATCTCCTCTATAACAACAATAAGAGAGCAATTCACCTAAAGAGCTGAACGTCTCATACATGAACTCCTCATTATCATACTCATCAAATTCATTTTTGTGATAACGCATATTTAAGTAGTTTATTGTCTCTTTGTAACCTGACTCAATCATTTTTTTTCTGGTTTTCTCTCCCACTGTAAATGATGAGGTAGATACATTATCTACATTGATCACAATGGATTGGCATGCATATTTTCTTAATTTTAAACGGTCTTTTTCCCACCCACTGGCAGGATCACTCACCCCAGTTAGCAATCGATAAATCCAGTTTAACACTATATTTTCTCTATAAACCCTATCCATCACCCGATCTATTGCCTTTCTCTCGGGTCCATCATCGAACTTGACAGCGAGTACTTTTAAATTATTACCATATTCGGATTCGAGTAATGTTGTATGATCATCCACAAAAGCTTCCGTAGGAAAATTATTCAATACACCACCATCATTATGTGGATCTCCATCAATATCGGTCGACCGGTAAACTATAGGAAAGCTTGCTGATGTTTTAACTGCTTCACTTACTTCAAAATTAGGTGAGCGTAAAAATGAAAAATAGCGCGTTTCCCCCTTACGTTTATTCGTAGCCGTTACCACCAACTCTTTTCCTATACCACATCCAGGACATTTTTTTCTTATCTCTTCTAAAGTTGCGAAAGTAATTTTTCCCTCTGGATATGGAATTCGATATTTAGCAACGATTTCATTTAATTTATAGGCAATTGCATAATCAAGAGCTGTTTTTAGCGAATGAGCCTCTGAAATTCCATTAATATTAATATCAAAATGAACTAAATGTTCATGTTTAAAATGTTTAAATAATTCTTCAATTTCAGCCGCTGAATAGCCTAAATAACACATTAAAGCCATAATCGCGCCCGCAGAACTACCCGCAAACTTTTCAGGATATATTCTGGCTTCATTTAGCGCCTTCCAGACCCCAATATGTGCAAAAATTTTTGCACCACCGCCACAAAGAACAATATTTTCAATATTAGGTTTTCTTTCTCTGACTAAAATCTCATGAGATTTTAAAAATCGGTATATTTCTATTTTTTTTGATTCATATAAGGGAACTATTTGTTTTTCTTTAATGGATTTGCTTTTAACTTTTTCTTCACCCAACCATGGAAATAACCAAATCCAAATTCGAATATACCAAGGTTTCATGGACATAAATCGCTGCATTTTTCGATAATCATACATTTTATCGAGACGTTCCTGCGGATCAGACACTTCTATAGATTGAGGATGCGGGCTTTTGCATACCGATTCAAATTTGATATTTTTTAAATTGAGCGTACTAAGCTGTTCGACTAATTTATCGGTAATAAAAATTCGTTTTGTATTGCCTAAAGGCTCTTGTTGTAAGTCATTGTGGGCTTTGTACTTTGTTCCTGTTCCAGGTACTAGAAATTGATTAAAGCCGATCAATATTCCATGAGTCCCTTGACACATCTCAATTCCAGTCAATTGATAGTGAGATATATTTTTCAGTGATAAATCGATATCGCTTATTTTCCAATAGTCTAAATACAGCCCTTGGAACCAGCTTACTATTCTACCCCACCAGGACAAAGGGACCTCAGCAGTAAAACCTCGATACTCATTTACGGTAACGCCTCTTAAAAAAACCTTCGATTTATTCTCTTGATGCGGCTCTAAGAACCAGTGCATAAATAGGGCTCTTTTTTCTTCACTTAGACGTGTAAAATCGAACATCATCTGCTCGTTGTCAAATAAATAGTTCCCTAAGGCAATTTTATTATCTGGAGGTAAGCCGTTGATCTGTAGACGACCTAAGTAGGCAGTAATAATAATTTTTTTTAATAAATCCAGGTTTTGAGCGTATTGAGCTGAGTCAGAGTCAAGCAACTGACTTATTACGTGTTGTGGTGTCATCACTTATCCTTAAGTTATGATAATCCATTAATACATTCAGCAGCTTTATTGTATTTTGCAAAATTTCCTATTCTGCTTAAATCTTCTTTTTGCTTAAACTCCTGTTTTTCTTAATCACCTCATTCATTTAAGTGATACGGTTGGATGCTTATCTGTTTTATTATTTTTAACCATCACAAATATAATTAACACAAATTTATCAGAAATTAAATAGCACTAATTAATCAAAAATTACACTTCTTATTTTGAAGTAAGTGAGATTGAGTTGAGATATAAAAAAATTTTTTTAAGATAACCCTGGGTAACAACTTGGGTTACCCAGGACATTGAGATAATTAAGGTTCTTGAATACTTTTTAGAATTTCTGCGACAACGAGTTCTGGATTTGATGATTGGGTGATGGGACGACCTACTACTAAATAATCACTACCTTCCTTAATAGCTTGTTTGGGTGTCATCACTCTTGATTGATCATCATTTGCATCATTTGAAAGTCTAATTCCTGGAGTAACTGTAATAAATTGATCGCCACAGGCCCTTTTAATTACGTTAACTTCTTGAGCGGAGCTAACCACTCCATCTAAACCCGATTCTTTGGTTAAGATTGCCAGTTTCTTTACATGCTCCATGATCGGTGTGCTTATACCAATAGAAGTTAATTCGATTTGATTAAAACTGGTTAAAACAGTTACAGCAATTAATAGAGGTCGATTAGTGCCATAAGCATCGATTGCTTTGCGTGCTGCCTGCATCATGCTTACTCCACCAGAAGCATGAACATTCATCATCCACACCCCTAATTCAGCCCCTGCCTTACACGCATTTGCAACAGTATTGGGAATATCATGAAATTTTAAATCCAAGAAAACCTTAAATTGTCGCTTCACTAATTGTTTCACAAAATCCGTGCCAAATAGAGTAAAAAGCTCGCTACCTACTTTCAAAGCACAACTTTTAGGGTCAAGCTTTTCAATAAGGTTTAAAGCAGCATGCTCATTATCAAAATCAAGCGCAACAATTAATTTAGGTGTCATTTTATGCCACAGCCTCTTCTTCGCGCATTTCTAGAGCATTTTTAACTGCAGCAACAATTTTCATTTGTTCGGCTTCTTGCAAATAAGGATGCATAGGTAAACTGATTACCCGACTGCTTGCATGTTCAGAATGGGGAAAATCGCCCACTTTGTACCCTAAATAAGCTAAGGCAGTTTGTTGATGCAACGGTATTGGATAATGGACTGCAGTTGGGATTCCTGATTCGCTCATTGATTTTTGAAAAGCATCACGATTATTTACTTCAATTGTATATTGCGCGTAAACGCTTGTGTTATAGCTATGAATATAAGGTGTTTTTACTAATGGCGAGAGCATGTGATCATAAGCCTTAGCAACCCTTTGCCGCATAATGATTTCATCAGGGAAAAGTTTCAGTTTTTCAATTAAAACAGCAGCTTGTATGGTATCCATTCGGCCATTAATGCCTATACGATTATGGCAATAACGCGCATTTTGTCCATGAATTCTTATTTCAATGAGTTTCTGTGCCAAAGCATCATCATTGGTAAAACAAGCACCAGAATCACCATATCCACCTAAAGGTTTAGATGGAAAAAAACTAGTACATCCAATTGTTGATAAGGCGCATGAATAGTTACCTTTATATGTTGCACCGAAACTCTGCGCTGCGTCTTCAATTACCGGAATACCGTAACGAGCAGCAATCGCATTAATTTCATCATGATCAGAACATTGACCATACAATCCAACGGGCATTATTGCCTTAGTTTTACTGGTAATAGCCGCTTCTAAATGTTTGGGATCCATATTATAGGTAAGAGGGTCGATATCGACAAAAACTGGTTTGGCTTGGCAAAGGCTAATTACTTCTGTGGTGGCAAAAAAACTAAACGGAGTAGTAATAACCTCATCTCCAGGCTGAATTTCCAAAGCCATTAATGCCATTAATAAGGCATCTGTTCCACTTGAATTGACAATAACATGTTTGACACCTATAAAATCAGCCAATTGCTTTTCAAGCTCTGTAATTTCAGGTCCCATAATATACTGGCCATGATTCAAAACATTTTTAATACTGGCCAAAATTTCGGTTTCTATTATTGAATACTGTTTTTTTAAATCGATAAATTGCATCATAATCTCTTAAAATTAGTTAATATCCTTCCAAACCATGGACAGGTTTCATTCTTCCCCAGTTTTTACAACCGGGACAATGCCAATGCAGATGCTTACCACCAAAGCCGCAATGAACGCATCGATAAACTGGCTTATTGTCTAAAAACTTACTCGTTATATCATAAAGCATTTGTAATTTGTCACGAACTTTCCCGTGAGCAGATTCAAGATGCCAATAAATTAACTGATTTAAACCTCTTATTGATGGATGTTTGCTTAAATTATCGGCTACGAAATCTATAGCGGCATCCATATTCTTTTGTTGTCTTAAATATTCTGCGATGACAAAAATTACTGAAGCCCGAGGATGATTTTCTAAGGTCTGCTCAAGATACTTGATGCACTCATCCATTGTATTTAATTCTTTGTGGCATATAACGAGTGGTTCAATAATTTCTGTTAAAAAATCTGCATCTTGTTGTGGGACACGTTTTAATGAGCGAATGGCTTGCTTGTAACGACCTTCTTTCATTTCCAGGCTTGCATTCATTAAGCTGGCTCGAACTGATTCATTATCCACACATATAGCTTGTTTAATACAATATGTAGCCTTGTCAATCGCATTAGTTTTTAATGCCTGACTGGCCATTTCACAATAATAATGAGCTGCTTGATTATGAAAACTTGTTCCTGTTGAAATTTCTAATTTTTTAATTACATCTAAAGCCTTTTCCCAAGCTTTTTCTTGCTGATAAATGGCTAATAAGCCATGTAAACTTCGTGTCTCTTTAGAACCACCTAACTCCACAACCTCTAAGAAAATTCGCTCTGCCCTATCAAATAAGCCAGCACTCATATAATCCTGGCCAAGAGCCATTAAAGATTCTTTTCTTTGCAGAATACTTAATTGAGGTCTTGCAATCAAATTTTGATGAATTCGGATGGCTCTATCAACCTCTCCACGACGCCTGAATAAACTTCCTAATGCAAGGTGAGTTTCTACCGTATCACTATCTACCTCTAATAATTTAATAAAAATATCAACAGCCTTATCGGGTTGTTCATTTAAGAGATAATTAAGTCCGACAACGTATTCACGGGATAAACGGTTATAAAAAGTAGGATCTTCTTTGGGTTTACTACGATTTGCCATCCACCAGCCCGACCAAGCAGCAGCAGGCAATAGTAATGGCCATAAATCAATCATTATTACCCTCCTCTGTGCATGTTACGTTTTATATAATAAAAAAACTAATGTTGATCTTGCAATGGAATTGATCGTAAGTTTTTAATTTCTTTTTCAGTTAATTTCAATTGATTCTTAATTTTGTAACATTCCGCCTTTAGACGCCAATATCGTCCAACAAAAAGTATAAAACCCACTAAAATACCAATGCCCAACATTATGGTCATAAGAACTGAGATAGGCATAGATATTGTTTTAAAATAAAAATTAACATCTACCGAAGTAGCATTTAGGGCAGCAAAACTAACGCCAATAATAATGAGAAGTAAATAAATAACCAGCATTAATATGCGCATAAATTCTTCCTTTTGTTGCCTGGGCAGTAAAAGCGAAGTGCAACCCGGTAATTACCAGGAGACTATAATAACATAAACCTGAGCTCACTTCGCCTCACTCAGATTATTTATATAGATAAAAACAAAAAAGCGTAGAAAAATCTACGCTTTTTTAGCTATTTGACAATAAAGAAATTAATCACTTTCTTTGCTTGCCATTTTTTCTTTCAACAAATCACCTAAGGTTGTTGTTGATGCGCCTTCTGTTCTAGAGTACTTCTTAATCGCATCAGCTTCATCTTGAGCATCTTTCGCTTTTACTGAAAGAGTAATTGAACGGTTTTTACGGTCAACATTGATGATTTTTGCTTCAATCTCGTCACCTTCTTTGACCAGAGTAGTCGCATCATCAACACGCTCATCTGAAAGCTCACTCGCACGAATAGTACCAGTAATGTCATCTGCTAATGCAACAGTAACTGTTTTAGCGTCAACAGCCACAACAGTTCCTTTGACGATAGCTCCTTTGGTGTACTCATCAACAAAACTTGTAAAGTTGTCACCTTCAAGTTGTTTAATACCTAAGGAAATTCGCTCACGCTCAGGGTCTATAGCAAGAATAACTGCTTCTAATTCCTGTCCTTTCTTAAACTGTTTTACTGCTTCTTCACCAGGAACAGTCCAGGAAATATCAGACAAGTGAACTAAACCATCAATATCGCCATCTAAGCCAATGAATATTCCAAAATCAGTGATGGAACGAATCTTACCACTAACTTTTTGGTTCTTATTGTGAGTTGCAGCAAATTGTTGCCATGGATTACCCACACATTGCTTCATACCTAAAGAAATACGACGTCGTTCTTCATCAATTTCAAGAACCATAACATCAACTACATCACCTAGTGAAACCACTTTACTTGGATGTACGTTTTTATTGGTCCAATCCATCTCAGACATATGGACTAAGCCTTCAACGCCTTCTTCAATTTCTACAAAGCAACCATAATCAGTAATGTTGGTTACTTTACCTTGTAATTTTTTGCCTATTGGATAACGTTCTACCAGGTCAACCCAAGGATCGTTACCTAATTGCTTCATGCCTAAGGAAACACGGTTTCTTTCGCTGTCAAAGCTTAATACTTTCACTTTCACATCTTGACCAACTGATAATACTTCACTTGGATGTTTGACCCGTTTCCAAGAAATATCAGTAATGTGTAGCAAGCCATCTATGCCGCCCAAATCAATAAATGCACCATAATCGGTAAGGTTTTTGACAATACCATGGAGCTCTTGGCCTTCATGTAGTGACTCAAGCAATGCTTGTCTGTCAGCGCTGCTTTCTTCTTCAACAACTGCGCGACGTGATACAACAATATTGTTGCGCTTTAAATCCATTTTAATTACTTTGAATTCAAGCTCTTTTCCTTCAAGATAAGAAGGATCTCTTACAGGTCTGACGTCTACTAATGAACCAGGTAAGAAAGCGCGTATCGTTCCAATTTCAACAGTAAATCCGCCTTTGACCTTTCCGGAAATAAGACCAGTAACTGTTTCATTGTTTTCATGTGATTTAGATAATTTTCGCCAAGCTTCCTGACGTTTTGCCTTTTCTCTTGAAAGGAGCGTTTCGCCGTAGCCATCTTCGACTGAGTCCAGCGCTACTTCGACAGTATCACCCAGGTTAACTTCCAAGGCACCATCTTTGTCATAAAATTCTTCTTTAGGTACAATCCCTTCAGATTTTAGACCGGCATTTAAAATGACATAATCACTATCGATACCGATAACTTTGGCATTAATAATGGCACCAGGATAAAATTGAGCACCGGCAATACTTTGCTCAAACAATTCTTTGAAACTTTCAGACATGTTAATAAACTCTTTAGTAAAAAAATGAAAGAATGAGTTCCACTCATCTTTCCCCTAATAAAAACTTAAACATTGTGCATACGTTCCTTCATTAATTCTAATACAATATTAAACACTTGTACAATGGATAAGCTGGTTGTATCAATTTGCACTGCATCATCTGCAGGCTTTAATGGCGCATGTGCGCGACCAGTATCCCTTACGTCACGTTTAGCCAATTCTTCTACAACCTGCGCGAGGCTAACATTAATTCCTTTTTCTTTCAACTGTAAATATCGTCTATTTGCTCTTTCTGCTTCGTTTGCATATAAAAAAATCTTTAAAATGGCCGTTGGAAAAACTACTGTGCCCATATCTCGGCCATCAGTAACCAAACCGGGAGGTTGAGCAAAATTACGTTGACGCTCAAGTAGCGCCTGCCTTACTTCCTGAATTGCAGCAATTTGAGATGCATCTTGACCACATTGCTCACTTCGAATTGCTGAGCTGATGTCCTCTTCGTCCAATATAGTTTGTGTTCCATAATCATCTGAAGATATAAAACGTAAATTTAGGGACCGTGCTAAACCAGTTAATTGTTCCACATCATGAAAATCAATTTTGTTTTTTCTTGCTGCATAAGCGAGGACGCGATAAATTGCACCGCTATCAAGCATATTCCATTTAAGATGTTTTGCAAGTAATTGACATATCGTTCCCTTACCAGTTCCACTTGGCCCATCTAGGGTTATCACAGGTACGGTGTCATTGTACATTATCAACAATTTCCTCTATTTGTAGCTGAAGCTCCCTTGCTGTTTCGATGAACAAAGGAAATGAGGTAGCTACATTGGCACAATTTTTAATAGTAACGGGTTCACTAGCTACAGCCCCAGCGATTGCAAAAGACATGGCAATACGGTGATCACCCATACTTTCAACACTACCGCCATGCATTATTCCGCCCTCAATCATGACACCGTCATCGAATGCTTCCGCATGAATGCCTAATTTTTTTAGGCCATCAACCATGGTAGCAATACGGTCACTTTCTTTAAAACGTAACTCGCTTGCCCCATGAAGTGTTGTTTGCCCTTGGGCACATGCTGCGGCTACAAAAATAGCAGGAAATTCATCAATTGCAAGTGGAACCATATTTGCACCAATATTAATTCCTTTCAATGGCGCATATTTAACGCGTAAATCAGCAACCCATTCTTCTCCAAGTTGCCGTTGATTTAACAGAGTAATATTGGCGCCCATTTCGAGTAAAATATGAATTATTCCTGTACGTGTTGGATTAATGCCAACATTATGAATTAGGACATCAGAACCAGGAATAATCGTGGCTGCAACAATAAAAAATGCTGCCGAGGAAATATCTCCAGGAACAAAAATCTCAGTACCCAAGCATTCACTTGTTGAATTAATAACGAGAACATTGTCTTTATGATGAACTGGATAAGAGAAGTATTTGAGCATTAGCTCCGTATGATCTCGACTTATACCGGTTTCTGTAATTTGAGTCTCACCTCGAGCATAAAGTCCTGCCAACAAAATACATGATTTCACCTGAGCACTTGCTTCAGGCATTACATAATGGATTCCATTAAGTTCTTTTCCGCCTCTAATTGTTATCGGAGGTTTGCCATCCACAGTAGTTATATCAGCACCCATTTGTGTTAATGGCTTACTAATCCGTAGCATAGGTCTCTTTAATAAACTTTCATCACCGGTCAACTGACTATCAAAAGATTGTGCCGCCAATAATCCTGCTAATAAGCGCATGCTGGTTCCAGAGTTTCCGCAATCAATAACCTGCTCAGGTTTCTTCAACCCATATTTCCCAACACCATGAATTACAACTTGTTGTTCATCAGGCCCTTCTATTGAAACACCCATAGCTTGAAATGCCTTCAAGGTCGCCATGCAATCCTCACCATCAAGAAATCCATTAATGATGGTTGTTCCTTTAGCTATGGATCCAAAAATAATGGAGCGATGGGAAATCGATTTATCACCAGGCACGGTGATCTCACCTTTTATCGCGCGGACGGGTTTACTTATGAAATTATGTATTCTCACCGACTATTTTCCTTAGCAAATTCAGACATGAACTCAATAAGTGCATCAACTCCAGCCATTGGCATTGCATTGTAAAGGCTGGCGCGTAGTCCACCCACAACTCGATGTCCCTTTAAAGCATATAAACCCCGAAGTTGGGCTAAACGAAGGAATTCATCCTCTAATTGTTCATTCTTAAGTGAGAAACATATATTCACAATGGAACGCACTTGAGGATCGATATTAGTAGTATAAAAATCTGAGCTATCCAGATATTGATATAACTTTGCTGCTTTTTGGCAGTTAATACGATATATTGCTTCAACTCCACCTTGTTTTTTTAACCAATCAAACATTTTATCAGCTAAATAACAATTAAATACCGGCAAAGTTGCATAAAGTGAATGATGCTCAGCTTGAATCTTATAATTTAGCATGGTTGGTACAGGAGGAACAGGTAATCTCTCCAGCAGGTCATCCCGAACAATTACTATGGTTAAACCCGCATTTGCTATATTTTTCTGAGCTCCGGCGAAAATTAAACCATAACTCTTGATGTCTATTGGCTCGGTAAGCAGAGCAGAGGTCATGTCCGCAATTAATGTACTACCCTTTGTTTTAGGAACATTGGGAAATCGTACACCATTGACGGTTTCATTAGGTGTGTAATAAACATAGGATGTATTTTCTTTTATTTCCCAACTTTTAGGTTCAGGAATTGTCTTATAACCATATTCTTCGCCACTGGCGATGCAATAGGCTTGCTTTAAGTGCTGTGCTTCAGCAAAAGCCATATGCGACCATAGACCAGTAACTAAATACCCCGCCTGCTCCTCTGGATGCAAAAAATTCATGGGAATCATAGCAAATTGAGTACGGGCCGCACCTCCAAAAAATAGTACTTGATAATTTGGAGGAATAAAGAGTAATTCTCTTAAAGACTGCTCGGCATGATTCAAAAGCGCCGAAAATTCTGGAGTACGATGCCCTACTTCAAGCACTGAGACACCTAAGTTTTGCCAATCAAGGAATTCTTCCTGAGCTTCCTTTAATATGGTCTCAGGAAGCATTGAAGGACCAGCACCAAAATTATAAACTCGATTCGTCATCGCCACTTTCTTCAATTTCAATTTCGTTATCGGACTCATTAGAGTCCTCGCCCAAATCTTCAATTTTCTGCATACCCACTACTTTTTCACCAGGGCTGACATTAATTAATCGAACTCCTTGTGTATTTCGTCCGATCACAGACAATTCATTTATCCTGAAGCGTACCAAGGTGCCTTTATCTGTAATGAGCATGGCTTCATCCGCATCAGTCACTTGGACTGAACGAACAACTTTACCATTACGTTCGCTTACCTGAATGGAAATCACCCCTTGTCCACCTCGACCAGAAACACGATATTCTTCAATTGAGGTACGTTTACCGTATCCATTTTCTGTTGCAGTTAATATGGTTCCATCTGGGTGCGCTACAACCAAGGAAATTACTGCCTGACCTTCTTCTATGCGAATACCTCGCACACCACGAGCAGTACGCCCCATAGGTCGGACTTTATTTTCATCAAAACGAACCACTTTTCCGGCATCAGTGAATAACATGATATCTTTACTACCATCGGTGATATCCACACCAACCAAGCTGTCATCTTCGTCAAGATCCACAGCAATAATTCCGTTGGATCTGGGACGGCTAAATGCATTTAAAGGTACTTTTTTGACTGTTCCTTTTTTAGTGGCCATAAACACATAATAACCCTCTTGATATTCTCTGACTGGCAACATGGCATTAATTTCTTCGCCTTCAGCAAGAGGTAAGATATTAATAATGGGACGGCCTCTGGAAATACGGCTGGCTAATGGAAGCTGATAAGCTTTTAACCAATAGAGTTTTCCATGGTTAGAGAAACAAAGTAGCGTGTCATGTGTACTTGCAATAACGAGACGTGAAACAAAGTCTTCATCTTTAACATTGGTTGCAGATTTACCTTTTCCGCCACGACGCTGAGCCTGATATGCAGTAAGTGGTTGGTATTTTACATAACCTTGATGTGACAGAGTAACTACCACATTCTCTTCAGTAATTAAATCCTCAATGGTTAAGTCTTCTTGTGATGCGGTAATTTCAGTACGACGCTCGTCACCAAACTGTGTTTTAATCTCAAGAAACTCATCACGGATCACTTGCATCAGCCGTTCTGGAGAAGCCAAAATTTCCAATAGCTCGCGAATCAACTTCAATAATTCCTCGAACTCACCTAAAATCTTATCCTGTTCCAGAGCAGTTAAACGATGTAGTCTTAATTCCAGAATGGCTTGGGCTTGGGCTTCTGATAATTTATACCCATCAGCACCTAAACCAAACTCAGCAGCCAAATCATCGGGACGTGATGCATCAGAACCAGCTCGCTCCAGCATCGTTTTAACCATGCCTGCTTCCCACAACTTAGCAAGTAAGGCTTCTTTTGCATCTTGCGGGGTTGGTGATTGTTTAATCAAAGCAATCATCTCATCAATATTAGCGAGGGCAATACCTAGACCTTCCAATAAATGAGCACGGCTACGTGCTTTTTTCAGATCGAACAGGGTTCTTCGGGTGACAACTTCACGTCGGTGTTTAATAAAATATTCAAGAATTTGTTTCAAATTCAATGTACGGGGTTGACCATCAACTAAGGCAACCATATTGATTCCAAACACGTTTTGCATTTGCGTATGAGCATATAAGTTATTTAAAATGACATCAGCCACTTCATTTCGTTTTAGCTCAATAACGACGCGCATTCCTTGTTTATCTGATTCATCTCTAAGCCCAGAAATCCCCTCAATTTTTTTATCACGAACCAGTTCAGCAATACGCTCAACCAAACGGGCTTTATTCACTTGATAAGGAAGTTCCGTAATAATAATGGACTGGCGCCCGGAATCTTCATCTGTTTCAATTTCTGTTCGCGCGCGGATAATGGCTCGACCTTTCCCTGTACGATAACCTTGAATAATCCCGGCTCGTCCATTAATAATGGCTGCTGTTGGGAAATCCGGACCAGGAATAATTTCCATAATGTCATCTAGGCTTAATTCAGGATCGTCAACCAAGGCAATACACGCATTAATCACTTCAGTCAGATTATGCGGTGGAATATTCGTCGCCATACCTACAGCAATACCTGAAGAACCATTAACGAGCAAATTGGGTACACGGGAAGGCAAAACTACTGGAGCGAATTCGGTTTCATCATAGTTAGGGCTAAAATCAACTGTTTCTTTTTCCAGATCAGCTAATAAAGCATGAGCCACTTTCGACATTCTTACTTCGGTATATCGCATTGCCGCAGGCGCGTCACCATCTACCGAACCAAAGTTACCCTGGCCATCAACCAAAAGATATCGCATTGAAAAAGGTTGTGCCATGCGAACGATTGTATCATAAACTGCTGTATCACCATGTGGATGGTATTTACCGATCACATCCCCCACGACACGCGCCGATTTTTTATAGGGTTTATTCCAGTCATTACCCAATTCACTCATTGCAAAAAGCACGCGTCGATGAACCGGCTTCAGCCCATCGCGAACATCAGGTAATGCCCTGCCTACAATGACACTCATCGCATAATCAAGATAGGATTGTTTTAATTCATCTTCAATATTAACTGGCAAGACTTCTTTAGCTAGATAAACCATGGTTTGGACGTATCCTTGACGATAAATTTTAATAATGAAGAATACCACACAGACGGATTTAATTAAATCATCTATCCTAAATTGTAGCCCTGGAGAAACACTGAAACACCGTATTTTCTGGAGATAAACAGTTAAATATAAGCTAAACCTTAGCGCTCTCCAGGCACATAACAATTTTATTGCTTTTTACTGTTATTCTTTGAAATTCTAAACCATAATAAAATTGACTGTAAGTGAGCATTTTTATATAGTGCCACGCACAATCAATATGAATCCTTTATCAGGAGAAGCAATGACCAATAAAACAGCTAAACTTAGCCTTGAAGGCCAAGAGCCGCTTGAATTACCCGTATATACGCCTACCTTAGGAAATGATGTTATTGATATCACGAAATTGGGGGCGAGTGGCGTCTTTACTTTCGATCAGGGTTATTTATCAACTGCCTCCTGTGAATCTAAAATCACTTATATAGACGGCGATAAAGGTATATTGCTCTATCGCGGTTACCCTATCGAGCAATTGGCTGAGAAAAAAGATTTCCTTGACGTAAGCTATCTTTTACTTAACGGCGAATTACCTAATGCTGAAGAAAAGAAAAAATTTGTTAGCTTAATTAACAATCACACCATGGTACATCAACAAATGTATCAATTTTTAAATGGCTTTCGTCGTGATGCGCATCCCATGGCAATTATGGTGGGCATGGTTGGTGCGCTCTCTGCGTTTTATCATGAGACTATGGATATAAATAACGCCGAAGATCGCTTTATTTCTGCAATTCGCATGGTTGCTAAAATGCCTACTTTTGCAGCAATGAGTTATAAATATTCCATAGGATTACCGTATATTTACCCACAAAATAAAATGTCTTATGCGGAAAACTTCTTGCATATGATGTTTAGCGTACCAACAGAAGAGTCTACGCCTGATCCGGTTCTAGTCCGTGCCATGGATACAATCTTTATTCTGCATGCAGACCATGAACAAAACGCTTCCACTTCGACTGTTCGTCTCGCTGGCTCAACAGGTGCGAATCCTTTTGCATGCATTTCTGCAGGTATCGGGGCATTATGGGGGCCAGCACATGGGGGTGCAAATGAAGCATGCCTGAACATGCTCAAAGAAATTGGAAGCGTTGATCGCATTCAACATTACATTAAACGGGCTAAGGATAAAGATGATCCATTCCGATTAATGGGATTCGGGCATCGTGTGTATAAGAGTTATGATCCTCG
The DNA here is from genome assembly GCF_043161935.1 of Legionella sp. 227. Taxonomy (NCBI): domain Bacteria; kingdom Pseudomonadati; phylum Pseudomonadota; class Gammaproteobacteria; order Legionellales; family Legionellaceae; genus Legionella; species Legionella sp. 227. The sequence continues at coordinate 3,067,271 of NZ_CP171154.1, read as the reverse complement.
AGCAAAAGTAATGCGTCAAACCTGCTATGATGTCTTGGAAGCTGTAGGTGCAAAAGATGAGCCATTATTCAAACTGGCTATGGAACTGGAGCGCATTGCCCTTGAAGACGATTATTTTATTGAGAAAAAACTTTATCCCAATGTTGATTTCTATTCAGGCTTGACTTTAAGTGCTCTAGGAATTCCAACCAATATGTTTACAGTAATTTTTGCTTTGGCTCGAACTGTGGGTTGGATGAGTCATTGGATGGAAATGGTTGCCACCAAGTCACGAATTGGTAGACCACGTCAGCTGTACACTGGCGAAAAAACTAGAGATGTACCTTAATAGCCTAGGTTTAGCACAAACCCATCATCCCGCGGTAACGAGGGATGATGGGCGATTAATAGAAGTCTGTAACTACCACTTTGCTTTTTGCAATGCCTGACGCCAGCCCCGATAATCCATTTCTACTTCCTCTAAAGCCCTTTGTGGACTAAATTCTTGCTCCACACTCCAGATTGCATTGAGTTCATCTAAAGAATTAAAAACACCACATCCTAAACCAGCCAATATCGCTGCACCCTTAGCCGTGGTCTCGATATCTTTAGGTTTTTGTATTTTCAGTTGACACTGATCTGCTAAAAATTGTAAGAACCACTGATTGACTGCCATTCCACCATCAACACGCAATAAGGACAAATCCAATTGACTGTCTTCGCGCATACAAAGACATACTTCGCGCGTTTGGTAACAAACGCCCTCTAACGCAGCTCTGGCAAAATGAGCTCTGCTGCTGGATAAGCTTAAACCGACCATGGATGCTCCTGGTACCGATAACCAATGGGGAGCACCTAAACCGGTAAAGGCTGAAACTAAATAAACCCCGTCATTTCCTTTTAATGAGTTTGCTAAGGTTTCGGTTTCATCAGCATGAGAAATAAGTTGCATTGAATCTCGTAACCACTTTACAGTGGTACCCGCATGATAAATGCTGCCTTCTAATCCATAAACTGTTTTTCCATGAATCTTATAGGCTATGGTTGTCAAAAGTTTATGCTGCGATAGAACCGCCTTACTTCCTGTATTAAGTAATAAAAATGCACCTGTTCCAAAAGTGGCTTTTATCATGCCAATGTTGAAGCAGGCCTGACCAATTAATGCGGCTTGCTGATCGCCAGCAACCCCGGTAATGGGAAGTTCTATACCCAACCACTTTTTATCTATCAGGCCAAATTGACTATCACTTGCACAGACTTTAGGCAAAACGGACTCGGGTATTCTAAAGTATTCGAGCAAATCCCAATCCCATTGTTCTTCCTTAATATTAAAAAGCATGGTCCTTGATGCATTAGTCACATCAGTTAAATGTAAATGTTCCGTAGTCAAACGCCAGATAAGAAAACTATCAATAGTGCCAAAAGCTAAATCACCTTTATCTGCTAATGCTTTTGCTTGAGGATTATTATCTAAAAGCCATTTTAGCTTAGTCGCTGAAAAATAAGGATCGGGTATTAAACCCGTTTTTTCTTGAATCATCGATTCATCAACTATTAGTGTTTTGCAGTATTCAGCGGTTCGCCGATCTTGCCAAACAATTGCCGGTGCAAGACAGTCTCCAGTTTTTTTATTCCAGATTACTGTAGTTTCCCTTTGGTTTGTTACACCACAAGACACTATTTGCTCCACAGGAACTCGAGATACAACATCACGCATGGCAGTTAGAGTTTTTTGCCATATTTCTTCTGGATCATGCTCGACCCACCCGCTTTGCGGATAATGTTGAGTAAGTGGGTATTGACTGGAAGTAACTAATTCGCCATGAACAGTATATATCATGGCTCGGGTACTGCTCGTTCCTTGATCGATTGCCAGTAAATAATTCATTGTTGCAGAGTTCCTTGTCCCAACTATTATGTGTATATTGTAAGTGTATACTTTTTTTATGGAGACCAAAATATGAATTCGGTTTTTGATGTTGCAATTATCGGTGGCGGCATCAATGGCTGTGGTTGTGCTGCAGATGCGTCATTAAGAGGATTATCTGTAGTCCTTTTGGAGCAAGATGATTTAGCCTCTAAAACTTCCTCAAGCAGCACAAAACTAATTCACGGTGGGTTTAGATACTTAGAAAATTATGAATTTGGTATGGTGAAAAAAGCAATCACCGAAAGACAACGACTTTTAGATTTAGCACCCCATTTAGTACATCCCCAAGCCTTAGTTCTACCTTATGAAAAACATATGCGACCCGCTTGGTTTTTACGTTTAGGTCTTTTTATTTATGACCATTTAAGTAGCAAAAATCGTTTACCCAAATGCAAAACCATTTATAGAAAAAGCAAAATGGAATATTTTGACCCTTTAATTAATCAATTAGATAAGGGTTTTCTATTCTATGATGCTGTAACTGATGATGCTCGCTTAACCATTGTTAATGCAATCCAAGCAAAAAACCATGGGGCTAGCATAAGAACCCACTCGACAGTGATTCATATCGACGTTGTAAATAACTTATGGCAATTAACTGTTCAACCTAAAGTAGGCCCATGCTATACACTCTGTGCCAAATCAGTAATTAATGCGGCTGGTCCATGGGTCAAATCGGTGGAACAACTCACGCAGATCCCCGATCGACAAAAAATCAGTTTAATTAAGGGAAGCCACATTATTGTTCCTCAAATTTATGAGGGCAATCACGCATATTTATTACAACATCAAGACAAACGGGTAATTTTTGTTATTCCATACCACGGATTTAGCATGATAGGTACCACTGATATTCCACTCACTGGTAATCCAGGTAATGCAAGCATCAGTGATGAAGAGGTTCATTATTTGCTTGATTTGGTTAATTCGTACTTTAAAAGTAAGATATCAGCACAAGATATTATTTATACTTGGAGTGGTGTCAGAGCCTTGCTCGCTGACGAAAACAAAGAGGCCAAAGCTTTAAGCCGTGATTATTCATATGAAGTCCATCTCAACCCCGCACCCAGTGTTACCATTTATGGTGGAAAAATTACTACGTACCGGCAATTAGCAGAGGAGGTTATCAATCAACTCCTTCCAACATTTCCACAAATGGGCCCTTCGACCACGGCATCAACCCCATTACCAGGAGCCTTTTTTGAACAAATGAATTTTGAGCAGTACGTTCATTATGCTAAAGAAAAATATAAATGGATGGATACAGACTTATTTAATCGTTATTTGAATACTTATGGAAGTCGCATGGAATTGTTCCTTTCCTCCTGTAATAGCAAAGAATCCTTGGGAAAAAAATATTGTACCTATCTCTATCAAGTTGAAGTAGATTATCTGATTTTAGAAGAATGGGCACAAAATTGTGATGATATACTCAAACGACGAACAAAACTTGATCTAATCATTGATGAAACAGGTAAAAAAGAATTGGCAAATTACTTATCAAAGGTTACTTCTTATCCTTCTGCCGAAGCTCATCTTTTATTGCACTGACATCAACAGCCACTGCTTGTTCAACCAATTCTTTAAGCGTTGAAGCTGGCATACTGCCAGCATTTGAATAAATCACAATTCCTTCTTTGAATACCATCAGATGCGGGATAGAGCGGATTTCAAAGAAATCCGACAATTGTTGTTCTGCTTCAATATTTACTTTTGCAAATTTTATATTTGGAAACTGCTCAGCCACTTGCTCATAAACCTTGGAAAATTGTTTACATGGAGCACACCAGTCTGCCCAAAAATCAATGAATACAATTTCATTTTCGTTAATTAAAGATTCAAATTCAGAGCTGGTAATATTAAGGCTGGTCATATTTCTTCCTTAGCTTCAATTGAGTTAACAATTTTTTGGAATACATCATCCACATCTCCAGCTCCACTAATACTATGGAATTCAGGAGCACCATGGGTGCCACTCTCAGCCCAAGACTTATAGTAATGAACTAAAGGGGCTGTTTGATTACGATAAACTTCCAAACGCTTTCTTACCGTTTCTTCTTTGTCATCTTCACGTTGAATTAAAGCTTCCCCTGTAACATCATCTATTCCGTCATGTTTTGGAGGGTGATTTTGGATATGATAAACACGGCCAGAAGGTTGATGGATACGTCTTCCACTAATACGCTTAATGATTTCTTCATCATCAACATCAATTTCAATAACATGGTCTAAATAAATTTCTGCCTGCTTCAAGGCATCTGCCTGTACAATTGTTCTAGGAAAACCATCAAATAAAAAGCCATTGGCACAATCGCTCTTTTTTAAACGTTCTTTAACTAGCCCAATAATGATGTCATCGGAAACCAATCCTCCCGTTTCCATAATCTTTTTGGCACTGAGTCCCAAAGGAGTTCCTTGCGCAATAGCAGCACGCAGCATATCACCTGTGGAGATTTGCGGAATTTGATAACGTTCAATCAAACGCAAAGCCTGGGTTCCCTTTCCTGCACCCGGCCCACCCAAAAGCATTAATCGCATTAAAAACTCCTTAGTGATCTATATCAGTTTCAATTACTGAATATATTATTACTTATTAAACCATATAAATTCAAATTTACCCTAAGCTTCTACGTCACAAATTCAGGAAAACATTAGCACCATAGTGTTGTTCTAATATTTTTTACACGAATTAAGCTGCATTGCATAAAGTTGTGAGCGCGCTTTTACTTTGCGAGCAACGGGTATTAACCATGATTTTCTCAAATAAGTTTTACGTTGATAACCACCTATACCTTCATGATAGGCCAAATAAAGTAAATACGCATCTGTTCGAGGCACCCTTGCTCTTTTATACGCTTCATTGGCGTACCATCCAATAAAATCCACACCATCAGCAAAATCATCCCGGGAAGCAAACCATCCACCACAACTTTGTTTGTAGTGATTCCAAGTTCCATGCAGTGCTTGGGTATATCCATAAGCTGACGAAGGTCTTTTCCAAGGAATAATACAAAAGAGCTTCTGACGAGGTGGTCGTGCTCGTGCGTTAAATTTTGATTCTTGATGGATGATTGCCATTTGAACTGGAATTGGAACTTTCCATCGGCGTTCCACATCCTTAGCATCTCGATACCATTTAGGATATTGCCTAAATATATTACAAAGATTATTAACATCCGCAGGAGGATGACTAACACATGCAGTAAGAATTAAAGCAAATATTAAAAAAAAGAATGTTCGTAATTTCTTAAAAATGTGCAACAAAGCGTCCATGAGCAACCAAACCTGAAAATTGAGCATTTTAACAAATTTGATAACTACAATCTACGCTTGAATTATAATCATGATGAACTGGAGATATACTTTTATATAAATTGGCTGTTGCATACATTCGTTCGAATGAACCAAAATGGAATAATTTTAGAAACCGTAGTATCACCTCGTCATCCCGTGTGTTACCGTGTGACGATCCCTCGTTGCACTCGAAATGACGTAGCAAGAGGTAGGATTGTAAAACCTACTATTTCCTCACCCTACCCCGTGCTAAGATAGGGGTTCATTTACAGTAAAAGAAAACTAAACCGATGACCATTCTTGTATTCGATATAGAAACAATTCCTGATATTGAAACGGCCCGTAATTTATATGATTTACACGGTCTGTCAGATGAAGACACCGCAGAAGCAATGTTTGCATTACGCCGAGCCAAAGTAGGTAACGATTTCTTGCCACATTACTTACAAAAAATTTGTGCTATTTCTCTGGTGATGAGTCATGGGTCACAAATAAAAGTATGGTCGTTAGGTGATGAAGCCTCTGATGAAAAGGAATTAATCACCCGTTTTTTTGCTGGAATCGACAAACATACACCAACACTAGTGAGCTGGAATGGCAGCGGGTTTGATTTACCGGTTTTGCATTATCGCTCTATGTTGCATGGCATCACCGCACCTACCTATTGGGAAACAGGAGAAAATCAACAAAATTTTCGTTGGAATAATTACTTAAGCCGCTTCCATTATCGACATCTTGATCTCATGGATGTGATTGCAGGATATCAAAATAAAGCGTTTGCTCCACTGGATGAAATCTCCAGTATGCTGGGATTTCCTGGAAAAATGGGCATGAGTGGTTCAAAAGTCTGGGAGCAGTATTTATTAGGCCAAATAAAAAGTATTCGCGATTATTGTGAAACAGATGTTCTCAATACATATTGTGTTTTTTTACGGTTTGAGCTCATGCGTGGCGTACTCCAACATGATGAATATCATCGTTTATTGGAATTGCTAAAAACTTATTTACGTTCAGAGCAAGATAAAAAGCATCTTCAAGAATTTTTAAGTCATATGTCATAAAACGAGTAGTCACATAGGTCTAGCGCCCCTGACCTCCGGAGTGTAGCGAGGATCTCCATCGTAACACCGCTACAAGCGTGGAGATCATTCGTTGCGCTCGGGATGACTGGAAAGTGAACCAGGGGCGCCGTACGCAAGCTAGCATTAGATTGTAAAAGACCTATGACCATTAAAAGAAGGCAGCAACTTATCGGCATTAATAATCTCAAGTGCATTCCGATAATCATCACTCTGTAAATGTTCTAACGTTTTTGCAAAGCGTTCTGTTCCTAGCTTTGCATAGTCTTCCTCACTCACAGATTTCGCTTTATTGGCTAATTGGGTCCACGACCAAAGGGTTATCCACCATTCCACTACCGGTTTATAGGCAGTAAACCAGGCCAATACCGACTCTGTAAGTTCTTTATCTCCGAAGTATGCTTTTAAAAAAATTAATTCCTGTTCTTTGCTCAGTTTTGCTTCAATTGCAAAATAAACCAGATCCCACATAAAGTCGTTGTTACCGGAATACTCCCAATCAATTTGATAGAACACTTTCTCTTTCTTTGGTCCAGAAAATGCCATCATGTAATTTAAGGGTGTCGAATCATTATGACACGGGCTCATCTCAACGTGATACGAAGAAAATAAATTCTTTAATGCAATCATCTGTTCTACTATAAAGTCTGTATTCTCAGGAACAACAAAACTTTTACTTTTTAACCGTTCCAATAACTGTTCATTGCGTTCGAAAACTGCTGTGTCATTGTCAAAACGTTCCGACGTATGCAGTTGTTTGGCCATACATGCTAGAGTGGTCAATATGTCAATACGTTGCAATGTTTCTTTGTCTAAATCATGAGCATTTTCAATGTACTCCATCAACTGTAATCCATCAGGATCAAAGTGTTTTATGGGTACATTAAGTCCCAAGACTGATGCTTTGCGCGCATTTTCTGCTTCGTGCTCACGCGATATTGAAAATGAGGACACCTCTCCAGGAATTCGTAATACCCATCGTTTGAATTGGCTACGCTCGATGAGATGAGGATTGATTCCAGGGATTTTGGCAAGCAATTTAGGTATATTAGAACCAATTTGTACTCTGTACACTGTATTGGTCATTCCACCTGATAATAATTTTAATCTCAGCACATCCAACCCCACTTTTGAAAGCAGCGGTATGCGATGAATTGTGGGTAATAAGCTCATGTATTTCTGTGTTAACTCGACCATCTCTTTCCATGTATGGTTTACCAGAGATGCCTTGAACTGCGAAATAGGATCGAGTAGACTTAGGATGTAGATCATTAAATGTTCATAAACTTCAGGATTACCATTATCTTTGCCAAAAAAATACCATTTCATAAAGATCGTTTCACAAAAATTGAGCATCAAAAGAGTATATAAAATTTAGCCACAAAATTACAAGACAGCACATTTAAAGAGAAAATTAAACAACAAGGGCTCTTGCTATGACTGACCCCCTTATTCCTATAACAAAAAGACAAGCTTTAATATTTACCTGTTTTTTTGTCATGTATGAGTTTTTAACCTATATAGCCAACGATATGATCATGCCGGGGATGATTCATGTGGTTCAGTCTTTTAATGCGCCGGAATCAGCGGTAGCCACTTCTTTGAGTGTTTATATCCTTGGAGGCGCAAGCTTGCAAGTTTTCTTAGGTCCCATATCCGATAGTTATGGACGCAGGCCCATGATGCTTCTTGGTGCATTTCTATTTTTTATTTTTACCCTATTTATTGCCAGCTCCAATTCAATGTCTCAATTTCTGATCGCACGTTTTTTTCAAGGCATGGGATTATGCTTTATTGGCGTCATAGGTTATGCGACCATTCAAGAGATATTTGAAGAAATGGACGCCATTCGTTTAATCTCGATCATGGCAAACGTTGCAATTCTTGCTCCCTTATTAGGCCCACTGATGGGAGCTATCGTAATTCATTACACTTCCTGGCGTTATATTTTCATAACCATTGCTCTGGGTGCTCTTGTTTCACTATGGGGATTATGGAAATACATGCCTGAACCGATTGGCCAAACAAAAAAAAATGGAGAAGTAACACCAAAAACTAAGTTCTCAGCAAATAAAGTATTACGAAACTATAAGGATTTGTTTACCAATAAAGCATTTTTATTTGGAACCTTGGCCGCAGGTACAGTAGGTATCCCATGTATTGCTTGGATAGCTTTAGCCCCTATTATTTTAATTGCTGAAGCAAAACTTACGGTGATTCAATATGGACTTTGGCAACTTCCTGTATTTGGTGCGACCATTTTGGGTAATTGGTTTTTACATCAATTAACTTACAAATACACAATTAAACAAATCATTTTTTGGGGCTGTATTATTATGGTTATTGGGGCCATTTTAACTTCATTGCTTCCATACCTCTATGGTAATGCCTATTACCATTTGCTCCCTGGGACAATTATCTATTTTTTTGCACTCAGTGTGATTAATGCGCCTTTAAACAGATACTGTCTTTTTGTAACCCCTGTAAGCAAAGGCACTGCGTCGGCATTGGTAAGTCTATGTGTTATGGTTGTAGGTGCGATAGGAACAGAGTCAGCTAATTTTTTCTATAAATATCACAATAATCTTCATTTCGGACTTTATTGTAATGTAATTCAACTCCTATTTTTAATATTTATAGGTTTAACATTCTTCCCTAGTGAAATTGCAATTATGGAAGAAAATAAAGCAGACACTGATAACACCATCTAGTCCGCAGGCTTGATTGTGCGATATGAACCCAGTTTTTAATACTGGGTTTCTATTTTCCTATTATTCGCAATATATATTTTAAGAAATCCACAAATTTTTATCTAACATACAGTGGACTTCTTTTTCCCCTGTTTTATAGGGTGCCATGCGACAATCCATTGTAAGACTAAGTAAGGAGTAGGTATCGAGTCGAGTTAACCTTTTCTCTGCAGCGATTCGATTGAGCATAGTCATAGACGCTTTTTTCATTGCATTTTCAATATCATTATCCTTTGCGTAAGTAACATATTGAGTGGGCGTATCCGTTTTAGGCAATAGGAACGGAGTTTGTTTTTCAGACTGTTTTGGAACCATACAATAAACACCTTTTACTCCATTAACCACCTCTGAAATAGGACAATTCCATGTTGCAAACATAATTTGCTCAGCTTGTTCGGGAGATACTTTACGTTGATCCATAATCAATTTAATCGTTTCTCCTTTAAGAATATCAAGAGCCTTGTTCAAATCCGCATCATAACCTACTGCGATCCATGCATCGGGTGTTTCGACACGTGGCCAGCTCAATGGAGTGTGTTTAAGCAAATCAACTGTAATATTGAACTCTTCATATGCGGTTTCAATTGCAGTGAGATTGATCTCGCCATTCCCCTGCCCAGCATGCGAATCACCTGTCCACAGTAACCCCCCTTTGACGAAAACCGGTAAGTACAATGTGGTGCCCTCTTTCATTTCACGTAAATCCATATTTCCACCAAAAGGACCCGGTGGAATCGTGTCAAAATCGCCAGATTTTTCATGTGCTACGGCAATTAATCCAGGAAATGGCGCAAGCGGAATTACAATTCCCGGCGCAAATTGCATCTGCATCTTTTTTACATCCAGATAAAAATACTTAATTTGTCCCTCAGGAAATTCTTCTGGGAATAATCCTTTTCCAGGAACATTATTATTCGATGCATAGCTTCGAGGCAGTATTTTATTAAAATGTATTTTGAGCACATCACCAGGCTCCGCACCTTGGATATAGACGGGTCCTGTAATAGTATGAGGGCCTCTGCCTGGGACTGCATTATTCATACGGACAACTTCTTCAATTGGCGTACCTGGTACCACTTGGTTATCAGAAGCAGCCATAGTTTCTATAGAAATACTGTCACCTGGATTAATGGTTAAAACAGGGGGTTGATGATTATTGTATACACCCCATTGTGTCGTTGCAGGCGTTGCAGGAAGAATATAGGTTTTATGTACTAAGTTGGCACTCTCTAGCGGAGCAGCCATAAGTTTTTGCTCAGGTAGTTTTTCAATGTATGGAAAGCATTTTTTTGTTTTTCCTACCGAATTGATTGAATTATCTTGAGCTAAGGCCGCACCAGTATTCAGTATATTGAAACAAACTGCGCCAACAAGTAAAAATAATTTATAGTCCACAACCATAGTTCCGCTCCATGTTAGCCGTAATAGATTATTGTTTTTTCTAGATAACGTCCTTGTCTGCATCAGCAGTTTCCATTTAACGGTATAGAGTTAGGTATTCTTTGTCAATATTAAACGATTGGGCTTGCTTTAGAAAAATATATAGTTAAAGATGTAAAGAAAGATTCGTATGTCTATGCTTTTGAAAGAAAAAAATCATGATCCGATTATTATTTTTTACTTTACTCGTTCTCCTAAATGGTATTCTTAACCTTGTTAATGCACAGACATTAAAAAATCCACCTACAAAGCCAACGAAATCTGAACAAAAATCAATTGAAAACAACTCAAGTATTAGTTCTAACCCTGCCGCAGTTAATGTAACTACTGGCTCTGGAGTGCTACAACGTTATTTAGAGAACAAGCTAGGTATTCAAAATAATCATGGAATAATGCTTCAAGGAGCTTGGATTGGTGACACCAACAGATTGTTCTCAGGTGGAGTTCCCGATGCAGACCTAGTGACATCCAACAGCGTTCTTTTAGTAGATCTTACCGTGGATATGGGACAATTTACGGGATGGGATGGTGGGTTGTTTAGCGCTCAATTTCTGCAACAAAATGCTCAGAATACCAATGCACAAGCGGGTATTATACAAGGATATAACTCATTACCCGATGTTTATCCTTTTAATCGCTCCGAACTCTATGCCCTTTGGTATCGCCAAGAACTTTTCGATAAAAAATTATTTGTCCGAATTGGAAAAACAATCACCACGCTCGATTTTAATAACGTCATTAAACCCGCCCCACTCAGTTCTGACGCACCTAACATTCCTGCAGTGACAAGTTTAATTTATACCCCAATTTTTATTAATCCTGAAGTAGATGGCATCATGCCCGGTTATACGAACACTGCTTATGGTATTACTATGACTTTGGCCCCAATCTCTCAATGGTATCTATCCTATGGAATATATGATGGCAATCTCGCTAGTGGCAAACAAACCGGCTTAACCGGTCCGACATTTAATGGAAGGTATTTTCAAGTGAGTGAAATGGGTGGCGCTTGGGTTTTAGGAAAAAATCATTTACCTGGGACTGCTGGACTAGGTGTATGGCATCAAACTGGCTTAATTCGGCAACACAATCTTACTGAAATGGAAGCAACAGGCGCTTATCTATTTGGTTCGCAGCGTTTATGGTATCGCCATCCTGGATATGATACCAGCGGGATTTCCGCGTTTTATCAATATGGGATCAATAACTCCAGTGTGTTACCTATGAAACAATCTATCGGGGGTGGCCTTACTTTATTTGGCCTTATTGCGCATCGTGAGGGCGACTCATTAGGCGCAGGTTTTTCGCTTGCTTGGCTCAATCAGCGCATTACTGATCGCTCTTCTGAATTAATGTATCAAATTTATTATCAAGCAAAAATAATGAATAACATATTTCTTGAACCAGTACTGTCATACATACCCACCCCAGGTCAAAACACCAATTTGCCCCCTGCATTCGCTGGAACACTAAGAGCTATTGTATTGGCATAAAAGCATTTTTTAAAATATAAAATTATTATCGCAAGATCAAAAGTGAATCGGTCTGACGTTTTCAATAGCCCGCTAAATTTGGAATAAGTGCCACACTATAACTTAGGTTTGGAGAATCATTTTTAAAGGTTCACCTCTCCTATATGAAAAGGTGAACTTAAGAGAAATTAGGAATTAATGTTTCTTATATGCTGGATGTGACTCTTTTAGCACGAAGCTTGCAATAAGCAAACTTGCTAAAAAGCATATGGGCATAACCATTAAAGCGATTTGGTAACTAGAAATACTGTATACATGTACTCCATTAACCAAATGCCATAAGTTTGTATGCTGTAATATGTACCCTACTAGAGGCTGAAATAAGGCCCCACCTAACACTACTGAAAGATTATTAAAACCTGAAGCAGTACCAACAAGCTCAGGAGGATTATTTTCTTTGACCACAGCAAAACTTACCGTTTGCCCACCTGCTCCTAAACCCAATACAAACAGAATAAATGGCGTCCATCCATAAGATAATCCTGGCAAATACAACAAAACCAATGTCGCAAACAAACCTAAAATGGCACTGATAATAAGCGCGATGCGTCGACTTTGAATACGATCACTGAACCATCCTAATAAAGGGCTCCCCACACCGATTCCAATCCAAATCATACTGCATAGCCCTGAAGCAGCAACCACGCTTATTTGGAATTTTTCTTGTAAATACGGAACACCCCAAAGCGCTGCGAAGACGGCAATGGGAGCCCATATTGTGAACGCATAACCACCTATTATCCAGGTATAACTATGTTTGCACACCGCCATAAGTCTTTTCCATTCATCACGGAGGTAATGCTCAGGAACTGCTTGGCTTTTCTGATGTGGGTAATCTCGGATATACAACCAAAAGAATGCCGCCAGAATAAAGCCAATAATCGAAAGAATAAAGCTTGCATTACGCCAGCCAACACCCTGAATTAGATAAGCTAAAGGCATTTCACCAAACATAGCACCTACGGAACTCATCAATTGGGCGATCCCTGCCAAAATGGCGAAATAATGAGGAGGAAACCAACGTGATAAAAGAACCAACACCCCAATAAAAGAAAATGCTGAGCCAATTCCAATTAAGAATCTTCCGATACATGCAGTGAATACACTGTCAGTTGAAGCAAAAAAAGCAGACCCAAGAGCACATAGGATAATGGCAAAAGTCATTAATTTTCGCGGCCCATATCGATCGAATAACACGCCTGCGGGTATTTGGGTTGGTGCGTAAGCATAAAAATAAAATGCGGAGATAACTCCAAATCCTTGTCCTGTAACCCCAAAAGTTTTCATCATCGATTCAGCCATGACGCTAGGGGCTACCTGCAGAATGAATTCATATAAATAAAATGATGCTGCCAGGAAAAAGATAAAATACGCAGTCACCAGACTTGTACTTACTCCTTGGGGTGTTTTTTCTATATAATTTGCGCTCAACTTAAGGCCACTCCGTTTGAAATTCCTCATTTAAGCTCATACATATTTATTTTGTCAATATGATCTTAATACAGAAAAGGAAGTCAGATGTATTTTACTTAAAGAATTCTCTGTTCTCTTTTCGTCGTCATCCCCAGTACAGCAAAGGATCTCCATGACTGTAGTACAGTGTTAGGAGGGAAAATTCCTCGCTGTACTCGAGATGACGAGAACTTCACAGCATAACATCCAGACTACATGATTCTACTTTTGTTTAGGGTAAATCGCACCCAAAATTGCAGGGGCTTGAGATCCGGTAATCGTAGTTAAATCCACGGGAACGTGATTTATTGTTTGCGCAGCCAGCCAAGCAAACATCATCGCTTCTAAATAATCAGGGCTAATGCCTACCTCTGCTATACTTTTCACACGGGTTTCTGGTAATAATTCAGTAAGCCTATGCAAAAGTGCATGATTGTGGGTGCCCCCACCACACAGATACATTTGCTCTACTTGATTGGGTTCAGTTAAAACTGAATTCGCAATCGTTTGAGCAGTAAATGCAAGTAATGTAGTTTGAATATCTACTGCTTTATATTCTTCCCTTAAATGGTTTTTTAGCCATGATAAGGAAAAGTATTCTTTACCTATGCTCTTTGGTGCTGAAGAGGTAATGAAAGAATCTGACATTAATGCTTCAAAAAGAGGAACAATAATTTCGCCTTGTTGCGCCCATTCTCCACCAGCATCATAATCCTTTCCCTGCTGCTCCATGATCCAAGCATCCATTAAGCAATTCCCAGGACCTACATCCCAACCTTTAGTTGGCTCATTTGCATGAATAAAGGTAATATTGCTTATACCACCTACATTCACTACAGCAATATGATTATTTCTGCCACTAAATAACTGCTGATGATAAAGTGGTGCAAAAGGAGCTCCCTGCCCACCCAGTACCAAATCACGAGTTCTAAAGTCAGCAACAACAGTGATACCAGTTAATGTTGAAATAGTATGAGCACATCCCAACTGTAAAGTATATGGAATAGAACAATTCGTATTATGACACACTGTTTGGCCATGACTTCCTATCGCACAAATATCACTGGCTGATAATTTTGCTTTTTGTAATAATTCATTTACTGTATAGGCAAACTCTCTTCCAATCAATGTATTCAGTTGACAAATAGAGGCCAGACTTAGGTCTAAACCATGGAGCAACTTATCCATGCGTGCTTTCACTTCATCGCTGTACTTATTGGTGATCCCATAAACCAGTGTATTTTTTGATACATCAACCAGCGCCGCATCAATACCATCCATACTTGTTCCAGACATCAAGCCTATGTACAAAGTCATTCTGTAATCCCCAATAGAAAATATTAAAAGCATATAACTGGATACAGCGCTTTGGCATTGCGATTAAATTAAGAAACTTCCCTTCCCCCTCTGAGGAGAGGGGGATTCTTTTCACTTAATGGCAATGCCACTACGCGTACCTAAGCTACATGTTTAGATGCCTATAATTTGAAACAAGTATAAAAGTTATTGGTAGTAATTTCAGCTATTTCATCATATGACATACCGCGGAGCTCAGCGATGGCTTCCGCTACATGTTTTACTAGTGCAGGATGATTTTGTTTTCCGCGATAAGGTACTGGAGCTAAATAAGGTGAGTCCGTTTCAATGAGTATTCGGTCCAAAGGTATTTTTCTTGCTACATCTTGAAGGGCCGTTGCATTTTTAAACGTAACTATTCCTGAAAATGAGATATAAAAATTCAAATCCATGGCTTGATGTGCTATATCCAAACTTTCAGCAAAACAATGCATAACACCACCAATGTGTTGGGCATTTTCTTCTGCCATTAATGCGATTGTATCTTCTGCTGCTTGACGAGTATGAATAATCAATGGTTTTGAAGATTGTAAAGCAGCCTTTATGTGCGCTTTAAATCGGCTACGTTGTATTTCTCGCGCTTCTTCAGTATGAGTTCGATAATAATCTAAGCCTGTTTCACCTATTGCAACACATGCAGGATTTTGTGCCAAATCAAGCAACATCTCTGAGGTAACAGCAACATCCATTTCAGTATTTGGATGCACACCAACCGATATACTAATATCAGTATATTCTGCAGCAAGCTTTTCTAATTGTGGATAATCCTTTAATTCAACGCAAACACATAAAAAATGCTGTACGCCATTTGCTTTTGCTTGTGCCAAGACATTCGCCATATCATTATTAAAATCAGCTAAATCGAGAAAATTCAAATGACAGTGTGAATCAACTAACATGGATGACCTCTTAAAATGTTCGTCAGCCCAACATAAGGAATAGAAAGAAATAGTTCCCCATATTGAATGAACCTAAATTGTATCTGTAAATTGAGAGGATTTTAACATGCCTGCTAAATAGGTCTCTATTTTATTAGACAAATAGCGGCTGTTTTCACCGATAAATTGTACTCCAATTCCCGGTACTTTATTTCCCTGCGCTCCTTTAGGAGTAATCCAGATTACTTTACCTTCAACAACATAGGATTCATCCTCATCCATTAGTTTAATAAATAGCTTAACCTCTGAACCAAATGGGTAGCTTGTTTTAGTACGGATAAATAACCCGCCTCCTTTGACAAAAGGCATATAAGCTGCATAAAGATCTGACTCACTCAGAAACGAACAATTGATTTGTTGTGTTGTATCCATCATAGATCTTCCTTAAATATTCTGGACTTCATAAAAATCAAAACATTACATATTTTAAGAAGCTCTAGATTCACTGTATATTGTTAACAATAAATCTTCCAATGCCAAAGTTTGATTTACATTCATATTATGGCTTAATTTTCGCTGTAATGTATTGATTCTATCAATTTGAGAAAAAATCATTATGGGACTCAATAAAGACATTAAGCAACTCATCTGAGGTAGAATTGGACCTTTATCTGTGGGTGAAATAATTTGCATCATTTGGATTTGTGCATAAACCAAATACAGAAACCAAAGTAATGTTCCTAACTCAAATTGATTCCATTGAGCAGCAACACGGCTTGGATGCTCCTTTTGTTCAATTACTGCAATTAACCCATCTAAAATAAATTCTGATTGTTTCACAATCCTTGCTTGCTCAGATTCCTCTGGATAGTACTCTGCTAATTGCAAATAATTAGTCCCGAATAAATCCTCATATGAGGCAAAACGTATGATCTGACATCTACTTAAGACTGTAGGTAATAAAGTACTTATTTGCTGAGCCAAAAGTAAAAATATGGTCTGTGGGGGAGGTTCTTCTAAAATTTTTAATAATGCATTAGCAGCAGAAAGGTTCATGCGATCAGCGGATTCAATAACAATCAAACGGTATTTGGTGCGTTGGGGTGTCAAATACGCATTATTTTGTAACTCTCTTATCTGATCGACTTTAATTGCCCCACCGTTTTTTTCTGGTTTAACCCATTCCACATCGGGGTGCTCGCCACATGCAACCATTTGACAATCAGAACATGCAAAACAAGGCTCATTCTCATTTTGTTTACAGAAAATCAGCTGGTTGAATTTTTTTACAAAATCGACAAAGGCACAATCAAACGAGCCCACAAACAGCATAGCCTGAGCAATACGCTTATTTATCCATGCCGATTTAATTTGATTCCATTGGGATTGATATTTTACTATTTGATCCGATAACTTGTTAAAACTGCTCATTATTGATGCTCAATAAATACATTTATTGCATTTTGTATTGCCTGTTGCACTTCATGTAGAGGCCTTCGAGCGTCAATCATTACCGCATGAGAGTCCATTTTTACATGATGTGTGTAACTTTCATGGACACGATGAAAGAAATCAATTGATTGTTGTTCAATCCTATCAAATTCCCCTCTTGATTTAACCCGCATCATTCCTTCTTCAGGGCTAATGTCCAAGTATAAAGTCAGATCGGGTTTAAATCCCCTAAGTGCGAAGGAAGATAACTTGTGGATCATCTCTTGATCTAATCTTCGTCCGCCACCTTGATAAGCCATCGTTGAAAGTTCGAATCGGTCAGCAATAACCCAAATTCCTTGCCGCAACGCAGGTTTAATCACTTCCTCAAGAAGCTGAATTCGAGCAGTATAAAGCAATAACAATTCACTGCGATCATCTAAAACATCCCGATATTTAGGATTCTTAATCAGTTCACGCAAAATCTCACCTATTGCTGTACCACCAGGCTCTCGAGTAGTTAAGGTCTGAATTTCTCTTTTTGCCAAAAGTTCTGTAACAGTATTTATTGCGGTAGATTTACCAGCGCCTTCTAATCCTTCAATAACAATTAACTTCCCAGCTAAAGATGACATTAGAGATCCTTGCGTTTATATTGATTAATTGCTTGTTTTTGCTGTTCGTACGTTTCGGAAAATTGGTGTGTTCCATCCCCTTTGGCCACAAAATATAGATAGTTGGAGAGTTGTGGATGAGCTGCTGCATCCAATGCTTCTTTACCGACCATAGCAATAGGTGTTGGCGGCAAACCTCTATAATGATATGAGTTATAGGGGGAATCAATAAGCAAATCATTATGAGAAAGCTTTCCCTTGTAAGCGGCACCCAAACCATAGATCACAGTTGGATCCATCTGCAATGGCATTTTTTTATTTAATCGATTCACCATCACGCCTGAAATTAATTTACGCTCTTGTGGAACAGCTGTTTCTTTTTCAATGATTGAAGCAGCAATAAGCAATTCATAGGGTGTTTTATAAGGTAGATTAGCAGCTCTGTTGGCCCAACTCATATTTAAATAGTTAATTAAATTACGATGGGCATGCTCTAATAAACTCTTACCACTACTTCCACCATGATACTGATAGGTATCCGCAAGCAACAACCCTTCTGCATTGGGATGGTCGTCTTTAATAGAACGCCAGTCTTCCGGACTATAATTCAAATAGGCCGCTTTAGCCAAATCTTGGGAAATTTTTTGCTGTGTGGTACCCGCAATAACTGTAAAATTTTGGGTTAAGACATCCCCTGCTACGATTCGATGTACTAGTTGCATTGCCGTTTCACCCGGTTTAATTTGGTATACACCCGCTTTAAGCTGGGATGATAAACCAGAGAAGCGAATCATCATTAGAAGCGCCGAATCGGAGTGAATTAGATTTTTTTCTTTTAGTATTCTTACAAATTGTGAGGCTGAAGCAGTTCGGTCAAGCGTGATAATAACAGGTGAGCCCTCTTTGGGAATAATGGGTCTTATAATCTGAATATAATTACTAAAAAAGAGAAGAAAACAAGACATAAAAAACAATATTACTATAAAAAATATCAGTTTTTTATGTCTTGAAAATGTCATTTAGACCCGCTTAAATAACAAGCTACCATTTGTTCCACCAAAACCAAGTGAATTACTTAAAACAAAATTGATCGCTCTTTTTTGAGGTGTATAAGGTACATAATTCAAATCACATCCTTCATCAGGATTATCCAAATTAATAGTTGGGGGAGCAATTTGATCCCTGAGTGCTAAAATACTAAATATTGCTTCAACAGCACCAGCAGCACCTAATAAATGACCTGTCATTGATTTTGTAGAACTAACTGCTAGATCATAAGCATGTTGTTTAAAAACACGCTTAATGGCTTTTGTTTCATTCAAATCGTTAAGATAAGTCGATGTACCGTGTGCATTAATGTAATCAACTTGTTCTGGATCAATTCCTGCATCATGAATGGCTGCTTCCATGGCACGAGCTGCACCATCCGCATCATCATCGGGCGCAGTAATATGAAAAGCATCACCAGACATACCAAACCCAACAAGTTCGGCATAAATTTTTGCACCACGAGCTTTAGCGTGCTCATATTCTTCTAGAATAAGCACTCCTGCGCCCTCGCCCATAACAAAGCCATCTCTATCTTTGTCAAAAGGTCTTGATGCCTTTTCAGGCTCATCATTACGTTTAGATAAGGAACGCACAGCAGAGAATCCCGCTAAACACAGTGGGGTTAAGGTCATTTCAGCCCCACCACATACCATAACATCAGCATCACCATAAGTAATCATTCGTCCCGCAAGTCCAATATTATGTGTACCCGTAGTGCATGCGGTAACGACTGAAATATTAGGCCCTTTCAGCTGATGTCTTATTGAAATCTGCCCAGCAACCATATTAATGATTCCTGCTGGAATAAAAAATGGAGAAACCTTTCGAGGTCCACCCGCCATCAATTTATCTTGATTATTGGTAATTGTCTGGATGCCACCAATACCTGCTCCAACGGCGACACCAATACGATTGGCTAAATTCGCGTCAATCTTCAAACCCGAATCCAACATTGCTTCATCAGCTGCAGCAATGCCATATTGGGTAAACACATCCATTTTACGTGCATCTTTAAGCGGAACATAATTCTCAATATTAAAATTCTTAACCTTAGCCCATATCCGTGTGCTGTATTCATTAGCATCAAATTCATCTGCCAAAACAACACCACTTGCACCAGCTAATATATTTTGCCAAGTTTCTTCTACATTAAGCCCGACAGGGGTAATCATACCCATACCAGTAATTACTACACGCCGCTTATTCAATGAAGGCTCCTCGTAAAACAATTCCCATTTCTCTCCCACACATTGGGTAGGAGAGAAAGAGATAAAAGCAAATGCTTATGCTTCTTCTTTATTTAAATTAGATTCAATATAATCAATCGCTTCTTGAATCGTGGTAATTTTTTCAGCCTTCTCATCAGGAATTTCTGTTTCAAATTCTTCTTCAAGAGCCATAACCAATTCCACAGTATCTAAAGAATCAGCACCTAAGTCATCAACAAATGATGCATCGTTCTTTAACTCTTCTTCTTTAACGCCTAGTTGTTCAACAACAATCTTGCGAACACGCTCTTCAACTGTACTCATAACTTGATTTTCCTCTTTCGGTTGATAGAAATTTAAAAAAATTCCAGATTATTAAAATACAACTTCCACTTAACTTTGATTGCTTAAGCACTGAAATTTATAAGCAATCTTAAATACCAAACAACCAAAGTTAAATGGAAGTGGTATAGTTTATTCATTTATACAGATAACGCAAGTGCATTTAATCCATATACATGCCGCCATTGACATGAATTGTTTCACCCGTGATATATTTAGCACTTTCTGATGCTAAAAAAGCTACTGCTTCAGCTATATCTTTAGGATCTCCCAGCTTCCGCATAGGAATTCTTTTTAACATCTCTTCCTTTACCATATCGGGTAAAGCTGCTGTCATGTCTGTATCAATAAACCCAGGCGCAACAACATTAACAGTAATTCCTCGGCTTCCAATTTCTTGGGCTAAGGATTTACTGAAACCAACAATACCGGCTTTTGCTGCAGTATAATTTACTTGGCCTGAATTCCCACTTGAACCGACTACTGAACCTATAGAAATAATTCGTCCCCATCGAGCTCTAAACATGGGTTTTATACAAATTTTAGACATTTTGTATATTGAATTCAAATTTGTTTCGATTACCTTATACCATTCATCATCATCCATACGCAGCAGTAAATTATCTGCAGTTATCCCTGCATTATTCACTAATATCGAAGGAGATTGATTCTTGTCAACCAATTCACCGATTACTTTTTCTATTTGCTCTGAATTTGTAACATCTAGAACGAGCCCCTTTCCGGATAACTTTTCTTTTTCAAAATAGGCATTTATTGATTGAGCACCCTGTTCAGTAGTAGCAGTGCCATAGACAAAAGCACCTTGCTGGGCCAATTTAAGAGCTATTGCCTGACCTATTCCTCGGCTTGCCCCTGTTACCAAGGCAATTTTCCCCTCTAAACTCGTCATTTATTTTCCTCTATAGAAAAAGTTATTTCTTTAGGTTGAACATGTGTCTCACTAAATCAATGTCATTTTAAGTGCTACTCATTCTACATCTCAGCATATCCCTGAAGCACTCAATTCGCTACACTTAGGCTATGCAAATTGCTCTTCAAGTTGTTCTAAACTAATAGTATCGTAAACACTAATTGTATTTAAGCTTCTATCAATTCTTTTAATTAATCCGCTCAACACTTTTCCTGGACCACACTCAAGAACGAGGCCTATGCCACTGTTTTTAAAGAGTTGTATCGTTTCGACCCAACGTACAGGACTGTATAGCTGTTCTTTTAGTTTTTCACGTATATGTTGTGCTGAATGATAAAAACTTAAATCAACATTACTCACAACATCTGTTTTTGGATTTTTAAAATCAATTTTAGCGAGATAATCAGCAAATGATTCAGCAGCTTCAGACAATAAAGGACAATGACATGGAACACTGACTGGGATCACTTTCGCAAGACGTGCGCCTTCTTCCTCGGCTAAGTTCAATATTCTGTTAACTGCTGGAGTATGTCCTGCCACAACAACTTGTCCAATTGCATTATAGTTTGCGGGAGTTACCACTTCATTTTCACGACTGGCCTGCTCACACAGTGCTTTAACTTGCTCATCGGTTAAACCAACGATTGCCGCCATGGCACCTAAGCCTAAAGGGACTGCATTTTGCATTACTTGTCCTCGACGCGCTACTAAACACGCGGCATCAAACAATGATAATGCATCAGCACAAACCAAAGCTGCATATTCACCTAAACTATGACCGGCCATGAGCATTGGTTGAGCGACATCATGTTGCATCAATACCCTATATACGGCAACATCAGCAGTAAGCATTGCGACCTGTGTATGTTCTGTCTGATTTAATTGTTCTTCAGGTCCTTGTTGCACGAGTTTCCATAGATCGTAACCTACCGCTTCAGATGCTTCTGCAAACGTATTGACAACAATAGGATGCTGCAACTCAAAATCAGCTAACATACCTACTGATTGTGAACCTTGCCCAGGAAATACAAATGCTGTTTTTACCATATCAAAAATAGCTCCGAACTAAAAAAAAGAACTCATTAAAATTATTAATAACGAATTACCATAGCTCCCCAAGTCATTCCACCTCCGAAAGACTCAATCAATATTAATTCATCTCTTTTAATCTGATTGGTTCGAATAGAATGATCCAGAGCCAAAGGAATAGATGCAGCCGAAGTATTTCCCTGGCTACCAATAGTAACAATCACTTGTGACATAGGAAGGTCCAGTTTTTTAGCGATGGCTTGTATGATACGCATATTTGCTTGATGAGGAATAAGCCATTGAATATCAGATTTTTTCAAATGACTAATCTCTAAAACTTCATCAACAACATCACCCATAATTTTAACGGCGATTTTAAAAACTTCATTACCACGCATGGTAATCGTAGCACGTTGATTTTCAAATGTAGCATTACTTAAATTTAGTAATTTTTCTGCATCGTAAGAGGCATGTAGCACACTACCCATAATGCCTTGTCTGTCACTAGCACTTAAAACGACTGCTCCGGCACCATCTCCAAATAGGACGCAAGTTGCACGATCGGTCCAATCTACTGCTCTAGACATGCTTTCACTGCCGATAACAAGAATATTTTTAGCCGCACCGGACTCAATATACTGTTTTGCAATATCCATTACATATACAAAGCCACTGCATGCGGCGCCGACATCAAAAGCAGGGATGGGACGTTTAATTTTTAAAGCATGCTGGACATAACAAGCAACCCCCGGAAAAAAATGATCTGGGGTACACGTAGCAACTAATATTAAATCGATTTCATCAGCATCCATACCGGAAGCAATTAATGCTTGTTCAGCAGCTTTGGAAGCCATATATGAGGTAGTTTCATGAGGTTGCGCCACACTACGACTGCTGATTCCAGTTCTGGTGACAATCCACTCATCACTCGTATCAAGTATTGACTCAAGCTCAAGATTTGTAAGTTGCTTTTCAGGAATATAACTTCCAGTACCACGTATTACAGCATTTTTCATAACAGCAATCCCTGATTGATAAAATCATTTATTTGTACACGCACTAAATCAATCACGTTATTTTTAACTTCAAGAACTGCTTGTTCAATAGCATGTTGAAATCCTAATTCATTAGCACCGCCATGGCTTTTTACAACAATGCCATTTAATCCGAGCATACTTGCGCCGTTATAACGAGAAGGATCAAAGCGTTTCTTAAGATGCTTTAATGCTGGTCGTGCGATTAAAGCGGAAAGTTTGGTATACCAGTTCCTGTTAAATGACTCCATGAGTAAACTTACAAAAAACTTTGCAAGGCCTTCGCTCGCTTTTAAAGCAACATTACCCACAAAACCATCGCAGACTACTAAATCAACTTCTCCAGTATAAAAATGATCACCTTCTACATAACCAACGTAGTTCATAACGTCGCACTCTGCAAGCATGTGTGCCGTACGTTTCACTTGATCATTTCCCTTCATTTCTTCCACGCCTATATTCAGTAAGGCAATTTTAGGCTTGGGCTTATTTGCTACCGCTTGAACTAATGCAGATCCCATTACGGCAAATTGAAATAAATGTTCCGCACAGGAATCAACATTTGCCCCCAAATCAATTACCCAAGTCCTACCACGCATGGTCGGTAACTCAGAAATAATTGCGGGTCTATCGATTCCGGGTAAAGTTTTTAAAACATAACGCGCTGTAGCCATAAGAGCGCCAGTATTTCCGGCACTAACACAAGCTTGCGCCATTCCTTCTTTCACCAAATTAATGGCTACACGCATGGAAGAATCTTTTTTATTACGCAAAGCATGTGAAGGCAATTCATCCATAGCCACAACTTCAGAAGCATGGACTATGGAAAATTGATTTGAAGAAGCCACTCCATGCTTTTTTAAAAAAGCATGAATTTTATCATGAACTCCAACAAGAATGAGTTTCAGATCAGGATTATTATTTGCTGCGCGAATACAGGCAGGAATCACAACATTCAAACCATGATCCCCACCCATCGCATCAATTGCAATGGTGATATTATTCAAGAAAATTACTCTTTTTCTTCGTAAACATTATCAGTATCAATAATTTTTTTACCGCGATAATAACCATCTTCAGTCATATGATGACGACGATGTGTTTCGCCAGTAGTTGAATCCACAGAAAGTGTCGGCTTAGTCAAAGCATCGTGTGAACGACGCATGTCACGACGTGAGCGTGATTTTTTATTTTGTTGTACGGCCATTGTATTACTCCTAAACAAATTGCATTCATAAAGCGGGAATATTAGTGTTTATTAGATAAAATTTCAATAAAATTCATTTTTTTCCCACTAAAATTTGGTTTATTTCACTGCTGCAATCATTAATTTCAGGATGAAACTGTGGCGCGTAGAGATGTAACTCATCAATCAGTATATCTTCCAAACTCACTTGCAAATTTTCAGAAACAATACATTCATAATGTTCCAGTATCTGCTCTGCCCTCTCATCATCACGACATACAGCAACTTCAGTCATATTATCGTATGGAAAATTAAATTCGTCTAGACAACGTTGACATTGCGTAGGCAGATCACCCTTAACATGAAGATGAATAAGATAAAAATCTTCTTTTGCTTCAACATGATAAGTCACCTCTAGCTCGCAGGAAGTAGTAATGAAATGAGGTAAACGTTCACTAAGTGTCACGGTCTTAGTTTGTTGTCCTTGTTTAACCATTTCTTGTAAGTGCAGCATTATTGTCGTATCCTAAAGAGTTATTATTTGTATAAGTTCAATTTCAGAATCGTCGCCTGAGCAATAGAATCTCGCTTATTTGCTGTCATCCCGAGCCTAGCGAGGGATGACAGCAACTCCACTCGCTTAGGCTACGATGCTGAAAAAATAGAATATTAAGCGGTATCTCAATTTTATGAAAGCTAAAGTTATAGTTGGAATGTCTGGTGGTGTTGATTCTTCTGTTGCAGCCTGGTTATTACAAGAAGCAGGCTATCAAGTTGAAGGCTTGTTCATGAAGAACTGGGAACAAGATGATAAAGATGGATTCTGTCCTGCAGCACAAGATCTTGCTGATGCCCAAGCAGTATGCAATCAATTGCGTATTCCACTGCATACAGTTAATTTTTCAGAAGAATATTGGCAAAGAGTCTTCACTCATTTTTTAAATGAATATGAAAAAGGAAGAACGCCTAATCCTGACGTATTGTGTAACAAGGAAATCAAATTCAACGCTTTTTTAAATCATGCATTAACCCTCGGAGCAGATTACATTGCCACAGGACACTATGCTAAAAATAAGATAGAAGGTGATATTGGGCTCTTATATAAAGCGAAAGATCGCGATAAAGATCAAACCTATTTTCTTCACGCAGTAAACCCTAAAGCTTTGGCCAAAACTTTATTTCCTATAGGAGATTATACTAAGCCAGAAGTGAGAGAGTTTGCGAAAAAACTTGGCTTAGTAACCCAGGCCAAAAAGGATTCGACAGGGATTTGTTTTATTGGCGAAAAACGATTTAAATCCTTTTTACAGGAATTTATTTTAGCACGACCAGGCGAGATAAAAAGTACGGATGGCAAAGTTTTAGGACAACATGACGGATTAATGTTTTACACTTTAGGCCAACGGCAAGGGCTAGGAATTGGCGGTTTACAAAATTCAGCCGATGAACCTTGGTATGTGGTTGATAAAGAAGTGGCTACAAATACTTTATATGTAGCTCAAGGCAGCCAACACCCCATGCTCTATGCACAAGGCCTGATTTGTGGTCCAATCCATTGGTTAGCTGATTGTGCGGATAATTTACCACTGACCTGTTATGCTAAAACACGATACAGACAGGCAGAGCAAGGGTGTATTATTTCGCCTCAGAATGAAAATCAGCATTATGTAATGTTTTCAAATCCACAAAGAGCAGTTACACCGGGTCAATATGTGGTTTTTTATGATAAAAACCAATGCCTGGGTGGAGCTACTATTGAACAGATTATACGATAATTGCGTTATAATTATATTATGACTTTGGGAGTTAAAATGGCTGCTATTGATATATCCCCTACTACTAGCGATATCCACTTTTCTGTAAGTGCAGCAGACAAGGTGGCTGAACTCATAAAAGAGGAAGATAATTTCAAATTAAATCTACGTGTATCCATTACAGGTGGAGGTTGTTCTGGGTTTCAATATGGATTTAGTTTTGATGAAGACATCAATGAGGATGATACTGTCATTGTTCAACAATGCTCCGATGGCGTGTCTTCAGTAAAACTTTTGGTTGATTCAATGAGCTACCAATATTTGCATGATGCTGAAATTGATTACGTTCAAGGCATACAAGGCGAACAATTTGTTATTCGTAACCCCAATGCAAAAACTACTTGTGGATGCGGTTCATCATTTAGCATTGATGATGAGGATGATTATTAAAATAATTTATAACCACGTCATCCCGCGCTTAGTGAGAGATGACGTGATTAGAAGTAGAAATTAGTAAGGTTTAACAACGACTTTTGTTCCTATTTTAATAAAATGCTTACTGAGCCAGTAAGCATCACTAGGATGCACACGTATGCAACCATGGCTCGCATTATAATTTGGCACTTCATAAGAACCATGCACCGCATAATATTTAGTAAAAAACATACAATAAGGCATTGGTGAGCCGCCTCGCCCTACGGGGTAACGAGATGATTTGCAACCAGCCCCTCCTTTACTCCATACAGTAAAAACACCTATTGGCGTTTTACATCCTCTATGTATGTCTGGACAATATCGTCTACCTCCAGATCCTCTGCCAGTACGTACTACTTTTCCATTTGAGTCAATCGCTTTCCAAGTCAGTGTATTGGGATTGAAAACAAATGTATTCGCTAAAGCAGAAGAAGGATAAAAAAGAAAGATGAACAGCAGAATGAACAAAAAACAAGCTAATGGTGATAAAATAGAACTTTGTTTTTCCATAATAAATTCCTAAGATTTATCCATCGTCACCTTAATTTTAGATTATTTTTTAATCAAAACAAATTAATTTTAAGCAAGATTAAGATATTTGTTCTACTATTTTAATGAAATGATTACAAAAGGTATTCAATCATGACTAAACAATTGCAGGCAGCTTTATACATTTTTTTAGGATGTACCCTTATTTCTTTCACATCAAATGCTGAAGATACATCCAAGAGTACAAGCACGGGTACAACTACGGGCACAGGTACAAGTACAGGCACAACTACAAGTACTAACGGTGCTGCATCCTCTGACAGCTCAATGGAAATATCTAAAGATAGCTGGTTAAAATCAGTCACACCTTTATTGCCCGATCTCATATGCAAAGGATTTGAAAATGATCCCCAGTTGAAAAAACGGCTGGATGACATCAAAATGACCTATGAAAAGTGCATTGCTGCAATTCCAGATAGCGTCAGTAAATGCCAACAACAACTGTATGGCAGTATTCCTGATAAAATCAATAACGACAGTGCAGGTATTTGGGGAAAATCTCTTGGTGAATGTATCGGTAAAGATTTTGCAATAAAGTATCTAATCCCTAAAAGCTAATAAAAAGGCTAAAAAGCCCATAGATGCAAATGAGTTTGACGTCAGCTTAGTCCCGGATTACCATCTCGTGTAATCCGGGCTACACTCAATCAGCTCTCCTCCCAATGATTAACCCCTGATTTCTTATTTAGAAATGCTACAAAATCTTGGTGTAATTCTAGCTCTTTAGTATCTGCGGACAAGACTATTGGGTTTGCTAACTGAAGTGCGGCAATTTCTTGAGTTTTGATCTTGGTTGAGATGGAAGCTTCTTCAACTTCTGCAAATAAACTGGTTTGACCACCGGTCATAGCCAGATAGACGTATGCAAGAATCTCCGCGTCAAGTAAAGCACCATGAAGTTCGCGATTGAAGTGATCTATTCCAAATCGTTTGCATAAAGCATCTAAGCTGTTTCGTTGTCCAGGGTATTTATCGCGTGCTAGCACTAAGGTGTCAATAATAGTGCAAGAATCTTCTAATCTTTTGTTCCATTGAATATGTTTTAATTCCGAATTTAAAAATCCTACGTCGAAAGGTGCATTGTGAATTATTAGTTCAGCACCAACAATAAAATTCCAAAATTCATCCGCTTTTTCTTCAAATAATGGTTTGTCTTGTAAAAATTCATTACTAATTCCATGGACACGAAAAGCACCTTCATCAACCAGACGTTGTGGATTAAGATAAACATGAAAATGTTTCCCTGTTAATTTTCTATCAAATAATTCCACGCAGCCAATTTCAATAACTCGATGCCCCTGCTCATGCCCTATACCTGTAGTTTCAGTATCTAAAACAATCTGTCGCATTACTTACTCACTTAACTCTTCAATTGCTTGATTGGCCAATGCATCAACTAAATCATTTTCTACATGCCCCGAATGCCCTTTTACCCAGTGCCATTTTATTTGATGACGTGACGCCAATTCATCGAGTAATTTCCAAAGATCTGCATTTTTTACAGGCTCTTTTTTAGAGTTACGCCATCCATTGAGTTTCCAATTGGCTAACCATTCGGTCATGCCTTGTCTCAAATATTGAGAATCAGTATATAAATTAACGACACAGGGACGGTTTAAGGCTTCCAAACCTTTAATTGCAGCCATAAGCTCCATACGATTATTGGTAGTATGTGTTTCCCCACCATATAACGTTTTTTCCTGTCCCTTATAACGAAGCAATACTCCCCAACCACCAGGTCCTGGATTTCCTTTACATGCACCATCGGTATAAATTTCAATAGTCACTTTGATTCCTAATCTTGATTCCACAAATGTAAAAATGGAGTGTTAAATTCCTCATTCAGAATTTTTTGTTTGATTATGGAAATATCTGGTGCAAAAAAACGATCTGTATCATAGGCCGCTACATAAGAGCGTAAACGTTGGTGAACATCTTCTAGTAATGCAGATGATTTTAAAGGTTTATAAAATTCAACTCCTTGGGCAGCCGCTAATAATTCGATGGCTAAAATAGTTGCCGTATTGTCATTCATATCATGCAACCTTCGTGCAGCACTGGTTGCCATAGAAACATGATCTTCTTGGTTCGCAGAAGTAGGAAGGCTATCCACTGAGTGAGGATGTGCAAGCGCCTTGTTTTCACTAGCACAAGCCGCAGCAGTAACATGAGCAATCATAAATCCTGAATTCAATCCACTCTCTTTGATAAGGAAAGCGGGTAAACTACTAAAGTTTTTATCAATTAACAATGCAATACGTCGTTCGGAACTGGCCCCTATTTCAGCAATTGCCAAAGCAAGGTTGTCAGCAGCCATAGCTACAATTTCACCATGAAAATTGCCCCCCGAAATTATTTGTTCTTGCTCACTAAAAACAAGCGGATTATCAGAAATTGCATTCACTTCTACTTGCAAGGTTTCTCTAACAAACCGAATTTGATGCAATATCGCTCCCATAATTTGAGGTTGGCATCTCAATGAATAGGGATCTTGAACACGTGAGCAGTGCAGATGGGCTGCACGGATCTCACTCCCACTTAAAAGCTCACGGTAGCACTTTGCTACATCGTGCTGAGCCTTATAACCTCGAGCCGTTTGTATCCGCTCATCAAAGGGAACATCACTACCATTTGCTGCATCAACAGATAAGGCGCCCGCGATGAGTGCCGTTTCAAACAAATTTTCTGAGACAAACAAGGCAGTTAAAGCAATTGCAGTAGACACTTGCAACCCATTTAGAAGAGCTAGACCTTCTTTTGCTTCCAATTCAACGGGTTTTAAACCCGCAATCTTTAATCCCTCAAGAGCAGGAATAATTTTCCCTTGATAGCGTACTTCACCAACACCGAGTAAGGGTAAAGACATATGTGCTAAAGGTGCTAAATCACCTGAAGCACCTACTGAACCTTTAGAAGGTATGCAAGGATAAACTTTATGGTTATACAATGAAATCAACGCCTCGATCAGCTCCAGACGCACGCCAGAATATCCTTGCGCTAAATTATTTATTTTAAGCAGTAAAATTAATTGAACTATTTCATCAGAAAGTAACTCACCTGTACCACATGCATGGGAAAGCACAATATTGCGTTGTAACTGTTTGAGGTTTTCTTCTGAAATCGTCTGATTCGCTAATGATCCAAAACCTGTATTGATACCATAAACTGTTTTTTTCTCATGAATTACCTTTTTGACCGTTTGCCGTGATGCGTCAATCCGCTCAAATGCCTCTTTAGGGAGAGCACAAGGTAATTGCTGATTTAAAATATGTTTAATCGATTGCAAGTTCAACTGACCAGGTTGAAGACGAAAGGGCTCTTGCATTAACGTATCTCCTTAAAGTAAGTTGGAATTGATTCAAACAGAGCCATACCAACTACTATTTTTTAATATTGTGTCATAAAAAACCACAGGAAAAATCCAATCTAAGCTTCCATAGGTAACCAGAGTGCGTTTTCTTTAGCGCATTTTTTTGCAATTTCATAACCTGCATCAGCATGACGCATGACCCCAGTAGCAGGATCGTTATGGAGTACTCTTGTTAGACGCTGCGCTGCTTTTTCTGTTCCATCTGCAACAATCACCACTCCTGCATGTTGGGAAAATCCCATGCCTACACCACCGCCATGATGAATGCTAACCCACGTTGCGCCACTTGCGCAGTTTAATAAAGCATTGAGTAAAGGCCAATCAGATACAGCATCACTTCCATCCATCATCCCCTCGGTTTCACGATTAGGGCTTGCAACGGAACCTGAATCTAGATGATCACGACCTATTACTATAGGTGCTTTAACAGCGCCTGTGCGAACCATTTCGTTAAAAGCCAAGGCCAGACGAGCGCGATCTTTTAGTCCAACCCAGCAAATGCGTGCGGGTAAGCCCTGAAATGCAATTTTTTTCTTGGCCATATCCAACCAATTATGCAAGTGCTTATTATCTGGGATAAGTCTTTTAACCATTTCATCCGTTGCATAAATATCTTCAGGATCCCCAGATAAAGCAACCCATCTAAAAGGTCCTATTCCTTCACAAAATAAAGGGCGTATGTAAGCAGGTACAAATCCTTCAAATTTAAAAGCATTCTTCTCACCTGCTTCAAAAGCCATTTGTCTTATGTTATTACCATAATCAAAAACAGGAATGCCTCTTTTTTGGAATTCAAGCATCGCATGTACTTGTACTGCCATAGATTCTTTTGCTGCTGCAACAACCTCATCTGGTGCTGATTTTCTTAATTGAGCAGCTTGCTCCAAAGTCCATCCGGCAGGAAGATAACCGTTTAAGGGATCATGGGCACTAGTTTGGTCGGTTACTAAAGCTGGAGAGGCTCCTCGTTGAACCAATTGAGGGAAAATTTCAGCAGCATTTCCCAAAATGGCAACGGAGATCGGCATTTTTTTCTGACATGATTCATTGATCCAGCTTAAGGCTTCTTCTAAATCCGTCGTGTAACGATCCAAGTATCTGGTTTTAATACGTTTTTCTATTCGTGAACGGTCACATTCAACTGCCAAGACACTAGCTCCAGCCATAGTTCCAGCTAAGGTTTGAGCTCCACCCATACCCCCTAACCCACCGGTTAAAATCCAACGCCCTTCTAGATTTCCCGCGTAATGTTTACGCGCTGCAGCAACAAAAGTTTCATAAGTACCCTGAACAATGCCCTGTGAGCCAATATAAATCCAGCTCCCAGCAGTCATCTGTCCGTACATCATTAAACCCTTTTTGTCTAATTCATTAAAATGTTCCCAGGTAGCCCAACGAGGAACTAAATTGGAATTAGCAATAAGTACCCGAGGTGCATCCTCATGAGTTGTAAAAACACCTACAGGCTTTCCCGATTGAATCAATAATGTTTGCTGTTCATTTAAAGTCTTGAGCACTTCTACAATTTTGTTGAAACAGTCCCAATTACGAGCAGCCTTTCCCAAGCCACCATAAACGATTAAAGAATCAGGGTCTTCTGCCACATCTGGATCAAGATTATTGCACAGCATACGAAGTGCTGCCTCAGTAAGCCAATTTTTGGCTTGTAGCTCCTTGCCATGATTTGCTCTAATTATTCGCTTTGTCTTGTATTCTTCCATTAAGAATGCTCCATAATGAACTAAAAATAGAAGCATCATACACCAGACCTATTTCAGCGCATAGATACAATTTCAGTATTAGAAATTTAAAGAACAACTAGGGCCTGTTGCTACTGTGAAATGTCAACACAACCTATTCAAAATATTGTTATCGGTAATTTTTTGAGCGATTAATACTATTTTTTTATCTGCCTTTTTCAGTCCACACTCACTAAGTTTTTACCTTTTCAACCGTTTTTTCATATGGAATTTTTCGGTTCATCTTTTCTAAATGGGAAAAAATTGCTTTCCAAAAAAGCGTATTCACGCTTTTAGACAAGCCGCATAAAATGTGAACACCAAAGCACATACACACGAGGGTATATTATGTTTTTCCGTTTGCCAAAAGATATGCAATCTACTGTTTTAGGTTATCTTAAAATAAACGATTTAAAAAATATGAGTAGGGTCAATAAAATAACGAATGCATTAGCTCATGATAATCCAGAATACCATGTTTTAGTTATGGCAAAGCGATTTCTGGATTATGCAACAGGCGCAAATGGCGAAATTTCATTCAAAGACGCTATAAAAGCAGATCTCTATCTAAATAAATTCGGTAGCGAGAAAAATATTAGCCTATCGACCATGTGGAAAGCTCGCTCAAACTACTGCGAACATATGGCATATATTCTTACTGATGCAGATATTCACGAATTAGTTCAATGGGCTTTATCTAATCAATGCTCCCTTCAAGAGAAAAAAGCATTCCTAGATTTTATTTCTGAGCATTCAAAATGGATGCGACAAATTCCAGTTAATGACTTTGCAGAGCTTTTTGTTCGAGTGGGTTATCAACACCAATTGGGACAAGTGGCTAATAGTTATGAGAAAGCAACGGGTATATCAATTTTTGATTACATAAAGGAAAATATACCTGACGCAAACCAGAGAATTGTGGGCATACTTTTAAAAGAGGCCTTCTCACCAAATGCACAGAGACTCGATGTACACAAGGCGCTTACTTATATTACTAACAGACCCGAGCTACTAAAACACCTTTCAATAAAAGATGCAGCTGAGCTTTTTATTCAAGTGGGTAATCAAAGCCGCTTGGGAGTAGAGGCTAGAAATTATGAGAAAGCAACGGGCATATCAATTTTTGATTACATAAAAGAAAACATACCTGACGCAAACCAGAGAATTGTAAAAATACTTGTAAAAAGCGCTTTATTACCAAGTGCACAAAGGCTAGATGCGCACAATGCACTTGCTTATATTACTAACAGACCCGAGCTAGTAAAACACCTTACAGTACAAGATGCAGCTGAGCTTTTCATTCAAGCGGGTTATAAAGGCTTGGGAATAGAAGCTAGGAAATATGAAGAAGCAACGGGCGTACCCATATTTGATTACATAAAAAATAAAGTGCCTGATGCAAACCAAAGAATTGTGAAGGTACATGTAAAAGACGCTTTGTTACCAGGTATGCGTATGACCTATGCCACAGGGATATTAAACTATATTACTTATAATCCAGAACTGGCAAAACATCTCACACCAAAAGATGCAGCTGAACTTTTCATTCGAGCAGGTGGCCTAGATTTGATAGCATCGTTAGAAAAATACTGGCAAGCAACAAGCATATCTATCCTAGATTACATTAAAAATAATGTGCCTGATGCAAACAAGAGAATTGTGAAAATACTTGTAGAAAACGCTTTATTTCCAGATACTAGTATGGACTTTATCGAAAAGATATTTGGCCATATTATTAATAATCCGGAACTGGCCAAGTATTTCTCACCAAAAGATGCAGCTGATATATATAGTCGAATCAGTGATGAAAATATCGCTGCAACCATGAGACGTGAATATAAGGCAATGACAGGGAAAAATATTTATGATTACACTATAAATAGCAACGAGACAATGGAGCAAGATAGTACACAATCTTTCCGATTTTAAAAGGAGGCGTAAAAATATTGGCAAGATAGCGAGCTTATTCCATCATCCCTTGTACTGTGGAATGGGCTAGCTAACACCGCAGCAGTAAAGAGAAAAGCCCGCTTTCTCCAGTCATGTGATTGATCGGGCAGTTTTCTCGAGGCCCCAGTAATTTGTATGGATATTTTTGTAATAATTTAACTATCATAAACCTCAAAACCTTACCCCGGACGTGACCATTAAGAAAACACATTGTCTATTATTATTCATGCCATTATGTTATACTTCGCCTTACGTTTACTAACCATGTTAAGTACAGTGCAAACCAATTCTGAAAAACATCCAAAGTCACTCCGTATTTTTTTTGCCACTGAAATGTGGGAACGATATGGTTTTTATGTAGTTCAATCACTTTTAGCACTTTATTTAGCCTTACATTTTAAATGGCCTGACAAACAAGTTTATGCCTTAGTGGGTTCGTTTACTGCATTGACTTATCTTTCCCCAGTAGTAGGCGGATGGATAGCCGACAAGTTAATTGGTCAAAAAAGAGCTGTTTTACTTGGTGCCATTGTACTCTTTTTAAGCTACTGCATCTTATCGCTAGTGGATAACACCAAGATACTTACAGCATCGCTGGCTGCTATTGCTGTAGGAACTGGCTTACTGAAGCCAAACATATCTTCACTGTTGGGCAATGAATATCTAATGAGTTCAGCTCGTCGTGAGAGTGGTTTTACCATTTTTTATATGGGAATTACCACCGGTATTATTTTAGGAACTACTGTACCTAGTATTCTAAATGATAATTTTGGCTGGATCGCATCATTTACCAGTGCTGCAATTGGCATGGTCATTGCCTTTTTTGTATTTTTTTACGGAATCAAAAAATACAACATTAGAGATTATAATCCTTTTATTTTTCAATATAAAAAGATCATTACTGCTGCTGTGCTCATCGTATTTTTGTGGTCTTTATCTTTTTATATTCTCAATTCGCCACAATTAGCCAATATTATTTTTGGTCTGGTTGTCATATTCTCTGCCGGTTATATCTTACATTCAGTAAGCGGAGAAAATGCAAATCAATCAAGACAAACGCTGGTCATTGGCTTATTGTGTATTATTTCAGTCGTATTCTGGTCCTTTTACTTTCAAATGTTTATGTCATTAACTCTGTTCATTTCACGAGTTGTCGAACCAACATTTTTAGGTATTCAATTCCCAGCACCGTATTATGTGACCATTCAAAGTATAGGTATGTTACTTGTTGGTTATTTTCTTGCAAAGAAGAATCCAAAGCTTAACCTAATCGAACGCGGCTTAAGTATTGGAAAAAAGTTTCTTCTTGCTATATTTATTATCACTGCAGCCTATGCTGTCATTGCATTAGTCAGTAATTTCACTGATAAAAATACCTTACTTTCCCCACTTTTAATCATCCCTGCTTATTTAATGTTTTCATTAGCAGAGCTTCTTTTATCTCCGGTGGGATTATCTGCAATTACTTTGTTAGCGGATAAGAATAAAGTAAGTACTTTAATGGGTATCTTTTTCGTTTCTTTGGGAATTGGTGGATTTTTATCAGGCAAGCTAGCCTCATTAACGGCGATACCTTCAGGGGAAACAAACATTACGGTGTTAAAAACGCTCTACGCCGCTGCGTTTGCGCAACAACTGGGAATCCTGTTTATTGCGGCTTTATGCTGTTTAGTTTTGTTTGCAGTGATTAAATTTTTATTAACTCATGTACACTTAACAGAATAATCCTATTTTGGGTGAAATAAAGAAGGCCCATTTATTTCACCCAATCAATAAAAACAAGATGATGTTTATTGATAATTCAATAAATTACATATAAAAGAACAATACGAACTATTTCAACCCTTTTTATATAGAGAAAATACTGCTATTATTCAGCGCCTTTTATAGACGATTCACTTACTTATGCCAGATCAAAATCCAATATTAACAAAACTATTACAACTACTTGATGATAACCAAGCCATTGACGTTAAAGTAATTGATGTTCGAAATCAAACAACAATTACTGACTATATGATAATTGCTTCTGGACGCTCATCCCGCCATGTAAAAGCCATTGCGCAAAAAATGATGGAAGATATGAAGGCTTCCGGGTCGCCTGCTATGAATTGTACCGGTTTGGAAACTGGTGATTGGGTTCTTGTTGATTTTAGCGACTTCATAGTTCATGTCATGCAGCCTGAGTACAGACAATATTACAATCTAGAAGGTCTCTGGGAAGAACATTCCAAAGACTAAATATTTTGATTCATTGATTATGTTAAAAATTACTGTCATTACTTTAGGTAATAAAATGCCCGACTGGGTTACTCAAGGATCGAATGAGTACGCCAAACGCTTTAATGATGGTATTCAGCTAAAAATAATCGAGATCCCTCTAATTCGTCGCAGCAAATCATCGGACTTGTCGCGGATCATGGAAAAAGAGTCTGCTTTAATTAAAGAGGCTTTACCTAATAGCGCACGAATCATTGCTTTAGAAATCGAAGGTAAGACGTTTAGTAGTGAAGAGTTAGCCCTTAAAATATCTCAGTTGAATCAAACAACGAGCCACCTCTGCTTTTTAATCGGTGGGCCTGAAGGCCTTTCAAAAGACATTCTAAAATTATGCGATGAACGTTGGTCTTTATCCAAACTCACCCTTCCTCATCCCTTAGTGCGTATCGTATTACTCGAAACCTTATATAGAGCCTGGTCTATTATTAATAATCATCCGTATCATAAGTAGTAAATGTTGTGGGTAACCCTATTGCCCCTCACCCTAACCCCCTCCCCAAAGGGGCGAGGGTTAGGGTGGGTACAAACCGGGTAGACTGGTAACACTTTAAACCGGGATGATAGGTAACACTATTCTAGGAGAAAAAGGTGTTACCAATGAATTGGCTGAATACAAAGGCTGAAATAGAGAAATTAAAATTTATTGGAGATTGGTTAAAAGGAGAATTTAGTTTTAGCGAGTTGTGTAAGCGTTATGGAGTGAGTCGAAAAACAGGCTATAAACTAATAAATCGCTATAAAGCAGAGGGAGAGGCTGCGTTGAAACCAAAATCCCATGCAAGGCATCACCATCCAAATGGAACACCTTATGAGAAGCAACGACGATTAATTGAGTTGAAATATCGTTATCCTAAATGGGGCCCGGACAAATTAAGAGATTGGTTATTAATTAATGAGTCCGAAGAAGTGTGGCCGGCAGTAAGTACTATAGGAGATATTTTAAAGAAGCATGGTTTAGTTAAGCCGAGGAAATACAGGAGGCGCGTATCAGCGTGTACAGAACCATTTAGGGAATGCAACGATTCAAATCATACCTGGAGTGCTGACTTTAAAGGACAATTTAAGGTAGGTGGCACCTATTGTTATCCACTGACGATAACGGACAATCACAGTCGTTTCTTATTGTTATGCAAAGGATTAGTTGGTCCTCGACAAAAAGAAACAAAAGAAGGATTTAGGCAGGCATTTATTGAGTATGGTCTTCCCGATGTAATTAGAACCGATAATGGACAACCTTTCGCTGGAATGGGGATTGGTGCCTTAACAACACTTTCAATCTGGTGGTTAAAACTCGGGATAATGCCTGAGCGCATTGAACCAGGTCATCCAGAACAAAACGGAAGACACGAAAGAATGCATAGAACTTTAAAAGAAGCGGTGGCTTCACCTCCAAAATTAAATTTTGAGGAACAACAACACTGTTTTGATGCATTTAGAAATGAATATAATCAAGAACGACCTCACCAAGCACTTGATGGAAAAAGACCTGCAGATATCTATCGCGCTTCATCAAGAAGTTTACCCAATAAACTCCCAGAAGTCAGTTACCCTTGTAATTATGAAGTGCGGAAAGTGAGAACCAACGGTGAGATAAAATGGTTTGGTAAAAAATATTATGTTTCTGAATTACTAAGAGGAGAACTTGTCGGCTTGCAAATCATTGATGATGGAAGAGCCTCTTTATTCTTCTCGAAACTAAAACTAGGGATGATTGATGTGAGACAGAATAAAATTTCTAGGCCCTAAAATTTTAATCTGTTACCTATCATCCCGGTTTAAAGTGTTACCCATCATTCCGGTTGCAC
Organism: Legionella sp. 227; assembly: GCF_043161935.1. NCBI lineage: Bacteria > Pseudomonadati > Pseudomonadota > Gammaproteobacteria > Legionellales > Legionellaceae > Legionella > Legionella sp. 227. Next base: position 3,028,835 of record NZ_CP171154.1, on the reverse strand, counting down.
AGTGAGGGGTTTTTAAACAAATTTTCTTTATACTGGACTACCCCTATTTTAAGATATAAATAAAACCGCAAAATGCCAGGTTTCCACCGCGCTACACCCAGCTACAATGCTAGTAAACATTCGAATTTTAAGTTACTATGCAATTCTTTGAGCCCTGCTTAACTGACTGTGCGTCAATGAGTTATCAATCTTTTAAAAATTACCGAACTGAATCCCAGCACCAACTCTTTAGAATTAAATTGCTGGTAGCCTTTCTTATTATTTTATCTTTAATTCTTGTTTTAAGACTCGCTTTTCTACAAATCTCTGAATTTAAAAAATATCAAACACTCTCTTTAAAAAATCAAATGAGTATTATTCCTATCGCCCCACCTAGAGGAGTAATTCTTGATAGAAATGGAGTATTGCTTGCAGAAAATATTCCTGTCTATGTTCTGGAAATCATTCCTGAACATGTTAAAAACATGGATAAAACTTTAATCGAACTGCAAAAACTAATTCCTTCCATCTCTGAGGAAGATATAAAAAACTTTAAACGAACTCGAAAACAAAATCGATCCTTTGTACCCATACCCATTAAGTTAAAATTAACTCAAGAAGAAGTCGCGCTTTTTGCTATCAATCAATATCATTTTCCTGGTGTCAGTATTAAGGCGCGCCTGATGCGCCATTATCCTTTAGGCGAAATCACGGCACATGTTTTGGGTTATGTCGGTAGAATTAATATTGAGGAATTAAAAGCAGTCGATCCTACTAATTATCGGGCTACAAACTTTATTGGTAAGGCGGGTATCGAAAAATATTATGAGGATGTACTCCATGGCAAAGTTGGATACCAAATGGTAGAAACGGACGTCAGTGGACGGACACTTAGGGTCATTGATAAAATTAATCCTCGTTCAGGAGCAAAACTCTATTTAAGTATCGATGTCAGACTCCAGCAAGCAGCATATGAAGCGCTAAAAGACAAACGAGGAGCCGTTGTCATGATTAACTCTAAAAATGGAGAAATTTTGACCATGGTGAGTTCTCCTAGTTTTGATCCTAATATTTTTGTTGGCGGTGTCAGTTCTAAAGATTATAAGAAACTCTCCAATACCTTACAAAGACCTTTATTCAATCGTGCGGTACGGGGTGTCTACCCACCCGCCTCCACAATTAAACCATTTGTTGGTTTAGCAGGCTTAGATAAAGGTTTTATCACAACAGCCACAACAATTTATGATCCGGGAAGATATAAACTTCCCACTGCCAGCCATATCTATAGAGACTGGAAAAAAACAGGGCATGGAATGATTAATTTTAAACGTGCGATCACTGTATCTTGTGATACCTATTTTTATCAACTAGGAAATAAAATGGGTATTTCCAATATTGAAGACATGCTTGTTAAATTTGGTTTAGGCCATTTAAGCCATATTGATCTTTATGAAGAGGCTTCAGGAATTGTACCCAGCTTGCGTTGGAAAAAACAAACTAAAGGAGTGCCTTGGTATCCTGGGGATACATTAATCTCTTCAATAGGCCAAGGTTTTATGCTGGCCACACCCCTACAGATGGCTAATGCAACAGCCTCTTTAAGCCAGCATGGACAACGTTTTAGACCTCATTTATTGACGAAAACCGTGAACAGCGATAGTGGTGAGGTCAAACAATATAAACCTGTTGAAGAATATCCAATCTACCTTAAAGATGAAGCAAATTGGGATATTGTTGCAGATGCTATGCATAGTGTATTAACCAGTAATGAAGGTACAGGTTATCGCTTTGGACGTAATCCCCCCTACCCTGTTGCAGGGAAAACAGGTACCGCACAGGTCTTTAGCGGTAGACAATATGAAAAAGCAAAATATGAGGACATTCCCGAAGCATTACGTGATAACTCTTTGTTTATTGCATTTACTCCGGTTGATGAGCCTGAAATTGCACTTGCAGTTGTTGTTGAGAATGATGTTGCAGCCTCAATGGTCGCACGCAAAGTTCTCGATACTTACTATCAACTTTATCCGATGAAAACTCATGAACAGACGCCACAGTAAACCCGTTTATCGTTTTACCAAAAAATCACTCCATTTAGATTTTCCTTTATTGGGGTTATTGCTCGTATTAATCAGTTTTGGTCTTCTAATATTATACAGCGCTTCTAATGCCAATTCAGGTATGATTTTACGTCAATCCATGAGACTTATTTTTGCTTCGCTCATCATGATTGTGCTTGGATTTATCCCGCCTCATAAATATAAAATATGGACTCCATGGATTTATAGCGTCGGGTTAACTTTATTAATTGCAGTGATGCTCATGGGTAAAATTGGGAAGGGAGCACAGCGCTGGCTTGAATTGGGCTTATTTCGCTTTCAACCCTCTGAAATAATGAAACTGGCCGTCCCTATGATGGCCGCATGGTATTTTGACCGCCAGACTCGACCCAGTAGTTTCAAGTCGCTTAGCATTGCCGGACTCATTATTTGTGTCCCTGCCCTTCTTATTGCCAAACAACCCGATTTAGGGACTGCAATTATGGTGGCTGCTGCTGGCTTATGTGTGGTTTTTTTAGCTGGAATTCGTTTTAAGGTGATTTTATTACTCATGCTCCTGGTTGGCGCTGCGATTCCAGTGGTTTGGCATGTCATGCATGATTATCAAAAGCAACGCGTTTATACACTGCTTGACCCCGAACAAGATCCATTAGGATCAGGATATCATATTATACAGTCTAAAATTGCCATAGGCTCAGGTGGTCTTGCAGGAAAAGGTTGGTTGCAAGGAAGCCAATCACATCTTAACTTTTTACCTGAACATGCGACCGATTTTATCTTTGCAGTCACCAGTGAAGAATTTGGATTCGCAGGTGGGTTCGCTATTATTACACTGATTGTTTTAATTTCCCTAAGAAGTCTAAATATCGCCTCAAATGCCCAAACTACTTATACTCGCCTCTTAGCAGCAAGTCTTGCGATGTCGTTCTTTATGTCAGGTTTTGTAAATATTGGCATGGTTATGGGGATCATTCCAGTTGTTGGCATTCCTTTGCCTTTAGTCAGTTACGGTGGTACGGCAATGGTTACTTTTTTAGCGAGTTTCGGGATCTTAATGTCCATTAGCTCACATAAGATTTTATTCAATAGCTTACACTGATGTACCTTCATCCCGAGCCTAGCGAGCGATCTCCCATAGAATAGCGTGCTAATGCGTGGAACACCCTCGCTAGGCTCGGGATGAAGGGAACTTGAAGGATGCTGCTCCACTCAGGCTATGTTTATTTTTACAGCAATGCTGCAACTGGTTCAAAACTTCGACGATGAATCATGCATGGGCCAAGTCGATTTAATGCTTCTCGATGCGCCACAGTCGCATATCCTTTATGTTCGGCAAACCCATATCCGGGATAAATCGCATCAAGCGCAGCCATTTCAGCATCGCGAAATACTTTTGCAATAATAGAGGCGGCACTAATTTCAGGAATCAAATTATCACCCTGTACAATTGCCTTACAAGGAATACTTAACTTTGGGAGATGTATGCCATCAACTAATACCTGATCTGGCTGGATTGGTAACGCCTCAACCGCTCGCTTTATCGCCAGTAACGTGGCGTGATGAATATTCAGAGTATCGATTTCATCCACTTCTGCCCGACCAAATGCATAAGCTAGGGCTTGTTCTTTTATTTGTACAGATAACAATTCACGTTTTTTTGCGCTTAATTTTTTTGAGTCGGCAAGACCTTCTACAGGCTTTTTTAAAATAACTGCTGCAGTAACAACTGCACCAGCCAAAGTACCGCGTCCTACTTCATCAACTCCAGCTATAAGCATAATATTGTTCTCTTTATTTAAATCAGTATAGTCATGGGCTTTAATGTCGGCTAATAATACTCTTTTAAAATTGATTTATCATCCAGGAAATGCGATCATTCGCACAAATAATTAACATATAGACATAATGAGTAAAATTCGCTGCGCAGTAATTGGTGTAGGTTATTTAGGTAGATTTCACGCACAAAAATATAAACTCCTTCCAAATGCCGAGTTAATTGGGGTTTGTGATCTGAATCAGAAAGCATTAGACGGCGTATCACAAGAGTTGGATGTCCCAGGCTATAGCGATTATCGCGACTTATTTGGCAAGGTTGATGCAGTAAGCATTGCCGCCACGACCAATAAGCATTTTGATATTGCCAAAGCATTTTTGGAACATGGCATCCATGTGTTAATTGAAAAGCCAATCACTGAAACAATAACTCAGGCAGAAGAATTAATTCATCTTGCCAAGAAAAACCATGTAAAATTGCAAGTAGGACATCTCGAACGCTTTAACTCTGCACGACTCGCTTTGGATGAATATTTAGATACTCCTTTATTTATTCAATCAGAACGTTTAGCTCCCTTTAATCCTCGTGGTGCAGATGTTAATGTGATTCTCGATATAATGATTCATGACATCGATTTAATTCAAAATATAGTAAAAAGCCCCATTGCCTCAATCCAAGCCCACGGGACACCCGTAATTACTAATGCAATCGATATTGCCAATGCACATATTACATTTGCTAACCAGTGTGTCGCCAATATTACGGCAAGTCGAGTAAGCTTTAAGACGGAACGTAAGACAAGAATATTTCAACCTAATTCGTATCTTTCAATTGATTATCAGCACAAAAAATTTGCTGTTTTTAAAAAAGGAAAGGGTGAACTATTTCCCGGTATTCCTGATATCATTCGTGATGAAAAAGAATTTGAAAAAAGTGACGCCTTACTTGAAGAAATAAAATCGTTCATCAGATGCATTGAAGAAGACACGCTTCCATTGGTTACTGGTGAAGATGGCCGTCTTGCGCTTGAAACTGCTGAGACAATTACTACGCTCATTCAGAATAATTTAATTGAACGTCATGCAAAAATCTAAACGAGTTGTCATTATTGCTGGTGAAGAATCAGGTGATGTTCATGCATCCGTTTTAATTCGGCAATTAAAAGCCACCTATCCTGATATAGAGATTAGTGGGATTGGTGGTCAGCATATGCAAGAAGCCGGAGCGCACATAATTTCTGATTTAGCACGATTTGGCGTAACAGGACTTACAGCTGTTATTCGTCACCTTAATGTAATCCGTAAGGCATTTATTGCCATTAAAAAACATTTAAACCAACAAAAACCAGATTTACTTATTCTAGTCGATTACCCTGGCTTTAATTTGAGGTTGGCTAAATATGCAAAGCAAAAATTAGGTCTTAAAATTCTCTATTATATAAGCCCGCAAATTTGGGCATGGAAAGCAAATCGTATTCATCTAATCAAGAAATGCGTTGACCAAATGGCAGTTATTTTGCCCTTTGAAAAAACTTTATATGAAAAAGCCCAAGTCCCTGTCAATTTTGTTGGTCATCCTTTAGTAGAAAAAATAACATCTGTTGACTCCAGCAATGTGCAACGTACAGCTCTAGGTCTGCCTCAGGATGCAAAAATTTTTGCGCTTCTTCCTGGAAGTCGCACGAATGAAATCAAATATCATATGCCCATACTGCGGGATACTGCGCAGACTTTGCAGCAACGTTATCCTAACTTACATTTTGTAATCCCTATTGCAGATACAATTAATCCAGAAACAATTAAAGATTATTTTTCGGATATGCAGTTATCGATTAGCTTTGTCCAAGGTAAAGCAATAAATTGTATGGCTGCCGCGGATTTCATCATTGTTGCTTCAGGTACGGCCTCTCTCGAGTGTGCCTTATTAGAAAAACCTATGTGTATTATTTATAAATCCTCTTTTCTTTCCTACGTATTAGCGATGAGGTTTATTCGCGTAAAATTCTTTGGTCTGTGTAATCTTTTGGCGAACAAAATGATTGTGCCAGAGTTTTTACAATACGACTGTAATGCTCATGAATTAACTCGCTATATTGATCTTTTTTATAATGATCCCGAGCAACCTACAAAAATGATTTCGCAATTAACCAAGGTAAAGAAATCATTGTCCTCTGAAAAATCTGATCGCTCATTATTTAGTCTTGTGGTGAATCAATTGCTCGAAAATAATGCATAGTTTTCTCTTAAAAATATAGAATATCAATTATCCTTCATGTACAATTAATTTTGCTTTCATTTTAAATGTTAGCAATTGGAATGTGTGATTTAATTAATAATAAGGAAGTTAAGATGACTGTCATTGAAACACCTGATACTACTCTAAGCATGACTAAACAAGACCAAGGTCTACAAGATTTGGTCTACAATCTAGTCACTCGTTTTCTTGCTGAAAACAAGACCAAAAACATCGATGATCTTTATGACATGATATTATCTGAGGTTGAGCCTCCATTACTGCAAGCAGTTATGGAAAAACGTCGTGGCAATCAACTACAAGCTGCTAAGATGCTAGGTATTAGCCGTGGCACCATCCGTAAGAAACTCCAAAGATATTTTGGAACTAAATATTTTCGCTTAACTGATGAATAATAAATTTTAATTATGTTAAAAAGGCTCGAATATCGAGCCTTTTTTTTGCAGTAGATAAACCAGCTTTTAAGGATTTGTAATGAAAAAAATAATCTATCTAACCCCTCTAATTGGCCTACTATTAACCTCCTGTGTTACTGATAAACCTGATGTCATTGCAGATGATGCAGGTAACTTACATTACACAACGCCCTATCAAGACGATACACGTGGCCGCAAAGTTTTTCCGATGAAACGAGATGTTCAAGGAAAAAAACTCTTTGTTTTTGATCCAAAAGCTAATGCATGGGCAGCTTATGATGCCCAAGGAAACAGAGTTATGACCGGTAGTGCCTCTGGCGGAATGGATTATTGTGATGATATTCACGAATCATGTAGAACAGTTACAGGAACTTTCCATGTGTTCAATAAAAAAGGAGCTGACTGTAAATCCAATGAATATCCTATTGCTCGTGATGGCCATGTCATAGGCGGAGCCAAAATGCCTTATTGCATGCATTTCCATGACGGTTATGCAATTCATGCGGCCTATGAAGTACCTAAATACAACAGCAGCCATGGCTGTATTCGTGTTTTACCCGGGGCGGCAAAATGGCTGAATGAGAATTTCATTGATGTAGGAACAACGGTATTAGTACTCCCTTACGCATAATCACTACATAATCCTGGGAAAACAGTAAAATAATATTTCCCAGGATTTTAAAGAAAGAAAAATAGCTTAGTATTCTAGAGCTTGCCAAGTGAGTAAAATAGTAAACAGGAAAATCACATCAGATTGTTGCCTTTATTAAATGCACTCTCTTGAGTAGATTTCTCATAACAACAATTATACTAATCAGCAATGAGATGAACTTCGTTTTTGCCAGAAACATCCCTCCTATTAAATTTTAATATGCGAATCAAAGTTTGGCCGTGGCCGATAACATTCCCTTCCTCTCGTATCACTTTAAATTCAAACAAATACTGTTGAGGTATTATTGGTTCATACAAACAAGGGATTTAATCGCTTGCCCAGTTTCCCCCATAGTTTTGAACAAAGTATTTTGCTCTTCCATTTTTCGCACACAAAAATTTAATCTGTTTTTAAACTCACCAGATTCATCATTCAATTCTTGCCTCATCGTTTGAATCAATAAATAAATTTCAAAATCGGTAATATTTTGATTTGTCTCTAAGAGGGAAATCAGCTTCTTTGCATCAGTTAAATGTGTTTTTCTCGTTAGTACATTAAATCCATAAGGTATATAATCATGAATTAAAAACTTAACATTATCTTTGATAGATAAATCTTGATCCCAAGAAAATTCAGCGGAGAACAAAAATCCTTTTGCAAACATATTAACTCCCTTTAAATATACAATCTGTTCTTTATTTAAAATACTTGGTTTGGATTTACTTGTAAATATCTATTTTAAAAGCAAGGATATTTGCTCTATAGCTTGAGAAGCAGCAGTGATTGTACTTGTCATTTTGAAAGGAACTCTTAATACAAAATCGCAACAATCAAGAGTTTAACTTGAACAGAAAAATAGAGCCTGGGTTCAACGACGCTGTACCCAGGCAAAATAAATTATTTCTATACTGCCGTTGAAACCAACAGCTTATTGACTCGATTGACAAAATCAGCTGGATTATCGAGTTGACCACCCTCAGCTAAAACGGCTTGTTCAAACAACATGGTGACCCATAGCTTAAATAAATCATCATCTTGAATATCATGTAAACGTTTAATTAATGCATGGTCTGGATTAATTTCAAAAACAGGCTTGCTCGTAGGTACTTGTTGACCAGCGGCCTGCAGAATACGTTGCATTTCCAAGCCCATATCTTGCTCATCAGCAACAACGCAAGCGGGTGAATCAGTTAACCTGTTTGTAACCAATACATCCTTAACTTGTGTATCTAGGACTTGCTTAATATGTTTTAACAAGGGTTCAAGCGTTTTCTCTTGCTCTTTTATTTGCTCGGTTGATTCATCATTTAATTCCACTTTACCCTTGGAAATAGACTGCAATTTCTTCCCAGCATATTCGCTCAAATAACCAACTAACCACTCATCCACTTTGTCGCTGAGTAATAAGACTTCAATTCCCTTTTTCCTAAAGATTTCTAAATGAGGGCTATTCTTAGCCGCATTGTAACTGGACGCAGTAATATAATAAATTTTATCCTGGCCTTCTTTCATGCGACTTACATACTCATCTAAAGTTACTTCTTGTTTCTCAGAGTCGGTTGCAGTTGTCGCAAAACGTAGCAACTTGGCAATCGCTTCTTTATTAGCAAAATCTTCAATGGGTCCTTCTTTCAAAACCAACCCAAATTCATTCCAAAACTTTTGATACGTTTCTTTATCCTGAGTACTCATTTTTTCAAGCATGGATAAAACACGTTTGGTACATGCAGAACGTATGCTCTCTACCTGCTTGTTGTCTTGTAAAATTTCTCGGGAGACATTAAGTGGCAAATCGCTTGCATCAACAATACCTTTAACAAATCGCAGATAACGAGGTAAAAATTGAGTGGCGTCATCCATAATAAAAACTCGTTTCACATAAAGTTTTAAGCCATGCTTCACTTCATGTTGCCACAAATCAAACGGTGCATGAGCAGGAATATAAAGTAGAGAAATATAATCATTTTTTCCTTCAACATGGTTATGTGACCAGATGAGTGGATCCTGAAAATCATGAGAAATGTGCTTATAGAGTTGTTTGTACTCTTCATCAGTAATGTCTGATTTTTGCATTGTCCATAAGGCAGTTGCCTTATTTACAGTTTCATATTCATTTGATTCTTTATCATCCTGAGATATTTTCTTCATCTCGATAGGCCAGCAAATATGGTCTGAATATTTGCTGATAATACTTCGCAAACGCCAGTTACTAAGGAACTCATCATCCTCTTTTTTGATATGTAAAGTAACTTCAGTACCACGTGTTGCTTTATTTTCAGAAGCAATGGTAAATTCTCCCTCACCATTTGACTCCCAAACGATTCCTTCTTCAGGCTTCATCCCAGCGCGTCGGCTTTTTACGGTTACTTTGTCTGCAACAATAAATGCGGAATAAAATCCCACACCGAATTGTCCAATTAACTGTGAATCTTTCGCACTTTCACCCGTTAAATGGCTCATAAATTCTTTAGTGCCTGATTTCGCAATGGTCCCTAAATTCTCCACTGCCTCATCCCAGCTTAAACCGATACCATTATCCTTAATCGTTATCGTTTTTAGTTTCTCATTAACTTCAACGGTAATTTTTAGATCGGAGTCATTTTCATAAAGTGTGTTGTTTGATAAAGCCAAAAATCGTAATTTGTCTAATGCATCGGAAGCATTAGAAATTAATTCACGTAAAAATATTTCTTTGTTGCTATAAAGCGAATGCACTACCAAATGCAACATTTGCTTTACTTCTGTTTGAAAGCCCATAGTTTGTTGCTTATTCGACATTTACCTAATCTCCTTGTTACACATTTTATGATGATGTTTACCATATAGGGTTTAGGTTAGTAAATTTCAAGGGGGAAATGAAATGAAATTAACATGAGTGTCCAGGAACTGTTGACCATTCAACAACCCCCTAGTAATTAAATCCAGGCATCGTTAATGTGCCACCAGAATGAATGATTAAGGCTTTGCCTTTTAATTGTTGGGTTTCGATGTATTTCCTTGATTCATAGAAGAGCTTTGCTGCATAGATTGGATCAGCCAAAATGCCCTCTTCTCGTGCCATACGTTTGACTTCATTTTTAATGGTTTGATTTACAGAACCAAAAGCTTTTGCTGTAGTTGGATAAAAACAAAAAACATTTTGGGGGATGAAACCAATCCATTGCTTTAACTTACAGCGAAATATTGATTCGTTATCCGCTAGTAACAATACATGAACTTGTGCCGAATGATGTGATCGATTCAATCCATTTAAGAGTCCAGCAGCAGAAAAACCGGTACCGGCATCAATAAAAATATGTTGAAATTTAAAACCTAAAGTTCGTTCATTCAAAATAATATCATCTGCAAGAGTCAATGCCCCGCTCATTGCCTCGGGAACACTTGCACCTTCTTGTAAAACGAACCCTTTTTCTTTTAAGGTGAGTAGATGGTGAGATGCCAATTCATTAACTTGTGACCACTCATCGCGACTAATCCAAACGATTTCCTGCTCGTCCAGAAATAGACGACTTAATTTATAATTTCCATGCAGTTCTAATTTCCAAGGTTTAATTAAAAAAGCAGTCACCTTTAACTTAAACTCTCTGGCCAATTGCAAGGCAGCAAGTAAATTATTGGATTGTGGTCCAGCAATAATAATTAAATGCTGTATTCCCTGCTCAATTAAAAAAGGGAAAAGGCTGGCATACTTACGTAACTTTGAACCACTAATGCCACAACCTAACTCATCATCCCGCTTAACATAACAATCCACTTCATCGTTAGGAAAATGATTTAAATGATGTACTCGACTGGATAAATTCCACATAGATTAAATATCAAATTATATTAGTAACACGGATTAAACGCTCATCCACACTTCAAAGCGGAGTTTGATGTGGGTCGGGCCTTGGGCCAACATTTCCTTAAATTAATTGTTAGGCTAAGGCCAACCTACTATCGTTCCTACCTGTGACAACTTGGATCCATTATTTATTATTTAATGGGTATCTCTTACAAAATCAAGATGCTGAGCAGTTGAGGTCGGCTCATGGAATTTATAGCCTAACTCATTAAATTGCTTAAGATGCGTCAAATCATCAAATTGATTTTGCATCAGAAATTTTGCCATCGTTCCGCGAGCTTTTTTAGCATGAATACCAATCATTTTCAGTTGCTCATGCTTTCTCTCATAAAAATTGATGGTAACAATGGGATAATCTAATCTTTTTTCATCCACAGCTTTAAAATACTCAGTAGAAGCAAGATTAATCAAAACGGGATTTTTTTGGTTTGCTAATTGTTGATTGAGCGAATGAGTCACTGTTTCCTGCCAAAAATCATATAAATTTTTGCCAGAAGGATTCTCTAGACGTACGCCCATTTCAAGCCTGTAGGGCTGAATACTATCCAATGGCTTCAATAAGCCATAAAGACCAGATAATATTCGCAAGTGATTTTGTGAATATTCCACAGTCTTTTGCTCCCAAGTCGCAGCTTTTAAACCTTGGTAAACATCTCCCTGAAATAAAAATAAAGCTGGATATAAGTGTGACAGCACTTTTTCTTCTAGATCAAAAGATTGATAACGATTATAATTTAATTCAGCCAAATCTTTAGATAAATCCATCAAAGCAGCTATCTCGTTAGCTGATTTCGTTTTCATCAGTTTCACAAGAATTTTTGTTTTATCCGCAAATATTGGTTCAGATGTAGTTCCAGCATATGGCTTAAAACTATTTAATAATTTTTTAGCTGGTGATAATAAAATTAACATAATTAATCCGCCAAATTTAGGGTCTGATTTACAATGGGCTATCTTGCACCAAAATAGGCAACTGTAAACAAACTAACGTGCTCCACCACCAGGAACCATACCTACCCGTGGTCTGAAAACATAAATGGTTATTGGATCGCTTGTTTCAATCACATTTTCATCTGCATCCAAAACTTGCACTGACAAAGTATGGGTTCCTCGATACATACCATTTATTTCAAACACAGGATTTCTTTGAGGTTCGCCAAGGGCACCGTTATCGTATAACAGCTGTAATTTATCTCCAGGAAATAACTCAGGTTCTACTTCAACAGTCACCGCGACAAAACCCTGATTATTACGAATGGTTGTACCCGATTGAGGTTGAGCAATCGCTAATTTTGTATAAGTATGCTTTAACTTTACCGTGTTATTCTCATGTTCTGATGATGGTGGTGTTTGAGAAGTTGGTGGGGTTGGTGATGAAAAACTTTGTGCATCAGGAATCGTTACAATCACAGCCCCCTCATGAGGAGTATCACTGAAATGTACATTTCCCTGACTATCAGTCCATTTGTAAATTTGCGCATAAGATGCGCAAATCACTATCATCAATGATAGAAATACAAAAAATTTATTCATCACCATTTATTCCTAAAGGCTGTAATATAACTCAAATTCATAAGGATGAGTCAAACTCCTTATTTTGCTAATTTCCTCTTCCTTCATGCTGATGTAGTTATTAATGAAATCTTCGGTAAATACATCACCTTGTATCAAGAAATCATAATCCATCTTCAGATTTTCCATGGACTGCTCTAAAGAAGCGCATACTGTAGGCACATCAACCAACTCTTCTGGTGGTAAATCATAGAGATCTTTATCCATAGCATGACCTGGATGAATTTTACGTTGGATACCATCCAAGCCGGCCATCATCATAGCTGAAAATGCTAAGTAAGGGTTTGCTGTAGGATCAGGGAAACGTACCTCAATACGACGCGCCTTAGGATTGTTCACATGAGGAATACGAATTGCAGCAGATCGATTTCTTGCGGAATAAGCTAATAGAACTGGGGCTTCAAAGCCAGGTACTAGCCGTTTGTAACTGTTGGTTGATGGATTAGTAAATGCGTTTAAAGCACGCGCATGCTTGATGATTCCACCAATGTAATAAAGCGCAGTTTCTGAAAGACCAGCATATTGATCGCCAGAAAACAGATTCACCCCATCTTTAGATAACGATTGATGACAATGCATCCCACTTCCATTATCTCCAACTAGAGGTTTAGGCATAAAAGTAGCAGTTTTTCCATAATTATGGGCTACATTATGAATTACATATTTTAAAATCTGCAATTCATCTGCTTTCTTAGTCAATGTATTGAATCGAGTAGCAATTTCGCATTGGTTTGCAGTGGCTACTTCATGATGATGGGCTTCAACTACCATTCCCAAGGATTCAAGAGTGAGACACATTGCAGAACGCATATCATGGGAAGAGTCGACTGGAGGAACAGGAAAATACCCGCCTTTTATTGGAGGCCGATGACCAATATTCCCACCTTCTAACTCTTTTCCTGAATACCATTGTGCTTCTTCTGAGTCGATTTTATAAAAAGCACCGCCAATGGTTGTTTCCCACTGCACGCTGTCAAAAACAAAAAATTCTGGTTCAGGTCCAAAAAGGGCAGTATCAGCAATACCCGTAGATTGCAAATAAGCTTCAGCACGTAATGCCAGTGATCGAGGACAACGCTCATAACCCATCATGGTTTTAGGATCAACTACATTACATCGAATGAATAACGTATTGTCTTGAAAAAACGGATCAAGCTTGGTTGTTTCCAAATCAGGCATTAACGCCAAATCAGATTGATGTATTTTTTGCCACCCCTTAAAGGAAGACCCATCAATCATTTTTCCATTTTCTATAAAATCGTCATCTACGGCTGAAACTGGAATGGTGATATGCTGCTCTTTACCACGAATGTCGGTAAAACGCAGATCAATTAATTTGACATCGTGCTCTTTAATAGCCTCTTGTACTGTATTTTTGCTCATTATTGCTCTCCAGGATAGTCTGGGTATATAGTGTACCTTAAGTGACTTATTAAACCCAATAGATTACACTCTATGTTTTCACATAAACCATAAAAAATTATGGGTGCTTATCAATATCAGGCGCTTCAAAAAAGCGGCAACGCAACCAAAGGGGTACTGGAAGCTGATTCTGAACGCCATGCGCGCCAACTTTTGCGGGATCAAGGATTAATTCCAACCCAAATTCGCGTGCTAACCCAACAACGTTCAGGGAGCAATACCAAAGGCAAAATTTCTGCTGCAGATCTTGCCCTATTCACTCGTCAATTAGCTACATTGCTCGCTGCTGGCATTCCCGTCGAAGAATCGTTGCGTGGGGTCAGCGAGCAAACAGAAAAAGACAAAGTGAGAGAACTGATTATTGGTGTTCGTGCCAAAGTGCTTGAAGGTTATGGATTAGCACAAGCTATGGGTCAATTTCCACAAGCATTCCCAGAATTGTATCGAGCTACAGTGGGTGCCGGTGAGCAAACTGGGCACCTTGATGTGGTTTTAGAAAAGTTAGCTGATTATACTGAAAATCAACAGCAAACCCGTCAAAAAGTTCAGCAGGCATTGATTTATCCATTCATTATGATCCTCGTTTCAATTGCTATTATTTGCTTTTTGCTCAGTTTTGTAGTTCCTAAAATCATTGAAGTCTTCACCAGCGGAGGACAAACGCTTCCTGAAATGACACTCATATTAATTCATATTAGCCATTTCATTAAAGATTATGGCCTCTATACTTTGCTAGGCATTATTCTGATTTTTATTGGCTTTAAAAAAAGTCTTGCCAATGAAAAAATTAAACTACTTTGGCATCGGTTCTTATTGAAATTACCCATCGTTTCGTATTTAGTTAAAACAGTTAATGTTTCGCGTTATATCCATACTTTTGGTATACTTTTCGCAGCAGGTGTGAGTGTTCTGGAAACAATGCGTGTTGCAGCGAGTTTAGTAACTAATGTCGTTATGCGACAAGCTTTTGATGCTGCTGCAGTTAAAGTTAGGGAAGGATGTGGTATTAATGAAGCGTTAAAAGAAACAGGTTATATTAGCCCAATGGCAATCCATTTAATTGCCAGCGGTGAGAAAAGTGGCCAATTATCAAATATGATGGAACGCGCAGCAGTCCATCTGGATAATGAAGTGAAACGGATAATTGATACTTCCCTGACATTATTAGAGCCGATGGTGATTTTGTTTATGGGTGCAATTGTCTTGTTTATTGTGCTTGCTACGTTATTACCTATTTTCTCAATGGAACAATTAATTACTTAAAGTTACAATCAGTCTGCATTTAAATTGGAGCAAAAATGAATCGACAAAAAGGTTTCTCATTAATTGAAATCATGGTAGTAGTTGTTATATTAGGTATCCTGGCTTCTATAGTAGTACCTAAAATTATGGGACGTCCCGATGAGGCACGAAAAGTAAAGGCAAAACAAGACGTACTTGCAATACAAAATGCTCTGGATTTATATAAGCTTGATAATGGTAATTACCCAACCACCGATCAAGGCTTGATGGCGCTAGTTGAGAAACCCACCTCAAATCCAATACCGAATAATTGGAAACAATATCTTAAGTCACTGCCCAAAGATCCGTGGGGCCGAGATTATCTTTATTTAAATCCTGGTCAACATGGTGATGTCGATGTATTTACCTACGGTGCTGAAGGACAACCTGGAGGTACGGGTATTAATGCCGAAATTGGTAATTGGGATGAGAAAAAATAGACATAATCGAGGTTTTACCCTGATTGAAATCTTGATTGTTTTGGTGATTATAGGCATAACCTTTGGTTTTGCCTTAATTGCTTTTGGTGATTTTGGTGAAAATCGACGTATCTTGTTTTCTGTAGAACAATTAGCTAATACACTTCGTTTAGCACAGCAACAGGCTATTTTGGAAACCAGCACGCTAGGTTTGCGTATTGATAATGCCAGTTACCAGGTTCTGCAACTCAACAACGCTCTATGGAAGCCCATTTCCGAAAAAGGAGTGTTTAAAATGACTTATTTTCCCCAAGACACACATATTACTTTGAAAACCAATCACGCTACCCCACCAGGAACCCCTGCTATTATTATTTCTGCCTCTGGTGATATAACCCCTTTCACTTTGAGTTTTGGCAGCAAACAAGACCCTAATTTAGCATCACTGATTGGTAAGCGAAATGGAGTGTTACAACTTAATGTGGTGCCCACTAAATGAGTACTCCACGCCGCAAATCAGGTTTCACTCTAATTGAGGTATTATTAGCACTGTCTATAATAGCGATTGCATTAACTGCGCTGTTGAAAGCAATATCACAAAATGTAGAAACAACACGTCGTGTTAAAGAAAAGACAGTGAGTCATTGGATCGCTATGCAAGGGGTAGCAATGATTCAACTCAATTTATTGCAGATTAATCAAAGCCAGGAAACCACCCAGGATACAACGATGTTGAATGAACACTGGTACTGGCGAGCAAAAGTAAGTTCCACAGCACAAAAAAACATTCAAAAAATTGTTATTTCAGTGAGTACTGAAAAATCAGGACCTTTTAGAGAGGAACTGCAAGCATTCCGGTATGTATCATGAAAAAAAATACCCCACCTGCAGCGCTTAAAGGTTTTACATTAATTGAGATTTTAATCGCACTCGCAGTATTTGCCATTCTAGCAACAATTACCTCTTCTGTTTTGTATAACGCATTCACAACACGCGCTCGAGTCAATGAACAAAGCGAACGCTTGAATGAACTGCAACTTGCGATAAGCCTTATTCAACAAGATACAAGTCAAATAGTGGAGCGCCCCATTCGCAGTAATGACATGCAATTAGCGCCTGCTTTTGTAGGACAAACGAATACTCTCGAATTCACTCGTGATGGAGATGTCAATCCAGGTAGCCTTGAAAAACGCAGCACGCTAAAGCGAGTTGCTTATATCTGTCAACAAGGCACTTTAATCCGCCGAACTTGGAGTACTCTCGATAGAATGAATCAAGATAACTATGAGGATAAGCCTTTGCTGAATCGCCTTACTAATTGTCATTTCGGTTATTTAAATCAAAATTTGCAAGTACTGCCTGAATGGAGAGAACAAGCTATAGGACTAAACCAGCATAAAGAGCCTTTTCCCAAGGCCATACAAGTTAATATGACCTTGCAAGACCAGGGCGAGATCAATTTACTTTTTATTGTACCGGGTGCAGTTTATGCTGCAGGATAAGTGGACAAAAGGTAGTGCCCTACTCACTGCTCTGTTTATTATGACTCTAGTTGCGATTGTAGCCACTGCAATGAGCACCAAAGTGCAATTAGATATTTACCGTACTCGGCTTATCATCACTCACGATAGGCTTTATCTTGCTTCACAAGCAGTTACTTTTTGGGGCCTAGGACAATTAGCTGATAAAAAAAATAAATTGATTAAAGCAACTCCACAAGGAATTGTCAGTCTCTATCCCCCGAATATGGAAAATATCGATAACAACGTCACATTGAAGGGCGCGCTTTATGATTTACAAGCTCAATACAATATTAATAATTTAGGAAATAGAAAGTCGATGTTAGGTTTTATAAACCTTATCGGAACTGCCATACCACAAAATAATGAATCAGAAAAAGTGAAATTTGCCTTGGCAATTAATGATTGGCTCTCTGTTTATGACCTCGCTCGAGGTAAAGACAATTATTTATCTTATTATGTCAACCAAAAACCTCCCTATTACCCCAGCCATCAACTGATGAGCAGCAAGTCCGAATTGCGTCTGATCAAAGATGTGAACGCGCCGCTTTATTTGTCCTTAGAACCTTTAGTAACTGCATTACCTGAAGCAACACCAATTAATATCAATACAGCACCAATAAAAGTACTCAAATCACTAAGCAGCGGGATGAAGGAAACCCAGCTTAATGAATTAATCAAGATAAGAAAAGAAAATGGGATTAAAGACTTAGGAAAAATCTCGGAATTACTCAAAAAGCTTGATATTGCTAATGATCAAATAACCCTGGAGAGCACCTATTTTCTCGGTGTCGCTTATGCCACGAGCGATAATCTAAATCTTACCGTATATACATTATTTAAAAGAAGCAAAGATAAAAATGAAAAAATCTCAGTGAATGTGATTCGACAAAGTTTCAATGTTTACTAGGACCCGTTATTGTATGCGTTTACGACAAAAAATCTGCTGAGATTCATGTAACATATTGCAGATCCCACATTAAGTTCGGAATGACGTGTTTCTATGAAGAGATGACTTAGAGGAATTGATGAGGAAGAATCAACTGGTTTGAACCTTTTTTAATAAAACTCATACCCAACATCAGAGATCACTTACTCTGTTGATGATAAATCGTTTTCGTAAACAATTTTATTCTTCTTTTTGAGGTACCTTAAAATTATTGTTTTGAATTATTTCTTTGGCCAGATCATTGCCTGCTTTAACATCAGCATCAGATAGCTTACTTTTCAACATCTTCAGCTCTTTTGCCGCTTCCTCATTTTTGCTCTGTGCCGCAATCTTAAACAAGGCATATGCTTTAATCCAATCTTTGTCTACGCCCAATCCAGCAAGATACATATAACCCAATTTGGCCTGCCCAATAGGATTTCCTTGTGCTGCAGACTTAGTAAACCAATATGCAGCTTGTTGGTAATCTTTATCAATTCCAGTTCCAGTTAGAAGTAATTGCCCAATTTCAGCTTGTGCCTCGGGTTGGCCACTAAGTGCCGCAGCTTGGTACCAATATGCCGCTTTTTCTGGATTGGCTTCAACTCCATATCCTTTAAGATAGTAATAAGCCAAATAAGTCTCTGCTTTGACGTGTCCTTGATTCGCTGCTTGGGAAAACCAGTAAAATGCTAATTTATCGTCTTGGGCAACACCTGATTGTTGTCCAGTATACAAAAGACCTAGACTATACTCGGCACGGACATCTCCCTGATCGGCAGCCTTTTGATACCAATATAAAGCCTTATTAGCATCTTTGGCTGTTCCTTCGCCAACAATATAATCATAAGCAAGATTCACTTGAGCTTTACTGTATCCTTGTTTCGCAGATTTTTCGAACCACTCGAATGCAGTCTTTTTATTTTCTTTAACACCATCACCTGTCACATACATCAGACCAATATTTCTTTGCGCAATCGCATTACCTTGCTTAGCGGACTTCATGTACCATTTAAATGCTTCTGGAAAATTTTGCTTTACTCCCTGGCCTAGGTCATACATAAAGCCCAGACTGAGTTGTGCTAAGGGATTATTTTTATCGGCTGATTTTTGATACCAACTTATTGCCTCAGTATAATTTTTAGTTATACCTTCACCATACTGGTACATACGACCAATTAAATACATGGACTCAGGATTTCCATCCCTTGCGGATTTCATTAAATATGGATAAGCAGTGGAGTAATCTCCATTTTCATATGCTGCAAAACCAACAATCTCTTCACCTGCGAAAGCAGTATTCGCTACCAGCAATGCTGCTAAAATGACCCTGCGCATGCCGACTCCAATTAAATCCTCTTATCTAAAGCGTAGAATAAAGAATCAACAAAGCAAGTTCACTACCTTGATTAAAAACATGATATTCTTCGAATATTCCTTAAAAAATCGACTTATAACGATGCAAGATCCAAAAACTTTTGATTATGTAAAATACTTTATCAAACGATTTTTACGTTATTTGTTAATTGGTACGCTTGCAGGATGTGTCACGTTTTTTCCTCTTTTTTTGACGATTATCCTGCCTTTCTTAATTCAGGTGAGTGGTGTGCTCGCACTCCATGATTTGATTATTGCAAGAAAAACAGGCGAATTTTTACCCTCTTTTACTCCAATGTATGCCTACTTACTCAGCTGGACTTTTACCATAGCTATTGGATTGTTTCTTCTAATTTTACTCTATTTAGCCATGACAGGTGCACTATGAAAAATAATATGCAAATAATTCACTTTGGCTTAAAGAGATTTTTTCGTTATTTTTTGATTGGAATAATTTGTGGTGTGACACTGATGCAATTGGGCGGTTTTTCAATTGTTTTCCCAGCTTTAATCTTATTCAGTATTATTTTATCAATCGATGATGTGGGTCTCTACAAACCATCGAAATATTATCCTCCTACATTTTCCCTATCCTATTGGGCTATTTGTATTTTTGCGCTATTTTTGGATGGGATCGTCTATTATTTTAAACTCATGTGATTCAGTGGCGAAAAAACAGATCCCTGCCGTATCGCAAGGATCCAGATTTCGTTTTACTTTCCTGCAATCATCATTTTTTCAATTAATACGGAGCCACATCGTGTTGCAATATTGGGATTAATATCATTGCCCACGGCAAGAATGGCTTTGAACATATCTTTTAAATTCCCGGCAATAGTAATTTCATCAACTGGATATTGGATTTGACCCTCTTCAACCCAATAGCCGCTGGCACCGCGAGAATAATCACCCGTTACAATATTTATTCCTTGCCCCATCAATTCAGTGACTAATAATCCCCTGCCCATTATTTTTAATAAATCGGCAAGATCACCTGCTGTAGGATCAATCGTTAAGTTATGAACCCCATCAGCATTTGCTGTAGTTTTTAATCCCATTCTTCGAGCAGAGTAACTGCCTAATACATATTGCATCACACGGCCTTTTTCAACAAGGAGATTAGGTCGTGTTGGAACTCCCTCACTATCAAACGAGGAACTACCCAAAGCACCTAATAGGTGAGGCTGTTCATAAATACGAATAAACTCTGGGAACACTTGCTGCCCTATAGAATCGAGTAAGAAAGTGTTTTTTCTATAAAGGTTTGAACCACTAATTGCATTAATAAAGGTTGAAAATAAACCACTAGAAATACGCGATGAAAAAATGACAGGGGTTACTTGGGTCTCAATCTGCTGCGCACCCAAACGGCTTATTGCACGATCCACTGCATTTTTAGCAATAATGTGAGGGTCTATTAAATCCGGTGCATTACGAGCCGTTGTATAGTCATAATCACGTTGCATTTCCTCGCCATCCTTTGCAATTAAAGAACAACTTAAACTGTGACGTGTACTGTGAATAAATCCAGACCCACCATGTGTATTGGCAAATCCATGATGTAATTCGTATGAAGATACATTCACTCCATCTGAATTCGTTATTCGCTTATCCAGGGCTAATGCATACTTCTCACATTTTAGAGCCATCTCAATTGCTTGTTGTGGGTCGATATCCCAAGGATGAAATAAATTCAAATCCGGATGATTTTTAGACATGAGCTCTTTATCGGCCAATCCAAAACACGGATCTTCAGCACTCACTCGCGCAATGTCACATGCAGCTTTTACCATCGCCTCCAAAGCGGCAGGAGACGTATCTGTGCTGCTTGCCCCTCCCTTACGTTGACCAATATAAACTGTCAAACCAACACCCTTATCTTCACTAAATGCAACTGTTTCAACTTCCCCCATACGTACATCAACTGAAAAACCTTTATCATTATTTACTGCGACCATCGCATCCGTTGCGCCTTCTTTTTTGGCGAGTTCGAGTACATCATTCATCAAATGAGTTAAATCTGTTGTTGACTTCTGTATATCACTATTGTTATGTTGCGTTTTAATTTGCATAAGAGATTCCGTGGTATTGAATGATGTACATAAGGATACAATAACATGTCTTCACAAACCAATGTTTATCCTGCAAACAAATCATATTTGTTCCATTTATTATTTGTGCTTTGCATCGTCTTTACGCCAGTTCGTTCATCCTATGCTGAAGGATATTGGCGTAAATTAAGTCCCGGTATTGAATATCAGGATCTTTCAGGAGGCATTCTTTCGCCATGGTCGCATATTTATGCATTCCGTATCGATCTCAATAAAAATAAACTGGCCTTGGTCAATGCAAAAAAATTATCATTAAAAAATGCCTCTGTAGATCAATTTGCTGAACACAGTAAAGCGCTATTGAGTATTAATGGCGGTTTTTTTGATCACGAGTTTAACCCGCTTGGACTTAGGATCAATGATAAAAAATTGATAAATCCTTTAAAACGAATTAGTTGGTGGGGAATTTTTTATGTACGAAATAATAAGGCTTATATTTCCAGTTTAAACCATTTTAACCACGACGATCATATTGATTTCGCCATTCAAAGCGGACCTCGGTTATTAATTAAAGGAAAAATTCCATCCCTAAAACCAGGTATCGCTGACCGTTCTGCTCTTGGAATTACTGCGGATGGGAGGGTCATTATTTTGGTGTCAACTAATGCTGCAATGACGACGAATAAGCTCGCTCAGTTACTGAGATCTCAACCCTTATCATGTGTTGATGCGATTAATCTCGACGGAGGGAGTTCAAGCCAACTTTATGCCCATATTGGTTCATTCCTACTGAATGTTCATGGCTATTCTAATGTCAGTGACGCAATAATTGTAAAAAAGACATAGCTCAGGTTAATTACATTTCACTTCCCCCTATTCCCGCTCTGCCCTCGACATGCCCAGGATAACGGAGGGAGGGAATAAGGTGACCGTCAGGGTGGGCGAAGGTATTGGATTACCGGCAATGAACCCTACTCCTCTCCCACATGCGGGAGAAGGGATCTCTTAGCTAAAGCAGAAACCGTAGGATCGATTGGATACATTTTTGTATGTGGATGCATGTTAGTCAATCCTGATTGCAAGCAACCAGGCTTGTATCTTTAATCTGTAAGCAAAAAAGCTTAATCTCAAGGGCACTTGAGATGGGAGAAGTGATCTTGTAACCGGGCAAGGCATAAAAGCCTGATGTGTAGATTAGGACCTTCTCCCCACTTATCAATCGACCGAACAGTATCTTAGGCCGCTCTCGTCAAAGTAAGCCTGTATTCGCAAGCTTGGTCAATGATAAATAACCTCAAGTATTTTTTACAGCCATTGGAGATTAGCATGAGTGCATATGATTTTATAGGTGTTGATATCGCTAAGGATAAGTTTGATAGTGCTCTAGCAATCAATAACCGTTACAAACATGCTGTTTTTCCTAATAACAAACAAGGATATCAAGCATTTCATAAATGGCTTGAGCAACACACAATATCTCCTTGGGTCTGTATGGAAGCAACTGGTCATTACAGCGAGGGGCTTGCTGACTTCTTAACGGAAAAAGGAATTCGAGTGAGTGTCATTAATCCCTTTCAAATTAAGAGCTTTGCCAAAGCCTCCCTAGCACGCAATAAAAATGATACGATTGATGCAAAAATCATTGCCCAATTTGGTCAACGTATGGAACCCCGCCTTTATCAGTCAAGCTCTATAGAGCAAAAAGAAATAAGAGAGTTAACTAAAGTATTGGATATGCTAAAAGCCCAGGTCATTCAATTAACGAATCAACTACATAGCCTTAAGGGACATGCAGCACAGAAAAGCGTCAAGAAAATGATTGAGAAGCTGGAACAAGAAATTAAAGCCATTCAACAACAAATTGATGAACGCATTGATAATAATAAGCAGCTTAGAGAGCAATTTGAATTATTACTGTCTATTAAGGGTATTGGAAAACTTACTGCCTATCAGATATTGGCACGTATGCCTGAAGTACAATGCTTCCAAACAGCAAAACAATTCGCTGCCTATATGGGGATTACTCCCAAACAACATCAATCAGGTTCTTTTATCGGCAAAACTACGATTTCGAGACTCGGTGACAGCCGATTAAGAAAGGCTCTTTACATGGCTGCTTTAGTTGCCAAACGTTACAATAAATCGCTGCTTCCTTTTGCTAATAAACTTCAAGCGAAAGGCAAAACACCGAAAACAATCATTTGTGCTGTGATGCGCAAGTTAGCTCACATTATTTTCGGTGTCTTAAAAAATAAGCAAGCTTTTAATGAACATTTAACTTGCTTTTAAAGACAGTATCTACAACTCGTCAATAAAGAACAATTGTGCACAAACCCACAAGTTATCCACAAAATACTCCCATATTATTCTCTTGACCATTATGCCAAAACACATTATCTTGTTATTTAGTACCGAGAACAACCCAACATATTGTGCTATAATCTGATTAATAGTGAATAAATTTAACTGCCTGTTAATAATAAAATAATAATAAATGCGTGGAGGAAAAATGTCCGCAATTCTTGATCCGGTAAATGATGTGCCGCAAACGAGTCAACTGGAATTGACTGCTAATGCCCCTGGTTTATTAAAAACCATTAAGCGCAATGGTAAAGTAGTAAATTATGATGATACGAAAATTAAAGTTGCAATCACTAAGGCATTCATTGCCGACGAAGGCGGTACAGCTCCAACCTCAGATCGTATTCATCAACAAATTGAAGAGCTTACCCGTCAAATAACTCAAGTGTTTAAACGCCGCTTGCCCAGCGGTGGTGCGGTTCATATTGAGGACATTCAGGATCAAGTTGAGTTAGCACTCATGCGCAGTGGTCACTATAAAGTTGCTCGCGCTTATGTGTTGTACCGCGAAGAGCATCGTAAAGCACGTGAAAATGAATTAAAACAACAAGCCAGTGACAACAAAATTTTATTAATTACGATGCCTGATGGTGAATTAAAGCCATTGGATACTGAGCGCATGAACACGATTGTTAATGAAGCATGTCGTAATTTAGAGCATGTTCAGGCAGAACCGGTGATTAAAGAGGCAATGCGTAATCTTTACAACCAAGCGAAATTTGAGGATGTGCACAAAGCGTTGATTATGGCTGCACGTACATTGGTTGAAAAAGAGCCCAACTACACTTATGTCAGTGCTCGTTTGTTATTAGACAGCTTGCGTATGGAAGCACTAACCAAATTAGAAATCCAAGCGGATGCAACCTTTGATGAGATGAGCAAACTTTATCCAACTTACTTCAAAGTGTATATTGCTCATGGTATCAAACAAGGAATGCTGGATGTAAAAATGGCCGATTTTGATTTAGAAAAACTCGGCAAGGCGCTGTTGCCTGAGCGTGATATGAAGTTTAGCTATTTAAGTTTACAAACCTTATATGATCGTTACTTCATCCATGATCATGGTATACGTTATGAGTTGCCTCAGGCATTCTTTATGCGTGTTGCTATGGGACTGGCTTTGCGTGAGCAAAATAAAGATGATAAAGCCATTGAATTTTATCAATTATTGTCTTCTTTTGATTACATGTCTTCAACACCTACTCTGTTTAACTCAGGAACAATTAGACCCCAATTATCCAGTTGCTACTTGACCACTGTTCCTGATCATTTAGATGGTATATACAGTGCCATTAAAGATAATGCCCTACTTTCCAAATATGCGGGTGGATTAGGTAATGACTGGACTCCAGTACGTGCAATGGGCTCACATATCAAAGGCACCAACGGAAAATCACAAGGTGTGGTTCCCTTCCTGAATGTTGCTGATGCAACCGCAGTTGCAGTAAACCAAGGCGGTAAACGTAAAGGAGCGGTCTGTGCCTATCTGGAGTGCTGGCATAAAGACGTAGAGGAATTCCTTGAGTTAAGAAAAAATACTGGGGATGATCGACGCCGTACACATGATATGAATACCGCATTGTGGATACCTGATTTATTTATGGCGCGCGTACGTGAAAATGGTGATTGGACTTTATTCTCACCTGATGAAGTGCCTAATTTACATGATCAATATGGTAAAGCTTTTGAAGCACTCTATCGTGAGTATGAAGAAAAAGCACGCCAAGGTCTCATCAAAAATGCAAAAACATTATCTGCAGTCAAACTGTGGCGTAAAATGCTATCCATGCTTTTTGAAACTGGCCATCCATGGATGACCTTTAAAGATCCTTGCAATTTACGTTCTCCACAACAACATGCTGGTGTAGTTCATAGTTCTAATTTGTGTACTGAGATTACATTGAATACCTCTGAAGAAGAGATCGCTGTATGTAATCTAGGCAGTATCAATCTTCCTGCTCATATCAAAAAGGGCAAACTGGATACTGAAAAGTTAAAACGCACTATTAGAACAGCTATTCGTATGTTGGATAATGTGATTGATATTAACTACTATTCCGTACCGCAAGCACGTAATTCCAACTTGAAACATAGACCTATTGGTTTAGGCCTTATGGGTTTTCAAGATGCATTGTATGAGTTAAAAATTGATTATGCTTCCCCTGAGGCAGTCGAATTTGCTGACTCATCCATGGAATTAATCAGTTATTATGCTATTGAGGCTTCTTGTGATCTGGCTAAAGAACGAGGGAGTTACTCCAGTTACGAAGGTTCTCTATGGAGTAAAGGCATACTGCCAATTGATTCAATTAACTTGTTACAGCAAGCACGTAACAAATACCTAGAACAAGATCGTTCACAACGATTGGACTGGGAAAGTTTACGTATTAAAGTTCGTACACAAGGAATGCGTAACTCCAATGTGATGGCCATCGCACCTACCGCTACCATTTCTAATATTTGTGGTGTATCACAATCCATTGAGCCTACATATCAAAACTTGTATGTCAAATCCAATTTGTCAGGCGAATTCACTGTAGTAAATCCTTATTTGGTTGCGGATTTAAAAGCATTGAATCTTTGGGATGAAGTGATGGTCAATGACTTGAAATACTTTAATGGTAGTGTGCAACCAATCAGCCGTATTCCTGCTGAATTGAAACAACGTTATGCCACTTCATTTGAAATTGATCCTATTTGGTTAGTTGATGCAGCTTCTCGTCGTCAAAAATGGATTGATCAGGCGCAATCGTTGAATATCTATATGGCTCAGCCATCGGGTAAGAAACTGGATCAACTCTACATGCATGCGTGGATACGTGGATTAAAAACTACTTATTACTTACGCAGCTTAGGAGCATCCAATGCGGAGAAATCTACTGTAACTGATGGTGCACTCAATGCAGTTAAAATAATAGCAGAAGAACCTAAAGTATGCTCCATTCTCGATCCAGACTGTGAAGCGTGCCAATAATCAGGAGAATTTAAATGTCAGAAAATATACAACAACACGATATAATTCATACTGGTGCAACTGGATATGAGCCTCTTGAAATGGGAGCTGCACGTATTCACGTTGATGATAAACGTATCATTAACTGCCGGGCAGACTTAAACCAGCTCGTTCCTTTTAAATATAGATGGGCTTGGGACAAGTACTTAACTGCTTGTGCGAACCATTGGATGCCCAATGAAATCAATATGAGCGCTGACGTAGCGCTCTGGAAGGATCCTAATGGACTTACAGAAGCCGAGCGTTTAATTATCAAACGTAATTTGGGATTTTTCTCAACAGCAGATTCATTGGTTGCCAATAATCTAGTACTCGCTGTTTATCGACATATTACCAATCCGGAATGCAGACAATACTTGTTACGTCAGGCCTTTGAAGAGGCATTGCATACTCATGCATACCAGTACGTTATTGAAAGCCTAGGACTTGATGAAGCAGAAGTCTTCAATATGTATCGTGAAATCCCATCCGTAGCCACTAAAGCAGCTTGGGCATTACCCTTTACTCAAAGCTTGGGTGACGAAACATTCCATACCGGTACTGTAGAAAATGATCAGCGCCTATTGCGCGATTTAATTGCCTTCTATGTAATCTTTGAAGGGATATTTTTCTATGTTGGTTTCACGCAAATCCTCTCCATGGGACGTCGAAATAAAATGGTAGGAACTTCAGAGCAGTTCCAATATATTTTACGTGATGAATCCATGCATATGAATTTTGGTATTGATGTCATCAACCAAATTAAAATTGAGAACCCACATTTGTGGACACCAGAATTTAAAGAAGAAATGATTCAATTGATTCGACAAGGTGTGGCTCTGGAGTATCAATATGCTAAGGACACCATGCCTCAAGGCATTTTAGGAATGAATGCAGAAATGTTCGAAGAATACTTACACTTCATTGCTAACCGCCGTTTAAATCAAATCGGACTTCCAGAACAGTACCCTGGCGCTGAAAACCCATTCCCTTGGATGAGTGAAATGATGGATTTGAAAAAAGAGAAAAACTTTTTTGAAACGCGCGTCATTGAATATCAAGCAGGTGGCACTCTAAGCTGGGATGATGAATAAGGATTTTTTCCCAAGCCCCAAAAAGGTCATTAAATCAACCTTGAAGCAGGGCCTGTTTATAATTCGGCTGGATTAAGCCCAAATTGGCGAAATTTAGAGTACCGAAATGCAGCATACAGGCCCCACGTCAATCCCGAGCTGAATATCCTCACAAATTTTTTGTCATCCCTGCGAAGGCAGGGATCGATCACTATTTTGGCATTGTACCACTTTGATAGATGGATCCCCGTCTTTTGAGGAAAATTAACCCAACCTTGTGTTCAAAAAATTAGGGGATAAATCTCTATTTTTCTTCCGAATTTACTTCAATAAAAGCAATCTCAACTAATATATTTTTATCAAATGTAAAACCCAGGAATGGTTACAAATAGTGACTTTTATACACTTAATGTTCAGATAATATTCATATGGTAATATATTAATCAGAAAGTCCTTTTGCTATTGGAGAATGTTATGTCACTGACATTAACTGAATGGTGGAAAAAATTAGACGAGGAGACTCGAGAAGTTGCAAAAAAATATGGGGATAGCTACCCTGATGCATTAACTCCTGCTAACACCATAAATGAGAATGCGGACTTGACTCCTTTGGAAGCCGTCCATGCCATGGCAAGTCTTGGGTCCACAATCGAATCAATAAGTCTCATTAGTGCCCCAGGGATTGCAAGTAGGATAGCTATTGCTTCAAAAAAACTAGGTGAGCCATTACAGAAGAAGTCCTCAGATGACGAGACGCATTACGTTCCAAAAATTACTGATGAAAAAAGTTTACTACTTGCGGTGGTGTATTATCGCTCCCAATGTCGGTTTCAACATATTCAATCAATAAATTCCACCATTCAAAACGGTGCTCTTGGAAAACCAGGCATAGAACAAAATAAGCCCGGGGTTGCAAAAGAGGCAGAAGCGTTAAGGGCAAAAATTAAAGACTATTGTTCTAATAATAAAGAGATTGCCGTATCCGCCCAATCAAAATTTATTAAACTCTTCCCTTCACCGAACGAACTAGGCAATGATTTATTTAAACCCAAAAGCTTAGCTGAACAATATCAAGATTTTGCGCATCAGTTAATAGCCGAGCTTTTTGATATTGAGGAAGAATCTCATGAGAAATTACACAATATTGCTGTAGAGAACTCCAAAAAAATCAGAACGAAGCTGCAGGACTCAGAAGCAGAACTAGAGACTCTATATCTCTACAAAAAATTAAAAGAATTTATAACGAATACTACTGAATATTCCGATGCAACTTTTGCTCGCTTTGCGGATACTCTGCACGGGGACTATGGTGCACAAGCCAAAGAAATATGGGACCAAGCAGAGTCATTCGCCAAGGGAAAAAAATCAAAGAAAGATCAAATTACCGAGGGAGTTAACAATTATACTCCTGCTTTTCTCCAAGGCTTTATGCATGCTCGGCTTAACCCATTGGCTTATGTTCCTTGGGTAATGGGTGTCGATGAAAACGCGCGTTTTAAACGATTTAAAGAACATTTTGAATCGCATGTAACCAGTAAAATAGCTTCCGCTAGTCACGCTGTCTCTGGTATAACAGAGATTAGCGAAGAGGATCTCAAGGCGGCCAGTTCTGGAGATATTTTAGATTTAATCACGATGGGTCATGATTTACGGATAGAAATAGAGCGTTTACAAAAATCCATCGAATCCTATGTGGAAACAATCAAAGAGGATGAGCTTATTAAATTTTCAACAAGAACGCCATTCATTGGATGGATTACGAAACTACTTGCTGATTTTCCTTTGACGAAAGGCTTATTGCATGACAACATTCATTACCTTGATATTGCTAACAAATTTTCTCAGCAATTAGATGAAATCAAACAAATGCCGGGTAGTCAAGATCAAAGCACAAAGCTTGATGAGCTCAAAAATTCAATTCGGACGGAGATCGATAGTGTTAAAAAGGGAAGTCATTATTTGCTCTTTCAAAGTAAGAGGGAATTAGCACACAAACACTTCCATCATATTATCGATGCTAAAAAAATTGGGGAAGAAGAAGAGGATAGTGTTGACGCTGAAAAAGAGGATCAACTTAAGCCCAAGAAAGCCTAAGGCCAATGAATTATTGGCATTTTTCTTATGAAATTGGATTTCCAGCATTTAAGTTCTATAGGTAGATTAGCCTGGGTATTAGTCTGAAGTACTGAGGCCCGGGTTACAGAAGATTTCACCCCCACTAAGACAATACCTAAATCGTTCGTCTAATCCATAAATGACAAACAAAAAGATCATCTTGCTAGCCCAACTAAAAAATTAAGATGATATTTTTCTTCCCTATAGTAGAATCTTAAGGTGTCGAAAATGCAATATCGACAATTGCACTCAATAAAATAGTTTATTTTTATCGACTAAAACACAGGAGGTGACCTATGGCCAAGAAAAAGGAAGACAATACCAATTATAGCTTTTTACTTAAGTGTATGGCTGCAGTCACTGCTGCAGCGATGGTGACAGCAGGAATTATTGCCGCAGTAACATTAAAATCTGCTGCAACAGCCACAACTGCAATCGCCGCGAAAACGCTCCTTGCATCAACTTTAATATTTGCACCAGCTGTATTTCCATTTGCACTTGTTGCGATTGGACTTGTTTTTGTATTACCTTTTTTATTCGGCTGTAACAGTAATACATATACTACGGTAGGTACGACCGCAACTCCGGGTTACAGAAGTTATAGAAATTATAGTTTTTATACTCCTATCCCCGATTATACTTTTTCTAATTATGATACGAGTAGTAACGTTTATGTCGGTAGCGCACACTCCCATGGGTATCCTGCCTCTGAAGGTACTGTTCATGGACATGATAGCACGCATACACATCAACATGATGGGAATAGACATGGACATGATGCTACTCGGCATGGACATTTCTAAAAGCAGCACACGTTCATCCTCTCTAGAGTTTGTGGATGAATCTCCCAATTTGAGCATCTATTTTTGATTATGATGCTCATACCACATACTGGCGATCCCTTATTACGCGCTTATGCTTCTCTTCTAAAATAACTTTATTTACCCTTTTTTGATCAAAATTTATACTCATTTTGCTATACTTAATTGGATATATCTAATAAAGATAATTCTTTGGATAAATGGGGGAAGGAGGGATACGAAATGAAAAGTGTATTATTAACAGCACTACTGCTCGCATTCACTACAGCGGCTTTGGCAGATAACAGTGTCATAGTCACCCAAACAAAAACTTGGCAAAGCGTCCCCATTACTGTAGATGAACAAGCTCATACTTATACCGTTGAGAAAGGAGTCACGTTGCCTGAAGGAGATTATTATTACACCTATCCAGGTTACCGTTGTTTAAAAGAAAAAAGAGAGATTGTCGGTATCAATGCCGTCGTATTCCAAGCAGGTATTCCTGGTGGAAACGATATCTATTGTTATGCAGACTAAAATCAAAAGATTCGCTCAATATAAAACTGGATATAAAGCGTAACCGCAGAGGCTGTATTCGGTTACGCTTTTAATATAAGACATTTTTATGTTACAAAACCATCCCATTGACTTGACTGTCCCAAAGCTTTTTGAAGTAACTTTGTTCATTATTTAAAAGCTCATTAAAAGTCCCTTCTTCAATAATTGCCCCACCCTCCATCACTACTATTCGATCCATATGTCGAATGGTCGACAACCGATGTGCAATGGCGATGACTGTGGCATTATTTTGCTCGAGCATAGCATTAATTGATTGTTGAACTTCTTGTTCTGAGAGCGTATCCAGACTTGAAGTCGCCTCATCTAGAACAACAAGCGATGCATTTTTTAAAAGGGCACGTGCAATTGCAATACGCTGGCGCTGTCCCCCAGAAAGTTTCACACCACGCTCACCAACCAAGGTATCATATTTTTCCGGCAATGATTCAATAAAATCATCTATCTTCGCCATTGCAGCTGCATGCTTAATCTCTTCAAGCGTAGCATTTTCTTTTGCATAGCCAATATTCTCGCCTAGAGATCGATGAAACAGCATAATATCTTGTGGAATAAGCGCTATTTGTTGACGCAAAGAATCTGAAGTAATCTCTGAAATTGGCTTATCATCGATTAAAATTTGTCCTGAAGTAGGCTTAAAATTTTTTAATAACAAAGAAATCAGTGTTGATTTGCCTGCTCCAGAATGGCCAACCAACCCAATCTTCTCCCCAGGTTTGATTAATAGATTTAGATTTTTAAATACTGAGCTTCCTTCGCTGTAGGCAAAGGAAAGCTGCCGAAACTCAATTTTACCCTGGTGAATCGGATAGGCTTGTGCGCCGGGTTCATCAACCTCATCATGCGGCATCGATAAAATGCTAAAAGACGATTTGAAATCCCCTATTTCTTTTAAAAAAGTACAAAGACTGCTCATGAGCGACCATAAATCAAAGGAAATGGTAATGGCTGTGAGCATGACAAATAGGAAGTCTCCAGTGGAAATCTCGTCATGTGTCCGTAGATATATCATAAATAGAAAAACAGCAATCAGCATAAACCAATAGAGTACTGATCCAACCAAATTAAATTTTAAATCGTATTGATAAAGTGCAATTTGTCTAGGAACAAAATCATGTGACATGAGTTCATTCACACGTCGATGCTCGTCTCGTCGTTTGGCAAAATAAAACAAAGAGAAGATATTGGTAATATTATCCGAAAAAGAACCAATGATTTTGTGTTTACTTTCAGCCACTTCATTAGACAGCCGATTCAATTTTAGTGCCATAGGAAGCATGATTACCATAACCAAAACACACCAGGCCAGCATGAAACAAAACACCTTGAAATTAACAACCAGCAGGACAAAAACAGAAACAATGACTACACAAAAATGTTTCCCCACAATATGATGGAGATTAGCAAAAACGCTATCATATCCATCCAATAGCCCTTTTAGTTTACTAATTACTGTACCACTAGGCGTATTTTGAAAATAGTTGTAAGAATGGTGCTGCACATAATTGTATGCAGAGGATAATAACCTTTGCCTGGCATGTGGCTCAGCCTTCCACTCAGCAAAATCACTAATTCGCCACACAACATCCAACACGATTTGTGCCGTGATAAACAACACAATAGGAAACACCAGTTGGTAATACGAAGTGATTGTTTCATTAGAAAACGCATCAACTAAAAGCTTGAAGGAGTAATTATTAGCAAAAATATATATCGCAGTGAGCACCGGCGCCTGAAACATTAAAACATACCACCATCGATAAGGCTTAATGACTTGCCATAAAAAATTCCATGCCGAATAAAATGGATATTTTAAATCTAAAGCGTCCACTATATATGCTCAAAATTAAGGGTCATAAAAGTATACCATAAGAAACACTCAAGATGCTCATAATTAAGTCATTTCGATGTGCAGCAAAATGAACAAGACACATTGATTGCTCCGGAAGTTGTTATTTTACAAGGATAACGGTAGACTTACGACTCAATCGAAGTCCCGGTGGCACAGCTGGATAGCGCAGCCCCCTCCTAAGGGGCAGGTCGGAGGTTCAAATCCTCTCCGGGACGCCAGTAGAATCAATGCTCCAATAGTCCATTTTTATAAGCACTTAATTAAATCAATTTGAATATTTCTAAACCATTGCGCATAATTAACGTGTATTTATATTGCATAGGATGGAACACTGATGAGCATAATAAACAATGAATTTAATATGCCTGCACCCAGATGGATTAATACATATCCGAGTGGCCCCTATCGGTTTATAAACCGGGAGTTCTTTATTATTAGCTATGAAACAGATGAAAAGTTACTAAAAGAGGTTTTACCTCCAGGATTAGAATTATTAGAACCTATTATTAAATTTGAATTTATTCGCATGCCAGATTCAACTGGATTTGGCGATTATACTGAGTCTGGACAAGTCATTCCCATCCGCTATAAGGGTGAAGAAGGAACTTTTACTATTTCAATGTTCCTTGATTGCCATGCTCCTATAGCAGGAGGAAGAGAAATATGGGGATTCCCAAAAAAATTAGCGAAACCAAAACTTTTTGTTGAAGAAGATGTTTTGGTTGGCATACTTGATTATGGAAGCATCCGCATTGCCACAGCAACCATGGGTTATAAGCACCATGCACTTGATCAACAAATTGTTCTTCAATCTATGAAAAAACCAATCTTTCTCCTTAAAAATATTCCTGGAGTTGATGGAACGCCAGAGATTAATCAATTAACCAGGACTTATTTGCAAGACATAACTGTAAAAGGGGCTTGGACAGGACCAGGAAGTTTAGAATTACATCCCCATTGTTTAGCTCCAATTGCCAATTTTCCAGTAAAAAGAATTATTTCTGTAGCTCATTTTATCACTGACTTGACTTTACCCTATGGTGAAGTCGTAGAAAATTATTTAAGTTAAATAATGGAAATAATTATTCGGGAGCTCTTCAAAGCCCATATTTTAGGTCTGTTAATGAGCTCCTCTCGATGAAATTTATTCTCCAGAAGAATACTATTGGGAGCCCTATTATTACTTAACATTTAGAGAAATTCTTTATAGATATCAACCGAAGATTCTTTACCAATTTTAGAAAAGTTTTGTTTCAGCCATTTTTTAGTATGCAGACGCCCTCTATCCCGTAAATAACAGAGAAAATCCCAATCTAAATTATGTTTAGATGAAACCCCGTAATGTGCCATTTCCTTATCAGCTCGAATAGAATGTATACGCATTTTTTTAAGTTTCGAATTTTTATCCTTTTTTAAATCGAGTAGCTTTGAAACAAATGCGATAGCGCGCATTTCACGTAATAAAGTTGAATTAAAACTAATTTCATTAATACGATTAAGAACTTCTGATGCAGTGTGTGGAACCCCTCTTCTATATATTGGATTTAGATGTACAATCACGATATCTTGACTGCCACAATTATAGATTAAAGGGAAAATAGCTGGGTTACCGATGTATCCGCCATTCCAATACCTTTGACCATCTATTTCAATTGATTGAGATAGATTCGGTAAACAATAAGAGGCAAGAATAGTTTCTACCGATAATTCAGGATTAGTAAAAATGCGTACTTTACATGTCTCTTCATTGGTTGCACAGATAAAAAGTTTAACTTTTGATTTTTTTCTAATGGCGTCAAAGTCAATGTTTTTTTCAATTATTGATTTCATTGGATTGATATTGAATGGATTGAATTGATAGGGGGAGAACATTTGCGTGATCAATTCAAAGTAGTGATAAAATGGTGAACCTTCTAGACTATACTCATGAGTCCGCAACCACGGTATATCAAACCATGAATGCAATGAAAAATAACCCTGGCTGTAGCTAATATCAGACCAAAAATCAAGTAGTGCTTGGCGTGCTTCATCCCGATCATTATTTAATAACCCTTGTGCAAGAACTATCGCATTCATTGAACCAACGCATGTGGCACTCAGCCCTTCTATATCTAAACGACCATCTTCTAATAAATAATCTATAACCCCCCATGTAAATGCACCATGGGCGCCGCCTCCTTGAAGTCCAAGATTAATAAGTTTATGTGCCTGCCCCATTTTTATTCCATAAATCATGCAGTTATCAAACTTTAAAATAATTATAGCAGAAATTAAAAGGCACGTGCCTTGACGTGGTCCGAGCTTTATGTAAATTCCGACATCAGCTAAAGGAATTCTTTCCGAATATCAACTGAAGATTCTTTTCCTATTTTAGAAAAGTTATCCTGACACCATTTTTTAGCAATAAGGCGACCACGATCACGTAAATAAACTAAAAAGTTCCAATCGGCATTAAGTTTTGTAGAAACATCATGTTTAATCATTTCATCATCTGCACGAATTGAATGCATATGCATTTTTTTTAGATCAAGCCCTTCTGTTTGTTTGCTATCAATCAAATCAGTGACAAAAGCTATTGCCCTCATTTCACGCATTAGCGAGGAATTGAAACTTACTTCATTCACACGATTTAGAATCTCACCTACATGATAAAGTGAACCTGAGCGGATTATAGGATTTATATGCACAATCACAACATCTTGACACGTACAATTGTAAATTAATGGATAAATTGCTGGATTACCGATATACCCACCATCCCAGTAATATTGATCTTTAATTTTGACCGATTGAAATAGAAATGGAAGACATCCTGAAGCAAGTAACGTATCTACAGTTAACTCAGGGTTAGTAAAAATACGAACTTTACCTGTTTCCACATTAGTAGCACAAACGAATAGTTTGACAGTAGATCTTGTTCTTAACGCCTCAAAATCGATACTGTTTTCAAGAATAGTACGCATTGGATTTAAATTAAAAGGATTGAATTGGTATGGCGACATCAAATGGGTAATAATCTCAAACCAAAAATAAAAGGGTGAATGATCCAAACTAAATTGATCTAAAGAAAACCAAGAATCACCAAACCAGTGTTTAAAAGACATTAGACTGTTTACTTTACTAATCTCTTCCCAAAAATCATACAATGCTTGTCGGGCTTCATCTCGATCATTGTTTAAAAGACCCTGCGCCAATATTGCCGCATTCATTGTTCCCGCACTGGTGGAACTTAACCCCTCGATATCCAAACGCCCGTCTTCTAATAGATAATCCAAAACACCCCATGTAAAAGCACCATGAGCGCCACCACCTTGCAGTCCTAAGTTAATGGTTTTACGTGTTTTTTTCATTTTTATTCTATTACTCAGTATTATGAATACTTTTAAAGATTTTGTAGATAAAGTATAGCAGCATTTTTCTGTACGATTGGAATGGATGCAGCAACCACCTTCTGCTATCGTATGTTTTTTCCGATTTTAGATCCTACACGTTGCAATATCCTCCCAAGGGCCAGGTCGGAGGTTCAAATCCTCTCCGGGACGTCAGTAGAATCAAATTAAAGTGACCACCGCATCTTATTTAACATCAACCTGCTGGACAATGACCAAATAACATCCAATTAGCGTATAAGTTTAATAATCCCTTAATTTTTGTTCGTTACAATGAGCGCCCAAAAATCACCATTAACATTCTAAAGGATATTAATATGACAATACGCTATATTTCTCTAGCTATTGACGATGGGCTATTTAATTTAAATTATGCACAAGCAAATCATGAAAATTATACAAAGCATTTGGGCAATGCTGTTTTAGTGCATAATAAAGCTTTTCTCGACACCTTGAGGGAGCAAAACAAAT
This sequence comes from Legionella sp. 227, assembly GCF_043161935.1. Classification (NCBI taxonomy): domain Bacteria; kingdom Pseudomonadati; phylum Pseudomonadota; class Gammaproteobacteria; order Legionellales; family Legionellaceae; genus Legionella; species Legionella sp. 227. The sequence continues at coordinate 2,991,658 of NZ_CP171154.1, read as the reverse complement.
CGTTCTCCTCTGTCTATGCCTTTATTTATTCCAATAGGCAATCTTATTATGTGGATGTCGCGAGTGTCGGCTCTAACCTTCGATTCAAAGGATCAGCTTTTTCCGCAATTGAGACTGTGTGTGACGATTTGGCTATCGTCTTTGATCCCTTTCTCTTAGCTGACCTATATAATGATTTACCTTATGGAACAGCATTCAATAAAGCTATAGCAGAAGTAAAAAACGAGAATTACCTTCTCTATCCTGACTGTGAAGACCACCCAACCTGCCCTTTTGATCATGACAAAACAGCCCTACTTTTAGCGCAACTGCAAAAAGCCGCTGTTGATGCCGCAGCCAAGCATCCTGGTGAAGAAATTATTTTTGATTTATTTGATAGTCATCATCAGACTCTGGAGTACACAAAATGGTTTTTTTCCGAGAATAAGCACCTTATTCCCAAGGGTGTGACCTTAAATTTAAACCACTATGATGGTGGAAAGCCCACTCTAGAAAGCAGCATTGACGGTGAGGGGGGCGTGCTCTTTAACTTTGCGAAGCACGTTAAAAAGTTGTTGGAAACATCTACTTCTTGCCGTGATGAGTATGCAAAGTTGTTTATCCATCCTGAAAATCCAAACACCTTAATGGATATTGTTGCTCAGTACTATGCCAGACACCCTGACTTATATCAGAAGGAACGTGTGCCGACTGAGGTAACGGAACGGGTCCAGTCGGTTTGTCGGGAGCTTGGCCTTGATGAGACTCCATTTACAGTGACTCAATCTATAGAGGCTACAGGATTTGTAGCACAGGAAGGTGAAAAAGAAGCGGACAAAGCAGAGGAAACCCCACAGGATCTTCCCGCAGGCTCCATACCCATAAGCTCAAAAACAGCACTAAGCAATCCAGGGCGAAGCCAACATGGATTTTATGCTGCTGGCAAAAAGAGCCAGGAAAAGGCAGATTCTTCGAATCAGAAACAGCCATCAATGCGTTCTTGCACTTTGTATTAAACTTTAGTCCTTTGCTGCAAGCTTCGTTACGGCATTGCAGCAAATGCGTAGTAGGACTGCTGGTAAGTAACCCAGTAAACGCGACAATCGCTGGCTCAAAACCTACTTTGACCGCTTTCAGAATTAAGCCAAGATTAGATTTTTGTGCTTTACATGCTACTTGATGTCGATTTTGATATCATGCAGCCAACATCAGGCTGTTCTCAATTTAAAGGCTATTATCGATACTTCCTTGAGTTCCTACCAAAATAAAATAATCGAGATTATTTAAAAACACTGATGCTTTATCCCGATGAGCTTTTATCGAGGCAGCTTGTAAAGTCTGATTTTGTCGCGTCATCACATAACCGGATTGAATTTTAATCTATTTGATGATATAATGTTCATTCTTTTTTGAGTTCTAAAGTGCCTTCAAAAGCACGACCTCTTTAAAAATAAAAAAGGAAAAAACTATTCCTCGGAGTACGTCATGTGGTTCACATTTGCTATTTTTGCTGCCATTTTATGGGGTTTTAATTACGCTTTAGCTGAAAAAATATTAAACAGTATTTCACCCATTACGCTATTGGCACTGGAAATGACAATAGGTGCTGTATTGTTTACCTGCATTTCCTTTTTTACTACGATGAAAAGAGATGTTGAACTTTTAACAACAGACTCTGGTTTATTATTGTTAACTGTTGCCGAGATAGCAATCGTACTCGTCGCCAGTTATTTTATCGCCACCTCCATTAGTCTTAAAAATGCGACCATTGCTGGTATCGTCGAATTGAGTTACCCAATATTTACTGTTATTTTCACCTGGTTTTTATTTAACCAAGTTCATGTAAATCTTTCAGTCATCATTGGTGGATTGTTAATTTTCATTGGCATTTTAGTAATAAGCTTGGCATAAAAGACAAGACCTATTTCGACTGCAGCAGAATCATGCCCTGCCCCATTTTCCTTCTTTTTTCCTATTTATTTGTTTGTTGCTGCAGTATTATTATTTTGGATGAAAACAGGGATAAAAGCATAAGGAATTGAAAATGAAAGCAGAAATTATAAAAAGTAAACTGGATCTCTATGATCAAAACAAAGGGCTTTTTAGAGTACTTAGAGATGAGCCACATATTAAAGCGTTACGTGAATTTTATAATAGCAAACTTCAAGGAGTACATACTTTATCCCCACCATTGCTTCTAGAATTAGCGGTCATTTTGTTAGGTAAAAATGATAGGAACGGAGATTCAGAAAGCAGTCAAATTTTTAGTGAGCTTGTTCAGCATTTTGGCGGTTATGAAGCATTAGAAAGTTTAAATAAACAGAAGCAATTATCAGCAGAAAATGTAGCATTTCTTGAAAAGAATCATACTCATGCTAAACAGTTAGCACCTTTATTAAGCACTATTGGCAGTAAACTTTCTCCTTCTACTTTGACCATCTTGCTTCAGACTGCAGAAAAAATATCAGATCAGGAACGATTAATAGAGACGTTCAAATATTTTGAACAATTTGCACTCTCTGAGAATGCTGCTCTTTATTTTGAATTAATAAATCTCCTCACTCGTTATAGAGTAAACATGGATGATGTTGTTCCGTTATTGAGTGAAGTAAAACAACTGACTCCTATAAAAAAGGCATTAGACTTATTGAATAGGCCTGACTCACACTTATTCCATCGCGATAATGTTATTGCGATCCTGAAATTACAAAATCCCTATTATTTTTATAAAATTTTGGAACTTCTCCCTAATACTCAAGAAAGCTTAAATAGGTTATTTGCCGTTGATGACATACTTGATAAATGTTCTCGAGCAGAAGAGATCATCAAGAACTTTAAAAGTGCAGGTTGGGAACTCGAGCATTATTTGAAGTATATTTTAAGTGTCAATAGAAATGGGGTTGATTTAGAGTGTGCTACAAGTTTGTTGATGAATATGAAAATCGAACCCGAGTTACTTCCATTGATATTAGAAACAATATTTACCCGTTCTAACGAAAGTATCGCTCTAGTCAAAGCCGTGGGGCTTTTAGACGAACACTTAAAAGAGGATATGGATTTGGCTTTCGCCACTAACTATCCTAATCGAGTCGCTGCAGCGATAACAGAACTTAGAAAAGAAAAGTGTTTCAATGAACAAACACGTGACACTATCTGCTCTCATCCTGAATATGCTGTTGAATTAGCGCAGGCCTTAGTTCAATTTCACCGTATAGATTATACGGCACGCGCAGCCTATGATGGAATCATGAAATATCCACAAAGTGCGGATAAAGCAGCAAGGGTTATTGAGTATTTAGATAAAAATTCACTCTTGCACAACACCAAGGGTAAAACAGACGTCTATAAAGGGAAAGTGAAACGATCTTCTAATTCAATTGTTGCCGCAATCTGTAAAGCAGAGTTAACGGACGACTCTTTGATTAAATTATTCGACATAATGCAAGCGGCAAAACTCTTAGGCCTCCCTAATCTTCATAAAGTAATAGCCAAGTTGAAATACATCAAAACTGTAGCTAGTGCAGCAATATGTTTAGCTAATGGGAATAAATTTAATCAATTAAGCTTTGAGAGTATACTGAGTGACCCGATTAATTCTATAGCCATAGCAGAGCGTTTAGGAGGAACTCCTGGCTCGCCGTCTTCACCTAAGATAATTAACGAAGGCGCTAAGGATTTTGTAGAAATTAGAAAGGCTGCAAAAGTCTTAGCACAGGGACAGCGACAAGGGCTTTTCTTTACTCAGCTAGAACCAGAAAAGGTAAAAATTTTTGAAAAAGCAACACATAAGAAAATGGCTGCCATACACAATGAAGCCATGATGAAAATTGCTGAGCATACCAGCGACCATCATCTGGAGGATATTACAGAACATCATGCAGCGAGCAACGCTTATTTTTCAATACACAAAAAATAAGGCAAGAAGGTTGGACTTACAGTCCAGCCCTACTTGTGCAATTCCCGCGAATCGACAATAGTTTTTCAACTGAGTTAGCCTGATTGCTTGCAGCGAGGGGTGTTATTTGTAGGTAATGCGCATTAAAAGCGACTGTTTTAACCTATTTTTTTGATATTCGTGGTACAATTGCCAATTATATAAGCACGTTGAGCATTATAATCAATGCCATTTTCTCCTGTTCGCAGTCATCCATAAATAAAGGAAACTACATGAGTTTTAAGTCACTAGGTTTAATCGAACCCTTACTTCAATCCATTGATGAGTTAGGCTACAAAGAACCCTCTCCTATTCAGACTCAAGCCATTCCACAAATATTATCAGGTAAAGACGTTCTTGCTTCGGCACAAACAGGAACAGGTAAAACGGCAAGTTTCGTATTACCTCTTTTGCAAAAACTCAGCTCAAAACCACGGGCTAAAAGTAATTGTACTCGAGTCCTCATTCTAACTCCAACGCGTGAATTAGCCAGCCAAGTACATGAAAGTATACTGCAATATGGACGCTACCTATCGCTTCGTTCTACGGTAGTTTTTGGTGGAGTAAAAATCAACCCCCAAATGATGAGGTTACGTTCGGGCGTTGAACTGTTGGTCGCCACGCCAGGACGTTTATTAGATTTACATCAGCAACGAGCTATACAGTTTGATCAAATTGATACTCTGGTTCTGGATGAAGCCGATAGAATGCTGGATATGGGCTTTATTCACGACATGAAACGAATCATAAATTGGCTGCCTAAAAACCGGCAAAACCTCATGTTCTCAGCCACGTTTTCTGAAGAAATTCGAAATTTGGTAAAAACCATTCTGAATCACCCTGTTGAAATTGATGTTACGCCACGAAACACAACCGTAGTGAAAATTAAACAAACAGTACATCCAGTTGATAAAAGTCAAAAAGCAGCTTTATTGAGCCATTTGATTCATAAAAATAAATGGGGTCAGACCTTGGTTTTTTCAAAAACCAAACACGGGGCGAATAAATTAGTAAAACAATTAGCCGACGCACAAATTCATGCAGCAGCGATTCATGGCAATAAGTCTCAATCCCAACGAACTAAGACTTTAGCAGAATTTAAATCAGGTGAATTACATATTTTAGTAGCCACAGACATTGCTGCCCGAGGTATTGATATTGATCAATTGCCTTGTGTGGTTAATTTTGATTTACCCCAAGTTGCAGAGGATTACGTCCACCGTATCGGTCGAACAGGCCGTGCTGGCGCTTCAGGATTAGCCGTTTCTTTAGTAAGCGCTGATGAAGTCAATCAATTACAAGCTATAGAAAAACTGATTCAGCACAAATTAAACCGTATTGAAATCGAAGATTTTGAGCCCAAACACAATGTCCCCCAAACCAATGCCACTTCTAAAACTAAAAAAAATTTTCCTGCTAAAACGAAGACAACTTCAACTCCCAGTAAATTCAATAAAAAACCATTCGCAAAAAAAATCAAAAAGAGCGGTCCTAAACAGTCTAAGCAAGCATAAGTTGAGTCCTTAATGCAACAACTATGCATGCTGCATAGTCCCAATCAGAAACTTTTGTTATTTTTAGGGAATCAAGCGATGGTAGGATCATGGCAATAGGATAAATATATGAAGATATTTCTATCTCTATTTAAACTTTGGTATTCTGAAATGCGGGACTATCATTTGCTTGGGAATTATTCCAATCCAAATAGCACCTTTTTATTTCCTTAAATTGAGTTAAAGCTTTTATAAAATTCTCTTTCTCCTCGGCACTTGCGCTTGATAAAAGCATTTCTGTATCCACGTTAGGTGTTGCCATTTCTTCACTGGAAATATATTGGGGAAAATCTAAAATTCGTTCCATTTCTTTCTCTGCTCGTGAATACTCATCGACAAGTTCTTTTACGGAATAACCTGGTATTACATTTGAATTAAGCAACAAAACCGGTAAAAAATTGTCACGCATTAATAAATATTGCAATAAAACCATTGAATAGGTACGCCCTACCCCATCTTGAAAAGGATGATGCAATACATCGTGTTTTAAATACGTAAATACAGCAGTCAACTTCTCTTGCTTTGTGATAGCATTCTCTAAGGCTTCTTCAAGTTGTTGAATATGATCAGAGCAAACTTCGTCTAAAAATGAATTACCGTCGGTCTTATTTTCTTCTCGGGCGGTATAATAGATCACTGCACCCTCCTTCAAATTTGACCATATTTTATCCGCTAAAGAGTGGGTATCCTCAGTACAAAAACTTGAAATGAATGCGACACCATCCTTAGTTTGTATTGAAATATCAAGGCCAGCTGTCCCCATTTTTGCCTCTACGGATTTTAAGTAATCAATCGTTTCGATTAGTCCCTCCAGAGAATCAGTGTTAAGCTCCATTTGCCATGAGGCGCCTCTACTACGAAATTCTCCTGGGGTTTGATCCAGCATTTTCTGTACATCCTTAGTACAGATTTTATGTAATTCTTTAACAAACGTTAGGGTAAAAGGTTGACCAGATAACATATGAGCGATAGCGAAGCAAAGTCCGTTGGTCACATTTAATAAATAGCCTGGCTCATTATCTTCGAATCCTAACCAACCTCGGTGTTTGTTAAAAAGTGTGACAATACTTTCACCTTTTCTATCTTTAACATGAAATAAATTGTTTAGACTTGTTAACGCCTCGTAATCGCCTAATTGTTCTGCGAGTTGATATACATCACCTATAGTGACTTCTCTTACAAAATCTGCAATTATAGAAACAGGAATCTCTTTAGCTTTCTCCTCAGGGATACCGTTCATTTTGGCAAACAATTTTCGATACAATTCCTGTCGAAAATCATACCGAACTCTCTCCACAAAAAACCGCCAAAATTCATGTTCTGGGAAGTTATTAAAAAATCTTTTTAGTTTATCTTCTTTAGAAATCTCAAACGCTTCCTTATTAAAAAAGTTGTAACTCATGATGTTCAAAAATTTTAAAAAGCGATTAAAATTATTATAGATCAAATAACGACCAACCTGATCTCTTATTGTTTTTAAAAGAAAAATAGATAGAAAACTATCCAGCGCTATGGCTTATTTAGAGACATAATCGAATTGACAGCACCACTGAACCAAGTTACCTTATGAAAACTTATTTTTGTCAGTTCGGATGATGTATAAAAAAAATGAGCACCCCCCCTCTTTTATTGAATTAAAACATAGTTTTTTTCCCTACCAATACCAATAATAAGTCATCTTCTTGGCAGATCATTTCATCAGGCTGGAGACATACTCTTTGGTTTAATCCTGCAACCAGTTCGGTTCTTGGTTTTGGATCCCATTTCGTTTTTGCTGCCAATGAGAAAAATGAGAATAAAGCCTGGAGTATTCCCTTACGAGAGAAATGTCCAATTAAACAAATTGCCGCAGGGGATACTCATATCCTGATTTTGTATGAGGATGGTTCCTTGGATGGTTGTGGATGGGGAGCAAAAGGACAGTTGGGAGTAGGCTGTTTTAATCATCGTGAAGTACAAACAGTACCTATTGAATTACCTAATCACGAAACTCCTGTTTATGTGGCTGCGTCAAACAGTTACAGCCTGGTAATTAGTGATAAAGGAACGTTATATGGCTTTGGTAACAATTCTAATGGTGAATTGGGTTTAGGAGATGAGCCAACTATTGAATTTCCCCGGGCTATTCCATTGCCATCGGATGCTATCCCGGTGCAAATCATTACTGCTCATGAACGATCTATAGTTGTGTGTCAAAACGGTCATCTGTATGGATTTGGTAGTAATACCGAAGAGCAGTTGGGTGAGCGCACCTCCTCTTCTTCACGTTTCGCGCAAAAAGTGCCTCGGAGATTAGAGCATTTTGAGCAATTAAAACCACGAGCCTTTGCCATTGGAAAATATGCAGTAATTGTTATGTCAGAGCAACGAAAATGCTATTTTTACGGTATCGATATGAATTTTTCGTTACCGCTTCATTTTCATTTCAACACGCCAAAGGAACTCGCATTGCCCTCACATGTAATCCCAGAGCAAATTAGTTTTACCTATGAACATCTTCTGCTGCTCTCAGAAAAAGGAGAAATATGGCAAGCAGGTGGGCATATGAAATCAGGGGGGCAAAAAAATAAAGATTTTACTTTAGTGACCCTCCCCAAAGAATTAGAGGTAAGGTCTATCATTGCTGGCGAAGGAAGTTCATTTGTTTTTGGTAAAGCGGATGAATGTTACGCCTTTGGAAATAATGAATCCTGTCAATTAGGCCATCACAAAAAAGAGTTTTTGCTGACAGCAGAACGGGTACCTTTGCGTGAATTATCTTGGTGGGAAAGACCATCTACAATTAAAAAATCACCTTCTAAATTGTCTCCTCCTGAAACTTTATTTTTAGAGTATCAAACCGAAGATAATACCGACCTGATTACGGTAATTGATGAGGATAATGGTCAAGTGATTGAAATTACTAGGCCTTTAAGTTTTAACACCTCAATAATCATGAGTATGTTATATGCTTTTTATTCCAATACCGCTGCAATAAGTTCAACATATTTTAACTCTAAAAAAGTTGGTCGAGATGAGTTATTCCTTAAAAAAAATCAAGGAAAGCACCCAGTAATTTTCCTGGATTTGGGAACGCTTGATTTCAGTTCCTACAGTAATTTTCACGATAGTTATGATCAATTAATTGCCAATTTATATCGAATACATAAACCTGTTTTATTTGCGGGTTATCTAAAAAATAAAGAATCCGATAAAAATTCATATCAAGAATTTGCACTTGGAATTCGTGGATTTATGCAAAAAAATCCTTTGGAATTCTTAATTAAGTTGCTCTACAAACAATATGACAAAAAGGTCAAAATCTTGATTAACCATGCGGACATTCATCTTCGTTTGGGTTTACTCGATGAGAACTACAAATACATTGAATCCAAGTTAAAAGATTTTATTAATCCTGTAATTGGTGGGTTTTGTTATGAAGGGAAAAACAATCAATATATTTCTCAAACTGTACTCATGGGAGTCCATGTCTCTTATTTAGAAATGCATGGAAAAGCCCCAGTAAAGCGTGTTCATGGTATTGCGAACCCACACTCCAAGTACAGAGACTGTCTTCAATCTGATTCAGAAGCATTAGAATGTGATAAAAATCATTTTATTTATCATGTAAAAATAACACCAGATGAATGTGAACAAATTGAGACCTTATTGCAGGGAACGGTGCTTAAAATGCAAGCAAGCCCTGAAAAAAGCATAAAAAAAGATGAATTAAACCTGCTGCAGTGTTTGATGGAAATAGGTATTTTAAGACCCCTCCTTTCAGGAAATGAAGACCAGTCAATTTCTTACATTCTTGCGAATCAAAAAGCGAAACTCATCCTCCAATCACTGCAAAAAAAATGGCGAATTCAATGCATGAAACGGGTAACCGTTGTCTTTGATATAGATAATATACTGGCTACTTATGATAAATGCAGCTTAGAAACAATTTTATTCTTTTTAAGAAAAGGAGCGATTATCACCGTTTGTGGTATATCCCATTACATTCCACCTGGAGTGCTTGAGTTAATGCGGGCTCTTTTTTCGAATTCTCTGGTGAAAGTAGTTTTTTTTAGCTCTGGAAAAAGCGAGAGGAATGAACCATTCGTGAAAGAATTATTAATTAAAGCATTGGGAGAAAAATGGTATTCAGAAATAGCTTCTGAAATTCGAATACTTTCTCGGCATCATTTAAGAACTATTAGCGCGTATGAAAGTGAGAATCAGCAAAAAAAATATGGACTACCTATAGATAATAGGAAAAAGGATATTGCCTATGCCATTGCTTTAGAAGATAGTCTGGAACATGCTATTTTCATTGATAATGCCCCTGAATTTGTGTGTTGCGAGCAAGAAGAGCACTACTTGCATTCAGAAACTGTTCAATCGGGAGATTTTGAGCTTTTGGCCAAAACAGAAACAACAAGTGATAGCCCTGAAGATTCTCTTTTTCGTAAAGTAAATGCCATTTTTTATTTAGCAGGTGTTTTATTGAATTGCATTAAGAATAAAGAAAAGGAACCCATCCCTCATAAACTGTTCTCATTACAATTTACACCTGATGAGCCACTTGAAGACATCTCCCCTGCCTTCAAGCCATGCTGGGATGAACCTAAGAAATTACTCGCGTTTTATCAAGAGGGCCTCACGTGGCTCCAAGAACAAAATCCTGAGCTCACTCTAATTACCCCAGCGCGCTATAAAGATGCTGTGGCAAAACCTGCTTCCGAACGACAAGAAAGCGAGATGCAGGACTCTTTGGATCATCAATATAAAGAGAATGATTGTATTGTAATGTAATCTCTCTACTATCAGAACAACCTGGCTTAACACTGAATTTTTTTGAATTTTTTTAGCCTGAGAGCAGCACAGCGTAACCCGGGGGTTAGGGAAACATAATTTTCCAGCCCCAGGTTACAACACTACGATCATCCAAACTACAATTTTAATAAGATAGTTGGATCTTTAGACCCAACATAGGTTTTTACAGAGTATACAATCGCGCTAATTCTGATAAAGACTGATCAAGTGTTTCAAGTATAAAATTCACTTGCTCCTGATTAATGGTCAACGGCGGTGCTATTCGGAAGACATTACCAAACTGCCCACCTTTTCCAACTAATAGCCCTTTATCCTTACATAGATCCATTAACTGAAGTGCTTCTTCAGATGCTGGAGTTTTTGTTACAGGATCTTTGACAAGTTCAATCCCTAAAAGCAAGCCGCGCCCTCGAACATCGCCAATCAGAAGATGTTTTTTTTGTAATTGTTGGAAACCGTCCTTGAGGAGATCGCCCATAATGCGCGCATTATCAACAAGCTGTTCTTCTTTAATGATTTCCAGTGTGAGTTTGGTTTGGATCATTTGCAATGGGTCACCTGCAAACGTATTAAAATACGTTTTGCCAGTCATAGTTTCCGCAACATCAGTTTTCATAAGTACGGCGCCAACCGCCGCACCGTTACCTACCCCTTTAGCCATGGTTACCATATCGGCATCAATATCCAAGGTTTTGGTCAATAACAGATCGCCGCCCCCACGTCCTGCTCCAGTTTGTACTTCATCACTGATGTATTTGCCACCATAGTTATGAACAATACGGGCTACCTCGGTAAAATAGTCATCAGGAGGAGTAATAAAACCTCCTACCCCCATCACGGGTTCCAATATAAATGCAGCGATTTTTCCATGCGTCGAATTTTGAATGGTTGTTTCAACATTTTTTGCACATGCCAGATCACAACTTTCCGGTTTTTGTTTAAATGGACAGCGGTAGCAATAAGGTTCAACTGCAGAGGTCACTCCAGTAACTGGCTGCCCCCTAAATCTCCAGATTGAATGGCCGCATGAGGCAAGAGCAGCAGAAGTACCACCATGATAGGAGTGACGTACATTCACCACCATCGTTTCTCCGGTTGCGTGACGTGCTGCCATTATGGCAAGTTCATTCGCTTCTGAGCCCGAATTAGTAAAGGATACCCTGTCCATGCCATTAGGTGCTTCTTCAAGCAAACGCTCTGCAGTTTCGACGGGTGCCTGATTTAAATAAAGAAGGCTTGTGTGTTGAATTACATCATCTTCAATTGCTTCAATAAGTGCTTTTTTTATCTTAGGATGATTATGTCCTGCTGAGATGCAAACAATTCCACCTATGGCATCAAGGTAACGTTTTCCTTCAGAGTCCCATACATAAGTTCCCTGTGCTTTAACAAGCTGTATTGGCTCTTTATGGTAAAAACCAGCGGTAGGTAAAAAGTGTTCTTTTCTGAATTGAATTAGCTCTTCGTTTGAGCGTGTTTGTCTTTGATTATTGTTCTCATTCATGAGGGTTGTTTCCTTTTATGCTTGTGAAGACTTGAACTAGTAAATAAAGAGTTTTTGCAGACTCCTTTTACTTCAAATTCTTGTTGATTGATTTTGAGATTTACCTCTGTTGCTCGTATTTCTTGAACACGATATGTTTTAGGATTCATATATCTATCCTTCTCCTGTTTATCTTCTTATTAAAAAATTAGTTGGACAACCTATTTAAGATGGCGAACAACTTACTCATTTTTCATTCTGCATCAACTTTCTTTTGAATATGCGTCATGATTGATGACATATTTCTTCAAAAAATAAAAGGGGGAATTTAATTTTCTTATTTTTTATACTTGGAAATGCTGTATCGTCACAATACATTGTGCTCTAAATTTCTGTAATAACCGCTCATGAAACGCCTACATGACAACTCAAACCACCATCGATAGTAATGCTGGCTCCGTTAATAAACGCCGCTTCATCACTAATCAAATAATTCGCTAGTTCAGCTATCTCCTGAGGGGTAGCAATGCGCCTTGCCGGAGTTAAATGAATTACTCTCTCCATGTGATTACTAATCTCCGTATCTTGTACCCCCATCCGGGTATTAACATAACCAGGACAGATTGCATTACAACTAATACCATACTCACCCCATTCAGCTGCAATTGCTTTCGTATAGCCAATAACACCGTGTTTGCTCGCAACATATGTAGAAGATAAGGCAGCACCCAAAAAACCCTGTATGGAAGCAATATTAACTATTCTTCCATATGTTTGTTTTTTCATTTCGGGTAATAAGTAACGAGCAAAATGAAAAATACTTCTCAGATTCGTATTAATTACCCTATCCCACTCGGCATCAGTTACTTGATCCACAGTATGAAAAGGACCACCAAAACCCGCATTATTAACAATAATGTTGGGAAGATTTCCTGCTTGTTTTAGCTGATTTAGAACATGTTCTACGAGGACACTATTGCCTACATCACATTGATAAGCTTGAATAATTTTATTATGTTTCAGCTGTAGTGCTTGAGCAAGTGAAGCTATTGGGTCGAGATTAAGATCCAATAAAATTAAAAGATCTGTTGTTTCAATAATTTTTTGTGCAATAGCAGCTCCGATTCCAGCACCAGCGCCAGTCACTAAAGCAATACGCCGTTTATTAGATTTCATTATAAAACTCCTTTTTCCGGCAATATTTCAATTTCGTTAACTGCAATTTCTAAAGGTAAGAGCACCAGCTGGGATAGAACTCGAGCGACTAGCTCAGGATCTAACATATCACTTTTTGAAAAGCCTGGTCGATCGTTCCAGATTTCTGTATAAGTTGCACCTAAAGTGACATGAGTAACGCGTATATGATACTGTTTTCCTTCTTCACCTAAATTTGTAGATAAACCCTTTAGCCCCCACTTAGAGGCACCATAAGCTAAATTATTATTTAATCCGACTTTATTGGCTATAGAACCAATGTTAATAATACGCCCACCATGATGCTCTTTCATGATAAGGTAGGCTTCTTTTGAGCATAAAAAGGCACCCGTTAAATTGGTTTTGATTATTAAATCCCATTCAGAAGTGGACGTATTTTCAATAGAATTGAAAATACCAAAACCTGCATTATTAACCAGTATATCTAACGGATAATTCAAAGATTTAAGCCAAGAAAACAGGCGAAGTACAGAGCTTTCCTGTGTCACATCCAATTGTTGTAAATGAATTTCTCCTGGATTTAATCTCATATTTTCTTGAAATGGTGCCTGCCTTGAGGTAACGATAACCGTAGCATTTTCCTTAATTAGGCTTTCTGCTAATGCTTTGCCAAGACCAATCCTTCCTCCAGTAATCAAAATTAATTTGCTTGTTTTTTTTTCCATTAGCTTTCCTTTATGGTGCTATTATTATTCCGTTCGATGAAAAATAAATGCATTTATCCATCTATATCTTTCTTGTTATCTGTTCATTAAACTCTTTTCTACGTTCTGATTCAGTTTCTAAAATACCCATAAAATGAGAGGTCACCATATAGGGATTTTGTTTATTCACACCACGCGCAACCATACATAAATGTTGACATTCAATCATTACCCCAACCCCTTTGGGTTTTAAATGAGTATATATTGCTTCTGCAATTTGTACGGTTAATTGCTCTTGGATCTGAAGTCGACGCGAAAAACATTCCACTATCCTAGCTAATTTAGATAATCCAACTACTTTATTATCAGGGATATAACCTATATGCACACGACCATAAAATGGCAGCATATGATGTTCGCACATTGAAAACATTTCAATATCACGAAGTAATACAAGTTGGTTGTATTGTTTTTTATTTGAAAAACAAGTGCTCAAAACTTTTGCCGGATCAATAGAATATCCCTCATATAATTCTTTCCAGCTATCTACGACCCTTCTTGGAGTATCTATTAAACCTTCTCTCTGTGGATTTTCTCCAATCAACCTAAGTAACTTTTTGATAACGTCTCCAGCCCCTTGATCATCGGTTTTTTGTTGTTCTTCATCCATATCAATTGAATATTTCTCTGCTTGCATTGTATCAACTCCTAAAATGATGCTACCTATAAGTTTAGTTCATTAAATAAAGAGCAAACTGTTCAAGAACAAAAAGAAGAATCAAAACATCCCTTCAATCCAAAATTTGGTCAAACTTTTTTTCAAGGTCTATAATTAAAGATAAAAAACATGGGATAAAAAATGTCGTATTCAGAACTAATTATTAATATTGGTTTTTCAATTTGCTTAGTTGCAAATGCGGCATTATTTATTCCACAAATTTTTGCCTTGTTAAAAGTAAAAAGCTCAGAAGGCGTGTCGTTATTTACTTTTTTGGGGTTTAATGTGATTCAATTGTTCACCTTTTTTCATGGTTGGATCGTAAACGACCTTATTCTGGCCGTTGGTTCCATCCTCAGCTTAATCACTTGTGGTACTGTTTCTTGGCTCATTGCCTATTATAAATATTTTCAAAAAAAATCTTTGGATAATGTGGTGAGATAATTATGCCTAAGTTTGTTGAAGTGGAACATAAATTTTGCTTTGATAATGAGCAAAGCTTCAAAAAAGCAGAGTCAGCTATCTTGCGACTTTACCCTCTCCGTGATTATAAGGTTGATGTTGCTGAGCGTTATTTTATTATAGATGGGTTAAATAATTTTATTATTCGACACAAAGTTGATGAAGAGAAACAAAGCTTGACTCTAAAATCTTTTACCCCCGGAAAAGATTCACAAACACGGCTCGAAGTTGAAATTTCTTTAGCTCAAGAACAGGGTGATCAGTTACAAACAGTTGAAAAATTTTTAACCGTGTTCAATAGCTATAAAGAATATAAGTTGATGAAACATCTGCAAGTCTTCCTTTTCCCTGAAGCAGAAGTGGTTTTATACCAAGCAATTACTCAAGATAGGGAGTTGTATGCATTGGAAATCGAAAGCGTCAAGGAATCAAAATATCAAGCGTTAAAGCATATAAAGCAATTCGAACTACAATTAGGGCTAGATGTACGAAAACGTGAAAAGCGTTGTTTGTTTGAGCTATTGTTTCCATATAGATAAAAACCTTTTAAATTAGAAAATCAGGGTTTATTTACAATTCGCCAGAAGACACAGTGGAACTGTAAACTGACCCTAATAATGTAGGGATACTGCAATGCAATCAGATAATAAAGTAGCACTTGTTACTGGCGGGGCTAAGCGCGTTGGACGAAGTATTGTTGAAACATTAGCGCAAAATGGTTATGACATTGTCATTAATCATCACGCATCTGATGAGCAAGCTATAGAGGTACAAAAGATTGTAGAACAATTTGATCAAAAGGCTCTTGTGATAAAAGCGAATATTCGATCTCTTGCAGAAATTCGTGATATGTTTGCTGCAATTCATGACTCATTTGGTCGAATGGATTTACTCGTGAATAGTGCTTCGCTTTATGTAAATCACCCTTTTCCCTGCGAGGATTTTCAACTCTTGCATGATTCTTTTGAGGTAGGTGTATATGGAAGTCTCTATTGTGCCAACGAGGCAGCAAAAATCATGTTAAAGCAAGAGCGTGGAGCCATTATCAATATTATTGATTTATTTGCTTTTTACCCTCGTAAAAATATGATGTTTCATGGTATATCAAAGGCTGCACTAGCAAGCTTGACCCAATATCTTGCAGTGGAATTAGGCCCAAACATTAGGGTTAATGCTATTGCACCAGGACCAGTTTTGCCCCCTGAACAATATTCAGCAGAGCGACAAATTAAATCAGCAGAACGTACCTTATTAAAACGCTGGGGAAAACCGGAAGATGTTGCCGGGGCTGTTTTATATTTGGCTGAGGCAGATTATATTACTGGGGACATTATGTTTGTTGATGGTGGCCGACATATCAATATGACCGATTAAAACCGTTCCCATAAAATCAGTCATCAAGATACAATCTTCCCTTCATTAACCCGTTATTATCCTTAAGGTGATTCCAACCATCTCCGTATTTTATTCATTCACCGAGCCAAATTGATTTACTTAAGGTAATCAACTGATATGATGCTGTTTTTTTCCAATGAATAGGGATGTTAATTAACCATGTCACCCGAATTAAAAGAAATTATTGAGAAACTGATTCAAGAATATCCCAGCGATTATACAGAAATGCATGCTAAAAAAACGCAATGGAATCAATTAATCGAACAGTTAAGTAAAGCGGAAGAATACATAAAATTATTACAAACAGAAAAAGAAGAATCCTCAATCATCCTATTAGGTCAATTAGCTCATAACCTAGGTGTATTTAATACCCATGTAGTGTCGAATTATCCCAGAGCCCTTGAATTGTTCAAGATTGCATTAGAAGCAAAACAAGCAACTGATGTTCCCCCTGAATCTCGTGCATTCACTCATGCTCATTTGGCTGACTGTGCCTATCGTAATGGTAACACTGTTCTAGGAATCATACATTTTGAAGAGGCAAATCAGCGATACAAACAGGCCAAAGACCATAAGGATACAGATTTGGCACGGGCTTTTGTACTGCATGCTGCGGGTAATGCCTACTATAATGTTGGAGCTTATTCTAAATCATTAGCACTGTTTTCTGAGGCTCGAGAATTACGCTTAAAACATTTGCCGGAAGACGATATTGATTTTGGTTATCTGGAGCACGATCAAGCAGATGTGTGGACCGCTCTTGGAGAGTATCAATTTGCTGCAAAACTATTCCAATCATCCCTCGAAAAAAAGAAAAAGTATTTTGAGAATGACCATACAAATATTGCACTGCTTTACCAATGCCAGGCATTACTATTTATAAAAAACAACCAATTAACGGAAGCAGAAACCAATCTAAAATGGGCATATGCTATTTACGCCAAACATGCCCAACATTCGGCCTCAGAAGTTCAACCCGACTTATTACGTAATTATTTTTACAGTATTCTTCTGCAACTTGCTGCAGATAATTTTGCTCAGGCCAAAGATGAAATCGTTCACTTCAAATCTCAAGTAGAAGCCATCAAAGATAAAACCCATTCTGCATACGTCAGATTAGCTCAGGTTAACAATAGATTACTTCAGTACCAAAATCAGCCCAAAGAAGCGTTAAAACAACTAGAAGAAACCATTTCTAATTTTATTCCGAGGCTCGACTTTAACTCAGCAAGAGAATTACTCACTGTAGATAATAAATTTGATGTGGCTTCTTTAATTAGCGAATATGCGATTGAATTGTTCATCCAAAATGGCTATCAAAATTTTGATGACACGTTAAAGTTAATCAAGCTTGCTTTGCAATTAAAGGAAGATTTTTATCAAAGTTTGCCTATGTCCAATCCTCCATTGGGGACTATTAGTTTTGCGTTTAGCGATTATGATTTGGGTTTGCTCTATTATTTAGCGGCCTTAGCATCGAATAATAGTAAGGAGCGGCAAGAAAAACTAATCACAGCGTCACAATATGTTCAAAGTGCAAGAGATAAACTAATACAAGTAGGTTTAAATAAAAATCATATTAATTTGCTTGCTTGTACCACTCAATTAAACAAAATTGAGGAAATTTTAAAGCCAAATAAACAAGAAACCGAAACCCTACATCAGACACTGATGCATCGTATCATGTTTTTTACCAGTGCTAAGAAAATGGAGAATGCTCAAGAGGAGCATATCCCCTATTTGGATACAATTCTTAGAGACTATCCATGACCTTGCGCAATAATCAATGGATTAAAGAAAATCCCTTTCTTACTCTCATCTCCAACCTGCGCTCCCTGATAAGAATTAGGTGTAGGTTGGGCCTTGGCCCAACAAAAGCTTTTCTTATTTTTAAGACAGGTGATATGTGGAGATAAATTCCGAATTATTGATACATTTTTGGATTGCTTCGAGACGTGATGCTTTAATTCTATTCGTAATTTCATGACCCGTATATTTCGAAGAGAGCTCTTTAGTATTAACCGATTTGGCTGCTTGAAAAGCATTACGTACTTGCTCTGCATAGGATGTTTCTTGGGTGCAAAGCTCAAAAATATGCAGGCATTCATTTAAACGTTCTTTACTATAAAAAGCGCCAATGTTGATTAATAAATCCAATACCCCCTCTGCATCTGATTCAGAAACACGACGAAATTGTGCTAAGTTTTGATTGATTAATAACGCCAGATCCCGGTATTGGTTTGGTACGTTAAATTGTTTACAAAACTTAATTATTTCCTCTTTAGGCAGGTCGTGCATCAAAGCAGCAAAACGAACACTAAAGGAATCCTGATGATCGGCAGCGCGTTGGAGCGCCTTAATGCCAGCTCCTGGTATTTTTATACAAGGGAATAAAATACTATTTGCTCCACATTTTTTAAGAACATCGAAAAAATATTCCGGATGTGATCCCATAAGTGCACGCTCTAATTCCTTCCAGATTCGCTCAGCACTCAATTCACTTAGCTTATCTTTAACAACCATCTGTTCCATGAGTGCCATCGTTTCCTTGGCTACTTGAAAACCTAAGGACGCTGCGAAGCGGGCTGTTCGTACTAATCGAAGCGGATCGTCAACAAACGCAGGTGATACATGCCGTAATATATGATTTTCTAGATCATCTTTTCCATGATAAGGGTCAATCAACTCGCCCAAACCTCCTTCTTCGAGTGGCTGCGCCATGGCATTGATAGTCAAATCGCGCCGTCTTAAATCGTCAATTATAGTGATTAAAGAGGAGACATCGAACTCAAAACCCGTATGCCCAGGACCTACCCGCTTTTCACATCGAGCAAGCGCATGTTCTTCTTTCGTCTCTGGATGTAAAAACACAGGAATATCTTTTGCTTCTTGACTCGCTATTGGCTTATAACCTAGTTTCAACATCTCCTCGCGAGACGCACCTACAACAACCCAATCGTTGTCTTTAGGATGATAGCCCAGCAATTTATCGCGTACTGCCCCACCCACTAAATAAATTTTCATAAGCTTAAAGTATAAAATTGATTTAAACTGTATATTTTAAATCCATATAAGCAATTTATCAACAATTATGCCTAATGGAGTACATTTTTTTGTTTATACTAAAATATGGACCAGATAGGACGAGGACTACAAAATGAATTTATATGCTGCTGCAATTGAGATTACTCCAGTAAAAGAAAATGTAGTACAAACCACTTCCCCCTTTTTTGCGTCTGTATTTTTATACGTACAAATTTTTTGCATAGCGATTGGGATTGCATTTCTATTTATTACTTTTTATATGCTTCGCCCAAAAGAAGAAGAAGAGCAAAAACGCATTCAAGACCAATTTCTGTTTTATTTGATCTTGGGACTTTTTTTCATTTTTTTCCCTTTTTTACTCGAATATTTTAGCTGAGTCAGATTATATCTGGCTGCCCACTATTTTGATTATCGCTGAAACATCAGCTAAGCATTAAATCACAACCCCTCTTAGCGCTTATCAATTCGCTAGCATGGATAAATTGGACTATAATTAAACAGCACCATTCTTTGCTGGAGCCCCTCATGTTAAGTTTATCCCTTAGAAAATATATGAAGGATCATGATATTGCCTATAAAACCATCAATCACCCTAGAGCATATACCGCATCGCAATGTGCACAAGGTGCACATATTAAAGGCGACTATTTTGCTAAATCGGTTATTGTCAAATTAGATGGCAAATTTGTACTCATCGCCATTCCTGCGAATGTACGTCTGGATTTAGAACGATTAAAAAACGAAACCCATGCCAAACAGGCAGAAATTGCTAAGGAGTTTGAGTTTCAGGATAAATTTGCTGATTGTGAAGTCGGCGCCCTACCGATTTTTGGTGAACTTTATGGTATGGATGTTTATCTTGCAGATAGCTTGGCTCATAAAGAATGGTTGGTCTTTAATGCAGGTAATCATACTCAACTGCTAAAAATTAAATGTAATGATTTTTTAAACCTTGTTCATCCTAAAACGTTATCACAATGTTAATAGGTTCATGTAGATCTATTGCTAAATTAGAGGCCCAAAGGGACCGTCTTCCTTGCTATTTCCTCATCAAAAAATTGAAGAGGAATAGTTCTCGTCTTGGATTCATCTAGGGAAAACTGGAAACGATGCAAAAGGAGTTCATTGATAACCAGAGTCATTATGGAAAAAACCATCGTGGTAAGGAAAAAATGGGTATATTCCATATCAAATTTGTAGGCCAAAAGGGATGCAACAAGTAAGCTTACACCACAGGAAATGGCTTTTCTAATCGTCTTATTCCAATAAATTGGGTCACTCTTTTCTTTGATCATTTTTTGTTCAAGCATTAATTGACTCAGTTGTTTTTCCTTAAAGTCACGATAGTCTGAAGCTTTCTCGCGAAGATCTTTATACGAAATGGGGAAAAATAGGCAATTGGCGCTCTGGCTTATCGAGTTAAAACGCCTGCAACTTAAGGCAACAGCAGTCATATCCTTTGGGTTAATAATATAATTATTCTCATTATCGCGAGCATTAAGAACCTCCAACAACATCTCATCGGCAAGTTCATCAAAAGGATCTTGATTTTTTTGATTGTTATTATGCATTGCCTTTCCTTGATATTAACGCTTTATCCTAATAAAAGATGTGACAACAGGTCACAAAATATTGGCCTATTCCTACTATTGCCTTAAGGGCAATATTTTCTAAAGAAACACTTTTTTGAAATGACAAATTAACAACAAAAGTCTTGTCACTTCAAGTAGTAAGTAAAAGTTTAGATTTTGAATTACATGAAGTTCTTATAGATAATTAGAAGCAATTCCTTGACGATTTTTATCTGCTCTTGTGTTAATGTTAAGGAACTAATGAGTTGCAGATCATTCGCATTTAGACTACTAGTTTATTGATAATAAATAACTCACTTAAATGGGTTCCTAAGCAGGCGGCTTTCTAATGGACGGTAATGAATTAATCTATTCAGTCAATGACAAACCTCCTTTCGTAAAATTGTTTTTACTTGGACTCCAACATACCCTGCTTATGTCAGTCTATCTGGTTCTCATTATTATTGTGGTAAGAACTTCAAAGTTACCCGATCATATCGCTGTTGATGCGGTCAGAGTGGGTATGATTGCCCTTGCAATTGCAACTTCGCTACAAGCCTTAAAGCCGCCTATAGGCTCCGGATTTTTAGCGGCACCGGTGGTATCCGCTATTTATTTCAAGGCTTCTTTACTAGCCGCTGACGTAGGAGGATTACCTTTAGTATTGGGAATGACCCTATTTGCAGGTTTTTTAGAAATTCTTTTTTCCCGCCTGCTGTACCATTTACGAGTGATTTTTCCACCAGGAATTTCTGGTTTTATCATTGTGATTGTTGGCATTGAATTAGGTCTTGAAGGGATTAGGCAATTTTTAGGAGTAGCAAATTTGCCTAATCATCATTTTGAAACTGATTTTTGGGTCGGGCTTTTTACTTTATCTATGATGGTCGGTTTAAGCATTTGGTGGCGTGGGATTATTAAACTGATTTGCTCTTTTATAGGTTTAGTATCTGGCTTTATTGTCGCTTTTTTATTTGGTGTCATTCAGCCTGAAAAAATTGCACTCTTAAAGACCATACCCTTTTTTGCCTGGCCTAATTTTTCATTCATTTCTTATCAGTTTTCATTCGGACTTATTTTGCCCTTTTTTATAGCCAGCATTGCTGCAGCTTTGCGCACGATTGGAGTGGTTACCACTTGCCAAAAAATTAATGATCCAAACTGGAAAAGTCCTGATTTAAAGTCAATTAAAAGCGGAGTATTTGCCGATGGGATGGGCTCAGTAATTGCAGGATTATTAGGTATTCCTGGTATTAGTACAGGTCCAAGTTTAGTCGGTATATCGAGTGCCGCTGGTGCAACAAGTCGATACATTGCTTTTGCAACAAGTTCCATTTTGGTAATTCTTTCATTATTCCCCAAAATTGTTTCTATTTTATTAATCATTCCCATGTCCGTTGTTGGTCCCGCATTAATGTTTACTGCAAGCTTTATGATCGTTGGGGGAGTGCAGGTAATGACCTCACGAAATATAGATGCCAGAATGACTTATGTTATTGGTTTTGCTTTTTTATTTGGACTGAGTAAAGAAATATATCCTACATTTTACAACTCGTTACCCCATTCATTACAATCGATTACAAGTACTTCGCTTTCACTTTCAGTTTTTGTAGCTCTGTTGCTGCATATGATCTTTCGTATCGGTATACGCAAAGATGCAGTGATAACCTTTGAAAAGGAAAAAGATTTATCCAAAGATGAGCTGAATTATTTCATCCATGAAAATGGTAAAAAATGGAGCATTAACACAACAACAATGGACCGAGTTGCACTCACAACTGGAGAAGTGATGCAACATCTGCGTCGTACCCAACTGGCTGAAGGTGATGTTGATGTTAAATTAAGTTACAACCAAGTCGACTTTATTGTACATATAAAATACATAGGTGACTTGTTATTACTGCCCTTTGTCAACCAAGGAAAGAAAATTTTTCTCGAGGAAGAAGCATTTTCTTATGGATTAACTGATTTCTTAACGGGGGTCTACCCAGATAAATTTGAGCGTTTTATGCTCAACCGTGAGGCCCATATCAAACTGTACTTTATTGTGTAAAATTTTCTTAATCTTCTGAAACTGCTTTGCTTCCCTCATAATATCCGAAAAGACAGGTTCCTGCGGCAATTAACACGGAGCCTATCCACTGGAGTATGTTGATTTGCTCATGGAAAAAATGTATGAAGTGTCGTTCATCTCGAATTAAATTACTCCACATATCAGGCTCAATTTTAGTTGCCTTTGTATACCAAAAACAGTGCAAATGTCCCATCTTTTCTGCGTTCCTAATGCTGCCTTATTTGATGCTCATATTGGCATAAATTGAATTTTCACCTTTCAGTATTCATATCATCCAGCAAAATTATAAAAATTGACTATAGTTAGTATATCTTACTCAATTTGCTCTATTACTTATGAATATTAAATCACTGCTACAAAAAGATGCTCAATATTGTTCTTTCGGTGACACAGTCCATTATGCAAATCCTCCAAAAATTTTTAGTAACTGCCAAGGAAGTTATCTTTATGATGAGAAAGGCATTCCCTATTTAGATTTGCAAATGTGGTATTCAGCGGTTAATTTTGGCTACAAAAACGAACGTATTAGCAATGCCTTAAAACAACAACTGGATAACTTACCTCAGCTTGCCTGCCAATATCTGCATAAAGAAAAGGTAGAACTAGCAGAAGCCATTTGTACTAATATCGAGCAAAGAACCGGTGCTAAAGGACGCGTGCAGTTCAATGTGGGCGGCTCCCAAGCCATTGAAGATGCACTAAAACTGGTTCGTAATGAAAAGAAGAAAAATTTGATGTTCGCTTTTATGGGCGGATATCATGGCCGAACACTAGGTGCCTCTTCCATCACCTCAAGTTACCGTTATCGTCGTAGATTTGGCCATTTCTCTGATAAAGCATCCTTTCAGCCTTTTCCCTATTGTTTCCGTTGCCCTTATGAAATGAAACGTGAGACCTGCGGCCTCTACTGTATGAATCAATTTAAAAAATTATTTGAAACAGAATATTATGCCGTCTGGGATGATAAGTCCAAAGAAGCAGAATACGCTGCGTTTTTTGTCGAATTTATACAAGGTACTGGTGGTTATGTCATCCCACCTCCAGGGTATTTTCAAGAACTGGCACAATTTCTTAAGGAAAAAGACATTTTGTTGGTTGCCGATGAAATCCAAATGGGTTTCCATCGTACTGGTAAATTTTGGTCCTTTGAACACTATGGAATCACTCCAGACATCGTTGTCTTCGGCAAAGCATTAACGAATGGTTTAAACCCTATTGCCGGAATTTGGGCAAGGGAAGAACTGATTTCTCCAGAAAAATTTCCTCCCGGATCGACTCATTCCACCTACTCTTCAAATCCATTAGGAACTGCAATTGGTCTTGAAGTGATGAACATGTTGTCGGAAAAAAATTATGAGCAACAGGTGAATGAAAAAGGGGCTTATTTTCTAAATAAACTCACTGAACTTAAAAAACGCTGGAAAATGATTGGTCATGTTGATGGGATTGGTCTGGCACTCCGTATTGAGTTATGTAAAGAAGATGGTTTTACTCCTAATCGAGAATTAGCTGATGCAATATTCAATGCAGGATTACGTGGCGATCTTCAGGTCAATGGACAAGCTTACGGTCTGGTACTGGATATTGGCGGTTACTATAAAAATACGTTTACTCTAGCGCCCTCCTTAGAAATAAGTAAAGAGGAGATTGACTTAAGCATCATTCTTTTAGAACAATTACTCATGCAAGCCAAGGCAGCATAGGTTGGTCTTAGCCTTCTGAGGTTTAGTCATCTTTCATCCTGTCATTACCACGCAGGATGAAAGACTGGAATTGTTTATAAACCATTAATTGTTTCGTCAGAATAAACTGGGTTAGTTATTAAAGGAAATTTTCAAGTTGTTCGCATTGAAATAAGTTTACCAGATCCCAAAAGCTATTAAATTCAAAATGATTTATTTGATGTTGTTGGCAATACGTTAATAAATATTCCTTGGCAAATACGAAATCAACTTGATGTGCTAAACAAACATCAGATTTGCCATTACCAATTAAAATCGATTTGCCTGAGTCATTAAATTGCTGCTCATAAAAGATATGACATTTACATAAACCACACTTTGATTTGCACTGCTTCACTTCAAAAGGGAAACTAATTGCAACACCCTCTTTAAGGAATGAAAAATGATTTGAGTAATAAGGTATTGAAAGAAGTCCATGTTTTTTTAGCAGATACTCGATGGGATAATCAATACCATCACTAACGATAACAAGTTTTGCCTTGTTTTGCATTAAAGTGCAAAATTCAATAAAACCAGGATCAATTTCAATATGTTCTAATTCATACCTAATTTCAGCTTCCATCCCTCGAATCATAGCATATTGCGCTTGCATACAGTCTTTGGAGCTTATGCGCCCACAAAGCCAATCTTGCTCTATTTGATTAAAATCACCCTGAGCAAATTTTTCTAATAAGCTGTCGGTAGTATCCGTTTTCGTAATCGTTCCATCAAAATCTATAAAAATATTCAAGATATATACCTGACCTTTCTTGATTTGCTGTTTTGCTGGATAAAGCGAATCAAATTAAGCGCAACAAGCTCTTTTTCATTATCCAGAGTAATAATATGGTATGAATTGTTTAAATAAACGATTTCTATTAATTCCGAACCAATATGATTTTTAACATACTCAGCATTTCTGTAACTTGCCATATCATCGTCCAAGGAATGGACTACTAAAGTGGGACTCTTAATGTGAGGCAATTTTCCTTGAATATGTTTAATCAACTTATCCACTTCATACAGCCCAAGCGCGGGCACTATCATATTACCGGTTTTAGCGATATTTTTTTCTTTACCATTCGCCAATAATGATGCAATTGACTCTCGTATTGCCTCATTTTTAATTCCATAAGGCGCTTTATCCTGAACTTTATAAATATGACGCAAATAACTGTGAATCATTATAGACTTAAATACACGTTGCCATCTTGAAATATTCCAACCATCATAAAAAAATACAGGACTTAATAGGATCACTCCTGCTATACGGTCTGGACATTCTAAAGCTAAATTCAAGGCAAGCAGGCTACCTGCTGATAGGCCCGCAACAAATATCGTTTCACAATGTTGTGACAATAAATCATAAGCCTTTTTAACGGACATGTACCAATCTTGCCAGCTGGTTTTTTTGAGAGCACGATAACTGGAACAATGTCCTGCTAATTGAGGAACAGCAACGGTTATATCCGACCGAGCTAATTGAAATGCCAATTCACTTACTTCACCGGGGGTTCCACTATAACCATGTATTAATAGAACACCAACCTCTTTGCGCTTTAGTAAAAAACCATGTGCGCCCAGCTCCTCCTGATAGGGATTAAAATGTACAATTTGATGTTCCACTGGTTCCGTATTGTTCATAATGCTTTTACAAATCAGATGAATTGAGGGATAGGTTTCAATTATGTTGGGATCTACCTGACAATGAAATGTTTGCTCAAAATCTGCTAATAACTCAAAATAACCAATTGAATCTATCCCAAGCTCAATTAAAGGCTGCTCTAATGAGATTTTATGTTGTGGTATCGATGTCTTCAAAGCTATTTGTTCTAATAACCAAGATTGGATCTCGTTCTCTGTAATGCTATTTGTTTTAGAGTCAATACCTGACTCATTGAGAGGTTGTTTCAATTTGATCTGCTCTAAATCATGTTGTTCACTTTGATACTCGTACAGCATCGGTAAGCTTTGATTGATATAAGAGTCCTTCATGGCATTACGTTGTAACTTACCACTCGTCGTCTTGAGGGTTGCGCGAGCAGGTAATAAAACAATGGAATAAGGGGTTATGGCAAAAGTTTGAGTGATTACTTTTTTTACCGCCAAACAAATGTCTTCGTATTCTTTTTTAGGGATACCGGATTTTATCTCAACCAAAATAATTAATTTTTCTTCCTTGTCTTTAGAAATAGAAAATGCAGTACAACAACCCGGTTTAATCGAGCCATGCGCCGAACTTGCTTTGAACTCGATATCATGAGGATAGAAATTTTTACCGTGGATCACAATAAGTTGTTTCATTCGTCCGGTAACATATAACTCACCTTGATGAAGAAAACCTAAATCCCCCGTTCTAAGAAAGGTTCTCTGATCTTCAGTTTGATAAAAAATGGTTTTATTTAATTCCTCATGATGCCAATACCCCGAAGAAACACTAGGACCAGCAACCAATATCTCACCTACTTCATTTTCATCGCCAAATTGACTCGTACTCAGATTAAGAATTTTTACGTCTAAGCTAGGGGTCCCATGGCTAAGTAAAATTTTACTGTCTGTGTCCCTTTTTTTAGTGAGGGTTACTTTGTTTAAACTTAAATCTGACTGGGAAACAATTAACTTGTGCAGATGTCCTTGGGGTTGTTGCACAGAGACCATTACGGTCGATTCTGCTAAGCCATAGGAAGGTGAAAAACTGCTTTTTTTAAATCCACAGGATTTAAAAGCCTGATAAAAACGTTCAAGAGTCTCATAATGGATTGGCTCTGCTCCGTTCACAGCCACCCGCCAACAACTTAGGTCTAAAGCTTTCTTTTGACGATCAGTAATTTTTCTTAGGCAGTACTCATAGGCAAAATTAGGTCCTCCACTCACATCAGCACGAAATGTATTGATCTCTTGCAACCAAGAATAAGGATTTTTAAGAAATTTCAGAGGCGACATCAACAGACAAGGGACACCATAAATAATTGGTAAAATAATATGCCCAATCAAGCCCATATCATGATAAGGAGGTAACCAAGACACACCTCGACTATCCTGATGAACGCCATAGCCTTTAATGATTAATTGTATATTATGTAATAAATTCTGATGGGTATTTATCACCCCTTTCGGCGAACCTGTGGACCCAGAAGTATACTGTAAAAAAACAATGGAATCTGGATCCGTTGTATTGAACTCCATCCGACCGAATGAGTTCATGTGATAAGAGGAGCAATTAATCAGCTTAAGTTTTTCTACATCCCAATTTAATTGCTCGGACTGTCTTCCTAAAATATAAATTAATAATTTTTTAATCGGCAAAAATTGCATGACTTTTTTAAGAATCTTCAAATTATATAGTTTTTTATAAAGCTCTTGCGTGGTTAGCAGAATACTCGGCTGTGCATCAACGATAATACCTTGTAATTTTTCGATTAATCCTTGATTCAATGGTGGATAGCTCGGAACGCTAATTACCCCAGCATAAGCACAGGCGAAAAATGCGATAACAAACTCCAAACCGGGTGGATAAATCAACAAAGCGCGATCCCCCTTTTGGGTATTGTTCATAATTAGCCGAGCCAAGGATCGAGACTCAGATTGCAACTTACTATAACTTAACTCCTCTTTAACCCCATCTTCATTGAGGTAATATAAAGCAACTGAGTTTGGTGTTCTTTGGGCATGCAAATCTAAAGCGTCAGTTAGAAGCTTTAATTGACTTAACTCTAATTCTGATAACGACATAGGGCAACCCGAAAATAGAAATATTATTTGACATATTTTTAATAATTTTAGACTATTTTTAACCATATTGTGGTGATGGCTAGTATTTAATTCATTATCCATTAACTGCATCGTCTGCTGTTTGAGTGGGATTGCTTAAATAATTGGAACAACAGGCAAACGCGAATCATTTAAAACCTGCTTTTGCGTGGCCTTAAACTTTTATGCAAATCTTTCGGACATATTGTCCAGTAGAGTATTTCATTATATAGAAGTGTTCTATAATGCTCTGCGCTGAAATAGAACCGATTCAATACTTAGCGTTGAGCTGGTGATTCTTGTCATGAAATTGTTTTATCTAGGGAGTAACCATGAAGCACAAACTTATAATAGTCCCTGGCTGGGGGGGCACAGAGAAATTGTGGGAATATCAATGCCAACATCTTGCCGATATTGCTGATAGCTCGGTTAAATATTTTTTTGATATAGAAACAATAGAAAAAATGGCAGAACAATTACTTGCTGAGGCACCAGAGCAATTTATTATTTGCGGGCACTCTTTAGGGGGATGGGTAGCACAACTCGTCGCCATAAAAGCTCCTCATAGAGTATCCCATCTGGTTATCATGGGAAGTTGGACAGGTGATTTGGATCATGGAAAACGCCAATATTTTGAACGTTGGCAACATGAAATTGAAAACAACAATCTTGAAAATTTACTCCATGAGGTGAATTCAACCAGTGTTCACCCTTCTCGCAGCAATGATAAAATTTTGATGAATACTCTTTTCGAAGGACAAGCAAAATTTCCCAAGCAAGGTTTCTTGAATCAAACTAGAGCAATGCTCAATAGCCAATCAACTACTGCACAGCTGCATCAAATTGTTTGTCCAACATTAATTATGTACGGCAGACAAGATAGTGCATTTACCTTAGAGTCACAACAATCAATGACAGAGGCGATTCCTTCGGCAAAATTAGCAATTATTGAAGATTGTGGTCATATGCTCCATGTTGAGCAGCCTGAAGTAGTAACTTCATTGTTGAAGTTTTGGCTAGAGGACCAAGTCAAGTAATGTTGGGTAAATTTTGTGAGATTGAGTCATGATCCATATCATTTTCTTTGTTTCATAAATAACACTCTGGAAAATGATGTATCAGCCATTAATTTTCTAAATTCTACATAGAGTTTGACAGACTATAAACAGACTTATCCACAGAAAATGTGAATAACTCACAAAGGAATATGGTCCTTCAAAAAAGAAATAAACGAGATGGAGTATGGTTTGAGGATAGACCTTGAGTAGCGATTGTGTTGTAGGTGAGAGTAGATATCCACACACGGATGTTTGAAAAGAATATAGACGTAGTTATCTTAACAAATAAAAAATAAAAAAACAGTCTTGACTCGAACAATTTTTAACTTTTATTTTGATTGGCCTGCTTCGACAGTTTGTACACGATTAAAAATCCAATAAAAATCGGCTTATATATAAATTATTCAAAAGAATACTCGAAAAGAACCAGCAAAATGGTGTAAAATTGAGCAATTATTAATATGTACGTAGGATATTTCTTTGAAATCAGTTGATATTGAAAAAAGCTTACAGGCCCTGGACACCCGCGTATCTACAGTTGAAAAAATTATTGGCACTGTATCGCCAATCTCGCCAGTAAAGCAATCTAAGTTAATTAAAAATAAAAAAAGTGTAGACCGCTCAAAATCAACGCCGAAACCGATGTCAGGGAATTGGCTGGGATTAGTCGCCTCAGTATGTTTTATTTTAGCTGCTTGTTTCATAGTTAAATTATCCATTGAATCAGGATGGCTAACTCATGAAAAGCAGCTTGGCGTAGCTACTCTGTTTGGAATGGCATTATTTACAGGAGGTATTGTTATTTCCACTGCAGATAGAATATACGCATGTTTTTTACCAGCTGCAGGCGCCACCGTACTTTATTTTACTGGTTTTGCTGCATATCAGTATTATCTATTTATTTCATTTCAAACAGTTATTGCCATCACCACTATCGTCTCTGGAATTTCAATTTTGTTTTATCTACGGTTTAGGCATGATATTTATGCCATTATAGCTGCCTTAGGTGCTTATATTGTTCCCATTGTTTCAGGCGTTGAAAATAATACTTTGTTTTCTTTGTATTATTTCACAATTTGTTCGTTAAACTTCGCAACTCTTGCTATTTGGGTGGAGTCACGCACATTAACGATGATTTCAGCGTATTTAGCAATATCAATCACTGCGGTGATTGGGCTAAAACTGCATCAAGATGTATTAATTGCGGCAGTACTTGCTATTAATTTTTTTATCTACTCAATAGGCACCCTCTTTTATACTCAATTGACCAAGAAACAACTTACTGAGACAGAATCTTGGAGTCTTTTCCCTGTATTACTTATTTTCTATGCAATGGAATATTATTATCTCAGCCGTATTGATCAAACTATAGCCTCTTGCGGCTCTCTAGCTGCAGCAGCCCTTTTAATTGGACTTTATTATTCAGCTAAAAGATGGCTTCCTGAACGTCGCTTCAATAGCCGTAACGTATTATTGACCTTTGTAACACTTGTTTGTTTCCATTCGATTTACCTTGGACTTTTACCATTAAATCTCAAACCTTGGCTTTTCCCTTTGATTGTTTTTGGATATGCCTTTGGGCATACAAAAATAAGCTCGATAAAATGGAGCATTCCTCATTTAATTCCTTTCGTAGCACTTTCTGCAATTCTGGGTATTGAATATTTAAATATATTAGGCCATTTGCTTAGTAGTAGAGGATTATCCTGGTCGGTTGTAGCATGGGCTTCTTTTGTTAGTATTTGGTTCCTATTGATACGAAATCGTAAGGAGTTAGGTCACAAAGAAGAATATTGTTATGTTTTACTGGCAGCGGCACATCTTTTTGCAATTATGAGCCTCTACCAGCTTACCACTGACTATGGAACCTTAGCGGTATCTGCCTCTTGGCTTGCATACGTACTTATCATCTTACAGGTTTCAACATTGAGAAACGATGTCCTCATTGCAAAATCGGTACTCATCGTTTTGTTTTTTGCTGCAGGTAAGGCCCTACTTTATGATGCATCATCAACACCAACAATTATTCGAACACTATCACTAATTCTCACTGGTGTGGTGTTATATGCTTCAGGTTTGGTTATTAGGAAAAAAACGAATTGGCAAAGTAGATTCGCTAAGAATTGCGCTCCTGAACATACTGAAACGGATTAATTATCAAAGAATTATAAAATTCAATGAGAATTAAGCGGTAATTTATGAGTAACGAGTCAAACAAAGTTACTGCGTGTGTGAGTATGTTCAGCTCAAAAATGGAAGAAATTTGCGCATTTTGTATGTTAATAATATAATCATATTGATGCGTTTTGCATCTAAATATAAGATAAGGAGTTCTAAATGAAGATCAAATCGTCAACAGCTGCATTAATTGCTATCAGTATGATTGCAGCCTTTGGAACAGCCCAAGCAGGATGTTATAAACATCAGCCCGGATGGCACATGGTATCAAAAAAATGCAACATCCAACCTGCTGAAACCTGGCAACAATATGAGAGTGGGGTCTACACTCAACCCCTTGGAAAAAGCTTATTCTCAATGGGTAGATAGTATTATTATTAATTAATGGGTTTTGACTCAGTTAAAACCCATTTTTAGAATAATATTTCCTACAGATACCTTCTCCCCGAGGAGAGAAGGTACGTTTCTAGTTCTAGCCTCGAAATTGCGTGAATAATTTCAAAGTTTTTTCTTTGGATAGCTGTCCAACAGAGCTTAAGTGTGTCAGAGCGTGTCCTCGCGTATCATAAAATAGCATGGTGGGTATACCATAAATATGGAACGCTTGACGAATCATTGCGACTGCCTCTGTTTTTTCACTAATATCAACGCGAAGATTTACTGAATCTTGCATGGCATCGATGACTTCGGGTTGATTAAAAACATACTTATCCATAGCCTGGCAATCACTGCACCACCCCGCAAAAAACTCTATAAAAACGCGCTGATTTTTTGCCTTGGCTTCAGCTAACTTTGCATTAACTTCCTCAAGCGTATGTACCATAACAAATGGAGCATGCATTACTGGCTTCTGGATGGAAGTGGGGGTAAACGCCTGATAAGCCAAAGCCCCTGCTCCCATCATGGATAATAAAGCCAATCCTTGCAACAGTCGTCCACCTAAATGATGCTCTTGACGAAAAGCACCAAAAATCCATGAACTCACAAGCAGGAGGGTAACCCAAAGTAAATTAATCCAAAACGATGGCGCAACACGACTCAATAGCCATACAGCCATAGCAAACATCATTATGGCAAATATTTGTTTGATGCGAACCATCCATGGGCCAGAGCCAGGTAATAAACGACCGTACCCTGCCCCTACAATCAATAAAGGCATTCCCATTCCCAAAGCCAAAACAAAGAGTAATAAACCACCTTGAGCAACATGATGGCTCTGCGAAATATAGGTGAGGATGCCAATTAAGGGGGCGGTGACACACGGAGATACAACCAATGTCGATAATGCTCCCATCAACGTAGCAGAGATAATTCCGTGTTGGCGTGATTTGTTTGACGCAACCTGATTAAAAATTGGAATGCGCAATTCAAAAACACCCAACAGCCATAAGCCCATGAGAGTAAATAAAATACTAAAACTTCCAATAATCATCGGCTGCTGCATTAAAGTTTGAACGGTAGAGCCAAACCACGCGGCCAACATTCCCGCTATGGCATAAGTTATCGCCATCCCCATAACATAGCCCAAAGATAATTTAAAAGCATGCCTTCCTGTACTTGCACCTTGGCCTGTAATGATACTGGATAGAATCGGCACCATAGGCAGAACACAAGGTGTAAATGCCAGCAGGACACCAAGGAAAAAGAATGCCGTCAGATAAAAAAGCGGACTGTGATTTTGAATGAAAAACAGCGCATCTGCAGGATTGGCACTGCCGATTCCTGATGCAAAAACTGAAAAGGAACTACATGCCATAAATAATGACAAAATAAATTTTCTCATTTTTGATTCCTCAATAATTGATTTTTTGAATTTAAAAATTAAAAAGCAACCAAAATGGGAGGGCGATAAATTTCGTCTAATGGTGAGTTATATTTAGAACAAATAAGAAGAAAGCTTAATAGACCAACGAGGCTGCGAATTATCCACGATGAAGCCAAATGAAATTCATCCTTAAGCCAATAAGTAGAAGAAAAACAACTACTGCTCATCGATTGCTGCAGGGAACAAGGCGTTACTGAAAAAGAAAAAGCTATAGGCGCCTGTATTTTTTGTTTCGGACAGGTTGGCATTTTGAGTGGTGCAAGAAAGACAGCACTCATTAGCAGCAATAGGATTAGCGGGCGGCATTTGTTTCTCATTAGGCCACCATAGCATAATGAATATAAAAAAATCAATGTCCCCTTCTTCAAAAGAAGGGTGGATAAAAGTAGTAAATATGAGCCATTAGTATATTAGCGCAGCGTACTATTGGAATTCATTTGTTTGATTAGGTGATAGAGAAGTAAAATCCGTCAAAAGCTAATTAATGAATAGTTTAGGAATTCGATTGCATTTATCTTTATAAAGGACTGAACCTTGGATTTTTATTCCATATTAGGATGTGTTCTAAGGGAGATATGTTTACACCGGTTCTTGCGATCAATATTGATGTTACATATTAAGTTTTTGAGATTGCTTCTCATCAAGAAATTCTAAAAAATCGCTCACATTCTCTTCGTTCTGAGGATCAAGGGTCGCAAGTCTTTGATAAAACTCCTCTACCTTAGAATCTCTGCCACGGAGTTCATGAAATGCTTTCATAACTCCAGAATCTGACTTCTTACTCTGGGCTAACTCGATTAGTTTTGTTAACGTTTCATTTGCACTTACAGAGCCACTTTCAAAGCCCGTTATTATGCCGTTCATTTGTTGTAAGCCATCAACATCAGGATAATTTTTTTGAAATTCTCTTATTTTTGTAAAAATGTCTTCATTGATTTTATAGTCCAAATCCTTCCTAAATTTTTCAACTTGCTCTATATCATCAGGATCAAGGGCTGCAAGTTTTTGATAAAAGGTCTCTACCTTAGGATCTCTGCCACGGAATTCATGAAATCCTTTCATAACTCCAGAATCTGACTTCTTCCACTGAGCTACCTCGATTAGTTTTGCTAACGTTTTATTTGCATCTTCCGAGTTCCACGCCATGCCTGTAATTATGACATTCATTTGTTGTAAGCCATCTACCTTAGGATATTTGTTACAAAATCTTGCTATTTCAATACACGGGTTTTCACACAAGTCTTTTTTAATTTTATCTTGCTTTAGAGCATTTAAACATTCTTTATGTTGAGTGACTGGACAATTTTTATCCAAAGAAGTACCGTCGCCCTTTTTCTGAGGTACTACTTTATCGGATTTCGAAGTAAATTGTTGAGCATTTTTTGCAACTAATGCTTTATCTATTTGTGCACTTACGTCTTCAAGATCTTTTCCACCCATAAAATATGCATCGATATTAACTTTACCTTGAACTCCTCCAAATTCTCGCCTTCGAGTTTGTTCCTACCAGATAAATGGTTCCACATTAATTCCATAATTTCTAATAGAACATTTAAAGTTATATATACCGCTTTCTTCTCTATCTGATCTAAGATATTTATCTTCAGTTATCTCTTGCTGATGCGTGCAAGAAACTTGAAACGCGTCAGCATGCCAAATGATTTGCTCCTCTTTCATCAATTCATTTAATTTTGCGGCAATTTTTGTATTTTCCTCTTTCACCATCTTGATATATTCGTTATCTGTCCTGGTAGCTGCTCCATATAAAATATTAAGCCTATTAGGATCATTAATGGTCTCAGTTTTACTGGTAACTCCATTGCTATTAGCAGTCCATTCTGGTCCTAAATGCTGAGCAATTTTTTGATGAAATTGTTCTCTACGCGATATTTCACTATTGATTTTTTCTTGGCTCATACAATGCTCTTAGACAATACAGCTTCTGTTTTAAATATAGTTCATATTTTTATCAGCAGAATGGAAAATTATTTGAGGGCAGTTATTTTTATCTTCGCACTACCTTAGTCTTATAGCCGTATTAGCGCAGCGTAATATGAGAAACTAAAATGAAGGGGGTAGAGCCTTATCATCAAAAGATGATACAAATAAATATAATATTTTTGGTTATTGAAAATTTGATTTTTATCCCCGTATTACGCTGCGTTAATACGGGCTACGATTATTGGCTTATATAGAACAAACGGCTTGTAATTCCTCTGAGCCTAAATTGATAAGATTGATTTGGGTACCCGATTCCGCACTCACCGAAACACTGCTGTGATTCTTTACCCTAACTAATGTCCCCTGTCCTGTGGACAATTTTTTCCCATTGATCGTACCACTATTTTTGATCACGTTAATTTTAATTTTACTGTTATTTGGATGGCTACATTGAACAACACAAGTCGCATTGAGTGTCCAAAGCGTATTATTAGCAAGTAGCTTCGTTTCATTGGGACTCAATTTAAATGTTTTTTGCGACGCATTGGATTGTGAACAAAACAATCCTATGATAATGAAAAGAGAGAGGGTCATAATTTTATTCACATTGCATCCTTAATGACGTTAACGCTCGAGTTGATTAACTACTGAATATTGAGTTCATATTTTATACAAACAACCTTAAGGTTTTATTAAGACCTACTAAGTTGCCATGTTACAAAATATTCCTCACTATAGAATTTTGCATTAGATATGAGTCCTGATCTACCTTGATAAACTTATCGCCGCATCATCTTGCTTATCACCACTTAATCTCATTTCCCCCTGTGATTCTTTAGATGAAGGAGTCGCTAATGGAAATGTGAGGTGGTAGGTAAGCGTATCGATTAATTTAGCTTTTAAATCCATAGGTAATACCTTAGCAGGTATTGAATGAATTCCCTTACTTAATCCATCGATTTGTTCTCTTAATACTGAAATACTGGGTTCTTTATCTGCATTTAGGATCCCCAACACCTTCTGTACCATTTCATTTAATTCCCTGGGAATGGGAATAGATTTATCCCCTACTTTCAAAATAATTGCATTGGTATAATCTCCAAAAAGCCCATATTTCTTTGTGAGTTTCCATTTTTTATAGTCTATTAATTGTTCAAGCGCCTCGGAACATTGACTTTTCATGCTTTTAACCTGTGTATCATAAGAGACAAAGAGTTCCTTTAATGCCCCACGTCTTTGTCCCTCTTGCATTAATGTACAACCGAGTCTCTTGATGAACGGATTTGCATTATGAGCCAGTAAAAATTGGCAGCGAGCTCTATTTTCCTGGTGAATTGCAACCCACAGAGGATATTGTGCTGTTCCGTTAATGGTATCAATTTCGGCTCCTACAAATTGAGGAAATTTTTGTAAGATTGCTCCTGCCACCTCATAGTTATTCTCATGGAGTGATTTGATAAATGTCTTTTTACACCATTCTTCATTCACTCTTTTTATTAAAAATAACTCCTTAAATAAGGCGTTATTTGCTCTTTGATAACATAAATCAAGATCATCTGTACGTTCGAGGAAGCCAGAATCTCCTTTTAATTTATTGATGCATTTTTGATAAATATCGTGCTTATTATGCAGTAATGCTAATGTATACGCTTGATGTAACGCTGCGGGCTTCAAACCATCCAAACTTAAAGCGCTTATGAGTTGATTATAAGCCGCTTCATCTTGTTTAAAGTAGATG
The DNA here is from genome assembly GCF_043161935.1 of Legionella sp. 227. NCBI lineage: Bacteria > Pseudomonadati > Pseudomonadota > Gammaproteobacteria > Legionellales > Legionellaceae > Legionella > Legionella sp. 227. The sequence continues at coordinate 2,954,574 of NZ_CP171154.1, read as the reverse complement.
AAGGGATCAGTATGGCTGGGAGGACTTTTGAGTAAAAGATCACTTTTATCAATAATACGGCCAGCAATGGCTTTACACAGATCGCTATTTTTATGATGTAAAGCAAGCAAAAAGTATTCGACTAACTGTTCTTGATCTAACTTTTTGATATCTACTTTTTTTGCAACAAGCTCAAATAGTTCTGGCTTTTGAGACAATACATTCCAAGGACTCAAAGAAACGATAGAACTTGCTTTAAAGAGTACATTAGGGTCGAGAGCCGCAACTTGAAGTACCGACTTTATTAGGTCTGTATGATTCTGTTTCAAGGCAAGCAAATAAATATTATGCAGCGTGTCTTGAGTTTGTTCCGCATAATTGATGCCCTCTAGTACCTGCATTAAAGGAAGCCCTCGCTCACCATCCACTGTGTCTACTTCACAAAGCGAAACGAATCGATTGTTTTTAGTGTTGCTCTCCTGTTTGAGCATGTCGGCAAAAGTCATATGTTCGCGACACTGATTGATTATCCGTTGGTGGTTATTCTTTAATGCTAAAATATAGGCTTCGTACCATTGTCCCTCCTTGATGAGTAAAGGATAAATTTTTTCACTTAACGCACCTCCCCCTTGATACAAGCGATGAATAGGACGCTCGCCGTTTTTATCCTGTGCAAGAAGTAAGGCAGGATTACGAGACGCAATCGCAACAAAAAGTTCGGGTTGATGAAGAGAAAGATAATGCAAGCCATTCCGACCTAAATCATCGGTTAATGATAAATTCGCATTTCGTGCGAGTAACATGCGAATCACTTCGACACTATTGTTTTGCGCTGCGATATTTAATAATGGGACAGAGATTTTATGCAACGTACCGGAATAGATTAATTCGGTGGGATTCGTTAAATCAGGCTGCTCTTTGTGATATTTATTATAGTATTCTAAAAGAAAATTAAACGTATAGCCTTGGTCTAAACGAGTCGCGTCCGCAAGGGCATAGTTAAATGCAGCTTTTCCCAAGCGGTGGCCTTTTTCAAGAAGACAATCGATTATTTGTTTATCGCCACTGGAGAATGCATGAATCAGTACTTTTTGATCAACGTACTCTTTTTTATAGTAACGTAGTACATATTCATGCTGTCCTGAGGAGACAGCCGTTTTAAATGCCTGCCCTTTGCTCGCTTCAAGTTTGACCGCTCCCAGAGTTCTCTCGAGATATGCCACTAATTCTCTATCCCCGTTTTGTACCGCATAAGCTAGTGCATCTAGCTTTGTGGCTTTATCTTGCTGCTCAAGAGTATCTTTTCTTTTTTCATAAATTGAAGTGATTGTTTCTGTTTTAGAAGGATAGATAGTTGGTACTACCTCAGGATTTGGGTCATGTAATCGAGAATACACATGCATGCGAATGCCATGATAAGTGCCCTGAAATTTTGCTTCATCAAAGTGCAAAGCACCATGAATTACTTCGTCAAACATTTTATTTATTGCTGACGAAAGTGCTGCTGCATTCGCGTCAGGAGTTTCTTTTTGAGGTATTTCAATGCTCCATAGTTCCCCATAAGCAGGGTCGATCACTTCAATTCGGTTTCCAACTCGGGTGATTGATATGGAGTGTTTGTGGCAACTCAAAGTAAATCCTACGCCCTGTTGTTGGCTTGGGTCGATTTTTAAATAAGTTGCAAGCGTTGCTTTGAGTTCTTCAACGGTGATAATGCCTGCAAATTGTTGATGATAAGTTAAAGGGAAAGGTTCTCCTTTTCGTTTAAATAAAGCCTCTAAAACGCCTTCCATTCGATCTTGTACTGTGCCTGTTTCAACTGCTAACAAGCGATGCAGCCACAGAGTATTTTGAATAAACGTGTCATAAGCCTGATGAAGTTCAGGACTAATATATTCTGCAAGTGGATCCGAATCATAAATAAGTTTTAAGAGCTTTTCATATTCCTGATATTTTCCAGTTAGGGTGCAATACAAACGCCAAACACTTAACCCCAAACAAACGCCTTCGTTGGATATTTCTTTATTAAAACTGGCCGTATCACCTCTAAAACGGCTTTGCCATTTACTCGCTTTTTCTATTAAAACCTCTTGTGGCAAGGGGGACATGTTTATTAATCAACATAAAATGAGCTTATTGTTAATTTATAGCACATACCAAGGTTTATTTTCTAAATTGAAAGGCATCGAAAGCAGGAGCTATGCAGGTGGAAAAATGCTGGAATTTTTACATTATTTCAGAAATAAGTTTTTAAATTTTCACTATTTCCCTTACATTAATCCATGCTTTTCTCATCAACGGCAATTATTTTGCATTCGCTTAGGCTAAATTGGCTACATATCTTTAAGGCTTTTTGTTCCGCTATCTCTTTGGTGGGCTGACCTGATCGCCAGCCGTAAGACCTGCTTTCCGAAACAGCAAACGCTTTATGAGGTGGAGCAATTTTATAGGTTAAAAAAGCTTTTTTTGCACTATTTGATAATAAATTTGGTGTTTTTAAAGAAGAAACCGGTACTACAAGTGGTGTATTAACTAGGATTAATTGATTACGTTTTAAAAAGTGATCTACCATAGGTGCCCATTGTGGAATTCCAGCTTTTGAAAATAAAAAGTGCCCTTCCTTGCCAAATGAATTTGCTTGAATAAAGACCGCATTTCCACCAGCCCCAGTAAATGCAGTAAATAGCTTTTTCGCCAGCAGCGGATTAAAAAAATGATCGTTTTTCGCATAGATCCATAATGTAGGAACTTTTGATGTTTTGCCAAATTGGACAAATGTTGAAATAAGGGCATTCTCATTGCATACCTTATTATCAGATGATGAACCACGTCCACCTGCAAAATTGATGACTGCTTTTAATCCTGGTGGAGGATTCACTGCGCTGAGTGCAATGGAAGCAAAACCTCCAGCTGAAACGCCTACAGCAATGAATTTGCTGGTATCAAATTGTTTTAGTGTGCCTAAATAATCTACCGATGCATGCAAGTCTTCTACTGCTGATTGGGCTGCTTTCATATAATTAGGATTTTTACATGAACCTAAACCTTCAGCCCACCCGCCTCCCGAGCTACCATAACCCCTTCGTAAAACCACGGCAACAGAATAACCACGACGTGCAAACTCGTAAGCTATGGGTAAATAAGAGAGTGCCGTCATATTAGGGCGATCCTGCGGATTTCGGGGTGAGCCATGGCTAATAAGGGCTAATGGATGTTTGAGCTTATCATCTGAAAAGACCAGCAAGGCTTCAAGTTTTACTGGGCCATTCGCAGTATTCATTGGAAGATAGGTTTCTTTCCAAATCAATTTTGAATAAGCCAAATTTGGCATGAATAGGGTCGCAACCAAAATTATAAAAAAACCCCGATTATTCATATACTCTCCTTGTAAACCATGATGTATGGGTTTGATTTTATCATCGAATTAGCCGCTAATTCTTTCAATGCCTAAGCTTTATGTATTCCAATAGCTAATAAAAACCAACCAAAAATAAAGAACAGACCACCAATCGGAGTGACAAGGCCAACGGCTCTTACTGTCAACAAACTCATTACATATAAGCTTCCTGAAAAGAAAAAAATGCCTGCGAGAAATAGCCATCCTGAAATTTGTATCAATCGGTTAGTAAATTGCATAAGAAGCATCCCATCAAATAATAAAGCCAAACTATGTATCATCTGATAGAAAACTCCTGTTTTAAAAACATCCATCTGCACATCACTAAGCTGTGTCTTCAAACCATGTGCAGCAAATGCGCCGAGAATGGTAGCAATCATTGCTAATAAAGCTCCGAATGTAATAAAACGTTTCGAAGTAAGCACTGTAGAATTAATTTTCATCCGCCCTTCTCATTAAATACATTAACTAATCAGGACACTAGCATAACATCTTAATGCATCAGTATATGTATTTTTAAGTGAAGAAAGAATGAAATGGTCGAATAGAGGTTAAAGATAAAAGCCCGTATTAGACGGGCTATTCTTTTTAAGCTTGTTGGCCTTGACTCACAGCGACAGACGTAACCATTTCAGCATCTGCTGTGGTAAATTGAGTTTCCTTACATAATCTGACGTATTCTTTGTGGGTAATTAATAAATAAAATAGAGCAGATATCAGAAGGATATAATAAGGATTTTGGTAAAAATAAATTAACCACAAATAGGTCAGAAAAGGTGTTGTTAATACAAGTAAGGTGCTTGCCTTCATACGCCGTGTAACCTGAATTCCGCCATAAATTACCATTAAAATTAAAATCGATAAATTCATCTTTAGAAAATCATTTGCTGGCAAAGTACTCATCATGACGCCAAGAATGCAAAAAACGATTAAGCCAAATATCCTGGTGTTGGGTTTGATAGCTCCCATGCTAATCGGTGCAGCCATATACCCAATTAAATGATAACCAGTAACAATCACCATGAGTGAGGCCCAACTATCTGAGTTCCAGAGAAAAATTGCAGTTAAGGTAAAATTAATGAGCAAGGAACGACGGCACAGATTGTATTTAGGGTGTAATTTAGTAATCGAACGGCTAGGCATTTGTCCCTCTTTAGCCATGGCATAAAACATCCGGGATGCACCACCTAGATAAGAGTATCCAGTGCCTGATGGACTCACAATACTATCAGCAATGAGGAGCATCGCTAAAAAGTGCACGCCCATCAACATGGCTAAATTAATTAAAGGTGAATGAAAATTCAGACTACTCCAACCTCCGGCTAACATGTCATGAGGAACTGCCCCCATAAAGGATAATTGAAGCAACATATAAACAAACATAACGATGACAATTGAGAGAACGATTGATAAAGGAATGTTCCTCTTGGGGTTCTCCATCTCACTTGCAAAAGCTACGGCCAATTGGAATCCGTTGTACGAATAGATGAGTCCAGCTGAAATAATTGCAGTAATTGCTGAACCAATGCCATATTGTGTGTTGGTATCTAAGCTAAAGTTGCTCGTGTCAAAACGCATGATCAAAAAGATCATAATTGTAAAAATCGGGCTGAGAATTTTTACTACCGTAATTGTATTATTAATCTTGGTTAATAATTTAATACCAAAGTAATTAATGAATAAATAAATAACTAAGATCCCGAGCGCAAATAATTTGCCATAAATCGTCAGGCTATTTGCCACCATCAAGGTATCGCTTTTAATAGTGGCAGCCAAATATTGTGTGGTTGCCTGAGCTTCTGTACCAATCGTTACCATGAGTCCAAACCAGTTGGCAAATGCAAAAGGCATACCAAAAATACTATTATGTGATAAGGCACTCGACCGTGCTGTTGCACCACGGACCGGGAAAATTGAGGCAACTTGTGCCAGGCATAGTCCCACTGCCATCACCAATAATGCCGCTAAAATCCATGCAAGAAATGAATAATTCCCCGCAATCTTAGCGTTTAATTGAGCGCTAAAAAGCCATCCTGATCCAACCATGGCCGTAGCAGAAAGCGCTGTTGCACTAAACAATGAAATTTTGGCATGTTTACAACTTGAACTCATAATAAATTACCTTAGATGCTACATCAGAATAAGTGCAGATAAAATATCTATTTTGCATATTTTTAGGTCAGCGTCAATAGATCTAATACAAAATGTATCGAAAAAGATGGTGGGAAAAATTGAACTCCTAAACAACTTATTGTTTTTATTAGATATAGAAAATAGCCTTCTAAAGCAGTTCTGAAATCGAAAATCTTTCCATGAGTTAGCCTAGTAAAGAGTACTGTTCTACAATTTAATTTATAGATATCTTAGGACGATAAGAATTAATTCTTTTTTTTTTGGAAATACGATTGGTCGAACTAATCAATTAGGAAGAAAGGATGAGAACAACACGATTAGAAGCATTTAGTGATGGTATGCTGGCGATCTTTATCACTATTATGGTATTAGAAATTAAAATCCCACATGGTGATAATTTTACTAGCCTTCGACCGCTCATTCCAATTTTCTCCAGTTACATACTGAGTTTTATTTATATTGGTATTTACTGGAATAACCACCACCATTTATTTACCGCTGCCAAAAGTATTTCAGGAAAAGTTCTTTGGGCAAACTTGAATCTTTTATTTTGGATTTCCTTATTTCCTTTTGCCACAGGATGGATGGGAGAAAACCATTTTACCGCCACACCAACATCGTTTTATGGCATTGTCCTGTTAATGGCTGCTATTTCTTACTCCATCCTGGTTCATACCCTGATCTCGCATGAAGGTAAGGAATCACTGGTGGCTCGAGCAATTGGGAATGACTTAAAAGGAAATATTTCCATCGTACTCTATGTACTTGCAATTCCTCTTGCTTATGTATATGCGTGGATTGCCCAAATGCTTTATGTAATCGTTGCAATGCTTTGGTTCATTCCAGACAGACGAATTGAAAATAAACTAAAATAACTTGCTGCCTTACACTCTCAAGCTCCCTTGAGATCCCTCACCACCTACGTGCCTCGGCTTGTCCGAGGCATCCAGGATTCAATCAACTGATGTAAAAACAAAAAAAGAGTTGAATTATAGAGCATTCCCTGACCTAGTTAAGCTCATTATAAATAAATAAACTATTTAATTAAGTGAATCGTTTTGATTGCATATTTAACACTATCAAGATAAGCACGCATCAATAGAGTCTTATCAACCGAAGCAGACTCTAATTGTTTAAAATGGGCAATTTCATAATCCATTACAATTCTTAAAATATTCCCTAACTCACCCTCGAAATAAAGGATTGCATTATTGAGTTGGGTGCTGAGTTGGATCTTTGCTAATAAAGACTCCATGGGTTCATGAAGAATTGCATCCAAAGTGGATAAAATACCAACAGTATAGGCTAAATGCGAATCTGATTTGCATTGAATGTTAGCAAGATTTTCACACATTTTAGCTCGGATTAAAGTGCGCTCAAGTAAATCCAGTTCCACATCATTAATACTTGATAGCATCAAAAGTCCCATCCAGTTTCGGATACAAACAATTCCCAGTAGTTTAATTGCATCTAATATGGATTCAATCTTTTTTCCATGATACAAAGCAACGGAATTGACTAACCGTAAAATACGATAACTGAGTTTTGGAATTTGCAAGATAAGGTTTTCAATATGTTCAATAGCCACTGCAGGATCGTTCAATTCTCCAAATAATCTTATTAAATGTGCTCTATTTTCAGTAATGGCTTGCCCTCTTAATGGATCAGGTTTACTCAGGAAAAAACCTTGAAAATAATCAAATCCGAGTTCCATACAATCATTAAATTGATTTCTATTCTCTATTTTTTCAGCAAGAAGTCTACCCTTGAAATTTTGCAAAAGGCTGAGTTGTTTTCGGATTTGATGTTTATTTTGATGCAATACCTCGATTTTAATAATATCTGCAACTTGAATTAGCGGGACAATTTGTTCTGTATAAATAAAGTCATCCAAAGCAATTTTATACCCTGCCTTGCTCAAATCAATCAGACTACGGATTAAATGATCATCGATTTGGATGTTTTCAATTACTTCAATAATAATTCGATTTTTAGGGAGCAGTTTAGGAACTTGATTGACTAAATGATTATAAGTGAAATTTATAAATGCAAGTTTATTACCAATCACATCTTCCATATTTAAATTAGTAAATAATTGGGTAATCACTGAGGAGGTAGCTCCATCCCCTGCCTTCAGGTCCAGATTGTCTACATGAGCAACGGTGGAGTGACCATCTCTGTAAAGTAATTCATATGCTTTGACTAGCCGATCCCTATCATAGATACTTTGACGTGCTAGAAGAGTGTTCATTAATGCATCGTTCAATTTAATTCTATTATTATTGGTTAGTATAATTAAATAATAGATTATTATTTGAACCTATTCTCAAATTATTATTCAAATTTTTATGGTGTCATAGCAAATATTTATCATAAAAGTCCGATTTTAGAACTATTTACATCATATCTGCCCATCTTCTTCTTAAAAAGATTATTATTGGTTATACTCCCCGCCATTAAAAGCCCAAGGATAATTATGAGTATTTTCAATCCCTTTAAAAATCTTATTGAAACGAAACAATACCCCCATGCCAGAGCCTACAGAACAACATTTTGGGGAAAGATGGCGGATACCTTTATCGTGTTTTCCGGGCATTTATTCCCTAATTATAAAGATAAAGATCAAGATCCTTTTAAAAAAAGGCATTTTGGGATTTTCGATTATTTAACCTTAGGCATTCACTTCGGCATTTCTTCTTTACTCATCCGCTCTCTCAAGGGCGCCGAAAAACCGGTGTTGATCCCTGTAGGCATATTCACGCTTCTATTTAACTTACCTCGCCTTCTCTTCGCTGCAGCGATGACGCTCATCTGTTCGCCTTTTGTAGCAATAGCGTGGGCTACCACAAAAGAAAAAGGGAACAAGATAAAAAAAGACATTCTAACCTACGAGGTTCAAAGGAATCAGTCGCGATTATATTTTGCCCCTTCTGCGCTCCCCTCTGATCTTGAACATTATAAAGACTGCTTTTTTTTCATTGAAGGGACTAACCACCTGTATTACATTGATTTTTCAAGTAAACCTCATGAAATAAAGATTAATGACATAGAGGGTTTCCGCCAAGAGATGGGGGTAAATCGACATAGAACAGCCATAAGAATCGGTATAGGATACTCTTCTTTATTTGTTAACCGCGATGATTTAAAAAAGTATTTTGCTGCAGAAAAATCTCCTTTGGATAGTTATCGCTCCCTAGGCGATCTTTTAAAAGCTAGAAATATAGATTTGGAAGATATAGAAAAATCAAGTATTGAGCGAGATCAGGATGATATAAAAATATCCTTTACTGATGAAGAAAAGCGACCGATGGCAAAGTTTTCCTTATCAACAAAAAAATCAACAGACTTATTATTATTTAATAACCTAAGACGTTTAAATATCGGCGGTATTGAAGAACTTGTAGAAGAAAAAGAAGAGTTCTCACAGTTTGTTTCCCCATAATGTTAAGAGTTTTACCGTATTATTGCTGCACCAGTATAAGCACTTAAAAAGTTCCTGGGTGCAGCGCCTATCCGCGAGTCTAAGCGAGCTTTACCTTGCCCAGACGCGATCCTTGCGGGCTGGGGGAACTTTTTAGCGCTGTCTCAAAAGCCGTGTTAGCCTTCATTTAAGGCTTTGAGAAGCATAAATGCCTCCTCAGCCTGAACAGTTTAAAATGATTTTTCGAAAGCTACATTTCTCAATTGTTTCATTCACTTCTATAATTGAAAGAAATAGGTGGAACAGGGAGGTCTTTTATGAAATTTTTTCAAGGATTACTTCTATTCTCGATACTCATTTATCAAAATATTTATGCGGAAACGGCGTTATCCCAGCCTAGTGGACAATCCCCTCAATGCGGACAAGCTTATGAGAGCGCCGGGCAGATCAAGACCATAAATAACGTTTTTAGTAGTTTATCCAGCGCATGTCATGATGCTGGTGGTATGAAGTTAACCCATCAGATATTATTATCCGAAGATTCGAATAAACCTACAGGTGTTTTGTTTACTTGCACAGGAAGCGATCCCAATTTTGTTGTTCTTTCTTGCCTCTTCCCAGCAAATTTTGAAGATTTATAGATCAAATCGCTTAAACTATTAAGTAACACACATCAATAATTGGCGAACTAGTTTCACGAATTATATAAGGGGTTTCAAATCGACAGATGGACTACATTATGATAAAATTATATACAATTTTTCATTGATCTTAGGAAGCTGTATTCCTTATGCCTTCACTAACGTTAACCAGCATTTATATTTATTGCGTATTTTTTTTAATAAGTGCGGCTGTTGAATCCCTGTCTTTTAATGCACTCAATCGAGAAGAACAAGAAATTGTATTTAATCGAAAAAAACTCCCTTTTATGACTGACTTTACCAGCATCATTAAAGTCTTTTTCTTTTCATTCGTTATCCTCTATATCACTCCATGGCAAATGCGCTATAAAACATACTTATACCATAACACTCAAGAACTGGTCTTTCTTTACCATGTTTTAATGGTCTTCTTTGTGGTAGCATTTATACCTATAATCAAATACTTACAAGATGATATTAGAAATGCAGGCTTACCTGGATGGTATCTCAAGAATGTATTAGTGGGCGATTATGTTCATCTGTGGGGGATCTTAATTGCGTGTTATATCTCCATTCCTAATTTTTAGTCTGGCAATTTTTAACCCTGGTATTCCTCTTTGGGAACAAAGAATTCACATGAAAATCTGTTGTAGCCTGAGTGAAGCAAAACAATAATTTCGGATGACAAATTATGCACCAGAACCTTGGCTTTTGCCGTGTTTCACTCAGGCTAAGATTTTTAAATTTAAATTAAAATGTTCCATCCAAAGTTTTATTTTTATCTTTTAAATACGCTGCATCCAAAGCAGGTGAATCGAATTTCTCCTGAAGCAAAGCGATAATTTCGCTCGGATTCAGTTTGTTTGAACTCAATTCTGTTCGACTCGAATCGCCATACATGATGAACACATCTGGATGTAATGATTTGAATTCCTCAGAATCGACAAACTCATTATAAGCTGGAGCTGAATTGGTCCAAAAATAGGAGCCAGTTTTTCCAATTGCCCCCATGAAGGATTGACCAAAGGTAAAAATTACCACTTCTTTGCCAGTAGAATAAGTATTCTTGGATTTTCCAATTTCAACGTGTTCTAAATTAATTTTCTTTCTCATAAGAAAACTCCCGCCTTATAGTTCAAAAAATGGCATTATATAGTTTTGAGTTTAAAAAGATAGAAATTAAGGGTGAATTATTATATCAGCTTGTATTTGTTCTGTTTGGAGTTCCTCTACTAATCACTTAGACTTTGTAATTAAACCTGGGTTTCGCAGTTGCGACTCCCAGGTTACTTCGATTTGAAAAGCAAATTGGAGATTCCGTTTCATCACACTACAAGCGGAACAATTTTATAGGGAACCAGTTCACAATATTTATTCCAATCAGCTCCATACTTGGCTGAACAGCGTTTATCATCACGGAACGCCCTATCAACTAATAAAACCGTTAAAAAGCAAAGATAGAAGTAGGGTGCAAAATGAGTAAACAACGCAGGCACTGACCAAAAAAATGTACCAGCAAGTTCTGGAATATAATGGAAATGTCTGGCTATCCCCCACCATCCGGAGGCAAGTAATATCGTTTGTTTTTTATCGCCTTCGGTAGTCTCATAATGAGCTAATACAGTGACCGGTTTTTTACCCCATACCCTACAATCACCTTGAGTAGCCCTAGCAATAAGTCTTTGTTGGTCAGCAAGATAATTAATAATAATACTTGCCAAACCTAAACCTAAAATAAGAGTTGCCCATACATAGGATAAATGAATGGGATGAAGCACAAGATACATACTTGGTGACGTATAGACACAAGGTACCCATACCATACACCCCCAACAAATATAAAAACCCGCACGATCGTGCATGATATCTAAGGATCGTAAATAACCCTTTTCCCACATGTAAAATTTACTGAGATAGACAAATTGCAATACAACGGAAATAAGCATGGAGTTAGATAAATCCCCTAATTCGGCTTGTTTTGCACAATAGGAAATAAGAAATAAGCCCCAACTCATCATACCAAAACGGCAGGTAATAAATTTTTTAATGCTCCATCCTAAAACTTGAGGATAAAGCTCAGTTCCCCAATAGTAGTCAAACAAAACATTATTGGTTATGCCTGAGTCGGTTGATGAGGGATAAAAACGGCCCTTGAGATATAGAAAAACACAGAAAATAAGGCTAAACAAATTAAGCGCGCCAAATAAAGCCCCAAGGTTGTCATAAAGAATGGAAGCCGAAAATAAATTGAGTCCGAAAGAGGCAATACAAAAAGTCATCATAGTGACGATAAATGCCAAAACACCGTTATCTTTATAAACAGGCACGTTTCCTTTTGGAGTAATGGGCCCATTAAAGGTCTTTCCTGGCAATATCCGCATTAAAGCCAGCTCAAAAACAGTAAAAACCAAAATAATTTTCCATGCTAGTGCCGAGCCCCAGAAATAGGGTCCCCAAATAGTCATAACTGTTTGAATGAATCCGTTTTGGATCAGTAAACCCCAAAGAGCTGATAAAGACCCTTGAAGCTGAGTGTTGGTATACCACATCAACATGACGAAAACGGGGCATGTAAGAATAAGAAATATGGGGCCTAGGGTATTCCTAATGTTGAAATTCATAATGCTTCCTTACATTTAAAAAAGGCTAAGGAGGATCATAATACATGAAATTTTGGCATTTAGTATCTTTTAGATGGGTACGAAGAAAATCAATTAGGGAAAGGTTGATTCGAATTTACACAATAAAAAGAGAAGCTTACCTATTTGCTTTAATGGGTAATTTAATATTTAATTTAAGTATTACCCATTGAAAAAAATAAAAACCATGTCCCAATATCGCATAGAACGGATGACGCGTGATGAAGTCTCAGTCGCTGTAGAATGGGCACGAAAAGAAGGTTGGAATCCAGGCTTAAATGATGCAGAGTGTTTTTATCAAACAGATCCGCAGGGTTTCTTCGCTGGAAAATTAAATGGTCAAATTATTGCAGTGGGCTCTGCTGTAATTTATGACGAACATTTTGCTTTTTGTGGTTTTTATATAGTCGATAAAAAATACCGTTCTCAAGGTTATGGGATGGAGTTAACTCGCGCACGTTTAGCTTATATTGGAGACAGGAATGCGGGGATTGATGGTGTGCTCGACATGGTCGAAAATTATTCACGAATAGGCTATCAATTTGCCCATAATAATGCCCGTTATGCATTAGAGCGCTCAAAGTTAACCCCTAAAACCGATTCACATCTAGTTGATCTAAAAAGCGTATCGTGGGATCAGATAATCCAATATGACCGCCACTATTTTCCTGCCCCCAGAGCAAAATTCCTGTCCGCTTGGATTAAACAAAATACGGCATTAGCGATTGGTTACATTAAAGAAGATCAATTAAAAGGTTATGGTGTCATTAGAAAATGTTTTGAGGGTTACAAAATAGGTCCATTGTTTGCTGAAAGCCCTTTTATCGCCGATAAACTGTTTGAACAATTGGTTGAATATGCTCATGGTGAGACTGTCTATCTGGATATTCCAGAAAATAATCCCTTAGCGGTTGATTTAGTCAATAAATATGGGATGAGTAAAGTATTTGCTACTGCAAGAATGTATTTAAAAGGAGTACCAAAACAGTCTATCGTGGGTATTTATGGGATCACCACATTTGAATTAGGATAAACATGAGGGATTTAGTGGGCTATGGGCCTAAAGACAAAAATTTCTCCTGGCCAAATAAAGCAAAGATTGCCATCAATTTTGTTATTAACTACGAAGAGGGAGCTGAGTTAAGCCCTATCAATGGCGATGCGCACGCTGAAACGAGTGGTGCAGATTTTCCATTTGCTCCCAAAGCCAAAGGACAAAGAAACTTCAGTGTAGAATCCTTTTATGAATACGGTAGTCGAGTAGGAATATGGCGTCTTCTACGCTTATTCGATCACTATAAAATACCACTTACTTTTTTTGTTTCGGGGCAAGCATTGATATTGAATCCTTTATTTGCTGATTATCTTGCCAATCGAGATCATGAGGTAGCGGGACATGGATGGCGCTGGATAAATTACACCAATATTCCTAGACGAGTTGAAAAGAGACACATACTTTTATGTGTTGAAACGTTAGAAAAACTTACTGGACATAAACCCAAAGGCTGGTATACAGGTCGGCGCAGTGAAAATACTCGGGAATTATTGCTTGAGCTTGGCGGTTTTACTTATGACTCGGACAGTTATGCTGACGAATTGCCTTATTATATTAATAAGCATCTTATAATCCCCTACTCTCTAGATTGCAATGATTTTCGATTCAGTACAACGCCTGGCTTTTCATGCGCCAAAGAATTTTATGACTCTTTAATGAATACATTTCATTATCTTTATCAGGAAAAACGTCTTGCCATCATGACCATAGGCTTACATCCACGCCTGAGCGGAAAACCCGATCGTTGCCTTATCTTAAAACAATTTTTAGATCATTTAACCCAGTATCAGGATATTTGGATAACACGACGAATCGATATAGCCCACTTTTGGCTGCAAACCTCGACTCACGAATAGAAGTAGCAACTGTCTAGAAAATACTTTCAAGACAGTTGCTACACTAATTAATTGACCTAAATAAAATTGAAAACGGATAAACCTTGTATCATCACAAAACTTTGTTGTGCGACTTCCAAATTATATAACTCCTGTTTAAATTCAGAGGCGGCAACTATAGGATCGACTTCTTGTAATCGCTTCAATGTAATTTTACTTTGTTCAATTAAATCAGTATTGGCTACATCCGCATGTTCTAACTGATTTAAACGAGCACCTAAATTGGCTCGAGCATCCAAGATGGTGCTTAATGCACTATCAAATTGCGCCAGTAGTTGATTATTCACAGTTGTTGCTGCTGCCTTTTGCGCCGCGGTTGAATAAGGTTGATTCAAGTTATTAATCATATCCTGTATTGTGGCGAAAACAGATTCATTTTGAGAGGGAGTAATCAAAAAAGCGTCTCCAGGTGCAGGTGTACCTGAAACAACCATTTCCATGCCGTTAAAACTTACCGTCATTCCCTCCTGATATAAAGGTGCATCATCAGGTAGTCCTGATGGAGGAATGACATTACCACTTGCTGCACCGCTAACCATAACGACAAGATTACCTTGTGAGTTCAATGCAAAACTCATAGTATAATTGTCAGGCACATAAGCTGAGGGAGTAGACACAGAACCTGCGTTTACTGATGCAGTCCCTGTATTAAGAGTTCCTGTTTGTTTAATAGTAAAACTTCCATTCCCATTAGGTATGCGCATAAAAAGACCATCTCCAGGATCATTGATGGCCATTTGAAAACTCCCCCCAACGAGCTGGAAACGCTGTGTACTATCACCATTATAAACATATTGTCCTGAGGCATTCAGTGAAAAAGGTAATGTAGAGGTTTGGCCTCCACTGAACATATAATCATCATTAATATCTTTTGTATTGGCATAATCGACCAGTTCATTCAAGATAATAGTCGCCTCAATTGCTAATGCTTTGCGATCCTCTTCAGATAAAGTCGCATTACCTGCTTGAACCTGAATATCACGCAATCGTTGTAAACTCGTCGTGCAATCATTTAAGACCGATTCTTCCATACTAAGTGCACTATCAGCACTTTCACGGTTTTTTTGCAGAAGTTCTGTAAAACTGATGCGCTGGTTCATAAGCTCAATTTGTGCAAAGGCAATGGGATCATCAGATGAATAACGCACTTTTAAAAAATTTTCATCGAGCTGTTCCTGAAGTTTAGCTACCTGTGCTTGCTTGAGTAATAAACTATCAATACTATTCCGATAAATTTGATTTGTTGAAATACGCATTTATCACCTCATTATTTGAAAGAGTAAGTCCATCATTTGATTGGCGATTTCCATTAACTTTGCCGCAGCTTCATATGCTTGCTTGAACTGTAATAAGTTTTCTGCTTCCTCATCAAGATTTACTCCACTGATACTATCCTGATCATCCACAGATTGTTTATATAAAACCTGAAACGCATCAGAACGATTTTTAGCCTCATTGGTTTGGCTTCCTGTCTCAGAGAGCAAATCAGAATAAACATCAAAAATTGTTTCAGTGCCGTTAGAAAAAATATCTTGTTGTTGAATTCCCGCAAGAAGTAATCCATTGCGGTTATCACCATACCCTCCCTGATTGTACTGTGCAGTAAACTGATCTCCTGCATTCGGTGCCCCGGATAAAGTAATGGAATAAGATGGATTGGTAGCATTTGGAATCTGAATCACATTATCTGTGTTGGGAACAAAAGGGAGCGGCCCCGTTGTAATACCATCGGTAACATTGATCAGATTGAATTGAGTGGGGGAGATAAAATCAATAGTATATTGTTTCGTGACTCCAGTAGTATTTAAAATAGGCCCTAACGCAATTTGTCCTTGTCCAGTATTACTGAGGGATGCACTGGTTTGCACGGGGGATGCGAGGGCTAACTGACGAGGATCATTCATTAGCAAAGCAAATTTGTCCGCTGCGCCACGTGTCGGCATAATTGTAAAAGAATCATTATTTGCTAAATTGCCGATGTTATCTACTGCGATGGTCATACCATCAACTACAATTTGCCCCGCGGGTGGAGCTGGTGGGTTGCTCGTCCAATTTAAGGTCACTGCGGAGCCGTCAGAATCACGAATGAGCGTTACCTGATTCAACCCAGCATTAGTGACAACTAATTGATAATCAGTTATTTTAGTTTGCGTAATGTCAGAAATGTTCACTGACAATACTCCAGAGCCTGTATTTGTCGCTGCTGCAACTGCGCGATCCAGTTGCATCGCCAGGGTATTGTAATCAGTAAAAATATTCTGCCCTAGTTGGTTATTTAAATCCATGCCTAAACTATTCTGAGCATTGAACGTCTGCGCCAAACCAATTGCCATTTGTCCTATGGTTTGACTGGCTTTAGATAAAATATTTCGTTCATAACTCAATAGGCCACCCAAAGTACCACTGGACAATTGATTTGTTATTTCTGTTTGTCCCGCACCATTATCCAATAAAACATGAGTCCCCTGCGCTGTTATTGGATCAAAACTAACTGATAAAGCTCTTTGTGTTGTTCCGATCACTAACATTTGACCACTACCAATCCCTACATCCACCATCCCATTATCCTGTTCTACTACAGTTAAATCAGAATACTGAGATAATTCTTTGAGTAATTCATCGCGTTGGTCCAGTAAATCAGGAGAGTTCGGTGAATTCGTTATTTGCTCATTTACTGCTGCAAGACTAGAAGTTAATTGATTAATTTTATTTGTTATTTCTTTAATCTGCGCCGTTGAGTTTGCCTGATATTGATCCAGATTTTGTTGCAAAAATAAAAATTGACTTGCTAATAATTGAGTTTGACTCATCACCACATTGCGTGAGGCTACGTTGTCTGGTGCATTATTTAATTGACCTAATGAATCAAAAAAGGACTGCAAGGATACAGAAAGACTGCTGCCATCTTGAGAAAGTAATTTATTAATTTCCAAGGCTTGTTGGTAAAAAGTATCATATTGGGATTTAACACTTAACGTACTTCTCACTTGAGCGTTCGCAAATTGATCCACGTTACGATATACATTGTTAACCGCCACGCCTGATCCAATAAAAGATCCTGCAAAACTTCTAGATGGGTTTGGAGCAAATTGAATGCTTTGTCTTGAATATCCTCGTGTTTTGCAATTTGCAATGTTATTTCCAGTAACACTCAATGCGTTTTGAAAAGCATTCATTCCTGAATAAGCAATACTTAGTATTGACATAATTATTTGCTCCCTGACCTATTCTTCAAACATCCTGCAAAAGTATCATATTTTCTAATTACACCATTTTTATTTAGCACAATACATCACAGCAAAAACCACTTTAAACTTGTTCTGCTAACTCGCAACGTTGTATTGCCTGATTTAATTCATCTCCATGATAAATGGATAAAATTTTTGTACTGTAATTAGGATCGGTAGCATATCCCGCCTTATGCAGCTCATTAATAAACAGTTCAGGGTTTGCAGCACTGGCTAAAGCATTTTGATATCGATCATTTCCTTTAATTAAAGATATATAGTCATTAAAGCTTTGTTCAACCGAGGGATATTTTCTAAATGATGCATTGATTTTAATTGGTGTGTCTGCAATATACTCGGTTGTTTTCACATTGACTGAATCAAACTCTTTGCTGTTACCCGATTTGATATTGAATAAATTGTTACTGCTGGTGCCATCAACATCCTTTGTAACAAATTTCCCCCACCCTGTTTCTAATGCGGCTTGAGCCATTAAGATTTTAGGATCCAAACCAATAATTGATGCGGCTTGTTTGGCTTTAGGCCAGATGGATTTGACAAACTCATCAATGGTGCTCGTTGATTTATCCTGCTCTTGTTTTACAGGCTTGGGGGATATTGAGTCAGAATTAACCGTTTCTGTTGTCCTTTTTTCTGTTGGTTCTGCATTAGGCAAATTATGCTCCATTTGTTTTGCAAGCATCTCGGCTAAACCAACACCTTTAGAATTGGCAATAGTACTTGCATATTGAGCATCCAACATATCCTGAAAGGTTTCCCTATCCTTGCCTCTAAATGGGCTCGATTCTTCAAGAAAATGCTGTCCCATACGCATGCTTTTCAACATGGATTGCAAGAATATACCTTCAAATTGTTTCGCTGCCTCAGGTAAGGCCTCTTTTGCATTATTTTGTGCTTGAACTTTTAGTTCATTTAATGCACTAAAATCACTGGTTGCAATTCCTTGTACCGTCATTTTAATCCTCTATCTTTATGGATCCTGTTCACCAATCCAATCCAAGCTATATCACGATTAAAGTAGCATTTAAAGCACCTGCTTGTTGTAGTGCTTCAAGTATCGCGATGACATCAGCAGGTGTTGCTCCTACAGCATTAATACCTCGAACAATATCCTTTAATGTAACACCCCGTGGTAAAACAAATGCATGATTGTTTCTTTGTTCAATGGAAACTTGTGACTGTTGGGTTGAAACGGTACGTCCACGTGCAAAAGCATTAGGTTGGCTTATCACTGGGGTTTCAGTCACGCTCACCACTAAATTACCATGGGAGACCGCCGCTGATTTGACAATGACATTAGAAGAAATAACCACCGTTCCTGTACGCGCATTAATAATAATTTTTGCTATTGCCTCAGCGGGTTTAAATTCAATATTTTCTAACACTGAAACATAGTCTACGCGTTGAGACATTTTTTTGGGGGCAGTTACAACCACCGATGTCGCATCTAAAGCTCTAGCAGTTCCTGGCCCCATCATTTCATTAATGGCATCGCACATGCGTTTTGCTGTTGTAAAATCAGGCATGTGTAAATTGAATGTTAATTCTTTTGTAAAATAAAAGGGATTAGGTATATCGACCTCAATGGTCGCACCATTAGGAATTCGTGCCCCACTGGGAACATTTACGGTAACACTTGTACCATCGCTTCCAGCTGCACTTACCCCGGATACAATCACATTTCCTTGGGCCACTGCATAAACTCGCCCATCGGCTCCTTTCATTGGGGTCATCAATAAGGTGCCACCTAATAAGCTTTTTGAATCACCAATAGATGACACATTAACATCCATAGCTTGTCCCTTTTTCATAAAAGAAGACAAACTCGCAGTCACCATGACTGCGGCCATATTTTTTGAATTAAGCTTAGTTCCCGGTTGGATGTTTACACCTAATTGAGTAAGCAGGTTTGCAAAAGTATCTTCAGTATATCGTGTTCCGTTTTTATCTCCGGTACCATTTAAACCGACCACCAAACCATAACCAACTAATTGGTTGGTGCGTACACCAGCCAATGTAGCAATGTCTTTTATTCGTTCACTATAAGCCTGATTTGCAATCAAGTTTATCGCCAACATCCATGTAATTATCAGCCATCGCCGCATTACAATTTTCCTTGTTCATTGATAACGGTTAAAAGCACCAATAATGAGTCGCGCTGCTTTACCCCGGATTTATCTCTTGACCATTCCCGCTTAGGCAGGAATGGAATGATTTTTTCTACACAGCTTTTTTATCTCAGATTAAGTTGGGAACAATGGGCCCCACATAAATCGCGCCAGCCAGCCCTGTGCATTTGTATTATTCACTTGGCCTGTGCCACCATATGCAATACGCGCATTTGCTAAACGATCCGAGGTGATGGAGTTATCCGCTCTGATATCCTGAGGTCGAATAATCCCTGATAATCGAACATACTCTTCCCCTTGATCGATTTTAACCCACTTTTCACCCTGTACGACCATATTACCATTTGCCAAAACTTGAGATACTGTAACTGAAATACTTCCCGCCAATTTATTATTCTGTACAGCTTGTGCAGAACCATTGAATTGTCGTTGATTGTTCAAGTCAAAATCCATGCTGTAACCACTACCAAAAGAAATAGGCCGCCCTAAAAACAGTTTGTTCTTGACGACGTTGGTATCTGTTTTCATCTGCTGCAATGTAGCGTTTTTTGATGCGTTAGTACTTTCAACCAAAAATACTGTAATTATATCCCCTGCGTGTCGCGCTCTTGGTGTTTCAAAAAGAGGTAAGGCCGTTTCCGCACTATAAATTGCACCTGACTCTTTCCTTAATTCCTTGGGGTCAGGTGTCGTAGGATATGTAGGCGCAAACTCAGGATCCTTCCCACGCTGAGGGGGATTTAAAAGTTCACACCCACTCAAAAGAATCGCAATGGAGCCTGCAACAAGCAAATTAAATAATTTCATCAATGAAATCTTCTTAAACGGTTTGATTTAAGTATTGCAGCATGTTATCCACAGTCTGGATACCCTTTGCCGTAATCTCATAGCTTCTTTGTGCTTGAATCATATTGACCAGCTCTTCCACCACATTCACATTCGATGCTTCTAGAGAACCTTGTAACAAGGTACCTACACCTGAATTTCCTGGATTATTCAATGTTGCAGCACCGCTTGAAGCTGTCTCTGTAAACAGGTTTTGTCCTATAGGTTGAAGTCCTGCTGGGTTAGTAAAATTCGCTAATTGAATGGTTCCAAGGACTGTTGGAGTATTACTACCAACAACTGTAGCACTCACCACCCCTTCGGTACTAATCGTTACACCTAAAGTCTGTGCAGGAATATTTATTGCAGGTTGCAATGGATAGCCATTCATATCAACGAGCTGTCCTGTGCTATCGACTGTGAAAGTACCATCACGAGTATATGCTTGAGTACCGTCAGGCATCAAAATCGTAAAAAAACCTTGACCTTGTATCATAAGGTCATATGGATTACGTGTATTTTGCGCACTTCCTTGTTCAAATATTTTTTCCGTAGCAGCTAAATGAACACCTGAACCTGCATTAATCCCTGTTGGAATTAAAGAGTTCTCGGAAGATTGAGCACCCGCCTGGCTTGTATTTTGATAAAGTAAATCCTGGAATATTGCTCTATCTTTTTTAAAGCCAGTTGTATTGACGTTTGCCAAGTTATTAGCAATCGTAGAAATATTTTTTTCTTGGGCTTCCAAGCCTGATTTACTTACCCATAATGCTGGTTCCATGGAGATCCCTCCGCAATTATTCTTACTTGTATACTAAAATGGCGTTATTCGTGCAATACTTGTGCCAATTTTAAAAAATTGTCTTCTACCGTAGACATTACTTTCATGTGAGCATCGTACTCACGCCCAGAGGTAATCATTTCTACCATCTGATCAATCGCATTAACATTCGATCCTTCAATAGCACCACTTCGTACCTGGACACTTGCATCAGCAGCAGCGGGAGTTCCACCGTTTTTTAATTGGTAAAGTCCCTCTGAACTTTTAACAATATTATTTTTATCCAGAGTAACGAGCTTAATTCTATCTAATACCGCGGCGCTATTGGGATCGCCACCGAGTGGCACAATGGTAATCGTACCATCAGCACCAATGTTTATTTCCTGAGCTGGGGGAATTGAAATAGGTCCGCCATTACCCAAAACAGGATGCCCAGAGGCTGTTGTTAATAACCCATTGACATCTAAGCGTAAATTTCCAGCCTTTGTATACCCTTCTTTGCCCTGTCCATTACTCACTGCAAACCAACCATTACCTTCAATTGCAATATCAAGGTTTCGTCCAGTTGTCGTAATACCGCCAGGGCTCAGATCAAGTGCATTCTGCTTTTGTATCGCAAAGGCTGCGCCGCTGTCCGATCCCCCCATATTTGCATACATGGTTTGAGCTTGATACATATCCGCTTTAAATCCAGGAGTGTTTACATTCGCCAAATTATTGGCGATTATTTCCTGACGCTTAAAACCAATTCGTCCGCCACCTGCAGCATTATATAAGATAGGATCCATGAGTTACCTCCTAACGCATATTAATAATTGTTTGTGTAATCGCATCCCCTGCACGAATGGACTGTGCATTCGCTTGGAAATCACGTTGTGCACTAATTAAATCTACTAATTCACTGGTCAAATCCACATTAGATTGCTCCAACATACCCGATTTAATGGCACCTAATCCACCTGTTGTGCCGACTCCAATCAAAGGCTGACCTGAAGCCGAAGTTTGAGCCCAACAAACATTTCCTACGTTTTGTAAGCCTGTAGGATCAGCAAAATTAGCTAATTGAATTTGCCCCATAGCCAAAGACTGGCCATTGGTATAAATTCCTAGAATTAGTCCGCTATCATCTATATTCAAACTCGCCAAACTTCCAGTTGTATAACCATTTGATGAGGTAGATTGAACAGCAAATGGACTACCAAACTGCGTACTGTTTGTTAAATCAATATTTAAATTTAAAGGATTTGCTCCATTATTTAGGTTAAATGACAATGGAATAAGATTATTAGCTATCGGGGCGCCGCCAGGACTAGCAACTCCCACAAAAGTTCCATCAGTATTAAAGTTCATCTCAAACAGGTTCGCGGTGTTATCAGTACCTGTGATAGGAGGAACATCTTGATTGTCGATTTGGAATGCTACATACCATTGATTTTCTGTGCCTGGAGGAGTTGCAGCATTAGGTTGTCCTGATGTCGCAGCAGAGTCAGCTTTGATAAAATACATACTCAATACGTGAGAGTTTCCTAAGCTGTCGTAAATAGTCAAGGAAGTAGGATTATTATACGAGCTACTAAGAGGTGTTGCACCACCAGTCCAGTCAACTGCTGGAGCTGTACTTTGTGAGTTCAAATTAACCCCAGTGGTTACTTTAGTGCTTGCCTGAGGACTTATATTTGCTGTATCTATCTGTAATTTCCCTGATGTTCCAGTAATATTTCCTTTTCCATCCGAAAGTAGTCCAGTAAGATATTGTCCATTGGCATTGGTAATATAATTTTGGTTGTTCAAACTAAACTGACCTGCACGTGTATAGACTGCCCCGCCCCCTGGATTATCCAAAATAAAAAATCCAGAACCGTTCACTGCCAAATCCAGACTGTTCGTACTATTGGTCAAATTTCCTGATGCAAACTGTTGTTGAACCGAGGTCAACATTACCCCACCACCGATGGATGTACTGCCTGCACCAAAGCTACCGTAACCACCAAATGAGTAAATATCACCAAAATCTGCGCGCGATCCTTTAAATCCCACGGTAGAAGAGTTTGCGATATTATTGCCTATAACGTCCAAATTACTTGTTGCTGCCTGAAGTCCACTTAGCGCTGCGTCAAAAATCATTTTAGCCTCCTGCTTTAAACTGATATTTGTCTTACCTGATCCAATGATATTGGTCCAACTCCTGCAACATTTAATTTTAAGCCTTCACCACTTTGACCAAGGCTTACACTATCAACATTTGCAGAGGTCATTGTTTTTAAAGATACCTCTTTTCCTCCATAAACTGCATGGACATCAACCTTATATTTACCTTCTTTCACGCGATTATTGTCCCCGCCAGTGCCATCCCAACTGAATTGAAAAAATCCAGGTGTAGGTTGACCTAAGGGAATTGTCTTTATAAGCTCTCCGGTTTCTGAATAAATAGAAGCACTCAAATTACTGAGTCCTGGTGGGATATCCACTGCTGCCTTTGAATCACCCTCTGCACCCAATTGAAGAGTATTACTATTGACCAAAACCTTGCGACCCACCAAAGCTGAAGCTTGTAAAGCCTGATTTGATTGGAGCGAAGTAGCCATCTGCTGTAATGACTCCTGCATTTTAGTAACCCCATCATTGGTACTAAACTGAGCCAACTGGGATAAAAACTCACCGTTTACTTGAGGTTGCATGGGATCCTGATTTTGAATTTGAGCCACCATCAAGCGTAGAAAATCCTGTTGCCCCAGACTTTTCTTTGCTGAAGAATCAATTTGATTATACGGTAGATTCGATGTGTTCGTCCCATTAACCGAATTTGTTGTCATTCCTTTCTCTCCCTTTATTCACCCAGCTTTAAGGTACGCTGCATAAGCTGTTTTGTTGTATTAAGCAATTCAACATCCATTTGATATGACCTTGAAGCTGAAATTACGTTTGCCATTTCCTCAACATAATTTACATTCGGTGTATACACAAAACCTTGTTTATCCGCTAGGGGATTATCAGGCGCATAACGTTTTATAGGATCCATAGTACTCTCATAAGTACCTTTAAGCTGAACGCCTCCCGATATTTGCTCTCCCATCCATTGATTCGCATGTTCCTGAACTGCCTTGAAAATAGGATATTTTGCTTTATATACTTCACTAGCATTACCTGACTCTACGTTAGCATTACTCATGTTCTCAGCGCTAGTCGTCAAACGCGCTGTCTCAGCAGTTAACGCGGAACCTGCAATATTAAAAATCGCGCTTAATGACATTATTATTCTCCTTTCAACGCCAGCATCATGGATTTAATTTTATTATCAAGAAAACTCAAGCTAGCCTGATAGTTAAGCGAGTTATGTGCAAATTCTGTGGTTTCTAAATCTTTATCTACCGTATTTCCATCTAATGACATTTGCGAAGTAACTCGATATTTTAAATTCGCTGAAAAATCGGCATTCGCATTAATATGGTCTGGGGAGGTAACCTGCATTTTTTGTGCTCCACCAGCCATACTGGCAGCTAAATACTCATTGAAATCGATATCTTGAGCTTTATAATTGGGCGTATTGGCATTAGCCAAATTGTTTGCCAACTGCGAAGCTCTATGCTCGCGTGCTGCTAAGGCTTTAGCGTGTATTCCGAAATAGGTATCAAGATCTAACGCCATAGTTCCCCCTCTTAAAGTAAGTACAACTAGAAAAGCAAACATTGTGCCAATTTCAAATAAGTGAGAAAATAAACAGGTTATAACCCTGGCGAGCTCAACCATGTCAAAAGACAACACCCTTCCTGAACATGCGATACAACAAGTAAAAACCTATCTGCTACAATTACAAAATACAATTTGTTCCAGACTTGAAAATTTAGATGGCCAAGCTCAATTTATTGAAGATGCTTGGGAGCGTCCTGCTGGAGGTGGTGGAATTACACGTGTTTTGACTCAAGGTTCTGTCTTTGCAAAAGCAGGTGTCAATTTTTCCCACGTCTCTGGAGAAAAACTTCCTGCGTCAGCCAGCGCACACCGTCCCGAATTAGCAGGAAGAAACTTTAATGCACTTGGTGTCTCCTTAGTCATTCACCCTGATAATCCTTATGTGCCTACTTCACATGCGAATGTTCGTTTTTTTCTTGCAGAAAAAGAAGGGGCTGATCCCGTTTGGTGGTTTGGTGGTGGATTTGATTTAACACCTTATTATGGATTTGAAGAAGATTGCATGCATTGGCATCAAACTGCATTACGTGCCTGTCAACCTTTTGGCCAATCGATTTATCCTAAATTCAAACAATGGTGTGATGATTATTTTTTCATCAAACATCGAAATGAAGCGCGTGGTATTGGTGGTTTATTTTTTGACGATTATAATGAAATAAGTTTTGATCATAGTTTTTCCCTGATGCAAAGTATAGGCAATCACTACATTGAAGCTTACGCCCCCATAGTGGAACGTCGCAAATCCCATCCCTTTGGTGAAAGAGAAAAAGCATTTCAAAATTATCGAAGAGGACGCTATGTAGAATTCAATTTAGTCTATGACCGCGGTACTTTATTTGGATTACAGTCAAACGGCAGAACCGAATCCATTTTAATGTCTTTGCCACCCGAGGTCACGTGGGAATACAACTGGCAGCCTGTTGCACAGAGTGCGGAAGCAAAACTTTATACCGATTTTCTGCCAGCACGTGATTGGTTAGCAGAGACACAAAGAGTGTAATTGGATTACGATGGGCTAATCGGGCTACAATGCTGAATTGAATTATGTTGGGCCAAGGCCCAATATACATTTTATTTATTCACCTTGCTTGTTTGTGTCATTCATTATTTCCTATCACATTTAGGGCAAAGCCACCCTTTTTAAATAAATCCGAGCAAGAGCTGCAGCTATGGCGTTGAATAGACTTAAAATTAAAAAAATTTGTGGAATTGCCGCGCTAAAATGCAAGAGACCAATGACCATAAATGTCCCCACAACCATAAATAACGAGTTATAAATATTATTGGTAGCAATAATTCGTGCTCTAGAATGGGGTGGACTCATAACCTGTAAATAAGTATACAGCGGAACAAGAAATAAACCTGAGCTAAAGGCTAACATAAATAAGTCAACAGCAATGCGCCAATGATTAAAGTGTGTGAAGAAGGTATCCAGAGTAAGTAAAGTATTTTGTTCAGTTGCATTAGGTGAGGCCCAATACAGATCCATTGAAAAACAAGTAAAGGCAAACATAGCCCATGGAACCATATTAAGATTAATCCGGCCTTGAAAAATAAAATTAACCGTTAGGGAACCGAATGCAATGCCTACTGAAAACAATGCCAGAAACAGCGCAAAAACAGTATTATTTGCTCCTAAAACATAATTCGTGTAGTCAGGTAGTTTTGTAAGGATTACTGTCCCCAACAACCAAAACCAAGATAAAATTAAAATACATAATAAAATACCAAAATGCGCTGTAGCCTGCTTCAACATTTGATAAGTGGCACGCCAAATCTGAATATCAACCTTAATCGATTCGGATGTCGAAGGAGCCCTGGGTATCAGCATACTTGAAGTTAACCCAGCAAGAGCAACAATCACCGTTAAAAAAACTGCCATGTAAGGTCTAGGATTATTTGCGCCAATGGATAAGGTTCCCATGGTAGTTCCAACCAGTATAGCAATAAAGGTACTCGCATCAATTAGACCTGTTGCACCTAATAAATCATTTTTGGGTAAATGCTCGGGTAAAATGGCATATTTTATGGGTCCAAAAAATGTTGAGTGAATGCCTAAACCAGTCAGGGTTATCATCATCAAAAAAATATTGCCAAAATATAGAGAGAAGCTACCAACAATCATTAAAAATAATTCTAATAGTTTAATGACCCTGGTCACTAAAGTTTTATCGTATTTATCTGCTAATTGTCCTGCAGTGGCTGAAAAAAGAAAAAAAGGCGTTATAAATAAAGCACCTGCTATTGCTTGATAAAATTCAGATTGAGCTTGGTCATGGGTTAAGTGGTAGCTAATCAACGTGAGCATCGCTAATTTGAATGCATTATCGTTAAAAGCGCCAAAAAACTGGGTGAGAAAAAAAGGCAAGAAAATACGCTTTTTCAAGAGGTAAAAAACACCAAAGCCCATCAACATAACTCCAAAGTTTAAACGATAACCGTTCATTAATATTCATCATTAGGGATGCATACTACACTGAACGGTTATTTAATTCTGCATCTATGTTATCAATAAACAATTTGCAAGTCTGAACGACTCGTTTTTAATGCTGAGGGAAGAAGATGGTTATGCTTTAATATTAAGTCTTCAAGATGACTATGAGCTTCTGCCTCACGTACGAGCTGAGACAGACCTGTCTCTGAGATTTTATTATCTGATAAATCTACATATTTTAAATTATTATTAGATTTTAATGATTGTGCAATAAGCTTAGCACCCGCATCACCAATTTTATTACTTCTGACGTTCAAATGAGTCAGCGATCGTGATTCAGTTATCATAGCGGAAATTTCTTCAGCACATCGTTCATTGATGTTGTTATAGGATATATCCAAAATTTTCAATGAAGGATGCCTCAATACAAAATAACGCAATGCTTTCATTCCATCCAAACCAAAATCATTACAGCTTAGTACCAACTCATTCAATTCAGTATTTGCATCGATTGCATTGAGTAAGCGCTGCACACCAATATCTCGCAACCAATTTAAGGATAAATCCAAAAAAATCAGTTTTTTAGTGTTTAAAAAAGAGAAAAAATCACTAGAAATTTTATCGCCTATCCAATTGTCTGTGAATTTGATTTTATTGAGTTCCTGATTGGGCAAAGATTCAAATAAATAAGCAATGCGATCAGTATCAATATGATTCGCTTCAAATGAAATCTCATTAACTTTTGAGGATAATTTCAAAATATCATGTAATGCAAAATAATCATTATCATTCAAGCAAGAGTGATCCACACTAATTCTTTTGATTGATTTACATTGTTTTGAACCTTTTGACTGCAGATACTTCATAAGGTGAGGAATCGCTAAATGATGTTGTAAATGAGCAAGTTCTATTGCTTCTAACGTTCCGCCATCATGTTTCAGTCTAATTGTCATATTACTTCCTCTGTAAATTGAACCATGATTAAGTGTAGATGATTTTTTTCATTTGGATATCATGAATTGGAGAATTTATCATTCACTTCTATTCCCGTCATCCCGACTGCCTCGAGGGATCTCTCAATCGTCACATAGCGCTACAGTATGGAGATCCCCGGTATGCTCGGGACGACAAAAAATAAACAAAAGACGCCCTTTCCGGGCGAATGAGGGTATTCCTTTAAGACAATCAAATTTGCGCGGCCAAGCGTGTCAACACATTTCCGGGGCCCACTTCTATAAAAACTGTTTCGCCTTGATTTTTTAAATAGCGAATTGTTTCAGTCCAGCGTACAGGATGAGTAATTTGCTTCACCAGATTATCTTTCACCATATTGTCGCTATAAAGTTCCGATGAGACATTAGCAATCACTTGTGATTGAAGTGGCGAAAACTGAAAAGAAGCAATAAATTTTGCAAACTCATCAGCTGCTGATTGCATATAACGTGAATGGAAAGCGCCACTAACTTTTAGGGGTACGCACATCAACGCTTCACTGGCAAGTAGGTCGTTCGCTTTGGCAATATCGACTGCAGGTCCTGAAAGGACAATTTGTTTCGGCGAGTTAAAATTAGCAAAATCCACAGAATCCAATCCATTAACTCTCAGTAAAAACCTTATTCGATCTTCAGTTAAATTAATTACAGCAAGCATTCCTCCACCACTAGCCTGAGCCATCAACTCACCTCGTTTTTGCACCAGTTTTAACCCAGTAACAAAATCAAAAGCACCCGCAGCAAATAATGCAGCATATTCTCCTAGGCTATGTCCAATGAGATATTCTGGCATTGGTTCTTCCGCTGCTCTGGCTAAAAAAGAGAGTGCTTCAATAACATATAATGCAGGTTGAGTGTATTCGGTATGACTTAATTGCTGCTTTGGATCTTCTAAACATAATTCTTTAATGGAATATCCTAGAACCTCATCAGCTTGTTTTATTTGTTCAGGGAAATATGAAAATAATTCAATTCCCATTCCTTTTGCCTGGGAACCTTGCCCAGGAAACATATAAATAGTCATAGCTCTCCTTTTCTCACATGAACATTCCAAATACAACTCATAATAATTAGAACTATATATAAAGTCATTAAATAAATTGCTCTACACCGTCAACCCGAGCGTAACGCAGGGATGACTTGGAAACAGAATAAAATCAATGAGATTAATGATAAAAATGACTAATCCCTCTTATTAGTTATCCTAAATAAATAATGTTTCGCCAAAGAATTGACAGGGTCAATTTTAGGGTGAAGAAAATCCCCCTGTTCATCTCGAATCATTCCAAGCTTTTCCATAACGCGTTGGGAACGTAAATTATCTGGTACAGTAAAGGCAACAATTTCTTTTAAATTTAAAACATTAAAAGCGTAATTCAAAACAGCTTTGGCTCCTTCAGTTGCATAACCCCTACCCCAAAAAGAAAATGCCAAACGCCATCCGATTTCTACACAAGGTGTAAAATGTGCTTCCCAAACTGGACTGTTTAAACCAATAAACCCCATGAATTGGTGTGTACTTTTTTCTTCTACAGCCCATAAAGTATAATGAGCTTCAGCCAGTTGAGTATTCATTCGTTCTATAAACGATGTCACCATATCCATAGTCCATAGATTGGGCATGAACTCCATCACTTTAGGATCTTGATTCATAGAAAAAAATGGAGCGATATCCTCATCGCTCCACGCTCTTAATAATAGCCTGGGTGTCTCAATAGTTTTCATGGCAAATAAATTGTACCTTGTAAATAAAGATGACTCGTTCCATAAAGAAAAACACGCCCTTCTCTAACCTCGCATTGCAGTTTGCCCTGACGATTACCTCCTTGCATCGCTTCGATATGTGATTTACCCAGTTGCTCACACCAATATGGTGCAATAACGCAATGTGCAGAACCCGTCACAGGATCTTCTGGAACATTGCAACCAGGATAAAAACAGCGTGAATAAACATCAGTATTATTACCTGGGGCAGTTAAAATTAAACCTCTATAATCCAAACGGGCTACGGCATCCAAATCAGGATCAGCATCTCTCACGTCGCTTTCATTTTCATAAACAAACATTAAATCAAACTGACTTTTAAGGACTTTCTGAGGCTTTTTTAAATTTAACAGTTGCAGCGGAGGAGAAAATTCAATTGGATGATAGGGTAGTTCTGGAAAATCCATCATTAATCCATCACCATGTTTGCGTACAATTAGCCTCCCACTCTTGCAATTAAATTTTATTTCTTCACCCTTAAATCCTAATTGATTAAAAATGACATGCGCCGTAGCAAGCGTAGCATGGCCACATAATGCAACTTCTTCATTGGGCGTGAACCATCTTATATAAAATCCATCTTCTTCAGGAACAAAAAAAGCAGTTTCTGATAAATTATTTTCTGTAGCAATTTTTTGCATTTCATTTTCTGTGAGCCAATTATCTAAAGGACAAACTGCTGCTGGATTACCTTCAAAAAGAGTAGATGCAAATGCATCCACTTGATACATAGGTAAATTTTTCATACATACCTCTATAACGATGATTCAAAAACAAGAAAGGTATATATGAAGATCTTTGTAGGAAATTCAAGAGTATTGATAGAGTTTCTTTTAGATTATTTTTTAGAGTGAATTTTTAGACAATAACAACTCATGATTAGTTTACTACATCCTTAGATTATACGTTCAGGCTCAGTAAAAGACTTCGCCAGAACAATAATTCTTAGACTGCAGCTATAACCAAAATTTAATTGCATGAAAAGCAAACCCAGGTCGCAGGAAACCTTTAGCCTAGGTTAAACTTAACACGCAGCGATAGCTGAGAATATTTGATTCGTTACTTTACTTATTCAGTAATAATGGTAACGTCTTGTGCCTTCAACCCTTTGGGTCCTTTATCAAGCACAAAGGAAACTGGATCATTTTCATGAAGAGTTTTAAATCCAACACCTTGGATATCTTTATAATGAACAAAAATGTCATCGCCATTTTCATTAATAATAAATCCAAATCCTTTTTTCTCATTGAACCATTTTACATGGCCCGTTTCTCTTTGCGACATTAGCTATCCCCTTTGTCTTAAGCTTTACTATCCAACTATTACAGATGTTTATTTTCAGTGTAAAAAATATTCATGATTAAAACACTGAGTTATAATAAACATTTACTCATGTAGGAAATAATTCACTACATATAGATTAGCATAGCAGTTTTTTATTGATTGTTAAGGATTTTTTAAAAAAAATCGCGATCTTTAAATTTTTTTTCTCTACTGGAACTACATAATGAATCAGATGAAATCAGCTTTTATAAAATTAGCACTTGATTGCCAAGTATTAAAATTTGGGGAATTTACTTTAAAGTCAGGTCGGATCAGTCCTTACTTTTTTAATGCAGGATTATTTTATCAAGGGAACGCTTTACGGCAATTGGGACAATTTTATGCAAAGACGCTAACCGAGCAAAAGGCTCGATTTGACCATTTATTTGGACCTGCCTATAAAGGGTTACCTCTTGCTACTGCTACAGCGATAGCCTTAGCAGAATTAGGCAAAGAAACTACCGTTACTTTTAACCGTAAAGAGGTAAAAGATCATGGTGAAGGAGGTCAATTAATTGGTGCTCCATTAACTGGAAGAACGATTATTGTTGATGATGTCATTACTGCTGGTACTGCGTTTAGAGAGTCTCAAATTTTAATTAAAGAAAATGGAGGGCAATTAACTGGAGTTATCATAGCACTCGATCGCTGCGAACGAGGAGTATCTGAAAACTCAGCATTGGCTGAAATTAAAGCTCAAGGTATTGACGTTTATTCCATAATCACCTTGTTTGATTTAATCGACTACTTAAAAAGTGTCAATCAAAACGAGCAGGTTAAAAAGCTTGAGGATTATCAAGCGCTTTATGGTGTTAGCCTATAAAATTTTGCGCATCTACCAAAATATGACACCTCTTTGCGATAACCTGAGTGGCGCACAGCAAGATTGATTTGCCCTTCTCCTCAATAGGTAAGAAGGTGTCCTAGGCGGATATGGGTATTCATTCTGATTACCCGCCCCCGGGGCGCTCAAATGTAGGGTCAAGACCCAACCAACATCTGTTAGTCTATAAATTTTGTTCACCAACATTACATTTATTTGGGTAGCCTGGATTCAGTGCAGCCCCCCGTCATCGCTTGGGGGTGATGATGGCCAAAACCCGTCTCCGTTGCGCTGCTTCCAGGCTACGGCTATGTTTCGTTCCTCAAACATATAATTCTTGTCATCATTTTTTATTGACAGTATTAAAAATAGGCATTATTATCGAGTTAATGTTCTACTACATTAATACATTAACATGAAAACACATACTACGATAAATCATTCTGCTCTCCCTGATTTAATGCATGCCCTCAGCTTGCTCGAGAATAAAGAAGAAGCGTTACAGTTTTTTACTGACCTCTGCACCCCAGCAGAATTGGAAGCAATGGCCGATCGTTGGCAGGTCGTTCCTTTATTGCGACAAGGTATCCCCTATCGCACCATTCATGAACAAACGGGGGTCAGTGTAACCACAATAACCCGTGTGGCGCGCTGTTTAAGTTTTGGTACAGGCGGTTATGAATTAATCGCGAAGAGATTGGAGTCATCGTGAAAAATCGTTTACGTTTAGCCTTGCAGAAAAAGGGGCGGTTATCTGAAGAATCTTTAAGTCTTTTACAGAGATGTGGTTTAAAATTTCGTATCAAACCGAATAGCTTGCTCACCCATGTTGATAATTTTCCTATTGATTTACTTTTTGTACGTGATGATGACATACCCACCTTAGTATTCGATGGCCTATGTGATGGCGGCATCGTGGGTGAAAATGTCTTATTTGAAGCAGCTCTTGCGAATCCAACCAAATCATACAAAATTTCAGCCGCATTAGGCACATGTACTTGCCGTTTATCTATAGCTGTCCCTGAATCCACTGATTATCAAGGTCCTGGGAGTTTAGATGGTAAGCGAATTGCTACCAGTTATCCAAATTTGCTGAACCAATATTTACGGAATAAAAAGATATGTGCAGAAAGCCTTGTATTATCAGGCTCTATTGAAGTTGCTCCACGCATGGGTATGGCCGATGCGATTTGTGACCTGGTTTCAAGCGGTCAAACATTGGAAGATAACAAGCTCTATGAAGTTGATACCGTGCTTTCCAGCCAAGCGGTATTGATCCAAAGTGATGAGAAGTCTTCCTACATATTTCAAGACTTGTTTGACATGCTCTCGCGAAGAATTCAATCCGTACAACAAGCACAGGAAAGAAAATACATTGTTTTTCATGCCCCAAAATCAGCCCTCGAAGCAATTGCAGAAAAACTACCTGGAGCTGAGTCTCCCACCATTCTGCCTTTACCCGGAAATATGAATAAAGTGGCCGTTCATGTTGTTTCTAGTGAACGTGTATTTTGGAACACTTTAGAAACCATTCAAACCCTCGGTGCCAGTTCTATATTGGTGTTACCTATAGAAAAAATGTTGGAGTAATATGATGTTATCAATTAAAAATTGGCAATCCCTCTCGCAGACTGAAAAAAAACACTATCTTACTCGTCCCTTACAAGCCTCTTCCGCAAAAGACAAAGTGCAAGAGATTATTAAACAGGTGCGAACCTTTGGAGATGATGCATTATTTGCATTCACAGAACAGTTTGATGGCGCTCGATTGGAAAGCCTGCAAATTCCCAAACAGAAAATTGAGAATTCGTGCATCAGTAAGAAATCACTGACTGCCATCACTGAAGCCATAAAGACAATTACTCTCTATCACCAAGCTCTTTTACCAGAAAACAAAAAAATTTGTACTGCTAATGGTGTGACAATTTACACCACCTATAGACCGATTCAGCGTGTTGGTCTGTATATACCTGGTGGTAATAATACGCCGTTAGTTTCTTCATTATTAATGCAAGCTGTACCTGCACTCGTAGCAGGATGTCCTATAAAAATATTATGCACCCCACCCGATGCATCAGGTTCAATTAATGAACATCTTCTTGTAGCAGCACGTTTATGTGGCATAGATACTATTTATACCCTTGGGGGGGCACAAGCCATCGCAGCTATGGCTTATGGCACAGAAACAGTTACAAAAGCAGACAAAATTTTTGGGCCAGGTAATCGTTATGTTACAGAGGCCAAAACACTAGTTGCCGCAGATCCATATGGTGCCGCTATAGATATGCCCGCCGGACCATCCGAAGTCATGATTAGTGCTGACAATCAAGCAAATCCAGCATTTATTGCTGCTGATTTGCTTGCGCAAGCAGAGCATGGTATCGATTCCCAAGTCATTTTGGTTTGTGACACGCTTCAATGTGCAGAACAAGTGAACCAACAACTGCAAGTTCAATTCAGTGCTTTGTCAAGAACGCAAATAATTAAGCAATCCATGACGAACAGCATGATTATTGTCTGCGCAGAAAAAGCAGAACAATTAAACATTATTAACTCCTATGCTCCAGAGCATTTGATTCTCAATCGAAAAGATGCCGAATCTTGGATAGAGGAAATCAATTCGGTAGGAACTATATTTCTAGGTCCCTGGGCTGCCGAAACACTTGGTGATTACGTGACCGGATCAAACCACGTTCTACCAACCTATGGTTTTGCCAGAAATCATAATGGCCTAAGTACCCTCGATTTTTTAACTTGTTTTAACGTGCAATCGATTAGCACTGAGGGAATTAGAGAGTTAGGGTCCTCGGCAATTGCACTAGCACAGATTGAAGGTTTGGATGCCCATGCCAAAGCGGTGGAAATTAGACTTGCTTCGTTGGAGAAATAAATGTCCGTACTTAACTTAATACGCTCTGAATTGTTGAACAAAGAACCCTATGTTCTTGGCGATGCTCCAATAAAATATCGATTACACGCAAACGAGCTTCCTTGGTCTGCATTAAGTACGGATATCGACTTAAATTTTTATCCAGAAAAAGGGTTACAAGACCAGCTGCAAGAGCAATTAGCAAAACGCTATCAAGTTAATGTAAATCAAATGGTACTTACTCGAGGCTCAGATGATGGCATTGACTTAATCAGTCGTTTATTTTTAAGTGCAGGCCAAGACGCCTGCATGCAATTTCCACCTACCTTTTCCATGTATTCCTTTTATGCATCATTACAAGATGCCCAGCTGATCGAGTGTCCGTTAGACCCTCTGTGTCAGTTTAAAATCTCGCTAGAAGACATTGGCAAGAGTTGGCAAAAAAATTGTAAAATTATCTTTTTATGTAATCCAAATAATCCAACTGCTCATCGAGTCGATCTGGATTTTATCGCACAGCTTTGTGCTGAGTACAAAAATCGCTCCGTCATCGTGGTTGATGAGGCATATATCGAATTTGCTGAGGCACAAAGTGCCACTCGTTTAATTCCTGAATATGATAACTTAATTGTTTTGCGTACCTTGTCGAAAGCCTATGGCCTTGCCAACCTTCGTTTGGGCATTATATTGGCTCAAGAACAGCTAATCCAAACCTTTAATAAAATTATGCCTCCCTTTCCACTTTCAAGTGTTGTGATTGATTTAGCCCTACGCGCATTGGAACATTCTGATTGGTTTTTAGAAGCAATTAATAGAATTAGAAATTCGCGAACAAAATTAATCGAGAAATTACAATTTTGCCCAGTGATTGAGAAAGTGTATCCAACAGAAACGAATTTTATTCTTATTAAAACAAAACATACAACCCAATTAGTCTCTTGGCTTATCAAAGAAGGCATGGTGATCAAAAGTTTTTCACCTCAATCATCTTTGCACGATCATTTACGAATCACTGTAGGTGATGAGCCACAAAATCAGCTGTTGCTGAATGCTCTATCTTCTTTTCAAAATAATGGCTTAGGATATTAAAATGCAAAAAATCTTATTTATTGATCGTGATGGTACCTTAATCGAAGAACCTTTTGATTTTCAAGTAGACTCATTGGATAAAATTAAGCTCACTCCCTATGTTATTCCCGCATTACTGCGACTACAAAATGAAGGTTTCCGCTTGGTGATAGTGAGCAATCAAAATGGTCTAGGTACCCCTGCTTTTCCTGAAGATGATTTTATGATTTGTCACGAATTTACTCTGGATCTTTTCTCTTCGCAGGGCATATTTTTTGATGAAATTTTTATTTGTCCCCACATGCCCGAAGACAACTGTTTCTGCCGGAAACCTAAAACAGGATTGGTGGATCAATTTTTTAAAGAAAAAACAATTGATCATTCCTGTTCATGGGTTATTGGTGACAGAGAAACTGATCGACAATTGGCTGACAATCTAGGTATCAAATTTTTGCCAGTGTCTAAAGAGCATGGGTGGGATCAAA
Organism: Legionella sp. 227; assembly: GCF_043161935.1. Classification (NCBI taxonomy): domain Bacteria; kingdom Pseudomonadati; phylum Pseudomonadota; class Gammaproteobacteria; order Legionellales; family Legionellaceae; genus Legionella; species Legionella sp. 227. The sequence goes on along the minus strand of NZ_CP171154.1, from coordinate 2,917,983 downwards.
TTACACAAACAATTCTTAATCACAAACGAAGCGCAGTGATTCGAAGAAAGACAAAAGAAACAGAGATAAAATTGAACCTAACATTGGATGTCGATCAAAGTAGTCCAATCAATACACCATTGCCTTTTTTTAACCACATGCTGGAGCAGGTAGCCAAACATGGTGGATTTAATCTTGAATTGTATGCCAATGGCGACATCGAAGTGGATGATCACCATTTAATCGAAGATACAGCAATTGCTTTAGGTGAAGGACTAAAAAAAGCGCTTGGTGATAAATGGGGCATTAACCGTTATGGCTTTACTTTACCGATGGATGAAGCTTTAGCCACTATAGCTATAGATTTAAGTGGTAGAAGTTTTTGCGACTTTAAAGGCCAATTTACTCGGGAATTTGTTGGCGGTATGGCAACTGAAATGGTTCCTCATTTCTTTAATTCCTTAGCTGCTGCCCTCGGTGCAACCATTCATGTCGAAGTTAAAGGTCAAAATCATCACCACATGATCGAAGCGTGCTTCAAGTCTTTAGGAAGAGCACTAGGTCAAGCATGTGTGCAAACAAATAACGCCCTTCCCTCAACCAAGGGGCTATTATGATCGCTGTTATTGATGTCAGTGGAACCAATCTAACCTCTTTAGGTAATGCATTAAAGAGATTGGGATTTAATTATCAGTTAACCCACGATCCAAAGGAAATACGTAGTGCAAGCCATGTGATTTTACCAGGAGTAGGTACTGCAGCTTTTGGCATGAGGGCCCTGCGCCAGTATGACTTGATTGATGTGGTGACCTCACTGGAACAACCGCTACTTGGCATTTGTCTGGGTATGCAATTATTGTTCGAACACAGTGAAGAAAACGATATGCGCTGTCTAGGGATGCTTTCAGGAAAAGTACGTCGTTTGCAACATCAGGATGGGTATCCCGTGCCTCACATGGGCTGGAATCAGTTGCAATGGTGCACTGAGTCCTTTTTAAATCAAGGACTAAAAGAACAGGATTATGTATATTTCGTTCATAGCTACGCCCTTGGTGAGAGTGAGTATGCTTTGGCATATTGTGACTACGGTCAACCATTCACGGCAATAATTCAAAAAAATAATATTTGGGGTATGCAATTTCATCCAGAAAAATCTGCAGAAGCTGGCATGACTTTACTCAATAATTTTTGTAACCATTAGACTTTTTTTGAATACTCGCTACAGAGGAGAACTGCGAGAAGACACGGGGTACTGAACCGGAGTGTACAATAAGTACATGAGGATTCGAGCATTGTATCGACCAAGCAATTCACCTCTGTAGTAGAGTTTCCGAGGAAGTCATCAAAATACGGAGGCTTTATGATCCTTATCCCTGCAATTGACATCCAAGCGGGTCGATGTGTGCGTTTACGGCAAGGACAATTTGATCAAGTCACTCAGTTCGATGCCCTGCCTATAGAACGTGCCACCTATTTCGCTCAATTAGGGGCCAAACGTTTGCATGTAGTTGATTTGGATGGTGCACAAACCGGAACGATGCAACAACTCGCTTTAATCCGTGCCATGCAAAACACAGGAATCCCCGTACAGGCAGGTGGTGGAATACGCTCTTTAGAACAAGCCGTATTATGCTTTTCATCGGGAATTTCTAATCTAGTTATAGGCAGTATTGCCATAAGCAATCCTGAACTGACCGTGCAAATTATTAACGTAATAAATCCCCGACACATTATACTAGCCTTAGATGTGCACATGCATGATGGAATTCCTATACCTGCTATTCATGGTTGGCAAACTACCACCGCCCATAATCTATGGGATGTTGTTTCTTTTTACCAACGATTAGGGATTAAACAAATACTCTGTACTGATATCGCTTGTGATGGAATGATGCAAGGACCCAATTTTGAACTTTATAAAGAAGCCATCGTACGTTTTCCACAAATTGAATGGCAAGCTTCAGGAGGTATCAGGAATGCTGAGGATATCGAACAATTAGATGTATTAGGAGTGAGTGCTGCGATTCTTGGACTGACACTTTACCAAGGCGGCTTTGACCTAGCCGCCACATTATCTCGAGCGTAGCAAGGGATGACGGTAAGAAGGCTCGGGGCCCGTTGCGCTAAACTCATGCTGCTTTATTTATGATTTATGTAGGTGAAATTATGTTAACCAAACGAATTATTCCATGCCTAGATGTCCGTGATAATCAAGTGGTCAAAGGAATTAAATTTCGCGATCATCGCATTGTTGGGAATATCCTTGAGCTTGCAGCTGAGTATTCTGCAGCCGGTGCAGATGAGCTTGTATTTTATGATATTACTGCAAGCTCTGAGCAACGCTCGGTTTGTCCCGATTGGGTGAACCAAGTAGCTGGAACAATTAATATTCCATTCACCGTAGCTGGTGGAATTCGTTCTCTTAATCAGGCAAAATCCGTATTAAATTCTGGGGCCGATAAAATATCCATTAACAGCCCGGCATTGGAAAAGCCTGACTTAATTAATGAATTAAGTCGAAATTTTGGAAGCCAATGCGTTGTCATAGGAATTGATAGTCAATGGATAAATGATGATTATTATGTCTATCAATATACAGGTGATGAAAAAAAAACCCTTAACTCCAAACGAAAAACCAAAGAATGGATTAAGGAAGTACAAGATCGAGGAGCAGGAGAAATTGTATTAAATTGTATGCAATCAGATGGGGTACGCAAGGGCTATGATTTATACCAATTAAAAATGATGCGCCCCTTGTGTCAGGTACCATTAATTGCATCAGGAGGAGCCGGGGCGCTGAATGATTTTACTCAAGTATTTCTCGAATCTCGAGTAGATGGTGCTTTAGCTGCCAGCATTTTTCATGACAAAATTTTGACAATAAACGAAATAAAATTAGCACTAATAAAACAAAATATTGAGGTACGATTATGATTCACATGGAAATTAATTCTTTAGATTGGAAAAAAATGAATGGTTTATTACCAGCGATTATCCAAAATGCAGAAAACGGTACTGTGCTAATGTTAGGTTATATGAACCAAGAGGCTCTAATCGCTACACTCACCACCGGCCAATTAAATCTGTACAGTCGAAGTCGAAAACGCTTATGGCGTAAAGGAGAAAGTTCCGGTAATAGCATGTCCATACAACATATCAGTGTTGATTGTGACAGTGACAGCCTCTTAATTCAGGTTTTACCCAAAGGACCAGCTTGTCATTTAGGTTATACAAGTTGTTTTCAACCGACACATAATACCAATTTGGGATTTATAGATGAGTTAATTGAACTGATTAATGAGCGTGCTGACTCCGAGAATGAAAACAGTTATACCGCACAATTATTAGATTCCGGACTCTCTCGATGCGCCCAAAAAGTAGGTGAAGAAGCAGTAGAAACCGTGATTGCGGCTGTAAATAACAATCGGGAAGAACTGGTTAATGAATGTGCTGACTTAATTTTTCATTTATTTGTTTTATTAAAAGCATGTGAATTAAGTTTTTATGATGTATTGCAGTGTTTGCGTGACAGAGACCGAAGGGTTCATACTTAGCATTAATAGCCTATCTCGTCATCCCGTACATAGTAAGGGATGACGACACAATTCACGGGTTACGGCTAAGCTATAATCCAAACTACAATTTCGATCAAACTACGGCCAACAAGACCGCTGTCAGATAATTCCCTTCTGGAAATGAAGTTAAAGTGGGATGACAACTTGCTGGACCATAAACACCTAAAATACGGGCTTGTTTCCCAACCGCTCCAGCTTGGGCACCGACCAAAGAACAAAATTCCTGAGATGAAAGTGCTGAAGAACAATTACATGTCATTAATAATGAACCTGCTTTCATATATTTAAATACTTCACGGTGCAAAAATCGGTAATAATTTTTAGCCCGTTCCACATGTTGTTTTGATGGAACCAGTTTAGGGGGATCGAGAATAACGAGATCATAATCTCCTGCTTTTGTTAAATAGTCACGTGCATCTGCCTCAATAAACTCAATCTGAGTCACACCATTTAACGCAGCATTTTTCTTCGCTTGCGCGATTGCCTGAGCAGAACTATCCACAGCGGTGACTTTTGACGCTCCAGAGCGAGCAGCATGTAAGGCAAAACCGCCACTGTAACAGTAAAGATCTAATACGCTCTTTCCTTTTGCTAATTGAGCAATACGCTGATGATTCTCTCTTTGATCAAGAAACAAGCCAGTTTTTTGTGCTTGAGCAAATTCAACCTCATAAACAACCCCAGCCTCAAGAACTTTTGTATCATAATGGTTCTCTTGCACAGTAATTTGTTTCCATCCATCTTGTCCTAATGGCTTACTTTGTGGCATCCAAACAATCTGATCTGATGGAAATAAATTTTGCAAAGCGTGCATGATTACTTCCCGATTGAGTTCTACCCAATACGCAGAGCTCGCAACGACACAAATCTGATTAAAACGATCAATCGTTAATCCGGAAAGACCATCTGCTTCACTATTAAACAAACGATAAGCAGTGGTTTCTTCATTAGGCAGATTTAAACATTCTCTGACCTGTTTTGCCTGCATTAGACGATGTGCAATCAAGGAATGTAAATTGCTTTTATCTATGGATTCATTTGCAAGGGCTAATACTCTAACTCTGTAGAGAGAATGCTCATTATAAACACCGACACCCATAAGCTCGTCATCTGCATTGTAAATATCAACCAAATGTCCTGTTACTAATTTTCCATGAGTTTTAGCAATGGCCTTGGGGAATATCCATGGATGACCACGTAAGACTGTATTTTGTTTTGCCTTAAGCAAAATAACTTTTGCATTCATTTTTCTATTTCCCAAAGAACAAAAATCGGCTAATCTACACAAAGAACGATAGACCTGCAATAGTTCATAAATTTTAGGGGTCTGTTTATAATTCGCTAGATTGAGTCTAACTGGCGTTATTTGAGAGCACCGTAGCCTGCTCCTACGCCATCCCGAGCGCCGCGAGGGATCTCCTATCGTAATATAGTGCTACATCGTGGAGATCCCTCGCTGTGCCGGGAAAACGAGGGGGGTACTAAAATTGTAAGCAGCCTCCTGTAAGCTTAAAAGCAGTATCCGCTCAACTTAACTAAAAATAAGAATTAGGGACAGTGATGCCACAAACTATAAAAAAACGTTTTATCCCCCTTTTTACGACCTATGTTCTAATCATTAACACATTTTGGTAATCGATATGGAAAATACGCAAAAATTCTCTTATGGACTCACTCTAGGAGCATTAGGAGTTGTGTTTGGTGACATAGGTACCAGTCCATTATATGCCTTAAAAGTCACGCTGGATAATCTCCCTATTACTCAATCCAATATTATGGGAGTACTTTCACTTATTTTTTGGTGTTTGATTATTATCATTTCATTCAAATACTTAATTATGATTTTTCGAGCAGATAATGATGGAGAAGGAGGAATTCTTGCCCTTTTAGCACTAATGAAGCATAAAAGCACTCGATATGTCCCCTTATTTTATATTATTGCAATTTTTGGTGCAGGATTACTCTTAGGTGATGGCATGCTGACGCCAGCCATATCTGTAGTCAGTGCCGTAGAAGGTCTTAGTACGCTCTCAGACTCATTTACACCCTATATCTTGCCCATTGCCGGAGTAATTCTGATCTTACTTTTCTTGTTGCAAGCAAGAGGAACAGGAAGTATAGGAAATCTATTTGGTCCATTTATACTGCTCTGGTTTATAACCATCGCTGTGCTCGGAATAATACAAATAGTAAAAGCACCAATAGTGCTGACAGCAATCAATCCCTACCATGCTTTTGCATTGATACACGATACAGGATTTAAAGGATATTTATTATTAGGGGGAATTTTTTTAGTAGTTACAGGCGGAGAAGCACTTTATGCCGATATCGGGCACTTTGGAAAAAATCCAATTCGTGCCAGTTGGTTTGCAGTTGTTCTTCCCTGCTTAATCTTAAATTACTTTGGCCAAGGAGCCAACTTACTCTTACATCCGCAGGCGATTGGCAATCCTTTTTATATGATTGCACCCCAATGGTTTTATATTCCATTAATCATTCTTGCGACTATTGCAACAGTAATTGCTTCACAAGCAGTTATTTCAGCTACATTTTCTTTAACAAAACAAGCCGTTTTGCTCGGTCTATGCCCTCGTATACCCATAGTACAAACATCTAAAGAATTCTCTGGACAAATTTATGTCCCTCAAATTAATTTTATTCTGTTTGTTGGAACAATCACTTTTTGTGTTGCCTTTAAAACATCAGATAATTTAGCTCATGCATATGGAATTGCCGTAAATGCATACATGCTGTTGATTGATGCAATGGTTGCTTACGCTGCATTATCGATTTGGAAATGGTCAAAATTTAAAGTCACACTGATATTCGGATTATTTCTCACCATAGACTTTGCATTTCTCGGCTCCAATTTACATAAGTTTTTGACCGGAGGCTGGGTCCCGGTCACCTTTGCTTTACTGATAGCAACCATTATGTACACCTGGAAATTTGGCTTGGAATATTTGCGTGAAAATTATTATATGAATAAAGATGATATTTCCAAGATTATTCGGCAATTGGAATACAAGAGCTTGAATCAGCTTACTGATTTGACCGCCATTTTTATTACGGATGTTTATGATAAAAGTGGAGGAAGCTTCCTTCACTTCCTCAAGTTAAGCCGCGCAGTTCCAGAACGAGTTCTTATTGTTAACTATATTGTGGACAACATCCCTTATGTCCATTACAGCCAACGTTATGAAATTACATGCTTGCATGAGAAGATCTTTAATCTCACCTTACATTATGGATTCATGGAAACGATTTCAATACCCAGGGCCCTAGAACGAGCTTCTAACAAGAATCTGTTCCCATTCAAGCTCAATGTTGATCGCGCTACTTATATGGTGGAAATTCCAAATATTACTGCATCAAAATCAAAAAAATCATTAACCTTCTATTGGCAAGAAAAATTATTCGCTTTTTTAATACGTAATTATTCAGCCAATTTAAATATCGACTTTTATAAACTACCATACAACAGAACAATGGCCATCGGTACCTATTATATTATGTAATCTCAGGAGTTTTTTATGTGGTTTAACAATGCACTAATTTATCAATATGAATTGGACGAAGCGTGTGATTTAGCAGCGTCCTTGGCTGAAAACATTCTAAAGCCTTGCCCCCCTCACGCTCGCTTTGTGTACGGATGGCTTCCGGCTTTTGCAGATGAGATGGTTCAAGAAGTTGCTGGAAGTTCACTGATTTGCATGGGCAAAGAAGAGCGATTGCTCCCACGTGGCGTGATCAATAAAATGTTGGCTGAGAAAGTGCAAATGCTCGAAACGCAACAAGGTCGTCCAGTAAAACGCGCTGAAAAAGCACAAATGGCTGAAGACATCGAGTTTGAATTATTGCCTAAATCGTTTTGCATTCAGAAAAAAATGTTTGCCATCCTTGACAGTGTCAGCAAAAGAATCATAGTTAATGCTTCCAGTAATAACCAGGCCGCACAACTTACCTCGCTTTTACGTAAATCAGTAGCGGGTATCTCGATTGAACCAATTACCCACACAGAGAATCTTGCAGTGCGTTTTGCGGAATGGATTCACTCCCCTAGCACTCTACCTAGCGATTTTCAATTAGCGTCTGACTGCATACTCTTTTCTCTAGATGATGAGAAAAAAAGGGTACATTGCAAGGGTTATGAGCTACCAGCAGAAGAAGTCTTAACATTATTATCGCAAGGTATGGGAACTGCTGAAATTTCGTTAATTTGGAAAGAACGAATTCAATTGACTCTAACTCATGACTTTAGCTTTAAAAAGCTCAAGTGCCTTGATTTTCTTCTCGATGATTTTAATGAAGTGAAACAACTTGATGAAGACTATCAACAACGCGATGCCGCCCTTGCTTTATTATCCGGTGAGCTACGTGAACTGACTCATGATCTTTTAGCCGCACTTGCAGTAAAAGAAAAAGAACCTGAATTAGAAGTGATCGCATAGGAATGTCTATAAGGGAGCATTTGATAACGCTCCCTTTTTGAAGCGACTCTTATTAAGATACTTTAAGCTTGAGTTATTTCAGTAGCAATAAATAAAAACATCTCAAAACCTTAAACGCCATTATACCGCGGCAGTAAAAAAAGCCCGGATAACGCAATTATCCGAGCTATAAAGCCTCCAAGCCTCTGATTTAGAGATTAAACAATTCTGTCCATTTTAGTTGTGTGATAAGTTGACTTGTAAACAGTAAACGCTTCGTCGGCAGCCTTTTTGAAGCCTAAAGCCATATTCGCATGATACATAACTACTAAAGCTTGTTTTACGCTCGGGGCTTGAGGATAATTTTTAACGACATAGCTTGCTCTATTTATTGCTGCGACATACATCTTACGTTTAAAATAAAATGTTGCAACATTTAACTCATGCTGTGCAAACATATTTCGTAAATAAATCATGCGCTGCAAAGCATTTGCTTTATATTTACTGTCAGGGAATTTTTGAATCAAAATACCGAAATCCGAATAAGCTTGGGTTTGTGTTCCAGGATCTCTCCATGACTCATCCAGAGGCAGGAATTTTGCAAAAACCCCACGAGTTTGTTGAAAATTAGCCATTCCACGCATGTAATAAGCGTAATCTACATTTTTGGCACGTGGGTAAAGATGAATAAATCGCTCTGCAGTAGCTGCAGCTGAAGGATAATCTTCATTTTTATAATAAGCATAAATCAGTTCCATTTGTGAGTGCTCTGTATAATCACTAAATGGATACATTGTTTCTATCGCTTCAAGATGTTTTATTGCTGTCGCATATTCTTTTTTACGTAAGTCCTTCTGGGCCTCCGTATAAAGTTGCTCTGCTGTCATCCCTTTATATGGATTATTATCTTCATCATCTTTTCCCCACCATGTCTTGCATGCAGATAAAGATACAATAAGACCTATTAGGAACAACATTTGAATTCGTTTCATAAACTACACCTAACCTATTTATAAATATATATCTGTTGCATCCACAACAGTCACAAAATTTTGGAACATTATACCTAGGACTATATAATTTGCGAACATTCTTACACTTTTTTTGAAGCGTAATCACACGAAATCCGACCTTATAAAAAAAGAGCTCAATAATCGCTAAGAATTTTAAAAAAATATTTGCAAATCCAAAGTCGTTAGGATAGTATTCTCGCCTGGAGAGATGGCAGAGCGGTCGAATGCGGCGGTCTTGAAAACCGTTGAAGGGCAACCTTCCCAGGGTTCGAATCCCTGTCTCTCCGCCAAGTACAACACCTTAATTAATCATTTCTATAAATATCTTAAATTTCCCTGCTAACAGTCTATTAAAAAAACATTTTTCAACATGAGTTGACCATTTAAAAATCCATCGACCTCTATTTACATGGCGATTCATTTCAAAAAATACAATTGATGAGTGGATTAATTAATTTGAGATCCAGAATACTTGGATGCAGTCTTAATACCCGTCGTATAACATCGTCTAAACTAGACTAAATCTCTTGCTATTGAAATTATTTAGGTCGTTGGTATAGTAGCACTATCTAACGTTAATGGAGATCTGCATGCTAAGGAATACAATAAAAGGTTTTGGCAGTATTACAAAGCTGCTGCATTGGTTAATCTTTATTCTTATTACTGCTCAATTTTATTTAGTTTGGTCTCTTAGTGACAACTCACCACTTATGCCCCGCTATATGATGCTTCATAAATCAATAGGAGTAACTATTTTAATACTCGGAATCTTATTTATTATTTGGCATATTCTAAATATCAAACCATTACCGCCAGAAAATCAACCTCGTTGGCAATATATAACTTCTAAAATAGTTCACCATAGTCTTTTTATTCTTATAATACTTATACCCATCGTAGGCTACCTGTTAACGTGCTCTGATGGTAAACCCATCAACTTTTTTGGTTGGTTCACTATACCCTGCCTTATTCAAGCGAATGAGCAACTGGGTAATGTGATGTTCTCAACCCATGAAATACTGGCCTTTATAATTCTGGCTCTTGTCGGTCTTCATTTTCTTGCGGCCCTTTACCACCATTTCGTTCACAAAGATGAGGTATTAAAGCGCATGCTTCCTTTTGCATCGAAGAATAAATTATAGAAATTCTTAAATCAGAATTTGACTGAGTAAAAATATCTTACTCAGTCAAAAGCACCTAATTCAGTTACATAAATTGTGGATTAAAAGCGGGGGCAGATGGGCTATATCCCGGAAATTGGGGTATTCCCGCATCATAGGAAGAAGAAGGTTGCTGGACTGGTTGATATACAGTTGGAACATAATTCACAATAGGAAGACGACAATCAAAATGTAGCCCACCAATGTCCACTTCACTCAGCTCCCCTTTGCGTAATTTTCTTAATTGAGTGAGCAACTGCTGCGTTTCATTATCACGACTGAAAAAAGAAGGTATAGCCTTTTCTTTACCGACTAAATTTTCCATTTCGGCACGTAGTGCAATCATAGCGCATTTTACGGCCATGGGATCCAGGTGTTTTTTATCGCGTAAAAATTCTTCCTCTGAAGCCGTTAATCTAAATCGATCGGGATCATTGGGATCCATAGCCTCTTTGTTAGCTGATTTATTGGCAGAATCATAGAGAAGACTCATTGCAAAACATCCAACACCCGCTCCTATGATGCTAAGAAGTACTATACCCATAATGAGTACACCAACTGGATTGAAACCCGCAGCTACCGCGAGCGCAATCAATGGTAAAGCGCCAAAATTAAGGGTTAATAACGCTGAACCGGCACCAAAGCCTATAGAAGTAGCGAACATTAATGCGCCCTTCAGCCACCCTTCACCATACCAAAAGCGATCGATGCTGTCTGCAAATTCATAAAACATATAAGTCAAAGCAATAAAAGCTAAAACAGCAGCAATTGCGGCTAAAGCGATTACAAGCAAAGCGAAGATCAATTTAGCGAAATCATCATTTGATTTTGAATCATGGCCATGATGATTTGAAGAGCCAAAACAAGAACTCCCTCCATGATGATGATGAGAATCATGTATTAGGGATCTAATAAGTAAATAATTTAAAAGCGCAGAGTCGTTAGAATTGTAATTGTTATAGGTGGTAATTTTATATTCAATCTTCGGATTATACGGAGGCATTGGAGGATTAAAAAAACGTTGTTCGTGAGGAGAAATTCCTAAAGGCAGGGCACGAAAGATTGTATTAAATGCATGGTATGCTTTAGCTTTTTCAGAATACTCTAGAAGATGTAACGGGCTTGTACTTAGGTCTGATTCAATAGCAAATTGTACCGCATAATACATTTCGGCGAACATTGTATTGATATCTAAGCCTCGCTCCTTACAACTCTGATAATGATTTAGTAAATGACCATATAATATCTTTAATTTTTGGTCAGTAAACTTCGTACTTAAATCAGGCATAGCATTCACTCCTATTAATTGGGTTTATAGGCAAACGCTCTATCCTGATCCTAAGACATTAATTTTAAAATAAAAAATCAAATAACCATGAAGCTCAAGCTAACACGTTTGTCTATAAACCTAGTGCCTTACAATTTGTGCTCGATTAATTAAACTTTTTACATACAAGTCATAATCCATCATGCCGTAGCTTGCTTCAATTTGTTGAACTAGGCTATCTTGTTGCTCCCTGTCTAACGTACTTAATTTGCCATCATGAATCTGTTTCAATCGTACTACGACATAATCACCATTTGGCATAACAAGACCATTACGGCTTTCTGGTCGTAATAAATTAAATGCCATATCATTTATATCTGTATCAACCTTATCATTATCACGAGTAGACTTAACTACCGACTTCCATGATAGCTTGTTGCTACGAATCAGTTCTTGTTGTTTCTTATCCTCGACTGGGTTTAATAAACTCACCCCCATTTCCTTTGCCTTTGATTCAGCAATTTTTTTAGTTAAAATTTTGCTGATTTGATCCTGAACCGCTTCTAAAGGTTGTTCCTTTTCAGCCCAATGCTGGTCAACCCTTATTACTACGACAGAATCATTATCAATTTGTATTGGCTCACTGTTGTTTCCTAAATCAAGCACATCATGACTAAATGCGGTGTTAATTACTTGTTTGTTTTTGGCAATAGTATCTACACCACCAGATCTTGAGAAAGGTTGTGTTTTTTCAATTTTCAGATTCAATGCTTCAGCTACCGGCTGGAGTGAATCGGGGGACTGGTAACTTAAATCCGATAATTGCTCCAAAGCCTGGGTATATTTAGTTTGAGCAGCTTCAGCAATGAGCTGCTCTTTAATAGATGACTCTACTTCAGAAAAAGATTTTGTTGAAACCGGTTTATAAGCAATGAGTTTAAAAATTTCATACCCATGTTTTGTTTTTTCTGGAGGGGAAATCTGTCCTGGCTTAGTTAAATTAGATAAAATTTGATTGTAATTATTTTGTCCACTCGCTGTAATCCATGGAAGAATGCCTTTGTCGGCTATGGAAAGTTTATCATCTGACATGGTTGCTACGAGATGCTCAAATTGTTCTGGATTTTTTTGTAACAACTGATAAGCATCATTTGCTCTTTTCTGAATTTTTTCAGAATCAGATTGACTCGCATCCTCTGGAACAGCAAATAAAATATGAGCTACTTGCCAACTTGCTGGGATCAAATAACTGCTTTGATTATCTTCATAATAACGTTTTGCATCGTCATCAGACAGTTTAATTTTATCCCTAATATCATGCATGGATAGAGTAACATAATCCAAACTCACTTTTTCTGGAGTCATGAATTCTTTTTTATGTTTATTATAATAATTCGCAACCTCTTCTGAAGAAACGTGAGCATCCTTTTCATAACTAGAAGCCGGAATTGTTAAATAGTCATAGTCTCTACTTTGCATATACAAGCTCACAAAGCGATCAATTTCATCAGGTAACGCAAAAGAGCTTCCCATAAAAGCAAAGCGTTGCTGATTTAATAACATGCCTTGTTTTACTTCATTTTGAAAACTTGATTGTGTGAATAAAGCAGCGTTTAGTGCTTGTTGATATTTTTGAGCTGAAAAATGGCCGTCTTCTTGGAATTGAGGAATACTCAAAATTGCTGCATTGGCTTGATTTAAGCTAACATCGAAGCCATTTTTACGCGCTGCTTGCACCAACACTTCATTAGTAATCATTTGATCGAGTACTTGGTTTTGCAGTTTTTTCTCATCAGCAGCAGTCATTTGCTCGACATCCTGCATGGAACGGGCGCGTCTATAATTATTTTCAAATGATTGTAGTGTTAAAGGCTGGCCATTGACGGTTACCTTAGAATTGGTCGTTTGACGTGATTGCAGATAATAATCCACACCAAAAAGTGTAAACGTAATACCGATTAAGATAACTACTAGCCAAGCTACAACACCCTGTATACGTTCATTTAACTTTTGTAACATGTCCCGAGATCCATAATTATTTAATTAAAGCTTTATTCAATTTAGCGAGAACCGATTATAGCCCAGGCTGAAAAAAATCAAGATAAAAACAAAAAACTCACCTATTCAACAAAAATTTCTTTTCTGGAATTACTAGAAAACTAATTGCATTGAATACATTACTTTATATCTTCACCTGCCTTTCTAAAATAAAAAGCAGATATTAGGAAAAAATAAGAGTTCTAAAGCAAATATTTCTTTCCAGATAAAAAAAACGCGCCTTTCGGCGCGTTAATCTGGCGGAGTGGACGGGGCTCGAACCCGCGACCCCCGGCGTGACAGGCCGGTATTCTGACCAACTGAACTACCACTCCATTTCTTGGTGGGTGCTGTAGGGATCGAACCTACGACCCTCGCCTTGTAAGGGCGATGCTCTCCCAGCTGAGCTAAGCACCCTGAAAACTTATGCTTCTTGCACCGCTTCTTTCAGGTTTTTACCCGCTTTAAACTTGGCTACTCGTGACGCTTTAATCTGAATAACTTTTCCAGTTTGTGGGTTTCTACCTGTACGTGCTGAACGATTGCCTGTTGAAAAAGATCCGAAACCAGGTATTACCACTTGATCGCCGCTTCTCAAAGCATCAGTAATAGTACTAGTAAAAGTCTCGAGAACTCTGCTGGCGTCAGCTTTTGTTAAACCCGAACCACTTGCTATAGCATCAACTAATTCGCTCTTATTCATTGCTTCCCCTATACAGTTAATCTTCCATACTTCAAGCTAATTTAATTAAACTCATCAAATTAACCGGTCAAGTAGTTACTTCCTTGCAGTGCCCGCTAGTGGCGGGCTACGAAACGAAATATACCTCTAATTAATGGGTATGTAAATCATTATTTTTAATTTTTTTTGATCTTTTACCCACTAAAGCCTCAGATTGTACATTTGTTGGCTGATTTATCCATGGACTGCGTTGTAAAGCCAGTTCTAGAACCTGTTCTATGGTCTTAACTGGATGTATTGTGAGCTTACGCAAAACATTATCTGGTATCTCTTCCAGGTCTTTTACATTTTCCTCGGGAATAATGACATGCTTAATTCCGCCTCGATGAGCTGCCAATAATTTCTCTTTAAGACCACCAATTGGCAATACCTGCCCTCGCAACGTTATTTCCCCTGTCATTGCTACATCTGCTTTAACAGGAATATGAGTCACTACAGAAACCAAAACAGTACACATCCCAATACCGGCACTTGGACCGTCCTTGGGAGTAGCTCCTTCAGGAACGTGGACATGGAAGTCATTCTTATCATAAAAATCATCGGGCAAGCCAAAATTTTTAGCTCGACTTCGTACAACAGTCATCGCAGCATGGATAGACTCCTGCATGACCTCCCCCAATTGACCTGTATGCGTGACCTTACCTTTACCCGGCATCATCGATGCTTCTATTGTTAGCAGCTCTCCGCCCACACTTGTCCAAGCTAAGCCTGTAACCTGCCCCACTTGATCAAACTCTTCTGCTAAGCCATATCGATACTTTTTCACACCCAAATATTTTTCGATATTACTTGTAGTAACAGTCATTTTTTTAACTTTTTTATTCGAGAGGATTTCTTTTACGACTTTCCTACAAATACTCGCAATATCTCGTTCTAAATTACGCACGCCTGCCTCACGAGTATAGTGGCGGATAACTTCTCGAATTGCCCCTTCACTAATATGAATTTCTTGATTACTTAAACCATTCAGGACGACTTGTTTTGGAACCAGATATTTATCAGCAATGCTGACTTTCTCATCCTCTGTATAACCCGCAAGTCGAATCACTTCCATTCTATCTAATAACGGAGCAGGAATTTCCAAAGAATTTGCTGTCGCAATGAACATAACATCACTCAAATCATAATCTACTTCAAGATAATGATCGTTGAACGTATGGTTTTGCTCTGGATCAAGTACTTCAAGCAATGCTGCAGCAGGATCTCCACGGAAATCCATAGCCATTTTATCGACTTCATCCAGCATAATGAGAGGATTTTTTACTCCAACCTTACATAATTTCTGAATAATTTTTCCTGGCATGGATCCAATATAGGTTCTTCTGTGACCGCGAATTTCAGCTTCATCCCTGACGCCACCCAAAGCAATACGAATAAATGTACGACCTGTAGCATTTGCAATGGATTGTCCTAATGAGGTTTTACCCACTCCTGGAGGTCCAACTAGGCAAAGTATTGGGCCTTTTAAGCGTTTAACTCTTTGTTGAACAGCCAGATATTCAATGATGCGCTCTTTAACCCGCTCTAGGCCATAATGTTCTTTATCTAATAATTTCTCTGCTTTGAGTAAATCAAATTGAATTTTAGTTCTCTTCTTCCACGGCACTGCCAGCATCCAATCAAGATAGTTGCGTATAACAGTAGCCTCAGCAGACATAGGCGACATCATTTTCAATTTATGAAGTTCAGCGAGTGATTTTTCTTTTGCTTCTTTAGGCATTCCGGCTTTATTAATTGAATTTTCCAATTGTTCAATTTCATTACCTTCTTCGCCTAACTCACCCAGCTCTTTTTGGATCGCTTTCATTTGTTCGTTGAGATAATACTCGCGCTGGCTTTTCTCCATTTGTCGCTTAACTCGCCCTCTTACACGCTTTTCAACATGTAACAAGTCAATTTCGTTTTCTATCGCAGACATTAAACGCTCAAGACGAGTACCTACATCTAAAGTTTCCAGTAATTCCTGTTTATCATCTACCTTCAGTGTTAAGTGAGCAGCTATCGTATCAGCTAATCGTCCTGGTTCTTCTATTCCCGCGAGCGGAGATAAAACCTCTGGTGGAATTTTTTTATTGAGTTTAATGTATTGCTCAAACTGCGACATTAAAGAGCGCATTAAAATACTGACATCTGGTTCTTGAACAGCTGCATTGGCATCTTCCAATAACTCCAGATCAGCCTCTAGATAGCCTTTAGCCTGATTGTATTCTTTTGCTTTGGCACGTTTTTCCCCTTCGACTAAAACTTTTACGGTGCCATCTGGTAATTTTAATAACTGCAAAACACTGGATAACGTACCAACTTGGAAAATATCTTCTTCAGTCGGATCGTCATTCGACGATTTTTTCTGTGCTACTAAAAAGATTTGTTTACTATCAACCATAGCCGCTTCCAGGGCTTTAATTGATTTTCCTCTTCCAACAAACAGAGGAATAACCATATGAGGGTAGACCACTACGTCTCTTAATGGTAATACAGGTATATTTGACAGTTTTTCTGCCTCATTCGAAGTCTCTATAATTTCAGTGGACATAATGAACCCTTATTCAAACGAAAAACTTTATTTAAAATTTACGCGACTACTAATTATAATTTAAAAGGAAGGGAGAGTTATTGCAAGAAAACAAAGCGTTATAATTAAGAAAGTTGTCTAAAGTTATCTAAAGAACATCTCTCCCACACTAGGTGCAGGAGAGGAGTAGAAAAACTACTCTTGACCACCTGCTGCACTCTTCATCCCTTCTTGCTCATAAATAAGAATTGGTTTTGATGAGCTATTTACAGCACTCTCATCAACTACAACCTTAATTACTCCTTCAAGAGAAGGTAATTCATACATGGTGTCTAATAGAATATTTTCAAGTATAGCACGTAAACCTCGTGCACCCATTTTGCGTTCCAGAGCTTTTTTGGAAATAGCAATCAGTGCTTCTTCTCTAAATTCAAGATCTACTCCTTCCATTTTAAATAGAGACTGAAATTGTTTCGTCAAAGCGTTTTTAGGATTAGTTAAAATATCAATAAGAGCTGATTCATCCAGTTCTTGCAAGGTAGCAACGACAGGCAATCGACCAACAAACTCAGGTATTAAGCCATATTTAATCAAATCATCTGACTCTAACTGGTTCAATACTTTAGATATTTCATCACTGTTTTCTTTTTTATTTTTTAATTGAGCAGAAAATCCAATACCTGACTTATCACTTCGCTCTCTGATTACCTTTTCCAATCCAGCAAAAGCACCACCACAAATAAATAAAATATTTGAAGTATCAACTTGTAAAAATTCTTGTTGTGGATGTTTACGTCCGCCTTGGGGGGGAACAGAAGCAATGGTCCCTTCAATGAGTTTTAAAAGTGCCTGTTGCACTCCCTCACCAGAAACATCGCGTGTAATCGAAGGATTATCAGACTTACGTGATATCTTATCAATTTCATCGATATACACGATACCATGCTGTGCTTTATCCACGTCATAATCACATTTTTGTAAAAGCTTCTGGATAATATTTTCAACGTCTTCACCGACATAACCCGCTTCAGTCAATGTAGTTGCATCTGCCATAGCAAATGGAACATTGAGGATTCGAGCTAATGTTTGGGCTAAAAGTGTTTTTCCGCTTCCAGTTGGACCTATAAGTAAGATATTACTTTTACCAAGTTCCACTCCGTCTTCACTTTTATGTTGTAATCGCTTGTAGTGATTGTAAACAGCTACGGACAAGACTTTTTTTGCATGCGATTGTCCTATGACATACTCATCCAAAAAGTTTGAAATTTCTTTGGGTGATGGTAAACGTACTTCAGCTTCTTCATGAGCTTCGTGTGTTTCTTCACGAATAATATCATTACAGAGCTCTACACATTCATCACAGACAAATACAGAAGGGCCAGCAATCAATTTTTTTACTTCATGTTGGCTCTTTCCACAAAAAGAACAATACAAAACTTTATCGCCACTTCCGTTACCGGATTTACTCATAACCAAACCCCTTCTTACAACGATTATCGGAAAAAAAGATAATATATGTAAAATATTAGTCAATCAGAAAAAGATATGCCACTGTTTTTCATGTAACTACTTTTTTAAAAACAAAAAGAAATACGAAAGAAAGTAATAATGAATCAATATAAAAGAACCCTAATCGCATTCCTAGCCTGGGTGCAGCGAAGCGGAACCCGGTAAATCTGAACCTAAAACCCAGGTTCCGCTTCACTGCACCCGGGTTATGATACATTATAGTTCAGTTCTTTGAATTTAAAGTTATAGTTACTCTGTTTTATTCACTGACTCTCGATCATAAAGCACTCTATCAACTAAGCCGTACTCAACAGCTTGTGTGGCACTCATAAAATTATCACGTTCGGTATCACGCATAATCTGATCGGGTGTCTTTTTAGTATGATTTGCCATAATAGTATTTAAACGTTCTCTTACGGCTAAGGTCTCGCGAGCATGAATTTCAATATCAGTAGCTTGGCCTCGATAACCACCTAAGGGTTGATGAATCATCACTCGTGAGTTTGGCAAACAGAATCTCTTACCTTCAGCTCCTGCACAAAGTAACAAGGCAGCAGCACTTGCTGCTTGCCCTATACACAAAGTACTTACATCAGGTTTAATAAACTGGATGGTATCGTAAATTGCTAAGCCAGCGGTTACTACACCTCCAGGAGAATTAATATAGAGAGAAATATCTTTTTCAGGGTTCTCAGACTCAAGAAACAACAATTGAGCAACTACCAAATTAGCCATATGGTCTTCAACTTCACCTAAAAGAAAGATAATACGTTCTTTTAATAATCTTGAATAAATATCATACGAACGCTCACCACGTGAGGTTTGTTCAATAACCATTGGGACTAATCCACTGGCATTGCGAATTATGTTATCTGAATATCCCGTCATACAATTACTCTCCTTTTTTCTCAGTTGCTTCAGTTGCAGGCTTAGGATTCATAATTGAATCATAATCTTTGTTCTTATATTTAATTTTTGCATCTTCAGCAATTTTATCTGCAACCATCTCTTCCATAACAATCGCTTCAATTTCAGCCATATGCTCTTTGCTGCTTTGATACCAAGAACGCAACTCATCAGGATTCTCATAAGCACTGGCGAATCGTTCAATTACCGCATTCACTTTATCTTTATCTGCAACAATTTGGTGTTTTTTAACATATTCAGAAAAGAGCAAACCAAGATGAACACGACGTTTTGCTTGTTCTTCAAACAGCTCACGAGGAAAATCAGGTATCTTTTCATTCTCATGGTGTTCGTGTCCAAATAGACGATGATACATATCATGTTTCAAATGTTCGATTTCTTTGTCAATTAAAGCTAATGGCAATTCAATAACATTAACTTCCATTAATTTATCAAACAGCTTTTCTCTGTTCATCATGCTGACGCGACGCTCTAACTCTCGAGCCATATTCTCTTTAATGTCTTTTTTCAATGCGTCAATGCCGCCTTCCTTGATGTTAAATTTTTCAGCAAAGGCTTCGTTGAGTTCAGGTAGTTTTCCTTCCATCACATTCTGAAGTGTAATTTTGAAAACAGCTTCTTTTCCTGCTAATTCTTTATGTCCATAATCTTCAGGGAAAGTTACTTTAATATCAAAAGATTTATCCTTCTTATTACCAATAATTCCTTCTTCAAAGCCAGGGATCATTGATCCTGAACCTATTACTAACTCATGTCCTTTAGCGCTACCGCCTTCAAACAGTTTATCATCAAGATATCCTTCAAAATCGATAACGACTTTGTCGCCTTTTTTGACAGCGCGGGATACGTCATGCCATTCTTTATTTTGCTCACGAAGTTTATCCAGCATGTCTTCTACGTCTTTATCTGTAACTTCTGAACGAGCCAGCTCAACTGCCGCTTGATTTAATTCTATAATTTCAAATACAGGCATTACTTCAAATATTGCAGAATATTTAAAGTCTTTTCCTTTCTCTAGTTGCTCAGGTTCAACAGAGGGATAGCCCGCAGGAACTAATTCATTTTTTTGTAATGCTTCAAACAAAGTAGATTGCACCATATCTCGAGCTACTTCTTCACGAACACTTTGTGAATAGCGACTGACAACAACTTGGAAGGGTACTTTACCAGGACGAAAACCATCAATCTTAACTTTGCGAGCAAGATTCTTGAGACGTAAGCTCACTTCTTCCTCAACTTTCTCTGAAGGTACAGAAACTGTTACCTTACGTTCCAAACCTTTTAGGGTCTCAACAGAAACTTGCATTAATATCACCTCTTGGAATTTATAATGATAAATGGTGCGAAAGGAGAGACTCGAACTCTCACGGGTCGCCCCGCTGGAACCTAAATCCAGTGCGTCTACCAATTCCGCCACTTTCGCAAATCAGGTTGGATTATCAATCAGTAATTCGGTCTTGTAAAGACTCAGATAAAATCTTTAGCGATAAACCTTTTGTTTCTCTCAAATGGGGTGAACGATGGGACTCGAACCCACGACAACCGGGATCACAACCCGGGGCTCTACCAACTGAGCTACGCTCACCATAAATTTTATACCAGAAATTCTTATGAACAAGATCTGGGCTGGCACGCCCGGCAGGATTCGAACCTGCTACCCTCGGCTTAGAAGGCCGATGCTCTATCCAGATGAGCTACGGGCGCATCTTGGTCGGGGTAGAGGGATTCGAACCCCCGACATCCTGCTCCCAAAGCAGGCGCGCTACCAGACTGCGCTATACCCCGTAAAACCCGTCCCAAGGACAGAGCGCAGATAATACTAGGTGCTTTCATCAAGGTCAATATCTTAAATCATTTAATTTTAATTAATTTTAATTTATTGCTGCAGATATTTATTTACCTTGAACAAATCGTTGTTTTTTCAATCATCTAGCCGATTAACCATCCAAATCACTAAACTCAACTACTCGAATCTTCATTACTTTTCAGCTAGCATTGGAGATACTTATTATTTCACTTTGATTCTATGAAATTTAAACTACTTCCTATCTTTGACAACATGAATTACCTGCATAAAAATCATGAGCATGTTGTGCTGCCTGATATTCGATTTCAAAATGATTTTAATTACGCTTTAAACTTTTTGAAAAGCTATACGGGCAGTCAAGGTACATTCAATAGTTACCGCAGGGAAACTGAACGATTATTGCAATGGTCCTGGTTAATTAAAAACAAAACCATCAATGAATTAAAACGTGATGATATAGAAGACTACATTCATTTTTGCCAGAATCCACCTAAATCATGGATTAGTTTAAAGAAAGTACCGCGATTTATTGAAAAAGACGGAACACGTATCCCCAATGAAGAATGGAGACCTTTTGTAGTTACCTTAAGTAAGTCAGCAATAAAAAATGGACATAAACCCCAAATTGATCAATTCAATTTGTCTCAAGGAGCCATCCAAGAAATATTTGCCATTTTAAGTACATTATTTAATTTCTTAATTGCTGAAGAATATCTGGTTTCTAATCCAGTCGCCCTGATTCGCCAAAAAAGTAAGTTTATTCGTAAACGTCAACATAATGCCCCTATCCGCAGATTGAGTTTAGTACAATGGAGTGCCGTGTTAGACGCTGCCGAATCTCTCGCGGAAGAATCTCCCCTGAAACATGAACGCACTCGTTTTATGTTGAGCTTATTATTTGGTATGTATCTACGTATCTCCGAATTGGCTGCAAGTGACCGTTGGATCCCCAGTATGAATGACTTTGCCAAGGACAGTAACGGTCATTGGTGGTTCACAACGGTTGGTAAAGGAAATAAAGAGCGGCAAATCGCAGTCAGCGAAGCGATGCTCGAAAGTTTGATGCGATGGCGATGCTTCTTAGGATTATCTCCCCTCCCTTCCCCTGCTGATAATAGCCCTCTCATACCCAAAATTCGTGGAAATGGCCCTATGAGTGATACGGCGCCAATACGAAGAATTATTCAACGTTGTTTTGACTTAGCCGGAGAACAACTTCGGGTGAAGGGATACAGAGAAGAGGCAGATAATTTGGCTGCAGCAACAGTTCACTGGCTAAGGCATACTGGTATTTCCGAAGATGTAAAAATTCGTCCTCGTGAGCATGTACGGGATGATGCTGGCCACAGTTCTAGTGCAACCACAGATCGTTATATTGATATTGAAAAACAAGCTCGCTATCAATCTGCGAGGAAAAAAACTATTGAACCAGAACCCAGTTAAGCGGATTTATGTTAGAATTGAGGTAAATTCGTAGCTTTGTAGCCCGGATTATCGCAGTGTAATCCGCATACTTTGCCGTCATCCCGAGCATAGCGAAGGATCTGCGGGTTGTAGCGCAGGCTTATGATAGGAGCTCTCTCGCTCTAATCGCGATGATGAGAACTCATAATTTTTGTATAACCCACTCTATTTATGGCTAAAGATTTATCATGCTTACTCTTCGTCAAATTACTCTAAGTCGTGGCAATAAAGTTTTATTAGATAAAGTCAATGTCACTTTATATGAAAAGCAAAAAATTGGTCTTATTGGCCATAATGGCTGTGGCAAATCAACATTATTTGATTTTTTATTAAGGAAATTGCAACCTGATACCGGCGATTTTTTAATTAATCCTCAACTCAACATCAGCCATTTATCACAACAATTACCCGATAGTGATGAAAAAGCACTTGATTTTGTACTGGGTGGTGACGCGCATTATATGAAGCTGCTCCAACGTTTAAGCGATGCAGAAACGACAGGCAATGATGCCGAAGTGTTAGCATGCCATGAGGAATTAAGTCATAGCGAAGGCTACAGTAAACCGGCTCAAGCCGCAACGATTATGTCTGGCCTAGGTTTTAGAGGGGAGCAACAACAGGCTTCAGTAAATAGTTTTTCCGGGGGTTGGCGCATGCGTTTAAGCCTCGCACGCTGCTTAATGAACCCGGCTGATTTACTTTTACTGGATGAACCGACTAACCATTTAGACATGGAAGCAATTTTTTGGCTGGAGCGCTTTTTAAAACAAAGCCCGAGCACCATCATCCTTATTTCCCATGATCGTGAATTTCTTGATGCCTTTGTTACTCATATTCTGCATATCGAGAAACAAAATCTAACTCTATATAGTGGTGATTACAGTTGTTTTGAAAAAACACATGCACAACAATTGGCATTACAACAAGCCATGTATGAA
Organism: Legionella sp. 227; assembly: GCF_043161935.1. Lineage (NCBI taxonomy): Bacteria > Pseudomonadati > Pseudomonadota > Gammaproteobacteria > Legionellales > Legionellaceae > Legionella > Legionella sp. 227. The sequence goes on along the minus strand of NZ_CP171154.1, from coordinate 2,894,623 downwards.
AAACAACAAACCAAAATTAATCATATGATGTCATTTGTCAATCGATTTAGAGCGAAAGCGACTAAAGCAAAACAAGCACAAGGACGTCTCAAAGCCATAGAAAGAATGGAAATTATTGCTGCAGCACAGGCTGACTCCCCCTTTTCTTTTGATTTTTTTCCATGTCCGCGAGCAGGAAATCCATTACTTCAATGCAATATGGTTGATGCCGGATATCAATCTGAAAAACCGATATTAAAACGAATCAATTTCTCACTCAATCCAGGTGACAGAATAGCTCTGTTAGGGCCCAATGGTGAGGGAAAATCGACGCTAATCAAGACATTAACGGGGTCTTTAACACCTTTGAATGGTACAATCCACCGCTCTGCCCATTTAAAGATTGGTTATTACGCACAACACCAATTAGAACAGCTGGATTTTAATTTAAGTCCTGTGGAAACGATTCAAGTTCTATCACCAGAAGCACGTGAACAAACCATTCGCGATTTTTTAGGTGGATTTAACTTTACTGGTGATATGGCAGTTCAACCTATAAATCATTTTTCCGGTGGCGAAAAAGCACGTTTAGCTTTAGCAAAACTTGTTTGGCTTAAGCCCAATCTGCTGTTGCTTGATGAGCCTACAAACCATTTGGATCTAGGAATGCGCTCAGCCATTGAGCTGGCGTTGCAAAGCTATGAAGGTGCATTAATTCTTATTTCCCATGATCGTCATATGCTCAAAACCAGCGTCGACAATTTCTATCTGGTTTACCAACAAAAAGTTCAAGCTTTTGATGGAGACTTAGATGATTATTATTCCTGGTTACAAACTAAAGATTCAGTTAAAGTAAATAGCGTTACTTCAACTGCAATTGATTATAAAGAAAAGAAAACGTTACAAAACCGTCTAAAAAAACTGGAACAATTGATTGAGCAATATCAAAGTGAAATTACCAAGTTGGATACTCAACTTGGTGATGCCAGTCTTTATGAGGACAGTACACAACAAGATAAACTAAATCAATTGCTACAAAAACGTGCCAGTTCACACTTTTCTTTAAATCAAGCTGAAGAAGAGTGGCTAGAAATTAGTACCAGCCTAGAAGATATAGTTTAAACTAACGCACAGAAACCTGGATGCAAGATACTGTCTCTTGAGCTGATCTCTGCCGAACTTTTGGTCAACAGATCACCTTCCAGGCATCGCTCTCCACCTTGAAAATAACTTCATCGGCGATGGCTTCCACCTCCTATACATATTTCTCCAGGTACTCTTCATCTTTAGGTAATATTTTTATATTTGTGCCACAAATAAACTAAAAATTGACTTTTGTATAATTTGGAAAATTCTTACAAACAGTGCAGCTTCATTCTGTTCCAAGTTTTCAATTATCTTAGGTTAGATACAATTTATTTTCTAGCTATTTACCCGAGCGCAACAACTCTAACATCGACTTCGCAGCGACCTGTTCTGCCTTTCGTCGATTAGAACCTTGGCCAAAAGTTTTTTGTTTTGCACCATTAACCGTACAAGTGATATAGAATATTTGATTGTGCTCATCACCTTCTACCTTAGTTAAGGTATATTCTGGAAGAGCAATTTTTTCAGCTTGTAGATATTCCTGCAATTGCGTTTTTGCGTCTTTTAAACAATCGTTTAAATTAGGATCTTCGAGTCGAGAATGATATAACCTTAAAATGACCTCTTTTGCAAACTCAATGCCGCCATCAAGAAAAATTGCTGCGAAAACGGCTTCCATAGCATCGGATAGAATTGAGGCTCGGCGAAAACCGCCGCTTTTAAGTTCGCCTTGACCTAAAAAAAGAAATTCGCCAAGATCAATTTCTTTAGCCAGTTCGACCAACATTTCGCCTCGAACTAAAAATGAACGTAAACGACTTAATTGTCCTTCACTCTGCATAGGAAATCGATGGAATAGTTCATTAGCAATTACAAAACTTAAAATTGAATCGCCTAGAAATTCAAAACGCTCATAGTTTTCACTACCAACACTACAGTGCGTCAAAGCTTGCTTAAGATAAGCAACTTTTTTAAATTGATAATTTAATCGTCGGCATAGCCTTTCTAAATCAACTTTCACTGCCTGTTACAACCTCTTCTGTGTGATCAAAATCAAATAATAAGCTCATATTGTATACTAAAGGCTTAATCACCTGATATTTTAATTTCACTCTGAATTTATTAGCCCCCAAGGGTTCAATAGATAATTGATTTTCCTTTAGACTTTCTACCCCATTAATATCCAGGCGTTTATCCAAAGTACTTTTCAGAACATTGACATCCGCAACAGGATCTCCTGTTAGTGTAGATGGAGGTATCGTATTTAATCCTTTGACCGATTTGAGAACAGAGTAATACTGCAAGTAAACTGGAATAATACGCATTATTACCACAGCAGCCATAACAAGCACAACCACAGTTAACAACGTCCCTATAAAAGTCATTCCATGTTGTTTTCGCATTTGTTATTCCTTTTCTCTGCTCTAATTAAAAACAATATCTCGATCTAAGAACCATACAAACTATTACTTAGGGTATCAATTTTCCTATTTTAGACCAACGAACATTATCCGTCTTGCTATTCCAACTCATCCAAACTAAAAATGCTTTGCCTCGCAAATAGGATTCGGGTACAAATCCCCAGAATCGGCTATCTGCACTGTCATCACGATTATCGCCCATCATGAAATAACTTCCCTCGGGCACTACAATATCAAAATCTACAGCAGGAACATCAGCTCTAATGAAAATATCATGTATGGTTCCGTTCAAATCTTCCTTATATTTAGCTACCGCTTTCCCAGAACTCTCATCAATGGTGTACTCGACAAAAGTTTGTTTTGCTTCCTTTCCGTTAATGGTTAATACCTTATTATGGTAACTCACTTTATCTCCGGGAACTCCTATTACCCTTTTAATATAATCATAAGAAGGGTCTGGTGGCCAACGAAATACAGCAACCTGCCCTGTTTTAGGATCAGAAATTGGAATAATTTTCTTTTCCCAAACTGGAAGCCTTAATCCATAAATAAACTTATTGACGGCTACAAAATCACCAACAAGCAATGTCGGTTCTAATGAACCTGAAGGAATACGAAAGGGTTCGATGATGAATGAACGTAAAATTAAGACGATGAAAAAAACAGGAAAAAAAGATCGCGAATATTCAATGATACGATTGGGCTTCTGATCCTGAGTACGCTTTTTTGCCCAAAAAAGTACATCCAATAGGTAAATCAACCCACTGATAAAAGATAGGACAACGAGTATTAAAGCAAAATTCATAAATTTATATCCTAATCAAACTTAATTTATATATTCCAATAACCATACACTAATTTTAAATCTTGGTGAAAAGTCAAATTCACCAAATGTGGCTTTTCAGTGGCCCTTGGTAAATAGTTACTATTTCTTTTTATCTGTTTGAAACACAGCCATAAACGCCTCTTGCGGTATTTCAACATGCCCCACTTGCTTCATACGTTTTTTACCGGCTTTTTGTTTTTCCAATAATTTTCGTTTTCGTGTCACATCACCACCATAACATTTTGCAGTAACGTTCTTCCGTAACGCTTTTACCGTTTGCCTGGCAATAATATGGCTGCCTAATGCCGCTTGTATCGCCACATCAAACATTTGTCTTGGAATTAAATCACGCATTTTTTCAGCAATTAATTTTCCACGACTATGTGATGAGGAACGATGGACAATCACTGAAAGTGCATCCACGCGCTCACTATTAATCAAAATATCCATTTTAACTAAATCAGCTTCCTGAAAACGCAAGAAATTATAATCCAATGAAGCATACCCGCGGCTCACTGATTTTAATCTATCGAAAAAGTCAGAAACTACTTCACTCATAGGAATATCATAAGTTACAGAAACTTGGCGGCCACTGTAGGTCATATTGACCTGAACACCACGTCGCTCAATACACAAATTAATAATGGAACCGAGATAGTCTTGAGGAACAAGTATATTGGCTCTCACAATGGGCTCATACATTTCTTTAATTTGAGGAAGCGGTGGAAGATGAGATGGATTATCAATAAGCATCGTCTCACCCTTTTGTGTCACAATTTGATAAACGACTGTGGGTGCGGTAGAGATAAGATCAAGATTATATTCTCGTTCCAGACGCTCCTGTACAATTTCCATATGCAGCATGCCTAAGAAGCCACATCGGAACCCAAAACCTAATGCTTCAGAAGATTCAGGTTCATAAAATAGAGACGCATCATTAAGACTTAATTTAGCCAAAGCTTCCCGGAATGCCTCAAAATCATCAGCGCTGATAGGAAACAGCCCCGCATAAACCTGTGGTTTCACGCGTTGAAAACCAGGAAGTGGTTTGTCCGCAGAATTTTTTTCCAGAGTGAGTGTATCGCCTACTGGAGCACCTTGAATTTCTTTGATTCCGGCAACGACATAACCTACTTCACCGGCATTCAGCATGTCCAGTTTAGTCCGTTTAGGAGTAAAGATACCTACTTGATCAACCTCGTAAGATCGACCTGTAGACATAACCCTCATCTTGTCTCCCTTACGTATTGATCCATTGACAATACGCACTAAAGAAACAACTCCGAGATAGCTATCAAACCATGAATCGATAATTAAAGCTTGTAAAGGCGCGTCGATATCGCCTACTGGTGGTGGAATACGAGTGACTAATGCTTCCAGCACATCTTCCACACCAAGGCCGCTTTTTGCACTAGCTCTTATCGCATCGTGTGCATCCACACCAATGATATCTTCAATTTCCGAGATAACACGCTCTGGTTCTGCCTGGGGTAAATCAATTTTATTCAGTACCGGCAAAACCGATAATGATTGATCAATGGCAGTATAACAAACAGCAACAGTTTGAGCTTCCACACCCTGGGCGGCATCTACAACAAGAATTGCCCCTTCACAAGCGGCCAAAGAACGAGATACTTCATAGCTGAAGTCCACATGTCCTGGCGTATCAATGAAGTTCAACAGATAACTATTGCCATCTTTCGCAGTGTAATTCAAAGATACACATTGAGCTTTAATCGTAATCCCCCTTTCTCGCTCTATATCCATCGAGTCAAGAACTTGAGCACTCATTTCACGCTCTGTTAAACCACCACAAATTTGGATAAACCGATCCGCCAAGGTTGATTTACCATGATCAATATGGGCAATAATCGAAAAATTACGAATTCGCTTTAAATCACTCAACTGAAATACCCTTTTTTGCAAATAGCGCATTCTAGCTTAAATAAGCGCAGCCTTAAAGTATTTGCTAATGCACTGCATTTTTAATAAGATTTATCATTTCGTTTTTCTATTATCAGGGTGCGCTATGCGACGAGTATCAAGTTTGGGGTTTATAGCAATAATATTGCTACTTTTTTCGTTCTCAACTTATTCAGATACCGCATTTACACAAAGAAAAGATGTGCAACTCTTTATCAAAAGTATGGTTAAGGAATATCACTTTAATGCTAAAGAGCTTACAGCAACTATGAATCAGGTAGTAATCCGGCCCGATATCATTGAATCAATGGAAAAACCCTATGAAAAGAAGAATTGGGACGTGTATAGAGATTTGTTTCTCACCCCTGCGCGTCTAAAAGGCGGATTAGACTATTGGGGGGCGAATAAACAGGCATTAGACAAAGCCCAGAAAAAATACGGCGTTCCTCCAGAAATTATTATTGCAATTTTGGGAGTGGAAACCTTATATGGAGAGAAACAAGGAGAACATCGAGTTCTCGATGCCTTAGCCACACTGGCTTTTAATTATCCAAAACGCGCGCCTTATTTCACTAAAGAATTAAAAGAATACTTGCTTCTTTGTCGCGAACATGGAGTTCCTGCAACCCAATTCAAAGGCTCCTATGCTGGTGCTATTGGCCAACCGCAATTCATGCCCAGTAGTTATCGTAACTTTGCTGTTGATTTTAATAATACGGGAAAACGAGATATTGTAACGAATAACGCCGATTCGATTGGGAGTATTGCGAATTATTTCTACCATCATGGTTGGCGGCCCAATGATGGGGTTGCCCAACATGCCACAGTGGTAGGTACTCGTTATAAACGAATTCAAGTAAATCCTAAAAAAGCCAACTATTACTATTCACAATTGATTGCAAATGGGGTTAGACCGGTCACTGCAGCACATAATCATCCTTCCCGTGCCGCCTTGATTGAGTTGGTAACTGCTCAAGGCAATGAATATTGGATCGCTTATCCCAATTTCTTTGTGATAACCCGATACAACTCAAGTCCCCAGTATGCACTTGTCGTTTATCTACTGTCACAACAATTAAAACAACAATGGACGGCCATGAATATAAAAAAACATAGAGCTTATGCTTAGGAATGGATACACTTTTCCTCTTTGCAAAACATCTTGATGAAGCAGGTTGTTTATGCCTCAAAATAAATGCAGATGGAGCATTAATTGCTCCCCCTGCTCAACGTAGCTTTGCCGAAATTAAGCCACTACAAACAGAATGTAACACTATAGTTATTGAAACATGTGAGCAGGTCAGTCTCCTTAACCTTGAGTTTTCATGGCTTCCAGATAGAAAGGCAAGAACAGCAATCCCTTATGCTTTAGAAGAAAAACTAGCACAACCTGTAGATGAGCTTCATTTTGCCTTTGATAAAGCACGATATCAAAATAATCAGTACTTGATTACTGTGATCAGTAAACAACGAATTCGATATCTGATGCAATTCCTCAATGAACAAGGAATAGGATTTTCAGGGATCACTGTAGATTGGTTTGCCCTGGAACCACATGAATTATGCGTTTGTGAAACCACATTATTGATTAATACCGATGATTTTAAAGGGGCTCTTTCTGGAGAGCTAGCTCATATCTATCTAAAAAAGCATCCGCAACATCAACCCTTACTTTTTACAGACAGCGCAATTCAAAGTGATTCATCAGTACCTAAAAAGCAGGAAACATCCTATACCTGGATTGCACAAAGAATACTCAGATCAAAATTAATGAACCTCTGCCAAGGGGAAATGCAGCACGGAAATAAAGCAGATCTACTAAAAAAGGGATATCTGGTCGCCGGCGCTCTTTTTTGTGTTTGGCTAATCTCCCTACTTGTAACGAATGGGATCAAATTGCATTTACTCAATAAAGAAACCCAAAAAATTGATACACAAATTGCAGTGATTTATCATGAATTTTTTCCTGATGCAAAACAAGTTATTAGTCCTAAATTTCGCATCACACAGCTATTAAAAAGCAATAATACCGAAGAACAAAATCGCTTTTGGTTCTTACTCAATCAATTTTCGAAAGTCATGAAAAATGATCACAATACCCTGGAACAATTACGATATCAAAATAAGACTTTATCAGTCACCTTGGTCAGCACGGACTTCGCCAGTTTAGAAGAATTGGAAAATGAATTAAAAAAACTGCAACTTAAAGTGAAACAAACCCAAGCATCAACTCGTGAACAACAAGTTGTCGCGACTTTGGAGTTAATGTGAAAGCCTATTTAAGTACACTTAATGAACGAGAAAAATGGATGTTAATTGGAACAGCAGTGTGCCTTATTCTTTATGTGTATTATTTGTTTTTATACAGCCCATTGAGCCAACGAGTAGACCAAAAATCAAAACAACTCATTGAAAAATCAACTACCCTCGAGTGGATGAGAAAAATAAAACAGCAAAGTCATACAAAACAAACGAAAAAGCAAATAGTCGATAACAGCCAATTATTGACCATATTGGCCACGCAACTAAAAAATGATTCCACCTTAAAGTTTCCTTATCAATTACAACAAACTGGCTCAGGAGATATCCAAATTACTTTTGACTCAGTTGCTTTTAATTTATTTATTACCTGGTTGGAAAAAATAAATCAACGCTACGCTATTACAGTAAAACAGTTTGAAGCAGACCGCTCGAAAACGCCAGGCGTCACTCGTTTAATGATCTTGCTTAGTTCAGCTTCAAAAACTTAACCTACTTTAGTCGGGATGAAACGCTGAGGAAGCTTCGTTAGCCCTAGTGCAACGAGAAATGAGGAAAAAGGTTTCCAGGTTAAGAGTTATTCAAGTATCTCATAAAAATAAGGATATTCCATGTCAAATTCATCAGCTAAAATTGTTCGTTTTCACGAAACTGGAGGGCCCGAGGTATTGAGGCTTGAAGAGGTATCATTGCCAGAACCTGGGAAAGGTGAAGTTCGCTTGCGTGTTCATGCAATTGGTTTAAATCGAGCTGAAATTATGTTTCGTACGGGGCGTTATTTAGTACAACCCCATTTCCCATCAAAAATTGGCTATGAAGCCTCGGGTGTGGTTGAAGCCGTTGGGCCGGATGTAGATAAAAAAATAATTGGCAAGACATACAGTACTGTTCCTTGTTTTGATCTAGGCAAGTATGGGGTATATGGCGAAGTGGCAATAGTCCCTGCTTATGCGCTTGCAGCTTATCCTGAGAAACTTTCCTATGCGGAAGGAACTTCCATTTGGATGCAATACATGACGGCTTATGGAGCTCTGGTCCATTATGGAACGCTCGCTAAAAATGATTTTGTTTTAATTACTGCAGCAAGCAGTAGTGTAGGAATAGCTGCCATCCAAATTGCACGAGCTCAGGGAGCCATTAGTATCGTTACCACACGAACCTCTAAGAAAAAAGCTGAATTGCTCTCTTTAGGTGCAGATCATGTCATTGTAACTAATGAAGAAAATCTTCCTGCCCGTGTAGATGAAATCACCAAAGGTAGAGGAGTAAAAATTGTTTTTGATCCAATCGCAGGAAAGGGCATTGAAGTTTTAGCAGAAGCACTCTCCCCAGGCGGAATCCTTTTTGTGTATGGTAACTTGTCTCTAGAGCAGATTACTCCCTTCCCTCTTTTCACCGCCTTAAATAAGGGAATTTCCGTGCGGGGTTATACACTTTTTGAAATTAGTACCCAATCCGAAGCGCGCCAAAAAGCTGAAAAATATATTTTTGATCATATTCAAGATGGATCATTTCAGCCCCAAATTGCTCAGACTTTTTCTTTGGAGCATATAGTCGACGCACATAGATACATGGAGTCCAATGAACAAATAGGTAAAATTATTGTAACTGCTTAATCGCAGTAATCGATCTGAGTATCATTGAATGTTTACTCTAGAAGATTTAGGTTTGAGCGCAAGAGTTGCTCAAACCAACCATCCCCTGTTAGCGATTGAGTACTTACCTTCATTGTTGTTGCACACTGCCCCAATTTATCACTGAAGCACTACTTTTCAGTTCTTGGGGTAAAGAATTTAAGGCTTTTTGTGCTTCTTCAGGAGTACTGAAAGTTCCATATACTCCTCTATATCGCGTTTTACCATCTCGCTCATATTTTACTTGAGCCATCCGATCTTTTTTAGGTGCTTTATACAAGACTTGTGCCACTTGAGATGCCTTGTCCCCTTCAGTCAATTCGATTGTATAACCTTTAGGATTTTGACTATTAACCCAAGTCTCGTCTCTGTCTTTAAAAGAAACTGGAGAATGTAACTCTCCCACATGATATGAGTTAGGAACATTTACTTCCTGCTTTTGTTGATATCCATAATCATAATTCGTCATATTGTAACTATTTATATTATAAGGCCGTTGAGTGATATCTACATATGAATATGCTGGATATGAGATGTATTCATCTTTAGTACAGGAAGACATAGCAAAAGCACAAATTACTATGAGCGCTAAGTTTATTTTCTTATCCATAGTCATTCCCCTAATTTTTAGTTCTTATTATTTACTTCCTGACTACTATATCTACATAATTAGAAAAAACTTTAGAAATTTGTGTTGTTAAAGAACAAATTATGTCTTACAGTAATTATTTTTTTATTTAGACGGCAAAAACTTATGTGGACACATCGACGTTCTGGACAAACAAATCAACGCGGAAATCTGGATCATCGAGATCCTTATGAACGAGACCGTACACGTGTAATTCACTGCCCTGCCTTCAGACGATTGCAAAGAAAAACACAAATTTTAGGAACTGATGAAGGTGATTTCCACCGTACTCGCCTAACCCACTCTCTTGAAGTCGATTCAATTGGACGCAGTATTGTACACAATCTTTTAATGAACCAAGAGAAACATGTAGTTTTAGCTGGCCTATTACCTAATGACGATCTGATCTCAGTTATTTGTTTACTTCATGATATTGGACATCCACCATTTGGACACGGTGGTGAAGTGGCCCTAAATTATATGATGCGCAATTATGGAGGGTTTGAAGCAAATGGACAAACGCTGCGACTGCTCACTAAGGTTGAAAGCAGTTATGGAACTTATGGTCTTGATTTGACCCGTCGTGCATTGCTGGGTATTTTAAAATACCCAGTGAGACGTTCTAATGTTGTTGCCCCAAAACAAGCCCCTGTTCATGAATCCATTCATAAAACCATCAAAATTAATGACTGGTTACCACCTAAAGCATATTTTGATTGTGAACAGCCTGAGATTGATTGGCTATTGTCCCCCTTTTCTGATAAAGACAAAGAGTTATTTCAATCGTTGTCGCAAACACCGCATGGTACTAAAGCAGGAAAATCCGCCTACCATAGTTTTGATTGTTCCATTATGGATATCGCAGATGATATTGCTTATGGAGTGCATGATCTTGAAGATGCAATCCATTTGCGCCTTATTAATCCCTCTCATTTGGATACTCCTGAATTTAGACGGTTATTAAGCAACACCCTATTAAGCAATCGGCAAGATCAGATAATTGATTCGTTATTTTCTCCAGAACTTTATTCAAGAAAACAAACGATAGGAGAAATGGTCAATTATTTTATTACTTCAGCTCAAATCATAACGACCAATGAAAATTTCGAGAATAATTTGTTGAAATACAATTTGGCACTCGCTCCTGAAGCAAATGCACTGCTGAATTATTTAAAACAATGCATTTATAATAATGTCATTGACTCCCAAGAAGCCCGTACTTTTGAGTATGGCGGGCAAACCGTTGTACTGCGACTGTTCGATGCCATCAGCTCCAACCCTGCCAGTTTATTAGATAACAAAAATAGAGTTTTGTTTAAACAAGCCACAGATGAAACAACTGCTTATCGAATTGTATGCGATTATCTGGCGAATATGACCGATGAGTATGCCTATAGAATGCATGAGCGATTGTTTGGGTTTAATACGAGAACCATTTTCGAAAGACTTTGAGAACTCATGATCAAGTTATTAATATCTTTCAACTTTAACGATAACTTCCACCAATGTTTATGCGGTTTCTGGTAGCAAATAACTGTTGCGTATTTCCATTAACGCGTGTTGACTATTCATCCCCACCGCCTACGTGCCGCGACTTGTTCGCGGCATCCAAGTGATCTTAATCATATCCAGGTAACTTACACAGTAAGCTACCTGTTTTTTTATATACAAAGAAAAATTGTTTACTCTAGATATCCCAGAAATACAGTACAACATTTAGCTCCAACATTTGATCCATTTTAAAATGAATCTGATTCTAAAGGAGCTTATAGAGTTCATCACTTTGAAATTGGAAAAATCCAATAAATCGGATAAATGATGCTATCTACCCATGTATTGGTAAAATTATTTTCTTATTTTTGATTAAATATTAGAATAGAGAACATTTGATATAATGTTATGGCGTCCCCAAGGGGGTTCGAACCCCTGTTACCGCCGTGAAAGGGCAGTGTCCTAGGCCGCTAGACGATGGGGACCTGGATCTTTTTACAATTTAAAAACTTCAAACACCAATAATGGCGTCCCCAAGGGGGTTCGAACCCCTGTTACCGCCGTGAAAGGGCAGTGTCCTAGGCCGCTAGACGATGGGGACCTTGAACGTTTTTTCCATCAACATCAAAGATGTTGATGGTGGAGCTAGGCGGGATCGAACCGCCGACCTCTTGCATGCCATGCAAGCGCTCTCCCAGCTGAGCTATAACCCCTAAAATTAGGTTCGCAGTTTAATGAGCTCCCCATGATCTGTCAAGTATATTTTACATTTTTCATGAAGAAGTTTCTTTTTCAATCGATAAAAAGATGAAATAACGATTTAACAGACCAAGCACAAGAAAATGATACGGTGCAGTAGTCCGTCTTATCAAAGGAATAAATAGTGAATCATTTTCTAGATAAATCACTCTTTTTCATAAACTTTTTTGTTTTATCTGCTCCTCAGTTGGGAGTTTAATTCCCTTGATTAATCCAATTAGGGATAGAAAGTAGATAACAGAATATGAAATATCAAGTTGCCATTTTTTTAATCCATGTTTTGCTGAGCTTGGAAAGGCATGATGTCCATTATGCCAGCCCTCACCATATGCAAGGAGAGCAAAAAGCCAGTTATTTTTACTGTTATCATGTGTATCAAAGTCCTTTTTACCCCAAAGGTGACAAATTGAATTGATGGACCATGTGACATGTTGTTGGAAGAAAACTCTGAAAAACCCACAAACAACTATTCCTTCAAAGAAAGAGTACCAATCCATATACATCAGCCCATTAATAACTCCTGGAATGATCAATCCTGAGAGAGCAATTATGGTATAGTGTTTGTTGATGAATCGTAAATCTCGGTCTACTAATAAATCACCAATGTAGTATCTCCAGTTTTCTAAAGTATGGTGAGGCATCCATCCCATGTGGGCATAATAGAAGCCATATAATGACTTTTTATTTTCTGGAATAGGTGAATGAGGATCAAATTCAGTCTCCGTGTATTTGTGATGTCTTCGATGAGCTGCTATCCAGAAGAACGGAGTTCCTTCGTAAGCCATACATCCAAAGCATGTCAATACAATTTTTAACCATCGGTTCGCTTTAAATGAATGATGAGTTAATAATCGATGAAAACCAACCGTAACTCCTAGCACAGTACAGCTGTAGCAAATCAAAAGCAGTACTAAAGTACCTAAATGTATGTGAAATAATATTCCCGAAGCAATGCTATAGATTGTCACAAGTACTGGAATCCAGACTATGGCTAAACTGTACCATTTTTCGGAACTCGTTAAAGGACGGTACAAATGTAATTCTTTCATTTCTATCTCACTATTGTAAAACTCCAATTTATGCATCATTTTTTTCACGATTAAATTGAGTCAGCTTCGCCCTAACTGCCCTTTAGAAAAAGACTCAAATCGTCCAGACTCTATAGCGGACATCATCCTCTTTACCCGTAATGACGCAAAATAAAAATTGGCTTTAGGGTAAATCTCAAGACCAAAGAGTGTCAGGGGGAAATTAAAGCTTCGAGGTGAATGAGACCATTGACTGCTAGAGAAACACCGCAGGAGGTAAAAAAAATGCTCCAAAGTAAGACGAAGATACTCTACAACAATTGAGTCGAGTGCATGGCGTATTTCATTAATAAAACGCTCAATCAATGAGGGATTTTCTTTGGGTTTTAAATGGATTTCCATTCCATTACAATGAATATATTTCCTAACGAACACACCAGGAAAGAACATTTACACACCAGAAAGCACAAATTTTAACCGAATCAAGCTTAAGTATAGCATGTGTTTGTAAATAATATAGTTGAACTGCATTCGGCTGTTGTTTCGATAAATTATTTGGGAGGATACTTCTTTTCAATGTTGCTACTTTTTAACAGGAATCGCCCAGCCACTGAAATATTTATTTGCATATCGAGCTAAATTTATTCTTTATTTCTCATTGTAATACAATTTGTTATGAGCGAGTTAAAAATACATTCATTTCATTTTGACACTTAATCTCCTGTTAAGAATAACGATGTATTATCTATTTTTTTGATTCTAGAAGGAGCTATTTTGTGCGTCAATATTCAGAAAATAAAAACCTGCAATCTTTACTAGAAAATTTAATTACTTCATATGAAACAGAAGTTAATTATAATCCCTTAGAAATTGAGCTTGAAGCACAACAACTCTCTGTAAAGGACGTCGATGCTTTAAAAACATTTGTTAGCGATGATCGCAAGCGTCTCTTTATTTTTAAAATTAAAGAAAATGAACCCATATCAAAACAACTCGCCCTTCATGCACGTCGCGCAGTATTAAATAAAACAGCAGAAACAATTCTTAAAAATACATCCAACGTTCCAAAGATCAACCCTTTAAAATATGCATTGAATTCTAAGTCGCCTGCGGTTCGGCCACGCATCCAAATTCAAAAAAGCATTTTTTTACCTAAACCTCCTAGTTCACAAAAAGATGTTCACTTAGAACAGAGCGAACATGTGGTAAGCCCCGATTTGCAGCTAGTATCAATTGATCTCCTCGAGCTTCCCGAGTTGGTCAAACAACTTAGAGCCTTAGGCATCGAGAATCTACAAGAATCAGCTATTCCTATAATAAAAGAACATCACTATGCTTTTAGGGATGGTATTATCCCAAACAATCCTCCCAGGGGGTTTTATATAGACAAAAGCAAAAAAGCATTTTGTTATACTGATACCCCAAGAAAACTTCCTTCTCCTTTAGCACCGGTACTTAAAAAACAAGACTCTTTAGTTTTGCCTTCACTTGAAGAAGCCACGGTGCTTTTACCTCAGCTTTCTCAACAAATAATTTCAGTTCTTTTAGACACCCCATACTCACCTAATCAAAAGAATACCTTTTTAACATTGCTTCCTGCATATGAAAATGAAATCAAAGCATTACTTCAATTGCGACAGCATGATCAGTTCATCATTCCGTTGCTTTGCAAACAATATGTACTGGGAGGAGAAGCACATTCCATTGTTCTAGTAAGACTAATCACTGCCTGTTTGAATAAAAAAATCAATCTTGAATTTCTCGAAACTCCTGAGGTGCAAAATGCTCTTTTGAGCGCTCGAGGAATTAAAAATCTTCAAAAATTAGCTCAACTTCCTGCAGAACAAAAAGAATGGTGGAATACCCTGGTTGCTGCACATTTAAACTATGATAAAAATAGTTTTGATTTTAATGTCTTTTTTGAGGCCTATACACAAATATTCCTTCCTCGGATTGCAGAAAAAAATTTAACACTACCTAACCCCTGTCCCATCAAACATGACGGCCATATGCTCGTTACCTTAAATAGAGTGTTGGATGTTATAGAGCTCGCTAAAAATTCACAGGAACAATGCCTTTCTTTGTCGAATCTCAATTGGAGCTCAACAGGCGTACATCATGCCATGCTGCAAAAAACAGATTCAGAGCAATTGAAACAAGTTGCTGCGTGTATGCAAATTGAGAATCCTGAGGATTGTGTTACAGATCCGGAACCTATTTATTTACAACTCAATAATGAACACCTCGAACTTAAGCCCTGGCTATTTCGATATATGGGACAGCATTGGAAAACAGAAATTAGATTATCTGATATCCAGGCCCAACTTTTAGAAATTGAAAAACTCACCTCTTGGACCTCCGCTCAAAAAAATCAATTAACTTTTATTTTAACTTGTGCTTTTTCAAATAAAGACCCCCTAAATGTTGCACAATGGAGAGACACTTTAAGTCTTTCTATTCATGCATTACAAACATTGGAACAAAATGATCGTGATGATTTATTGCAGGCATTTTCTCGAGCTTTTAAATTTAAGCCTAACTTGTCATTCGCTCAAATCAATACCTTAATGAGCCAATGTATTGAATTCAAAACTGCATTCCCTGATAAAAAAATCAAAGATGATTTCATTACCCCACTGGTTTCATGCTTGGAAAATGAAGGGATGGAACTATTGAATACATTGCAAGATCGTATTCAAAAAACAGATCCAGCGCCTGAAACCAACCAATTTTCTCTATCAGCTATTGCATCGTTTACAGCAATCCTGCAAAAAAAACGTGAGACCTTATCGCCAGAACTCATTAAATTATTGGCAAAGCTCAATGAACCCAATTTTGCTGATGAACAAATTGATCGTTTATTATTAGCAATAAAGGCGATACAGAATACAAAAGGTCCAGAATTTCATAGAGTGGTACTCAGTACATTAAGTCAAATCAATATCTCAAAGTCACAAGAATTACCTAAAATCGAAAAGATTCAGTCTCTTCTGGAAACATTTGTCAATTCAGAAGAAATGGTCATCCCTGCTGAATGTAACACTCCAGAAAAACAAGAAGAATGGTTAAAAGCACTCATCGTTGATAAAAATCTTTTACAAGGTTGTGTGCTTGGTAATGGAGATATATCTAAACTAGATGATTTAATAGTTGATGCTTTAGCTGATGCAATTAAAAAGCGAAGTGCCGTATTTAAAGTGGAAAAGTTGAAGAGCGAGCTACAAAAGAATTTGCAAAGCCGCATGGTGCCTCAACAATTACGCGATAAATTAGATACAACACTGATGCCACTTTTTGATACGGTAAATGATTTGTTTACTGAATTACAAAAACCGAATCCTCAATTCTCAGAGGCTCTTGAAAAATTTAAAACATTTGAAGAAGAAAAACCTAAGTTGCTTCAGGAAACATATGGTCTTAGCATTTTGGGTATCGAGGTAAAAACTCAAGGCGAATATATTTTAAGTTTCCTGCTCACTGGGGAAAGAAAAGAGACTGATAAGATTACTGGGTCCGGGTTTGCTGCTGTTTTAGGGCCAGTTCATCACTTACTTGTTTCTCAAATGAAAGCCTTCTTTGAAAATCCCAAGCATAAGCAGAGTGTAAAAGACTTGGATTTGGACACTTGTCTTGGTTGGATGGCAAAGTTTAATGAGACACTCTCTTTAACTTTCTTTTTCAAAGAAGAGTTGATTCAGAAAAAAGTATTGCCTGCTTTGAAAAAAACATTACATCAGCTCAATACCCAAGATCCAGATTTTGAACGAAGTATCCTTGATGAAGCAGCTTTAATCGATGAAAATGCTCCCTCACACATAGCGCTACAAAATTATAAAAATAAAATTGAGTCCATTGCCAATTATCTCAACTTGCTTATTGATATAAACTCTCGACATCCACAGCAATTCAATAAGATTTACAAGCAACTGAGCACTGGAGCTCTAAAACGCTTAAATTATGCACAAAAACATATTTTAGCAAGTAAATTAATCAACGACAGTTCAGAAAAGCTAGACCTTTATCTAAAGCTCACCACTCAAGCTTTAGAGGAAAACTCTGCTGCAGATGATACCGCGATTGAACGAGCAATCAATGGCTTAGTTGAATTGTTTAAGATAGCCGATCTTGAACCAGAAACGCAGACCATGTTCTTCAAGATGAGCTTGGCCCACAATTTGAGAAATGCGAGCCCGTTCCCTCTTGCCGCATTAAACGAATTCAAGAAATCCAATCTCCCTGAAGAAATCAAATCGTCCATTATTAAGAAAATTATTCAATTTTTAGTGGGATTATCGGGCACGAATTCCGAGCTGGTTCGGGGGCTAATCCAACAGACCCAATTATTCTTAACCAACAATCAAGACCAAGCTGAGCTATGCATTGCGTTACTAAATAAAGTTTCCCACACGAAACCCGATCAAGATTTAACCACCTATCCTCTTATTCTCCAACAATTAGCTCAAATCGAACTTGGAAATCGAGGAAAAATTGCTACGATCTTGTCTGGTTTAGCAAACAATAAAAAAGATCCCACAGTGAATCTTCCGGCCTTGTTAGAGGTCACTAAAGGATTGGAAAGGCGTCCTTCTGTGGAGATTGATCGCGTTCTTAAATTATTTGCAACAAAGCCCTACCCTAATACTGAAAGCCTCAACTTAGCCCTGGCTGCTCATGACTCTGAAATAATTCGTGCCTATTGTTTAAGCTTCGACACAAATCCTTTTGCTAAAGCAGGTGAACAAAGAGATTTGGCAAAACAATTTGCAACGGATCGAATAAAAGATGCGCTACTCAGTTTACAAGACTTGCTTCATGAAACCGATTTCCCGCATGCATTACAAATGAAACTTGCAAGACAATTAACGTATATTGAAACATTAGGATATACCGACCCCTTAAATCCCAATAATTTCACTGGGCTAAAAAAATTAACCGCCTGTTCACGCCATGATTTAAAAGAACGAGCCTGCACTCTACTTCAACAATTACGCTCAAAAGCAATTAATCAAGAGCAAGTTGAAGAAACCTACCTTGAACTCTTGGCTTATTTAAGAGAAATCTACTTTCGAACGACAGGTTTATTTCCAAATACCACACAAATGCTTGTTTTGTTACTTGCCCTTAAGGATCCCACCTCCAATTTATTAATGCGTATCAAAACTGGGGAAGGAAAAAGCATCAATACACCAATGCTCTCTGTGCTTCAGTGGGCACAAGGTGGTACTGTGGTGCAATGGACTGCTAATCCAACTCTTCTGATTCGGGATTATGAGAACAACTGTGAGCCATTTTTCAATTTTTTGGGAATTGGCTCAGCACTCATTCAAAGTAATACACCAACGAAAAATTTTATCCATGATGGAATTAACTGCTCCACAGTTGAGGATATGGCTAGTTTTCATTTAGCTGCAAAAATAGATGGAAATGAAAAATTACTGAAACCGAAGGGACCTGTGCATATTGTTTTAGATGAATGTGACGATGCACTTTTAGATCAGCTAACACTTTATAAACTCGTTGCTGAAGCCGAGGCAGCGCATGGTGACAACCCAGCCCAATGGATATACCCCCTTGCCTATCAATTTGTAAAACTCCCAGCGTTCCGCAAAACAAATCCTGCCTGGGACGAAGATGAGGATCTCGATCAATTTCGTATATTTCTCAGCAAACAAATCAACGAACAATTTAATGGCGATGTGGATAAACAAAATTATTTGATGGCATCAAGTAATACTCAACTCAAACAATGGATCCATGCCAGTTGCATCGCTGCTACTTTAGTGGAAAACAAACATTTCATAATGCAACCTGTCAAAGAAAAAGATGAATCAGGCCATGAGACTATTAAAAAAATTGCCTGTGTTCCTCTGATTCGCAGCACACCTAAGCTTGGCTCAATTTTCACTGAAGAAGTACAACAAGCGTTACAGGCTCGACTTAAAGCTGAACGTAAAGATCAAGCCCAGTATATTTTTATTGATCCAGTCCCCTCTGTACTTGCGAGTCAATCAGCGCAAGGTTTAATCAAATTCTTCCAAAAGACCTTAGGACGGTTACTGGGAATTTCAGCAACGCCGGGAGATAAACGTGAACTTGAAAGCTTAGCGACCTCGCTGGGAATCCAGGCAGTCAGCGTAGCACCGCATGCTGGAGATAAGCGTATTAATCACGATCCGATTTTTACTTCAGATCGGGAAGGTACAATCAAAGCCATACATGAGACTCTCAATAAAATTAAGTGTCCTGTTACAAAAATACTAATGGAAATTAAGAATCCTAATGAAAAGGTTCAAACCTATGAGCAAAAGGAACAAATTTTTGAAGAAAGAAGAGAAGCTATTGAAGAATGGAGTCACACTCAAACTCAACCCATTCTTATTGTGAGTGAAGATTTTGATGAAGCGCAAGCAATTGGTAACAGTTTAAAAGAATACGAAAAGCAAGGATTCATAATCCAAGTGATTACCGGTAAGGAATCTCCGGAACAACTGGAGAAACTCATAGAACAGGCAGGTAAAGTGAATACCATTACTGTAGGGACAGCAATGCTTGCAAAAGGAATAGATATCAATCCTGGGGATCACCCTAAAGGTTTATTTGTCATTCAAACTTATCCTGATACCGAAAGAATGACCACCCAAATCGGGGGTCGCGCTGCCCGCAATGGAAAACCAGGTGAATGGTTGCCAATTTATCAAGTAAAGCCTCCTCAGAATTTACTCGATCAGTTTCTTTATTATGTGTTCCCCTGGACTCGTCAACGTATAAACGAACAATCGGTTGAAGCGGTAAGAAATAAAATCAAATTACAAGCAACTGTAGATAGGATATATACCCAGGCAATTGATGAAGCGCAACAGATACTGATGCAGCAAATTGAAGCTTGGGAAAGCTTACTTGATGAACTTTACCCAGATAACCTTCAAATAAAATTTGAGCTCTACCAATGGCGCGAAACGCTTTTGAGTGAATTGACTCGTTCTCAGGATACCAATGTAACCGAAAATTCCCTGACTGAAAGTATTGAACAATTTAAAAAGTCAGCATGCAGACTTTGGGGAACGGCTCTAGAAGAAAAATGGGCAGCTAAAGCCGAGAAGGCGCCTCACATGAGTTATGAGCAAAACCTAAGACTTAAGTTTTTAAAACAGTTAGATTTCTCTCAGGAATTAAATATTCAAACAAAGCTGCAACAAAAAGGAAAACCGTTTTCGGCTGGAGCCAAAGCTTTAATGAACCAAAATCTCGAAACGGTTATTGCGGATAAAGCAGGAGCCGTGCTCGAATATACCCAGCCTTCAGAGCAAACCAAAAAAAGTTTAGAGTTAGCGCAAGGTAAACAAGTTTTACCTTATTTGGTTGGAGCATTTTGTACTGTTTGTCCAGAGGCTATAAAAACTCTTTTCCCTAAAAATACATCACAAAATGGCTCATTTGTACCTGAAATTATTCGAAAAGCAATAAATAAGCTCATCGAACAAAAAAACAGAGTATGGCGCAGTGAGGAAAAACAAGAGATTACTGAAAGCATCATCCAATTTTATCAAAAAAAATTAATGGAGGCAGATGATGAGACCGTTAAATTATTATCCAAAGTTAAACCTTTAATTTTAGGCCACTGCAGTGAATTAAACAATTTTTCACTTGTTGAACAGTTTAAAGTACAGGGTCTGGTCCTTTCCTTTTCTACTCTTTATCGAAACTTAGGCTTGCCAGAAGATGAGAGTTTAAACACATTGAAGAAGACCTACGACGAAGAAATAATGAAGAAGCTGGCAAAATACCTAATCGATGAGTTTGATTGGGTACAACAAAAGCCAGAACCCTTCCATGCTTACTTCGAACGAACTGTAGCCAAAAATGCTGCCCTAGAAATTTATGCTCTGGCTAAGGAGTTAGATAATTTTCCTCAGGATAAAGATAAAATACAGGAGCTCTATTCAGCACTTGAACGTCACAAAGCCGTTTTAAAAGATAAGTATCTGTTTTCAATAAGTCACTCATCGCCTCGAAATGTGATTAACGATGCGCTTGATGCAATTGATTCATTAAATAGCATCCCGCACTGCGATCTGGATTTTAGAAAAAACTGCCATGATAAAATCGTTGCAGAGCATCAAATTAATGCCTTTCGGAACTATTTGGGCAATACATCCCCTTATTTCTTTAAGACTGTCGACCCTACTTGGATGCATTTGAAGGAAACACTCCTCAAAATGAGTCGTCAGAGTAAAGATAATCCCAGTCATGTAGTGCATGAGTTATATG
Source organism: Legionella sp. 227 (assembly GCF_043161935.1). NCBI lineage: Bacteria > Pseudomonadati > Pseudomonadota > Gammaproteobacteria > Legionellales > Legionellaceae > Legionella > Legionella sp. 227. The sequence goes on along the minus strand of NZ_CP171154.1, from coordinate 2,873,321 downwards.
AAGCGATTGAGCGTTTTAGTTCTTATAAAGCCTATCAGCCCTATTTAAAGCAACTTAATGCATTGAAAAAACAACTGGAGTACTCAATCGTAGAGTTGGGTAAATCGGATGGACTAAATCAAGATGTACAGGAAAGTTTATTTGCACAAAAACAAGAACGGTTTGCCAACCTATTGAAGGTTAATCCAGAGCATGTTCGTATTCAAAGTGGTACTGATGGTATCCAATCTTATATAGAATTACAAATTGAAGATGAGCGATTGCAACAAGGATTTACTGGATATGAATCCTCTTTCCTTGAGCGAGTTGAAGCGGAACGAAATGAACTACGAAGAGTTAAAACAGTTTTTGAAGAGAATAAAAATAATCTTCTTAATTTATCTGATGCAAAGGCGATTGAAACTCTTCCTGCACGAAAACGTCCCGAATTCGAAAGATTATTCAAACTAAAAGAACTTTTAAATCTTGATTGGAATCATCTTGACCTCGAACGCAATGATTTCCCTGCATTAATTCGTCAAAAACTGGAACATGTCGATGAATTGAAACATTTAAATTGGAAAGTAGGACCTGTGAACCTGAATCAACTCAGGGGGCTTTTGGGTAAAGAACCTGATGGCGCTTTTACTGCCCTTCTTGATGAACAGTCTAAGCTCAAAAGTGATCTTGAGGGAATTCGAAGTAAGATCACGGATATTCAAGAAAAAATCCGTATACAGGAAAAAGAAAAATCAGATACGCAACACCTGATTAAAACAGCTCAAGACCGTATGCAAGAGTCTAATTGCCCCTCATGGGAATGGTATATGTTAAAGACTAAAAACCATTTTCTAGAAAAAAACGTCCAATCCTTTGAAAAGCATTTGGGAACGCTCAGTATGACTTTAAGTGAATTTCAAGGCGAAGAAACCGAATGTATGGATGCAATAAGCGATAATGATGATTTATTGGATAGAAAAAGAATCGGGTTTATATCAGGACTCTTTGAGCAGATTAAACACCATCTGGCAGATCATCTTGTTGAAGAAGCGAAACAACATGTTGCAATGATAGATAAAGAACTTCAAGAAGCAGAGCCAGCTATCAATAAAATTGCAGATGAAGAAATCAAAAAAACACGTTATCAGACGCGTCGATTCTTCAAAACAAGTGAATTATTACGCTATGAAGCGCTCTTAACTCATGAGGAAGAAATGATATGTGGAAAAGAAGGACCCATTGGAGAATTCGAATTAGAGAATGTTAAAAATGCACCAGTATTAGCCTTCTAATTCCCTTTGTAGCTCGGATTGATACAGCGTAATCCAGGAGGAGCTCACTCCTCCTGCCATCCAAAGCGTCGCGAGGTGTTACAGCAGGATTTCTCGCTTCGCGGGGATTTCTTTAGCACTCTTCCTCAACCTGCAATTCTAAAATGTTCCCATATAATCCATTTTTCCAATAGTAACACCCAAACTTCTTAAGATGTCATAGGCTGTCGTAATGTGAAAGAAAAATTGCGGTATTCCATAATGTAAGAGATAGGTTTGGCCAACAAATTTTCGTTCTTTTGGTGTACCCGGACGAATAATAATCTCTTTCGTCTCACTGCCATTAATATGTTCTGGAAGAATGCTGGAAAGAAAGAACAATGTTTTTTCGATACGGCCACGCAATTCAAAAAATGTTTTCTCGTTATCTTCAAAAGCAGGCACTTCCATATCTGCCAAACGAGCTGCAACACCTTTAGCAAAATCAGTCGCAATCTGTACTTGACGGGTGAAATTGAACATATCTGGGAAAAGGCTTGCTTGTAAAAAAACATTGGGATCCATTTTGTTATTATCAATATGGGCTTGTGTTTTTTCCAAAATTGCATTTAATGCAGTAAGCATTTGTTTGAAAACCGGTACCGAAGCGGAGTACATTGAAATATTTTGTTTCATCCTTTTTCCTTTCTATTAAAATTCAGCTGCGAATTGCAATAAAGAATATTATCCGAAGATCGTCTATTATAAAATCTATTATTTATTGAATTCAGATTTCATTTTATGACCTCAAAAATCTTACTCATTACTGGCGTTATTTTACTGATAACAGGTATTTTTTGGTCATTTATAAAAAAAATGGGCCTTGGGAAATTACCAGGTGATGTCATAATTCAGAAAAACAACTTCACTTTTTATTTTCCTATTACTACCTGCATCCTGATTAGTCTCGTTATTACGCTTATTTTTTGGTTTTTCAATAAATAGTCATTACTTGAAATCATTGACAACAATTTAATAACAATGATAAAAACATCACACACCCTAACTGATTAGGTATAAAAATGACTAAATTTTACGCTTTTCTTTTGATGGGTTTACTCGCTGGTACAAGTTTTGCCAAACCGTGTGTTAGTACACATAGAAGCTGTCTTAAACTTAAAAACCAAAATGCTCAATCTGCAAAAATTGAATGCAATTGGTTGAATGCAGTGGCTTCTGTAGGTAACTCACAGGGTTCGACGCAATTGGATTTAAGCTATGGCGATGGTCTTGGTGCTCCCGAACCGAGGCAGCTGTCTTGCAAACTAACAACTGGGCAGACAAAACAAGGTTTTGAGTTTCATAATCCCTATTGGGGCTCACTAATCGAATTTAATCTCATTTCGGAACGCATGCTTGAAGTGTACGTAACTGATGGATGGAGCTCCAAGGAAACACGTTATACATTTAGTTGGTAATTTTGACCAGGTTGGGCACTGGCCCAACCTGCATCTTAATTATTCGCCCAGAACATCACTCTTAGTTATGTGTAGCCAGGCTAAAATCCCCTCTCAGCGGATCTTGACGATAAAACTGGGCCAGTAAAATATAAATCTCAGGATAATACTGTTTTATTATTTCGGGTTTTTCGAAAAATAATTCAGAAAATACTGCAAAAAATTCCGATGGTGATGTAGCAGCATAAGGATCAATCGGAATAGGCTCGTTTTGTTGAAATCGATTGACCAAATCATTATAACCTGAATTAAAAACCTCAGCCCAATGTGCCGCAGACATTCCTTTATGAAGCGGAGGAAATCCATTCGCTCGACCATTTTGCATATCCAACTTGTGCGCAAACTCATGTATCACCACATTACGGCCATTATGTCCACCATGATGTTGTGCATCGTCCCAAGAAATAATCACAGGCCCACGTTGCCATGATTCACCGCTTAAATGAGCTCTCCCTAAATGTTCTATTCCAAACTCATCGATTACCTTGTTTTCTCGTGAATACGCCCCGGGATAAATTATGACTGAAACCCAACCTTCGTACCAATCAAGGCCAAGGTTCAAAATAGGAAGACACGCCTGTAACGCAATACTTAACTGCATAGGAGTGGTTATCTGCAGATCGCCCACCCCTTCCAATGATTTGTAATAAAGAAATAAAATGGCTAATCGCTTTAATTTTATCTTTTCTTGTTCACTCAAGCGTCTCAATAAAAATAAATTATGAAATGCCTCATTCCACTCATCATTCGTTATAAATGAATGACGTATGATTCGCTCATACCACCATTCCTTTATCCTGCGGAGCATTATGCCAACCGTATTGAAATAAAAAAAGGGAATATCTCTTTTGAAAAAACACGATTCTGTCTTTTGATAACATCAAATAATATTCTTATTTTTTTCTTTAGTTGCATTGCTTTTTCTTCCCTGATTGTCTTCGTTCTTTGAGTGATATCTTGAGCTGCATCGCTCAATACTAATCTAAATCAGCATTCTGTATCCGTCTTCTCCTAACCCATGCCCCTCAACTTGAGAAAGATTTAAATCCCTATCTTGACTGGTAAAATGTACTGGATCAGCTCTACCTAAAACATAAGCACTTAAATCAGCGTATTCAATTGGCTTATCATCAGATTGCATCAATTCTTTGATTGCATTAAATCTCGATTGATTCAATGCCTTAACTAATGCTAAACCAGACGCAGTTGTCTTATAAAAGCTATAGCTGTACCGGTCTCTTTGTAATGCAATTGCAAGGATGTCTCTCAGTATAAAACTCAACTGCTCTTCAGTATAAAATGTTCCATGTTCCAGCTCAGTTTGAATTTTACTTAATAGTTGTCCTTTTTTACCTTGTTTGCTTTCAACGGTCATATTATTTTGGATAACTTTCATTAAATCAGATAAGTCTGCTTTGGTTAATTGATTTCTTTTCTTTTCTAAATGGATTCGTTCCGGTTCTACTTTTAAACATAATTCATCGGGATCATTAGACCTTGTATCAATAAGTTCACGGTGCGTTTTATTTAGATATTGGGCGGTATTCGAAACTGTTATTTTAGAACCATCCTGCGAATGTAACTTTCTACTTTTAGGAATAATATTCTTAATAATATTTGTCAGAGTTTGTGTCCATTTATTTCGCTCTCGTTCAAACTCGTTAATAATCTCAGATTGCTCAACATTTTCTCCCAACTTTGCCAAGCTGCCCACTCGACCCAAGAATTGGTACATAATTGCTTTACTGAGTTTCCTAATTACAGGAATGACATCAACCCCATAAATCAAATGTTTCGCATCATTCTCTTTGTTAAGATCCTGGAAAGCCTTTAAATGAGCTCCTAAAATAACCTCTTCTCTCACTTCGCAATGTTTGGGATAAGTAGGCCTTATGGGTATATGGAATTTAGCAAGAACTTGATCCACAAATTCGCCAGTATCATCACCTACCTCAAGATAGGGATAAAGTGTTTCAACATAATTTAAGTTTTTAGAGCCAGATAAATCAACCGTACGATTAGCCAATGAATATTTAAAAAAATCCAAAAAAGCCGTGTAAAATAAATTACCTGGTACAGGATCTAAAAGAAGTAGATTCGTTTCCAGATGAAAGCGATCAACTTGGGATAATTTGAGGGTTGCCAAAATCGCCGCGATTCCACCTCGACTTAAGCCAATGCAGTTTAACTTTACTTTATATCCGTCTTGAATGAGCTTTTTGACCACTTCGACAACTTGATCACTTTGCTCCTCCAATCCGACACCAAATAAAACCCCTTTGTAACCATAATCAATACCACAACCATTAAAACCCATTTTATAATGAGTAGCATCTTTATCTTGATTAACCTCTTTGGCTGAGCGGATACGTTGTCCCTTACAATCCTCCATCAAAACCCGATGCAAATGGGTATGAGGTTTTTCAATTTCGTAGATAGTTCCTTCAAAGATGGCGGTTAAGGTGATTTCTTTCATTAGGTATCTCTTTTAGCAGGCAATTTTGTGTGTATTCTAACAACTTCAATGAACAATTAACAATCATATTAATCACATTTTGAATTCCAAATCATTTAACTCAAAATATTTAATATCAATCACTTAGAGAAGATTTTTCTTCAATTTTCTTATGTGGGGTTGTTTTCATTGTATCAGTTTGATTTAATCAGCATTTAAAATATTTACTTTGTGGAAATTTTAAGCTCTAAAATCGAACCTTAGAACGAATACAAGAATTGAAAATGAACTCCAACCTTACAATGAATAAGTCACTCGTTGGCCTAATAAACAAATTAAACAAACAATTCAATGATCTTGATTTGCATTTACATGCAGTGCAACACCAAAAGCAAGAACTCGAACATCAAATTCAACACATTGAAGAGCAAATCGATCAAATTGTCCCTAACTCGCTCACTGTGAATCCGGAAATTGAAATCAATTGGCTTAATTTCGTCATGCAGCAGCAAGAAAAAAAAGAAGCGATGACTCTAGATCTTAAAAACTGCCACGAACTCGAAAGTAAATTAAATGAAAAAATTAATCGCGTTAAAATGGAATTAAAAATGATAGAGCATTATTTAAAACGAGAAGAGAACCCTCAGAAAAGGAGGGCTTAGTTAACAAAGACAATACCCTCTCGTACACTCTTCATCTGTATTCCGCTCAGCAGCCTTCATCTCTTGTACTGCTTCTGTTGTACCAGAAGTTTCTGAAGCTGCAGCAATTAATGTACTCATTGATCGAGTAGCTATAGAGAGTAAACTGTGAGGAAAACTTATTATGGCCAGTAAAGCACCCACAGCGGATGTTAAAAGAGCTACTCCGGTAAAATTGAGTACGAATCCAGCTAATTCAAGTACATTGTTTCGGAGCTCTACAGCACCAAATATTTCAGCGCCAGCAGCAATAAGGTATATCCCCATACAAGCAACAGCCGAAGCCATAAAGGCAAACGCAGAAAACCCCGCAAGCACCAGGCCACAAAATGGATAAAAACCAGGGGCAATTAATTCGCCTCCGAACTCACAAACATTTTCATAGGGAGTAAAAAAACCAGGGCGCTTTCTGTACGTTTCAACCGATCTATTTTTGATCTCTTTAATGGTTTGTCCATCAAAAATGTAATAGAGTTCTTTTTCACCGAGTAAAAAAAGCATCAATATCCTCCTCCCCGCCTTTCTCCCAAAGCGAGCTTTGTTGAATTTAAGATCAATCCCACAAGGGGAATTCATTCATCAGTTGGACATATGTCCCATTTGATTGGTGCCTTCCCAGGAATGACAAATAATTTTTTTTGCAGTGATCATATTTTTCCAAGCCATTCACAAAGTCCACAATAAAGAGGGAATTTTTTGTTTATCTTAAATAAGCTTACTAGTCTGGATTTCAGTAGTAGTAGATGCCTCATTCATACATTCAAGCACATCAGCACCAACGGTAGCGAGACTACGAGTAGCCAACGTAATTAAAGAGCATGGAATACTCAAAACCGCCAATAAAAGGCTTGATGCTGCGTTTGCAAGCACATAACCGGTAAAAGATAAGAATTGGCTGGCAGCAGTAAGCCCATCATTGTGTAATGGAGTGTAACCCAATACTCCAGCCCCTATGCCAACAAACCAACTTCCCAGGGCAGCAAAAGGCAAAACCACGCCCGCTATAATTCCAACTAAACCTAAAGCCGCAAATCCTAACGGATAAATAGCCGGCGCGATTAAACCGCCAACAAATTCTTTACCCTCTTGGTAAGGCATAAAAAAGCCTGGACGCTTTTTATAAATCTCAATAAATCTTTTTGCTTCACCTGACAATAAATGATTGGGATCATCCCGATCATTAAGTACATAGCTAATCTCATCTAAACTTATCAATCCTAACATACATCCCTCATTGCGTTTAGTTTTTGCCCATGCTAAAGAGATGATTTGTTGATGTCAATTTATTAATATAAAAAATTTAAGCCGAATACTGAATTGAAATTCATTCCCCAGTCAATGAGCAATCATTAGGCCTCACTCGACGTTTCTAAACTCACGCCATTCCCGCCTGCGCAAGTAAAAATATCCAATAGGCTATTAAAAAATCAGATAAAATTGTTCAAAAAATAGGATCATACTTCAAGCTCAATCATCGGTCTCATAAGAATTAATTCAACCCCAAATGATAACTATTAACCCATTTTGTGTTATTATTAGCAAATATACACATGCTTTTTGGTGTAAGATGACCTATAAATACAACCAAGGTAGTTTTACTTGCAATAAACCTGAATTGTTCATGGCGGTGTGCAAATATAAAGGTCACTCGTATATGATTGTTGGGGTTAAGGATTCTAAAACGCAAGAGCAACTTGTCCTTGCAACCTTTGGACGCAAAGGTTTTTTTGGAACCCTCTTGTCGACGGAAAATATGCCCAAAAAAAGTGAAAGCCTTATTGAGATGCAAGCCTTTACTATTTCCGTAAATCAATATGCGGATCTAATCAAGTTCTTAGCAAAAATGAAAAAGAATCAGAGCTCAAATGCTGCGATCTTCGCTGTACCCTCCGCCTGGGTTGAAGCAGGACCAGAGTCTGGAGAACAAGTTAGTTTTACCTGGTTAAATCCCGATAAAAAAATCGAAGACCTAATTGATCCGAAATCAGATCAGGCGAATGATAATGGTTATAACTCAGATAAAATCAAGCAGGGAATTTCCTTGGATACCAATTGTAGAACTACTGCTAAGTATATCACTCAAACCACGATGGGAATTGACTCATTACCTAATGTTTCTTCCCTTTTTTTCACTTCTCTTCCCTTTAAAGCAAAATTATGTGACGGTAAGATCAAAGATAGACTATTTATATATCCCCCTCCTTTGCCAGTACACCAAAATCCTGAAGATAAAGCACAATGGGACATTTTAAAAAAAATGTACGGGAGAATGGATAAAATCGCTAAATCGGCATCAGGTAAAAACATGGATAGCAGTCATGAAAAATTTGATTTAATAAAAACCCTCTATCAAGAACAGTATAATAAATTGACACAGGGAAGACATAGCATTAACGACTTATTGGGTGATATTCAGCGCTATATATCTCAAGACGCCAATGCAACGATTATTGATACGCCTCGAAGATTTGCGATTTTTAAAACGTCCACAAGAAAAATGTTTGAACAAATTCAAGAGGAAAACCCGTTTCAAGATGACGCTCCAAAAGCCAATTCATAGAAATATGGCTCACTTAAGTTTTTAATTTTTTAGGGGGTACTATGACACTCGCTACCCAACCTCCTCCCAGAGCTTTGACCAAACCCACGGCAGAAACCATTTGCAGGCCATCTACTTGTGTTGCTGCCTGTTCTGCTGCAAGTGCACTGATCTGAGCAGTAAGGACATTAGCATAAGTAACAGTTCCTGCCTCATATTGATTTTTAACAATTTTGAGTGCGAAAAGCGCATCGGCTGCTTCTTTATCTTGAACTAGACTTTGTTGTTCCAAAAGACGTAAAGAAATCAAATTATCCTCCACGTTTTGAAAAGCAGAGAGCACTACTTGCCGGTAATTGGCGATCTGAGCCATGTATTGTGCTTTTGCCGCCCTCACTCCCGCAGAACGATAGCCTCCATCTAAAATAGTTTCTGCCAGTTGAAAACCAGTAGACCAACTGATTGCAGGTTTGTGAATCAGTTGATGAAAGCTGTGCCCAGCAGCACTAATGGTTCCAGTCAGAGTTAAATTAGGAAAATAGGCAGCAACGGCGACTCCAATTAACGCACTGGCTTGTTGCACCAAACGCTCGGCTTGTGCAATATCAGGCCTTCGTTCCAGCCAAACGCTAGGGACTTGCAAGGGAATGGGTGGTGGTTTTAATTTAATAATCACAGGTTTTAGCGAAAAATAAGCAGGTGGACGTCCCATCAATACAGCAATTGCATGTTCGTATTGAACGCGTAAAATACCGTTATTAATCGCTGATGCTTGAGCCGATTCAAGCTGGATTTGAGCTTGAACCACATTGGCACGTGATACAACTCCCGATTTGTATTGATTTTTTGTAAATTGTAAAACGTTTCTATAAGCAATCACCGTATCATCTAGATACTTTTGCACCTTATCCAATGTACGTAATTCAAAATAATATTGTGCTAAAGCACCTTGAGCGGATAAACGCGTCACACCGATCAATGCCTCATTAGATTCTGCTACAGAAAGATCTGCCTCTATGGTTCGACGCACAAGTCCCCAAAGATCGGGTTCCCAAGTTGCATTCAAAAAAGCGGTATAAATTGTTGTGATTTTTGCTGCAGGTACAATATTGGTCGTTGCCGTTCCTGTAGTTCCAGAGGTACTGATAATGGATGTGGACCCTCCAGCTTGACGTTGTTCAAATAAACTAAAGGCACCAACTAGCGTGGGATACAAACTTGCCCGAGCCTGGTCAACAATTGCGAGCGACTGTCGGAAATTCGCCTCAGCATTCACAATACTTTGGTTGTAGTGATACAACTGATTCTCCAGATCATTCAATACTGGATCATTAAAAACCTTCCACCATTCACCTCTGTCCCTATCATCCTGGGGCTGGATAGGTTTCCAATTTTTACGCTTGGTTCCAATTTCTGTTTTGCCTTTGGCTTCTTTAAAATGTGGCGGTACTACAAGTTTTGGAGGTACATAATTAGGACCGACCATACAAGAAGAAAATATGCAAGAAGACACCGCTAAAAATAAAAAAAGCTTGAATTTCGTAAAAGATTGTAGCGATCTTAATCGTTTATGAGTGGCCATAGGCACCTCGTAACTTAAATCGTTTTATAAAATGACGCACACGTAATCCTGCAGTATCCATTGCCAAATAAATGACTGGGGTAGTGTACAGTGTTAACAGCTGACTTACGATTAAGCCACCAACAATTGCGATTCCAAGCGGTCGCCGTAATTCAGAACCCACACCAAAGCCGATGACCAGAGGCATAGCGCCTAATATAGCCGCCATAGTAGTCATCATGATTGGACGAAAACGTAATAATGCTGCTTCATAAATCGCTTCTCGCGGTGATTTATTTTCCTTGCGTTCAGCCTCTAAAGCAAAATCTATCATCATAATGGCATTTTTTTTCACTATACCAATAAGAAGGATCATTCCAATAAGAGCAATAATACTTAAGTCTGAATGGAACAACATTAAAGCCAGTAATGCACCAACCCCTGCTGAGGGTAAAGTAGATAAAATAGTGATCGGATGAATCAAACTTTCATAAAGCATTCCCAACACAATATAAACAGCGAGAATAGCACTCATAATCAAAAATTTTTCATTCGCAAAAGACTCCTGAAATGCTTGGGCTGTTCCTTGAAATGCCCCACGCATCGTTGGGGGTAAATTCATTTTATTAATGATTTGCGTCACTTTATGTACCGCCCCACCTAAAGAGGTACCTGGAGCTAAATTAAACGAGAATGTTGCTGCTGGTGCCTGACCTTGATGATTGACAGACAACAAAGTCGCCCCTTGTTCGAAACGCGCAAATGCAGATAAAGGGACTTTATTGCCATCAGGGGAAATAACATAAATTTCCTCCAACACTTTGGGATATTGCCAATATTTTTCCGCCACATTCATTACTACGTAATATTGGTTCATGGGCATATACATCACTGAAATTTGACTTTGCCCAAAGGCATTATATAACACGTTATCAATTTGCTCCGGTGTAAGCCCAAAACGAGAAGCGGTGTCATGATCTACATTTACAAGGACTTGCAACCCATGATTTAGCTGATCATTATTCAGGTCAACAATCCCATGTAGTTTTGACAAGTTTTCCATAATTAGGGGTGTCCAAGTCGCAAGATCCTTTAAATTATCAGCCGACACGGTGTATTGAAATTGTGCCGCACTCTGTCTCCCACCTAGAGTCAAATCCTGCGCTGCTTGCATGTAGAGTGTTGCCCCAGAAATATGAGATAACTTCGCTCGTAACCTGTCCTTCAACTCATCTGTAGTCTCTTTATTGAGTACAGATGACTTCATCATAATAAATACAGACCCAGTATTTGCCGTATTATTCCCTGGACCGCTCCCTATAAAAGCAGCTACATTTTCTACTGCAGGATCTTTACGAATTTCAGAAACAAATTGAATTAATTTTTTTTTCATTGCATCAAATGAAATATTTTGATCAGCCTGTAATGACCCCACAATTCTGCCGGTATTCTGTTGGGGGAAAAAACCTTTGGGAATGATAATAAATAAATAAGTAGTCAGTAAAATAGTACCCAAAGTTATCACTATCATGAGTATGGGGTGGTATAATGCCCAACGCAGGCCTCGTGCATAATGCATTCTGATATATTCATTAAAACGTATAAAAAAGTGATCCTTTTCACCCTCATCTGCATCAAGCATTCGTGAGCACATCATTGGCGTCAAAGTTAATGAAACAGCCATAGAGATAATGATTGCCAGTGAAAGCGTAACCACAAACTCACGGAATAGACGTCCAACTATTCCCCCCATCAGCAGGATGGGAATAAAAACTGCAACTAATGAAATACTGATTGATAATACAGTAAAACCAATTTCTTTAGATCCATCTAAAGCTGCCTGAAATGGTTTTTTACCCATGCCAATATGGCGAGAAATATTTTCAAGTACAACAACCGCATCATCCACTACAAAGCCAGTTGAAATGGTTAATGCCATCAGTGATAAATTATCAAGACTGTAGTTTAATAATTTCATAACTGCGAAGGTACCAAGCAAAGACAATGGTACAGCAATTCCAGGAATCATCATGGCACGTATGCTGCCAAGAAAGAAATAGGTAACAAAAATTACCAAACACATTGCAATTAGTAAGGTAATTTCGACATCGTGCAATGATGTTCGAATTGTTGTTGTTCTATCCATTAAAATATTTAATTTAATGTCACTGGGAATTGACGCTTCAAGTTGCGGCAACATTGCTTTTATGCTGTCAACTGTTTTGATTATATTGGCGCCTGGCTCTTTAAACAAAACCAGCAAAACAGCAGGTTTTCCATTAGAGATACCCGCATTATGAACATCAGCAACTGAATCAATAACATCAGCTACATCAGAAAGCCGCACTGGTTGATTGTTATAATAACTAATAATAAGGGGAGCGTATCCGGCCGCCTTGAGTATTTGATCATTACTCTTAATTGTTGAGGCTAAATCTTCACGAATTAATTGACCTTTTGCTTGGTTTAAATTAGCAGCAGCAATTGCATTGGCAAGTTGCGTCAATCCTATTCCATAACTGTTTAATGCAGTCGGATTGATTTCAACCCGTACAGCAGGTAAAGAGCTTCCACCGACGTTCACTTGCCCTACTCCTTCACTTCGCAAAATTTTTTGTTGCAAAAAAGTAGATGCTACATCATACAATTGGCCAGGGCTTTTTTTATCTGAGGTCAAGGCAATAATCATAATCGGCGCATCAGCAGGATTTACCTTGCGATAGGTTGGGTTATTCGTCAAATTCGTGGGTAATTGACTTAAAGAGGCGTTAATAGCTGCCTGTATGTCCCGCGCAGCTCCATCAATGTTACGCGATAAATCAAATTGAACCGTTATCATCGATTGTCCTAAGGTACTCGATGAAGTCAGTTGAGTAATTCCCGCAATGAGCCCAATCTGACGTTCTAAGGGAGCGGCTACTGAAGTGGCCATTACTTCCGGACTTCCGCCCGGTAACTGAGCTTGAACTGTAATTGTGGGAAAATCAATTTGTGGTAAAGGAGCCACAGGTAAAAAATTAAATGCGAGGATACCCGCAAAACTCAGTCCAAAGGCAAGTAATATTGTTCCTATGGGTTTATGAATAAATAAAGAGGATAAATTCATACCTCTCCCCCCACTTTATCCGTGTTACTGCGATAACTCATTACTTTGCGTGATAATCGATCAAACGTCAGATAGATAATCGGAGTTGTGTACAAAGTAACTAATTGGCTAACCATTAGACCACCAATAATCGCAATTCCTAATGGGCGTCGTAACTCGCCGCCGATACCGTTACTAAGGGCTAAAGGGATTGCGCCTAGCATTGAAGCCATAGTCGTCATCAAAATCGGTCTAAAACGTAATAGCGCAGCCTCATAAATTGCATCTACAGGTTTTCTTTTGTACTCACGCTCTTGTTCAAGCGCAAAGTCAATCATCATAATGGCATTTTTTAATACAATACCGATTAATAAAATAATGGCAATTAAAGCAATAATACTGAACTCATTATTGGTGAGATACAATGCTAACAAAGCACCCATTGTAGCTGAGGGTAATGTAGACAAAATAGTTAAGGGATGGATATAGCTTTCATAAAGCACTCCCAAAACAATATACACGACGACAACTGCAGCAACAATCAACCATCCTTCATTCGCAAGCGCATTTTGAAAGCTTTTTGCCGTCCCTTGGAAATCAGCAGTTATACTCAGAGGTAAATCAAGATTTTTCCTCATCTCATCGATTTGTTTTACTGCCTCTCCTAATGAACCATTCTTAGAGAGATTGAAAGAAAGTGTAGCTGATGGAAATTGGTCCTTATGGGCAATGACTAATGGCCCTACAGTTTGTTTCACACTGGCAATAGTCTTAATAGGAACTGAGCCACTGGATGTAGTTATAGATGAGGATACCGAGCCTGGGGTAATAAGCGCTCCTAATGAATTAACCGTTGGATAATTTATCCCTGGACTTGAGGCGTTCGTTACTGAGGAAGTACGAGGAGAAGAATTATAGACTGTGGAATTGATATAGATATTATCAAAGGCAACGGGTTCCTTTTGTAACTCAGGCAAAACCTCCAAAACAACTCGATATTGGTTTCGTTGGGTAAACATAATCGATATTTGCCGCTGGCCAAATGAATCATAAAGGGTATCATCAACCATTTGCATGCTGATTCCGAGGCGATATGCCGTATCACGATCAACATTCAATTCGGTGACCAAACCTAGATTTTGTTGATCCGAGTTGACATCTTTTAACGCCGGTAACTTTTGCATGCGTTGCAACATTAATTTTGACCAATGGGTCACTTCCTGAAGGTCAGGTCCATTCACACTGTATTGAAACTCAGTGCGACTTGTTAAGGTATCTATCGTTAAATCCTGGACTGGCTGCATGTACAATGTTGCACCAACCACATTTCTTACCTTAGATTGCAATCGGCTTATGACTTCAGCCACACCGGGACGTTCATCAAAAGGTTTAAGATTAATAAGAATCCGCCCACTATTTAAAGTTATATTGGTCCCATCAATTCCAATAAATGAAGACAAACTTTCTACAGCAGGATCAGAAAGTACCGCTTTTGCTAACGCTTTCTGACGATTCGCCATTTCTTGAAATGAAACGGAGTCAGCCGCAACAGAAATGCCTTGAATCACCCCAGTATCTTGAATAGGGAAAAAACCTTTAGGAATAAGAAATAACAAAATCCCAGTGATAATTATGGTAACAAAGAAAATGACTAGAATTAGTGGTTGGCGTGATAAAACCCAACGCAAAGACAATTTATATTGTTCAATAAAATAGTTTAAATTTTTTTCGAGAAATTTTTGTAAGTCATTATTTTTGCTTTCGCTTTCTGGCTTTAAAATGCGAGAACACAACATTGGAGTCAAGGTTAAGGAAACGAATGCAGAAATTGCAATCGTTATCGTTAAAGTCAAAGCAAATTCTCGAAATAATCTACCTACAACATCCCCCATAAACAACAAAGGAATGAGAACCGCAATCAGTGATATAGACAATGAAATTATTGTAAAACCAATTTGTTCTGCCCCTTTTACCGCGGCGACTAATGGTTTTTCACCATGCTCAATGTAGCGCATAATATTTTCAATCATCACAATCGCATCGTCGACCACAAACCCTGCTGCAATGGTCAATCCCATTAAAGTCAGATTGTTAAGACTGAATCCTAATAAATACATTAGCCCTAGAGTACCTACAAGCGCCAGAGGTACTGAAATACTGGGAATAATCGTTGCAGGTAATTTTCGTAAGAAAAGGAAAATGACCATAACCACTAACGCTACAGACAATAGTAATTCGAATTGAACATTTTTTACCGATGCCTGAATGCTAACAGTACGGTCAGTAAGTACCTTAATTTCCATTCCCGCAGGAATTGCGGATTGCATTCGACTCAATAGATGTTTAACCCGTTGAGCCACTTCAATCACATTGGCCCCAGGTTGCCTTTGAACGTTTACAATAATCGCAGGCTCATTATTCATCCATGCTTCCTGCATGGTATTTTCCGCGCCATCTATGACATGAGCTATATCAGATAAACGAACTGGAGCACCATTTTGATAAGATACAATTAGAGGACGGTACGCTTCTGCAGACAACAATTGATCATTTGAATTAATTGTATATGCCAACCGAGGGCCAGAAAAACTCCCTTTTGCTGTATTCACATTCGAAGCCATAACAATAGCGCGCAGATCTTCTAGAGTTAATCCATAAGCAGATAATGCATTAGGGTTAGCTTGAATACGTACTGCAGGCCGATGCCCTCCTCCCAAACTGACTAATCCCACACCGGTTAATTGAGAAATTTTTGGAACCAAACGAGTCTCAGCATAATCCTCAACTTTTGTTAAAGGGATTGTTTTTGAAGTCAATGCTAAAGTAAGAATTGGTGTATCTGCTGGGTTTACTTTGCTATAAACGGGGGGATTTGGTAAATCAGCAGGTAAATAACTACTCGCTGCATTGATTGATTGTTGGACTTCTTGTTCGGCAACATCTAATGAGAGATCGAGTTTAAACTGTAACGTAATAATCGATGAACCATATGAACTATTTGAGGTCATTTGCTCCAAGCCTGGCATTTGTCCAAATTGTCGCTCAAGTGGTGCAGTAACCGTGGTGCTCATCACGTAAGGACTCGCTCCTGGATAAAAAGTAGATACTTGAATGGTGGGATATTCCACATCAGGCAAGGCCGAAACAGGCAACAATTTATAAGAAAGGACTCCGCTCAAGAAAATAGCGAACATTAACAATGAGGTGGCTATAGCTCTTGCAATAAAGGGGCCTGAAATACTCATGCGATATTGCGGGTTATGGATTCATTAGGCCTCTTTCGAATCTCTATTGCAGAGGACCACTGCGTCTTCGGTACAGTACTCGAATCCTCATTTACTGAGGTATACATTCCGGTTATGTGTTTTGCTCCTCCTGACACTGGTCTGTCCAAAGCGAATTTAGATAGAGGTTTATTACCTGCTTTTTGAACTGGCTTGCTGGAATGCTCTTTTTGGACAAATACCGCCGAACCATCCATTAATTTATCGGCACCATTTACGACTACTTTTTGGCCTGGCAGCACACCGCTTTTGATTACAGTATAATCACCACTGGTGGGTCCCATAACCACAGTTTGTGCAGTCACGGTATTATTTGCATGAATCACATAAATAAAATCTTTTTTGGTTGCGTGTTGTATTGCCGCCGTGGGCACAACGGTCACTTGTTTCAAGGTTTCAATTAAAATTTTTACATTAACAAATTGATTTGGAAATAATTTATTTTTTTCATTGTTAAAAATCCCTCTTAGCCTTACTGTTCCAGTAGTTGTACTGATTTGGTTATCCAAAGCCAACAATTTCCCTATTCCTAGCAAGTTCTTCTGTTGTCGATCATAAACTTTCACTTGCATCTCTTTTCCAGCATAAGCCTGAGGTGCAATTTGTGGCACATAATCTTCCGCAACAGGGAAAATTACGGTAATGGGATTATGTGTCGTGATCACTGCAATACCTTGGGTATTTGACGTTTGCACAAAATTACCGGGGTCAACCAAGCGCAAACCGATTCGCCCATCGATTGGGGAAGTAATATTACAATAGATAAGATTGATTTTAGTACTCTGAATCAAGCCTAAATCAGTTTTAACATTACCCTCATATTGCTCTACAAGTGATTGCTGGGTCGCTAAGGTTTGTTGGGAAATAGAGTCTTCTTTCCATAATTTTTGATAACGCTTTAAGTCAATTCGGGCATTGGCTAATAGCGCCGAATCCCGCTTGAGATCCCCTTCATATTGAGTAAGCAATGCCTCATAAGGACGTTGATCAATTTGGGCAAGTAGCTCCCCTTTTTTAACCAACTGCCCTTCTCTAAAAAGGACTTTCATTAATAACCCATTGATTTGGGTTTGCACTGTCACTGTATAAACCGGCGTTACCGTACCCAGTGCTGGAGCATAAATGGGTACATCACGAGTGGAAGAAATTCCAGCAACAACAGGAATAGGTTTGGGAGCGGTATTTTTTGATTTTTTAGTGGCGATATAAAGCCATAATGCTGCAACCAAAGTAATGCAAAGGATGACTAGTCCTAAGAAATTATCTGCTGAAACACGTTCTTGCCAACGCCTAGAAATCACCGTTTGATTATGCTTCGTAGGTGATTTTTTTTCTTCCATAAAAACCAGTTTCCTTGAGCGAAAATGAAGAAAGTCATCATAACGAATTTTCATGAGGGTAGCAAAAAAATCTAATGAAAAACAGGTCACGCTCATTTGTGTCTTAACATACGTCCTGTTGTTTAAGAAAAAAACTAAAATTGACACTATACTAATAAAAAAGACTTTTTATTGCCCATGGTTATTTCGCTCAGGAGAGAATATGGAAATAAAAACCTTTCAATTCCTCAGGAATAAAGGATGGAACTTGGAAGAGTTTCCCGATCTAGACTCAGAGAACACCTTAGTGCTTATTTTTGCAGCACCAGAGTTCATTGATTTTCAAGAACCGATTATTCAATTAGCGAATTTTTATTGCAAATCAAAAGTCATAGGTTGCTCCACCACAGGCGAAATTTATGGTGATGATCTTTTTGACCACAGCATTACTGTTGCTGTTGTCAAATTTACCAAAACAGCATTAAAAATTGCAAAAGCAAAGGTAAATCACAGTAAAGACTCAGAAAATACGGGTAAATTAATAGCTGAACAATTAAAAGCTGATGATCTACACAGCATCTTTATCTTGTCTGATGGACTTAATGTAAATGGTTCTGAATTAGTAGAAGGATTGAATACAGCAAATGGGACTCATAAACTCATTATTACCGGTGGATTAGCAGGTGATGGCAGTGATTTCAAAAAAACATGGACCATTTTAAATGATAAAATTCTTGATCATTATGTTGTAGCCGTAGGTTTTTATGGTTCCGATGTTCATGTTGGACACGCCTCTAAGGGAGGATGGGATATTTTTGGTCCTGTTCGCCGAGTTACGCGTTCAGAAGCTAATGTCTTATATGAGTTAGATTATCAACCTGCTTTGCAACTTTATAAGGAATATTTAGGTGAAAAGGCTTCTGGACTGCCCTCTTCAGGGTTGCTTTATCCTTTAGCAATCAATAATCCTGAGGCCCATAATGACACCCAATTGGTTCGTACAATCCTTGCCATTGATGAGAAAGAACAATCCTTAGTATTTGCAGGAGATATTCCGACAGGATGGCATGCACAATTAATGAGGGCCAATTTTGACCGATTAATCGATAGCGCTAATGAAGCAGGTCTTCTAGCAAATAAACTAATGCTCAACGACAACTTAAAAGAATTAGGTCCTGTTTTAGCGATTGACATCAGCTGTGTAGGAAGACGACTGCTTTTAGGGGAACGAACAGAAGAAGAAATCGAATCAACGATGTCCGCTTTACCTCAAGGTTCGACTCAGATTGGCTTTTATTCATATGGGGAATTATCACCTTTTTCTGTTGGAAATTGCGAATTACATAACCAAACGATGACGATTACAACGATTTACGAAACATAATTATTAAAATAAGAATGATATGGAAATTCATAAATTATTAAAGAGACAACTAGAACACTCAAAAATCGCTCAGGATAAAAGACCAGAAACTGATGAGCAGTGGGAGACTTTTATTCAACGCGTCAATAATACCTATCTGGAAGCAGAGCAGGAACGCTATTTGCACGAACGCTCTATAAAAATATCGTCCCGAGAAATGATGAGTTTGAATGAGAAACTCGAATATGCCCAACATATTGCTGGTTTAGGCTATTGGTCTTATGATGGCATCCTCGACCGAGCAATCTGGTCCAATGAATTATTCAATCTATTCCATTTAAATCCTAGCCATAAGGCTCCTTCACTATATGAGTTTATCAATTTAATTCATGAGCAAGATCGATTTGAATTAGAACAAAAAGTAAAGCGTGCTCTTGAGGATAAAATAGATTATGAATGTGAGTTACGCGTCAGAAACCCTGATGGAAATTACCATTGGTATCGGATAATTTGTCAATGTCAGAAAGGAGAAAAACAACTTGCTGGAATCGTTATCGATATTCATAAAAGTAAAATTTCTGAAGAGAAAATTAAAGAATTAAATCTGCAAATATCATCCACTGCCCGTCGGGCTGGGATGGCGGAAGTAGCAACCACGATTTTGCATAATATTGGCAATATTTTGAATAGTTCCAATGTTTCAATTGCTCTTTTAAAAAACAGCTTGAATCTGGATTATCATCAAAAATTATTGAAAATTATTGAGATGATGGAGCGACATCAACTCGATCTGAAAGATTTTTTATCCCATGATCCCAAAGGTAAGATCATTCCGCAATACTTGCTAGCTCTTTCCAAAATTATCATAGAAGAAAATGAGAAAAATAATATTGAAGTAGATAATTTACAGAATGATTTACGACATATTAGTCAAATAGTAGATACTCAAAAATCGATCAGCGGCTTATCGAGTATAAATGAACAAGTCTACCTTCCTGAATTACTCGAAACAGCAGTCAACATTACGATGAGCTCCTCAAAAAATGCGAACATCCAGATTATTAAAGAATTTAAACCTGCGCCTTTAATTACTGTTGATAAGTCGAAGCTACTGCAAATATTGGTCAACCTTGTTCAAAATGCCAAAGACTCCCTTTTAGAAAATACTTCTTCTCCGATTAAAGAGATCAAATTAACGATTCAAAAAACAGAAAAAAAATTAATGCAACTCATTGTCGAAGATAATGGGGTTGGCATTAATCCGGAAAATTTGCAACGCATCTTTGCTTTTGGTTTTACAACAAAAATAAATGGTCATGGTTTTGGCTTACACAGCTCTGCGTTATCAGCTCGAGAAATGGGTGGTTCGCTTTTAGCCGAAAGCAAAGGAGAAGGATATGGAGCTCGATTTACATTGACCTTACCTATTTTCCACAGCTCCTATAGACAGGGAGGCCCTGATGAGTGATATCCCATTACAAATTATGATTATTGATGATAACCCATCGATACATCAGGATTTTATTAAAGTTTTAACTGCATCAAATACGAAGTCGGAATTGAATCATTTAGACAAACAATTATTTGATGATGAGCCCTCTTTACCTGGTCGTGGTAATCCTGAAATTGAATGCTTTTTACCTAAATTTATTTTTACATCAGCGTGCCAAGGCCAAGAAGCAATTAACAAAATTCAGGAGGATTTAAAACAAGGCATACACTATGCTTTGGCCTTTGTGGATATAAGAATGCCACCTGGATGGGATGGTATTGAAACCATTAAGCACATGTGGAAAATTGATCCGGATATTCAAGTAGTCATTTGTACTGCATACTCTGACTACAGCTGGGAAGAAACCGTAAAAGAATTAGGAATGGGAGATAATTATCTCATTCTGAAAAAACCTTTCGATGTGGTAGCAGTAAGACAACTTGCCTGTGCACTAACGAGAAAATGGATTTTGGCCAATGATTCCAAACATCATAAGAAAATACTGGAACAGACTGTTGAGGAGCGCACAGAATCATTGCAACAGTCATTGTCGCTCTTAAGATCTACCTTTGAATCATCTGCTGATGGAATCTTAGTTGTCGACTTGAATAACAAAGTTATTGATTGTAATTCGAAATTTGTGTCGATGTGGAATATCCCCCACTCCATGTTAGAGACTGATAATGGAAATATTATTCTGTATTATATGCTCAACCAGCTCATTAACCCGAGAGAATATTTAGCTGATATTAATCGTCTCCGGAAAAATATTGATGAAATCACTCGAGATATTGTGACTTTTAAGAATGGTAAAATATTGGAATGCTATACGCTTCCTCACCGTTTGAATGAAAATACCATCGGTCGAGTTTGGAGTTTTCGTGACATCACGGAACAGGCAAATCTTGAAAAACAACTTAAATATCAAGCCTCGCATGATCCATTAACCCAATTACCTAACCGAGCTTTGTTAATCGACAAAATACAAGCTGGTATTGACTATGCAAAAAAGCATGGACAACAATTCGCGCTTTTGTATTTTGATTTGGATCGATTTAAATTAGTCAATGACAGTTTGTCACATGAAGTGGGTGATCAATTACTACGCTTGGTTTCACAACGCTGGTCTTCTTTAATCGGCAAAGAGGATATTGTTGCTCGAATTGGGGGGGATGAATTTGTCATGACTCGTCAGATAGCTAAAAACGAGGATATTCGAGTAGTTGCCAATAAAATTTTAGACTCCATGCGGGAGCCATTCACAATCGAAAATCGAGATTTAGTTATTACTGCTGCTATAGGAATAAGTATCTATCCTCAAGATGGAGAGATGCCGGCTGAATTGTTAAAAAACTCTGATTTAGCAATGTATCAAGCAAAAGAGCGTGGAGGAAATCAGTATTCGTTTTACTCCTCTCAATTGCATGAGTATATTGATAAATGTTTTAAGCTCGAGTCTGATTTACGCCAAGCCATTAAAAATAAAGAGTTTTTTTTATTATATCAGCCACAATTCAGTCTTGATAATAAAGAAAATATATTAGCCGTTGAAGCTTTAATTCGTTGGAAACATCCAGAAAAGGGATTGTTATTACCTTTAGATTTCATACCCTTTGCCGAGGAAACTGGTTTAATTATACCTATAGGTGAATGGATTATCAGTGAGGTTTGTCAACAAATAAAGTCTTGGCATAAAAAAGGATTACCTTACATTCAAGTTGCTGTAAATATAACTACTCGCCAGTTACAACAACCTAATTTTATTTATGTTGTAGAAAAAATTTTAAAAGAACATCTGCTTGATCCTCACTATTTAGAATTTGAAATTTCTGAAAACGTGATCATAACACATAGAGATATTGT
This sequence comes from Legionella sp. 227, assembly GCF_043161935.1. Lineage (NCBI taxonomy): Bacteria > Pseudomonadati > Pseudomonadota > Gammaproteobacteria > Legionellales > Legionellaceae > Legionella > Legionella sp. 227. Next base: position 2,850,913 of record NZ_CP171154.1, on the reverse strand, counting down.
GCAGACACTGAATCAACTGAAGCAACTAGGTATCCAAATCGCTTTAGATGATTTTGGAACAGGAAATTCCAGTATCAATTATCTCAAACAACTTCACATTGATTCCCTAAAAATCGATCAGTCTTTTATCCAAAATATATCCTCTTCACGTAGTGATGAAGTAATCATTGAAGCCATCATTTCTATGGCTCGTAGCTTTAATTTTAAAGTGATTGCCGAAGGAGTAGAAAGCAAAAAGCAACTGGATTTTTTAAAGCAACAGCATTGTGATGAAGTGCAAGGATTTTTTTTCAGTAAGCCCTTAACATCGCGCGGGATTGAAAAGTTTTTAAAACATCGTCTTTAATCATTAAGTAAAATTCCTAGCTCGGGTAAGGTATTTTCGGTGGCATCTGAATTTAATTTCGCCACTCGCCCCTCCCCACTTTAGGGGAGGGTTAGATCATCCATTCTTCATGAAAAATAAGAACCCACCTCCGGTCTGATTTTTTTCAAGTGATTTAAGGGCGAATGTTCTGGCATTGCCATTTTATCGACTGGGAGATAAAAAGTTTGTTCTAACAAGTGCTGGCCACTTAATGCCGCATGCGATACATGATCAGTAAAAACAATCCAGGTACTTTTAGCAGGAAAATCGATTTGCACCTTTTCTACATTTGCCTGATAAGCATCATCCAACTTCATCGTATCATGTAAATGCAACATGTAATGGTCATATGGTGAACGCAAAGTTTTTGTTGCTTTTACCAGTTTCAGCATTTTTGCTTTCATTTTATTGTAAGGAGTGATCCTCGGCGCAAAACGATGGAGAACATTAGCAAATGGCTCACCCACATTCCATACTCGAGGTACGTTATGGGGATTAACATTGCAAAACACACGCAAAATTCTCAACCCATGGACAGGACTTGCTGAAAATGAATCAACATGCAAACGCGTATCATCTTTTCGTTTTGAAGAAATACGCCCATGAATTTGTGCCGGTCTAAAACTGGTCCTTCCCCATTGCAAATGAGGCACATAAGAAGGTAGCGTCTTTTGAATTAATTGATGTGCAAATTCCGCATAACCGTGCATCATCGCTCTAAGTTTAGTATCCAAACTACCCATTTCCTTGTTATACGCATTCAACTTTTTATTACGAATGTCATAACTGACATTTTTACGACTACCATCCAGAATATGTTCTGATAATAAGGCAGGGTCTACAGGAGAGAAACAGTATTCTGGGAAAAATAAAACTTTCCCTTCCTCCAATTGATTCATACTGTTTTGCTGATCAATTTGCTCTATATTTTGTGTGAATAAATAAGAATTCATTCTTTTATCCTAAATAATCTGTCGAACTAGGCTGTATTAAATTTTTTAGTAAAAATTTAACGCGACATCGCATATAATCCCAAAATCCAATTTTTACTTTTCTGGATCATACCATGTCACTTTGCCCTTGTGGATCACAAAATACATATGAGTTGTGCTGCGGTTTATATTTAGATAAAAACCAATTGCCTGAAACCCCGGAACAATTGATGCGATCACGTTATACTGCATACACTATGGGTAAAATTGAGTACATTAAACATACCATGAAGGGCAAAGCCTTAATTGGTTTTAATGAACTGGAAGCCGAACAATGGGCTAAAAGCGTGACCTGGATCAATTTAGAAGTCATCAAAGCAAGCATGTCAGGTCCAGATAAAGGATTTGTCGAATTTGCAGCGCGTTTTTCAGAAAACGACCAAGTGAAAATTATCCACGAGTCAAGTGAGTTCCATAAAGAAAATGGCCGCTGGTTCTATGTCAGCGGAATTCATAAACACGGTTTAAATAAGATCAGGAAACCCCAAGTCGCCCGTAACGCCTCCTGCCCTTGTGGCAGTGGTAAAAAATTTAAAAATTGTCATGGAAAATCGAGTTAAACTATGAATGGTCACTTAATGCTTAATATTTTTATCTTTCTTGCTGCCGCTAGCATTATGGTTCCTATTGCCAGCCGTTTTAAGCTGGGGTCTGTCCTGGGTTATCTGATAGTGGGAATTCTTATTGGCCCTTTTGGATTGAAATTGATTGGAAATTCACAACAAATCATGAATTTTGGTGAGTTTGGGGTGATCATGATGTTATTTCTCATCGGGTTAGAATTAGAACCTGCCATGTTATGGAAACTTCGCAAACTCATTATAGGTTTAGGTAATTTACAAGTACTTTTAACGACGTGTGTTTTAATTGCCGTTGGATTAATGCTTGGTCTTAACTGGAAGGCGACTGTAACAGTTAGTATGGCTTTGTCGCTTTCATCAACAGCTCTAGTATTACAAATGCTTCAAGAAAAAAACCTTTTGAAAACAGCAGAGGGTGAAACTTCTTTTGCAGTACTGTTATTTCAAGATATCGCAGTAATCCCTATATTAATCATCATTCCATTACTCGCACAGCATGAGAGCATTCAAATAAATCCTCATGAAGTTTCATTCATGATGCATCTTCCCAGAGGGTTACACGCCATTCTAGTTGCTGCAATCATAGGGGCAGTTATTTTAGTGGGTCACTATTTATCCAGACACTTGTTCTTAATTATCGCCAAAACCAATTTACGTGAGGTATTCACCGCTTTTTCTCTTGCTTTGGTCGTTGGCGTCACCTTACTAATGGAATCTATAGGTGTATCCCCTGCTTTAGGTGCATTCATTGCTGGGGTTGTATTAGCAAACTCCCAATACAAACATGCAGTGGATGCAGACATTCAGCCCTTCAAAGGACTCCTACTTGGCTTGTTTTTCATCTCAGTGGGTATGGGGATGAATTTCTCCCTTTTTTCTCAAAAAACGATGATGATTGTGGGGGCTGTGTTTACTTTAATTATCATCAAAGCGATTATTTTATATTTTTTGGGGAATCTCTTTGATTTAACAAAACTTCAAAGCATGGGTTTTGCTTTTGCCTTATCCCAAGGAAGCGAATTTGCCTTCGTACTTTTTGAATATGCCGGGTCTACAAAAGTAATTAGTCAGGAAATTGAAGCCTTTTTTACCCTTGTTGTTGCATTATCCATGCTCGCCACTCCCTTTTTAATGCTGCTCTATCATCGGTTTGTTATACCGAAATTTATGAGTGTTATACCCGAGAGAGAGTATGACTCCTTCAATGAACAAAATGGAATTATTCTTGCCGGTTATGGGCGTTTCGGTCAAATTATTGGACGCTTACTCAACGGGGAAAACATCACAATTACCGTATTGGAAAAAAATCCAGAACAAATCGAGCTTCTCAGAAAATTTGGTTACATTGGTTATTTTGGAGATGCCAGTCGTTTGGATATGTTAAAAAGTGCTGGGGCTGAACATGCCAAACTGCTTATAGTCGCTGTAGGAAATGTCGATGCGAATCTAAAAATTGTGAGGCTCGCCAAACAACACTTCCCCCACTTAAAAATTTTTGCTCGAGCACGTAATCGTCGCCATGCCTATGAACTGCATCGACTGGGTGTGAATTATTTCATTCGCGAATTATTTGATTCCTCTTTATCTATGACTAAAGAAGTAATGAAGTTTCTAGGATACTCCCATGAGGACATTCAAAAAAAAGCATCAGCATTTAGAAAACATGATGAAACATCACTAATCCAATCCTTTGATTTCTTTGAAAAAGAAAGTGATTTAATCAATTTTTCACGTCAAGCAAAAGGAGAATTGGAGCGTATTCTTCAATCAAGTTAAACGCTTCGTCATCCCGAGCGTAGCGCGGGATGACAAGGATTTCTAGTCCGCGTCACCCAGATTAAAAAATGATAATCACGGAGTATTAACCACACATGATCAACCTTCAGCACATTTCTTTTGACACCTTTCTTAGGGAATATTGGCAAAAAAAACCTTTAGTGATTCGCAATGCTTTGCCAAGTTTTGTAGCCCCATTATCTCCCGATGAGCTGGCTGGACTTGCTCTTGAAGAGGATATTGAAAGTCGTCTAGTCTTTGAAACACCCAATGAAAAACCTTATTGGCACTTAAAACGAGGGCCATTTTCCGAAAATGATTTTAGTAGCCTGCCCCCAACCCATTGGACTTTGCTCGTTCAAGGGGTTGATAGACTAATTCCAGAGGTTTATGCCCTGCTGGATCATTTTGATTTCATTCCACAATGGAGAATTGATGACATCATGATTAGTTATGCAGTGCTCCATGGCAGTGTTGGTCCTCATTACGATAATTATGATGTTTTTTTATACCAAGCCCAAGGACGGCGTGAATGGTCACTTACGACTAAGGGCTGTAATAATGAAAATTACATTCAAGATCTCGAACTTCGTATCATGAACCAATTTGCGGTAGAAGAACGTTTAATTCTTGAAGAAGGAGATATGTTATATCTTCCACCCCATGTAGGCCATTATGGTATTTCACTTTCCGAAGAATGCATGACGTATTCTTTTGGTTATCGGAGTTATGAAGGACAAGAGTTGTTAGATAGTCTTGGTGAATATTTAGCTGAAAAAGAATCATTCAAAGCACTATATCAAGATCCTGACTGGTCAACGTCACACAATTCCTCTGAGATTATTCGTCCAGCTTGGCAAAGTGCACAAAAACTACTACAGCAATTAATTAGCGACGAAAAAACAATCAAATCATGGTTTGGATGTTTTGCAACAAGGCTAGATCAACAAGCAGAACGTCAATTACCTTTACCTTTAGAAGATAATGAAGCCGTTGATTTATCGAGTTTTATTAAAGAATTAAAAGCCGGGGCAAATCTTACCAGAGACGCATCATGTCGTTTTGCTTATCAGACTCTAGACGAACAATCTGAATATCAACTTTATATTAATGGCTGTGAATGGGACACCGCCGGAGTTTCTCAAGATTTGATAAGCTATATTGCCAATAATCGCTACTTATCTCATCAAGCTCTCGTTACTTATTTGAATACTACACAAAATCAAATATTTATTTATAATTTATGGAAATTGCAATGGCTATATATTGAAGAAAACTAGAGCCAGTTTGCAAGTTGCTCTAGGATTTAATTGGACAGTCTTTTATTAAGAATAAAAAAGGTAAGACTTGAATATAAATTGGTTAAATTCAAAAACGTAGAGTATAGTTAATATACATACCATAATAAGGACAGGTAATGAAAAAAATAATACTGGCTGTAATACTGGTGTGCTCAACTGCCTTGCTAGGCAATTGTTCTAATGGTTCATGTTGCGGAACTTGTGCTAGTGATTGTGGGGGCTGTGGTGGATGTAATGGAAGTTGGTATTAAAAATACTCAGTAACCACGGCATGCCTACGTCCTACGGCTTATGCGCAGGACGTAGGCGAAATTCAGGTCCTTACAGGATGCTTGGTTTCTCCTGCTGTAATCCTGAAACCAATATGGGACTCTTTATCCAGCATTTTCACTACGAATGAGGCGAATTTTTAATTGATCAAAGTTAATTTTATGGCTGAATAAAGTAATTAACGCGCCAGTTAATACCAATGCAATACCTACGGTCCCCCACAGATTTAACTCTTCCCCTAGAAGTAAGACGCCAAAAATTACCACAAACACTGGTTCCAGAACGGATAAAATAGAGGCTTTTTCTGAGCTGATGTATTTTAAGCTGTATAACAACAATACTATGGGAATTACAGTTGCAATAACAGAAATTCCAATTAAATGATACCAAACATCCATAGTAGACGGGATTGCAAACGAATGACTAAAAAGGGAAACAACCAAACTCGTTGTCATACAACCCAAGCAAACCATAAAGGTAGACATATTGGGAGAAAGTTCATTTTTTTCACTGCCTATCACATAGCATGCATAAAAAAATGCGGAAGCAATACCGAGTAAAATTCCCCATAAGTTAAAAGATAATGCATCTAAATCCACCATAAGTGCCATACCAATTAAAATAACGGCAATAGCCAAATAATAAACTTTGGGAATAGATTGATTATAAAAGAAATAATTCAGCAACATAATCAGTACTGGATAGGTAAAAAAGATAACCATTGCCAATCCAGAACCTATGTAATAAGAGGCTAAAAAGTAAAGCCAGGTTGAAATACCATAGAAAAAAACACCTGTGAAAAAAGCTATAAACATGTTTTTATAAGAATCATTGGTTTTTTTTATTTTGGGAAGCATGAACACTAAAATAATCATACTTGAAATAAGAAAGCGCCAAAACAACATCGTGCTTGCGGACAAATTGCCATTAATCGCGCTTAAGCCAAAATACCCAATAAAACCATAAAGAAATCCAGATAAAATAGCATAGAGAGAACCGCGATATTCTTGATTTATCATAATGATAATACTGCCTGAAAACTGACTTAAATAAAAAAGAAGCTTGGGATATTGACCCAGCCTAAAGTATGGATGTAAAAATTCCACCTACATAAAAAATGTAAAAAATAGTGTATCATTTTTTCCATATAATATCATATTGAAAACAAAAAATACATACTGTATCATTTGCATACTTTTTTATTGAGATTTTAACTATGCTTCGTTTTTTGCTCTTTATCTCTTGTTTCTTTGTGGTAATTACCGATGTTTATGCTGATTCTCCTTCATGCAGTGAGCATCAATGTGTTGCCGTTGTTGATGCTGGGAGCACGGGATCAAGACTTCATGTGTTTGCCTATGATCTTGATGAAACGAACACTCCCACTCATATTAATGAAATATGGTCTAAGAAGGTCAAACCCGGATTTGCGATGCTTGAAGCAAATCAAAATACCATAGATGCGTACTTAACAACACTGTTCTCAGGCGCCCCTACACAACACATACCTGTTTATTTTTATGCAACAGCGGGAATGCGTCTTGTACCACAAACCAAACAAAAAATTTATTATCAAGAAGTACAAAAGTGGTTTGGTCAGAAATCTGAATGGCAATTGATGGACGCGAAAACAATTACTGGACTTGATGAAGCATTATATGACTGGCTTGCAGTGAATTATCATATAGGGGCCCTCACGTCATCAGGCCAATCTGTAGGAGTTATGGATATTGGTGGCGCGTCAGTGCAAATCGTTTTCCCAATTCAAAAAAATGCGGATAACAAAGGCCCACAAGTTGAATTGGATTTGTACGGTCAACATATCAATTTATCCGTTCACAGTTTTCTGGGACTTGGCCAAAACGAAATGACCCACCAACTTCTGGATACTACTTCGTGCTTCTCTGAGGGTTATCCTCTTCCAGATGGGAACTCTGGACAAGGTGATGCGATGATTTGTGAACAAGAGGTATCACCATTAATTAAAATGCATAAAGTTAAAAATGAAGTCCAACCTATTCTTTCTGCCAGCCATATTAACTCGTGGTATGCCATTGGCGGTTTTCCCAATCTTGTAGAAAGTAAACCATTTCAGTTCCATGGCAATCAATTAGCGATTCAAGATTTACTGCAACAAGCAAATAATCTAATTTGTCATCAGCAATGGGAAAGTCTTAGCAGTCAATTCCCCAATAATGAATACATTGAATCCTATTGCCTGTTACCCGCTTTTTATTATGCTTTAATGGTAGAAGGCTATGGCTTAACAGCGAACCAGAAAGTGAATTATGTCCCTTCAGCACAAAACCTGGATTGGACTCTCGGTGTAGTGTTGCATCATTAATTTCCTATTGTAACCTGGGCGAAAGCGCAACAATCCCTGTCCTTAAGTAAAGATATCCTCTCTCCCTTTGTGTAGAGGGGTTCCAGGGTGATGAGGAAATTGACATCCATAATCAGCCCTCACCCCTCTCCCACACGTGGGAGAGGGGATTTTCATAATTGATGGCTCATAATTCTTCTACAGAAAAATCTTCTATCTTTAAAACGGATGGCTGGCCATAAAAGGAACATAAAGCCTCACGAAATTTTTGCGCACGTGGTGATAATCCATGGGTACAATAATGACTTACCTGTTCGTAAACTGCCTGTTTAAAAGCAACAGTATCTGATTCTGTCCCATTTAGGTTATCGATACTGATATAAAATTTATGTCCTGCAGCCTTAGAGAGTATCCATTCCAATGCTTGCGGTTTTACTTCAACACGCTGAAATAAAGCTTGCTGTTCTGCAGTCCGCCCGTCTGGCATATACCAATATCCAAAATCTACTTGTTTTCTACGCTCTTCTCCGGCAATAAGCCAGTGGGAACATTCATGAAGTGCACTACTAAAAAAGCCATGAGCAAAATACAGCGCATTATAAGGGCGTTGCTCATCGGCGGGTAAGTAAATAGGTTCGTTATCGCCTTTTATAAGTCGAGTATTAAATTCTTTGCCGAAACAATTATAAAAAAGGGTTATTAGATCTTGATATTGATGCACAAATAGCTTTTCACTCATTAATTTACACATACTGTCTAATTTATACTAATATATTTAAAGAGTCATCATATTTATAAGTTTAGGGAATTTGGAGTTCCGACAATAAAAATGCAAAAAAAAGCGCTATCATACAGATTAGGAAGATTTATAAATAAACTGCGTTGGCCAATTATAGCTTTATGGTTACTTGCAATCGTCTTTTGCATTCCTTTTTTACCCCACATTATTACCCCATTTAAAACAACTGGATTTATTGATGAGAGTTCTGCGAGTGCAAAAACAGAACAGTACATGAATAAAAAATTAGGCTACAACGATAAAAATAAATTTCTTATCATGTACCATAGTTCAAAATATTTAGCGACTCAGTCTTTATTTAAAGAAAAAATCAAAAAATCATTGTCTGATTTAAAAGATTTTCCAATTAAAAATGAAATAATTTACCCAGATGCTAAAAATCAAATTTCCAAGGACAAACACACAGCTTATGCTGCAGTAATCTTTAAAACGAATAAACCCCTTAGTGATGAATTATTAAAGCAATTTAAGCAATCAATAAAAAAACCTTCCCATATGACAGTGCTACTTGGGGGGGAACCACTTTTCGTGCAAAACGTGAATCAACAGACACAAATTGACCTTTATAAAGCGGATTTTGTCGCTACACCAGTCGCAATTATTACGTTAATTCTTGTATTTGGATCGGTAGTTGCAGCCACACTTCCAATTATTTTGGGTGGCGGATGCGCAATCATTATTTTAACCACACTCTATTTTTTTGGGCATTTGTTTACTCTTTCTATCTTCACAATTAACATCGCTTTATTACTTGGCTTGTGCCTTTGCTTGGATTATTCATTGTTTTTTATTAGTCGATTTAGGGATGAATTAAAAAACGGTTCAAATATTGAAGAAGCAATTGCAACAACGCAAGAAACAGCAGGTAAAGCCATTTTCTTCAGCGGCTTGGCTGTTTTTGTAAGTCTCAGCGCCTTATTTTTATTCCCGGTCAACATCTTATTTTCAGTTGCAGTGGGTGGTTTAGCGGCTGTATTTTTTGCGGTATTAATCTCAACCATATTTTTACCAGCAATCCTTGCTGTACTGAAATCAAAAATTAACTTTTTATCGGTACGTTTATTTAGGAAAAAAGAACGTTATGGTTATTGGCGTTGGCTGGCAGAGCGGGTCGTGCAACACCCTTACCTGTTTTTCTTTCCTATTCTTATCTTTTTATTAGTGCTTGGATATCCTTTTTTAGTAGCAAAATTTGGCATTTCAGATTATCGGATTTTTCCTGAACAATCAGAACACAGAGCTTTTTATGATACCTATGCAAAGAAATTTCAAATTGAACAGCTAAATCCGGTGATCCTGGTCATAGAATCACCCTCTTCCTCAATTTTATCACGTCATAACTTATCCAAAATATATGATTTGGTTCATAAGTTAAAACAAAATCCCTTGGTCAAAGAGGTCAATGGCATTATTAGCAGTAATTCGGATCTCAAAAAAGCTCAATATTATACCCTTTATCATCTCGATAAAAAGTTACTCGATTCGCGTGTGAAGCAATTGTTGGACACCACCACTACCAAGCATTTGGCGATTATCAATGTAATTAGCAAGTATCCCGTCAATTCAGAAGAAACCAAAAAACTGGTTAATGAACTACATCACATCCAATTAGGTTCGGGATTAAAGGTGCAATTGACTGGCATCACTGTGAGTAATATTGATGTGCTGCATAGTATTTATCGTGTTCTTCCTTATGCCATTCTATGGATCATTGTATTTTCTTATCTCATCTTGCTTTTGCTATTAAGATCTATATTCCTCCCTTTGAAAGCTATTTTAATGACTTTATTAAGCCTTAGTGCCTCATACGGTGCACTGGTTTTTGTCTTTCAAAAGGGATATTTATCTAAATTACTTAATTTCCAACCACAAGAAATGCTTGATATTAGTTTATTAGTCATTATCTTTTGTGCTTTATTTGGCTTTTCAATGGACTATGAGGTATTTTTACTAACTCGTATAAAAGAAGCGCATCAGGTCACTAAAGACAACAATAAAAGTATTATTTTTGGTATCGAAAAAAGCAGTCGTATTATTACGAGTGCGGCTCTTATTGTTATCGTAATTTGCTGCTCCTTCTTGATTGCAGATGTATTAATGGTCAAAGCATTTGGACTTGGCATTGCTGTTGCCATTTTCGTGGATGCTTTTTTAATACGAAGCTTTTTGGTACCTGCCACAATGGCTCTCTTTAAAAATTGGGTCTGGTACCTTCCCAAATGGTTAGATCGACTCTTGCCTAAACTTTAATCCTAAATTCGCAAAATTAACCGATAGAAAGCGGCAGATCCTTATTATTTTTTTTCTAAGTTGAATATAGCAAAAGTGTTTACTATACTGAATTTAAAGGTTTTTTAGTTATTTTTTATGGAAAATAAAGGTGTTTTTTATTGCTCCAAGAGCAAAAACATGGCGCAATGGTAAAAAATAACTAAAAAACCTTTAAATTCAGCAAAAGATTTAGATTGTACGCTATTCTTTAACTGCCGAATTTAGGACAAAAAATGGCTAATAAAAAAATAATACATGCCTTATTTGAAGGATATGCGCGCCACTTCCCCAATTATATCGCTGCGCTAAAAGGGAATGAAAAACTGACTTATCGCGAGCTCAATCAAAGAGCCAATCAACTGGCTCATTATTTACAAAGCTCAGGTTTAAAGCCAGACACTCCCGTTGCACTCTGTTTGGACCGTTCATTTGATTTTCTAATAACGCTTCTTGCCATTTTAAAAGCAGGCGGAGCATATCTGCCTTTAGACGCATCTCAACCCAAAGAACGTTTATTATTTTTACTTCATGATAGCCAAGCACCAATTTTAATCACACAATCTCAGTTTACTGATTCATTTAAATCTTACCAGGGAACGGTAATTCTCTTGAATGGGAATAATAATAAGATTAATAAACAGCCAATAGATAACCTCGCACCCACAAATACTCCTGAACATTTAGCCTATATAATTTATACATCTGGCTCCACAGGCGCTCCCAAAGGCGTGCTCATTGAGCATCGTTCTGTGGTCAATTATTGCAAATGGTTTGCTGATTATACTCAGTGTAAACCTCAGCAAAGAATTGATTTTTCTGCCAATCCTATCTTTGATATGTCCGTCACTTCGACTATTGTTCCTCTAATGCTTGGGTTAACAGTGGTTCTTTGCGAAGATGTTATTAAGAAAGATGTACGCTCTTATATGCATTATTTAGCAAAATCGCGCATTAACATCATAAAATCGACTCCAAGTTATTTTAAGGTACTTGTGCAAGAAGCAAAAAATAACTTCGTTACCTTACCCCAATTACGCTCGATTATCCTTGGTGGAGAAAACTTGTCTTCTACTGAATGCCAATCTTGGCTTAAGCTCTACCCCAAACATGTTTTATATAACGAATACGGACCAACAGAAACTACTGTAGCAGTTTCAACTTATAAAATAAGTATTTTAAACTGCGTCGATTTAGGTACCAATGTGCCTATTGGAACAGCAGGTTCCAATATGAATTGCTTGATTCTTGATACTAAAGGTCAGCCTGTTCGAGATGGAGAGCCAGGCGAATTATATATCGGTGGCACATGTCTGGCTCGTGGTTACTTAAATCAACCCCAATTAACGCAACAACAATTTATTACCAATAACCAAACTCGTTTATATAAAACAGGAGACTTATGCAAAAAACGTTCGGATGGAGTAATTGAATATTTAGGGCGAATTGATGAGCAAGTCAAAATACGTGGATATCGTATTGAACCGGGTGAAATACAAAAATACCTGCTTACTCAACCTGATATTAAAGAAGCAGTGCTACTGACTCAAAAGGATTCTTTTGGAGAACAACGATTAGTAGCCTATTACATCCTAAAAAACGGTGATAGTGCCCTAAATGCAAATCAAATACGACAATTTTTACAAATATATTTACCTGAATACATGATTCCCTCAGTTTTTGTAAAGGTTGATTTCTTCCCTCTAACCGCTAATGGTAAATTAGATAAAACAGCATTACCTTTACCCTCATTAATTGCCAGTCATGATTATGTTGAACCCAGTACTGCCTTAGAAAAGAAACTTGCACAAATTTGGTCAGAAGAATTAGGAGTTCCCCTGGTCGGTATTCATGATGATTTTTTTGATTTAGGAGGACACTCTTTATCAGCAGCACGTATCATTGCGAAAATAAATGAGGATTTAAATAGAAGCATCAGCATTCATGACTTTTATAAAGCCACAAATATTGCCAAACTAATCCCAATTATCAAAAATACCAAAAAAAATAAGAAAAAACGCTCAAATAAGCAACCTGACTATCATAAACTAATCAACATTCCTCTGAGTGATTTTCAGTTTTTACTCTGGATGTCATACACATTTGAGCCTAAAGCACAAAAACTAAATATTGTCGCGAGAAAGAGGCTGAGTGGTCATTTAAATGAAAAAGCTTTAGAATTTGCCTTTGAAGCGGTTTTAAAAAAACATGAAGCACTAACTTTTCAGATCTTAAAATTAAACCCAGCACAAAAAAAGCAAAATAAATATTTGTTTCAATTGAGTATTAATGATTTCACATCACTTCCTATGGAACAATGTGAACGTGAATTACAGGAGTCAATGACTCAACTCATCAATTTATATCCATGGCCTAAAAAAACTCCTTTAATCATTGGTAAATTATTTTACATAAATGAGCATGAATCAGAACTGCAAATTTGCACTCCGCACCTCATTTCTGATGATCATTGTATCGATATTTTATTTGCTGAATTATCTCAATTTTATCAACTTTATAATCAAGTAACTCTTGATAAAATTGAAATTGATACGCGTTTTAAAGAACATATTTTTAATGAGCGAACTGCAATGAAAATGCATTCGGAGGAAGATATTCCATTTTGGGAGGAATATTTGAAAGATGCCAGCTTATTTACTTTTCCCGAGGAGCATGTAATTCATGACATGCATACGGCACATATTCCTTATTCAACTTATTCAGTAATATCAAAGGACCTAATCAATCATCTCAAACTTTTTTGCGAACGCAACCACATCAGCATTAATAATACATTATGCGCAGTGATTGCGTTGGCTTTACGAAACTCATGCGGAAACTACACGAGTGAAACCCCTTATACTTATATGAATATCATTCAATCCACTCGAGATAACTCCATTTATGATAATACAATTGGCTGTTTCCTGAGAGTGGAGCCGGCTAAAATTAGCCTTGATGATAAAGCAACACTAACCAGTTTATCTCAACAAATACGCAACGCCATTATTGATACCAGCAACTATCAATATTGCTCAAACCTAGTAAAGCTTTGCGCTATTAGCTCGTTTAAGCCCAATACGGTAGAAAATTTATTTACTCATCTAGTCACTCCAATCTATACAAAACTACTCAAGATACCCTCTATTTATCGGAAAATATTACAACGATGTGGCAGTCGGATGATCTCATTTAAACGAAATACAAAATTTCTTATTAACCTCAATATAAGAGGTAATTTCGTTGAACTTTCTAATAGAAACTTGGACTTATTTGGGCTTAATACGAAACAGATTAAAAACAATAATGATGATTTACTTGCAATAAATTATATCTTTGAAGCCAGTTTTATACGTGATGACAATCAAAATCTCCATTATTTAGTCATTTCAGCCAATTTAAAACCTGCATTTCGTGAACAAATTGTCCAAGAGGTCATTCAGATCATGGAATCAATAGTATTTGAGAACAATTCACGTGAGCTTATGCAAAAACAGGAACATGTAGAACAATTTTTTTAAATTCTCGTGATTTAGATTTCATTTTATCGCTTTTATTACAACGTTACGCAGCCAATTATCCCTCATTGTTAATGCAGAACTCGTCCTCCCAAATCTCTGCCCTGGCGGGAGTAATATGTTGATTTATTTGACACAGCCTAACCTACTTAGACTCTCCGGCAATAATTCACTAATTATGCTAACTTCTTGTTCGTCTCAACTACATTATTCCTACGATCTTTTGCAGCCCGATTAATTTTCTGATAGAGTAAATCAGATAAACTTTCTGCCATAGAGGATTTTAAAAATGATTCGAGGATTTTTTGCAGGTTTAATGTTTTTGCTTAGTTTCTCAGTTTTTTCATATGGAAATACTTGTGGTAATGCTGTCCCTACTAATGATGCCAGTTTTTGTTCCTCATTTAAAAAAGTTGCAACCTGCTACTGTACTAGCTCTGGCTTACCTTCTGGCATGTGTCAAGACATGAATATGTTGTATGCTCGTATGGTTAGCGTATATGGTTCATTGGATAAAGCCTGTGCTGCTCAACCTTACACTACGAAACAAGATTGTCTTGATAATTGGAATTGTTATCGTCTCGGTGGAATAGATTCACGTGGTAGAATTTGTAGTTCCACGAAACAACCCTGTCAGTAATTTATATTAAATTGTTACAGTCAATAAAAAAGTAATTAAGGTTGGGCTATAGCCCAACCACAAATTTTAATGATTAAAGCAATCTTCATAGAGTACTTATTGTGCAAAATAAAAATTCAAAATCATTTTTATTCTCATGCTTATTTCTTTCAACATCTTTTTGTTTAGCACAGACCAATGATATGCCCCACCACCCCTTTTACATAGGTGCAATTGCGGGTTTTGGTTCAACTACCTGGCAAGGTTTAGTTCCTAGTGAAGAAAATCAAAATGTGGCCTTGATGTTATCAACCCCTATTGATGTGGAAGAAGGTGGAAGTGCATGGGGAGTTTTAGCTGGCTATGAATTTACTCGCTTCTTTGCAATCGAAACCAGTTATATGCATTTTCCAGAGGCGAATGTACATTTCGACTCCATAAGTTTATTCAGTTTCGACCACGATGGTTTAGACGTTTTAACAACCCAAACGGAAGTCGTAACGTTGATGGGTAAACTCATGGTCCCTATTCCTCACTCCCAAATGAAAATCTTTTCCGGAGCTGGAGTTGCTGGTGTGCATCGTAAAGATATTGTTGTTGATAACTGGCGTCCAGGACCTGCTTTTACCGTAGGTGTGAATTATAATTTCACTGAGCATATAACCGGTGAAGTTGCTGGAAATTTTAATGCAGGTTATGGGGAGTCGCAACTGAATCCTGCCGACTCATATTATCCTTTTCTCTATTCAGTAGCTGGCCATCTAATTTTTCGTTTTTAAAAATTGTTCTAATCAAGAGTCATAATACAAATTACACCTCGGATTAAGATTATTTAATCCGAGCTTCTTGTTATCTTGTATGCAGCCACTGCATAAGTTAAAACGTCCTGCAACCATCGGAAGAAAATTAATTATTGCTTACCCAACCGATAAGTTTCGTAGTTTTTCTCTAATTCGTATTTAAGGGTCTCTTTATCATCCAAACCCAATCGCTCCACCAAGGCTAAAGTATGCATGATATGCGACGCTTTGGCTTTAGTTACTGTAAAAGGAATATTTAGCTGCGACTTTTTAGGATCACTGATAACTGTTAATAAAGCTTTTTTGGTGATGCCGTTCACATGCTGAATTTCTTTATCTTTACTGGGTATAAAATTTTTATTTTTAACAAGACGGCGCATGACATGATAATAAGTATTGATTTGTTGATAGGTGAGATCCAGTTCAATAGTATTATGTTCATCATACATATCCATCGTTCGATTGCGAGGTAAAGCAGGATGATGTATTTGGGCTAACTCCCTCACCCCCTGAAAGATACTCCTAGCCATTTGCGGGAGTAATTTATTCAGCACATAATGTCCAAAAGGACGAAATGCATAGCTATAAGGTACTAATATATTATAATAAATAAGCGACCTCACTAATGCATTAATTAAGAGATGATGTGTTTTGCGCTGGGAATTATCATATTCTGCGGAAACATATCTGAATTCGGTCTCTGCAAATCCTGCATAATTTAAACAATGATCAAAAAAAGCATTGGGACCTTTCTTGTCTTTTGGAGGTACCACTTGAAGAATGACCCAATCTTTTTTCCAAATACCGAAAGAGGAAACTGGATCATCACCCTGTTTTTGTACCACAACTCTTGGCTTTTCAGTCAATTCTTCCCAGTGGTCATACCTACTTTTAAATAGAGGATCAA
The DNA here is from genome assembly GCF_043161935.1 of Legionella sp. 227. Lineage (NCBI taxonomy): Bacteria > Pseudomonadati > Pseudomonadota > Gammaproteobacteria > Legionellales > Legionellaceae > Legionella > Legionella sp. 227. Next base: position 2,834,392 of record NZ_CP171154.1, on the reverse strand, counting down.
AAAGCCCTGGAGGGTTCAATGCATCAACACGTGATATTTTATAATCCCCCTTATCAAGAGCAAGCAATAAACTTAAAGCCCCTCCCAAACTTACTCCACATACATGAATTGTATTTTTCTGTTGATTGAGCCACGTTCGAATTGCTTCTCTACCACTGCGATATAAGGATAAGCCAACTGTTTCAAATCCTTTCGAGTCCGTTTTTATTTGGGTTAAGAAACCCTGACCGGCAGGATAGGTAGTCCCCATAAAAATTAAATGTGATTCTGCTGTTTCATGGAAGATGGGCTTAAGTCCATAAGCAAAAACGCGATCATGATCATAGGTAAAAAACTGCTTCCACCCATATTTCTCTGTTAGTTCAATCGGAGTAACTTGATACTCAATTAATTCCCAATGACCACCAATACATTGTGGAATTTTGAAGGACTCATAAGGGGTTAAGTCGCTATAAGGAAGCATAGACAGGCAATTACTTAAATAAAGTTGAACTTGTTCGCTTTGCTCGGCATTCAATTCTTTTTCCTGGAGTTGCTTAAAAAGCTCTAGGAACCCTTGTTGCATGGCTAAACGAACTTCTCTTAACAAATCCATATCTCGCTGAAGAAAAAAAGAAGATATGACCGTTGGAGTTAAAAATTGAGTCCAAGACTTTGTCCATCCCATAGTAAAAAAGCGCAGTATATTGCGCGCTAAAATGGGAGTGATTTGAGAAGAATCCACCCCTTCAAGAGATTCAAACTCCCCTTGCTCAAAAAATTTGAGTTCCAAGCCTCCTTTAAATGTTGCTCCGTCTGACAATTCAACCTCCCTTTCCCTATTCTGGTCGTTGAATAAAAATAACCTAGCCCCAGCCAATCCAGCCGAGGGAACTATGACTATAAAAAATTATATGCCTTTACCTATTCGATACTCAGTGTAGCATTTTTCTAAATTCGTCTTTAATAAAGATTCGTTCTCCATTCCTAATTGTTGTACCCAATTTAAAGTACGACGAATGTGAGTGGCCTTCGCTCGAGTAACTCTAAAAGGCACTACAAAATCTGCCTTTTGGGAATTAGAACTTTCTTCGAGTAATGCTTTTTTGCTAACTCCTGCTACATGGTTACTTTTGTGTTCGTCGTCAGGCAAATAGCTTTTTCCTTTTACTAGCCGCCGCATCACATCATAATAGGTGTGGATTTGCTGATAAGTAAGTTCTATATCTACTGTCTCGTCTTTATTGTAAATATCCATAGTCGGATTGCGAGAAAGAGAAGGATCATGCATCTCCGCCAGCTCCTCTTTTTCTACAAGCGCTCGAATGGCAGAATTTTCTGGATTCTTTTTAGAAAGATACTCTACATAGGCAAAAATAGAGGCCAGCAATCCCCCAGCAATCATAAATAAAGCGGCTACGGGTAAGATGCCAGCCAAGGTAAGACCCACTCCTGCAAATACTCCTAATAAAGAAAGCGAAAACTTCCAATTTTGTACAAAAAAATAAGCAAGCGGACGCACTGCATAAGTATATGGTAGAAAAAAAAGACCATATAGTAATGCCCTGCCAAGGGTGTAAAGCCAAAAATTACGAGCTTTTCGTTTGATATTATCCTGTTCGGCCTCAATATAGGTAAAGGTTGTATCGGCGAATCCGGCATAATTTAAAAAATGGTCGCAAAAACAATTAGGCCCTTGCTTATCAGGTGGTGGTGTTACTTGTATAATGTACCAATCATCCTTCCAGACTCCAAAAGCTGAAACAGGATCATTGCCTTGCTTTTGTACAACGACTAGTGGCTTATCGGCCAATTCATTCCAATGATCATTTCTATTTTTGGACCAACCCTCATGCAGCCCGGCAGGATTGAGCGCATCAACACGAGACAATGCATAATTTCCTTTATCGATAGCAAGTAATAAGCTTAATGAACCGCCTAGGCTTACACCACATACATGCACTTTATTTTTTTGACTACTTAACCATTGATGAATCCGATCTCGTCCCGTTTGATAAAGTGACTCGCCAACCGTTTCAAAGCCTTTGGAATCAGTATTCACTTGGGGGATGAAGCCCTGTCCCATAGGATAAGTTGTACCCATGAAAATTAGGTGAGATTCTGCTTTTTGTTGAAAAAGCGGCTCAAGTCCATAAGCAAAAACACGGTCTTGGTCTTGAATAAAAAAGCGGTTCCATCCTGATCTTTTGGTTAATTCAATTGGCTTGACTTGATATTCGACTAGCTCCAGATGACCATCAATGTACTGAGGGATTTTAAAGGCTTCATACGGTGTTAAATCTCCATAAGGGAGTAACGTGAAACAATTACTTAAATAAAGATGGACTTGCTCTTTTTGCTCAGCAGTTAATTCCTTATCCTTTAATTGCTCAAAAAGATCTAAAAAACCCTGTTGAAAAGCAAAACGTAATTCCCGTAATAATTCATGATCACGTTTTACAAAAACAGCATAAGCTACGGCTGGGGTTAAAAACTCAGTCCACTGCTCTGTCCAACCCATCATTAAAAAGCGCACTGCATTGCGTGCAATAATCGGTGCCTGTTTCTCTTGTTCCACACCTTCAATGGGTTCAAATTTGCGTTGAGGGGAAAAATTAAGTTCTATTCCACCTCGAAAAGCAGATTTCACAGGCACATTCCACCTCCCAAAATAATTAGAGTAGTATTTTCCTTATCTTAGAGCAAAAAAATTGAAGAACGATTGGATATAAAGTGCAGATAAGGCAAAAAAAACACACAATACAAACGTTCTTACTCAGTGACAAGTACTTATTACAATTTTTCTTGTTGTAGCGAAGTCACAACAGCAGGACGTTCGGCAACGACTTTCATAAATTGTTCTAAATGTTTATACGCGGAAAGATCCATTTTAAAATAATACGCCCATCTGGTTATGACAAATAAATAAGCATCCGCCAAAGAAAAGTCTTCTCCCATCAAGTACGGCCCTTTTGCAAGATGCTCATTAACATACTTCAATCGAGTAGTGATAATGGACATAAAAATATTTTTTGTTTCTTCATTAAGATTAGGATAAAAGAACATGCCTATAGTTTTATGTAATTCCGTAGCAACATAATTTATCCACTCGAGGGTGTGGTATCTTTTTAAGTCCCCTACTGCGGGTAAAAGTTTTTGGCCTGGTGTTTTGTCCGCTAAATATTGCAAAATAACCTGATTCTCTGTCAACAAATCCCCGTTATCCAGGTAAAGTGCTGGTACTGCACCTTTAGGATTAATCGATAAATAATTTTCATCTGAACGTGTTTTTTTCGCCTTTAAATCCACTTCTTCATCTTGAAAATCTATTCCTAATTCATTAAGAACTATACGTACTGCTAAGGAACATGCTGATTTAGTATAATAAAGTTTCATATTCACTCCTTTGATTTCTAGTCAAATATTAGATTACTACTATTAAGTTAAGAAGAAACCACTCTTTATGAGTGGATTTTGCAGAAAATCATTGTATGTCATTTTGACAAAGACGAAAATGGATTCGTCAACTGGCATTGGACAAAATTTATAGAGGAATTAGCCCCTTCACGGAAATGACACCTCAACTATTGCATCCCGCCTCAACTTAATGGCAATGAACACTAGGCCCCCTAGACTTATTAATATCTTCTTTTGCATTCAGTTGCGCATACCAGGAATCAGATATACTAGCCATGTAATCTAGTATTAAGTCCACTGTTAAGATCATTTTCTATCTCATCAAGTAACTTCATAGTAGACGATGTTCTTTTGACGAGAGGGAGATAATCCCAAAAATATGTTTTTCTTAAAACATCTAATTTCGATTTATTTATAGCTTTCCAATCCTGAATATTTTTTATTAATAAATCCAAAGTTAAATCTTTCTTTGGTCCAACCAGGTCTAAATATAATTCTTTTAATTTAGAAAACTTAATTTGTGTGTCTTGTGAATCAGGCTCTAGACACGGCAGCTTTTCCATTCGAGCATATAGCTTTCTGAGTATCATTTCTTTTACCCCATCCCCTTCATCACTTAGAACAAAAGCGGCTGGAGGAGCCGGAAGTACATAAAAAGGGATATCTTGACTGGGTTTACCGTATTCCAATACCGTTTGATAAGGTAATTCCATAAAAAAACTGGGAGAAACTAAAGAGCCAACTGGTGCATGCTGAACTTCTTCAACTAGTTTGATTGCTGAATGCCTGCAGGTGTTACCTAAATCCAATCCACTAACACTTTCTTGTATTTGACGTACATCACGAGAAGGAAAGACTATATCTTGACTGTATATTAATTTAATTTTATCCTGATTTTCTATAGTCTTTTCAGCACACTCGCCCTCCAGTTCGGATTCAAAAGGTCCTGCTGGCCTTATGGGTTTATAACATGGGAACTTATTTGTATCTGTTTGCAATGACTCCAATATTCGTAGAAATTCGATATATTGTTCATAGGTAATATCATATGCTTGATAACTGATCGGGTGTCCGCCAATTTTCTCCCTATAGATCCATTCATCCCTTAAAGTTGCTGGATTACTAAAAAACAATCCATTACAGATACACTGCATATTAGTCAAAAAGTTAGGATCAGTGAGATTGTGTCCCTTGCCTACACGACAAAGTAACCGTTGAATTTTATGTTCTTGCGGGTCATATGTCCCGAGCATTAGAAATGAATGTACCCCCCGCTTCTTACTAATGGAAATAAAAAAATGATCGGTTTTTTTATTAATTTTAAGGATTGCAGGTGGGGATTTAGAATTTATAGTATCATCTTTAGAAGTAGCCATATATGTTGATTTATAAATCGTAAAGCACAAATTGTAGCATGTGAATTACATTGCTACTACAACTTGTTTTTATTTAATTCACGTTGGGGCTTTAAAAGCTAGATAACCCCCTTCTCCACGGGGAGAAAAGGGTCAAAAAAGATGAAGCTAAGAAATACACTGGAGTTCAGGATAATTTTTTAAAATGACCTTGTATAAACCTAGGTTCGCTCTAATAATCTCATCGCCTAACTTAGAGTCTGGATTCCCTTCACCGCCTTTACTATTTAAAGCAACTACGGTAGTTACATTATTGCAAGGCTGCCAAAAATACATGACGCGAAATCCTAAAGTACTCCCCTTATAAACCCAAAAACGTTGTTTGAGTTCTTTATCATAAAGATACCCTACTCCTAAACCAAATCCATGAGGATCTTCTTCAGTGACTTTAGGAATAGGTTGTCCTGTTTTCATAGAGACAACGGACTCTAATTCAGCCAAAATCCGCTCTCTATAAATAGGCTTAACCAATGTTCCGTGATAAAGCAGTTGTACCCAGCGAACTACATCTTCCGTATTTGCAACGATTGCACCGGCAGCAGTCGCCCAAGATAAATCATTAGTTAATGTATCAATTAATTTATTCTTTTTCTCATCATAAAAATATCCATGGACTCGGCGATTTTCAATGGCTTTTTCTTCCGCTTGACCATCAGGACCAGCAAGATAAAATGAATTATTTAATCCATTTTGTGCGTTGATAATCCGCAATTTTAATTGATTTGCGAAGGTATCATTGGTTATTTTTTCGATAACCATAGCGGCAAGGATGTAATTGGAATTAGAATATTCAAAAAGATTTCCCTGCCTCTTTTTAAGCGGTTTTTCAGGGTGAGCGTATTTAAGTAACTCTTCATCCGTCCAAACCCGATTTAAATTGGCTTCCATTTTTTTGGAAAACTCATCATCTGCTGAATAATTTGGAATACCACTAGTCATATTCAATAATTGTCTTAGAGTAACCTCTTTCCAATTAGGATATTGAGGTAACCATTTCCCCAAATGGTCATCTAGAGATAATTTACCTTCTGTCTGCAATTGCAAAAGGATAAGCGCAGTAAATGATTTGGTAATACTGCCAATATCAAACAAATTGCTTGAGGTAATAGGTTGAGATAAGGGAGGAAATCCCATAGTACCGTGTACCACTGTATGGGTTTCTTTTTTAGAGCTCATTTGATTCTGAGGAATCAAGACGGATGCGGCAATCGCTGTAAACTTTTCCTTTTTACTGTATTGCTGATAATAGCTATCAATCTCTTTCTGTAATTGATTTGTGATATTGGACGATGGGTCAGAATTAGCAGCATAAAGCATGGGTGGAGAGAAAAAAGCCACAAAGGCTAATCCTAAGAACGGTGATTTTAATTTCATAAGCAATTATCCCTTTGTTTTATTAAAATGATCTCTCATACGAATGCATCTATGATAGTCACGAATAAGTATTTAAAATCTGCAGATCAAGATTTTACTTCGACCTGCAGACTATGAACTACAACCAATTTAGAAATCAACTATTGGCTTGAGCTCTAATTTTCAATTGTTCTAAAGCATTTTTCAGGCGAGTTAATACTCTTTCTCTACCTAATAAAGTCAGGGTCATATCAATTGATGGTGACATGCCCGACCCCGTTACAGCGACCCGTAATGGCTGTGCGATTTTCCCCATATTGATATCAAATTGGGCGCTGATGTCATTAATGCATTCTTGCAAATGATCCTTTTCCCAAGTCTCCACTGTTTGTAAACGCTCATAAAGTGCCGTCAAAGGCTCTAAGATGACTGGGCGTAAATGTTTTTTCACAGCGGCTTCATCATATTCAATTGAATCAGTAAAAAAATATAAACTCATTTGGCACATTTCAGCTAAAGTCTTACATCGCTCAGCCTGAATTGCCACTAAATCGGTTAATTTTGGCCCATTGGTCAGATCAATGCCCGATTGTTCAAAATGCCAACGCAATGATTCAGCTACCGCCTCAACAGAATCATTTTTTTGATAATGTTGATTGAGCCAATATAACTTTTCATAGTTAAAACTTGAAACACCCCGACTCACGTTTTTTAATTCAAAACATTCAATCATCTCATTGATACTGAAGATTTCTTGATCGCCATAAGACCAGCCTAAACGTACTAAATAATTGAGTAATGCGTGTGGTAAAACCCCTAACTCTTTAAATTGCAACACACTTACCGCACCGTGTCTTTTGGATAAACGTTTGCCATCTTCACCTAAGATCATGGGTAAATGAGCGAATACTGGAATTGAAGCGTTAAGCGCTTGAAACAAGTTTATTTGTCTTGGGGTGTTATTAATATGATCATCACCTCGAATTACATGGGTTATCTTCATATCGATATCATCGATAACCACAGCAAAATTATAGGTTGGGTGGCCATCAGAACGTACAAGAATCAAATCATCTAACTCACTATTCGCCACATGGATTTCTCCATATACTTCATCATGAAATGAGACAGTACCTTGTTCAGGATTTTTAAAACGGATTACATAAGGCTTATCCGATAAGGGTAAGTTTTTATCTCGACAATGGCCATCATAACGGGGTTTTTCTTTGGCAGCTAATTGAGCGGTTCGTAACGCTTCCAGACGCTCTTTGCTGCACTCGCAACGATAAGCCTTGCCCTCATTCAAAAATTGTTGTGCTACTTGGTTGTATCGATCATAACGTTCAGTTTGATAGAAGGGGCCCTCGTCATAATCCATACCTAACCATGACATACCATCCAGGATAGCTTGTACTGATTCCTTTGTAGAACGTTCTTGATCCGTATCTTCTATGCGCAAAATGAACTGCCCCTGATGGCGCTTTGCATAAAGCCATGAAAATAAAGCAGTTCTCACTCCGCCCACATGTAAAAAACCAGTTGGGCTTGGTGCAAATCGGGTTCTAACTGTCATAATCTCTTCCACATTGTAAGGAATAAAATAATCGGGCTATAATAACTGACTTTGAAGCCTGGGTGAAGGATATTATGAGCAGACTCACCTAAAGTCTGTTTATTACCATTCACGTTACGATGTGCTCTATGCAGGCTAAAATTAAAGTATTATCCGAACTATATTGGTGAGTCACTTTGAAAAGCATAGGTATCAAGTATCAACTGAGAATTACCACCCTAATTCCAGCCTTTTTAGTCGCCCTGCTTCTCGCTATTTTTTATAATGGACTGTTTGGTAATGACTTAAAACAGCACATGTCTCGTCTGGGCGAAGCATACATCCGTCAACTACTTCCTGCAGCACAATACGCCATGCTTCGACGTGACGATCGCACGTTGCAAGGGTTAATTAATGCATCCACAATCAATCCAGAAGTAAAAGCTCTCGCTTTTTACAGTAGTGATGGACAACTGCTGGCTTACCGCGGTGGCAAACATTCCCTGAATAAACCCTTCAATCCTCCTAAATTTACGGGGGATTATATTGAAAGTAAGCAAATTAATCCTTTTACCATTAACTTCATCGCACCTGTTACTATTCCTAAATTCAATCTTTATTCTAATTCGTCTTTTAAGAACATCCTCAGCCCAATGACCACTCGCGCAGATGATATTTTAGGTTGGTTATCCATTGATATTGATACTCGCTCGATGATTATCAAACGTTATCAAATGCTCATTGTAACCATCTTTATTACTCTTTTTGGTTTGCTCATGGGATTGACCATACACTACTTTCTCTCTAAGCGTATTTATTTGCCTATTTCCCGTTTACGTCGGAGCATGAAACAAATTTTACGCAATGAATTCGAAACAGAAATCAAAACATCGAGTCCAGGCGAACTAGGCATCATTGAGCAAGGATGCTCCCATTTGCAAAAAAAATACCTCGAAACAATACGTGACTTAAATCAACACATCGAAATAGCCACTGAAGATTTACAACAAAGTCTTGAATTGTTAGAAGAAAAAAATATCGAGCTCTCACTTGAGAAGAAGAAAATAGAAGAAAAAAGTCGGCAAAAATCAGAATTTATTGCCAATATGAGTCATGAAATCCGTACACCAATGAATGGAGTTATTGGCTTTACTAATGTTTTATTGGAAAGCAAGCTTGATCCCTTGCAATTAGATTATGTAAAAACAATCAAAGCTTCTGCACAAGATTTGTTAGGAATTATTAATGATATCCTCGATTTTTCTAAAATTGATGCGGGAAAACTTCACCTGGATTGCATCCCCTTAAATATCCGTCATTGTATCGATGAAGTGCTTACCCTTGCAGCACCAAATGCTCATAAAAAAGGTATTGATTTAATCCCCATAACCGATGTCAGTGTACCTAAAATTGTTTTAGGTGATCCCTTTAGAATCAAACAATTTATCACCAATCTAGTGACTAATGCGGTTAAATTTACCGATCATGGTTATGTATTGGTCCGCACTAAAGTAGAACAAGAAACAGATAAAGATTACACTTTATGCATCACAATAACTGATACTGGTTTAGGTATTTCTCCAGAGGATCAAAGTAAATTATTTACTGCATTTAATCAGGCCGATACAAGCATTACTCGGCGTTATGGCGGTTCAGGTCTAGGATTAGTCATTTGTAAAAAGCTCTGTGAAGAAATGCATGGGCGTATCAGCTTTACCAGCGAGCTCAATAAAGGTTCTAGCTTCACTGCTCACGTGAAGGTTGAAAAGTTAGTTGCCTATGAAATAGAAAAAAATCAAATACACCCCTTCGCGCATTTTAAAATGTTATGCTTTGATGATAATTCGCTCCATTTGGAAGCACTATGCAATGGCTTAGGTTATTGGGGAATTCAATGTATTCCCGTAAATTCGTTTAACCAACTTGCGAGTGCTCTTGAGAATAACAAAGACTGTAATATTGCTTTTCTCAATATCAATAGAGGTTATGAACAAAAGATAGCCAAAATCATTGCCGAACATAATTATTTTCCATACGTGCTCATTTCCAAATGGCTTATTAATGATTACACAGCTCTTGGAGCTCAGGGCTTTTTATATAAACCCATCAGCATTCAAAAACTTCAAGATGTTATTGAATCCCTCACCAGCCAAGAGAACATTGAAAAACCGGTCAATCATGAATTGGATGGTTTAAGAGAACAACTACGCTTTATGCACCCTGATTTACTCATTGCCGAAGACAACCCAGTTAACAAAATGCTCCTGGACTCTTTATTGGGCACTCATGCAAATATGACTTCAGTTGATGACGGTGAAATGGCCGTAGCGGCGTGTAATGACAAAAAATACGACCTCATTTTGCTCGATTTGCAGATGCCTAAAGTCAATGGATTAGAAGCAGCCCGACTCATTCGACAAAAATCACAACTTAACCGCCATACCCCTATTGTTTTAATTAGCGCGAATGGCAGCGATGTGAATAGCATTGATTTAAAAAAATCAGGTGTGGATTTTTGCTTGCAAAAACCTATAGATGAAAAACAATTACTAACCCAAATCCTGCGGATTGCCGATAAAGCAAAACATGCAGCAATTGATTGGCAGTTATGTGTGCAAAAAGTGTCTGGAAATCAAGCACTTGCGGAAGAGTTTCTTAGCCGATTCGTGGAGGAATTACATAAAAATCGTGAAGAATTTATCCAATTAATGCATGATAAAAATATTAAAAAAATTGGCGAAGCCGCACATAAACTGCATGGAGCATGTTGTTTTTCTGGAGTGCCAACGCTGCAAAAAAAAGTAGTACAGGTAGAAAAACTGGCAGCACACACTGTTTCAATTGAAGAGCTCGCCACTCCTTTTGCCGAATTAATTCAAAGCATTGATGCAGTAATTAATGAATATGAACATCAAAAAATAAGAATTTAAGTGATTACCTATCTTCTTACTTACTCTCCTCCAAGAGGCTATGAAGACAAGTAATTACCCTTAACCAGGAGAAAGAATGACTATAAAAAATGCAATATATGCTCAATCAGGCGGTGTAACTGCGGTAATTAATGCTTCAGCTTGCGCAGTGATTCAAACTGCCAGGAAATTTCCACAACATATTGGCAAAGTATATGCAGCCAAAAACGGGATTATTGGTGCCTTAAATGAAGAGCTCATTGATACATCACTCGAGAGTGACTCAGATATCGCTAAATTATTACAAACACCTTCTGGTGCGTTTGGTTCTTGCCGCTATAAACTAAAAAATGATGGTGAAGAATTCGAACGGTTAATTGAAGTTTTTAAAGCACATAATATAGGATATTTTTTCTATAACGGCGGGGGGGATTCCCAAGATACCGCACATAAAGTATCGCAAATAGGCTCGAAAATGGGCTATCCGATTACATGCATTGGTATACCAAAAACGGTAGATAATGATCTTCCCTTTACTGATGCGTGCCCTGGATTTGGTTCGGTTGCTAAATATGTTGCTGTTTCTACCCGAGAAGCAGGTTTTGATGTTGCTTCTATGGCTGCCTCATCAACAAAAGTCTTTATTCTAGAAGTAATGGGACGTCATGCAGGATGGATTGCTGCTGCCAGCGGTTTGGCAAGCCAACACCCTGATGAACCACCCCACATTATTTTATTACCAGAGGTTCCTTTTCAACAAGGCAAATTCCTGAATAAAGTTGATGAATGCGTTAAAAAATATGGTTATTGCGTTGTTGTCGTTTCTGAGGGAATTCGTAACACGGAAGGTAAATTCTTAAGTGATGCAGGAATTCGTGACGCATTCGGTCATGCCCAATTAGGTGGCGTTGCACCAGTCATTGCTCAGTACATCAAAACGGAACTGAATTACAAATACCACTGGGCAGTCGCAGATTATTTACAACGTGCGGCCCGTCACATCGCCTCAAAAGTCGACCTGGATCAGGCTTATGCTCTGGGTAAGGCCGCGGTGGAATATGCCATTAAAGGCCATAATGCCATCATGCCCATTATCATTCGTGAACAAGATGAACCCTATCAATGGTCTATTGGTCACGTCCAATTAGCCGATGTTGCCAATCAAGAAAAAGCGATGCCCAAACATTATATTGCTGAGGATGGAATGGGTATCACTGCTGAATGCAAACAATATTTGTCACCACTCATTCAAGGTGAAGCTTATCCAGATTACATTAATGGATTGCCTGATTATGTTCGTTTAAAGAATCAACTAGTACCCAAAGTACTCAAGTAATCTTTAACCCGAAGCAATATTGCAGCCTGGATTAGGCCGTACTAATCCGGGTTATAAGTTACTTATTTTTTTCATATTTTTTTGTCATTTAAAAAAAACAAAAAATTGCCGGATTAAAATAGTCCTACAACATAAGCAACACTTCTCTGCTTCTGCTACAATTAAAGGAGGAAAAGAAAGTGAAGAGGACTTCCTTTTCTTGCCATGGCAGGTTGTAGATTTGTTCTGGCCTAATTTTGTTGTAAGTTTCTGATAAATGGCATTTTTTTTGCATATTTATCGTTGTACCAATCATTAGGGAGCAAATGATGAAACAAAAAGGCTTTACTTTAATTGAGTTGATGATAGTGGTAGCAATCGTTGGTATTCTTGCCGCAATTGCTATTCCAGCCTATCAGGACTACGTTGTTAGAGCTCGTGTAACAGAAGGATTAAGTCTTGCCTCTTCAGCACAGACTACTATTTCTGAAAATGCGACAACGGGTGCTAATGCTTTAGACTTGGGTTGGGCTCAACCCCCAGCAACAGCTAACGTGCAAAGTGTTGTGGTTACTCCAGCTACTGGCGTAATTACAGTTACTTATACTGCATTAGCAAATAATGTGGTCCTTACATTAACTCCATCATCTAATGGACAACCCCTGGTTGCAGGAACACCGCCTACAAATCCAATTACCTGGACTTGTGCAGTACAAAATGCTGCTGATGATAGATATGTTCCTGCAAACTGCAGAATCTAATAGTCTGCTTTTCAAAAAGCCGCTTTATGGCGGCTTTTTTATTATTAATTTGTGTTCGAGATCAATATGTCACGTAAAAACCGTATCGAAAAATTGGTAACTCAAGAATTAGCTCCCGTTTATTTAAACGTCGAAGATGAATCGGCTAATCATCACGTTCCTGAAAATGCACAAACACATTTCAAAGTTACTGTTGTTTCTGCACGCTTTACTGATCTATCGCGAATCGCACGACATAGGCTCTTAAATCAATTACTAAAAAATGAATTTGATCTTGGGTTACACGCCCTAAGTATGCATTTATTTACCCCCGAAGAATGGGAAAACAGGGGCAAAAACGTTTTAAATTCTCCTGTATGTAAAGGGGGGTTTAATAAAGAAACCAGGAATACATAGCGTGTAACCCAGTTAGTGCAATGTGACCGAGGGCCACTATCCCCTCACAAGAGATTCTCCCATCAAATACACTGTCTATTCAAATGAGGAGCCCTCACTGCCCTCGAGATAGCGTGAGATGAAAAACTCAATCCAACGAGCCGGCATGTTTTTTGCTTTTCCTTTATGCCCTGAGGAGTAACTCTCTAATTTAAAAAGGATTTAATATGAAAATTGAAACATATAAAGAAAAGTTTGTTGAACTCACCGAGCACGCAATGAAACTCAGTAGCTTTTGTAAATCAAAAACTGAGTTACAAAAAGAAATAACCGCTCTGAGTAATGAAGCGGTAGTATTTTATAAAACAAATAGCGATTATAAAGAAAATGATTATCAATTAAGAATAGAAATTTTTCTCGAATTTGATAATTTCTTGAAGTGTTTGAAAAGGGATTTTGAGTCTCAAAGTCAGGTGAATAAAAATAATTCGTTTTTTAATAAACTCAAACAAATTAAAAAATCTGACTCCTATGAAACAATCCCTAACATAGAAAACTCAAAACACTTATGATTTTCAAAGATTATTGACAGGTTTTTTATTGACTAAATATCCTTTACTTTTTCCACCCCTATAAAAAACCTGTCTCTAGGCTTACGATAAAATACTTATTGAATGCCAAAGAGATAATTCCCATTTCACCGTAATTATTTGAATTAGAAGCAACAAAATTGATTTCATATGATAAAATAAATAGTAACGTCCATTGCCAACTTCCTATATAATGCCTAGCATTTTAACAAGTCGATTTAATTAATGAACAACTGGTCCTCTGAAAAAATATCTGTCCTGGCCTTAGTCTTACTGATTACTGGTGCAATTGATAGTATAAGAAATTTACCGGGAACCGCGCTGTTCGGTTCTTCATTAATTTTTTTCTTTATCTTTTCCGCAATTGTTTTCTTAATTCCAGTGGCTTTAGTAGCAGCAGAATTGTCGTCAACGTGGTCGGATGAGGAAGGCGGAATTTACAGTTGGGTGAAGCATGCTTACGGTGAGAATCTTGCTTTTTTTACCATCTGGTTGCAATGGATCAATACCTTAGTCTGGTATCCCACAATTTTATCCTTTATAGCAGGTGTCTTGGCCTATTTGATCAATCCCGAACTCGCACAAAATAAATATTACCTGATTTCAGTAATTCTAGTTATTTTTTGGTCATTAACTCTAATTGCATTATCCGGGTTACGCGCTTCAGCACATTTTGCCGGTCTTTGTGCCATACTAGGAATGATACTGCCCATGGGCTTTATTATTTTTCTTGCCTTAATTTGGGTCATTAAAGGAAATCCTATAGCAATTAATATGAGCTTAGAGCATTTGATACCGCACTGGAAAGACAGCCAATCTTGGGTATCACTTACTGCAATTATGACTTCATTTTTAGGCATGGAGCTCGCAGCAGTACACGTTCGCAATGTGCAAAACCCACAAACCAATTTCCCTCGCGCAATGTTTTTTTCAGTATTGCTTATCCTAACAACCATGATTTTCGGCTCATTAGCGATTGCATTTGTTCTACCCAAAGAAAAAATCAGTTTAATTGATGGCGTACTGCAAGCCTTTACTAACTTTTTCCATGCATATAACCTTGAGTGGCTCTTACCTATCCTGATCGCATTATTACTTTTAGGCAGCTTAGGCAGTATGATCAACTGGATCATTTCGCCAGCTAAAGGTTTGCTTATGGCGGCCAATCATAACTTCTTACCGAAATTTATGTGCCAATTAAACAAACGAGGAATGCCCTCACGAATTTTAATTACGCAAGCCATTTTGGTGACGCTTTTATGCAGTGGCTTTCTCTTGTTTCCAAGTGTCAATGCCATCTATTGGTTGTTTACTGCATTAAGCACCGAACTCTACATCATGATGTATGTTTTGATGTTTATTGCCGCTTGGAAATTAAAAAGCAAATATGCTCATCTTCATAGACCTTTTGCAATACCAGGGAAAAAAGCAGGCTACTATCTGACCTGTATTCTGGGTTTATGTGGCTGTACCATGACTTTAATTGTAGGTTTCATTCCACCCGTTGAATTTATGAATTTCGGTAGTGCCAATCATTTCCGTCTGGTTTTCTCTATAGGAATCGTCTTAATGATGCTTCCTGCATTTTTCCTGTACGGGCGTAAAAAATACATCACCAAACCTAGGACTTAATAGAGAAAAGATTACTTATGCTGTTCAAATGAGGTGCGCTCATCTTCATCGGGAGCTGGATGAGGCTTCATTTGGTCCACCGCAAATCTGTATTTGGAACTCGCTGACTCGATCTTTGGTAAATCAACCCCTTGTTTTTTATCAAAAGACTCTCTACCTAGAAAATGCTTGGATTCCAAAAATTTTTGCAGTAAGGTGGATACTTCACTTGAAAATATTTGGATTGTGAATCCTAATAATTTACGCGTTTTACCCAATGTTGTCTTTTCTTGTTGTACATTGGCTACATCAATAACCTTTTTAACAGCTTCTGCTAGAGAAGATTTTGCTTCTTCAAATGTACATTTGCTATTCTCTAAATCATTATTAAGCTTATTAATTCGCTCTTTCAATCGGACCATTGCATGCACGACTGGATCAGTCTTGTTCAAACCTGGATTAGCACCATTTAAAATCTCTTGCCATTTTTTAGGCAGTGACTTTTTTAAATCGTTAACTACATTGTCAAATTTTTGAAGGTTTCCTCTAGTAAGATTTATTTTTTCTTCGAGTGTGGATACTCGTTCTTGAAGAGGTTCTATTTTTAATGCTTCGACTAGAGAAGATTTCGCTTCTTCAAACGTGCACTCATTATGTTCCAGAGCACTCCTAATCTGATTAATTTGTGCATTTAACTCAACCATTATATGTGCTGCCGCAGGATCAGTTGCTTTCAAATTAGAAACAGGAGTATTTAAAAACTCTTGCCATTGTGTAGGAAGGCGCTGTTTTAACTCATCTGTAAAATCGTCCAACTTTTGAAGGTTCTCTCTAGAGAGATTAATTTTTTCTTCGAGCTCTAATATTTGCTCCCAGATTATTTCTATTTTTTCCGAGTCAACCTCCTTTGCTGCATATTCGTGTAATACACGCTGCAAAGTTTCTTGCAATATCCTTTCATCTTGAGAAAGTTGACCTCTCTTATTAAGCGCAAAGAGTTTTTCATGAGCCTCAGCATACATTTCATAAATATTTTGGGGGTAATATTGTAATTTCTGACTCATATCTTGCAGGGCTTGAAAGGAAGGAACATGGTATTTTTCAGGATTATTAGGATAAAATTTGTTTAAAATTTTTTGAAATTCAACCAGATTATCAATTCGCTGACTGTAAGCTTGATAAAGTCCTTTTTTATGCTGCTGCAGGTCCATATTATAACGCATAAAATAATTATAACGCGGATCACTTTTATCAAAAGGGTTAGGGATTGGTTTAAATGAATCGTCAAGAATTTTTTTCAAATCCTCTTTGGATTTAATTTTTAATTCATCAATTCCATCAAGAACATCCTTAATCGTTAAATGCTCTCTAAACTCCGAAACAAGTGCATTTTTATTTTCGAATAAACTATCTAAGTCCTTTATTACATTACTATCAAAATGGGTATTCCCAGCTCGTACATAGGAACTATGCTGACCTGTATTCCCACTACCCACACCGGTATCAGTTATCATTAACTTGCCATTGATAAAAGCAAAATTATCGTAATTTCCCAAAAAATCATGAAACCCCATAAGGCCACAAACAACAAATGCCTTCCTTAATGGAGCAAAACCTGATTCTTGTAATTTCTCCCTATTATAGACTTCTGTTTTTTTTCCTTTGGGGGTATCAAACTGACCAGCAAATTGAGATGCCAGTTCTTCCTTTACAAAACCATTTTCATCAAGATAAAATTTATTGCCGGATGGAAAGTTATCAGGATTTTTTTCATTATGATATGTAGAGTAAGCTATCGTATTCCTGACCGCTGTCCCGTCACCGAGGAAAAAGTTTAAGAGGCCAGAATTAGCAACTTCTACTCGATTACGAACATTATTAATTGAATAATCTTCTTTAGTTTGAAGCCTGATGGCCCCTGTTTTGACCAAATAAAGACGTTGTTGTTTCTCTACATCAGTTGCCTTTAAATACTGTTGCCTGTCTATGTCTCTTTCTTGCGAAATAGTGGATTTATTTTCTTCACGCTCACGATACCAAAGCCACTTTCCCTTTACAGTACCGCTCGTCTTAGGAGCAACACCTGGTGCATGAATCCCCATTTTTTTACCAAAAAAATTTTTTTTATCTATAAAATCTACCATTTTGGTCTCGCAAAACATGCTAAACGCGCACTACTTATGGTAAATTATAGATCAAAAAGAATTATTATCGGACAAATAAAGAAAATTTGTATTCCTAATAATAGAAATAAATATCCATAGAGCTCTATATAAGAAGACAATGACTTACATAGATTTTTCTATAGCTGTCATTTAGTATTACAACTTATCCTTTTCTTCCAATGAAATAACTCGAGCTTCATGCTCTAACATCACAGGAATATCATCATGGATAGGAAATGCCAATCGATCAAATTTACAAATGAGTTCCTGCTTTTTTAATAATAATTTTCCTTTACATAAAGGACACACCAATATTTCCAATAGTTTTTTATCCACAAAATTCTCCAAAGAACCTAAGTCACTTTATTTCTTACATATACAGGTTGAGCTTGGGCAACTGAAATGGGTTTTTGCCCAAAAAATTGCGCAAATTGAATCATAGCTGCCGCAGAAGGATTCACTGTAATTTTATCACTAATTTGTGATTTAACTTCCGAGGTAAACGCATCCCAATATAAGTCTGCCCCTACTCCTGCAAGGGTTATAGGTTGATACTCAGGAAGACTGAGTTCATGCACTGGATTAACACGCTCCTCTGCTATCCATTGATCTGGTGCAAAATAAGCCCAGTACATTTCTTGCATACGCGCATCCAGTACGGCCAATACAGGGAGCTGATTCATCTGCTTTTCCTGGCGAACCGACCAAGCGATAGCGACTAAGCTACTCACTGGAATCAACTGCAAATCATGAGCATAAGCCAATCCTTTTGCAATACTGCATGCTATACGCAAACCGGTAAAACTTCCGGGGCCACGACCAAATACTATGCCATCCAGCTGATGCATTTGTAAACTGGCGTTGGCCATTAGCTTATCAATCATCGGTAAAATAAATTGTGCATGTGTTTTTTGATTACTTTGTTCTTCACAAAGTAATTCTTTTCCGGTCAGTAAAGCCACACTGGCCGTTTCTGTAGATGTATCAATCGCTAGCAGTTTCATAATCCAGCTCTAATTCTTTAATAAATGTAAGCACTTTCTGCTCATCGCGTGTTTTCGGTAATTGGGGCAAACTGGCCAAAATTCGTCCACCATAGTCTCTGCTGGTTAGACGAGGATCGGCGATCATTAGAACCCCTTTATCAGTGTTATCCCGAATCAACCGCCCTACCCCTTGCTTTAGGGCAATTACTGCCCCTGGTAGAGATAGTTCATCAAAACCTGACAAGCCTTTTTCTTTTAAGTAAGCCATTCTACCACGAATTACGGGATCAACTGGACTGGAAAAAGGCAACTTATCAATAATAACACAAGAAAGAGCCTCACCTTTTACATCCACTCCTTCCCAAAAAGTGGCAGTTCCCAATAAAACAGCATTACCTAATTGTCTAAAACGCTCCAATAAAATTGGTTTTGCCTCCGTGCCCTGAATTAATAAGGGGTAGTTTAAAATACTGCCCATCATTTGAGCAACTTGTTTTAATGCTTTATGACTGGTAAACAGAAAAAAACAGCGGCCTCCTAAAGCGTCAATTAAAGGAATGGCTCGTGATACTAATAACTCATAATAGGCTGAATCTTTTGGATCGGGTAATCCTCTAGGCAAATAAAGTAACGCTTGTTGTCGATAATCAAAAGGACTGGGCAATAATAACGTTCTCGCCCCATTTAATCCAAGTGGTTTACAAAAACAATCAAAAGAATCTGCAATAGTTAAAGTTGCCGAAGTAAATACGTAAGTACACTCTTGGCGCAGGAGCAAGCTACTGAAGGTTTCTGCAACATCGTAGGGAGTAATGTGAAAAACTAAAGTATGTCTAAAACGTTCCAGCCAACGTATTTTATTATTACTTTCCTGAGTAAAGAACGACAAAATTCGAGCAAACTCTTCCAATCGCTCTTTGCACCGCGCCAGTCCAGGAAATTCAGTAAGCGACAGTTCGCTAAAGCAGTTCATCACTTCATCTTTTAACGTCAACCAATTAGTCCATGCCCCCATAAAGGATTTATTATGCTTTACTTCATGCCAACTGAACCGCTCATCCGCACCGGGTAAACAATTTAATAATTCATCAAGGAGCTGATCGGCTTTATGGCTTAAGAGTTTTAAAGGTTGATTTGCCAGATCCATAACCGGCCACTCTTTAATCAGATCATCTAATAAATCACGAAATTGACGCGTTCCAATACGCTCACCATTGAAATGAGTTGCTATTTCGGCAAGTTGATGGGCCTCATCAAAGATAATAACATCCACACCTGGCAATAACTCGCCAAACCCCTCTTCTTTTAGGCGTGAATCCGCAAAAAAAAGATGGTGATTAATCACCACCACATCTGCATCGAGCGCACGTTTACGTGCTTTGAGTAAGAAGCAGGTTTCGTGATTAGGGCACTCAGCGCCCAAGCAATTATCCACTGTGGAGGTAACATATGGCCAGACGGGTGAATCCTCACTCAGTTCGGGTAGTTCCGAACGATCCCCGTTTTTCATTTGTGATAATTTACTTCGTACATGAGCCACTTCATGCGCGCATTGGGGGCTTTGAAACTGCCCTTCTTCGGAGTGCAGTTCTACTCGGTATTGGCAAATATAGTTGAATCTTCCTTTTAGATTTTGTATACGTGCAGATAATCCTAAGGCTCTAACCAAAGTAGGTAAATCTTTTTGATAGAGTTGATCTTGCAGTGTTTTAGTTGCTGTAGAAATCAGTGCTTTTTTGCCACTTAACAAGCAAGGAAGCAAGTAAGCAAAAGTTTTGCCTGTTCCCGTACCTGCCTCAGCAATCAAAATTGATTTTTCTTCAATTGCTTCAGCAATCGCTACAGCTAAATCAGATTGTGGCTTACGCGCCACAAATCCTGCAATAGCCGTGGAAAGTCGACCTTTCTCACTAAGAATTCGCTGGCATGAGTCAGCAAGTGAAGTGATTTCTACCACTCTTTCTGTAAATATTGAAGTTTATCCTTAACCTCGTCCCAATCTTTGGCATCAGGTGGGGCATCTTTTTTAGCGGTTATATTAGGCCAGTTTTTAGCAAGCTCGGCATTTAATTCTTTAAATTGCTGCTGTTCTGAAGTTAAATCATCCTCAGAAACAATGGCACTGACAGGACATTCAGGTTCACACAATGCACAATCAATACACTCATCTGGATGAATCACCAAAAAATTTGGTCCTTCATAAAAGCAATCAACAGGGCATACTTCAACACAATCAGTATACTTACACCTAATACAACTTTCTGTTACTACAAAAGTCATGATAACCTTTTTTTAAGCTGGAAATAATGAATATTAAATCATAAAACTAATCACTTAAGATAGTGGTTTTCATAGGAATTGCATCATCTAAAACCAAGCCCTATTTGCTCACGCGATTTAAGTTGCACAGTGAACATCTGAAAATGAGTAGTACAACACCATTACTTTCTTTCTGGGCAATTATTATTCTTGAAAGATAAGTGGTACTATGCTGTAATTTTACACAATTTTTAATAGCACCGAGTAAAAATTAATCGTCGACCTTCAACGAATCGATAATATTTTTTGAATTTTTTTGTAATGGAGTATCCATGGGATTAACAGTAAAACCTATAAGCGCGAAATATCGAAAGTTAATAAGACTGATCCATGACTTTAATAAAATAGCACCTGAAGATGTGGTCCAGCGTTTATTTTACCTGCAAAAAATCAATTACTCAGTCAATTCAATACGTATCACTGAAGGAGAATATCATTGGCTATCAGCCACTGATGAAGAGAGTTGGCAAGCACATCTCTTGGCTTATGGAATAAATCCTGATGGTGCTTTCCTTTACAAAGGAATTCAATTTGCAAAGGCAGTAGCAGCACAATGCCCTGTAGCTGCCGCTGAGCTGCCAGAACAAGATGACACCGAGCTCTATAAGTTAATGAAAGAGCGAGATGCATTATTGAAGAGCAACCAACCTTTTTCCCAAATTAAAGAACAATTTGTAACAATAAGCCAGCGTCTTAGTCTGTTAGCTGAACACGATATGATACTGAAACAAAATCTCGATGACCACACTCGAATTTTAGCACTGGCCAAAGAGAAAATCAGCGCTATTAAAGGTGAAATTGTTACATGTAGCTCTGCCTATAAGACAGAGGTTCTAGGTGACGAGGCTGTTAATAACCACAACTATACACTCGAAATGAGAGGCTGGGACAAAACTCTGGTTCTATCTGTAGTAGACCGAAGTGATTTAAGTGATCAAGATCTATACTCTGATCCTGTTTCAAAATATTTCGCGAATGATAGTGGTCTTTTTATGATGCAATTCAAAAGTGAAGACCAGCAGGAACTAGAATACAGGCCGGTGGTATTAAGCCAATATGCTAACCAGGGAAATTTACTTCATGTCGCAAAATCGCTAAAAGGCGAGTCCCAAGAAACAATCGCCGCAAGAGCAAAATTTCACTTTAATCAAATTAATGATTTTTGTCTTAAACTCAAAGAAGCAGGTTACTACCATCCTGATATTAAATTAAGTAATTTTTTGGCACATAATCATAAGTTGGTAATTAGTGACCGCAAAACATTTGTCAATTCCCCCAATCCTTTTGCCAGCTTAGTACGAGCTTCTCCGCGCTACGCTCCTCCCGAATATCTTGTATGTATTAATGAAGAGACTAAGACATACTCTCCTGCTGCGTACAAAACCCACCTCAATGTGGAACAACTGATGTCCTACCAACTCGGTATGGCGCTTAAAGAATTCTTAATTGCGACGCAAGTGGATAAGCTACCTGATTTAAGAAAAACGCGTCATCGGACTGCACTTTCATATTTTCAAAAACCAGGCCATGCAATAACCAATTTGTCCGTTCTTGTTGAAGAATTAACACGTCCTGAAGTAGGCAAAAGACTTTCCATTGATCAATTCCAACAGCTATTATTCTTGATTAACAACCCAGCTGTATTTCATAGAAAACTTGAAATAGCATTATCTTCAGAGACATTAGGCATTAAAAATGAATTAATAGGGATTAAAAAGCTTTTGGCTGCCGATAACCTCGAAAAAGAAGTATTTTTAGAGCAAGCGGACGCCATTTTTACCGCTATTTCAGAACGAGATCCTAGAGAACCTCGCTTAAATCGAATCGCCGAACAATTAGCGACAAAATGTTATCAAAAATATTCGAAAGAATATTTTTCCAGAATTTCTGAGGATATTGAAGATGCTCTATTAACCGAAGATTGGGGGGCTGCAAGCTGGTGGAGACAAGCAATCCATCTTCTCTCTTTCGGCTTTTTCAGAGTGGACAGAGTGACCCCAGTAGACAAAATAAAGCTTTCTCTCGATTATAACGATCCAACATTCCGCACCCATTTTATTCAATTAGAATTTTTGCCTGCAGAAGAGCTCGATGATCTAGGCATCGCTGAGTCAAATAACTTCAAAGATTACTTTGAAGCGCATTTAGATGAGATTCGAGCCCTTAATACCTCGAACTCGGACAGCGAGAGCGATGAGGCTGATAATGAAAATGAAGAGGAAGCGCCTGAGGGTGAAAAAGATCGAGAAGGCACACCCGCAAAATCCCCTACGATTAGCAATGAAGAAACCCCAGCGGAGTCCTCTTCATTTCAGACTATGGTAGTCAAGAAAAACAGTTCTAAGAAAGCAGAAGCACCCGTTGCTTCCCAAAAATCTGCAGATGGAACATTACATTCTGAATCTCAAAAGGGTTCTCCACACCGAGAGAAACCTCAACAACATAAGAAAAAAACTTCTGTGGGTCTTGCAGAAAGCCAACATTTTTTTGCAAATTATGCAAAATTGTCCAAAGCTGTCTCATCGAAGAAAAGAGGTGCATCAGCACATCGGGTTGGAAGCACCCTCTTTAGAGGTGAGCAAAGAACGCAGCACCCGCGGATTCAAGATGTTTTTGAACCGTTGACTGAAGGAAAAACATCCGAACCATAGATAGAGCTACAAGTTTGGTACAATAAAAAATAGATAAATGCTCAAGGAAGAGCTGCTTCATTTCCTCAAAATTGTTTTTTTCTTCGAATACAAACTAATAACAATCGTATTTTTAAAATTTTCTTTTCTATTCACATTGATTATTCTATGGAAATCCTTAAAGTTCTTTTTGACCAAAAGCATAAAAATTGTCTATATTTATAATCAGGAATAATTTGGTTTTATAAGGACGTAACTAATGGAGTTGGGGCAAAAAAATAGGATTATCAAAAGATTTTTAAAAGAAAAGTGTGAAAATCCTATTGCAATGGAGCTGCAAAGTATCGATCTTGAGCATTATTCTGATCTAGATAAGTTGTTGGATCATATCGATTTCCATCAAAATGGTTTATTTGACTTGGAAACCCTAGAATCAGATCCCGAACAATGGCGAGAATTTTGTGGCATCATTAAATATTCTTCTAACTTTGAGAAAGGGGGCTCACCTCCTCTATTAAAGTCTGTCGACTTCAAAAAAGCAGAAGAAGGCATACGCTATACCCAAAATGCTCATGAGATTATTCGATTACCCAAAGACAATTACTACGAACGACCAACTCATACACCCACAGAAGTTGATACTGAATTAGATGATTTAATAATTAACAGCAGAACAAAACTGTACTCGCTTACCCAAACTTTTCCAGAAGCCACACCATTTGACGCCTCCAATTTCATACAGGTCACAGCACTGATTCAACGTCTGCAAGAAGAGATAGAACGGTTGCCGCATAATGATTCAGAAAAAGAAAGGATAGAAGAACGATTAAATATTCTATCCGATCTTAATAATATTAATGAATTAAAGCGTATCTGTATCCCGCAAGACAATGGGTCCACGCTTATTTATTGTACACTACAAGAGAATATAGGTGGTGTAACAGAAAAAATCACCTTAATGAGTTTGGATAATGTAAAAAAACAATTACGCCATCTATGTGAGAGTGCGCCAGATTTGAGTATAAAGGATTATCAGGCTGCGAGAGAACAATATAAACTGAGTACGGAAGCCATTATCAAACTACCTAAACATGGTGCTATTCAAGAAGTTCAACATGAAGCAATGGCGCTTAATGTTTCTCGATTGATGGAATTAGATACGGCCACTACCACGACCATTTCTCATAACGGACACCCTGCATTATTTATTCCCTTTGATGAGATACAGTTACTTAGTGGTTTTTCTTTAGGAAAAACTTTTTACGCATGGTTATTAGGAAAAACTTATACTCACTATTCAACCATCAAATCTTTAGGTGAAGGAATACAAGCGGACTGTTTTATTGATGATTTTGGCGATGCATTTGCCTTGCTTTACCTATGCAGTGATACCGATGCAATAGGTGGAAATTGTCAAAATAAGGCATTAAGAAATGCAAAATCACTTTTTATTTTTGACCAGTCACTTATGGATACTCACAAATTTATCCTTGATTCACGCTTGTGTCTTATACCAGGAGAGTTTCTTAAGAAACACACACGCCATGGTTTGGGGAGAAATCGTACCCTCATTGAAGATTCGTCCATGCATTCTAAATTTGAAAGCATCATGCAATTACGTGCAATGGACGATAAAATTCTCCAATATGTGACTCACGTTATATGGCAACATCAGCAACAAGCAGCTCGAATTAAACGACAATTTAAAAAACCATTGAGCACTGAAAAACAAAGCCAATTAACTTCCGAGTTAAGTGATCTCATGCTTTTAGAAAAAGATGCAGAAACGTTGCGCACTCGGATAATGGAACGTCTCGCAGCAATTGATGATATGTTACCGCAATCAACAGGTGATATCGATTTGCCTATGGTAAGAAATGCTTTGATTTTTGAAAAACTAATACATAATCCTATATTGTATAGTGACGATGGGCGCCCTTTTAAAAACCCTTGGACTTACAGACAACAAAATAAACTTAAAAAAATAGATGATCTGGGTAATGACTTGATACAACTCACCTTTAGCGACAAAGTCTCTTCAGTCATGGTGGATTTTATTAAACGGCGTGGTGGAGGTGAGTCCATAACTATCACCACAGCAAAAACGATCACCCTAAGTAAAGCTCAATTGATTGCATTAAGAGAAGACATACTCCATCCTGAGCATCAATTAGTCTTAGATCCAGCCATAAACTATTTGGATCCACTCGATTTGGCAGCAATTAAAGAAGCTTATAATGCAGGAAATCGAACTTACATTATGCACACGATTACAAGTTACCGTGAGAAAATGAATAATGATAAGGTCTCTGTTGATGAACAATTGAAATGTATTGTTGAAACGGAAGAACAATTGAAACAATTGATTATGAGCGCTCATGATAGAGGCTTCGGCATGCATGTCTTCAAAAAATTCTATTTTGATGCACAGCAACAATTGCAGCGGTTGATACCTCCTTCAAAAGTTCCAGTGAAGTTAAATAATGCTTTTGCTGCTGCTTTAAAGCTGGATAGAGTATCCGAATTTAATGCAGTCGTATTACAAGCAATAAAACAAGATAAAATCACGGATCAACAATTTATAAATTTTCTTGATGAATGCCTACAAAGAGCAAATGCAGCAACAAATTATACCCAAGCACAGAAAGAAAGCGCCGAACTCTCCAGTAAAGCTAAAGAGGTAATGTGTCAATTAGAGGTATTTACAATACCTTATTTTAGCCAGCTTCTCACATCATCATGCATGCAACAAGATGGATTGAAGCAGGATGTATTCATCATTGAAACAAAGCAGGAGAAGGAAGAAGAGGTGTGGACAGTAAAATCATCACCGACTTCATTGTCATCGGACACGGCACATGAGGAACATATAAAAATGTTATGCAATTAATAATTTATTTGCATATACTGAATGAAGTTAATGGAGCAATTATGCCTATACATGAGAGACGTCAACATTTTCGAGTAGAAGATCATATCTATTTTAACTACCGAGTTATGGAGCCAGGGGAACTGTGTCCTGATCGCGCAGTTGTGGATCAACTTTTAGGCAAAAATGGGCAACGATATCTTGAGGCTGCACATTATTTTCAAGAAATTGATTATGAATTAGCGGAACTAACTCAAGTTATTGCGCTTAAAGAACCTACAATAGCCCACTATCTTAATCTACTCAATGCAAAAATAGATTACTTATCACGACAAATGCTTATGACCAATACGATTCAGCTACGCAAGGTCAATATTAGTCTAGGTGGAATGGCATTTAAGACACCTGAGCTCATTAAGGAAAAAACACTGTTAAAATTGGTCATCTATACCAAACCCAAAATGATACCTGTCATTGTTGAAGGCACTGTGGTTTATAGTCAATATCAAAGCGAACATAACTACCGAACTGCAGTATCATTTAATGGATTAACCAATGAACAAGAACAAATTCTTTCTCAACATATTTTATTGGCACAGGCGAAACACCGTTCGGACTAAAAAATAATTTAATCATTTTAAGTACAAAATTGCCAAATAACACGTACACTATACTGCGTTTATGATGTAGCAAATAAGAGGCAAACATGACCAGAATAGTATATTGCTGTAAATTAAAACAAGAAGCTGAAGGCTTATTAAAACCACCCTTCCCCGGTGCATTAGGTGAACGGGTTTATAATGAAGTATCAAAACAGGCCTGGAATATGTGGTTATCCCACCAAACCATGCTCATCAATGAATACCGTCTGAATTTAATGGAAGCTAAAGCACGCGAGTTTTTAAAAGAAGAAATGCAAAAATATTTTTTTGGTGAGGGTTCTGAAAAACCCGCTGGTTATACACCTAAATAAATTAAATGTAGTCCCGGGCAAAACTTCTAGCCTAGCGAGAGATTACCCCACTGTAGGGGAGTATTATAGATTCCTCACGGCTCTTGTGATGAGAATAAAAAAAGCGCGAATATTTTCTCTTGTTCTAAAATCGGAAACAAGCTTGGATTGTGTAGCCACTGTCTGGAACGTTTATTTCAAGCCAGTGGCTCCATGTGCTCATTAAATTAAAATTAAGAACGTCACTCCCCTCCCAAAATCGTCTATTTTCTTCTTCATCCTAAAATGTTGATATAAACTTAGCACAATAGAAAAATCAAATTCCAATCAGATTTAATTAGGACCAAAAAGATAAAATTAAATACTTAAAAAACAATCATTTATTCAAAAAAAGCACTATGATTATAAAAAATTCATAAAATAATAATTCAGAAATTATTGGGCTAAGAATAAAAAACAATTTTTTTTAAAAAAAAATGCATTCAACACTTGACTCAAAACGCTTCTCGGAGTCTAATAGCAACCCTCGGGGCCAGATAGCTCAGTCGGTAGAGCAGAGGACTGAAAATCCTCGTGTCGGCAGTTCGATTCTGCCTCTGGCCACCATGAGACCCCATAAAATCAATAAATTACAAGGCTCTTTCCCAATTACGGGGGCACTCACATTTAACAGCACAGCACCCTAACACGAGTTCTGTAATTTTCAAAGTTGCGAAAGCCATACGCTCTTCTTTGTGTCAGTTTCATTTTTCTATGAAACCCTTCTGTAATACCATTAGACTTTCTAAACCGCCACATGCGTAGTATCCTTCTTTCCATTGGCAGAATGTTTTTCCGAGAGCTGTTAACGCTTTAAATGGACTACTTTTCAGGTCATCAAGCATATTTAAAAACTGCGGAATCATTTTTTTACACCATTCTTTATTCATGGACTTGTGTAGGAGCAATGAATGCACCTGTTGCTGGAACTGATATATAGCGTTTATAGCCGGATTGCCTTCAAGAAAGGCATCACGCTTAATCCTTCTTTGAGGAGTCAATCTATCAGGTCGTGTACGCAGTAAAGCTAATATGCCCCGATTACTTTTTACTTGGCTCGATAGCTCGCGATAGGTCATCATACATTGATGTTGAAGTAAGCGAATGACATGAAAACGGTCCGCCACTATTTTGGCATTGAGAAAATGTGCCTCGGTAGTTGCACTATTTGGATTTTATCTTAATAAAAAAAATTAACTTAGCGTTATCTAAACGACGAATTAAAATTTATGAGAGACCATAGAAATTTGTGTGAGAACTGCAGATATTGATCATAACAAAGCGGTCAATCTATGAAAAACCCTGAATAATGAAAAGTTGATCTTGCCTCGAAAAATTGGACACCTCACTCAGCAACTTGAGAGGGATAATTAGATGATTTAAAATTTTGTTATGCAGAAAATGATTTTCGATAAACTTAATGGAGTCAAATATAGAGTGTAAGTTTATTCTCAATCTAATTTCTTTGGAGTTTTTGCATCACAGCGCGGCTTGATTTAAATACTCCATTTGTTGGGGTAGATCCCACCAAGGGACATAATCAGGGAGACGTCCGTGTCAATAATAAAAAAAAATCAATCGGCTCTTGGAACAGGAGCTATAATGCTCGCCACCTTATTTTGGGGAATGACTTTTGCATTTATAAAGGATGCTGTGGCAACACTTTCCCCGCTTAATTTTTTATTTTGGCGATTTGGAATTGCAAGCATCCTATTATTGATTGTTTTTTGGAAAAAAATAAAATTTAACAAACAAGTTTTTCTTTATGGAATAGTATTAGGCATTTTTTTGGCCGGTACTGTAGTCTTTCAAACCATTGGCTTACGCTACACCAAGGCATCAACAGCAAGTTTCATTACTGGGTTCTCTGTTATTTTAGTTGCGCTTTTGGAGTCATTATCCAATAAACAGTGGCCATCACTCTATTTAATTGTATCGACTTTGATAGCAATGATTGGCATCGGATTTATTACACTTTCAAATGGACTCTCGATAAATCAGGGTGATATCTGGATATTACTATGTGCCTTTTGTTTCGCAAATTATATTATTTGTGCTGGAAAAGCTTCTCATATTCATCAATCATTTTCCTTAACATTCATACAGGCCGCTTTTGTTTGTATTTTGGTGGGGGTTGGTAGTTTTTTTACCAATAAAATTGCAATTCCTCAACAAATGAATGTCTGGGTATCCATTTTATTTTGTAGTATTTTTGCATCAATCATTGCTTTTGTATTGCAACTGCAATTTCAAAAACATATCAGTGCAACCAAAGCAGCCATAATTTTTTCCCTCGAACCGGTATTCGCCACAATAACTGCGGCCATTTATTTACATGAAAAATTAACTTTTCAATTTTGTGTCGGTGCGTTAATGATATTTTTTGCCATCCTATTCTCTGAGAAACACACGAAACAAAAAATAATTCCGCAAGAATAGAGCGCGCAGCGCATAGGCGTAGGTTGGGCCAAGGCCTAACCTACGTGCTGGACGAATTGTCATAAGCTATTGGCTTTTATCTGTGCTCTCTATATTACTCCCGTCCTAAAATTCTATTGATAATCGCAATCGCTTGCTTATCACAAAAGATAGCATCAATTTCTGGTTCAGTAGCACAACCTATATTGTGACAGTATTCTTGAGAGGCTAAGGCATCGATGCATATTTTTATTCCGTTCTGAATCAATGAAATGGTCTTGGCTAATCGCTGATCATGATCATGATTGGTCACTCCTTGATATTGATCGACTAATTCAGATAATCCTTTTAATACTTGTTTACGAGCGGTTTGATGTTCTGCCCGTAATTTACATAGATCTCTCGCTAAATCATGGGTTTCATTATCACTCATCACCTCATTGGTATCTTCGATACATTGAGAAAGATCTAATCTAATTTTATTATTATCTGCGGGAATAATGGGATTATCAGGGCCTTTGTAAGTGGTGTTGTCTGCAAAAGTCACCGTCGTTGCAATTAAAAAGGCAAATGCAGTCAGTACTGAGATATTCATAATATTCCTTAATGAGATATTGATTCCAATGCTGAATATTATTTAAATGATAGACTGGAAATAATTTTTTGGCTCGTTAAAGTAAAAGGAAAAGAGCCACAATATTTTGGTACTAAGTGAGTTAAAACCAACAATCAAAGGCATATTGAGTTATATACTCATTACTGAAACGAAGGTTTCATAAGTAGGGAAATTACTAAAATGAAAAAAACTATATTATTCATATTGGGATATGTCTTAATGTGTTGCTCGCAGCTTTTAAACGCTCAAACAAATACAGGAACGTTATTAGAGGCTAAAATGGATGAGGCTGAAATCTATCTTAATAAAACACAAAATACGCCAAAAGCATGGAAACTTGCAGTTGAAATATCGAAGCTAATCAAGGAGCATCCTGAGTATGATGATGGTGAGTTTGCAGAAGGAATGATTGATGTTGTCTCCAAACTGTTAACTAAGCCATGGAACTATGCGAGCCCTTACCTCACTGGCAATAAAAGTACAGCAGCATTTCGTCAATTTGTCATTGATCATATCAATGAACTTACTGATCCTGAAGATTTAAAAGCAATTAAGAAAAATATTTTAAAAAATTGTGACCGAACTAAGCATCTTATTTGCCGACAGTTAATAGCAAAAATTCAAAGAAGTATGCCTTGAAAAAGGAATCTTACGTTCATAGAACATAGGAATTGTTTCCCTTTTCCCCTATTGATACTTAAGAGAAACCAATGATGCTGTCTTCCTTTTCCTCTTTAGGCGGTAGCTTAGCGCTCCCTAATTCTTGGGCTCCAAGAGAAACTGACTGCACGCTATTGAACATGAGAAAGCCAGACGATAGAAGATTTGGATAGAAATCATCATAATCACCGGAAAGAGTTGTAGTGCTTGCTCCATCCATAAGATCTTCTTTACACGGGTTTACTTTACGACGTTTTGGGTTGAAACCTACGGGATTGCTATGCTCACGCAGCGTCTGTTTTGGTTTGGAAAAAATTACCTCATCTGATTTTAGCGTATTGCTGGGATTATGAACAAACTCTGCCATAAGCATGTGCTTTTTAAACAATTTAAATTCCATTGATAAAATCATTTGCGGGTAATTGGGATCTATAAAATAAACCTGTTTTTTAGGTTCCTTTTTAACACCAATTAAAAGGATGGTGTGTGGAATATTTTGTTGATATCCGTCCACACTGTAAACGTTTCTCTCTATTAATCCATTCGAAGATTTAATCTTTTCAGCTACAGGTAATTTTCCTTGAGGAAAAGTATTTCCATGTGTGAGCCTTATGGCTATTGGACCAAAATTTTCAAGAATGTTAGCTAATTCAGTAGTTGTGAAAATGTCCCTATCGATATTTAAGTCATCGAATGTGGTAACGGATAAATCGAGTAATCTTGCCATGGCAAAGTCGACTCCATATTTATCCAAAAAATCTTCAATCCAATCTCCATCATAATCCTCTCCTTCTTCATCAATTATTTCATCCGCAACCCTAATAAGGTCTTCAGCATAAGCGGACATTACCTGGTACATAATTTCTCTAAAATCATCCTTGGTGTTTCTACATGCCTGAACAATATCGCTAACACAAGAGGAAACATTCGCTTGTATTCTATGCATTGCTCTTAGATGTAAAAAGGAAAAAAAGTAACATTGAGGACTATCTTGTGCAGGGATGTGTGTATGTTTGGGGATGTAAATAATTTCTTTTTTGGAAAACATTTTTAACTTCTCGATAAATCTTGTCGATTTGAACATATTGTACAAATATACCACCAAATGATTAATTAAGCATTAATTTATTTAAAAAAATTACCCAATCACATAGGATTTCTTCTTCGTACCGGACAAAAAACCACTGAACTAAACTGTGCCCGTGCCCTGCCCGGATTTTAAAGGATTGGAGAGATTCACTTTACGCTTGAAGAAGCTCAGCGAACTATCCAAAATATCTGGATTTCTGCGAAGAGAAGGATGTTTTGTTATGGAGACCCACACAGGTTTATTTAAGCCGATTAAGGCTCACTGATGGAGAGTTGTTGGTTGTTGCAACAGATGAATCGATACTAGCATCTATCCTGACCTACGCAAAACGCTGGGAAATCGAGTGCTTGTTTGCATGCTTAAAATCAAAGGGTTTTCATTTTGAGGATACGCACATCACCAAGATTGACTGCATTGAAAAGTTACTGGCTTTGCTGACTATTGCCTTTTGCTGGGCTTACAAAACGGGTGAATGGGAAATAAACAAAAGGCAATCAAAATCAAGAAACATGGCCGTCAAGCGATAAGTTATTTTCGATACGGTCTTGATATCATACGAGATCTTGTATTAAATTGCAGCGCTTCTATGGTTCATATTGGCAAGATTGTTAGAGATTTTTTTATCTTGAAGCAGCCAACAGTCATCATGGAATAATGGAAAAAACGCCAACCTCAACATATGGATAAAAAATGGAAAATAGACTTTTGATCATGAACGCTTGGACGTTTATCAAGCGGCTATCGAATTCATCATTTTAAGTGATGAAATCTTAGAAGAGCTACCCAGAGGGCGAGCTTATCTTGTAGATCAATTACAACGAGCAGCTTCATCAATAGCGCTTAATATTGCTGAAGGCGCAGGAGAATATGCTAGGCACGAAAAACATCGCTTCTATCGTATAGCTAAGCGATCTGCAACTGAATGTGCTGCTATATTGGATATTGGTCTGAAATTAGGCCTGGTCGATACAAAAAAACTTAGTGATGCCAGAGATTTGTTATTCCGAATTGTCTCTATGCTCATTAAAATGGTCAGTTCTTCCCATTAAAATCCGGGCAAGGGCACGGGCACAGTTTAGTTCAGTGGTTTTTTTGTCCGGTACGAAGAGGATTTATTATAATCATATTGACGATAATTAAATCAATTGATACCATGTTAGATTTTTTATATAGGAGCTTTCATGCTTAACCCCTACGCGCATTTTCTTAAATTAGAACTAAACGAAGAAGACCTGAAACAACTGGAGGATGCGTATTATGGTAAAAAGCCACAAACCATGGGCTCCCCATTTCTTGAATTAGAATTGAATGATGAAGACCTAAAGCAACTGGAAGATGCTTTCTACAGCAAAGACTCCCAAGAAACAACCAGCTTTTTTAATTTAGGCTATAGCGTAGGCGACGAACAACAAGAATATCGCAAAGCATCTCAAGAAATAGAGGTAGAAGATTCTTTAAAAAAGAGAAAAAGGGAGCTTGCAAAAAATCAAGAAGATAACAATCAGCCCCCCTTAAAACAGAAAAGTTATTGGCTACCCGTGGATCATAAAAAACGTATGACTGAAAACATGTTTAAACTCAAGCAAACAGCCGATAATCAGCTTTGCTTGAAAGCGAAAAAAGAAACTCCACCATGGGCAGAACATTCATTTAAATTCGAGCTGAAAAAAGACAACCAAAGATTTGAGAAAGAGGCAAGTCAACCAGCTAAAGACGAGAAGATAATTTTCGTGAGTCATCAAGAGCAGGCAAGAAAAAGGCGTCCCCAAAAAACTGGCCCCCAACATCGTTTTATGTTTCACTTGAATACAAATACGGGTAAGCTCATCGAGCCTCAGAAAGAAGAGCAGGATCAACCTTCTTTTACGGGTGGCAAACCATAAAAAAGGGATAAATGACCCAGCCCTATAGGTATAAATATTAATCATAAGGACAACAAAAATATTAATTCATAACCATTCTAATCAAAAATAGGAGCTTTAATGCCTAATTCCTACCAGCATTTTCTTGAAATAGAATTAAATGACCAAGACCTTAAGCAACAGGAAGATGCTTGCAATGGAACAGAGTCACAACAAGCGGATGATTTTTTACGTGATTTAGAATTTAATAGCGAAGAATTTGTGCCACGACAAGAGGACAAAGGATCGCAGCGAACCGATGATTTTTTTCTTGATTTGGACTTAAATAGCGAAAACCTTGAGCAACAGGAAGCAAATAAAGAGCGACAAGAATCGGAAGATTTTTTTCTTGATTTAGATATAAATGACGAAGATCTTAAGCAACAAGAAGCTGATAAAGAGTCGCAAGAAACAGTCGATTTTTTTCTTGGTTTAGATATAAATGGTGAAGGCTTGGAGCAACATCAGGCGGACAAAGAACCACAAGATGCAGACGATTTTTTCCTTGGTTTAGACATAAATAGCGTAGGTGTTGAACAACAGAAAGCAGATACAGAGCCACAAGAAAGGGATCCTGAAGTCAATTTAAAAAAGCGAAAAATAGAGTGCTTAAAAAAAGTGGAAGACAATAATGAGCCCACAAAAAGACCAGTACCTGCGTATTGGCTGCCTAAGGCACATAAAAAGCGTATGGAGGAAAACATATTTGAACTGAATAAGGAAAAACACATCCCCTCTGAATCACAGAAACATAAGATGCATATGAAGAAATTTATGTTTAAGTTCAAAAATGATAGAGACATCCCGAATAGAGAGACAAATAACGCAGATCTTACGAAAAAACCGAATCAACCTGTCGAAAGTGTAATGAAATATGATGCAATAAAACGTGGTAGAAAAAAAAGTGCCCCCCAACATCATTATATGTTTCATTTCATGAATAACCAAAAAGAAGGGGAACACACTCCCCCCCAAAAAGATGCTCAGATTCAACCCTCTTTTCCAGTTAGTAAACCTTAATGGTAATGCAATCTATTAACTGACACACAACAAAGGTCGAGTCATTCGACCTGACCCTTGCTTACTTTGTAAAATCATTTAGGATAGCTATTTTAAATTTGCAATATTAATAAACAAACTGTACGATGTTAAGCTTTTATATTAGTTAAGAGATTTCATTCATTATGTTAAGTAAGTTTGAAGAACAAGAATTAGAAAAAATAAAACACAACATTGCATTGCTCAAGGATACTCCTGAACAGCTAAAAGCTAATGAAGCGTTCATGCTTGAGGCAGTCAAAATAAGTGCATTTGCAATGCACTATGCAGCATCTACGCTAAAGAATAAAGAAAGTTTTGTTCTTAAAGCCATTTTAATCAATTGTCACACTTATATACATATACCAGATGAGCTAAAGGACAGTGAAAATATAACCTCTTTAGCCATAAGAAAAGATCCTAGCCTTTATATGTATGCTTCGTCTCGATTAAAACAGATGAATATTTTAAAAACACTGCATTGAAAATCAATAGTTGGTATCCATGGATAAAATTAAATAAAGTAATAAAAAATAATTTTTTTGAAGGAATAAGCGACACTTTTGCAATAATGTATGGGGATTATGGGATACTTAAAAAAATATATGGAAGAGAACTCGATCCGAATCAGCTGAAACATGGATTAATTGATATCACCTTGCTCCCACAATTATCTAACGTCTTAATTAATTATGGCTTGCCTAGTAGGCAACGCAGTGATAATCCTTTCATATATATTAGAGATGAAGAACGATGGAATGACTCAATCATTCTTAGAAATATATCGTGTTGCATAGGCTTTGGTTTACAATTTTTAAGGTTTGCAATGGCAGCTGCAGCAACTCTAATGGTTCTTCCTTTAGTTGCTTTAGTGCATGTACTTAAATTCCCATTCACTTATTCTTATCAGCGCAGCTTACTTCAACTAGAGGGCGTCATCTATGATACTGAGAGCAAAAATCCTGTCTCAGGAAACACAACTTTAGCGGAATTTATTGCAACGACTAACTCCACTTTAAATGATTTATCAGGTTACAAGTCTTCAGATATCACATCTTATTCTTCTGAAAACTCACAAGTAGACAGGTACGGTTCATTGCGTAGTACTCATCCTCAATTGTTTTTTAAACCATTAGCTAGTAATACACCTTCTCACCTCCGAGCTAAAGAAATAGCAGCAGCTCTTGAAATAGATGAACATTTTGATCCCAATAACCCCCAATCAACTGCTATAGGTCGATCGTTTTACTAATAATCAAAAATACTATATACAGATCCGCTAGCCTTATGCTAATGAGTTATAGGGGGTAATAATGAATCTCGCAGATATTAATATTCTTGGCACAGAATAAACTTCTTCAAAAATATTTATCTCCTGATATCATTCTGAATTTTTTTATCATCTAGTCACAAACTAAAATGGCACTGGAGATCCAATGTTAATCAGAAATAAATCCAACTCGAATCAACATCAACAAATTTTTAAAAATTACCACCATTTGATGAAGCGATTCAGAAGATGGGAAAGAAATACTTCTACTCTCGAAGCAAATGAAGAAGATTTTAAAAGCTTAGATATTGAGCTAAAAAATATTGAAGAATTCTATAAAGAGTTTACCACCAAAGTATTAGCTCCTCTTGCCCAACTACCCACATCGGATTTACCAGAGTTCATAAGCCAAGAGGATATTTTCAGCCTTTTAGGGTATAGACAATTCATGCTTTTTGCACAAATGTTTGCCGAAAGAGAAGCATGGATGCAACGTATTGCAGGCACCAATGGGAAAAATGCTCATACCAGCGAAAGCTACCGCAAATTCAAAAGCCTTGTTTCAAAATGTCCTGGCAGATTTGTTATTGAGGAGAGCTTACGTCATTTTGAGCAAGGGACTCTGAAATATCATCATGATTGGCAAACCGCAAAACGGCAAATAACTAAGGAACTAAAATCATTACGCGTATTACACGAAAATTGGAAAGAAAGCAGCAACAAAAAGAATAGAAAAAGAGCCTCTTTTTTAATTGATTTCATTAATAAATTTGAAAACATTCCTGACCAATTACGTTTACAAGAAGAGATGCGATTGAAACAAAGTGAATCCTATAAAAATGCTCTTGCTACAGACAAGTTCAAAGCAGCCCAACTTCTGAATAAGCACCTTTATGATTACGATAATCCTCAAGCGGAATTGGCAGAAAAGATGAAGCTTCTCCAATCCCTATCTCACTGTACTCTTTTATTTGAACATAATCGCAGCCCCATAGGACGGCTAAAAACTCAATTCAATATTAAAACTCCGGTTTTTCAAAAATTAACATCTTTAGAAAAAGCATTATCCTCCGGGGAGAGTGCATTAAATCTTTATTTGAAACATACAATGCCACCAACGGATATGGTTACAGCTACGCCTCAAAAAAGTTCTGATCGTGAGAGTGTCCCTCTTTCTACAGTGAATAAAGCCCCTGAATCTATTTCGGAACATCCGCATGTAGGACACTCAAATCAGGAAACTCAACCCCAAACGAATTCGATTCCAAAGAAAGAAAACCCAGGCAAAGTATTTCGCAAAGTTCAAGAATACGAAGAAAATCTCCGTAGGCTTGGTCTATTTGAGACTAAAACCTCCCCCCTTCCCGGCTCATTAAATAATCCGCCTCCTTCCCATGAAAACATAGTCTCGCTATAAAGCCCTCTGCACGGATGCAACTGGCATATGAATTCTAGCAATCAATTATTCTTTTGGAATTGAGTTTAAAGGGTTTTAAGTTTTTGCTATTCCCCTGTTTTTAGAATAATAAAATCTTAATTTTTTTTAACTATAATTTAATGAAAGTGAGCACTTTGGTTTTTTTATGAAATTAGGAATGCCTATTGTCCCTGCCTCAAATAAGGATGCAGCTCGTCTTGCTAATCAATATGCAAGAGCATTTATCATAGAAGGCGCAACGCAACTTATTAATAATAGTTATCCTATTGATAAGAAAAAAAGCCTTAGTGAAGCAGTAAAAACTATAAGAGAAAAATCTCAAGAAGCTGCAAGCTCCTGGTTGGAGTTTGACTATTACATTTATGAATTTTACAAATCGATTGAATGCAGTAAAAAATATTCAATTGGAAATTGTAATGAGCTTTCTGAATTAGCCCTTGATTACATAGCTCATTATGCGCCTCATATCAACGCAGAAGTTTTTCAATTAGTAGGCGGCAATCACGTGGTCCTGGTTGTTGGGCGACAAAAAGGAAGTGATCCGAAAAAGCCAGAAACCTGGGGTAAGGATGCTTATATCTGTGATCCTTGGTCTGATGATGTATACCCTGCTTCCGAATACCTTTCTCGAACTAAAAACTATTATCAGAAATATGACGAGGTTTTAGATGTTTATACAAATCACATAGAAGATTTTAATCCTTCCAAACATACTTTTAGCCCTATAAGAAATTATAATACCGACTACATTAGAAAATATAATACTCAAGAACACATTGGTGCCGTATATGACCTTTTTCAAAAAAAACAGCAAATAATTGTTGCAGCAGCAGTAAATTTGGAAAAGGCACTTATAGAAATAGCCAATAAACTAGAAAAGAAATCTGGTGTACATAATGAAAAATACCAAATTATTCAAAGCAAAATAAAACAATTAAAGAGCACTACGGAACAACTTACACGAGATTTTGCAAAGCCTGTTGATGAATCAAATAATTATTATGAAATTATATCTCAATTAGATAAAACACTGAGACAATCAATTAAAACCTATTTTAAAGCAGCAGAAATAACAAAAGAAGAAGCTGTTGCTTTGGCTAAGCCTGTTGAAAAAAGTGGGCGACATGGATTTTTTCAATCAAAAGACAATGTCGTATCAAAAATTAACGATGCTTTAGAAGTATCTAGTGATATGCTAAGAAAAGTTACCGTCAAAAAATCACCTTAATGATATTGTATTTTTAACGGAGCATTCATCATCTCTTCGACAAATGGTCGATGCTGAATCGCAACGATATTATTATAAAACTCAGAGGTTTCATTCTGACGTCGATTAAACCAGGTATGTCCTTGATAAGCGTTTGAAATAGCTGCTTCCTCAATAATCAATTCTAAGGCTTCCATCGCAGAAGTAATTTCATGATTTTTATATTGTTTATAGAGATCAAAAATAGCCGCAGCACCTCTGGGTATTTTAATTGTATTACCATTATCTAAAGTACGCTCTTCACCACCAAAAAATCCAACTTTATTATCCAGCTTAATGACATCAGCTAAAACTTCCTCAAGAATACTCTCTGCTTTTCTTTCATTAATATTATTTTTACTATTTATTGGATTCCTTAACCACGTTTCCCTAGCTTTATTGAAATATAATTCCGCTTGATTTTCGGTCACATCAAGCCTTATTTTGATGTGTTCTATTGTTGTTTTTTTTCGTTGGGCTGAGTCAATTGTTGTTTTCTCTTTATATTGATACGAATTATTATCCAGGTCTGGTTTATAGTGTGCCTCAAAAATACTTATTGCTACGTTTTCTCGCTTTTTTATTTCACTGGGTGCTTGCTCAACAAGAGCTACTAATTTAATTTCTAAATTCTTAAGATTGAGACGCAATGGACTATTTGCATTATAATCCTTGTTATATTCTTTAAATTCATCAAGGATCTGTGATTTTAAATTTGGATGATTAATAAGAAAATTTAAAAATTTATCATTCTTTAACAGTTCCTCTCTGAGTAATTTACTACGTCTGGTTTTATGAGCTACTATTTCTTCTCGTAATTTAAGATTCCCAATCGTTGCGTTAGCGATAGGTCGATATATTTGCTCATCGAATAAAGCGCTTTTAAGAAAAACTGAAAAGACATCTTTAATAAAATCAGGATCATTCTCAATTCCTACCAGATCTAAAAGACCCATATCCGCCTCATCAGGAAAATCTCGAGGTTTAGCATCCGTTAAATGCGGAAAATTAGTAATATCTCTTTGAGTTATCGGAAAAGCATCTTTAGGTTTTATACCGAATGCTCTTTCATCAGACCTATAGAGTGGCTTATTAGGATTTTTATTTTGATATTTTGATGTGAATGTCCAGTTTGCTTGATCATGATCCACTTTCCTGGATATCAGTTTAATGGGATCATAGCCAATATTGCCACCATGCAGATCATTCTCTTCCTCACAATAGGCAGCAGCTAATATTCTACCAATACCGGATTTTACGAGGTCCTTCTGCTTTGGCGAACGCATTTGACCCGTCGTTTGCTCCTCTTTTAGATAGTAATCATGCAAAGATCGATAATTTTCTATCTCTCGAGAGAGCACCCCAACTCGATGCCCTTCCGCATCATGCACACTGCTCACTTTAGGTGTGCGGTCATTTAACAGAAGCCGATAACCTATACCATTAAAAGCCTCAATTTCAGTAATTCTTCTTCCAGACTCTTCGATTTTAAAAATTTCTACAGCTTCTTTACTCTCCTTTCGTACTTTCTTCACGCTATGAGAGGGTTTTGGCGCATTTCGTTCTCTGGTAACGTCGACATTTACCGGATGATATTTTGCAAAATCTTTGCTTCTAGGAGGTAATTTTGAAGATTTTTCAATTTTAGACAGCTCGTGCTGTATTGACCTTAATCTTTCAATCAAAACTTTATTTTGAGCATGATTGTAATCAGGGCTTGTAAGAATTGCATTGATAACAATCTCAACTTTTCTTTTGCTCGTAACCGTTAAAATTAGTGACTGTCCAATTACCTCCCTATATCCAAGCTTTTTAAACAGGGGAAAATAATCATCTAGATAATAATCATTCAGAGAGTCACGAGGCAATGTTAAGATAATAAAGGGTTTCTTCTCAGGCTCTTCAAT
This sequence comes from Legionella sp. 227, assembly GCF_043161935.1. Taxonomy (NCBI): domain Bacteria; kingdom Pseudomonadati; phylum Pseudomonadota; class Gammaproteobacteria; order Legionellales; family Legionellaceae; genus Legionella; species Legionella sp. 227. The sequence continues at coordinate 2,793,571 of NZ_CP171154.1, read as the reverse complement.
ATACTGCGGGAGAGAATCCCCAGGAGTATAAACCTCTTGAAACCCTTGATCTCTTTTACTATAAATTTTCATGGATGCACAGTGCAGGCGTTCATTAATAGGGCATTGTAAGTGATAAAAATTAATTAAATATTAACTGAGCGAAAATAGTTTCTGCACATTGCATGATTATTTACAATTTATCTAAAATGCACGACAAGAACTTATTGAAGATTCAACTTCATCAGTATCCTCTTCGACAGCAAACTCTAATTCCGAAGGATCGCTATTTTCAAGAAAAGCCGATTCTAAATCATCAAAGTCCTGATTTCTTTTAGCATGTGCCAAAACAGTAAAAAACACTGCGTGTTGTCTTTGTTTTTTGTATATACCTGTATGAGGCAAACAGGAATCTAAATAAACATCTTTTTCTGCGAGTAATGGCTTTATTTTATGAATATATTCCTTTTTCTTAGGATACGGTATTAACTCGAGGAGACTTGCATGAAGTTTTAAATTAAAATTTTTATGTTTACATTTTTTTAGAAACTCAATGAACTGCTCTAAATATTCCTCTGCCAATCTACTTTTATCCAGGTTCGCTTCGGGAGGTTTTCTTTGGGGAGATTCTGTATTTAGGAAAAATGGGAAATTTAGCCGTTTTATATGGGCATGCTGATGCTTTATGAAATTTTGATATTTTTCTTCGGGATCTTGATATTCGGTGGGCCCTTTATATTTAGTAGAGAGTTCAAGGACTTCCAAGCCAGGAGGCAAGCCTCTTTCTAATACGCTCAACATTTTTAAATTTAATTGTTCAGTGGACTCTGAACAAAGAGTTAATGAAGTTAAGTTTTCAGCATCCTTAAGGTTAGCCAATAATTCTTCAGGAATTGTATCAACTGAAGAAAAAAGAAGTTCTTGGATATTTGGATTAGTTTTTAAAACCAAATTAAGTAACTCTACTGCTTTTTTATCTTCCCTTGAGACAGAAACGTGTTTTAAATGGACTCTCTTAATATTCTTATTCCCTTGTACTTCTGCCCTCTCATCGGAACCCAGCAAAGCATGGAAAACACTCTCTAAATGTCTTAAGGGTAAAGACTTTGTATTCCCCTCGAATTCCAATTGCAAAAGGGAGTTATTTTGTCTTAGAGCTTCCGCCAAAGGTTGTAAATGAATATTGTGTTTTGGCAGCTTCCAAGCCAATTCGTTTAAAGAACACGTTTCTCGAGCTAATGCATCAGTAATGATTGAAATCTTAGCTAAATCAAAGGAAGCATATGAATCCAGGGCAAGCTTGCGAAAATAGGGATTTCCTTCAATTAGTTGAAGCAATTTTTCTAAGAAATTAGAACTAACCTCGTCTATAAAAATAATTAACTCCGTTGGCTCTTTGCGCTGAGTAACAATCTGTTTTAATAAAGCAAGTATCTCTTCTTCACGTTCGACCATGATACGAGCAAAGGACATCGTTCCCACCCCCTTCGCCTCAATAAAATCCTTAGCTTTTTTACGAATCTCCGGAAGAGAACTACTTGAAAAGAACAAAAGCATAATATGCCCCTTAGCTTATAAGATGCAGCATTATCTTCTTTTTAATACAATCAGACAATTTTTATTGCTATTATTTGCTAAAAATGAAACTATAAAAAATACCATCAACCCATTATTTACAGGTTAGGTGGCTGTACCTCGACAGTTTGATTGTTTCTTAATGATAAAAGAATCAATGAATTATATTCAGAAGAATTTATAATTGATCATTGTGTCATAATATGAGGCAGATACTATGGACAGTAAAATCGAAAAACAACCATTCACCCTGACGATGCTAGGGACGCTCACTGACTTTACCCCTGAATTAAAACAAGCCCCCAAACCTGCCCCATATACTAAGGGTGCCAAAGTAAAAGATTATCCTAAGGGAGAATCATTAAGCATAATCTCTTCTTTAATTAAAACCAGCGCCCCTACTCAAACGACAAAAGTAGACTTAAAAAATCCTTACCCTTTTCAGGCTGATGAAATTACCGTAATTAATGGACCTAAAACGGATGGTTCTAATGTAGGAGAAAAAATTGGCCTAGGTCTGGCGTCAATATTAAAAGCAATTGCCCGCGGGCAAACACAAATCAATATTATTGCTCACAGTAGAGGTGCTGTTGAATCGATTTTAATCGCCCATGAATTAGAAGCTATCCAATCAATTATTTCCACATGCGGTACTTTTGAAGAGGTATTGAAGTATTTAACTGAGCAACAAATCAAAAGACAAAAAGGTACGCCGACAAATAATACACCAGATATTATAGAACCTCTACAATCCCAAATTAATCTGATCCCCAAAGAAGAGAAAGAGCAATGGTTCAATCAGCTTAAAACCTATCTGTCTAATGCATCAATCAATTTTTTTGGTATCGACCCTGTACCCGGAGATTTTTATCTAATTACCTGGTATGACGAACGATTTTTTATATTACCCCAAATTATAAAAAATGCTGAGTTAATTTTTTATGCCAATGAACGATCGGATTGGGGCTTTACCCCAATTTGTCCTGAAGTAGTTTCTAAAGAAACTCAAAATTATGTTCGTTACTCCATGCCCGGCCATCACGGAACTGGCTCAACCGGAAATAATGGTTCCCAGCAAGGGGTAATCGTCTGCCCTAATGGATATAAAACCACTCATGTCCAAAAATTACTAATATACAAAATAATTAATTTTTTAAGCGGGCATCAGGTAGAATTTAACGATGGCACCCAAATTTTTCGTCAATATTCCGCTTTAGGTCGAAAATATTTGGGAGACAATACTGAAACAAAATCAATTCCCGTCGCGTCACTCGATTTCCCTACTATTTTGCGAACACTTTATGCCATGATTGCCAAAAATCAAATTGGTTATGATGCATATAACTCAACCAATTACTCCTATATGGGCCTCACAAAGCAACGCAAAATTTTGCATAAAGGACATATCTACGGCCTCTTTAATGATGTTTTTACGACCTACTCTGGCTATGTCAATGAAGAACATGCCTTATTAATGCAAGCTCATTTTTTTCAAATTTTTGGACTTGGTACCCAAAGAAAAAATCTTGCGGATATGATTAATACCGCAAGCTTGGTTTTAGAAGAAAACATTAAAAAAATTGCTAATAAAGAATCTTCCATCTTGGAATCAGAAGTGAATCGCAAGAATGTATTAGAAACATTTGGCATAGTGATTCGGCAGGTTAGTCAACAATATTTAACGGATGATTGGTCACCTAGTGAAAAAGAAAAGGAAAAAGAAGCTCTTTATCAAGCAATTATTGATATCTTAACTAAATTTAAAGAACTCGCTACTTCAGATAATGTAACGATTCGTCAGTATGTCGCAGAACTTCTACTTTTAAGTTTCACAAGCATAAACCATACATTAGTGGTTCGAGCCCAAGGCATTAAAAAAGATTTTAAATACCTGCAAGAGTCTCTAGATAATCGCTTAGCGCAGTTTTTTAGCGAATTATTAATGCAATTGAATCAGCTTGAAAATAGCCCTTCAGTTATTCTGGATGAAATTATAAATTCCGAAGAATATAAAAAATTACCTAATTACCCATCAACAATCAAAATAACTCATATCCATAAAAAATTGGCTGGAAAAGGCCTAGAAAAATACAGCGCTGAGCAACTTAGTAAAAGCTATGAAGAACAGTTTGCTAATACTATTGAAGATTTTGCAAAGCTTTATCAACAAATTCGAATCTTTATCTATGACTTGGCTGCTTTACGTAGCATAGTTCCTAGTGAAAAAATTGAAGTCGATGAATTGCACTTGCTGAAACAAGCTAATGGATTAATCGCAACAGCGGCTGAACGATTTTATAAAGACAGAACCAATGCGCTCCCCCCAATTGCCGATACAGAATTTATGAAATTAGCAGAAAAGCATGCGATTGAACATTTTGGTATCGTGGATCGCCTCAAAGAAAAAAATAAAGAAGCAGAAAAAACAACTACAGAGACGAGTGGGGGTTGGTTTTCTTTCTTCTGGAGACCAGTATCAAAACCGATAAATGGCACTCAACTGAATACTGCGAGTAGCGGCGACATTACCCCCAAAGAAGAAATTACATCGATGGCTAAATAAAGTGTTAATGAGTCTGAGCTGGGTATTGTATTCTAATACAGACGTAGTAGCTGTCTTGAACTATGAACTCAAGACAGCGTGTATTTGCTTAAAATTTAGGAAAGAATGCAGCTGCTATTTCAACTATTAAAGCCGTAACTATCTTCGAAGTATTTTGCGAGAATTGGAGCAGAACCACATTGAGTAATGGAACGCGCCGCTTGATTGTGAAAACTATGGGGATTGCGTCCAAGATTAGAATCGACTGAGGCAACAGTTGCACCAAGTGCTTTTCCTGCAGCGGCAGGCGCAGCAACATTGATCTCAACCGCTTCCTTCTCACTCTGCTTTTCTACTTGTGCAGCACTAACAAGGGCGACAGATTGATTTTGTCCACAATCGGATTCTAGTTCACCCTCTTCAACTGCATCTGAAGAATCAAACGGTTCACTCTGCATGACAGGCTGTAGCATTTCGGGTTTATTACGGTTTGACTTTATCTCCATGGCAATATCATTGATTTTCCAAAGATTATCCAACATATTAACCACAATTTCAGGATAATCATTGCATAAAATTCCGTCTCCTACTAACTCAGCTTGCAAAGTGGACTCTGCCCCCTCATAGTGATTAAGACGTAAGAGTACATTTTTAGGGATCATGTGTGGGTGTGTCGAATAAAAGTTATTTAAAATTCCCAATATATCATGACGATCATCATAAAAATCAAAGATAATTTTTTCATCAGGATTTTTGGAGGCAGCCTCTTGCATTTGCGCAAAAATAAGTACCACTTTGGATTTATCCATAGGGCATTCTTTATGCTCCAGAGTTCCACCATCAAACCATTTACCACTTTTTATCTCATCCATAATCAGCTGATAAGCAGTACCCGGTTCAAGAGAGTTATATAAGTCAACGAGCAGCAAGGGATTAAAGTCTACATCCAAATAGTTACAAACCGTTTGAATTGCTGAACAGCAGGAGCCTTTAAAGGCTCGAGGAAAACCCATGTTTAACATATCAATCTCAAAAGATTGACGATTCGAACCAATCATGGCAATCACTTGCGAAAATCGCTCGTTTTCATGCCTTAACTGCTCTAAGAACGTCTCATTATGGATAAGTACTGCATCAGTAAGATGTTTATCCAAATTTGTATAAGGAGCATTGATGTATGCCGTATTAAATAAACACCCATCAAAATCGAAAGATAAAACACGAATTGTCATTTCTATATATACCTATTAAAAATTTATTGTTGCGGTTAATACTCTGATTAACCCACTTAAAAATTGAAGGCTAGAAATAAGCTGATAGGTTGAAACTAAGCAATCGAAGAAACCTAAGTTCTTTGACAGGCAATAATGCGCCGCATTTTTTAGGCTGATATCGCTTAATTGCACTCAAATACATCCCATCAGGCAATATTTTTACCTGCTTCTTGTTTTGAGATTAATTAAACTTACCAGTCCTCCACTCGCCCTTAATGTGACAGTTTTGGGCTGAGTAATTACGAATTGCGGAAAACTTTAACAGATTTTTTTTGAGAAAACATCAAAAATGTTTAATTTTGAATAGACCGCATCAAAAGAATGCAACACGCAATTCATAGCTTTTTCGAGCGATGTTTCCGTACTCTTTTATTCCAGTATCTCGGATAGTTTAAAAAAGAAATTATAGTTTGCGATTGGGATTGTCTTAAAAATTTACAAGTCGATATTGAGAATAATATCGATTGTGTCGGGCCAGGGCCCGACCTACCAATTACTGTCTTGAATTAATAATTCAAGACAGCTGTTTTTGTTTAAAGCTTAGGAAAGAATGCAACTGCTATTTCCACTGCTAAAGCCGCAACTATCTTCGAAGTATTTTGCGGGAATTGGAGCAGGACCACGATGAGTAGTTGAACGCGCCGCTTGATTGTGAAAACTATGGCGATTGCGTCCGAGATTAGAAGCAGCTGAGGCAACAGGTGCACCAGGTGCTTTTCCTGCAGCAGCAGGCGCAGCAACAGTGATCTCAACAGCTTCCTTCTCACTCTGCTCTTCTTCTTGTGCGGCACCAGCTTGCTCTATCATTGCTTTTTCTTCAATAGCAGGCGCAGCAACAGTAATCTCAACAGATGCCTTCTCACTCTGCCCTTCCACTTGTACAGCACCAGCTTGCTCCATGATTGCCTTTTCTTCTATAGCAAGCGCAACAACAGAGATCTCAACACTTTCCTTCTCACTCCGCTCTTCTACTTGTGCAGCACCAGCTTGCTCTATCATTGCTTTTTCTTCAATAGCAAGTGCAACAACAGAGATCTCAACAGCTTCCTTCTCAGTTTGCTCATCTACTTGCGCGGCACCAGCTTGCTCCATCATTGCCTTTTCTTCAATAGCAAGCGCAACAACAGAGATCTCAACCGCTTCCTTCTCACTCTGCTCTTCTACTTGTGCAGCACCAACAAGGTCGACAGATTGATTTTGTCCACAATCGGATTCTAGTTCACCCTCTTCAACTGCATCTGAAGAATCAAACGGTTCACTCTGCATAACAGGCTGAAGCATTTCGGGTTTATTACGGTTTGACTTTATCTCCATCGCAATATCATTGTGTTTCCAAAGATTATCCAACATATTAACCACAATTTCAGGATAATCATTGCATAAAATTCCGTCTCCTACTAACTCAGCTTCCAAAGTGGGCTCTGCCCCCTCATAGTGATTAAGACGTAAGAGTACATTTTTAGGGATCATGTGTGGGTGTGTCGAATAAAACTCCTGTAACCTTGCCAATATATCATGACGATCATCATAAAAATCGAAGATTATTTTTTCATCAGGATTTTTGGAGGCAGCTTCTTGCATTTGCGCAAAAATAAGTGCCACTTTGGATTGATCCATGGGGCAATCTTCATGCTCCAGGGCTCCACCATCAATCCATTTACCACTTTTTATCTCATCCATAATCAGCTGATAAGCAGTACCCGGTTCAAGAGAGTTATATAAGTCAGCGAGCAGCAAGGGATTAAAGTCTACACCCAAATAGTTACAAACCGTTTGAATTGCTGAACAGCAAGAGCCTTTAAAGCTTTGAAGAAATCCCATGTTTGCAGTATCAATCTCAAAAGATTGACGATTCGAACCAATCATGGCAATCACTTGCGAAAATCGCTCGTTTTCATGCCTTAACTGCTCTAAGAACGTCTCATTATGGACAAGTACTGCATCAGTAAGATGTTTATCAAAATTTGTATAAGGAGCATTGATGTATGCCATATTAAATAAACACCCATCAAAATCGAAAGATAAAACACGAATTGTCATTTCTATATATACCTATTAAAAATTTATTGTTGCGGTTAATACTCTGATTAACCCACTTAAAAATTGAAGGCTAGAAATAAGCTGATAGGTTGAAACTAAGCAATCGAAGAAACCTAAGTTCTTTGACAGGCAATAATGCGCCGCATTTTTTAGGCTGATATCGCTTAATTGCACTCAAATACATCCCATCAGGCAATATTTTTACCTGCTTCTTGTTTTGAGATTAATTAAACTTACCAGTCCTCCACTCGCCCTTAATGTGACAGTTTTGGGCTGAGTAATTACGAATTGCGGAAAATTTTAACAGATTTTTTTTGAGAAAACATCAAAAATGTTATTTTTTATATAGAACGTATTCCATCAGAAAATACAAAATGGACCTCATGGGTTTTTCGAGCGGCTAATCAGTACTCTTTTATCCATTACCCCCCGCCATATTGGGGGGAACAGAGCCAAAATTAACATTCCCAAATAACCAGAAGGAAGTTGTGGGCTTGAGTCAATATGTCTTAATAACTGATAAGGGCGTGCCCCATGAACATGATGATCAGAGTGTCTTTGCAGATGGAAAAGGAGCATATTACTTAGCCAATGACTCGCATTCCATGAGTGCTGTGCTGAAACTTTCTCATAGGATCCATTAGCGAGTTTCTTGCGTTCTAAACCATAATGTTCAATGTAGTTAATGATTTCCAACAATAAAATGGCAGTCAACGACTGCAGGATAAAGAATAAAAGAGCGCGCCACCCACCATAATAAAAAAGGGCTATTGCCAAAAGAACAGGGGCGCTAATAATCCACCAGAATTGATTGTTCCAATGGTACCATGAGTATCCTAAACGATTTAAACGCTTGCCTTCTATGTTGAGCGCCGAACGAAAAGAACCAATAATTGTTCTTGGTAAAAAGTGATACAAACTCTCCCCTAGCCGAGATGTCGCAGGATCTTTAGGCGTAGCCACATGAACATGATGCCCACGAACATGTTCAATAAAAAAATGACCGTAACATACACTGACTAATAAAACTTTACTTAGAAGTTGATCCGTCGTGGAGTTTTTATGCATGAGCTCATGGGCAAGAGTAATTCCAATGCCACCGGTTAAAAGTCCAATCGATAAGCTAAAACCAATAAATTCGGTTACAGTTAAAGGAAAATGTACGACCAAATAAATCGCCAAAATCAGAAAACTATATTGCACCGGTACATATACCCAGGTAATGAGTTTGAAATATTGGTCCTTGAGTAACATCTGCTCTTGAGTACTGTCTGGATTACTTGAATCAACTAACCAAACATCCATCAAAGGAATCAAGGTGAATAATACAAAAAATGGAAGAAAAGTATAAAAATTACCGAAATAAAAACCAATAAAAGGCAATATCACCAACAAATAGGCTAACAGAAAACACAGCTTTTTACTCAGTTTCATTTTGAAATACCTTTTCAATCCTCATCTATAAATATAGCTGAATCCTATACAAGATGCAGTAGCTCAATTGAGCCCTTTTAGCTTGATGAACAATTGTTGGAACCCTTGATTTAGGCTAAAGAAAATTCATTTTGATTAATATTATATTAATTTTATTTTACTATCATTATCATAATGATCTGTTTTCGCGTGGAATTAAAATGAGTCATGATCAAAATTCCGAATTACTGAAAGTCTTATACTTTATGTATACCCACGCTGATTTTTTTGCAGCACCCTTTTTAGGTAATAATTTTTCCGAATGGGACGAAAAACCAGTTGGCTTGCAAAAGTTATCAGATCAAATGCATCACGCATTAAAAACCACCACCCCTGTCGCTTTCGGTGGTATTGATTTGGTTAAAGAGTACAGAATCGCCATACTTGGAGCATCTGTGCGAAAAACAGGCGATTTTAGCAAGAAAAATTGTCTGCTCGATGGGAACCTTGCTCCACTATTTAAAGTTCTAAAATCTAACCCTAATCTGGTTCATGCGATAAAAAGTCATATGGATAGCGAGTTTTTTGATAACTGGTATAGTATGCAATCTCCAGCGATACAGGCAAAAAGAGCACACCTTTTAAACAAATTAGAAGAATTCACTAAACCACTCGATCATGACTTTGAAATGTATCAAGCAGAAAAACTCAAGGCCATAGACTCTATTGATTTACCAACTGGAGTTTTTCTTCATCCCCATTATGGCAGCCATACTGTATGCTATTATGAAGATGGCCATAAAAAACCCACAAAAATAACCATAGAAAATCGTGGCAATGAAGCTATATCTGAGTTGCAATTACTGGTTGATAAATTCAATTGTGCACAGGATGCTCGAGACGCTTTAAACGATCCAACCGTAAACGTATTTACCAGGCTTAATCGGTTTACAGAATTAATTGAAAATAAAGCGTTTATTGAAAAATTTACTGCCGATAATGATCATAAAGCGATCAGAATATTAAAAACTGTAGGTTATGCTCTAACAACGTTACTGTTTGGATTAGGGATTTATCTATCCTATAAAAATAAAAACACGTGGAAATTTTGGAGTTCAGAAGAACAAGCGTTATTAGAATCCACAAAAGAAAATTATGACACGCTCCAACTATCCGACACAAAAAAGTTCAGATAATCCAGACTGAAAAAATCGTTTTGATAATGCTTGTCTATTTATTTTAATCGCGATACTCTTTCCAATCACATTACATCGGAATGCTTAACTTTTGCAGGTAAAATTAGGTCTCGCGTCTCAGCCCAAATAGCCTTTATCAAACAGTACAAGCAATAAAAGTCCAATAAACAGGGATAGTCCAAACTTTTTCAATAGATCACGCTATTCGTGTTCTTGGAAAGTAATTGGTTTGGTTAAAATTTTAAATAATTAGGGATGATTTAAATGAATTCATTGAATTTGAAATGGAGTGCTTTTTTAGTCGCATCGGCATTAGTGGGAATGCCAATATCTGTAAATGCCCATGTGATCTATGGCTTGAACAATTGCAGTCATTTTAATACACGTCAATCCGGCCCTTTTTTTGTACAAGTCAGCTCATTCCACTCAAAGCATTTAGCGCAACAACTTAAGAACAAACTTGCTAAACGTACTCACCACTCTGTTCAGCTCCATGCTTCCAAAGGATATTATGCTGTTAGAGTTGGGCCGTTATCGTCCATTGCAGAAGTACATTCAATGTGTAACTCTTTATCCTCTGGGGCAACAACGCATCATGCGCTCAAGAAACAACAATCAGCTCATTCGCCAAAAATAGCGCATAGAACTTTAAAACCATCCAAAATTGAGCCATTGCATACAACGAGTGCATCGCATGCTTCCTCTGTTTCCATACCATCGGGAGTTTCCCCCAATACACATCATTGGTATGTAGGTATGGATGTAGGGTTCATGCAAACAATCATGAGTAAAGATGAAATGACCGTTCCTAATGGTTCGAACTTCCCGCCTCCTGAAGATCTTGATCAATATTCTTTGGATCGACATCGGCCGGTTATGTTGGATGTTCAAGCAGGTCATCGATGGAATCGCAGCGAACAATGGATTCCATCCTATGCATTGGCCTTGCGGTATGAGCATATTTTTTCAAAAAATATTCATGGAATGGTGACGCAATATTCAGACCCGGAGTTCACAAATTATTCTTATAGTTGGAGTATAGAAGCAGATGTTATTTCAGTGTATTCAAAGATTGATTTAGTACGCATCGGCCGTTTTATGCCCTACTTCGATCTGGGATTTGGTGTGGCGTTCAACCAAGCACATACTTATAATGAAACAGCACTTCCCGATGTGACTCCAAGATACAGCCCCGATTATGCATCAAAAAGAAATACTCATTTCACCTACAACCTTGGCGCAGGCCTGGATTATTTATTAACCCAGAATTTATTACTGTCCGCCGGCTACAGTTATCAATCATTTGGTAATGTGTCTTCAGGTTTTGGCCAAGGGCCGGACTGGAACAATGCACAGCTTGATTTAGGTACGTTTAAAACCAACATGGGATTAATCGGTGTTTCTTATCTATTTGATAATTCAATACCAACGAATCCTGCAGGTTTTAAATAATTTAAAGACCGGGACGGATACCCCCTTTTAAAGAACCATTTGGAGATGGAATGAATAAAACACCCATATTACTTTATTTAATTACTGGCATGTGCTTATCCTTTCAGGCAATCTCAGGAGTAGACCCTGTTGGATGGACTCTAAACCCATCCAGTGGGATACCTGCGCAAACGACTGTAGGGAATAGTTATACTGTAGTTTATACCTTTACCAACAATCTCAAGCATCCCGTACCTTTGACAGTTACCATGGCTCATACAGGCAGCCAATTTACGTTGTCGAACGGATGTAATCCATCGACGCCACTTGCCGGGAAGGGAAAACCAAATAGCAGCTGTGCTGTAGCGGTTCGGTATACACCGAATAAAGCAGGCGCAGCCACCATGCAACTAACGATGAGTTATCACAATAACGTCGTGCCACTGCCCAAACTTGCTACTACAGCAGGAGGGGTAAATACAGGCCCTATCATAGGCTCTATATCACAGCCATTGCCTGCAATTACCTATACGGGTGTCACTACTCCCTACCCGGTTTCGTTTACTTACGTTAATCAGGGCCCTACCCCAATTACGGCAACAGCAGTTACTGTACAGGGCTTTACCGCTACAACAAATACGTGTTCCAACCAACCCATTAATGGCAGCGGTGGTCAGTGTACGGTGGCAGGCACGTTCACACCTACAGCAGTTGGACCTGCAACACTGAATGTCACATACACTTATCTAAACGGTGGTGCAAGTGTTTCTGTACCTCTGTCGACCTCAACGGTAGTTCAGAATGGTGCAGGTTGTCATCAGATTACCAGTTCAACCGTACTGCCATTACCTACTCAAACTTACACATATTCAGACAACGTAGTAAAATACGTCTTTACGAATCAGTGTCCACAGCCTGAAGTCTTGAGTAATGTGACGACTTCATTCACTGGTGGAAGTGCAACACTGACTAATGGAACAAATACATGTATTGGAGCGACTCTTGGTACTTCTCCATCAAATAATAGTTGCGCTATTTATGTGTCTGTTGTGCCTACAACCACAACGAGCAAACTTGATGTCATTGCATCGGTCTCATATAGTGGTGGTACGGAAACTGCAACAACGAGCGAAGCGGTTGTGGCCATTCCCAATCCAACAACAGTACATACAGTAACCTTTGTGAATCAGTGCCCTTTTCCAGTATGGTATGAGTTTGAGAATGGTGGAGGTGGATCTGCAACCTCTCCAGATCCAACACCACCAGGCGGTAGTTATCAACTCAATCAACAGGTCCCTAATACAGCGCCTTCGACAATCATTCTATCGGTTAATGAATATGTAAATGGTGCACTCTATGTAAGGACAGGTTGTGATGTGACTACAGGGGTTTGTGCCACAGGAACTTGCCCTGCTGCTAGTGCCGCCGATCCAATGAGGTGTGCTCCCAACACTCAACCCATGAATTTTCCACCATTAACTAAAATGGAATTGTTCATGCAACCAGCGAGTGCCGTTGGAACTGATGGGGTGTATGATGTATCAATGGTCAATGGATTTAATGTCCCGGCTGAGGTGCGATCTTTAGCCCCGGTTGTAACCGGTCCACCACCTCCAAATAATGCTCCTTACCCATTTAATTGCGGGCAATCAGCTGGCGCATTAATTCAGCCTCAAGCAACAGGTTTAGGTGCTTGTCCTTGGAAATTTTCGCCACCTAATACAGGGGGAGTAGATGTCCCACCCAATTACACCGCAGTTGAAGGAGGAGCCGCGACGGGGTGTACCAGTTCTTCCGATTGCAGTGCCAATGAGTATTGTGGGATGGGATTTGACTCTGGAACAGGCCAGTGGAACCGTTTGTGTTCTCCTTTCTTAGGTTATACCAATGTACTCACCTATACCGGGTATTCATCACCAGGTCAGTGGGGAGTGATAAATCTTTATACAGGTTTTGGATTAGGCTCTACCTTGCCCTCACAACCCTCTCCTGGTTATGGCACTAGTCCAGTAACAGGTTTGCCAGCAACCTTTACAGACATGTGGGGATGCACTCCAACCTCTACAGGAGCACTACAGTCAGGTTATGCGTTTACTTACCTGGTATGTGGTTGCCATAATTGGAGTCCGGGTGTTACTGCGCAGGTTTCACAATGCCTCGCTGATAATACAGATTGGGAGGCAGCTGTCTATCCGCGTATTTCCTGGTTTAAAAGTGCATGCCCAACGGCCTATTCTTATAATCATGATGATGCATCATCTTCTTTTACATGTAATGAGTCAGGCAAGCAAACAAGCTATCAAATTACCTTTTGTCCAGGCGGTGTGACAGGCAATCCTAACTACCCAAGTTAGGAACCATTGTATAACCCGGATTAGACTCCATCGTAATCCGGGATTAAAGCTACATCCCGTATTACGCTTCGCTAATACGGGCTACCCAAATTAGCGATATCACTACATTCGCTATTCACTCAATATTGATAATTAAGATCTACTAATACGGAACGCGAAACCCAAAAATTATCTTTGAGTCATATTCACTGAGAATAAAGTTTTTCTCCAACATGATTTGAAATAATGATTTTGGAACTTCAGTTAATTTCTTAGGCCAGCTAAAAAGCATGATTGTTAAAATATTGCGATGCTCTCCTTTAATAAAGTCAAATGAGTTTTCCTTATTAGGAAGGATGTGATAATTCTTATTGTAAATGGCTTTTAAATGAGATTTGATTTTATTAATTGTTTTTAAATCGTTACTCTTGATGAGCATAAGACAAATCCCCACCTCAACAATCACATCGTATTCTGTGCGCGATATAATTTCATCGATATGAGTTTTAAAATATTGCGTTATCCAATTAAATCGATTTGGATCAAGTTGTTTCTGATAATAACGGCTTTCACTTAAAATAAAATGGGTCATACCGTAAATTTTTGCGGAATAATCCAAATCAGTTAATTGGGCATCCTGACTGTCAGGAAATATGTTCTTAAATTTTTGAGTATACGGTTTTCTTAAATCAATAATTCCCAAATCGTATAGATAATAAACATAATTTATAAGCTGCGCCCCATATATTTTAATGTTTTCCTCATCAAGAATATATTTTTCAAAATCACTGCTTTTGGTTTTTAAAAAATTAATAATTTTGCGCGTGTCAGGAAATAATGGAGTCTCCTCCATATGATAAAAATATATTTTATTAGTTAAAATGAGTAAACTGAGGTAGTAAGCAATTCTAGGGTACTTCAAACTTTCTTTGATTCTTTTTTTAGTCTTTTCAGTATCTCCATCAGTAATGGATAATAACCTTTTGTTTTCAATCTCAATCACTACGTCATTTTGTAGATTTTTATAAAGATATCTATATCTACCCCCAAGCAAATATAGATAGTTAATAATAGGATTTATATATTCTTCATTGCCCGTTAAAGTATACATTCTCATAGCAAAGTGCTCTTGATGAGTAACGGGTAAGGTATAAAATTTAGACTGATATTCTTTTAAAATCTGCTCGCCAATATTGGCATGGCCTATGGAATTGAATAAGATTAAAATTACAATTAAATAACGCACTTCGTTCTAAATACATGTTCAGTAAAATGAAGGGATGGCATTTTAGCAATGTAATGCCTCTTATTCAAACACTAATACTGAAAAATGCGTAAAATAATCACTTAATGTATAATTTGTATCTTTTATACTTTGGAACCTCTATGGCTTATTCAAAACGCTTTTTTATCAATCCATCCAATAAGAAAATGACACAAATTCATGAATCACTATGTAACGAGTTTGAAAAAGATATCGCTCATATTGAATCCTCTTATACTGAACTACTCAATAACACGATGGATATTGAGCTATTAAAAAAAATGAATGAAATAAAAATTAAAATCAATCACATTCTTTCTAATTTTCCTTATCTATTCTTTAAGAGTCAGGATGATTTATTTAATGCGATAAGTCAGTTAAAAATGGCTATATTGCAATTGAAAACCCAATTCATGATGCAATATATTTTAGTCAATTATGATCACTTTAGCATTGATGATTATAGTCTCGTAACTCGCAGCTTACATAATTGTTTGGAAGAATTCGGTGATGATTTAGTTCAAAATATGGATGGTGCTGATGCCGCACCAAGGCAAAAATATTTTGATGATAAGTATTCTTTATTGCAAGAAAGATATGCAGAGCTTCTCGATATCTTTTCTATTGGCGACGCTTGGAACAATTGGAGTTATGAAAATACTTCAACTTCAGAATACTCTGCTGATGAAGAATATTCTGAAGATTCCTCGAGACCATTAACTTTTTGACAAAAACTTTATGCGCTCACTGCATAGTTCAGAGAATGGCTGAAACTTCCAAATAGTCCACTTTATCCTCTTTGGGGTATAAAATAACATTTATACCCCAAAGAGGATAAAATTGCAGTTATCCCTATTAGGGTATACAATTAATCATATCCCTTAAAAGGTATCAAACTGGAGCATTCATGCTGATCCACTCACCGCAGGAATTAGCACTGTTGATAAAAAATCAACGAAAAAAACTAAAGCTAAGCCAAGCTGAAGTTGCTGATTTAGTAGGCTTAAAGCAAAAAACCATATCTGCCATTGAAAATAATCCCGAAAATATGAGATTAAGTACTTTATTTCGAATATTATCTGCACTTAGTCTAGATTTCAACGCATCAACAAAAAGTGAACCAACAACAACCAATCCATGGAATGATGAATGGTAAAAAAGAATCAAACTCTTTATGTCTTAATGAATGGCATTTTAGTGGGGATGCTTGAGAAAACACCTCAGGGAGGATTGAGATTTACATACCACCACGATTGGTTAAATCAGGCAGGATCTCGCCCTATTTCGCTCTCTTTACCACTTATTAATCCCACTTATTCTGGCGATGTGGTATATAATTTTTTTGATAACTTGCTTCCGGATAATCAGCAAATTCGCGCGCGCATTCAAGCACGCTTTCAAATAGCAACAAGCCAACCCTTTGATCTACTCGCGGGTATTGGTAGAGATTGCGTAGGAGCCATTCAGCTTGTAACGGCTCCATTAGTTGGGTTTGAGAAAAAAATTAAATTTAAACCTTTAACAGAGCAAAAAATTGCCTCCATTTTACGAAATTATCAAATAAACCCCTTAGGTATGAGCCAAGAGGATGAAGACTTCCGAATTTCTATTGCAGGAGCGCAAGAAAAAACAGCTTTTTTATATTATGAAAACCAATGGTGTGAACCACTTCAAGAAACACCAACCACCCATATCTTTAAATTACCCATTGGTGTTATTGCTCATCAGCAAATGGATTTAAGTGACAGTTGCGAAAATGAGTGGCTATGTTCCCTTCTTGCGAAAAGCTATGGACTGCCAGTAGCCGATTGCAACATTCTTCATTTTGAAGACGTAAAGGTTTTATCTGTAACACGATTTGATCGCAGACTGTCTCGCGACAAAAGCTGGATTATGAGATTGCCTCAAGAAGATATGTGCCAGGCACTGGGCGTTTCGTACAACATTAAGTATCAATCGGATGGAGGCCCAGGTATAAAAGAAATTATGAACTTATTACTTGGGTCAGCAAACTCAATTGCCGATCGGGATATGTTTTATCGAGCTCAGGTTTTTTTCTGGTTACTTGCCGCAATTGATGGGCATGCTAAAAATTTCAGTCTTTTTATTGAAGCTGAAGGAAAATACAGGCTCTCACCATTATATGACATTATCTCCGCATATCCCTTGATCAAGAAAAATCAACTGCAATCCCAGAAAATTAAAATGGCTATGGCTTTAAAAGGAAAAAACAATCATTACCATTGGCATACCTTACAACGTCGACATTTTTTAGACACGTCAAAAGATGCCAATTACTCTTCGGACCGCGCTGAAATGATTCTCAATGACATGCTGGAAAAAACAGATTCTGTTATTCAAGAAGTCTCAAAAAAATTACCCGCTGAATTCCCTAATCATATTTCAGAGCCTATCTTTGATGGTTTGCATAAAGCAAAGCAAAAATTAGTACAATGAGCTGAATATTGGCCGGGCCTAGACCAACAAAAATTCTATAGTGTATTTGCCGAAAGAATGTTAGGACAAGGCTCAACCTACATCAAAATTAATAGTTTTAAATTTGAAAACCTTTCATAATATCACCAAATATTCTTCTTAATAAAGAAGAGATTATAAAAAAATTAGACTTTTTTGAAAATTGTCTACTATAGTTATTTTTAAATAACAATAATAACTTAGGGGATATCATGTTACTTCGATGGACCGGTGTAACGCTTTTGTTTTGCATACTTAATTCTCCATGTTTTGCGGAAGAAAAAGAAATTGCAATTACAATTGATGATTTACCCTTTGTTGGATCAGGCACCAGCACCCCAGCAAGTCTGAAAAGAACCCAAAATCGATTTATGGCAATCGTCAAAGCACTTGTTGATAATCAAGTTCCAGCAACAGGTTTTGCTATTGGCGGAGCAGTGGCAAAAAATGAATGGGATTTACTGGAAACATTTCGCAATCAAGGATTTGCTTTAGGGAACCACACTTATACTCATAAAAGCTTAAATAATATGAGTGCTGATAAATACATAGCCGATATCGATCGCGCCGATACAGTCTTAGCACCTGTACTTACAGAGCCTAAATATTTTCGTTATCCGTATTTGGCAGAAGGTACTGGTCAAAAAAAACAAAAAGTGAACGACTACTTGGCTGCACATCAATATACGATTGCTCCAGTAACGATAGATAGTAAGGACTATGAGTTTAATGCACGTTTTTACAGAATACCTTATAGAAAAAGAGCCGAAAATCTTCCTGCATTCAAAAAACGTTATTTGGCTTACATCTGGCAACAAACTTTAAGAGCCGAGAAAAACTCTAAAGGAAAAAATGTCAAACAAATTTTATTAATCCATGCCAATCTTCTCAACAGTTTATGTCTAGAAGACATCATTGCACTCTATAAAAAGCATGGATACAAATTCATTAGTTTAGCTGATGCCTTAAAGGACAATACAGCTCAATCATTGAATAACAATAAAGAGGCATTAAATAGCGTTATACCACCATTTAAAGAAGCTGGGAAAAAGACTTCTGGTCATCAAAGCTAGGACTCCCCTCATACGCCCAGCGCAAGTCACGAGCATAGCGAGGGATCTCCTTGCTATAGCACCGCATTAAGACAGGAAAATCACTCGCTATGGCTGGGGATGACGGACAAGGAGAAAAACCCCTTTCCCGTTGACGGGAGAGGGGTGAAGGCAAAATTTACCCAGAAATTAATTTGTTCTTCTCTAATCGAGATACTGCATTTTTAGGTAAAAGAATCCAATAATGACCATGATTCTTCATATGGCCAGCAATCAGCGTCGCTTTTTCACCGCCGCCCCAAAAAACATCCCCACGGACTTTGCCACGTATCGCTCCGCCCGTATCTTGAGCAATCATTAAGCGTTGCAATGGTTTATTTTCATCAGGATTGGTGCTGTCTGGACGGGTAGTCGTTAACCAAAGAGGAGCGCCCATGGGTATCCATTGCTTATCAATAGCAAGAGAATAACCAGGAGTTAAAGCCACACCCTGTGACCCTAAAGCGACACCCTCAGTCATTTTACGGAAGAAAACAAACGATTTATTTTTATTAATCACTTTATCCATCTGTTTGGGATGAGCTTCCAAATAACGTTTTATTGCTTGCATGGATGCATTGTCTTTAGTCATAACTCCTTTTTTGATCAAAACTCCAGCAATAGCAGTGTAAGGTGCTCCATTCTGTGCGTCATAACCAACATAAAGATTCTGACCATTCTCAAGCTCAATGACTCCCGAACCTTGAATTTCCAAAAACAAACGATCGATGGGGCTATTAATCCATACTAAAACACGTGCTTTGCCTTTAAGTGCCCCACGATTAATTTGTGCACGAGTATAATAAGGAACCAGTTTTTTACCCTCTAAACGACCTACAATACTGCGATTTTTTAAGTCATTAAAGAAAAGTCCTAAATCTGACGTCACCAAATCATCTGGTGTTTCATAAAGAGGAACGTGAAATTTTTTGGATTTAGTAAAACTGCCTTTAATTGCAGGGACATAATAACCGGTAAATAAACCAGGTTTTTCCCCCGTATCAGTAAACTCCACTGGAGTAAACCACGTTTCAAAAAACTGTTTCACTTCCTTTTCAGCTGTAGGAGAAATTTTTAAAGCAGCGTTACAGGCTGGCTGCCAATCCTTTACCTGCAAGTTAATATGCTCCGTTCCCACAATCTGATCTGGATTTTGCTTAATAAAAGCACGACATGAAGTCTGAAAAGTCTGTAAAGATTTTTTTAAATCTGCAGATTTCCAACCGGGTAATCGATCAAAATTAGCCTGTCTAAACAGAGTGGATGGTTTTTTCATCGGCCAAAACCACCACGCTGAAAAACTCAAGGCAATTAAGGCTAAAAAAGTTGTAATAGAGAGAATTTTCGTTTTCATAGGCGGACAATTTTTACACGTTATGGAATATTTTGCAACGATTAATGACAAGTTTTATACATATGGCTCTTATAAAAAACACGTAGTAAGTAAAAAATATTTTGTATAACTGAATGATTCTAATAAATTTCTCTGAAACCCACAAACAAAAAAATTGAATAAATTCTCAACTTAAAAAATATGAGGATCGGTGCACAATTAAACTAGAGTTCCACATTATCCCGCGCATCGAGCGAGATCTTCATCTTGCAGCACGGTAAGCACCCTTTCTGCTCCCGTGATGACTTCCGTTCCTATTGAATTCTTAAAACCAATTGGTTTAAGGCATTGATATAAGCTAAAAATCCCCTTACATCACTATCTGAAACTTTGGAAAATGTCTTTTTCTTATCGATTTCAGAGAGTAACTCGTTTAACTGATCACTTATTTTCAATCCGGATGCAACATCATGCTGGGTAAAAGCAGTCCATACCCCTTTTTCATAAAAGAATAAGTCGCATCCTAGTAATTGGGCTGTTTCCTCGACTTTTTCTCGATTAACCGCTCCTAAAATATGACTCGTTGTTGCCTGTATCATGACCAAAGAATCAAAACGCTTCCTCAACTCCACCAGCATACTTTGTTTTGTTGCGCTTAAGGGTTCATCAGCTAGTGATTCAATCAATCCTCGGGTGGTCCAAAACAAATTGGCTAAATCATGCAGTTTTTTTTGATTCTCTGGAGCTAGGAGTATTTGCTTTAAATTTTGCCCCATATAAAGGTACAGTTTGTTCAGATAACGATTCAACATAGTCCATACGTCAGAACGCCATATAAGATTTGCCACAATAAAACTGGCTACAATTCCAATCACAATTCCGCCCAAACGTTGCAATGGAGGTCCTAAATAAACAGGGGGCCCTCCTTCTTGAGCAAGAGAAATAATTAAAGCGATATTTGCCTGTAACCCAATATAAGAATATTTAGGCAGCTTGAACATAAAATAGGAAAAACCCCAAACTGAAAGAAAAAATATTAAAATAAAATCATAAAGATTCATCTTGATAAGAAATAAGGAGAATAAAGCAATGCCCCCGCCCAAAATACAGCCGAGTAAACGATGAATACTGACATTTTTCATTTCAAAAAGATTTTTACGAATCGAAATCACCAGACTGCTGATAATTCCATTTAAACCACCAGGCCAATTAGTTACCATCCAAAAACCTAAAGCAAGAATAACTGAAAACCCAGCTTTAATGCAGCGCTTAATCACATCCCTATCAGTACGGATTCGCTCTTGGGTTTTTAAGACTTGAAATTTTGCAGTCATCTCAAGAGGAATGTGGCTTAATAAGGAATGCATCAAGAGAAGGCTTTGCTTCACCTGATGCAGGAAATGGATAAACGCATAAACAAAATTACTCTTAAAAGCAGGCTCTTGTGCTTCCAGCTCAGTATTCGCTTTGGGATTCAAATAAAAAAAAGTTCCCTCGTCACTTTTTTGAATCTGTTTCACATGCCTTTCCAATTCCGCAATTGCCGCCTCTGTTTTTAAATCCACAAGCATCTCTTGATTCGAAAAAGCCATTTGCAACTGCGCCAGATCCGATTGAATTGCATTCAGAACAGACTCTATCGGTAATGAGTGCACAATTGTTAAATCACTATGCTGGGGAGAAATTAAAATCAAATATTGTAACTGTCGAGACAGATCATAAAAAATATCCAATAAAGCACGAACCAGATCAGTTCTTGCTTTAGTGACCCCTAATTCGTGGTTCATTGCGCCAATGAGCTCTACTGCTTTACGGAGTTTCTTTTTTATCTTTAAATTGTTTTGCGCCAACACATCAAAATCTGGGTTAGCCTCACGCAACATATTGAGTAATTGACCTATACCCATCGAAAAATCGGTAAAAATATCATGAAGTTGTGTGGTGATATTGTCTTTTAAATGATTTGGAAAAATAAAATAGGCACTGATTGCCGATACTAACACACCAATTCCAATCTCAACCGGCCTCCAAATTGCTACGAAAAAAGCGTGTTGTGGATTTATAGCGACTTGAGAAATAATAAGGAACGCACAAAGTGCACCTAATAAATAAGCATATCCATTGATACTAAAACTGTAATAATAGGTACCGATGCACACGATTGAAAAGCAAGAAAGAAAATAGAGTAAAAAACTGTTGGCAACGAGTCCTGCGACATAAAAGCCCAAAAACGCCCCGGCAACAGTACCAATAATACGCAACATGGCTTTATCAATGATGTTACCGGTATACAAATTGGAAACCACAACAACGCTCATTCCTGACCAAAAAGGTGTTTCCAAATGAAATTTAAATGAAAGCAACACCGCCGCTAACGCGGCAAGTGCTGTTCTTATGGCAGCTCTGTTTTCAACAGTTTGAGGCCAGAAAAACACATATCACCTGTAGGTAATAGTAGTCGCATTGGCTCCAATGCGCATGGGATATTCATCGGTTAAATCATCTATATAAATGCGCACCGGAAAACGTTGCGCAATGCGAATCCAGTCTTCAGTTGCTTCTAAATAAACTAGGGTTGAAGGAGCAACATTGCCACTTTGTACCCGATTGATTCCCCAACCAATACTGTCTACATGCCCATGAAATACTTTCCCCGGATACATGTCAATCATAATTTTTGCCTTGTCACCAGGTTGAATCAGTCGAATTGCTGTTTCCCTATAGCGGGTAACTACCCACCATTGTTTGGTTTCTATAAAAGCAAATAATCCCTCTCCGACTTTAATGTATTGACCTACACGCAGATTAAAATTAGTAATGTATCCATCATCAGGTGCTACAAGGGTAGTATGATCAAGAAGATAATTTGCCTGAGCCAATTCTGCCTGTGCAGCTAAAATTTCATTATCATCTAAATTAGTTTGGGCAATTCTAAGTTGCTCTTCTGCCTCCTTAATTGCTGCGACTTGTTCTTTCATTTTATCCGCCAGATTAATTAAAGTGATCTTGGCCATATCCCCTTTCGATTGCAATTTTGAATAGCGTTCATAATGATCCTGACTTAAATTCAATTGAATTTGAGTTGCTTTTAATCGTTGTTCTGCCTTAATCACATTCGCTTTTTCATTTTCATAATTCAATTTGGCAATATTTAATTTAGCCTTAGCTTGTTGAACGGCATAAGTATAGGGAAGAGGATCAATTTCAATAAGCTTGTCGCCTTTTTTAACTTTTTGGTTTTCTTTAACATAAATATGGGTAACCGGTCCAGAAACTAAGGAGGCTATATTGACCATATTTGCGGACACATAGGCATCATTCGAACGTGTGTCATAATAAGCAAAATAACGATAAGCAACATATCCCGCGAACAAGAGCCCAAGAACAGCAATTTGCGGCCAATACTTAAATTCAAGAATCTTTTGTAAACGCACCTAAAAACCTCTCTCTTTATCCTAACCATTACAATACAACCACGGTTTAGATAGCTCAAGAAAATATTAGTGATCCTTTGCTCATTTAAGCGAGCGCACCCGAAATGTGTGTGTACAATGTAGGCTGGGCTTAGCAGCCCAGCCTACCTATGTTATCCGACATGCCGTGCATAATGTGTAGAAAAAATATATAAGAATTTGTCTTATAAAGAAGGCAAGTACCGCCAACTACTCACCCCTAAGGAAATTGAATGTTCCTTTGCCAGACAGGGCACTACTCTACCCCCACTGATAAATCGTATTTGCAATAACGCTCCAGGAGTCCCATTTTCAACGGGTACTACAGTAACTCGTTGATGATGGGTCGCAGTGTTTCGTCCTCGATAATACGCTCTTAAACAAGGAAACTCGCCTAAGTCCTCAATATAATATTTGTACTGTGTCTCACCAATTATCAAAGAGCACCCTTTGTTATGAAGAAGATGATGCGTGACCTGATTTGCGGAATCTGTATGTATCACACAATCCTGGGGCAAATCAGTATGTTGATGAAGCAATTGCAACGCCACATCCTCTAATTGATAAAAATTCTGATGCACCACTTCATGTTTATTTATTGCCTTGTAATAAAGTAAAGTATGCTGCATTGAAGTCAATATAAGTAAGCCAATCACCCCCATAATCAGCATGGTCACTAACAAAATAAATCCCTTATCTTGACTCATGAACCACGCACCGCCACTCTGAGCTCATGTGTTTTGTTTTCATCCAAGCCCATGGTTACTTTCAGAAACTGTTTCTCTTTGATACGCCGATTTTCGGCATGCAGAAAATGAATCAAAGGGGTTACTTCCTCGGTCTGAACCAATTGATAATGCAAAGCATTCGTGCCCTTTGCATTTTTCTTGATGAACCATTTCTCCTCAAGAAACTCACCTATATATACCGAACCATTGTAGGAAAAAAATAAAGGTTTGTTCAAAGTAATGAGTGAACTATCGGTCTGTTGCTCTATATCAAATAATTGTTGGACCTCAGCATGCTCACAATCTGCAATCAGTACCGGTCGATTTTTATGAAAACGTACTGGATTTTGCACCAATATTCTTGTTGCACCTTGAATTTTGATTATTTTAGAAAAATATTCATTCATACGATTTACTTGTATGAATTGAACGGGTCGATTGCTAATGTGAAGTGCCTGAATCTTTTTTTGATTAGTTCTGCGATCAATAACCTGCAGGCGATCAATGCCCAAACAAGGAGTAAAACCTGCACGCCGAATACTATCACTCAGTAGATCACTCACCCATTGTAAATCAAAACGCGTGGTCAAAACCTTTTCAATTTCAATGTATTGGCGTTTGCTCCCTAAATAAAGTTGGAATAACATAGTAACAATCAGGCTTGTCAGAAAAAGACTGATCAAAACCTCAGTTAAACTGATTCCCGCATATTTTTTCATTTTAGGTTGCCGGTGGAACTGCGTTTACGGGTTAGAACTCCTAATTGTTGAAACCAGTCAAGTTGAATCAGTACGTGTTGATTTTTATGTTGTATTTCCAAATGATAAGGTGTAGGAACGGAGGGTAATTTGGGAACTTGGGCCACCAGAGTTTCTTCGATTTGATCAAGAAACTGGGAGGCTTGCATTCGTAAGACCAACTGATTCAATAGTTGTATGCTCTGCCCTCGCTGCTGCAACAAAGTTAAAGCCAATGTGGTTACGAGCAATAAAGAGACCAATACTTCAGTAAGGGAAAATCCCTTTTGCCAATTCATATTCCATTTTCCTGTGGTTGGTTTTGCCGGCCCAAGGTTAGCGCTGTGAAAATAAAAATGCAAGAACTGCATGAACCCCAAATAGGACCAAAATTATACACAGTGAAATATGCATATGCTGTTGGATTGTTATTTAACTTTTATGAGCTTAAAATGGCGGCGGAAACGAGGGGCACCATTCCAAAACATTAAGAATTAAGAGGGAGAAAAACGATGTATGCTTATTTTGCTAAAGGCATGACCGTAGGCCATGTAGTAACCCGCATGGTATTAAGAGAAATTACAAGTATTCCGGGCATCATTCTTGATCTTATTTTAGCCATTTTCTGGGTTCCCGATTATACCTCATACTGGAATGAAAAGAGTGCATACATCGATTATGCTGATGGCACCCGTCATCATGGAGTAATGCGTGGAATATTTGGCTGGATAGGAGAGGCTTTAGGATTTGCAATTGGCGCCCCTATTGGTGCACTTATTGGTACTGCTTTATTTTTCCCTGATTTATTGTTTCGGGGCCTTATTTTTCTTAAAAATAAGATATACGGCTCACTGGATGATTTCGCTGCATTTATTGGCAAAACAACCTTTTTCGAGTCACTTAATGTCTATGAAGTACCCCAAAGTTATTCTCAAAAAGCCTGGAATTTAGGGACTGCTACTCTAGGTATAGCACTCACTACCATACCTTTTATCATTGCCAAAGCGCTTGAATTTTTCTTGCCTTTTTTATCCTTGTCTCGACCTATAGCGGTATTAGGCTGTGCAATCGGTGGCCTTTCTGGCTGGGCTGTTGGACTTACTCTCTCTCTACCTACTTATTTTCTAAGCAAATGCATTGATTTACTCGAACTAGGCCGCACGGCTGTACTCAACGGCGTTGCACTCGTTTATGCTAAGTCAGGACAAGTTCCTGTTTCACTTGAAAATCCCGACCATGAATGTTGTGTTCCTCCTACTGCAATTCACTCAGATGAATTTTACGAGCAAGTTGAATATTACAGCCACACCTCATGGAGGCAGCTCCTTTTGGGCCCGTTAAAAGGAGAAGCGCCATACCAGAAAGGAAGAGGGCCCGGACGCCCTGGGCAGGATCAGCTCATTGATGCGATTACTTTCGAGCCTTTAGGAGTTAATAAGACTCCCACGATCATTGATCGCCAAGGCCATACCTTTAACGATGATAATGTACCTGGAACAACAAAAGGTATTCGCTTTTGGATTCGACAAAATCACTCATGCCCCATTGATCGTCAACCTTTACAAGAAACCGATTTGGTTCGCAATCGCGCCTTTGATGATTTAATCGCCCAAATGAATCCCTCTCATCAATAATCTCAATACCGGGGCTTCTTTAATCCCCGGTAAAACGATGGAACGTTAAAGAACCATTAAATAATTTCTTTGTTACAATGAGCTCGTGACAGAATGCTAAACCTTGGATAATATGAGAAAATTTATAATTAGGGAAAATTTATGGCAGTTAACTTTCAACAATTACCGCATCCCGGCATACAATCTTTAATCCCCTATAAACCAGGTAAAGCAATAGAAGAATTAGCACGTGAAAAAGGGATTAGCGACAGTCACATTATTAAAATGGCCAGTAACGAAAATCCTTTGGGTTGCAGTCCTTTAGCCCAAGCTGCATTACAAAAAATGTCAGCCCACCTCCTGGCAACTTACCCCTCACCAATGAATCATCCGTTAATGACCAAATTGGCGAATAAACTTAATATCAATACCAACCAGCTTTTTGTGAGTAATGGTTCGGATTACATATATACTCTTCTCCTCAACTGCTTTGCACTACATCATGACAAACACATTATCACCCATGAATATGCGTTTAGCACTTATGCAATTCAGGCACAAACATTGAACATCCCTGTTTATTG
The DNA here is from genome assembly GCF_043161935.1 of Legionella sp. 227. NCBI lineage: Bacteria > Pseudomonadati > Pseudomonadota > Gammaproteobacteria > Legionellales > Legionellaceae > Legionella > Legionella sp. 227. Next base: position 2,766,511 of record NZ_CP171154.1, on the reverse strand, counting down.
CATTGCGGTAAATACTGATTGGACGGTTAATATAGATAACTTGATCCAAGCATGCAATTCAAGAACAGGAATCATTTTTCTTGCAAATCCGAATAATCCTACCGGCATATTAATCAATCCCAAAGAAGTAAAACGCTTGTTAGAAAATATTCCTGAAAGTACGCTGTTGGTGCTCGATGAAGCTTATTATGAATACGCTGCATCCCAATTCAATTGCAACAGTATCGAATGGTTAGCCCAACACCCTAATCTGGTGATTACGCGAACCTTTTCAAAAATATACGGATTAGCCGGCGTTCGTTTAGGTTATGCTATAGCCCATCCTTCAGTAATTGAGCTCATGCTTCGCATACAACTGCCATTTACAGTCAATCAGGTTGCATTGACCACCGCCCATGCGGCGCTAGATGATGAGCAGTTTCTTCAATTAAGCTTACAAACCAATGAAGAAGGAATGATGCAAATAAAACAGGGACTGAATCAATTGGATCTTAATTACCTACCCTCTGCATGCAATTTTTTGACCTTTGATTGTAAAGAAGACGGCATGTTGCTCTATAACTATCTATTAGATAGGGGTATTATATTGAGGCCTCTGCATCCGTATAAAATGAACAATTACCTGCGTGTAACTGTTGGAACCAAAGAGCAGAATAATCGATTTCTTGATACGTTGAGTAATTACTACAAGTAAGGATATAAAATGACCAGTGATTTAAGCAGCAAACATTGTGAATCATGTGAAGGCATTGGAGCTGCATTAAATGCAGAACAAATTAAAAATTTGATGCCACAGTTGAATAAAAATTGGGAAGTGAGTGCAGATAGTCGCATCATCAAACGTAGTTTATCTTTTAAAGATTTTTACGAAACAATGGCTTTTGTCAACGCGCTGGCCTGGATAGCGAATACCGAAAATCATCACCCTGATTTAGAAGTGGGTTATAATTATTGCCATGTTCGTTTTATGACCCATGCCCTTAACGGTCTGAGTCATAATGATTTCATTTGTGCAGCAAAAATGGATAAGCTTTTAGAGAATTAAAAGCCTGGGAGCTACTTACAATTTGCTGGATTGAGCCAAAATGGCCAAGATAGTAGAAATTGTGAGTAGACCCTAATACTGCATCACGACGTGCTCATCACCTAAAAGATTAGTCAAAAGGCCAAGTAACTCATCACTGGGAATTACCTGCCATTCTGGCGCCAAACTTAACTGTGCCCGAGCATACTCATTGCTGTATGAAAATTGAACCGTGCAACGTCCAACATGCGCTTTTAACAGTGCCTGAATGGAAGCTAAAATCCCCTGATGTTCAGGATGCAAACGCAATTCAAGACATCGAGCAAATTTGGTGCGTGCTGTTGGAATATCATAAAGATTATTTGCAGTCATTTTCACACCACCATTATAATCATCATGTGCTACCTCACCTTCAATAACTAACATATCTCCAGTTGCCAAGGTAGATCCAACCGATTCAAAAAGTTCTCCAAATACAACAACGTCAAGTCGAGCCGTAGAATCATCCATCCCAAGAATTACAAGTTTCTTACCACGTTTCGTTATAATTTTGCGAATTCCAACTATTTGCGCGCAAATAAGGGCTTTTTTATGCATGGATGGGTTTAATTGACTGATTGAAACGATAAAATCACCAAATTCACGTCGATATTGATCTGCGGGATGTCCCGTTAAATAAAAACCCAAAACTTCTCGTTCACCCTCAAGACGTTGCGCCTCAGACCAAGGTTTACAGGGAACATATTTTTGCTCATTGCTCTCGTCCTCCAATAAGGAAAACAAATCAAATTGGCCACTGGACTGATTTTGGTGTTCTTTTTCTGCTACCTTTAATGCTTTTTCCAAAGAAGCGGTCAACATAGCCCGTTCTACACCCCAATCATCAAAGGCTCCACTTTTAATCAGGGCTTCTAATACACGCCGGTTCACCTTACGCAGATCAAGGCGTTGGCAAAAACCAAATAAATCGGAATAAGTCCCACCCGCCTCGCGCTCCTCGGTGATGCAATCTATCGCAGACTCCCCCACTCCTTTTATAGCGCCAAGACCATAAATGATGGTGGTATCATCAGTGACCGTAAAAGGATACATGGAATGATTAATGGAGGGTGGTAAAATGTTTAATTTCATATGAGCACATTCATCAATAAAAGTGACTACTTTATCGGTGTTGTCCATATCTGAAGACATTACCGCAGCCATAAATGCTGCTGGATAATGTGCTTTAAGCCATGCTGTTTGATATGCAACCAGAGCATAAGCTGCGGAATGCGACTTATTAAATCCATAGCCTGCAAATTTTTCCATCAAATCAAAAATATGGGTTGCAACCTTTTCATCAACCCCTCTAGCAGTCGCTCCCTCGGTAAAAATCTCTCTCTGCTTCGCCATTTCTTCAGGCTTTTTCTTTCCCATAGCACGACGCAATAAATCTGCAGCACCCAGAGTATAATTCGCTAATACCTGCGCAATTTGCATGACTTGCTCTTGATACAGGATAACACCGTATGTTGGTTTTAAAATAGGTTCCAAGTCAGGATGAGGATAATCAACGGCCGCCCGTCCATGTTTACGATCGATAAAATCATCCACCATTCCAGATTGCAAAGGCCCAGGTCTGAATAAAGCCACTAACGCGATGATGTCTTCAAAACAATCCGGCTGCAGACGATTAATCAATTCTTTCATACCACGCGATTCCAACTGGAATACCGCAGTTGTTTTACACGCCTTTAATAAATCAAAAGTTGCCGCATCATCAGTAGGTATTTGACTGATATCAACAAGGGGCAATCCTTCAAGTGCCTGTTTTTTATTTACAGTCGCCAGTGCCCAGTCGATAATCGTCAGAGTTCTTAAACCCAAGAAGTCAAACTTGACTAAACCAGCTGCCTCAACATCATCTTTATCAAATTGACTAACAATTTGAGTGGATCCCTCTTCACAATAAATCGCAGTAAAATCGGTAAGTTGGGAAGGTGCAATAACAACTCCTCCAGCATGTTTTCCTGCATTACGCGTTATCCCCTCAAGCTTTAATGCCAAATCAATAAGCTCTTTAACTTCCTCTTCTTCTGTGTAACGACGTTTAAGTTCTTCTTCTTGCTCCAAAGCTTTGTTTAATGTGATGCCTATCTCAAAAGGAATTAATTTTGCTAATTTATCAACAAAGCCATACGGATGGCCTAAAACACGCCCTACATCACGTACGACCGCTTTTGCAGCCATAGTACCAAAAGTAATAATTTGTGAAACACTTTGTCTGCCGTACTTCTCTGCTACATAATCAATGACCCGATCACGACCCTCCATGCAAAAATCGATATCAAAGTCAGGCATGGATACCCGTTCAGGGTTCAGGAAACGCTCAAAAAGTAATTCATACTCTAAGGGATCCAAGTCGGTAATTTTTAATGCATAAGCAACCAGTGAGCCAGCTCCCGAACCGCGCCCAGGCCCGACAGGAACTCCATTCTTTTTTGCCCATTGAATGAAGTCAGCTACAATGAGGAAGTAGCCAGCAAATCCCATATTATTAATAACAGTCAGCTCAACTTGTAAACGTTTGTCGTATTCCTCTCGACATGCCTGCAGTTCTTGCGAAGATTTGTTTTTAAATATTTGCAGTAAGCGCTCTTCTAAACCTACTTGTGATAAATGGGATAAATAGTTCTCAACTGTAGATCCATCCGGTATAGGGAAATTAGGGAGATAATTGTTACCTAGATCCAGTTTTACGGTGCATCGTTTACTGATTTCGACCGTATTTTTTATTGCAGAAGGTAAATCAGAAAATAAGGCAATCATTTCATCCGCTGATCGTAAGTACTGTTGTGCACTATACTTTTGTACTCTTCTCGGATCGGCTAATGTATATCCCTCATGAATACAAACACGCGCTTCATGAGCCTCAAAATCATCTTGATCCAGAAAACACACATCATTCGTTGCTACCAAAGGCAATTGCAGTTCATCAGCTAAAGCAATTAATTGTTCATTATAGCGAATTTCGTCGGGTCGGCCTGTGCGTTGAATTTCCAAATAAAAACGATTGGGAAAAAGGTTCTGCCAATATAAAGCTCTACTTTTGGCTAAAGCAATATCATTCGCCAATAAGGCTTGACCTATATCCCCCAATCTTCCTCCGGATAAAGCAATAAGTCCTGCTGAGTACTGCTTGATCCACTGATTTTGAACTCTAGGTTGCCCTTGGTATTGACCCTCTTGATAGGCTTTGGAAATAAGGCAAGTTAAATTTTTATACCCTTCTGAATTAAGACATAAAAGAACCAGAGACGCGACGCGTTCTGGTTGCTCGGGATCATGACAAGGTAAATCACTGCCAATAATCGGTTTGATTCCTGCATCAACAGCACTTTTGTAGTGCTTGACTGCAGCAAATAAATTACAATAATCAGTTACTGCAACAGCGCACATTCCTCGAGACGGTAAAGCCTTCATCAGTGGCTTAACCCGTACCAATCCATCAACTAAAGAAAATTCTGTATGAACGCGTAAATGAACAAAACGTTGTTGCATAAGGAACTAAACTCATTAAGCTTAATTGATGAACTTTAACCTAAATCAGGATTTTTGCAAACCCAATATGAGCACTTCACCCCACAACTACACTCTCTTCTCCGTTTACAGGAAATGCTCCGTTTCTTCTTTATCTATATCAAATCTCGGATTGGTGAGGATCAAACGCATCCCTGACTGCATCAGCAAATAAGTTGATTGCTAATACCAACAAAAACATAAAAACAAAAGCAGCCAACATAGGCCACCAAATTACTGGATTACGTGCCAACTCCAGTCGTGCGCTGTTGATCATATTTCCCCAACTAATTGTCATGGGTGAAACGCCTACTCCCACATAAGAAAGCAATGCCTCAGCCATAACCAAAAAACTAAAATCCAAAACAAGGGTAATCACCACTATATGCATCACATTAGGCAATAAATGCTTTCGAATAATAGTGAACCAATTGGAACCCAAAGCACGTGCCGCCTGAACATAATCTACCTCCCGTAATTTGAGAGTCTCCGCACGTAATAGTCGGCATAAACTGGTCCAACTGGTTACTCCCAGAATAAAACAAAGTGCTAATAAACGCGCATCCGCACTTTGAGCTAAAGTGGTAAACTGCTCTGGATGGTTGGTGATATAAACTTGCAAGGATAAAACTGAAGCAGTAATCAATAAAACTCCAGGAATGGAACTTAAAGTAGTATAAGCATACTGAATCAGATCATCTGCCAACCCACCGAAATATCCCGCAACAACCCCTAAAAATAAAGCCAAAGGCAACATAAATAAAGTAGTTAACAGACCAATGACTAAACCAGTTCGTATGCTTTTAATAGTAAAATAAAAAATATCTTGTCCAATTTGGCCTGTACCCAATACATGGAATGTTCTTGAAAGTTCATAAGCCAGCACAATAAAAAATATAAGCAGACTCAAAGTCACTAAGGTACTTAGGTTTGTAGGACTTAGAGCAAAACAAGATTTTAATCGTCTGAAATACCGGATAGATATGGAAAAAATTCCTATAAAAAAAGCGGCGAATAGACACCATGTTAAAGCTTTCCAAATCGAACGCTTAATAACCTCGCCCTTTTCTGCCTCAGTTTTTATTCGTTTACTCGGATAAACAAGCACTGGATATATTTGTTTGACCACGCCATTCACTAAGGTCGTTTCACTGATAAACTGCCTTAAAGCCAAAGGAGCCGAATAAGTTTTTTCAGAGATTTCATCTATAGGAGCCAAGAGTCTATCCAACACCGTAGTTGATGTTTCTGCCTCTTTTTTTACTGCCGTCAAATGAATGGAGTCGAGTACGCCGATGGTAATAAAAAACAACAGGATGATGCCCGCGCTTACAGCAATTGGACGACGTAAAATTAAGGTAAAAGAGCGCCTGATATGTTGTTTACGTAAGCTCCATAAAATAACCAGCACACTTAAGGCTAATAAAGTGAGAAAACATTTATCAGTCCATAGAAATTCAAAAGTCATTTTTTCTTCTCATCTTATCTTATCACTCACACAAAATTAGCCTGGGTGCAGCGGGATTGCCATTAATTAAGGATGTCCCTTCTCGCCAAAGAGGGAGAAGGTGCCCTTTAGCGCGGATGAGGGTTAATTATAATTACCCTCGCCCCGGCCCCTCTCCCAGTAATTGAGTTAATGGCAATACCGCTTCGCTTCACCAGGTTTCTTTTAGGACAATTTCACCCTAGGATCGACCAACATGTAAGATAAATCCGTGAGTACTAAACCGACAATGTAAAGAATTGAACCCAAAAATACCATTGCCCTCACAATTGCAAAATCTTGTTGCTGAATGGCATCAATTGTATAACTTCCTAAGCCTGGCACACCGAAAAAAGACTCCAGGATTAAACTGCCCATAAATAGAGAAGGAATAATAACCACAATTCCAGTTAATATAGGAAGCATTGCATTTTTTAATACGTGTTTAAACATGACCTTTTGTTCCGACAATCCTTTGGCCCTGGCAGTTTTAACATAATCTTTATGCATTTCTTCCAAAAATAAAGTCCGATACCAACGTGCACCAGCTCCCAATCCGCTAAGCACAGCCACTGTAATGGGCAATATAACGAATTTCACCGCTTCCAAACCGCCGTCATAACCTGATATGGGGACTAGACGTAATAATTTACCGAAAATATATTGTCCCCCAATAATATAAAACAAACTGGAGATTGACATTAAAATAATACAAATCACCACACCGGATAAGTCAAGATAACTTGCACGAAAAAATGCCATTGCCATAGCCACAATGATGTTGCTCATTACTTCCAAAAGTAAAACAGGTAATGCAATAGAAAGACTAGGCCACATCCTATAGGTAATATCCTCGCTAATATCTCGTCCTGAATCAGAAATACCAAAATTAAAAGTAAAAAGTTTCATCGACTTTTGGAAAAATAAAGTTGATTTTATTTTCTGTATTCCATTTTTTTCTTCATTATAAAATAAAGGTAAATTATAGCCATGCGCCATTTTCCAATCATCAATCACTTGTTGTTCAACGTGTTTTTGTCCCAGATGCATGCGCGCAATGTCATCGGGTGTATTCACCATAAAAAACAAAATAAAGGTAAGAACATTGATCCCAAAAAGAATAGGAATTGAATAAATAATTCGTCGTAGCAAGTACTTCATCATGATATATAAGCCCTTTCTGCCGGTTTTTTTTCTTTCTTGTGATAAGCAATGATTAACGGAAGAATCAGCATGAGAATAAGCAAAAACAACAACCCTAAGGGCCAAAAAATTGGTTGGTTCCAGACATGCCTCAATTGATTTCGTTCAGGTACATTAATTGCTGTATATTTTAGTGTCGCAAAAGACATTGTGTTGGGTTTAACCCGTGAAACCCAAGACTGTGATAAAAGAAATTCTTCTGGATGTATTCCCCATATCCAGGGCGCATCATACCGAACAATATTAACCATGGTATCAATAATCTGTTGCCTTTGGGGATCATTTTCTCTATTTTTCATCAAATTAAAAAGACGATCAAATTCAGGATTTTGATAATTGGCAGTATTTTCACCACCAAACTTTACTTTGCCATTACCGCCATATAATTGAAATAAAAAATTTTCTGGATCTGGGTAATCTGCTACCCACCCCCAACTGAATATTTGCGTATCTCCCGTACGCATTTTTTCTTGAAAACGGTTATATAAAGTTGCCCGTACATTTAAATCTATTCCTATTTGAGCATATTGTTTGCGCATCCAATCAAATAAGGCTTTGTCTTCGGGACCTCCGGTTGTCGTCACATCATAATGCAAAATCAAATGATTCCCTGTGGCTGGATCAACTCCATCAGGATATCCTGCTTCAGACATAAGCTTTTTGGCATCACTGATTGGCCGTCGCACTGCTTCACCATCATTCCATTGATACACATAAGGATTGATTCCCTCTTTCCCTTCTCGATAACCAAAAATGCCAGGTGGGATTGGTCCTTGGGCGGCCACACCGCGTCCATTATAAAAAATGGCTATATTCTCATCATAATTTACCGCGATTGAAATGGCCTGTCTCAACTTGCGCGCACGTTCACTCGAGCCTCCGACAACACTATCAAGCATATTAAAACCCATATAATAGGTGCTCGGTTGAAAGGTTTGCGTCAGGTAGATTTGTTTTTTTTGCATCTCTGGCGTGAGTTCTGCTTTACCGTATTGATTGATATGAATGGCTTGATCAAAACTGTCGTTACCAATCGCAGAGCTATCATAATAGCCTTGCAAAAATTTGTTCCAACGAGGAATGGACTCTTTTTCCAAGGTATAAATTGCTTTTTCAATTAACGGTAACCGTTTTCCTGCATTATCCAAATACCCTAATTTCCTGTCTTCATCCGAACCGGTACTTGGATAATAATCCTCGCGAAAATTGGGATTTTTTTGCAGCACCATTCTGCGATTCGGATTATTTTTAACCAACATAAACGGCCCCGTTCCAACGGGATACCAACTCAAGGTAATATTTTTATCCGTCATTCCGGGTTGCGCGTAAAAAAGATCAACCTCCCATGGAACAGGCGCAAAAAAACTCATAGCCAACCAAAATAAAAATTGGGTATATTCCCCTTTCAAAGTAATCTCAAAGGAATAGTCATCTAGTTTTTTAACCCCTTTCAAAGGATATTCCCGTAAATCAATATATTGATTACTCCCAGGAAGTGTTTTGCCGTATTCTTTAAAACCTACAATATAGTCGCTCATTAACCCATAAATTGATGAACTGACAGCAGGATTTGCCAAACGTTTGATTTGATAAATGTAATCGTCAACAATCAATTCCCGGGTACCCGAATATTTAAAATCTGATAATTGATTTATGCCTTCATCCTCTAAATAATCAGGTGATAAATGATGATAAAGGTATGCGCCTTTCTTATCTTTCGCGAATGCCGGATGGGGCTGATAATAAATTCCTTTTTTAATGGTGAGGGTATAAACAGTATAGGCCGGAGGTTCCAGGCCCTTTTCAGGAACTGTATTTCCTTGAGCATCAAGATATCTGAGCTGAGGCATTTGGGCAGCAATCAATGGAGTTAATTGATATGGCCGTTGAAAATAATCATATCCCAACAAAGGTTCATAAATTTGAGCAATAAACAGATACTCGTTTAATGAATAAGAAAGTGCTGGATCCAGAGTTTTGGGTTGTTCCGAAAATGATGAATAATAAATATTTTGATTTGCTTGACCTTGAGGATAGGGATTATTTAATACCCAAGGCCAAGCATGAGCGAAGCTAATACTCTTAAAAAAAAGAATAATCAGAACGATTCGTTGTGTTCGATTCAAAAAAATATCCTTATTCAAAACCACCCTCTAGAGAAGCAAAACCATTCCCTCATTCGCGCTAACGGGCAGGGGCAAGAGTGAGGGTTATTGTCACTCACTCCCTGTTTTAACCAAAACCCAAGGTAAATTTCTAGCGGCCTATCAGTTCAAGAAACTGTGCCTCATCCAAAACTCGCACACCTAAATCATTTGCTTTATCCAATTTAGATCCTGCTTCACTTCCAGCAACCACATAATCTGTTTTTGCTGAGACACTGCCACTAACTTTAGCCCCTACAGCCAGCAATTTTGCTTTGGCTTCTTCGCGGCCCATTGTATTTAAAGTCCCAGTTAAAACGACTGTTTTTGCAAATAAAGGATGTTCCTTGTTCACTTTCTTTTTTTCAACTTTTGGCCAATGAATTCCCAAAGCAATTAATCGTTCAATGACTTTGCGATTATGCTCTTGTGCAAAAAAATGATCGACATTAAAAGCACCTACCGGTCCCATGTCCGGCAAGCTCATCAGCTCCTCCTCGCTTGCTTTGTAAATGGCCTCGATATCACCGAAATGCTCTGCCAACGTTCGGGCGCTGGACTCACCAATTTCTGGAATTCCAAGCGCATAAAGAAAACGACTAAATGTAGTATTTTTGCTTTGTTCCAAAGCATGCAATAAATTTTTTGCTGATTTTTCTCCCATACGGGGAAGATTTGCCAAAGTAGAAACATCCAGTGTATAAAGATCAGGTAAATGACGAACAAATCCTTCATCAACCAACTGTTCGATAAGCACAGATCCCAATCCCTCGATATACATCGCCTTACGTGAGGCAAAATGCCACATCATTCTTTTTAGTTGTGCTTTGCAAAATAAACCACCTACACAACGAGCTACCGCCTCGCCTTCCTCACGCACTACATCAGAACCACAAACTGGACATTTTTTAGGCAAATGAATTTCTTTAGTATTCGTGGGTCGTTGATCCAAAACAACCGAAACTACTTCCGGAATCACATCACCCGCACGTCGAATAATCACTTTATCGCCTATACGGATGTCTTTTCTGGCAATTTCATCCATATTATGCAACGTTGCATTACTTACAGTAACTCCTGCGACATTAACTGGTGCCAAGCGTGCCACCGGGGTTAAAGCCCCTGTTCTTCCTACCTGAAAATCAACTGCTAAAAGTTCTGTCATCTCTTCTGTAGCAGGAAATTTATGTGCGCAGGCAAAACGTGGTGCTCTTGAAATAAAACCAAGTTGCTGTTGTAAAGGAATGCTATCGACTTTATATACAACGCCATCGATCTCGAAAGGAAGTTGATCCCGTTTGGCTAACATATCATGGTAATAATCCAAACAGCCTTTCATGCCCTCTTCTCGCTTAATATCAGAAGACACTCTAAAACCAAATTGTTTAAGAAGTTGCAATTGCCCCCAATGACTATCTGGCAAAGAATACCCTTCACAAGCACCCACACCATAGCAATAAATGGCCAATGGTCTACTTGCAGTCACTGCAGGATTCAATTGTCGTAAGCTTCCTGCTGCAGCATTACGTGGATTGGCAAAAGTTTTTTCGCCCAAATTCTTTGCTTTTTTATTGTACTCTTCAAATCCCTCTTTTGGCATATATACTTCACCACGAATTTCGATAAAACGTGGTGGTTTGGTTACTCTTAAAACTAAGGGAATCGCAGGTATTGTTTTAATATTGGCAGTAATGTTTTCACCGGTGGTTCCGTCACCACGAGTTGCTGCAGAAATCAACAACCCATTCTCATAAGTCAGATTAACCGCAAGTCCATCCAGCTTAGGTTCACAAGTAAATACCAATTGTTGCACCGGTTCATCCAGTTTGTCGGTAACTCGTTTAATAAATGCTTTTAATTCGTCTTCAGTAAAGACGTTCGATAAGGATAACATCGGTTGTCTATGGGTTACTGGCATAAATGCATCTGCAGGAGTACCACTAACACGTTGGGTTGGTGAATCTGCCGTCAATAATTCAGGATACTTCGTTTCTAAATCCTGTAATGCGCGAAAACATCGATCGTATTCAGCATCAGGAACTATAGGTTCATCCAGAACATAATAATGATAATCATACTGCCTTATTTTTTCTTTTAGCCCAGCAATGGTTCCTTTTATTTCATCAATACTCATTCATTTCATCCGTATATTCTCAAACCAAAGGACTCATTGCATTTTAAAGATGCCTAGTAGCCCAGATGCAGCAGCGCCCCAGCCATGCCGAGCATCACGAAGGATGCTCCGGTGCTAAGTTATAAAGATCCCTCGCGATGCTCGATAACGAGATTTTTCGTGACGACGCCTTCACCTAAGCTACGATAACATATTCATCCCCTTTTAGAGGGAAGCAATTATCCTAAAACATTAGTTTATCATTAAAAAATATGCTATAGATACATGTCGATTCAACATGAACCGGGGCGTGATAAAAATGGATTTTAAACGTATCTTGATAACTGTGTTTTTGTTTTTATTCTCTTCATGGATTTATGCTCTCCCTCAGTCTAATAAAACCATCAATTTGGGCATTGCATTTGTGCATGGCACAAATGACCATCGAGAAGATGCGCATGGAGATTACTGGAAAACTGATTTCATCGAAAGTATCGCTCAAGCACTTCCTAATCCTAAAAATTACTATGTTGTCCACTGTGATTACAGTAAATACATGTGGGATGAAGATGCTGCAGGATGTACTGCGAATCAATTATTAGAGTTTGTAGATCATGAAAAAATCGATGCTTTAATTCTCTACACTCATTCCAATGGTGGAAATGTAATGCGTTGGATCCTATCGAATCCAACTTATGACAGTCGGTACCTGCGATTAAAAAACAAAATCAAAAAAATTGTCGCTCTAGCGCCTTCAAGTGGAGGAACCCCGCTGGCTGACATACTCCTCAATGGAGGTATTTTTGAGGCCAGTCTGAGCTGGTTATTAGGTTATACGGGAGATGCCGTCAAGCAACAGCGTGTTGGTGACATGAGCATCTACAATGAAGAGCTTTTGTTGGGCACTAAAAATCGACCTTCCCTACCCGTACCGTTTAATGCAGTTGTAGGAACTGACGTATCTGCTTCACCTTTTTCTTCAGCCAGTTATTGTAACGGTTATTTGCTCAACAGCGGTTTAAAGATTTCCAAGGTTTATTTAGATTCCTGTGCGGATGGTTTTTTAAATTGCAGTTCACAATCCGCTGCGGGTACTGTTTGGTTTTACGATAAGGAAGCAACAGAAGATGAGACTCCACTGAGTCATAATCAAAGCCGTCATTCATGTTTTGGCTTAGATACACTGCTAATTTCTGCCTTAGATTTAAAAGGAGTCGCGAAATGAGAACCACACTTACCTTATTGTCTTTATTTTGTTGCTCACAAATCAGCGCATTTACCCTACCACAAAATCCAATCAAATCTTATGATTGTGATATTTGCAGTAGTTTATCTCATGAACCACTGCAGGCTCGTTGGAATGTTTCCGCAAACTCTCTAAGTAAAGCTGAAAAGAATATTCAAAAAAGTTACAGTTACACGCAAAAAATAACGGCTACTCAATTAAAACATGGCATTACCCTTCCTATTCATGCGCCAGAAGCCGTGCTGCGTATTGTCCCTTTACAAAAAAACAAATCCGTTCCTGCATTAGAAATAAAAAGTGCCAACAGTAAATTCATGAGCTTAAAAGATGCTTCGTCTTTGTACAGCCAGGATGATGCAGTCGACGAATCACTTAAAATAGGTTCACATCAGACCTTGTTGCAACTCAAACCCGAATTAGGCACTGGTAATTTGATAATCAAAAGTAAGCACCTAGATCCTTCAAGTGATGCAGATCACTATTTAATTCATGTTTTTGAAAAATACTCCTTAATCTATTTGCATATCGAACCTTCCGCTTTGCAATATCAATATGGAGATCAATTTAATGCACTCATTACCCTAAAAGATAATATTACGTCCTATCCAGTGGATGATATCAACGCCTCATTGATAGGTCCTGATAACCAGCGCATTCCTCTCGAAATTAAAGAGGTAAAGCGTAATCAATTTAAGACCAGTACCCTTTTGTCCTCTGATGAGAACTCACATGGAGGAAATTGGTACATAGAAGTTGAGGTATCGAGCGAACTTGATGACAATACCCCTACTTATCGCAGTGGACGTGCCGCTTTTTCCTATTCAGTCCCTTCTGCCAGCCTTGTGAACATCAAAAAAGTATCTTCGAAACCATTGACCTTGGCAGCCACAGTAGATGTAGCTACAGCAAGTCGGTATGCCTTACAAGGTATTTTATATAAGAAAAACTCTAAAGGTGAGGATATTCCTGTCGAAACAGCCCAAAGTGCACAATGGCTTGTTCCAGGAAAGCAAACAATTAAATTTAGTTTTGACAATTTGGCTCATTTAGCAGAGGATCAGCTCTCAGTAGGTTACTTGCGTCTTATTGATTACGGGCAATTAAAAACGGTTTATCAATATGATCCGCCGATTAAACTCAGTCAACTTTTGGACTAATGAATGCAATTTTTATCTTCAATCACTTTAATTGAGGGCTTGGCGTGTGCTTTAGCCCTCCAATTTCTATTTTTAATTTGGTTTTTGATACAACAAAGCCAGCAAAAAAAACGGAATGAGCAGTTACACGAAAAGACTCTTGAAGCATTTACTACCCAATTGCACCAACTCCATTTGAATGTAAATGAAAAAATAGCTCAAGGACAATTAATAACGCAACAAATCATCCATGATACCATCCCCAAACAAATGACTGACGTTCGCGAACAAATCAACCATAGTTTTAAACAACATGCCAGTGCTCTCACATCTCATTTACAGTTGCTAACTGAAGAGATTCGCAATCATCTGCATGGGTTAACGCAACAAGTGAATCATAAATTAACCGAGGGTTTTGAAAAAACTTCCGCAACATTTATCGATGTGGTAAAACGCTTAACCATCATTGATGAGGCTCAAAAGAAAATCACTGAATTATCGAATCATGTAGTTAGCCTGCAAGATGTGTTGGTTGATAAAAAAGCACGTGGCGCCTTTGGTGAGGTACAGCTCGAAACCTTAATTAGTAATATGATTCCCCCAAATCATTTTGCAATGCAATATACACTAGACAATCAAAAACGCGCTGATTGCATATTATTCTTGCCTGAGCCTACGGGCAATGTAGTGATTGATGCCAAGTTTCCGCTAGAAACCTACCAGCGGCTTATCAATGTGGATGCCGCTTCAAGTGAAAAAAAATCACTGCAACAACAATTTCGTCAAGACATTCAAAAACATATTAAAGACATTGCTGAAAAATACATCGTTCCTGGCGAAACAACTGATGGCGCCATGATGTTTATTCCTGCGGAATCCATCTTTGCAGAAATTCATGCCAATTATCCAGATTTGATTTCGCTGTCCCAAAGATTAAAAGTATGGCTTGTTTCCCCTAGTACATTAATGGCGGTGCTGACTACTGCTAAGGCAGTGCTTAAAGACGATGCCACACGCAAACAAGTTCATATCATTCAAAAACACTTACAGGCTCTGGCCGATGATTTTCAACGTTTTGAAAAAAGAATGGACAACCTTTCCAGACACATTGACCAGGCCCATAAAGACGTCAGTGAGGTAAATACTTCCGCTAAAAAAATTACTTCACGCTTCCAAAAAATTGAATCGGTAGATATAGAGTTAGATGAGTTAGGACTTATTGAAACCGATGAGACCTAATGAATGATTTATCCTGGACAATTTGTAGCCTGGGTGAAGCACAGCGCGACCTCCGTCATAGGATAGCGTGACATCTTTCGTTGCAGTACAGTGTTATGCTCAGAGCTCCCGCGCTACACTCGGATGGCGACACGTTCAAAGAGAAAAATTGAATGACAACCCCATTTAATCAAACTACCTACATCAATCAAACGTTCACACAATTAAGCATTGAAAAAGAACGAATTGAACGCCTTGACTTTGAAAATTGCCAATTTAAACAATGCAAATTTATCGACATTATTTTCAGCCATACAAAATTCACTGAATGTGAATTTGAGTCCTGCGATCTTTCTTTAGCAAAATTCCCAGGCTGCAAATTTTCTGAGGTCGCCTTTAAAAATTCAAAACTTATTGGAATCAACTGGACTGAATTATGTTGGCCTTTGGTCAAGCTGACAAGTCCCCTCTATTTTTATAAAAGCAACTTAAGCCACTCCAGTTTTTATGGATTAGAACTCTCAAATTTAATTATTGAAGAATGTAAAGCCCATGACATTGATTTTAGAGAGGCCAATCTAAGTTATGCAAGTTTTGTGAACACCGACTTGCTGAACAGTCTGTTTCTTCATACCAATCTAAGCGCTGCAGATTTCACGAATGCCATCAACTACACAATTGACCCGAGTGAAAATAAAATCAAAAAAGCACGTTTTTCTTTTCCTGACGTCGTCGCTTTGTTACATCATTTTGATATAGAAATTAATGACTGGACCGAGAATGACTGATGTGTCACTGAGTAGCACCACAACAAACAATTCATTAAAATAATCCTGGTCAAAAGAAAACCGAATAGAATCTCTAATAAACTCCTGAACCAGAATAATATAGAGATCATTTTAAGTTCTCTAAAAGTGCCCCCAAATTATTTTTAAAGAGTATTAAAAACCAGGTCTTCTGCTAAAAAGTCTTCGAAAGCAGATGTCCAAGACGCCTTTGAAAAGGTGAACTACTCGATGTTCACATCAAATATAAATGGAAATAGCCTTGATCAAAAAACCAATATATTTTGCTCCTCTGCTCCCTCAGCCAAAAAAAATAACTTATAATTATCATAAGAAGTTTATAAAGCACCCTGTATGCCCAAGAATTATTTTTCAAGCAAAGACGGAACAGTAACAACACGACTGGATGAGGCATGGTCTGATTATCGAAACAGTTCGTTAAGCAAGGAAGATCGACTTAACGCTCTTGATTTTATGATTTATGTTTTTGATATTAATAAACTTTCCAATAAAAAAAATGTACTTAATGAGCTTTTAGATAATCTAATGCGGGAGAGGGAAAAGAGAAAAAAAGAAAATCCCGACTACATCCCCGTCCTATCTAGAGGAAAATATAAATTAGAACCTAATAGAGTACTCAAACCCACGTCTGAGCCCCAAAAGTCTTCAGAAGCAGATATTCAAAATGCTTTTACCAGGGGTGAACTACTCGATGTTAATGAGAGAGACAAAAGGTTTGATAAATTACGTACCACTTTTTTGACCCCACAACAACGAGCAGAATTCAATATTGAAATCAATAATGGTCTATTTCATAAAGAAGGTAAAATTTTTGATTCCTCTCATTCAATAGCCCACCAAAAGCCCGGGTTTATTGCATTCACTTTAAATACAAATTATGAGCTTTCTGTCTTTGAGCATAAATCTGGGCTATTGGATGAGCAAGGTAGAATATTACTGCACTCTTCGATGAACGCAGGAGCTCCTGTATTAGCTGCGGGTGAAATGGAGATAAAAAATGGCAAATTAATCAGCATTAATACCTATAGTGGACATTACCGACCCTCTTTATATTCTGTGGCACGATTTTTAGAATATTTAAGCAATCGCGACGTAGATATTACGGAAACAAAAGTATATCTAGAAAATGAACCCAGTAAAGGATCTGGCCTCAAATACCAAAAAGGTCAATATGGTTATGAAATATCCGCAACCGATATTGTACATAGTGTGAAAAAGATTATGACCAGTAACCTAGAATATATTGATGAATATCTTCAAAGCAACCGAACAAAATTATTTAATTTTTTTGGCATTAAATTGACTCAAGCTAAATCTGCGATTGCACAAGAATTTCATGACGAACTTGTGTACACACTGGATACATTTAAGGATTCCATTTCATTGTCAGATATAAAAATATCTATTGAGTGCCTCGATTCAATAATAACGAGATATTCAGAAAAACTTGAGCAATTAAATGGAAATCCCGGACGCTTGGATAATAAATTTTCTGTTCTGAAAATATTAGTTCAAGAGCAGCGAGAAAAGTATGAGCGTTTGGATGATAAAGAGGAAGAACAACGCATTGAACGTTTTAAATCTCAATATTAAGAATTAGTAAAAATTGGATATCTCTTATTTACTAAAAGTCACTTTAAAGACTAAATCCTCATCCCGGTTTCTTGCACTGTATCTACAGATAAAATTCCATTATCTCCGGAGTGTACTTTGCCAGTTTTAATGGGGTTGAAAGCCGCATTCGTAAACAGGTAACATCTTTAGTTCGTGTTTGATTTAATACCGTTAAAGCATGTGCATCATGTTTGGCACTTATGCCTGCATTAGACAAACCGATATGATGCTGTAAGCCAGTTCCAACAGTCATAATTCTACTATGTGTTGAACGTAACATGGCAAAATCACGACCAATAGGTGCCTCCCCCTCTGTGGGCCACCAGGATTCAGTAACGCGTTTTCTCCAATTATAAAATTCCAAGTCTCGCGGCAATTCCTCTTCATGAAACTTTGGACAAGGGTAAAATGCGCGATCCGTTCGGCAATACTCTTGGGCTACATGAGCCGGAATCCGCAGTTGCTCCTTACCAACTCTATTTATCCAATGCTCTGCACGTTGTTGCCAATTCCAGAGCCGAAATCCCGCACTGAATTGATGAATCGCATTGATGAGCGGTTGAAAATCAAAATGTTGTTCCCCTTTTATTTCAATATCGCCCAGGGTGTAATTAATGCCTCTTTGCATCACTTCATCATACTGTTCTAATAATCGTAGACGTAGTGCTTCAGCAATTTTATATCCTCCTTTGATATAAGCTGCATTTTGCAGACAATCTAACATCAGATTCAACATGTGAATATCCATAGCCCATAGCGCATATTGAAATGCTGAAATATGAAAGAATTCACGCCCAGAATTATCTTTTACGTAAGCAGGTCTCGCGAGATAATGAATATGAGAAAATGGACTCAGTTCGCAGAGCTTTTTAACCCTCTCTTCACATCCCTGAACTGTATGCAGTAATAATTTTTCTGTGATACGAATTGGATTAGTTAATGAATAAAAGAGTTTGGATACTGAAGCGATTGAAGAAACCATGGGTTCGGTTTGTTTTCTTCGGGCAAAGAATAAAATTGTATTCGTTAGTTCAGGAATACCCCAAAGAATGTGCTGTTCATTTTGAGGGGTTTTATCAATTGGAGCAGTTAAAGGAACTTTTTTTATCTTCCTTTTCTTTTTTATGGGAGGATGGTCAAAAACCATTTCAGTGCTCCTTTACAATTAAAAGTCGTCAATACATACTTCATACATAGTAACTGCCCTCCTAACGACGTCAACTTCAAGATCTTCTTTTTATCCGCAATTTTAAGATGAACCAAGTCAATACATCAGGTATAATAGCAAGTTTTTAAATCCGACTGTCTAAGCTATGCCCATAAATACCTTACTTTATAAATCGACACAGGCTAAACAAGTATGGGGTCAGCTCCATGGAAGCAGCTTAGCACTAGCACTTGCTGAATATTGTCAACAAACTCCTGGAATTAAGTTATTGATTGCCCAAGATAATCTCAGTGCAAATCAATTGCAAGCGGAGTTGAATTTCTTTCTCAATCCAAACAGTCCTCAAGAACTGTTATTTTTTCCAGATTGGGAAACGCTCCCTTATGACCAATTTTCACCCCACCAGGACATTATTTCGGAGCGGTTGTATACCTTAAGCCGTATTCAACAAGTGACTGATGCAATTGTCATCACTTCAGCAAGCACATTAATGCACAGATTATGTCCACCCGAATTTTTAAATCAATATGCTTTAATGCTAAAAGAAGGACAAAAACTGGACTTAACCGCTTTTCGTAATCAATTACAACAAGCCGGTTATCATTGTGTGAATAAAGTACTTGAGCACGGAGAGTTTGCCCTACGCGGATCCATTATTGATGTTTATCCAATGGGTTCCGGCTTACCCTTTCGTATTGAACTTTTTGACGATGAAATAGAAAGTCTACGAGAATTCGACACAGAAACACAGCGTACAATAGAAAAAATAAAAGAAATCAATGTATTACCTGCACGCGAGTTTCCTTTAAATGAACAAAGCCAGCTCCTGTTTCGACGGGCATTTAGAGAACTATTTCCAGGTAATCCAAGTCAATGCCCTATTTATGAAGCGATCACTGAGGGACAATTCCCTTCAGGAATTGAATATTACCTCCCCTTATTTTTTGAAAAAACGGTTACTTTTTTCGACTATCTACCAGAAAATGCCAAGATTTGTTTGATTGAAACAATTCAAAATAATGCAGAACAATTTTGGCAAGAGTTGAATGAACGCTATGAGCAAAGACGATATGACGTCAGTAGACCTATTTTATCGCCCCCTGCTTGCTTTATTAATCCAACTGAATTACTAACTAAAGCCAATACCTACGAACAATTGCGTCTGTTCCAAAATCCTTCGGATAAAAAAGGGGCTGTGGTTAATTTTGATATTATTCCGGGCCCACAATTACCCATAGATAGGAAAACACAAGAACCTTTAAACCAACTTCGTACCTATTGTGCAGACACGACACGTCGTTATTTGATTGTAGTCGAGAGTGCGGGACGGCGTGAAGTGTTACTGGATTTGCTTAAACCAAGCAATATTAGTCCTAAAGTACAATCTTCTTGGCACGATTTCATTAACGATAATGCTCCGATCAACATCACTACCGGCGACCTCATTTATGGATGTGAATTAAAGCAAAGTCATATCGTTATTATTGTTGAATCCCAATTGTTTGGGGAGCAAAGTACACCTCAAAGGCGCAGTGCACAAAAAGCTGTTGATCCTGACTTAATTATCCGTGATATGGCTGAACTACGTGTTGGTGCGCCTGTTGTTCATCTTCAATTTGGTGTAGGACGTTATCAAGGATTACAGCATATAGAATCCAATGGGATTGCGAGTGAATTTTTAGTCCTTACCTATGCAGGCGAAGACAAGATTTATGTTCCGGTGACCTCACTTCACTTGATTAGCCGATATACTGGGGTTGATAGTGAACATGCTCCCTTGCATAGACTGGGTTCGGATCAATGGCAAAAGGAACGAAAAAAAGCCGCTGAAAAAATTCATGATGTGGCCATCGAGTTACTTGATCTCTACGCCAAAAGAGAAGCCCAACCTGGACACCAATATCAAATCGATCATAATGAATACGTTAAATTTGCCAGTGCTTTTCCGTTTACAGAAACACCGGATCAATTACAGGCAATCGAGCAAATCATAAAAGATATGGAATCCCCGAGACCTATGGATCGTTTAATTTGTGGCGATGTAGGTTTTGGTAAAACTGAAGTAGCCATGCGCGCCGCTTTTGTTGCAGTGCAAAACAATAAACAAGTCTGTATTCTTGTCCCAACTACTTTGCTGGCAGGACAACACTTTGAATCCTTCCGAGATCGATTTGCGGACTTCCCCATTAATATTGAGTTACTTTCACGGTTTCGCTCAACTAAAGAAACTGAGGCAGTGCTTGCCTCATTAAAATCGGGAACGGTTGACATAGTCATAGGGACTCATAAATTATTCCAAAGCAAGATTGCTTTTAAAAATCTTGGATTGCTTATTATTGATGAAGAACATCGTTTTGGGGTCAAACAAAAAGAGCACATCAAATCACTACGTACCCATGTAGATATTCTATCCATGACTGCGACCCCTATTCCTAGAACATTAAATATGGCAATGGCAGGAATAAGGGACATTTCTCTAATGACCACACCTCCAGCCAAACGTCTGGCAATTAAAACTTTTTGGCAAGAAAAAAAGGACGCTATCGTCCGTGAGGCGATCCTAAGAGAAATTCTTAGAGGGGGTCAGGTTTTTTTCCTCCATAATAATGTAGAAACTATTGAGCGAGTATGCCAGGATTTACAAACTCTGGTTCCCGAAGCAAAAATACGCTCAGCTCATGGACAAATGCGTGAACGTGAGTTAGAACGAGTCATGTCGGATTTCTATCATCATCGTTTTAATGTATTGGTCTGTACCACCATCATTGAAACCGGTATCGACATTCCCACTGCCAATACAATTATTATTGATCGCGCAGATAAATTTGGTTTAGCTCAATTGCATCAATTACGTGGACGTGTAGGTCGTTCGCACCATCAAGCCTATGCATACCTACTTACTCCGAATGAAAAATTATTGACCTCTGATGCCGTCAAACGTCTAGAAGCCATTGTATCCTTGGAAGATTTGGGTGCAGGCTTCACTTTAGCAACCCATGATCTCGAAATTCGTGGGGCAGGTGAACTTTTAGGTGAAGAGCAAAGTGGCAACATGCAAGCAATTGGATTTAATTTATTTATGGAAATGCTCGATAGAGCAGTTAATGATTTAAAAGCTGGAAAAACACCTGAGTTATCCGCTCCGATGCATCAAGGACCCGAGATCGATTTGCGAATCAGTGCGATTATTCCTGATGATTACATTCCAGATATCCACAATCGACTGATTATGTATAAACGAATTGCCAATGCAAAGACCAAAGAGCAGTTGCATGACTTACACGTTGAATTGATTGACAGATTCGGTTTATTACCTCAACAAGTCAAGCATTTACTATTAATTACGGACTTAAAATTAAAAGCCGAAAAAATGGGAATTCAAAAAATCAGTGCCGGCTCACAACAGGGAAAACTGGAGTTTTCTGAAAATCCCTCCATTGATCCTGGCGTTTTGATTCATTTGATTCAAGTTCATGCGAAAAGGTATCAAATGGATGGTCCTCAACGCTTACGATTTAACCTAGACAGTACTGACTCGGAAGCACGAATTTTTGAGATTAGTTCTCTACTTAATAAATTATCAGGTCAGGACGCCAAATAACCTAAGCCTTGTCTGCACGATGAGCCATAACACAAAAGAACAATTCAAGAACCTAGATAAAGTCCTTTTATATGACTCTATCTAGGATTAGCAAGTATCCTAATTTCACTCAATCCATAGGATTTATGCGAAATCAAAATGATAGGCAACCGAAGCAACGAATTCATTTAAGAAAACATGCTTTGTTTCAAAAGGAGTGATTAAGCCAGCAGTACCTTTAATGACATCATGGTATGTATTATCAGTGCTTAAGGTCCCAGCATCAACAAAGCGGTAACCAAGACCGATGCTGAATTTATTATTAAAAAAGTACTCAGCACCGACACCAGCATCCCAGGCAAAGCTAGTCACTGAATCACCAGAGATACGAATATCATATGTTGTTGGGTTGCCAAAGAACGTATGCTGCACATTTCTTAATGTACCTATTTGATTATAAGCGAAACCAATTCCACCCTTAACATAAGGTACAAAGCCACCCCAATTTACGGTAGGCTTTAAGATAAGATCAAAGAGAAACGTTTGGACGTTGATGTCATCCGCGTTAAATTGATCTTCCAGGTATAAATTCGGATCAGTGGGCACAACTCCGTAGCTGGCATGAAGAAAATAATCATAGCCACTTCGGTAATCCCAAGTAAACTGAACAGCTAGGTTTGGGTTGTATTGATAGCCAATGAATGCACCTCCAAAACCCCCAATCCCGAAATCGGTATTCCAATCGGAGTTACTGGTTGCAGCGATACGAAGAGGTTCTCCACCCCAATTAGGGGCAAAATGGGTGCTTAAAGAAATAGAGGCCCCACCTTCAGCGCCTATATAAAATCTTGGCGGGGAAGAAGCAACACCCCCCATAGCACCAGCAACAGCTAATCCATTAAATCCAACACAAAGGGCTGCTATAGCAATAGCCTTTAATTCCATATTATCCCGGTCTCCTACTATTTTTGTTGCGCTCAATTTTTAATTAAAAAAAGGCATGAAAAGGTAGTCTAAATGACACGAGACGCCCCCTTCATGATTCTTACTTTATATATTCGCGACATGGAATATATTGTCATCGGATGCTACTACTATGAACGCGAAATAGCAAACTGCTCTCAATTAGAATGCTCACAAGAGTAAAAAAATTAAAACCAGGTTAAAAGCCCTGCATACTATCGATTTTAACTAGTCCCACCCACGGTCAAAGCATCTATTTTTAGAGTAGGTTGACCCACACCAACAGGAACGGATTGTCCTTCTTTACCGCAAACGCCAATTCCACGATCTAATCCCAGATCATTTCCAATCATACTGATTTTTTTCATCACGTCAGGTCCATTGCCAATTAAGGTTGCTCCCTTGACTGGTGCAGTAATCTTCCCATTCTCAATAAGATAAGCTTCACTTGCAGAGAATACAAATTGACCTGAAGTAATATCAACTTGTCCACCTCCAAAATTCACCGCATATAAGCCACGCTGTACCGAACGAATAATTTCTTCGGGATCATGTTGCCCTGCCAACATGTAGGTATTAGTCATTCTGGGCATGGGTACATGCGCATAGGATTCACGTCGGCAATTGCCGGTGGATTGCATGCCCATCAATTTGGCATTCAACTTATCTTGCATGTAATTCACCAAAACGCCATTATCAATCAATGTAGTGCATTGGGATGGAGTTCCTTCATCATCAATAGTGATGGAACCGCGTCTGTCTTTCAAAGTACCGTCATCAACTACCGTAACACCAGGTGCGGCCACTTGTTGGCCAATACGCCCCGAGAAAGCAGATAATCCCTTGCGATTAAAATCACCTTCCAAACCATGCCCTACTGCTTCATGCAATAAAACTCCCGGCCAACCTGGTCCCAAAACGACAGGCATTGTTCCTGCAGGTGCAGGTTGTGCCTCTAAATTAATCAATGCTTCGCGCACAGCTTCACGTGCATAACTTAAAGCATTGTCTTTTTCGTGAAAGTAGGAATAAGGCACTCGACCACCGCCTCCAGAACGAGCAGACTCCCGTTTTCCATGCTTGTCTTCTACAATAACGCTCACGTTGATACTGACCAAAGGTCTAACGTCTGCAATCATTTGTCCATGCATTCCAGCTACCATCACGACTTCGTAGCAACCACTTAATGAAGCATTTACCTGAATTACACGCGGATCAATACGGCGAGCTTCTTTATCAATCGCCTCTAATAAAGCAATTTTCTCTTGTTTGCTCATCCCCTCAATAGGATTTAATCCTTGATAGCGACTTATTGCAGCACTTTGAACTTGAATGGATTGAACTGGTTTGGACCCAGTGAGGGCAATGGAACGAGCCGCATCAGCTGCACGCAACATGGAAGGAAACAAAATATCATCACAATAGGCAAAACCTGTTTTATCACCACTAACCGCTCGAATACCTACCCCTCTATCCAAAGAAAAACTACCGCTTTTGACCACAGAATCTTCTAAGTACCAGGATTCATAGCTGCAACTTTGGAAATAGAGATCCGCATCATCAATATGATGGCTCATCATGGTTCTAAATAATTTTTCTATACCCGTCTCATCTAATGATGCAGGAGCTAGTAAAATTTTTTTTGCTGTATTCAGGGCTTCTGTCATTTAATCATTACCTTTTTAATAAAACTGTTATTCATTGAGAGTAAACTCTATTATAAGTTTAATACATGGTGTTCCAAACAGGGGAAATTTCGACGTAATTCCTGCTGATTTTGTAAATCGATCTCTGCCGTCACTACACCCACACCGATTTCTTTCTGTGCCAGGACTTTTCCCCAAGGATCCACAACCATACTATGACCAAAAGTGGTACGCCCATTTTCATGCCGCCCCCCTTGATTGGCTGCTAAAACATAACAAAGATTTTCAATCGCTCGGGCTCGCAACAATACTTCCCAATGAGCAAGGCCTGTTACGGCTGTAAATGCAGAAGGAACGGTAAACAATTGGGCTCCTTTCAACATCAGGAGTTGGTAAAGTTCTGGAAAACGTAAATCATAACAAACCGTCAATCCAATTTTTCCAATCGGGGTATCTACCAGAGCCAAATCATGCCCGCGCTCAATAGACATCGATTCTTTATATGCCTCTCCCGCTGAGACACTTACATCGAATAAATGAATTTTATCGTAACGCGCAGCGCACTTACCTTGGGCGTCATAAACCAAACAACTGGCACGTACTTTAGAACCCATACTTTTAAGAGGGATAGTTCCAGCAACAATCCACAAACCAAATTCTTTTGCCAGTTGACTGATTTTTTCTTGTATTGGACCTACACCAAAAACTTCACCAATCTGCAATTTATCGGTTTCATGAAGCCCCATAAATGCAAAATTTTCAGGTAAAAGCACCAGTTCTGCCTGTTCCTCACAGGCTTGCTTAATGAGTTGTTCCACTTGTTGTAAATTCTCAGCAACGTGTGCTGAGGAAACCATTTGTACTAATGCTGCCCGTGCCATAATAAATCCTAAAATTTGACTTAAAAACGGTCGAAACATGTATCCAAAGTAGCCTGGTACAGTGAATTGTCCCTCATCCCGAGTGTAAGGAGGAATAACTGGGAACAGCGCTGCAACAGGTTTACAATACTACTATAGTACTATAGAACCTCAAAACAAAAATACTTTGTTTTAAAACTTGAAATATAGGAAACTAACCCATAGATATGCTAGACTAAATATAAACATAGAGGAGCTCCAAACAATGAATCGAAATGATGTCACCATCCTTACACGACGTAATGAGTCAGTGCTTTCGAGTAATAAGGTACTGCGTAATACCTACCTGTTATTAGGTCTGACATTTTTGTTCAGTGCGTTTATGGCAGTTTTATCTCTTACAAGCGGCGCACGTCCCATGAACCCTCTTCTCATGATAGTTGGTGTTTATGGTTTAATGTTTTTGACTCAAGCTTTAAGAAACAGCGTTTGGGGTTTAGTCAGTGTTTTTGCCTTTACCGGGTTCCTGGGCTATACCTTAGGTCCAGTACTCAATGCCTATATTAGCCATTTCAGTAACGGTCCACAATTAATTGCAACGGCCTTAGGCGGTACTGGTATCATTTTCTTTGCATTATCTGGTTATGCATTAACAACGAAAAAAGATTTTAGCTTCCTGGGCGGATTTCTTTTTGTTGGTATGATGGTCGTTCTATTGGCGATGATTGCAGGAATCTTTATTCACATCCCTGCCTTACAATTAGCCATTTCAGCTGCTTTCGTACTTATTTCTTCAGGATTAATTCTCATGCAAACCAGTGCAATTATTCATGAAGGTGAAACCAATTACATTTCAGCTACAGTAGGCCTTTTTGTATCGATTTATAACTTGTTCGTCAGCTTGCTTAACATATTAGGTGCGTTTTCAGGCCGTGACTAGTTATCCATTCTCCTCTACCTGAATCCCGGTTAGTTTTTGCCGGGATTTTTTTTGGCAATTATAAAAGACATTCGAAATTAGCTGAGATATAAAATCTTAGAACACCACATGTCGCTGATATAGGTACCTTAAATAGCATAACTAAAAACCCATTACAGCAACCAAAAATAAATCATGTTGATCATTTATTGAATAATAATGCAAAATTAATTATAATTTACCAATTTTAACATTTTTGTAGAAAAAATGACTATTACTCAGAAAATGGTTGAAGAGCAAGCTCCCAAAATTCAATCAACCTGGTTTTCTGTTCCAGGGGGGATTGCAGACACAATCGTAGATCAAACGAATTCACTTCCTTCTTGGCAATTTAGAATAAGTATTAAACCTACTCGAAAAAATGCATTAAAAGCTGTAAAAGCGCTCGCCACCATAGAGCAATTTCAAACCCGGTTTCATCCAGAATTTAAAGTGTTTTTACCCGATGATAATAATAATTTAAGTACATGGGATCCTACGTTTAATGGAGGAGATAGAGACCAAAGAGGAAAAGAAATTTGTGTTTATATGGAATACTTGTTATCCAAGGAAAAACCTAAATATTATGAGGGACAAGCTTATCCTAATCCCGTTTATTTAAAGAAATTAATGTTAAGTATATGGAAAGCATTGCAAGATGAGGGGGTAGAGTTAGCATACAGCAGCCCTTCCAGAGGCGAAAAGGAGGTTCCTTGCGAACAAGAATTTATAACTCCATTTACCTACAGTTCAAATAAGCCGTATAAAAAACGACATGGGATTTTGCATCAGCATGACGATTACAATCCAGAGCAATATCAAGACCCTTTGGAAAGTGTTTCTATTAGCTTAGAAGATTTACAGGAATATGGTATTCATCCTCTAGGAGTTGTTAAATCAGCACAGCGATTAATTTACCATCTTCAGCATTATCAATTAAAAAAATCAGAAACAGACAAGGAACTTCAAGAACTAATCCACTCAGCAGGAAAAAATGCTGAGAATTCAGACAAGAACTTTAATGATTACCAAGAAGTTGTTCAAGTATTAAATAAACTAATTACAGAACAATCAATTATTGGCTTGGGAAAATTAACAAATGATTACATTCAACTTTTAAAAGAAAAGGAAGTATCACTATCACTCCCATCAGAAGCTACATTGCCTGAAAAATCTTTCTCAAAACATCTTCAAATATTAAAAGCTTTGACAAACTTAGGAGATAAGTCTGAGGCTAATATTAGATCGGAAATTTTCCGCTATTTTCCAGAAACAATAAAGGCTGAAATGACTGCTGCGAAAGATCCAGGATTCTATAGCCTTTGTATACAGCATCTAGTCCAAGATATAAAAAGAGCACTGGAAAATGAAAAAAAATTAAGCGTTCAAGAAATGATGGAACTTAATCCTGAGTTAAAAAAAGAAGATTGTGAAATAGCTTTTGACTACTATCCGCAAAAATTCCAGACTATATATCAAAAGCTTATGCATTGTGAGAATGAAAGAAAGACTATTTTGAAGGAATATGAACGCTTTACTTCATTACCCAAAATAGCAAGCTTTCCTGCTTCTTATTCCGAAATGACACATGAAATAAGTGATAAATTGAAACAAGCAAGAGCAATTTTAGATGATTATACAAAAAGTAATTCTTGGATAAGTAGGGTCATTCATGCTCATTGGAATAGACATCATGTGTTTGATGTTAATGAAATTGTTAAAGCACTCGATAAGGGAGAAATTTCCTCTATGGAGGAATTATCAGTTCGTTTGGCTGAAATCCCCTTGAAAAATCCTAAAGGTTCTTTAGCAAGACGCATGGAGTTTATTTTACTGCCTTATGCTCAGAGTTTGAACTATCCAAAAGACCAAAACCAAAATGAAGAGCATTTATTACTAAGCTAAGGCATTCATCTTGCGAGCACTAACACTTGGAACAAAGGACCTGATAGCTGTCCTAATTGATAATCAGCAAACCACCTTGATTCAAATGTTGCAAAGAATTTTTTAATGCAGCGGGATTTAAAGCAACCACTACATCAAGCGACTCACCCGCTGTAAAAATAGCATGCTCTGCCATTGCCAGTTGAAAACCAGAAACCCCAGCCACAGTGCCTGCCGGGGCTCGAATTTAGGCAGGAAAATCAGGTAAAGTCTGCACACCACGACCAGTCAATGCGGCACTAATAGAGAGTTGCTCCCCCAGCAATTGGACACCATCACCTGAATCCCCAGTAATGCGCATGACAATAACGTCAGATGTTGATATAAAGTCTGGCTTCCTGCATGAGTTGACGCATGTGTCTTACTGCCTCTTTCATACCACAAAATAAAGCTCGGGCAATAATCGCATGGCCAATGTTAAGTTCGTGTAATTCGTTTATAGCCGCTATAGGTTGCACATTATGATAATTAAGACCGTGGCCTGCATTAACAATCAAATTTAAGCTCGCCGCATATTCCGCAGCGTGTCTTATCCGTTCTAATTCTCGCTGTTGCTGCTCAACATGGACGGCATCCGCATAACAACCTGTATGCAATTCAATCACAGGGGCGCCAACATCTGCTGCTGCCGTAATTTGATCACGTTCTGGATCAATAAATAATGAAACTTCACTACCTAGAGCCTGCAAACGTCTTACTGCATCTTCTACCGATTTTCGATGTGTGAGTACATCTAAACCACCTTCTGTGGTTATCTCTTCTCGCTTTTCTGGAACCAAACAGGTATGTTCAGGGGCAATTTCTTCTGCAAAATCGAGCATCGCGTCGGTTACTGCCAATTCAAGATTCATTCGCGTTTGTAATACTTGCTTAATCAAACGTACATCGCGAGCCTGGATATGGCGTAAATCTTCTCTCATATGTAAAGTAATGCCATCAGCACCAGCTTCTTCTGCATCCATAGCAGCTTGAACCGGATCAGGGTAGCGTGTTCCGCGTGCTTGACGTACAGTAGCTATATGATCAATATTGACACCTAATAATATTGGCTTATTCATTCAACACCTTACTAAATAAAATAAAGAGTATAAGGTCCATCATGGCCTAGAGCAAGAACCCTATTTATTTAAGCTTGGAACAAAAATACGTTTTTTCCGGATCGTTTCGTGAACCACACTTTTATTCACACTCATTTATTTCACTTCTGCAAAATACAAAGCCCTTGTCTTAATCTCACGTCCACCTAAAAGATGATCTATTGCTTGTCGCATAATCATTTTTGCTGATTTGAGATAGGGAGCTTCATTTAAATTATCTTGTGCCAATGCAAGAATATGCGCGCCTGGAATCCCCCTACTGTCTTCAACAAAGCCTTCACCCGCAACAAATTGATAACATACCTCTTCAACAATCAAATTTGCCGTTCTTGCTTCTTGCGTTAATGAAAAGGAATAACCACATGCATGAAGTAAAGTCCACTCAAAACGCCTTAACAAGGCTTCAATCATCAATCGCTCCCTGGTAGACGCAAGGCCATTCATAGTAAATAGATAGGCATCAAATAAGGTTGCATCAGAATAGTTAGGGCTTAGTGCATAATAGAGAATTTCATTGACATATAAGCCCGCAAAAAGCGAGCTGCCGGTAAGGTAAAGTGTTGGGAAAATACTTTCAACAGTTTGTGCATAATGTCGCTCATGACGTTCCGAAAGACTTACCCATAAAGGCGTAAAAGGTTGTAAAAGGGCTTGTTTTTTAGGTGTGCGCCCCCCTTTATAAAGGCACTGAATCAATCCTAACTCGCGCGTAAAAAAGCTAACTTGAGCACTCGTATCTCCAGACCATTTCTTATGTAAAACCCAAGCCTCTATCGTCTTAGTCATAGCCTAATTGTTTTAATATACGCTCGTCATCCGACCAGCCTGATTTTACTTTGCACCAGCACTGTAAGAATACTTTTTTACCTAATAGCTTTTCCATATCCATCCGTGCAGTGGTAGCCATTTCCTTTAATTTTTGTCCCTTATCACCAATAATCATACGTTTATGATTGTCTTTATCCACAAGAATCAATGCATGAATACGCACGAGCGCACCTTCATCTTTATAAGATTCAATGTCTACAGTAACAGAATAAGGTAATTCTTGTCCGCAAAAACGGAAAATCTTTTCACGCAATAATTCAGCACATAAAAATTTGATAGGCCGATCAGTCAATTGGTCATCAGGAAACAGATGAGGACCCTCGGGCAGATAGTTCTGTAATTTATCTTGAAGCTCATCGACTTGTACCCCTGTTTTTGCAGATATAGGAATGATTGCTGCAAACTCATGTCGTTGACTCATTTCCTCTATCCAAGGCAACAACTGAGTTTTATCATCAATTTTATCTACTTTATTGACCACCAAAATACAAGGTACTTTAGCCTGTTTGACCAAACTTAAAACGTATTCATCTTCTTCTTGCCAATGAGTTCCATCGACTAAAAAAGCAATCACATCAACATCACGCAATACACTAATTGCCGTTTTATTCATCATGCGATTCATTGCTTTTTTACTTCCCTGATGGATTCCAGGTGTATCGACATAAACAAATTGATAATCACCCTCGGTACGTATCCCCAAGATACTGTGCCGGGTTGTTTGTGGCTTTCTCGAGGTAATGCTGACTTTTTGTTGCAAAATACAATTAAGGAGTGTTGATTTACCTACATTAGGCCTACCAACTAAAGCAATATAACCACAATAACTAGTCATTAAAATAGATTCCTGTTTATTTTTAAAACATTTTATCAGTGACACTATAAAATTTCCAGATTTGTAACCAGTCCTACTTGATATTTCATTAAAAAACCAAGTATCCTGTGCACTATGTGAACAAAGGATGGTTCCGATGTCTGATTTTGTAACGACAAAAGGGCACACACAAATTATCGTTCCCTTAACCATTACCCCGTTTAGCCATCACGCACTACCTACTGTGACTGGAAGTCCATTCAGCCATGAAGCAGGGGCCGTACTATACGGGCATTATAATATGGAATACCTCCTCCCTGGAGGTGACAGACTGCGCTTAATTGCCAACCATGATAAAAAAACAGTGCAGCTTATGTTATTCACCCAACAGGCAGATCTAATCCAACTTCTTCCAGGAGAGCGCCCTTCTTCATTGGTCGCTAACATCATAAGCAAAGTTCATCGCTACCGAGTACGTTCAGCAAGTTACAGTCAGCCACTAACTCCGGCACAAGAACAAAAGCTGCAACTTGCCAATGAATGCATTGATTCATTAAAAAAATTGTTAAAAAAAGAGCGTAAATTAACCAGCCAGGACCATGAGGGACATCAGGCACTAAAAAAACAAGTGATTGATATTATAGGGCATTGCTCAAATCAAAATCGCTTAATATCAACAACTCCCCTCGTATCTGAAGGTACGCTAGGGGATATTTTTTATGAGTCTCATAAAACGGCGCAGAATTATTCTTTTAACCGCGTTTATTCCGTGTCACGACAAGACCAAATGGATTTTAGCCATATCTTAAAAAACCATGAAGCAACACACCCGTGCCTTGTTTGGGACAGTGAACTCCATATAGGACATAACAGCAAGGATTTGGATGATGCTTTAAGGGTTATCTGTGACTATTACAAGCTACCTCATGCCGCAAATTTGAGCAATCTCCCTGCAAATCGATTCGCACAGCTTGCAGCTTTTTTTAGTAAATTATGGCGAGATGGCCATGATTGGATCAATTATTTGTCAATAAATGCTAAGCCTGAACATAAAACCGAAGTATTAAAGCGCCTGGATGGTCTTACAATAACCCAAATAACCCCCTACTACAGGCTGCAAGGTTTTCCACAAAAAGGTTATCCTGATTTAAAAATCTTAATTAACCAACTAATAGGTAGTTCTAGCGAACCAATATTTGTACATAACACAAAAAAAGCAAAAAAATTACTTAACCAGTTACCCCATGGGAGCTGGGCAATTATTGCTAATGAACAACTCGCCCTGATAAGACAAGAAAACAAATTGGTGCAATTACGTTATTTTATTCATGAGGGGCTTTTCTATCCATTACCCGATGGACAAGATTTATATACTTTAGGACAAGTCAGTAAGCGTCATCTCTATTTACCTGAACGTGTTGGTCTTAAACTTAATGCGTTTATTTCGCGAATACCTCGATTTTTCCATAAATTCTATAAAAGCATGCATCGTTTTATTATTCAAGACTTACATGACGATTTTTTCAATCATGTCCATGAAACACACCTCCCTCCTAAAGATTCCGTTGAACTGAAGAAACAACAAAAAAAACGCGCTAAAGCAAGAAGTTCTTTGATCTTGGCTTTAGAAAATAAAGGGCTTTTAACTACAGGGCAAACCTTAGAAGAGTTCATTAAAGAACGAATTAGCGACAGTCCCTACATCATTGCACGCTCAAATCATCCACCAAGCCCCCATGCTTATGACAATCCTTTTCATCGAGCATTAGAAGTAATACGCCATATCGCCAGTTTTTTTATCGACGTCAGCGAAAAGAATCCCTTGATTGGTACTTTAGCTATGGCTGCGTATGCTTACGGTGGTGGCGCAGTACTTGCTCCCGAACTCCTTAAATCGATTTTAACCAAATTACACTTACACGGTTTAATCTCAGGCATTGAACCAACACAAAAATTAGCTCATTGGATGAGTCATGGCACAATTTCTGAAGCGATTTCAGCATCGATAACCTACTGGCAAAGCGTTGTGGCAGGGGGCAACCTGGATAAATTTTTTGTTGAGGCGGTGAATGTACTCAAAGAAGATCCAGCAGAAATTGCCATTATCGCTTCATTGGCGCTTAGTTTAGGTTATGGTTTAACAAAAGTAATTCCCTCGCTAGGACGTGAAATGGGGGAATTTCCTTATACCAATTATGCTGCATTAGGTGGAAAAGGCGGGGCTGCTATTTATGATACAATTATGCACCCTGGTGATGATTGGTTTTTAGGGACTTGTAAATGGCTATGCAAATTTTTTGTAAACTTAGGGAAACTTGGTATTGCTCCTTTTTTTGAAGGCTACCATTATGGATTTTATGATGGATTTCTCAAAGGTTTGGGAAAAAGTTGGACGCTGTTTAAAAATCTAAGCAAGCAAATTCTTGCAGCCAGCACTGATTTTATTTTAGCGCTACTTACTATTCCGCTGCTTGAGGCAAGCGCCCTATTTATCCATGTACCCTTTCGTGGGATTACGAATCTATTCACTAAAACACTTGCAATTCTGGGTAACATCAGTGATACAGGCGAATTACTACTTTTCTTTTCTACACGACCACCCTCAGAGAATTTTGTAGTCAATTTCAGGTTTTCCCCGCTTTATGGTTTTACCTGGCCATTTGGACATTTTTCTGATAATCAATTCTTCAATCTCTGCATTAATAGTGTTCGTGCCCTATGCATACCGCTGTTACAATTAGTCAAAAATCTCCTTATCTTGCCTATTCTTGATTTCATTTCGCTTGCCACTCGTATAGGACTTACTCTTTTAAATCCTATAACGCGTATTCTTGCTTATGCTTTAGGTAGTATTATATGTACGCTGGGTAAAATATGGGATCAATCCTTGGGTGTCTTGTTTGCAACCAGTGCAAAAGGAACCGCTATAGCTTGCAACTGGATCGATAACCAAGCCTGTGCTGTGAAACAAACATTATTATCTTTTATAGAAAGTCAGCGTGGTCATTTATACCATTGGGCATTTGCACATGAAGATCTAAAATTGCACACGACTTTAAACGATGCAGAATATTACTCAAGTGATCCCCGGCGTTATGAATTAATCCCGCACTCAAGCAGTCATTGTTTGTTACGTACACTTTTGGATAACAGTAGTGACGCACACTTGTTAGAAGACCGCCATAGCCCAATACCTCATCATCCCTCTATATTTCCAGTAAAAAATTCGCAAAGTATCCCGAAAGCTTCTTCCCAAAAAGAGGCAATTAACTATAGTATGTAGCAGACCTATTTTAAAAGCAGCCAAACTTTGGTGTTTTATTGAGCAATATTATATAATTAAAATATGCTGTAAGAGGATACATATATGACGATAGCAAAATCCCTCTCAGAAGAGCTTACACCAGTTGAATATCAAGCCCTAGATCAGAAACTCGCTTCAGCTTATAAAGCGAAGATAGAAGATGATCCTAATTCTTCAATAAATCTAAGTCTCTTCGGCCTACAAGACTCTGATAGTCTAAGACGTTTCTTGTTGACCCCTGCCGGAGAAACAACAACCGAGAGACTTGTTACTGAAAAAGAACTACAGAGAGATATTGAAGAATGGCAGCAACAACAGCTCCAAGAAGAAATCCGGATGGCGGAACAAAGAAGAGCCTTTTTTCATTTTCTTATGGAAGAGGATGAAGCAGAAGCTAAAAAAGCTCAAAATGAGTTGATCGCAATGCAACAAGAAAAAATAATGAAAGATGAGCAAAAAGCGCAACAAAAAGCAGCTCCTCCTGAACCAAACAAAGCAACCCAAGAAGCAATAAAAGGTTATAATGAGACGATAAAGCAACTCGAAGAAGATCGAAAAAAACTTGAGAACCGTTCAAATCAGTTAAAGCAAGACCGCAAATTAATTGAAAGTAAATATGATGCGATGGAGAAAAGTCTAGACGATGCTCCTAAGTTCGAAGAAAAATCAGAAACAGAAATTCGAGCTGAGATTGAAAAACTCCAAAAAGAGGCCAATCAAATCGCAGATGACATGATGGATCCCAAATTAAAGCTAACCGACGAGCAAGTTTATGCAAAAGGACATCAGCTTAATGCCATAGAATCAAAAATTGCCAACTTAAATGATATAATAGCAACTAAAAAAGAAGGCGGAAAACAATTCGTTGATGCTCAGGGAAAACCCTCTAGCATGAAAGATGCTGCTTTTGTTATTCCTAGAAATAAAGAAATTGTCAAAGATAAAGACGGAAATTATTTTCTAATCAAAAAAGGGGAATCCTTTGATCAGATGACCCCAACCCAAAAAGAGGAAGCGAAAAAAGCGTTCCAACGTGAGAAAAAAGACATTCAAGTCGTAAGAGATGTTGTAAAAGACACCAAAAAAGAGGCATTAGAATTCAACGCGAAAAGTATTGCAGAGAATGAGAAAGCATTAGACCTCAATGCAGTGAGTCTTGCACAAAACAAAGTACAAAAAACCATGCTAGAAAACCAGACGAGGTTAATGCAATCCACCCGAGCAAATGTACAGCAAACTTTGCAACAACAACCAAATGACCCATTAGCTTTGAAATCACCGCGCCCCAGCATCACAAGTCCGAGTAACATTTCATTGCCACCAACACCGACAGCTACACAATCGTCTAAAGTCACTTCAACTCCAAAGATTACGCCACAACAAATTTTTAACGCTGCATTTGTCCAAACTCTCAGTAAAGGACAAAAGCCAGGTAGCCAAACAACTTGGGGTAAATTATTTAAATTTGTCGATGAAATTCAAGATCCCCGAGTGAAAGAGGAAGCCGATAAATTCTTAACAGATGAAGCCAAAAAAAACCAATCAAAAGATAAGCCATCTACCCTGGATAATATAAAGGAAATGTTAAAACAAACACCCGTGCCTGAAGTCACAATGAATACGTTCCTGAAGCATATGGCTGAATTTGAGGAAGCCTATAAGGAGAATGTCACTCCAGAAAAAGGGGTCTTGGAGCAACAATTTCAAGAGCCAGATACCATCTCACCCTCCGCCCCTGCTGCCTAATTGTTTTATACTTCGGAAAAATGTAACCTGAAAATATATTCGGGTTACACTTTCATTTCTTCCAACTCACTAATATCCTTAATTTCTTTAACCAAGAATCATTAATCTACTTGCCAATACAATCTAACTCTTCTAACATTAAACTTTATGCTCATCTGAAGCAAAGTTTACTAAAAAATAATATACATCACCGTAGGACTCACTATGATCTTAGATAAGTTACTAGGCAATCAATCTGTAATTATATCACTGGATGTAGACAATTTTTTGTTTGAACGATTACAACAAATTAAAGAAGCTGGTTTTGACTTAGTTGAAATTAATTCAACCGATCAAAAATTATTAGCTCAAGCAATTGCCCTCTACCCATCTCTTAAAATTGCTGCTGGCGGTGTGATTGATACCCAACAACTTGAAAATTGTTATCAGGCAGGTGTGCATTTTGCAACTAGCCCTGGTTATCTACCCGCAATTGCCCAAACCGCCAACATTTATTCATTCAATTACCTACCCGGTGTGGCTACCATTTCAGAAGCCATGGCGGTGATGAGTCTTGGATACACACATGTTCGCCCCTTTCCAGCGGATTTGGCTTTTTGTACCCTTTTAAATAAATGCCTTCCTCATCTAAAATTATTCCCCGCTGAAATTGAATGGGAAGAGGCAGAACATTTCCTGAATTTACCTGCAGTAGCCGCAGTGAGTATCCATGATCCAGATACAAAACAACTCAACGCGCTTACCACAAGCATTTTGGCATAGCCCTAAGCTTTTTACGGGACTCTACTATTTAATATTTTCTTAATATTACATAGCCTATAATAATTGTAACCACAGTAATCTTATAGGCTTGTTTCTATGCTTACTGATCTTATTTTAAATACAGCAGTCACTACTCTTTCTACTCATAATGGGAAATCTAAAGATGATCCCAACATTGGCAAATACAAACAAGGCATAAGAGTACTTACTCAATTTATTACCCAATGCAAAGAAGACAAGAAACTTAACCAACCATTAGCTCACATTGCCAAAGAAATGAAAGAAGGAACAGGGAGTCTGTCCGCAGAAATTGAGAAGCAAAGTAGTGGAAAGCGTACCTGGACTTTAATTTTTGCTTTAGCAGCATTGGCAATAGAGCGAAAACAAGATCTACCTAAGGAGCATGCTGAAGTTGAATCTATAGATAAATTATTATCTGGCCTAAGCAATGGATGGGTTAATAATTTTGGTTCTCTAGGATTAACAGGAGTAACATTTAATAAAGAGGCAATTAATAACCTTCTAGAGGGAATGACAGGTTGGATTAATAAATATGATGTCAAACAAGGTGATCAAACCAAGCATGAAGTTTTATTAGCACTTTATGCTGCGGCCTCTGCACTTGAGGAAAAGATATCCAGTTTAAAGCTGGTAACGGTACCAGACGAATATAAAAAAGCTATGCGAACAGTAAAAGAATTGATCGCTGATAAATTTAAAGAATTAAAAACACAATTGGAACTTGAGCGCAGGCAAGATGCTCAAGTAAATGGTGGCTTGCAAGAACTACTCCCAAAAGAAGAAGTTTTATATCGGCAGTTCAAAGAACAACTAACGCATTTAAAGGCACAACAAGCGCAAAAACAGCAAGAACTGGATACTTCAGAAGAAAAATTTACTCGAATAGATACATTGCAAAAACTATTAAAAAGTCCTTCAGTAAGCGAAGAAGAGAAAATAAAACTATTTTGGAAGGAATATTCGACTCAAAAGCAATTCAATCAACTTCTAGTCGATCTTGATGTACCAGAAAAAGAGAAAACCGGATGGATAGAATACTTTAAATACCAACATGGATCGTATAGAGAGCAAGCAGTCTCTGCATTCCGGACCGGGAGCTGGGGGCTTTTTCGTTTTTTGGGTGGAGTTCCAAGCAACACGATTTCTTTAGAAGTACTTACCAGTAAAAGTGATGCTGCCATAAAACCTCTACAAGCCATTCACGCTCAAGTTGAACAGCAAAAGCTAATTCCGGATGAAGAAAAGCCATCTCAACTCGTTAACAGTATAGAAAAAGATTTAAAAAACCTGGACGGATTAAAAAAGCTAAAAATGGAATCAATAGAAAAAGAATATCTCGATGTTATGGAACACAAAACAACAAATACATTAGAGAAGATAAATGGTGATATTGAAGAATTTAAAAAAAATTTGGATAAACAAAAAGAAATCCTTAACTCTCTGAAAACAATTCATGAAAAAATTGGAAAACTAAAAAATCACCTAGATTGTACTGATGTAGAAAAAGCTTTTGGATTATTTCTGAATGAAGCGGCTAATACCATTAGCTACATGGAACACCCATTACCTTCTGACATACCCGCTGCAGCAAAAATTACTGCCATAGGCAGGTCGATAGATAGAGCACTCGTAAACGTACAAGGACTCCAATTAAGTCTCAATCATATGGTAAAAGAATGTACTAGCCAAAAAGAAAATGTCATTCAATTAGTGACTGAATTTGTCAGCTCCAAAGAAAAGACATGGGGCCATACATTATTATCCATTTTTTCACCTTCTTACAAAATAATGTTTAATGAGTTAAAAAGTGCCTTAGATCTTAATGAAACTGAACAAAGTTTTAATCAAGTGAAAGCCGTGTTGGGCATAACAGATGAGCCTTCAGGAGAGAAAAGAATTACAAGTCAATTTAAAGAATTACAAGAAAAAGCAATGGAGGCTTTGGGTGAAGAACATATAGAAGATATACCAACTTACGGAAAAAGCTTATAAGAAAAATTGACGTAGGCTCTTCAAGAGTAATGAGGTGCGATTACGAATCCTGTTTGTTCACCACTAAATCCAAAAGAAAGAATCCAGCGCCGATACAAATCGCGCTATCCGCTACATTAAAAGTAGCGAAATGATGATGCTTATAATAGACATCTAGAAAATCAATCACATAACCATGAAAGGCTCTATCGAACAAATTACCAACTGCCCCCCCTAAAATCAGGCTGATTCCGGCTAAAAGCAATTTAGCCTGGCTTGCAGTACGATATAACCAGATGACAAGGATCATACTGACGATCAGACTAAAACCGGCAAAAAACCATCTGTGCCAATCTCCAGCACCGCTTAAAAAACTAAATGCGGCGCCAGAATTATAGGCCAGGGTAAGATTAAACATGGGAAAAACAGGCAATGGTTTATACGGAGTTAGAAGTACCCCTACCAAGTATTTGCTTGCTTGATCAAAAACAATTACTGCAAAACTAAGTAAAAACCATGGCCATTTTTTCATATAAATTGCCTCATTTCCTCTTGACCACTAATATTGCCAACACAACGTAAACACAATTCAGGATGCTGATTATCTTGGCCAACATCAGGTCTTCGGTGCCAACAACGAGCGCATTTCTCATGCGAACTCGCAGAAACTGCGATAGAGACACCATATGGTGTAGTGGGTAATCCAGCTGGAACTGAGCTCATCGGATGTACGATTGCCCCAGAGGTGATTAATAAAAAGCGCAATTCTTCGCCCAAACGAGTGAGCTTAGGCAATACTTTATCGTCCGCATATAAGGTTACTTCTGCAGCTAAGGCGGAACCAATTTCTCCTTTTTGGCGCGTTTCCTCTAAAGCCTTATTGACCTCGTCACGAATTAAATGCAGTTCGTCCCAGTCCGCCATATTCACCTCGTCTATTTTTGGCCATGCATCATACCATAGCTCGGTAAACACGGACTCTTGATTGTAACCAGGGATATAGCGCCCTATTTCTTCGGCGGTAAAAGACAATATCGGTGCAAGCCAAAGCGTGAATGCACGAACTATATGATACATCGCAGTTTGGCAGGAACGTCTCGCTTTACTTTCTTTTGCAGTGGTGTATTGTCTGTCCTTAATCAAATCAAGATAAAAACTTCCCATATCTACCGCACAGAAATTATGAATTTTTTGATAAATAATATGAAATTGATAGCTTTCATAGGCTTCTATAATTTCTTCTTGTAACAGTTGGCTGCGTTTTAATGCCCATTTATCTAATTCCAAAAGATTTTTGTCTTGTACACAATCCACTGCTGGATCAAAATCAAATAAATTTGCCAACAAAAAGCGAGCGGTATTGCGGATTCTTCGATAAGCATCTGCATTTCGTTTGATAATTTCATCCGAAATACTCACTTCATGCCGATAATCTGTCGACGCTACCCATAAGCGCAAGATATCAGCACCATGCTGATTGACGAGTTGATCTAAAGCGACATAATTTCCTTTGGATTTAGAAAGCTTTTTACCCTCAGCATCGACAGTATAACCATGGGTCAATACCGTTTTATAAGGAGCAACTCCATACATGGCTACTGAAGTAGTGAGTGACGAGTTAAACCAACCGCGATGCTGATCGGATCCTTCAAAATAAATGTCTGCGGGAAAAGCCAATGCATTATTTTGCTGCAAAACACAGAAGTGGGTTACACCGGAATCGAACCACACATCCATAGTGTCATTAATTTTGTCATAAAACTCAGCATCATCCCCTAGTAATTCTCTTTTATCCAATTCAAACCAGGCATCAATACCGGATTTCTCAATAAGTAAAGCAATCTTTTCAATGAACTCCAGTGTATTAGGATGCAATTCACGTGTCGTGTTATGAACAAATAAAGGCATGGGGGTTCCCCATGCTCTTTGTCTTGAGATACACCAGTCAGGCCTATTCTCAACCATATTGCTAATACGAGCCTTACCCCAATCAGGAACCCAGGTTACTTTATCAATTTCTCTGACAATATGTTCTCTTAACTTACTTTTATCCATGGAGATAAACCATTGAGGCGTAGCTAAGAAAATCATTGGTGATTTATGGCGCCAACAATGAGGATAACTGTGTCTAATATTTTCCTTGGCTAAAAGAACTCCTTTTTCAGCCAAAACTCCTAAAATCGTGTCATTCGCTTTTAATACAGAAAGTCCAGCAAATAAGGCTACATCATCAGCAAAACAACCATTTCCTTTAACTGGATTAATTAAGGGTAAATTATAGGCTTGTCCTACCAGATAATCATCTGGACCATGAGCAGGTGCAGTATGCACACTTCCAGTACCTGATTCAGTAGTAACATGCTCCCCTAATATCACGGGTACAACGCGATTATAAAAAGGATGTTTTAATTTCAAATGTTCAAAAACTTTTCCCTTTGCCGAGCCACGAATAGTATATTGACTGATCTCATAACGAGCCATCGCAGATTCGACTAAATCGGTGGCAAGAATCAAATAAGAATCGCCTGTATCGACTAGAGAATAATCAATTGTTGGATGCAAGCATACCGCTTCGTTAGCAGGTAAGGT
The DNA here is from genome assembly GCF_043161935.1 of Legionella sp. 227. Lineage (NCBI taxonomy): Bacteria > Pseudomonadati > Pseudomonadota > Gammaproteobacteria > Legionellales > Legionellaceae > Legionella > Legionella sp. 227. The sequence goes on along the minus strand of NZ_CP171154.1, from coordinate 2,724,712 downwards.
CCACGGTGTAGTAGTCCAAATAGGCAGGCTTAGCGGTTTTGTTTCTGCGTTTACACGAAATAGGTCAATAAACTCTTCAGGTTTTTCTGCAAAAAAAGCGACATCTATTGATGGTGAAGTCTTCTCATCATAGTCGACCTCTGCTTCTGCCAAGGCAGAACCACAATCAATACACCAATGTACGGGTTTAAAGCCTTGTTGCAAATGGCCGTTTTTGATCATCAAACCGAGTGCGCGAACGATATTCGCCTCATAGCGAAAATCCATAGTAACATAGGGATTATACCAATCTCCAAAAACCCCCAGTCGTTGAAATTCATCACGTTGAATGTCGATTTGACTGGCAGCATACTCACGACATTTAGCACGAAATTCCTTGGCGGATACCTTATCGCCAACACGACCTATCTTTTTCTCTACATTCAGCTCTATAGGTAATCCATGACAATCCCATCCAGGGACAAATGGTGCATCATATCCGCTAAGTGATTTAGATTTAATGATAATGTCTTTAAGAATTTTATTTAACGCATGTCCGCAATGTAAATGACCATTTGCATAAGGAGGACCATCATGCAAAATAAAACGCTTACTTCCAGCACGTGCCCTACGAATTTGTTCATATACCTTTTTGGTCTGCCAATTGGCCAAAACTTCAGGCTCTCGAGTAGCCAAGCTTGCCTTCATTGGAAATGAAGTATTAGGAAGATTTAATGTATCTTTATATTCTGCCATAAGGTTCACTCTGCGAAATCGTTAAATTTTGGTGATTACTCACCCCAAATCAGGGTACAGCCGCATTGAGTGCTTCTCGAATGAAACGGATGGTGTACAGCACATCATCCATTACAATATTTTTCATTCAGCTTGCATTCAAATCGACACCCAGATTTTGATATTGAGATAGTTCATTATAATCCCTGAGGAATTCTTTTGCCGCCGCAATATCATCATAAATCTGCGCAATTAAAGCATCCACTGAAGTGAATTTAACCTCATCACGCAATTTGTGCAAGAAAAACACCTGCAATAATTCGCCATAAATTGACTGTTCAAAATCAAACAGATGCACTTCTAAAATATTCTTGCTTCCATCCACTGTCGGGCGACGTCCGACATTGGCTACGCCATACACTATTTTGGATGCGATTCGAACTTGAACTACAAATACACCCTGTAAAGGCAACGCAGTACGATGAAGTGCAAGATTTGCCGTAGGAATTCCCCACTGACGCCCCCGACCGTCCCCATGTAATACACGACCACAAATACTATACAGCCTACCTAAATATTTTGCTGCTGTATTCATATCGCCATGCTGTAAGGCCATTCTAATTCGTGTTGAGCTAATGCGGTCTTCATTAATGCAAAAATTTGAATAAATACTCACATCACAGGCTTGTTCTGCACCAAGCTTCATCAATAAACTCACATCCCCTTCCCTGTTTTTACCAAATCGGAAATCTTCACCTATTAGAAGATGTTTCACATTTAATATAGAAAATAAATAAGTGCGGACAAAATCAGTGGCTGTTGTTTGCGCTAATGCATTATCAAATTTAATACAGTACACATAATCGATCTGACATAAACGCAATACATCTAATTTCTCTCTTAAACTCGAGAGCCTTGCAGGCGCTTTCTCCTGTTGAAAGTACTCTCTGGGCTGAGGTTCAAATAATATAAGGACCAAAGGCAACTTTAAGTGATTTGCTTTAATTCTTAAAGTCTTAAGCAGATTTTGATGGCCCAAATGCACCCCATCAAAATTACCAATAGTAGCGACCACGCCTTTATCAAAAGCAGAAAAATGTTGAATGCCGCGCAACAATTTCATATATAGTTCAATCGTGTAACTCGGAATCCGATAGTATACTTGTTTTCTAGTCTATTGAGAAATAATAAGAGAAATTCAAAATTGGATATTAGTGGCTATTTGTTGCATGGATTATCTGTAGCCCGGATTAACGCAGCGTAACCCGGGCCCCAATGCATTCAGGCAACATTCTGTCAGCATTATTATTCTTATGCATGCTTCTCTTTCGTGTGTTGCTCTGGTTGAATAGAGCGGACAATCAAAACATCACATTGAGCACCATGCAAAATGGAATTTGCTGTGGAACCTAACAATAATGAAAGACCATGTTTTCCATGACTACCTGTGACAATCAAGTCGATTTGTCGCTCCTGAGCCACTCTTAAAATTTCGTTTTTAGTGGAACCAAATTCTATAAATCGGTGTTTTGCATCTACCCCCAATTTTTGACCCAACTCATTGAGCTCTTTCTCAGCTTGCTCACGAATGGATAATTCAACCTCAGCAAACCCGGCAAAACCAGGATAAGCATAAGCAGGAATGGGTTCTACGACATGAACTAATATCAAGTCAGCACCATTCTCATCAGCAATTTTTTTTGCCTTATGCGCTGCTATAATACCAACCTCATCAAAGTCAGTAGCAAACAATACCCTCTTATACATCATTTTCTCCTTAAAATTCTGATGCCTATCTATAGACTAGCAGATTTAAAATTAATTGCATTACAAATAGATCCGTTCACCTCATGACACTAACTGTTCTTAAAAAGTTTTATCCAACCTTTCCAAATTTTGATTCTTTTCTGCATTCACAATTAATTATTGATTGATTTTTACCCAGCGCTTAATAAAACCTTAATGTTTTTTTATTAAACTTATCAACCAAACTTCGTGCAGTTTTTTTTTCAACAATCGATTAGGAGTTTTTATGCCTAAAGCCTTCACCCATTTATGCAAAAAAGTTAATCTTAGTTTGTATAATGATACTTTGACTGTATATCCCAAACCCGATTTATCAAAAAGTCTTCCCCTTCCACCTGTAAAAGATGAACTAAGCTTACTTTTTCTTTTATTATTTTCTCAAATGGATTGTGTTAGCGCCGAAGTTGATCACTTCTTTATGGAGCGAAAAAATGAGTTAGGAGTCTATCGCTTTGTACATCGTGATGACCCCGATCATTATTTGTATCATCAAGACAGTTTTAAAATGGATGATAATCATTATCATGCTCAATTTTCTGTATCGATTGATGAAAAAAAATTAGACAGTATTTTAACTACATTTGAGAAATACTCTATTATTTCAAATGAGGAACATACTCGCTTCCTCCAAGCATATCATGATGCGAATACTGTTGCTCAAGTGACTCAACAAACTTTAGAGAGTACTCCAGTTGCCCTTGTTCTGAAACCAGTTGCCGTTGCTCCCAAACCCATTGCAATTGATTTGAAACCAGAGTTAGCTGTTCCGAAAAAAGAATATACCTTTGGAGGGTTTAAAAAAGGATTCTTTAATTCTAATTCAGAGCCAGAACAAAGTACTCCCGTTCATTCGATTACGAGAAACAACAGTCTGTTCCATTAAAAATCTTTGGCCTTTGGGTTGAGCTTTTAAAAATTCAACGTGTCATTTTTTTGGCGCGTTGAATTCATCCTTTATATCAATCTTATTTCCTTATTAATCGATCTTTTCAAGTATTAAGGCGCACTAAAATAAATCCTAATGTGAGACTAGGGTGTGAATGGAAAATAACTCTTGATAGTAGAATTTGTAGCCTTTGAGTAGTCTGACGAGGAGTGCTCCCATCATGACACCCGACACATCAGAGAGAGCCCTAGCTATGCTCGGGATAATATGATCTAGTCTTCCGGATTACACCGTGCGAAACAATAGCGCTGAGGTTAATCCAAATTTTTATCTCTCAACTGAATACGTTCTTCAGCTTTGGCAATTGCCTTGCGAATGGCTTGAGCTTCTTCTGATTGCTCTGGTGCCAATTTTAATAAACGCTGCCAATAACTTATTGCATCTTCATAAGCATGACTTACAAAAGCATCCATCGCAAGCATCGCGAGTGCATCCGCTTGGTTGGGATTATTTTTTAATAATCGTCTAAATATCTCAGTAATCTGCTCAGTAAATTGCTGATTATTCAAAACCCACAAACTGTGTGCATAATTCACTGCATATTGTTCATCATCCGGATTAAACTGATAGGCTTTCGCAAAAGCATTCACTGCATTTTGCTTGTCATTTTGACTACTGTACAAACGCCCTAAAAGATACCAACCCCTTGCACTCTTAGGACTATCATCCAATTTTGCTTTTAATTTATCGATTAACTCTTGAGGACTCTTAACCGATTCCAATATTTTTTTAGCTTGTTCCTGCGACTTCAGGTGGTGGAGATACTCCTGCCAACCGCTAAAACCGCCCCAATAAAAATATCCCGCAAATGCCATCAAAAAAACAGTAGGAAACAATAGCAAACTGGCAATAAAACGGCGTCTGAATGGGTAAACCATGAAAATACAAGCTAATCCAGTTAGAGCGGCTAAGGCTCCTAACAACCACCATTCATTCATAAAAAACTCACCAAATTCAAAAAATAATCTGGACTCAAGACCCAGATACACCATCCAGTGTCTTATCCGTTGGGCGTAGAATCAGCAAAAAGCACCATAAGACTAAATAACAATAAAACACGATATATCCCATTGTCTCATAATCAGTCAAATCGATTATGTGCTTTCATTCCCTCGCATTCTAAAACAAGTCCGCCAAAAAATAATAAACCCCAATACTAAAAATAAAATAGGTCCAAACCACAATAAATAAGTTACTGCCTTAACAGGGGGGTTAAACAAGATAAAATCGCCATAACGAGCAGTCAGATAATCACTGATTTCAGTATCACTCTTGCCCTCTTTAACCATTTGATAAACCTGAGCACGCAAGTCTTTGGCCAATTCTGCATTAGAGTCGGCTAAATCTTGATTTTGACAAACCAAGCAACGTAAATCTTTAAGTAGATGATTAAACTGAGCTTCCTTTTGCGGGGAATCCAAAGGATAAGTACTGTTTGCCCAAGCAGACGAACCTAAAACAATTAAAACCCCCAAAAATATGAAATATACTCGAGCCACTAGGCCTGCTCCAAACGTTTGATTAAGGGTGAAATTTCTTTTAGCCATACCTTTTGTGTCATAATTCCTACATGTCGATATCGGATTATTCCTTGCTTATCAATAACAAACGTTTCTGGCGCGCCATAAACACCTAAATCGATAGCCACTTTTCCATCCCGATCTTCAATGACGAGTTTGTAAGGATTTCCCCACTGTTCTAACCACCGAAGTGCATTAACCGATTGATCTTTATAATTTAGTCCGTAAATTGGTATGCCTTCACGTGCTAATTGCAACATTAAAACCTGTTCATCCACACAGGCCGCACACCAACTTGCCCAAACATTTAACAAAACAACCTGACCACGCAACTGCTTGGAATCAAAAAAAGAATTCGGATCATTCAATTGAGGTAGGCTAAATGGAGGTAATGACTTACCAAGCTGCACTGAAGGCAGCTCATGGGGATTTAAAGATAAACCACGCCAAAGAAAAACACAAAGCAACAAAAAAAGAGTGATTGGAACTAGTTTCCATCCTATTTTTTTCATGCCTTCAACTCCTGAGCGCTGACTACGATCGCTCTTTTTTGATAATATCGTCTATCTGTCAGCGCAAAAAAACCACCTGCCAGTATCATAAATCCACCAGCCCAAATCCAGCGTATCAAAGGTTTATAGTATAATCTGACCGACCAGGAATCATTGGTTAATGGTTCACCCAAAGCAACATAGATATCTCTAAATGGAGTTACATCAATTGCTGATTCAGTCATAGCCATTTGACCTATAGTATACAGTCTTTTTTCAGGATAAATTACTTTCGTTTTTCCTTTATAACTTATTTCAAATTGCGCTCTAGTCCCTTTATAGTTTGGTCCGGATAAAGGCTCTTGATTCATAAACTTTACAGAATAATCAAGCAAAGCAACTTTTTTCCCGGGTTCCATTTGCACATCATCTTGCACACCATAAGCAGTAGAAACTGCAATACCAATTACTGTAGTTGCAACGCCTAAATGCGCCAGAATCATTCCCCAATAAGCTTGTCCAACTTGAGTTAAACCTCGATCAAAAATTCGTCTGTAAGCCGCTTTAACAGTGCTTATAATCACCCAAAACGCGAGAGTTAACCCCATAAAGGCGGAAGCATTAAATTCTTTCGTAGTCGCAATAAGCAAAACCAGAGGAATTAAGAAACTAAGCAAAGCAAGCTTCCAAAGTTTTTTTAATACCCCACGCCAATCATCACTATTCCATTTTAGATGAATACCGATTCCCATCAATAACAACATGGGAACCATCAAAGGAACGAATACTGAATTAAAATATGGGGCGCCTACTGAGAGTTTGCCTAGTCCTAAACCTTCAATAAGTAAAGGGTATACGGTACCCATCAAGACGGTAAGCATGATTACTACTAAAAAAACATTATTTAATAATAAAGCGCTTTCCCTGGATAAAGGACTGGGATTACCATCAGAGTGTAACGTTTGTGCTCTAAAAAGAAATAACAATAAAGAACCACCAATAACCAACACTAAAAATCCTAAAATAAATAATCCTCGCTGCGGATCTACAGCAAAGGCATGAACTGAAGTCAAAACACCAGAGCGGACAAGAAAAGTACCAATGAGACTTAAAGAGAATGCAGCTATTGCAAGCAACATAGTCCACGCCTTAAACTGCTGGCGCTGTTCCGTCACTGCCAAAGAATGCAACAACGCAGTGCCTACCAGCCAAGGCATAAAAGAAGCATTTTCTACTGGATCCCAAAACCACCAGCCACCCCAGCCTAACTCACGATAAGCCCACCAGCTTCCCAAGGTAATTCCAGTCGTTAAACAACACCAAGCAGCTAAAGTCCAAGGTCTAGTCCATTTGGACCAACTGGCTTCAACCCTACCGGCCCAAAGTGCCGCAATGGCAAACGCAAAAGCAACAGAAAAGCCAACATACCCCATATACAACATAGGTGGATGGAATAAAAAGCCAGGATCTTGCAATAAAGGATTCAAATCACGTCCTTGAGTATCCAAAACTTGAAACTGACGCAAAAAAGGATTTGATGTAGTCAGCAAAAACAGGATAAATCCAATGCTTAACCAGCCAAGCACAACTAAAACTCTCGTACGCATTTCCTTATCCAATCTCGAACTGCAAAAAGCCACAAGCAATGTCCAAAAACTAAGGATAGAAACCCATAACAACATGGAGCCTTCATGCCCGCCCCAAACCGCACACAGCTTGTAAAACCAAGGTAAGGAAATACTGGAATTACTCATTACGTAATTTACTGAAAAATCATCTTTTAAAAAGCAAAGGGTCAGAAAAAGATAGGACAAAGCAATAAAGAAAAATTGGCAAACGACATAAGTCTTCGCAGCATCCATCCAATTTGAGCGTTTTAATTGCAATCCAGCCAATGGAATTAATGCAAGCAAAATGGAGGAAAGCAAAGCCAAAACCAAAGAAAAAAGTCCTAATTCTGCAATCATGTATGTACCTTTTTGGATAAAGCAGCTTTCACTTCCGGCGGCATATAATTCGCATCATGTTTCGCCAATACTTGTGAGGCGCGAAAATGTTGACTATCAATCAGTTGCCCTTCAGCAACCACACCTTGTCCATCTCTAAATAAATCGGGAAGAATGCCTGTGTAAGTCACAGTTATGGTTTGATCAAAATCAGTTATCTTAAATGATACATCCAAACCTTTTTGTGAACGGATAATGGACCCCTTCTCTACCATACCCCCTATCCGTATAGGGTGTTTTTGTGGTGCCTCACCCATTACCGCCTGGCTCGGAGTATAAAATAAGCTAATATTTTGTCTAAGTGCATATAAAACCAACGCGGCAGCTATAGATAAAATAGACATGGTAAATACTAAAAGGGTTATCTTACGTCTGCGTGCTGGAGTCATTTTTTATCGCTTAAACCATTGTTGTAATTGTCGGCGTGTCTGTTTCCCTTTCCATTTCATCCCTAACAGGTTAATGATCAAAACTATACCCACCAAACCATAGGCTGGCCAGACATACCTGGAGTATCCCCCCATTGCCAACCACTCTAAAAATTGATTCATTTAAATTCCCCTTCAAATTGAATCTTAACCCAAGATTGTCTTTTTTCCCTAAGCAATAATTCTTGGCGTGCTTTTTCTAAAATAATCCACAAGCAATATAAAAAAAATCCGGTTATGGTTAACAACAAAGGATACAACATACTGCCATCAATTTTGGGCTTAGCGAAGACTGATAAAGTAGAACCTTGATGTAATGTATTCCACCAATACACTGAATAATGAATAATCGGTAAATCAATGACTCCAACTAAGGTTAAGATAGCGATGATTTTATCGCCATCTTCTTTGTTTTTTACCGTATAGTGTGTTGCTAAAATAGCTGCATAAAGTAATAAAAGAATTAACTCAGAAGTCAAACGTGCATCCCAAACCCACCAGGCCCCCCACATGGGTTTACCCCAAATACTTCCGGTTACTAGGGCCAGAAAAGCCATACTCAGGCCAATTTGAGCAACAATGCTAATTAAAAGACCGGCGATTTTAATACGCCAGATCAAAAGCAATACCGCTAAAAACCCCATCCAGGCATAAAGCATCATTGACAAAAATGCACTGGGAACATGTACATAGATAATCCGAAATGCATCACCTTGTTGATAATCAGGCGGAGTAAAAGCCAACCCCCAAATGGTACCAACAACTAATGCCACTAGAGCACCCACAGCCAAACTTGGAGTAAGTCGCCCAGCAGCATTATAAAAAAACTTAGGTGATGCCAGTTGATATAATAATTTCCACATAGGAATAATTGAAATCAAAAAAAGCGGATTTTAACACGCATCCCTTTATTCGCAAAATCCGTTTCAAATAAATGCAGCCTCACCACATAATCCCGAGTGGGGAACTCTCCCAGCTACACCTCGTGCTTCATTCGTGGATATCCCTCGCCATGCCCAGGATGACAGCAAAAAAATCCTGGATTACGCTGCGCTAATTCAGGTTACAAAAAGGTTCGTTCACTTATTCAACATGGCTGATGCGTATGATTCCGGCAATTGCGTAAGGTAAAAATCCCATTGCAACTACCGACATAGCCAATAATAAGGCTAAATAAGCACTAATTGGCAGGTTTTGCATGGCAATATTTACAGTTCCACTTCCAAAAATGAGTACAGGCAAGGTTAACGGCAGCAAAATCAACGCCATCAAAAGACCCTTTTGGTTGATTCCTACTCCAAACGCAGCGGCCAGAGCACAAAGAAATAATAAAGAAGGAGTACCACAAATAATAGTTAGTGCAAGCACTTCAGTTTCCCAAACACTTAATGAAAAAAGTAAGGCGACCAAAGGACATAAAGCGAGTAAAGGAAGTAAATTAAATAACCAATGAGCAATTACTTTTGCAGCAATAAGTAAAGGAAGAGAGTGACCGGAAATAATCCATTGTTCCATTACGCCCTGTTCATAATCTTGTTGAAATAAACGTTCTGCTGAGAGCAGCAAAGATAAAAGTATTCCCATCCAGACTAAGCCGGGAGCAATAGTGCGAAGCAGCACAACCTCCGGCTTAATCGTCAACGGAAACATAAAAAGAAAAATTAAGAAAAACAAGCATGAGTTCACTAAAAAACGTATTTGCCGTATCTGAATAAGTAATTCCCGTTTGCACTGTTTGGCAAATATAGAAAAAGAGGAGCTCACAAACAATACTCCTCATAAGCAGATGCATTCAGTGGTAATTGCTGATGCGATGTTAATAAAACAGCCCCGCCCTGTTTTCGATGACTGGCTATTTTATCCATGACCATTACGATGGCGCGGTCATCTAAAGCAACTAAAGGCTCATCAAGAAGCCATAATTTGGCGCAAGAGAACCATAAACGCAACAATCCAGCTTGCCTTCGCTGTCCGGAAGACAACAAGCCGCACGCCATATCAAGGTGATGTTCGAGATTAAATATCGAAGCGAGTTCCTCAATTGTATTAGATTGATCTTTTTTTAAACTCGCCGTTGATGAGGAGCCGTAATGCAGGTCAAAATAACAATTCTCTCTTAATGTTAAATTAGGGTTAATACCGGCTTTGTGGCCCACAAAACACAACTGGCGTTGATAAGCGGAATAGTCTTTAGCTATATTCTGGCCAAAAAATTGCACTTCACCTTGATGTGGATGAAATAAACCTGCTATTAATTTCAATAAGGTTGTCTTGCCTGCACCATTTCTACCACGCAAATGAAGCAAACCTCCTACAGGCAAATGAAAAGCTACGTTATTTAATAAAGGCTGATCCTGATAATCAAAATCAAGGTTAATCACATCAAGCATAGGTCAATGATATACTGTAGGTTGAGTTTCTGGATATTCATGTAGCTAGGGAGGTGCAGGGAAAAAGTTATAATCCCCATGTTCCGCCGCGCTTCACCCAGGCCACACTGTATGAAGAAATAGTACTCGAACTAGAAAACAAAACAAGTTTTATTTTATATGTTCATTTTCAAAGACTTTCCAAGTTCCAGATCTCTTTTCCCCACAACCATTTCTCTAAACGCTTTCACTGAGGAGGTATCGAGCCTGAAAAACCAAGTGACCAATCCTTGGCATACAGCAAGTATTTCTTCTTATTCAGGTTTTGCTTTTAATTCATCGACTACTCGATCAAAATTTTCTGAAGTCGCTTTCTCAAGTCGCCCCTTCTTTACAACTTATTAAATCTACCTAATAGCCCCTTGCTAACTACCCTATTGATCGCCATAATTTGCTTTTATTTTTTTAAAGGTCAACAATGGAATTTTTAACTCAATACGGTCTATTCCTTTTAAAATCAGTCACTGTAGTTATTGCCTGCCTGATTGTATTTGCCGGTTTTTTTTCTATGAGTCGCAAGCCGAAGCCTAAACTGGAAGTAATCTCATTAAATGAGCATTATGATCATATCATATCCACAATGAATAAAAAAGTTTTGGGAGAAAAGCCTCCTAAGAAGAAAAAAAATAAAGACAAAAAGCCAACCCTTTATGTGATTGATTTTCATGGTGACATAAAAGCCTCCCAGGTAGAACAACTCAGAGAGGAAATCACTGCAGTTCTTTGTACTGCCAAACCTGAAGATGAAGTTTTGGTTCGCCTGGACAGCCCTGGTGGTATAGTCAACACCTATGGTTTAGCAGCGTCACAACTGCAACGCATTCGCGATAAAAAGATTCCTTTAACTGTGAGCATCGATAAAATGGCTGCCAGTGGCGGTTATTTGATGGCCTGTGTTGCCGATAAAATCATTGCAGCCCCTTTTGCAATCATTGGATCTATTGGTGTAGTAGCGCAAATACCTAACTTCCATCGTTGGCTTAAAAAACACGAGATTGATGTGGAGTTGTTAACTGCCGGCGAATACAAACGAACGCTAACCCTGTTTGGTGAGAATACTGAAAAGGGCAGGAAAAAAGCTCAGGATGACCTGGAGAAGATACATGCTGCTTTTAGAAATTATGTAGCAGCTAATCGCGAACAATTAAATATAGATGAAGTTTCTACAGGAGAACATTGGTTAGCCAAAGATGCCTTTGATCTCAAACTTGTAGATAAGTTATGCACCAGCGATGATTATCTCCTAGAAAGGATTAATAATTACAAAGCATTCAAACTCATTGTTCCTCCCAAAGCGTCCCTGGCTAACAAATTACTTAAGCCAGCAATGCGATTGATGCATCCCTGGGGCTAAGGAAACAGCAAATCACAATGAGCAGTTGAATCTCATAATGAGTACAAAGTTCTATAATTTCCTAGATTGAGCCCAAAAGACATGATTTTAGAGCAGCAAACGCAGCATACATAAAGTATGTGAGTATCTGATCGCATAAAATCACGTCTTTTGGGCCCAAGACAGTAGAATTGTAAATAGCCTCTAAAAAGCTTTAATATTCAATATGCTAAATAAACTACCGAATTCGAGATAATGGTATATAATTAATTTAGATTACATAATGGAGTGAGCTATGAGTGACTTTAAATCAAAACTACCTGATCTTAAAGAGTTAGCTTCAATGACAGGCAAATTATATACTGACATCAAAAAGAGCGTAGGTGAAATCGTTCAGAATTATAAAGAAAATAGAGCGCAAGAAGCAGAAAAGGCAGAACAATCACAAGCAGAGCCCGTTAAAGAAACAAAACCCCAAAAAGCTGATGCGCCTGTTGTAGAACCTACTCCTGTTGAAGAATCAAAACCTGATGACACCAAACAATAATGGTTTACACTGATTCGCATTGAAGTCTGAGTGCAGCGCAGCCCCCACCCAATTTATTGCCGTCATCCCAAGTATCATGAGGCCTCTCCCCATTAGGACATAGTCCTCAACAGGGAGATCCCTCACTTCCTTCGGTATGAGAGGCGTCTGTAAAGAATACTATTGTTTAAATTCATACCCGCTCAGGACGAGTAAGCCCATATTTACGCATTTTTTCAACTAAAGTAGTACGTCGCATATTCAAATAACTTGCAGCATGAGCGACTACCCAATCGGCCTCATTTAAAGCTTGACTAATCAGAGCTAACTCAGTTTTTACCAAGTGCTCTTTTAAATCGATACCCTCTGTAACGGCCGTCTGCTCTTGACTCATCCCCTCTAATAAAGCTTCTCGTTCAGAATTCGACGTGTCAGATTCCGTATAGGGAGCTTTATACTCACCTCGTACTTTTTGGGGTAAATCTTCTTTACTTAAGATTCCTTTGGGATACAAAATAGTTAAACGCTCGACTAAATTGGCCAATTCTCTAATATTACCCGGCCAACTGTACTCACTTAATGCAACCATAGCATCTGGCATTAAACGTACACTAGGCCGGTTTTCATTCTCAATACGTGAAATCAACTCATTAAATAACAGTGGGATATCCTCTGCGCGCTCTCTTAATGGAGGCATTTCTATAGGGAATACATTAAGTCTATAAAATAAATCCTCTCTGAATTTCCCCTCTTTAATGGCTTCCTCTAAGTTTCTATGAGTTGCTGCAATAATTCTAACATTTACATCGATACTTTTATTGGAACCTACTCGCTCGAAACAACGTTCCTGTAATATTCGCAATAATTTTACTTGCATAGGTAAGGGCATATCACCTATCTCATCCAGAAAAAGAGTACCTCCATTTGCTAATTCAAATCGACCTTGTCGCGAAGTAATTGCACCGGTAAATGCCCCTTTTTCATGACCAAATAATTCGCTTTCGAGTAATTCTGCAGGAATAGCCCCACAGTTAATAGGAATAAATGGCTTACTGGCTCTTGATGATAGACTGTGAATATTACGAGCAACTACTTCTTTACCTGTTCCAGATTCTCCAAGAATTAAAACACTGGCTTCAGTATCAGATACTTGCTCTATGAGTCTGCGAACAGTGCGAATCCCCGTACTATTTCCCACCAGACTACGTAATAAAGGATTTTTTTGATTGCTGATAATAATGGAATTGACTGCCTCTTTCGCGATTTGGCATTGGTGCAAAGATTCCATGATTTGCGCATAGGTAAAGGGGAAAGGCTGGCAAGCAACTACATTACGCAATAGGCATTGAGTATTATTTAATTTTTGCCCCACCACAATAACCGGTACTTTGACAAATTTATTTACCAATAAATCCAGTTCATTTAAAGTCTCCTGAATCGATTCACTTGCACCCAAAAGAATCACATCAGGATTTATATCGGCAATTTGCCACGCGCCATATTTACTGACTTCAGTCGATTCACCAATAAAATCAAGTATCGTACGTACCTTGTCACCACGACTTGCATTATTATCGATGATAAAAACCTTGTCATTAATACTCATAAACTTATCCTTAAGTTTTTTATACTTGCACCATCATTCTTTCTCCCATAAAGCGAGAAAAGATTTTCAATAGTTAACTATCGGTAGCACACAATCAATTTAAACGCATTACACTGGTTACCAAAACACAACTCTTGACTTCCAATTGTTTTAGTAGCGCTTACTTGGGTTTCTTTCACAAAATATTTGGCTTGTAGGAACCCCATACGACTGCAAAAAGAATCAGCCGCTCGTGAACCACAGCCTTGTTTTTGGTCATAACACCAATCCACACGATAATCATTAAAACGAGGAACGGCAAACTGTTTCTCTCGATAATTATAAGGTTTGGGAGGGGTATGCGATAAGTTGGTAACGCAAGCGATGGTCATAAACCCATTACACCGCCAACCTTTACAACTCTCGCCAGTTGATAGGTAATGTGTTAGCCCTATATTGTAGGCGATTTCATTATCACTGGAATAATCATAGCCCAGCATTTGGCAATAACGATCTGCTACAATTTTGCCGCACTCTTTGCCATCTACAGTACAATAATCCAGACGCTCTCCAAGAAAAGTTGGATGCCAAAAATTTCGAAAAGCTTTATTATGCTTTCCATTGGTATTTGAATGGCTCGAAAAGGAGCAAAATAAAAAAACTAAAAACATAACGTAACGAAAATTGATCATTAAAACAATCCTTTAGCGATTATTAAATCATGTTAGCTTATGAAGCCTACTGGTACAAGAGCTGCATGAGGGTAAATCACTATTGATTTATTAAATGTAGCACATTTCATTTCACTCGTTTTTCAATAATGCTTTTTTTTTGATAACTAGTTAAGCTGATAAAATTATGGGCATGAAGGCTGATTTCCTATTCTTTCCAATACTCATTATGAGATTGTCACACACAATAAGCAAGCATAGATCTCAATCGCAGTCCACCGAGCTTTCAGATCGGTGAGCATGTGCCCATGACATTGGGTGATTTAAAACCTCACTGGACTTTAATCTAGAAATTATTGGTAGGCTTTCCGCCACCAGACTATTTTTTCAGTATTATTAGTATTTAAACAGGATTATCACTATCAATGAATAGATGTTCTAACTCAAATTGTGAGGAGAGATGATTCCCTAAGGCCTGAATCCCGTAACGTTCTGTTGCATGATGTCCACAAGAATAATAATGAATGCCTAATTCTTTTGCTTGATAATACGTCCGCTCCGATATTTCTCCACTAATATACGCATCAACACCTAAACGATAGGCATCCTCAATAAAATCTTGTGCTCCCCCACTACACCAGGCAATGTGAGTAATTGGCTTTTCTCCACCACAGATCAACAAAGGATCGCGTTGTAATTTTTTTGCCAAATACTCAGTAAATTCTGTCGGTTTCATGGTTTGATTTAACTTTCCAGACCATAGTAGATTATCCGTATTTCCTGCACGATGCGTATGCACTAAATCCACTTCAAATAATTTAGCCAAACACGCATTATTTCCAAGCTCAGGATGACAATCTAAAGGAAGATGGTATGCAAATAAATTTAATTCATTGCACAATAATTTATAAATCCGTTGGCGTTTCATTCCAATAATCATTGACGCTTCACCACGCCAAAAGTAGCCATGGTGAACCAACAATGCATCCGCACTCCACGCAATTGCCTGAGAAATTGCATCCTCAGAAGCCGTCACCGCAGTACAAATTCGTTTAATATGTTCTTTGCCTTCAACCTGCATTCCGTTTGGAGCATAATCATTATATCGGTCACACTCTAACAATTGATGCAGGTATAGCGATAGTTCTTCTTTAGTAATCACCGGTCAGAAACTCGCTTGATGTCAGCACCTAATAAAGATAATTTTTCTTCGATACGCTCGTAACCTCTATCCACATGATAAATACGCTCAACCGAGGTTTCACCTTCCGCAACTAATCCAGCCAAAATCAAACTGGCTGATGCACGTAGATCCGTTGCCATCACAGGTGCGCCGGTTAATTTTTCAACCCCATTAATTATTGCGGTGTTTCCATTGAGTTGAATCTGTGCTCCCATGCGTTGTAGCTCTTGTACGTGCATAAAACGATTTTCAAATATCGTTTCTACAATCGTTGAAGTACCAGCCGCTACGGAATTCATCGCCATAAATTGAGCCTGCATGTCTGTTGCAAACGCAGGATAAGGTGCAGTAGAAATATTTACTGCCTGAGGACGTTGATTGTGCATATTAAGACTTACCCAATCCTCCCCTATGGTTAATTCAGCGCCTGCCTCTTCAAACTTACACAATTGCGATAATAAGGTGTCAGGACGTACGCGTTTTACAGTCACATGACCTCGGGTTAGAGCACCAGCTGCCAAATAAGTACCCGCTTCAATCCGATCAGACATTACTGAATAAGTGCCTCCTGAAAGAGATTCCACTCCTTCAACTTCAATGATTGAAGTTCCGGCCCCAGAAATTTTTGCACCCATTTGAATTAGAAAATTAGCAAGATCAACCACCTCAGGCTCACGTGCCGCATTCTTGATTATGGTGGTCCCTTCAGCCAAGGTAGCGGCCATGAGTACGTTTTCAGTACCAGTCACCGTAACGGTATCAAACATTAAACGCTTCCCTTGCAAACGACCACGTCTACAACGGGCATTAATATAACCATTTTTTACTGTGATATCAGCGCCCATAGTTTTTAAGGCTTTTAAATGCAAATCAACAGGTCTTGTCCCAATAGCGCATCCTCCCGGTAAAGAGACATCCGCTTTACCAAATCGAGCGAGCAAGGGGCCCAATACTAAAATTGAAGCGCGCATTGTTTTGACTAAATCATAGGGGGCAACAAATTCATTCACTTGGCTGGCATCAACCTGCACATTCATCTTTTCATCAACGATTAAATGAGCCCCTAGTTGACCTAATAACTCCATCATTGTCGTTATGTCTTTGAGATGAGGAACATTGGAAATGGTCACATGATCTCGAGCAAGCAAGCTTGCCGCCATAATAGGTAAAGCTGCATTCTTTGCTCCTGAAATGACAACTTCACCATTCAGTGCCTTACCACCGTTAATTAATAATTTATCCATGTTGCTTCCCCCATTCTTCTTTGGTCCACGTCTTCATGCTAATCGCGTGCAGCTTGCCAGAAGTAATTAACTCTTTCAGCTGGGCATAGACCCACTGCTGTCTTGCTACTTTGGATTTATTTAAAAAGACATCACTTACTACAGTTATCTGATATTGATAACCATCCCCCTCCACTTTGATGTAGGAAACATCATCAATGGCTTTAAATTTTTGTTCAATTTCTTCATTACTTATCATTAAAATTAGCCCACAAATAGAAATAAATACAACTTTTGGTAACAAATTTGTCGAGGACGGCATATGCTTTCTGCGATGCTTTATCGTCCGAAATAAAAAAAGAAAACCCGGGTTACGCTAAGCATCACCCAGGCTACAATTTATAATTCTCAAAAAGTAACCATTTTCCAAAAAATTCAGTATTACTACTGAATCATCAAAATTTATACGGCCTCCAAAATACCTTTCACACCACAAAACTCAGCTAAGGATTGAGTTTCAGCAGGAATTCCAATAATTTCAAATACCTTATTATTTTTTTTACATAATTTCCTGGCCTCGATAAGTAAAGCTAAACCAGCACTATCACAATGCTTCACATCACTTAAATCTAAGCCAAATTTGCCACTTTTATCTTCCATCAAAGCGTGATAGATCTTTGCTCGCACTGCAACAACAGACTTAAATGAAAGATCGACGCCGGGTTTAAAATACACTGTACTCACAATTATGACGCCCTTTTAAGTTGCTTTTTATCCATTAGCTTGATGACTTCATCAATACTGGAGTTTTGTAATGCTGCTGCAAACTGTGATCGGAAACTTTGCAGTAAGCTTACCCCTTCAACGCTAATATCATAAATCTTCCACTGACCATTTTTTGCAACAAGGCTATAAGACAAAGGGATATTTTGACCTTCAGCACGTACAATAATGCTATTAACCCGCAAAAAACGAGAGTTCAATGACCCTCTTAAAGGCAAAAATTGTACGCTTTCATCGCTATACTGTGCTAAAGGACTGGAATACGTACGAATTACGAGACGCGTGAACGCTTTTGAAAATTGCGTTCTTTGCGTATCTGTTGCCTTACTCCATGCTTGTCTTCCCAAAACCGAGCGTGACATCCCCGTTACATCAACAATAGGGAGCAAGTTCGTTTCTACCGCCTTATAAATGACATCAGGATTATTTTTCAAACTAGACTTATTTTCTTTGAGTGTAGCGATGATGTTATTCGCAGTTTGCTCCAGCATAGGTATAGGAGAGTTTTGCGACGCATGCATTACAGGGGATAAAATGACGCTGACAACTAATAAAATTGTTTTTATTATTCTCATGTCTCTGACCTTATTTTTTAATGTTAAAGAGTAGTTGACCAATTAAATTTTCAAGAATAATCGCTTCTTGTGTTTTTCCAATCACGTCTCCATTTTGCAAATAAGGATGATCTTTATTGTCCTCATCCTCAAAACCAGGAACGATACTAATATAATTGGAACCAAGCAAACCCTCGGTCAAAATTCGTGCCGAAGCATCGTCGTAAGGGATTTTTTTATCGCTACGTAAGCGCATAGTGACCTTGGCATTGAGTTCCCCGGGTTGTAACTCAATATGAGTTACCTCTCCAATTTTAACTCCTGCTACAGTTACAGGCGCACGTACTTTTAAACCACCAATATCGGTAAAATCAGCTGTTACATCATAACTGTCATGCGCCATAAAACTAGAAAGATTGCTCACCTTCATTGTCATGACCAATAAAGCCAATATACCAAGCAACATAAATAGCCCAACACTAAAATCTACATAACGTTGCTTACTCATTTACCAATCTCCAATCATCATTGCGGTCAACAAAAAATCAAGCCCTAATACAGCAAGCGATGAATAAACAACTGTTTTAGTCGTCGCCTGACTAATACCTTCTGCAGTAGGAACACATTCAAAACCCTGGAATACAGAAATCCAGGTTACAACAAAAGCAAAAACTAAACTTTTAATGATACCACTGAGTACATCAATACGGAAATCCACAGCTGCTTGCATGTTGGACCAAAAACTTCCTGCATCGACACCTAACCAGTGCACCCCAATAAAATAACCACCAAAAATCGCTACAGCTGAAAAAATTACGGCTAAAAGCGGCAAGGTAATAAAGCCTGCAATAAAACGAGGATAAATAACCCTACCCAAAGGGTCAACACCCATCATATCCATACTGGACAATTGTTCTGTTGCTTTCATCAAACCAATCTCAGCAGTTAAAGCGGAACCGGCACGCCCCGCAAACAACAAAGCACTAATTACCGGTCCAAGCTCTCTTGAGATACTTAAGGCCAATAACTGCCCTAATTGGCTTGAAGCACCAAATTTTTGCAACGTATTATAACCTTGTAAACCGACAACCATCCCAATAAATAATGCAGAAACAACAATAATCAAACACGACAAAACGCCCACGAAATAAATTTGATAGCGTAGCAAGGGCCAGAGCCTTGCAATGCCAGGTCGTCTGAACAACATTAAAAACAAAAATAAGCCGGAAGTTCCCAGGTCTTGCAAAATTCGTGAACTACGATTACCGATACGCGTGATGAACTCAAGCATCTAATAGCTCCTCTAAATAGGATCTGGCAGGATAGTGAAAAGGAACCACTCCATCCGCTTCACCATGCATGAATTGTTTAATTTGAGGCTCTGATGATTGTATAAGTTCCTCGGGAGTGCCTTGTCCTATAATTTTTCCACCAGAAATAAGATAAATATAATCTGCTATAGAACAGGTTTCTTCAACATCATGCGACACGATAATTGTTGTAGTATGCAGTAATTCATTTAACCGTTTGATCAAACGGACTAAAACACCAAGAGAAATTGGATCCTGGCCAGTAAACGGCTCATCATACATCATCAGTTCGGGATCCAGAGCAATTGTACGCGCTAAAGCAACTCGTCGGGCCATTCCTCCTGACAATTGATCAGGCATCAGATTTGAAGCACCCCGCAGTCCCACCGCTTCTAATTTCATCAATACGATGTCTCGTAACATGGATTCATTTAATAATGTATGCTCACGCAATGGGAAGGCTACATTATCAAATACAGAAAGATCAGTGAATAAAGCAGAACTTTGAAAAAGTAAGCCCATGTTTCGCCTTGCGTCATACAAAGCCTTACGAGACAATTGGTGCACATTTTGACCATTGACATGAATCAAACCACTATCAGGTTTTAGCTGGGCTCCAATTAACTGTAATAAAGTGGTTTTTCCAGAACCACTAGGCCCCATAATTGCAGTAATCTTACCTCGCTTGACCACCATATCAATTCCATTGAAAATGCAACGGCTCTCGCGTGTGAAGCTAAGATTTTTGATTTCGACCCAATTTTCAGGCATTCTCACTTTTCCGGTTATAGCCAAAAGTAGAAGTATACCCAAGATACATAAAAATGCTAAGCTAAAAATAGCATTTTAAAATATCTTGGATATACATACCCTATCGAAAAAAAATGAAGTATCTAATCCTATTTATTCAAATGTTTTTTTGTTAGAATGAAAAATAAACAAAAAACATCGAATGACCTATGAATTTTTGTACACTTGGACTTGCTGTTATTGAGACCGAAGCACAAGCTGTCTTTGAATTATCCCAAAGAATTGATAACCGATTTGAAAAAGCGTGCGAACTATTACTTGCTTGCAAGGGACGGATTGTAGTAACTGGTATGGGAAAATCAGGTCATATCGCGAATAAAATCGCTGCCACCTTATCCAGTACCGGAAGCCCTTCTTTTTTCATGCACCCTGGCGAAGCAAGCCATGGAGATCTCGGCATGATTACTCGACAAGATACCGTGATCGCCATTTCTCATTCAGGCAATACCTTAGAATTGGTCACCCTGCTTCCTTTATTAAAGCGCATGGAAGTTCCTTTAATTACTTTGACCGGGAATTCTGAGTCTACCTTAGCAAAAGCAGCGGATGTGAATCTAGATGTCAGTATTAAGCAGGAGGCATGCCCACTTGGCCTTGCGCCTACAACCAGCACTACTGTTGCTTTAGTTATGGGTGATGCATTGGCGATTGCTCTTCTACAGGCCAGAGGATTTAGTGAAGAAGATTTTGCATTATCACACCCCGGAGGTTCTCTGGGCAAACGACTTTTATTACGTATTGATGAACTCTGCCATCATGGAGACCAACTCCCACTTGTTCATGAAAATGCAACGGTGAGTGAAGCATTAATTGAAGTAACCGATAAAAAATTGGGTATGACGTGTATTATTGATAATAAAGGCTATCTCGTTGGAGTCTACACCGATGGAGACGTTCGGAGGACTTTAACTCGTCAATATGATATCAATACTACGCCAATTAAAGAGGTCATGACTCGTAATGCACGGACAATTCCTAAGGGAATGCTTGCCGCAGAAGCTTTGGCAATTATGCAAAAACACTGTATTACTTCACTAATTGTCATTGATGACGAAAAGCGACCAACAGCCGTTCTTCATCTCCATGATTTATTAAAAGCAGGTGTTTTTTAAATGAATAAATTAATTGAGCGAGCCAAAAACGTTAAATGCCTTATTTGTGATTTGGATGGCGTTCTTACTGATGGTCTCTTATATATCGATAACCACTTTAATGAACTAAAAACATTCCACATTCATGATGGAGTGGGCTTAAAATTACTCATGACTGCTGGAATCGAAGTAGCGGTTATTACGGGCTCGCGCAATGCAGTTGTAGATCATAGAATGCAGCAACTAGGTATTGTTCACTATTATAAAGATCAGTTCGATAAACAAGAGACATACAAGCAACTAAAAGAGAAATTAAATCTTCAAGATGAACATTTTGCTTATATTGGCGATGATCTTCCTGATGCACCAATTATGCAACAAGTCGGTTTTAGTGTCGCAGTTGCTAATGCAGTACATCAAATTAAAGAAATTGCCATGTGGCAGACAACGCTAACGGGAGGCCGTGGGGCAGTACGCGAATTATGCGACCTTATTCTCAAAGCACAGAATAAAATGGACTTGGCTATAGCAGGTTATCTAAAAAAATGAATGCAGCAAAACAACTCATGTGGCTTTTTTTTACTTTGATTCTCCTAGCCTGCTCAGGATGGTATTATGGCAGCCGCTCAACGACAATGATTCGTCTGGATAGAGATACTTTAGCGAATTCGGTAGATACGACTATTTCTAATGTTACAGTGCGTCAGTTTAATCAACAAGGGATGCTTGCCAACATACTCACAGCCCCCCTCATGCAGCATATTCAAAATGGCAATATTTATTTGTTTCAAACACCACATATTATAGTAAGTCAGGAAGAGCAAGCCCCTTGGGATATTAGTTCAAAAAAAGCTAAATCATTTGAAGGTTGCAAACGAATTACTTTTACAGGTAATGTTATAGTACGTCAGCAAAAAGGAAATAATTCACAAGAAAGTACTCTAAGAACAGAAGAAGTAACTTATTTCCCTAAAGAAAAGAAGGCCAGTTCCGATGTGCTCGTGACCTATGAACAACCAGGGAACATCATTCAATCGACTGGAATGAATGCTTACCTTGATGAAAAAAGAGTAGAATTACTTCACCAGGCAAGAGGCAGTTATGTTCCAGCGAATGGTTAACTACAGTCTAATCCTTCTTTTAATGCTTCTCTCTTCTATCGTCCATGCTCTGACAGAGGATAAAGAGAAAATAATGCATGTCATGGCTGATACAGCGGATCTCAGTCAACAAGAGCATAAAGGGATTTATACTGGCAATGTTGAATTAGTACAAGGAACAACAAATCTGCATGCAGCCAAAGCAGTGACTCTAGGAAATGAAAAAAATCAACTCGTTGTGGCTATAGCTAGCGGAATTAGCGGAAAACAAGCCCATTATTGGACGACAACAGATCCCAAGAAGCCACCGGTGCATGCCTATGCAGATACTATTCGATATTATCCCTTACGTCATTTAATTGAGTTAATAGGAAATGCTCGAGTAGAACAAGGAGAAAACTCTTTTTCTGCTGCAAAAATAAGTTATGATACTGAAAAACAGCACGTTTTGTCTCAGGGTAACAAAAACCAAAGAATAACTATTATTTATCATCCAGAAAAGAAACCATCATGAACATCCTTGAAGCGCGAAATCTAAAAAAATCTTTTAAATCGCGAACAGTGGTTAATGGCATCAGCATCCATATTAAACAAGGTGAGTGTGTTGGCTTACTCGGTCCTAATGGTGCCGGAAAAACAACCTGTTTTTATATGATCGTTGGCTTGCAATCATGCGATGAGGGACAAATTTTCTTATCTGACCAAGACATCACTGCAAGTGCCATGCATCAAAGAGCACGTTTAGGTATCAGTTATCTTCCTCAAGAAGCGTCTGTTTTCCGTAAACTTACCGTTGCGGAGAATATCATGGCTATTTTGGAGCTTAGAGCGGATTTAAACGAACAAGCTCGCGAAGAAAAGCTGGATTTATTACTTCAAGAATTTCACATTACGCATTTAGAAAAAAGCCTAGGTATGGCTTTATCTGGAGGAGAAAGACGACGTGTAGAAATTGCAAGAGCTCTTGCTATAGAACCTTCCTTCATCCTTCTTGATGAACCTTTTGCCGGAGTCGATCCTATTTCCGTTCTTGATATTAAAAAAATCATTCAACATTTGTGTAATAAAGGCATAGGCGTTTTAATCACTGATCACAATGTAAGAGAAACCCTAGATATATGCGAACGAGCCTATATTGTGAGCCAAGGAAAAATCTTGTGTGAAGGAAACCCGGAGATTATACTGGCCAATCAACAAGTCAGAGCTGTATATTTAGGCGAAGAATTTACATTGTAACTTGGAACCCGTCATCCCTTCGTATACCCGGGATGACCAAATAAAACCGAATTCCGCTGCCACTGCAGCGGTCTACATAATTGACTAACATTTTGATTTAATATGCTACTCATTATCGACAATTATGACTCATTTACCTACAACCTGGTACAATATTTTCAGTGTCTCGACCAGGAAGTGTTAGTTTATACGCATGATCAAATAAATATAAGCCAAATAAAGGACCTTGCTCCGGACCATTTGGTTATCTCACCAGGTCCCAAAGCGCCAAATGATGCAGGGATTTCAATGGAAGCTATTCGCACATTTTATCAAACTATCCCTGTATTAGGTATTTGCCTTGGACACCAAAGTATTGCTCAAGTTTTTGGGGGTCAAATAATACCTGCACCAGAAATAATGCATGGAAGAACATCAACCATAGAACATAACCAGAGTGGAATTTTTAAAAATATTCCAAATCACTTCAAAGCAACCCGCTATCATTCATTAGCAGTAGAAAAAGACAGTCTCCCAGAATGCCTCTCTATCGATGCCTGGGCTAATGATACAATTATGGCGATTTCACATCGTCAATACCCTGTTTTTGGTCTACAATTCCATCCAGAAGCAATATTAAGCCAGTATGGCCTGCAATTATTAGAGAATTTTTTACAATATGAAACCCAATCTCCTGTTTGAACACCTGATCGCTAAAAAAAACTTAAGCCCAGAACAAATGCATACAGTCATTCATGCGTGTATGTCAGGGGAATATAGTGATGCACAAATCGCAACTTTTTTAGCGCTCATGCGGATGAAGGGTGAAACTACAGAGGAATTAATCGCTGCAGCGGAGGTCATGCAGCAATTGGCTCATCCTATAAACCTCGGTTCGAATCTGATTGATATAGTTGGCACAGGTGGTGATGGGAAAAATACATTTAATGTATCTACGGCCTGCAGCTTTGTAGTGGCAGCAGCAGGTTTTCCCGTAGCAAAACATGGAAATCGCTCTGTTTCGAGTCGTAGTGGTAGTGCCGACCTACTAGAACAGGCAGGTTTCAGTTTGACTCTTACCGATAATCAAGTACAAACTTGTATCCAACAATGCGGTTTGGCATTTTTATTTGCACCCCACTACCACCCTGCCATGCAATACGCACGAACTGCACGACAACACTTGGGTATTCGAACTTTGTTCAATTTACTAGGCCCCTTAATTAACCCAGCTCGTGTAAAGAAACAAGTCGTAGGTGTATTTTCAACAGCATGGCAAAAACCTTTAGCTGCAGTTCTTGCTCATTTGGGAAGTGAACGCGCTTTAGTAGTCAGCTCTCAAGATGGATTAGATGAAATCAGTATCGCAGCACCTACAGATGTAATTGAATATCGGGAAGGAACTTTTAATCATTGGATAATTAGTCCAGAAAACTATGGCATAGAGCGCCATTCTTTAGATGAGGTGATTGTTGATTCACCACGTCAAAGTTTAGAATTTATTCAAGATGTATTTTCTGGAAAACAAGGAGCAGCACGTGATATGGTTTTATTAAATTCCGCTGCAGCGATTTACTGCGCTGACGAAAATACCTCTTTTGCAGAGGCATTAGAGCAAGCTAAGATCGCAATAGATAGCGGAAAAGCCAATCAATGTTTTACTCAACTTAGTCAACTCACTCAAACTTTAAATAAAGAATCGCATCATGAATAGTGTATTACAACGTATTGCTGAACGTAAGCAGGAAGAAGTTGCTCTGGCTCAAAAAAACAAGCCGTTAAATTCATTAGGACAACAACCCATTATGGATCGACGTGATTTCGTTGCTGCGCTAACCGAAGATCAAGCCCCGGCAATTATTGCAGAAATTAAACGCGCCTCCCCTAGCAAAGGGTTAATCAGAGAAGATTTTAATGTCGAAGAGATTGCAACAATCTATGCACAACATGGTGCACGTTGCCTTTCTGTTCTTACTGACGTTGATTTTTTTCAGGGTCACCCTGATTATTTAGCTCAAGCAAAAAATCATTGCAAATTACCGATACTCCGTAAAGACTTTATCATCGATCCCTATCAAATTTATGAAAGCCTTGCATTAGGCGCCGATTGTATCTTACTGATTGTTGCCTTACTTGATGATGCCCAACTCGCTGATTTTTGCCAATTAGCGCATGAACTGCAAATGGCAGTACTGGTAGAAAGTCATAGCAAAGAAGAACTGGAACGCGCACTGCGTTTGCCTACGCCTTTAATAGGCATTAATAATCGTAGCCTTCATACGTTTAAGACAGACATTCAACTCAGCATCCAGTTAAAACAATACATTCCTCAAGACAGAATAACCATTACTGAAAGTGGCATTAATACACATACAGATATCAATTTGATGCAGTCTCACGGAATTAATACATTTCTTATTGGAGAAAGTTTAATGAGGGCTAAAGACATAGGGAAAGCCTTAGATCAGCTTATAAAGGGGAACTAATAGAGTATAGGGCGCTATGTCTGGATAAAGACGAGGAAATATCCCCTCTCCCCTTTGTGGGAAAGGGGTCGGGCTGAGGGTCCATTAACCGAATCAATTACCCTCATCCGCCCTAATGGGCACCTTCTCCCCACGGGGAGAAGGGAGCTTCACTTAACTAAATGGTAATCGCTAAAGGCGTAAGCACCGTATCCTGGTTTTCGCTATCGCTGCACCCAGGCTACACAATGTTTTCGCTCGCTTAGGGAGTATATGCCCTGAATCTTGGTGAAAGGTTGGAATTGAGTCAAATACAGCCTTTCGGTAGATGGGGCAGGATACAAAAGCTACTCCCAATTTGGCTCAGAAGGCTGTGAAGGCTCGGGCTCAGGAGTTCCAGGAGTATCTGGCTCATAGGGCTCTGGTTCTGATGGATACTCATTAGGCTCATCAGGATACTCATAAGGTTCTGGTATTTCGTCACCGTTTTTCAAAATAGCATCCTTATGTTTGTATTATTTATAAAACATTATAGCAAAAGGAAACAAAATGAAAGTAGCTGTAATCACCGGAGCTGCAAATGGAATTGGCTTAGCGTTAAGCGAAGTCAATTTACAACGAGGCAACACTGTAGTTATGGTGGATAAAGACGGCATTAAACTCAAACAAGAGGCTGAGCGACTATTATCCCAATTCCCAGAAAAAATTCTGGAAATTCCTTGTGATGTGACTCAACCGAATGAAGTAGCGCAGTTGGTAAAGCAGATTGAGGAGCAGTTGGAACGTGTTGATTGGATCTATAATAACGCGGGTATTATAGGACAATTAGCACCTCTTTGGGACTTATGTCCTGAACATATCCAAAAGGTTATGGAGGTTAATCTATATGGGATGATTCATATCATTCAGGCATTTACTCCTTTCTTATTTCGTCAAACGGTTCATTCACATATCATTAACGTAGCGAGTTTATATGCTTTGTGTACTGGATCACAAACAGCTTCTTATGCGATGTCAAAACATGCGGTACTTGCTTTATCTGAGTCTTTGTATTTTGATTTAGTACGCCTGAACAAGCCAGTGGATGTCTCAGTGGTTTTTCCATCTTTTACAGATACAGCACTTTTATCTCATACAACCAATACAAACTCCTCTTTTCATGAAGCATTAAAGTCACTTTTATCGCATTCTCGATCTGCAGTTGATATAGCAGAACACATCGTTCATGAAGTGGAACAAAAAAAGTTCTATATTTTTCCAGATAAAGAAGTAAAAGGATATTGTGAAGAACGGACTCAGGCAATGATACTTCAAGAAAAGCCACATGTTACTAATATTGAAAAACTAATGTGCGCGCTCATTAAGCGGCAAGAGTCTCGGCATTAAAATGTAACCTGGGTCCTGCGCATGGGCCCCAATATCCATGGTGGTGTAAAAGTAACTTGGTTTTATTAGCCTCTATTGACAAATAGGTTTGAACAGTTGTGTTGGACCTTGGCCCAACACATCAAGTCGTATGATGGCTGTTTTGATGGACCAAAGCCCAACCTGCGTGCTGTGCTACAAACATGGACATGCCTCGCTATGCTCGGGAGAGCAGAGCGTGCACTACAGCCAGGCTACAAAAAAACCTCTTAAGCTTCCAGCATATCCAATAACTCTTGGCGGAATTTATGATAATCCACTTCTACGGCATGTCGTATATGCGATTTAAATCGATAATGGGGTTTATCCATTTCTTGAATAATTTTTTCGTGCAATTTATCAGGTCGATTTAAAGTACCCATAATAATACGTGCAACTATTTTTGATTGGTAATCCGCAAGAGGCCAAATACACCCTTGAGGCTGACACAAACCAATAAAATATAAATTATCATAGTCTGGATGCATCATTTTTCTATAAAGGGGTATTTTGGTTGAGTTACTAAAGTCTGCAATTTCTTTATCAAGAAATGGGAAACTGATTTTGTACCCTGTCGCAAAAATTACTGTATCAAACTCTTCATAATTGCCATGAGTAAAATAAACTCGATTTCCTTCAAAATGAGTAATTCCAGGGCGAGGAAAAATTTCTCCATGCCTAATGAAATAGAGCAATTCTGAATTAATGGTTGGGTGAATTTCTAAAGGACCACAATCAGGCTTCATTAATTTATACTTGGCATATCGACCTTGAAGAATACGAATAAAAAAGCTCAAAACTTTCTGCCTTAACCATGAAGGCATCCATCTGATTTTAGCCACAGCATCATCAGTCGGCTTACCAAATACAAATTTAGGAAAAATATTATAGCCTCTACGCATACTAATACAGGTTTTAGGTGAAATACGCGCTATCTCTACGGCGATATCACAAGCAGAATTTCCTCCTCCAACTACCAAAACACGTTGATCTTTAAATACTGAGGCTTTTTTATATTGATGTGAATGGAGTACTTGTCCAGAGAATGTACCTGGATATTCTGGCATGAAAGGGTCCCAATGATGGCCATTAGCAACCAACAAATAATCGAAACACTCTTCATGAGTACCTTGATCGTTTTCAAAAATAACGTTCCATTGATGATGATCGGTATGTTGTACCTTTACAACATTGGTATTAAAACGGATGTACTTAATCAAATCAAAATGTTCAGCATAACTTTTGAAATAATCTAAAACCAAGGCATGTGCTGGATAATCAGGAAAGTGCGCCGGCATAGGAAAATCCTCAAACTCCGACCACCGCTTAGAACTGATAATATGTGTGGTTTCATAAACACTGGAATGATTATTATCTTCATCATAGATCCAGTTACCACCGATCTGATTATTTTTTTCGAAGACGGTGATATCAGTTATTCCCTGTTCTTGCAAATTTTTAATTGCAGCAAGCCCACTTGGACCTGCTCCAATAACGCAGACACGAGGACAATCTTTTTTACCCTTTTGCTTTATTTGCATTACTCAACACCTTTTTCACTTCATCCATTATCATTGCTTGAACCACAGGATCTTTATCAATCGTGAAATGATTCACTTGAATTCCTTTTATCGTAGCGACATTGATATTGTCAATACGGGTTTTTTCTGGATTTACTGCCCTGAGTTTTAAACCACTAAACATGGGAACAAAACCAGGTTTGTAAAAATTCATCGCATGCTTCACATTTGGAGGTACAATTGTTTGAGACACTGCATCTACAGTAACGAGTAAATCCACTGGAATGCCTGCTTTATCAAGATTACGCGCTACTTTAATTTGCTCATTAGCACCCAAAGAATGCCCTACTAGAATAATAGGTCGATGCATCTTATGTTTTTGATAATAAGAAACAATAGAACGCGTTACATTACCAGCGTTGTACCACATATTACTGGGAGCTGGTATATTACATTCCTCAACAACAGTACCACTGAGTGTTCGCATACCCGTACTAAAAAGTCCAAGGCCACCTAACATCGTATGTACTTCACCCCGATAGGATTGGGTTTTACTCGCCTTTACTGTGTTCACTTGTTTCGTTGATTTCGGAGATGTAGGTTGATGGACCACAGATTGAGCGATCTTTGGTATTGGTTTTTTCTCAGAAGCCCTGCCACCTGATAAGTCAACACAACCCGTCATACTCATGGTGATGAGGAAAAACAAAAATGAGCAGAAAATACCTAATTTTCTATTTTTGAAGAAAGAGTTCATTTTATTTTTATTCTTATTTTTTAGAGAAAAGATCATAGCCTATTCTTAGAAGGTTTGCCAAGATGGCTTATGCATGAAGTTCACTCTTTCGTGCTGTAAGTCTACAATGAATTTTGTTACTCTGCATCTTAAAGATGGAATACTTTTGTTATGTTTAAAATTTAAACCAAAAGGATTGTTTTCTATTTCTTTGTCATTTTTATGGGATAATTTTAACTTATCATGGAAAAACAAAACAAAATTCTTACAGTAACTCAGCTCAACCGACAAGTTAAAAGCTATCTTGAAAATGAACTGGGAATAGTTGACGTTGAAGGAGAAGTTTCTAATTTGAGTAAACCCTCCTCAGGACATTTTTATTTTACCCTAAAAGACAGCAACGCCCAAATCCGTTGTGTTTACTTTAAAAACCGCCATGTCAGTGCGCATAAACTTACCGATGGCCAGCATATAGTTGCCAGTGGAAGATTGAGCCTTTATGAAGCACGTGGCGATTATCAATTGATCGTGGAACAAATTACCGAAGCAGGTCTTGGTGCACTCTATCAACGTTTTGAAGCGTTAAAAAATAAGCTCGCCTTAGAAGGTTTATTTGACACCACAAAAAAGAGACCCATTCCGGTCATGCCTCGTATCATCGGAGTAATCACTTCAACCACTGGGGCTGCAATTCGCGATATACTATCCACTCTTGCTCGCCGATTCCCCTTAGCTAAAGTCATAATCTATCCCAGTGAAGTACAAGGTGCTGGTGCGGCACAACAATTGATTAATGCATTAGAACTGGCGAATAAGGAACAGCGATGTGATGTACTTCTTCTTGCTCGTGGCGGAGGAAGTATTGAAGATCTTTGGGCGTTTAATGACGAGCAATTAGCGCGCCATATTGCAAGGAGCTCAATCCCTGTCGTATCTGGGATAGGGCATGAAACAGATTTTACAATTGCTGACTTTGTATCGGATTACAGGGCAGAAACACCTACCGCTGCCGCTACAGCGGTAACCCCTGATTGTAATGAATTGGTTAAATTATTAAATCACTCTATCTCACGAATGCATGAAGCAACGCATCGTTTTTTGCAAAAATACCAAATTAAACTCCAGCATTTAATCGACAAGATATCATCGCCACAAAAAGCGATTGCTAGTTACTGGCAAACTTCCGATTATCTGGAACGGCAATTAATTGCTCATATGGTGTATCTTATCAAACGAAAAACACATCAATTGCAACTGTGCATCAATCATCTGAATGCTAAAAACCCCAAAACACAAATCAAACAAACCCAGATGCTGTTACAAAAAATTACTTTGCAGTTAATCCAACACATGCAAAATAAAATAAATCAACTTAAATATCAATTAAGAACCCAACTGTCTACCTTGCATGCAGTCAGCCCCTTGGCTACACTGGATAGAGGATATGCAATTGCAACGAAAGAAAATAAGGTTTTGTTTTCCAGTCAGCAAGTAACTATTGGCGACTCAATCGAGATACTCTTGGCACAAGGTAATTTAACTTGCGAAATCACGCAAATCAACGAGTAAAAAGTATCTGCCCAGGAGGGATTCTTGAATTTTGGTGAAAGGTTGGATTTGAACCCTGGTTGCGCGTAAACGATACTGAGGAAACCTAACATACATCCATATGTGGGGCTTCTGATGCTTCTTTTCGCGCCAATGTGCCAAATACTGCCTTTCGGTACATGGGCGTAAACGGATACGTAAAAATGCTTGAAGAATTAAACAATAGTCTGGATTTCATTATAAGCCAAACAAAAAATAACATTCCTATATTGGAAATTATTTTGTTAATACCCTGGCTTTTCTTTTTGGTAAGCCTAGTCTATAGAAAAATATTATTTCTAGGTATCATCCCAAGACATATCCGCGGCCTGCCTGGTATCCTATTTGCCCCACTCCTGCATGCAAATTTCAATCACATTTTTTTTAATTCAATTCCTTTAGTGGTTTTAAGCAATTTCATTTTGATCAACGGACTTAACTATTTTCTAGTGGTTACGGTAATGATTACCATTTTAAGTGGGATTGCTATTTGGTGCTTTGCCAAACCTGGCTTACATGTAGGGGCCAGTGGCCTTATTACCGGTTATTGGGGTTTTTTAGTGAGTAATATCTATCAAAAGGGTACTTTAACTACCATAATCTTGGGAATCATCAGTATCTACTATTTTGCTGGTATTTTTTTTGGTATTTTCCCCAAAGAAAAAGGCATCTCTTGGGAATCCCATTTGTTTGGTCTTCTCGCCGGTTTAGCAGTCAGCTACCTATTTGGACTTTACCCCAATTATTTTCAAGTCATTTCAGACCCAGGTTGGCCAAGATAGTAGAAATGTAAACAGGCCCTATGTTATTCTAAAGAGATAAAAAGAAAAATAACTCGAGAAATCAAGATGCACTCACTTAAAGCTTTTTTCTATGCAAGTATATTATGTATTCTGATCTCACCCGCACATGCGGCCCAAGGAACTAAATTTTATATAGATGGCTGTTGCAGTAATATGGGCGGAATTAGTTATTGTGACTCTTCAGCTGGACGACTTGTTTGTAAAAATGGTTTTTACTCTACATGTTATTGCACACCACATGCTGTAATGGATTTACAACTCTTTCGGGGTTGCTGCTTATGGAAAGGCGGACCTGTAACTACTTATAGCATTACAGGGCTCGTTGTATGTAATGACGGTTCTATATCAGAAGAATGCTCATTGAGACCAGAAGAGAAAATTGCAGCTTGGTAAGCTTCCGATATATACTTCGCGGCTTCTGTTATTCCGTGAAGTATAGCCATCAGGAACTTACATGCTCGATCAGATACAATCTACTATCAATTTATTAAAGAAGCAAAAACCATTAATACTTTGCCTAACCAATTACGTCACCATGGATTTTATGGCGAATAGTCTTTTGGCTTTAGGCGCTGCTCCCCTCATGTCTGAGTCTGAAGCCGAAATTGAAGAATTAACCAATCTTAGTCAAGCTGTATATGTCAACATAGGTACTCTAGATGATGCCTTTATGGAGCGAGCCTTATTTGCAGCTCAAGTTGCACACGCTATAGGTAAACCATTAATTCTAGATCCTGTGGGTGCTGGTGCAAGTAAGCTCCGTACTTCTTCGGCAATGAGATTACTTCCTTATGCCCAAGTTGTTAGAGGGAATGCCAGTGAAATCATCTCATTAGCGGGTTCAAATGGGGCGACAAAGGGGGTTGAAAGCGCTGATCCTGTGACTGGCGCAATCCAAAGTGCTCAAGTGCTGGCGCAATCACAAAAAACAGTTGTGATTAGCGGCCCCGAAGACTTTATAACCAATGGAGTGGATCACAAAATACTGCCATTTGGTTCTAGCTTTATGCCACTGATTACTGGAATGGGTTGTACGATGACTGCCGTTCTTAGCGCATTCATTGCCTGTCATTCTGATTATTTTCAAGCAGCACTGCAAGCAACTGCATATTTTAGTTTATGCGGACAATTGGCTCATGAACAAGTAAAAGGGCCTGCCGCATTCAAACAGGTATTTATCGATAATTTATTTCATCCTGACTGGTCATTAATGTCACAAACAATTGAGAGAGTATCGCAAGATGCACTATAAAGCTTTATCTATAGCAGGATTTGATGGTTCTGGTGGCGCAGGAATTCAAGCAGATCTAAAAACCTTTTCGGCATTTGGATGTTATGGGATGACTGTTCTTACTGCCTTACCAGTACAAAACACCCATGGTGTCAGACGCTGCTACAGTATTCCATTACAAGCCATAGACGATCAGCTTCATGCTCTATTTGATGACATTAAACCCGACAGCATAAAAATTGGTATGCTCTTTAACAGCGAAATCATCGAGTTGGTCTCTTCATTCCTTAAAAAAAGAGCAATAGATATTCCTATTGTTATTGATCCTGTAACTGTTGCTAAAAGTGGTGATCCTTTATTATTACCTGAAGCCGTAAGTTCATTAATAAATCAACTGATGCCACTTGCTACGTTAATTACACCGAATCTTCCGGAAGCGGCTACATTTACAGGGCTGCACGCAAACAATGAAGAAGAAATGTTGGATGTTGGAAACAAATTACTCGATTTTGGTCCTAAATATGTTTTACTCAAAGGGGGACATCTGTCATCTCAGGAGTCGAATGATTTATTAATTGGAACAAATAGAGACGTTCATTGGTTTAGAAGCCCAAGGATTCATTCCAAAAACACTCATGGAACTGGCTGTACCCTTTCCGCTGCAATAACGGCCTGTCTTGCTCAAAACATAGATTTAATTGCATCATGTCGCATTGCAAAGAATTATTTATTCCATGCCATAAACGCAGCAAAAGAGAAAAGTGTTGGCCTTGGAAATGGTCCAGTACATCATTTTTATCATCTTTGGCCGGTACAGTTAGAAGATATTTAGGAACATAGCTTTGATGTGTAGCCGAGATTAGGACAACGAACCCACGTCATCCCCAGTACAAGGAGCGATCTCGAATGGTATCATGGTGTGAACTGCACCTTCTTCATTTTTTTCAATTAATTCGCCAAAACTCAAAGCGCTGAAAAGTATTAATAGGTAGCCTATTGTTGAATAGCAAAATACAGTATCTGAAAAAGATAAGATACAAAAAGAAACCAGCAGACCTAAAAGAAATGGTTTCATTTCATTTAACTGCAACATAGTCGTAAACAATGTGCCTATAAAAATCAGGAAAAGAACCATCCCTACCAAACCAAGTTCGGAAAGGGTCAGCCAATATTGACTATGGGGCTCATTTAGCTTATGCCCCCAAGAAGGAATCGGTTGGTCTTTAACAAAGTTATACTGAAATCCTCCAGTGCCCACTCCTAAAATTGGATGCTTTTCAAATAAAGATTGGGCATATTGATGAAACTGAATTCTAAAACCTAAGGAGGTGTTCGCCTGATTGTTTTGCAAGAGCTTGATTTCATTAATCATTGAAAGAGTTCTATCTTGCATTACGGGACTTAGAACATAAACCAAACAAATTGCCCCAAGAAATATCACCATCCCTAATAGTGCTTTTTTGGGTGTAAATTTTTGTAAGATAACCAGTGACATTAAAATTCCATATGTAACATAGCCTGTTCTTCCAGTATTAATAAATAATATTTGATAACTTCCCACTACAATCATAGGTAAGTAGAAAAACCGCATCCAACCGCTTTTATTATTCTGCAATACTAAAATTAGGGCAAAATAAACTCCTAAAGCAATCATAAAACCCGTAACGATATGATTATAAAAAATATATCCCGGATCTTCTGTGTTGATCGCAAAAAGTTGTATCTCCTTAAGGCATGAAAGAATGCTGGTGAGTAACATCACCAATATATATGAATTCAAAACCCATACCCTTGTCTTTGATTTAACAAACCCCACAGCAAGAATGGGTAAGAAAATGAGTTTAGAATATTTATCAATAACATTATATTGTAAGGAAAATGGAGCTTGAGACCAGAAACAAGCAATAAGGACAAACAAAAACAAAACAAGTGCGGAACGAGCCCATATTGTATTAAATGCGTAAGGTAAAAATTGTCTGTAATAAGGAGTTAATAGCAAAGCAAGCAAGCTTAATATCAATAAAATTGATTTAATGCTGGTGCTTATAGGAATAAAAAAGACCAAGAAAACAAGAAAGGTTGGTGCAATTAAATTAACTTTTCCTTCTAGGAAGCTTCGTATCAAATTAATTCCTCTGTACTTTTTGCCAAAGAGGGCAACTGTTCCATATCAATATCTTGATACAATTGCTTAATGCCACGATAAAATGTTCCTTGTGCATTAAATACTGCAAATAAAAAACCTATTCTGCCATCCAAAAAACCACATTGCAAGATATAACACCGGAGGAACATCCATGAAGTGCTGGCCATCGTTTTTATAAAACTGGGGGTTCTTTTCTTTTGAATATATGTTTTTGCACTATAGGATGAATATTTATTCATTTTATATAAAACATGACTGACGTCTTTAAAGGAGTGGTGCTTAATGGGGCTTTTAATTTTACCTATTCGTGTACCCTCTGGAAGTACTATTTTTTCATGGACAATATCATCACTAAAATGTGCATTCGCTCGTTTAAAAAGACGAATATGACGCTTAGGGCTAGAAGAATACTTTAGGGGTTTATTATAAAAATGCATTTGAATTGCTATTCTAAAAGCATCTGCTGAATTAGACGCCATAGATTCCATGATTTCTCGTTGCAATTCCTCGCTGACTGATTCATCAGCATCAAGATTCAATACCCAGTCACTCCGAGCTTTTGATAAGGCTCTCTGTTTTTGAGCACCATAACCAGGCCAATCAGTAGAGAAAACATGTTCCGTATATTCTTTGGCAATGGCTACTGTTTTATCGGTGCTTCCCGAATCCAGGACAATTATTTCATCAGCAAATCGAACGGATTCGAGACACCTTCTGATATTCCTCTCTTCATTTTTGGTTATTATTGTTACAGTCAACGTCATTTAAAAAACGCCCTCTCTATGATCATGACTATCAAAATGTAATTTACCATCTTTAACTTTTAAGGTTACATGACCACCGTGCATCAACTTACCGAATAAAAGCTCATCAGCCAGAGGTTTTTTAACATTTTCTTGAATCAATCTGGCCATTGGACGAGCGCCCATGACTTTGTCATAGCCATGTTCAATAAGCCATTCACGAGCCATTTTATCGACGTTAAAGGTAACCCCTTTATGACTTAACTGTTCATCCAACTCCATAATAAACTTATCAACTACAAGACCAATCGTGATTGCATCCAATGGAGCAAAATTAATGATGGCATCGAGTCTGTTTCTGAATTCAGGACTAAATTGTTTTTTAATCACCTCTAGGCCATCATTGCTGTTGTCTTGTTGTGAAAAACCGATAGAGTTTCGTACTAATTCTCCGGCGCCAGCATTTGAGGTCATTACCAAAATGATATGCCTAAAATCGGCTTGACGACCATTAGTATCGGTTAAAGTGCCATGGTCCATAATTTGTAACAGCAAGTTAAATACATCTGGATGGGCCTTTTCGATTTCATCAAGCAACAGTACCGCATGAGGATTTTTAGTCACGGCTTCTGTCAACAACCCCCCTTGATCATAACCAACGTATCCTGGAGGTGCACCAATTAAACGTGAAACAGTATGCTTTTCCATGTATTCAGACATATCAAAACGAAGTAATTCGATGCCTAAAACATTAGCCAATTGTCGCGTTACCTCTGTTTTCCCAACACCTGTTGGTCCAGCGAATAAGAAACAACCTACTGGTTTTTGTGGATCTCTCAGACCTGAACGACCTAATTTAATCGCAGAGGCTAATGCAGTAATTGCTTGATCTTGTCCATATACGAGAAGCTTCAAATCACGTTCCAAATTACGTAAAGTATCTTTATCACGAGCAGAAACTTTCTTAATAGGAATACGTGCAATTTTTGCAACAACACTTTCAATTTCGGTAACACTAATTATTTTTTTACGTTTGCTTGCTGTTAATAAATTTTGATAAGCACCAGCCTCATCAACAACATCGATCGCTTTATCAGGCAAAAATCGGTCATTAATGTATTTTGCAGACAGTTCAGCAGCAGCTTTTAAGGCAGGAATAGTGAATTTCACACCATGATGCTCTTCCAAGCGCCCTTTTAATCCTTTCAATATTTCAAAAGTTTCGTCTACTGTAGGCTCAGGAATATCTATTTTTTGGAAACGTCTTGCTAAGGCCCTGTCTTTTTCAAAGATACCTCGGTATTCCTGATAGGTTGTTGAACCTATGCATTTTAACTCGCCATTTGCAAGTAATGGTTTAATAAGGTTTGATGCATCCATGACACCACCTGATGCGGCACCAGCACCAATTATAGTATGAATTTCATCAATAAATAGAACAGCCCCTTCCTGTTGTCCTAATTGCTTTAACACTGCTTTTAATCGCTTTTCAAAATCCCCACGATACTTAGTACCTGCAAGTAACGCACCCAAATCAAGTGAATAGACAATACAATCACGGATCGCATCAGGTATTTCACCATCCACGATACGACGTGCCAATCCCTCCGCAATTGCGGTTTTACCCACCCCTGCTTCACCAACGAGCAAAGGATTATTTTTTCTGCGACGACACAATACCTGAATGGTACGTTGTATTTCTTCATGACGTCCGATTAAAGGGTCAATTTTTCCTTGTTTCGCACGTCTATTGAGGTTTGTACAATAACTTTCTAAAGGTGATTCATTGCCTTCTGATGAACTCATATCATCTTCCATAGAGTTCATGTTCTCATGCATATCATTGTTTTGATACTTAGAAACACCATGAGAAATATAGTTAATCACATCGAGTCGTGTGATATTCTCACGGCGTAAAAAATAAACTGCCTGACTTTCTTGTTCACTAAAAATTGCTGCTAGAACGTTAGCCCCTGTTACCTCAGTTTTTCCTGCAGATTGAACATGAAATACTGCGCGTTGCAATACACGTTGAAAACCTAAGGTAGGCTGAGTTTCCCTATCTAATTCATCCTCAGGGATCCTAGGAGTAGTTTCATCAATGAATTCAATTAAATCACGGCGTAGGGCTTCAATATTTGCATCACATGCTTGCAATACACTTCCTGCCGCTGGGTTATCAAGCAATGACAACAACAAATGCTCAACGGTCATAAATTCATGACGTTTCTCTTTTGCTTCCTTGAAAGCTAAATTCAAGGTGAATTCAAGTTCTTTATTTAACATTGTCGTTGCTCCTCTTCAGCCCACAGCAATTTACTCGGGTTCCATGCTCGATAGCAATGGGTGCTGATTCATTCTGGCGTACTCATTTACCAGAGCTACTTTTGTTTCTGCTATATCTCGTGTAAATACCCCACACACGCCTTTTCCTTGGATATGAACCTGTAACATCACCTGAACTGCAATTTCTTCATTAAGATGAAAAAAATGCTTCAGTACATCAACTACAAAATCCATAGGTGTATAATCATCATTGAGCAACACCACCTTGTACTTTCTAGGCACTCTATTCTCTGTGCTCTGTTCCGGCTCAGCGACTTTATGCCTTACAATTTCCTCTAGATTTTGCCCAGTCATAATATACAACCTCTATATTATTTTTATAGACTCACTATGCACTTTTGGCCAGTAAAATCAGTTATTTTTAACGAAAAAATTAGTCTTTGAAATAATCAAAAACATATTGGTTAGATAGCATTCATTAATGCTATAAACTGAAAAAGATATACATTGTAGCCTAGGTAAAGCAAAGTGAATCTTAGGAGCCCCTCTTCGTCCTCCCTTAAATTACTCTGCAATTCACCTCGGCTATTGGATATCCATTCAATTTACATATGCTTAATTATCTCATCTCCAAAACCAGAACTACTAACTAAAGTAGCACCGATCATACCACGCTCAAAGTCATAAGTTACAGTTTTGGCTGCTATAGCACCTTGCATGCCTTTGATAATTAAATCAGCAGCTTCATTCCATCCCATATGACGGAGCATCATTTCAGCAGAAAGAATAATTGAACCTGGATTTACCTTATTCTTTCCTGCATATTTGGGTGCTGTTCCATGAGTTGCTTCAAATACAGCAACTTCATCACTGATATTTGCTCCAGGAGCAATACCGATACCCCCTACTTGAGCAGCCAAAGCGTCAGAAATGTAATCACCGTTCAAATTAAGTGTCGCTATTACGCTGTAATCTTCTGGTCTTAAAAGAATTTGTTGCAGGAACGCATCAGCAATTACATCATTAATGATGATTTGCTTACCTGTTTTAGGATTCTTGATTTCCAACCAGGGACCGCCTTCATATTCTTTAGCACCAAAAACATCACGTGCCACTTGATAACCCCAATCTTTAAATGCACCTTCGGTAAATTTCATAATATTGCCTTTATGAACTAAAGTTACCGTATGGCGATCATTATCAATCGCATATTGGATTGCGGCTCTTACTAATCGTGTAGTCCCAGCCTTAGAAACGGGTTTAATACCTATTCCGCAGTGCTCAGGAAAACGGATTTTTTTAACTCCCATATCCTTCATCAAGAATTCAATCACTTTTTTCGCTTCAGGAGTATCCGCTTGCCATTCAATACCGGCATAAATGTCTTCTGAATTTTCCCTAAAAATAACCATATCTGTTTTTTCTGGTTCTTTTAGTGGACTTGGAACACCTGTGAAATAACGAATTGGTCGTAAACACGTATAGAGATCCATTTCTTGGCGAATTGCCACGTTGAGTGAACGAATTCCACCACCAACTGGAGTCGTCAATGGGCCTTTAATTGAAACAACATATTTTTTCATCGCATCTAAGGTTTCTTTAGGCAACCATTGATCAGAACCATACACTTGAGTTGCTTTTTCACCGGCATAAACTTCCATCCAAGCAATTTTTCTCTTATCGCCGTATGCTTTAGCGACTGCAGCATCAACGACTCGAATCATGGGGGGTGTTACATCAACACCAATACCATCACCCTCAATAAAAGGGATAATAGGATTATTAGGGACACGAAGTGACAGATCCTCAGCAACAGTAATAGCTTCACCTTGTGAAGGCACTTTGATTTTATCGTATGTCATTGACAACTCCGTAAAATTAGAGAAAAGGCAATGATAGCATGTGATAACTTGGAATCCCAAGTATCATTTCTATTAAATTACTTCACTTGGATGCTTACTAAGCAGACTGAATTAAATACCTAGCATTTTACGCGCCAATCTGATGTCGGATTTAAAATTTATGATGAAAAATGTAAACGTAGCTTAGCTACCTATAGCTTTTCTGACTGAGCGACATTGAAAGATGAAAAAGAAATGCTAGCTATTTAATTCTGCCAGCTTATGCATGTTGCAACATTTTAATTTGCTCGATCAGCTGATCATATCCTGCTTCAACGTTGATATAATCATTTTTTGATAAATATATAGACAAAGATCCATCATCTGTTGCGGCAGGTTTTTGTAAAACTCCATTATACCCTTTGCTTTTTAAACGAAGAAAATCATTGATTTTGGTGACTAAATAAAAATTACGAAAGTAATTTTCAGGAGTCATATGAATTGCCTGCGCATCATTTTCTAATGTCTTCCCTGGCAGATAATCCTTAAGTGAATAAGTTGAATTGTTATGAACAGCAACTACTTTGCCTTTTGGCAACAATTGTTTGATTTTAGTTGCCAGTTTATTTACTTCCTGATGCGCCTGGGGATTATATTGGCCAAACTGCGATAAGGTTTTCTTAATCCCGTTATCTGTAAAAATACGATTGGGATCAAACTCATAACGTTGGTTATTTAAATGAAATACGATATTACGACCTCCAGAATGGACCAAAGCAATAAGGCTCCCCCCTTCCTTTTGAATTACTGTTTGGGCTGCTTTTAAAGCCGTTTGTTCGTTATGATGCAAATGGATATAAGTTTTTCCTTTGCCTACTAAATGCTTAATTTCTACTTTCTCATCCCCAACCATAACAATATGATTCATCGCATAGGCAAATTGACAAAAGAAAAGCGAAACAAGTATCGAGTATTTCATCTACGATATACACCCAGACATAATTTTTACAATGCTGGATATTGTACAAGAATTAACCTATAAAAACAATGAATTGGGTAAAGGAATTGCTCAGCATATTGAAAACACCTACTATAAGGCCACTTTACCTTTTTGATAATATCGAATGCCTGAAATAATATTGTTCAACAAGCCCTATGGTATCGTCAGCCAATTTTCTGGAGATAATCCAGAACATACACTAGCTGCTTTTATTCATAAGCCCCATTTTTACGCAGCAGGCCGATTAGATAAAAATAGTGAAGGATTGTTATTATTAACAAACGATGGCTCATTGCAACACCAATTAACTCATCCTAAATTTGAAAAAAGAAAATACTATTGGGTTCAAGTAGAAGGCATACCCTCTAAAGCAGATTTGGAACCACTTAAAAAAGGCTTGGTCCTTAAAGAGATTACATTTTTACCTGCTGAAGTAAAATTTATAGACGAACCGCGGTTATGGCCTCGTAATCCGCCAATTCGCTTCAGACAGAATATTCCTACCTGCTGGCTAGAAATCATTTTAAAAGAAGGTAAAAATCATCAGGTTCGCAAAATGACCGCAGCAATTGGGTTTCCCACTTTAAGATTAGTACGACATCAAATTGGTAATTGGAAATTAGAGGATTTACAACCTGGTGAATACCGAACAATACAGCACCATTTCAAATAACCCAACCCCCATCACGAGTGCGGCGGTGAGCGCCATCGGCATACGGTGCTACAGCATCGAAATCCCTCACTAAGCCCGGGAATGAGGATTCAGCGATAAACCAATCGTTTCAGCAAAGTATCTTCTCCAAGTAAGCGAATCCACGGCCAGAGAAACATACCCACCAAAGCACTCGCTACGGGTGTAAATAAGCTGTAATTGAAACCAAGTAGCGCGGTGATTAAAGAAATAATAGATTGATATAAAAGACAAAAGAATCCAATTAAAAAAATTTGTTGCATCATTGAAAAAAACTGAAACCGCCGCGATTTGCTGGAAGCAATCCAGGTGACCAAAAGTAAAGCAAATGAATGTTCCCCAATTACTGTGGCGAGTAACACGTCTAATAACAATCCAACAAACAATAATGTAGTCAGTCTAAAATTACCTGGCAAAAAATATTCTATATAAAGTACAAGCAACAAAACCCAAGGAGGTCGAAAAGCAGAAATTAATTCCGGCATAGGTAATATGGATAAAAGAAGAGCTATAATAAATGCCAAGCACAACCGTATGCGAAGATTTCTCATCACATGGTCTCCTTGGCATTTAATCGCTCATTAATTTGTTCATTCAATAGCTCTTGTTCCGCATCAGGCCAGATCAGTAATACAAGTCGGTTACGATTGAGCAGCGCGACGGATTTGACTTTCACTTTCACAAAATCTTCGCCAGGAATACTGTTCACTTCTTCCACGAATCCTACAGGATAACCTTCTGGATAATGTCTGTCTAAACCGGAGGTGACTAATACATCGCCAGGATGAATTGACGACGTTTTTGGTAAATTAATTAGGGATAATTTCTCTATATCATTTGTTCCAACAAGAATGGCCCGCTCCCCAGTACGATTGTTTCGCACAGGCACTGCACTTTTAGAGTCAGAAATAAGCAAGACTGTACTGGTTATAGGACCAACATCAACAATTTGCCCCATAACACCTTTTGCATCCAAAACAGGTTGCCCTACATATGCTCCATCACGCTTTCCTTTATTTAAAACAACTACTTGACGTGAATTGCTGGTATCCACAGCAAGAATTTGTGCCGCCATTGCACGCATATCCGCCTGTGACGAGGTAAGGAGTAATTCTTTTAGTTGCGAATTTTCCTTTTGGATTACCGTTAATTTTTGTAACTCTGCTTCCAACATAGTTTGTTGGTATCGCAATTGCATATTTTCGGCAATTAATGCTTTTTTCGCACTGACAAGTGACTGTACCCAACCAATTACGCGTACAGGATAATCTACTGCATATTGTAAGGGGGCAACAATAAAGGAAAAACCGCTTCGCACACTATCTAAATAACGATAATGATAATCAGAGAACATTAAGAAAACAGAAAAGACAAGAGCGAGTACAAATCCTATAGAACTGTACCCGCCCCTGCTAAATAATCTGTTATATGTATTATTCTGTTGAGAGGAAATCACCGCCACGCAAGTCCATGGTTTCTAAAGCTTTACCACCACCACGTGCTACACAGGTTAGCGGATCTTCAGCAATTAATACAGGTAAGCCAGTTTCTTCCATCAGCAGAGTATCTATGTTTTTCAACAGAGCTCCGCCTCCAGTTAGAACCATACCACGTTCAGCAATATCAGCTGCTAATTCAGGTGGAGCCAATTCTAACGCTGCCCTCACAGCACCAACAATGCCAGATAAAGGCTCTTGCAGTGCTTCTAAAATTTCTGCACTGGTTAGAATGAAACTACGAGGAACGCCTTCAGCGAGATTTCTTCCACGAACCTCTATCTCAAAT
Organism: Legionella sp. 227; assembly: GCF_043161935.1. Taxonomy (NCBI): domain Bacteria; kingdom Pseudomonadati; phylum Pseudomonadota; class Gammaproteobacteria; order Legionellales; family Legionellaceae; genus Legionella; species Legionella sp. 227. Next base: position 2,680,750 of record NZ_CP171154.1, on the reverse strand, counting down.
AAATCACGACTTGGGAACGCTGAGCCAATTTCATGTTTAATACGTTCTGCGGTAGTTTCACCAATAAGTGTTCCGTAGTTACGACGAACATAAGATACAATAGCATCATCAAACTTATCGCCGCCTATGCGAACAGACTGGTGATAGACAATTCCACTTAAAGAAATAATAGCGACTTCAGTGGTACCACCACCTATATCCACAACCATAGAACCACTGGCCTCTTCTACGGGCATTCCAGATCCTAAAGCAGCCGCCATAGGTTCTTCAATAAGAAATACTTCACGAGCTCCAGCACCCATTGCGGATTCACGAATTGCACGACGTTCAACTTGCGTAGATCCACAAGGAACACAAACCAGAACACGTGGGCTTGGTCTTAAGAATTTATTTTCATGTACTTTATGTATAAAGTGCTGCAACATTTTCTCAGTAACAAAAAAGTCAGCAATCACACCATCTTTCATTGGTCTAATCGCATTAATGTTGCCTGGAGTCCTTCCCAGCATTCGCTTCGCTTCAAGACCAACAGCTGCAACTCGTTTTTGTCCTGATTCATTACGCAAAGCAACTACGGAGGGTTCATTTAAAACAATCCCTTTATCTCTTACATAAATCAATGTATTGGCTGTTCCCAAATCGATTGATAAATCATTGGAAAACACACCCCTTAATTTTCTGAACATAAGCCGCAATATCCTGTTCTTTTTTTTGTGCGCTACTTTATCCTAAATTTGGATAAAAATCGACAGTTCTTATACAACAATTTTAAATTAAAGAGTGAATTTTTATACATGCAGATAATTTTGTGTTTTCGAACTGAAAACGCGAATGCAAAAAAAAGCTTTTAATACTGTTTATGAATCATAGAGTACTCTACTTTGCTCGATGCATACTTATTTTTTAGCCGTACCCGCTTGAATGTTTAACCCGATCCCCGAGTTACGGCTGCCCTCACCCAAGCTGATTGAAGTGTGATAACCTCATTAGTCTAAGTGCAACGCCGCGAAACCCGGGATATAGTTTGATTTTTTATAGGTCGGACATAACACTTACAACAGCGACCTAAAATAACTTGTTTATGATTTATTCTATTTTATTAATAACAAATACTTGATTTAATTTATCTCGATTTGTAGTCATAAATCGCTGCCCCAAGCCCTTCACATCGGCAAGTTCTTCCAATGATTTAAATCCATGATGACTTTTCCGATAGGCGATAATTGCTTCAGCGCGTTTTTTGCCTATACCCTTTACAGAACCAGTAAGTGTTGATAAATCTGCGGTGTTAAGATCAATCTTATGAATGACTATAGGGGGCTTTTTTTTCACGGAAGACTCTTTAGTGATGACTGCATGAGCAGAAAGAGTGATTACAGATAATGACAATGCAGTAGCAATAAATTTTGCTCTCATAATTTTCTCCTAATTGTTGGACTAAGTGGCTCGTTCCAGAGCCGGCAGAAGTATCCCAAGATTTTGGCGCACTGTCGAGTGTTTTTTTTAATTTTTTGCTTAAAGTTCAATGAGTAACAAAAAATTTGTCCTGATTCTTAACGGATGCATCCGTCCCCTTCTGCCATCTCGAAGCCTCACCATATCGAGCGTAGCGATGGATGACATCGTGGCTCGAAATGACGAGAAGGGAGGAGCGAAATGAAGTCAAACGGCTGTGGTCTTATATAGTACGTAAGCAACACATGCAGTTAATTTTTTCACCATGTCCAAGTGCAAAAATTCATTAGGACCATGCGCATTAGATTGAGGCCCTAACACTCCGGTAATCATAAATTGTGCCTCCGGAAATTTCTTTCCTAACATTCCCATAAAAGGTATGGTTCCTCCCTCTCCAAAGTAAGCAGCTGGTTTACCATAATAAGCCATTGATGCTTCATCAGCAGCTTTTTCCAACCATGAGGCAAGTTTGGGTGCATTCCATCCTTGTGATCCATCACCTATCTTAAAACGTACTTTGGCACGATAAGGAGGATTTGTAGTTAAGGCATCATGCATTACGGTTGCAGCAACTGTAGGATCAACTAGAGGTGGCAAACGCATAGACAGTTTGAATGACGTTTGAGGGCGTAAGACATTTCCTGCGTCCGCTATGGCAGGAAATCCGTTAGCTCCAGTCACTGTTAATGCCGGTTTCCAGGTTCGATTTAAAATTAATTGTTTTCTGTCCTTTGTGACTGGTTCAACCCCAGCATATAATGGAAATTCAGCATAAACCGAATCTCCTAGAACCTGAGCACATTTCTCGGCTTGTTGCGTTCTTTCTTCAGGAATATCACAATATAATTCAGATAATTTCACTTCTCCTGAAACTTCATCTTCTATTCGACTAATCAATTGTCGAGCTACCCGAAAACTGTCTGCAACAATACCGCTTGCCGCACCGGAATGAACTCCTTCACGAATTAGTTCAATGGATAGTTCACCTACCAAATTACCGCGCAATGAAGTAGTCATCCATAATTGTTCGTAATTACCTGCTCCAGAATCAAGACAAATAACCAAGTTGGGTTTGCCAATCCGTGCATTGAGCAATTCAATGTAATAAGGCAGATCGTAACTACCACTCTCTTCACACGCTTCAATAATTAAAACGCAACGTGGAATAGCTAAACCTTGTTGTTGTAAAGCAGAAATTGCAGTCAACGAAGCATATGCAGAATAGCCATCATCTGCAGCTCCCCGGCCATATAAGCGCCCATCTTTTAATACCGGTTTCCATGGATGCAAATCCTCGTTCCATCCTGACATTTCAGGTTGTTTATCGAGGTGGCCGTACAACAAAACCGTTTCGTCAATCTGACCAGGAACTTCGATAAAAATTAAAGGTGTACGCCCTTCCAATCTCATAATTTCCAGCATCATTCCTTTAGGTGCATGGGCTTTACACCAATTAGCAATATGACTAACCGCCTGCTCCATTAATCCATGTTCCTGCCATTTTGGATCAAAATGAGGTGATTTATTCGGAATTTTTATGTATTCGCATAAGCTGGGAATAATTTCCTTTTCCCATTGACCACATACAAAATCATACAGTGCTTGCGGATTGAACATGAACTTGCTCCTCAATTATAGCTACAATTTGGTCCGTAGCCGACTTAATATTTAGTGCATTGATTTTATTATGAATATCCTTTTTATTTTTCTCCAGTTCATGCAAACTTTGCAGCAAAGTGCCTGTATTTAAAGCGCGATCTTCAATGACGAGGCTAATTCCCAATCCTTGGAAATATCGTGCATTTTGGATTTGATCTCCTCGACTGACCTCAGCCGGTAAAGGAATTAGAATATGGGGCTTACCTAGAGCCAAAATTTCATAAAGGGAATTAGCCCCAGCTCGAGAAATAATGATTGACGCTGCAGCTAACAAATCCGCTAATTCGTCATGAACGTATTCAAATTGTTTGTACCCTGCATGATCAATTAAAGAAGGTTCTAATTTCCCTTTCCCACAAATATGAATAATTTGATATTCCTTGGTTAATTGCTCTAATGCATCACGAATACTGCGATTGATAGAGCCTGCTCCCAAACTACCCCCAATCACTAAAAGACAAGGTTTTTTAGAATTAAATCCACAGAGCTCAAGACCGCGGTCACTATTACCTTCAAACAACTGCTCACGGATAGGCGTACCCGTGACTTCTATTTTATTTTGCTTTTTAAAGTGCTTTTTCCCCGCTTCAAAAGTCAGGCAAATTTTATTAACAAAAGGAAAACAAAGTCGATTAGCAAGTCCAGGACTCATATCCGATTCATGAGCAACAACAGGAATCCGATTTAACCAAGCCCCAACTACTACTGGAAAAGCGACAAACCCTCCCTTGGAAAAAACCACATCGGGTTTCATCTTATTAAGCAAGAAAAATGATTGCACTATACCCAGTATAATTTTAAAAGGATCCAATAAGTTTTTTACACTCAAATACCGACGTAATTTACCGCTGCTGATCCCATAAAATGGGATTTTAAGCGGTTCTATCATCTGCTTTTCAATACCATTCGCTGAACCAATATAGGCAATTTCCCAACCTTTATGACTTAATTCACGTATCAATGCCATATTAGGCGCAACATGTCCTGCGGTACCTCCTCCCGTAAAAACAATCATTGGCATCATAAAATCTTCCTAATAAGTAAACTTAAGTCTATAGCTTGAATCGACTTGGTAATCGCACCAACGGAAATGAAATCAACACCTAACCGCCCTATTGCAGCAATATTTTCCAGAGTAACCCCTCCGGACACCTCTAATGTGCAATGTTTTGGTTGATTCATTTTCACTGCTTTTTCAAGCATACCCTGACTAAAATTATCCAACATAATTCGATCTGGATGAGCACAAATGGCTTCGCGCAACTCATCTAGAGTTTCCACTTCTACCTCAACTAACATTTCTTTATGACTTTGTCTTGCCAAAGCAACCGCTTTAGCTACGGAGCCACATGCTGCAATATGATTCTCTTTAATTAAAACAGCATCGTAAAGCCCCATACGGTGATTAAAACCACCCCCACAAGTTACCGCATATTTTTGGGCTGCTCTTAACCCTGGAATCGTTTTACGCGTGTCCAGTAATCGAGTCGGTGTGCCCTGAAGCTTTTGGGCATATCGATAGGTTTGCGTCGCTGTGGCTGAAAGAGTTTGTAAAAAATTTAATGCAGTACGTTCGCCTGTTAAAATACTTCTTCCTGAGCCATATAGAGTACATAGAGTAGATGGTGCTGCTAACCATTCTCCTTCAACAACATGCCACTCCAGTTTAACTTGGTCATCAAGTTGATTAAATACCTCGTTGACCCAAGCTTGACCACATACGACCATAGGCTCCCGCGAAATAATTTCAGCCTCAACCTGAAGCTGAGCAGACAACAAAATCGCAGTAACATCACCATCACCTACATCCTCATGTAATGCACGGGATACATCGGCTTTTATATCTAAAGAGGGGTTATTCATGTGCTACTTTCCTATCTTTCGCCGCATAACGTGCTTTTAGTAACAGAGGAGCAATAAACGTGGTAATCATAACCATCAAAACGATTGCAGAAAACAAATCATCGGAAATAACACCTAGAGTTCGACCAATCGAAGCAAACACTAAACCTACTTCACCGCGCGGTAACATACCCATACCAATGAGCAAACGATCATCTGAAGGGCGCGCCCCATAGCCACTGATTAATTTACCTGCTACCGCTGCGACGATTAAACCAGTTGCCAAAATGATAACATTCCAATGGTAAAAACTTTCCAATTTAACCTGGATACCAATTACGATAAAAAACATAGGCGCCAATATGGATTCCAAAGGAGATAATAAATGATAAATACTGCGATTTTCTTGTTGGCTCAGAGGGATACCATCGAAATAGTCATCATGAAGAATTATTCCCGCCGTAAACGCACCAATAATTGTGGCAAGTTGGAGCACTGAGGCTAACCAAGAGAGAATCATAATAAACAGAAAGGAAATAAATAATTTTGCTTCCCAAGGTTCAAGAAAACGAAAAAAATGAATAGCCTTACGTAAAACAATTGGACCTAAGAACAAAGTTCCTGCAAAAAATAATGCGGCACTCACCATAATGCGCAATACCACCATTATATCTACTACACCACTAATTACTAAGGAACTAACCACCGCTAAAATTATCAGGCCCAATACATCATCTAACATCGCTGCACCCAAAATGATTTTTGCTTCCCTAGTACGTAATTTTTTCATTTCAGTCAGTACTCGGGCTGTAATACCTATACTGGTCGCACTCAGAGTAGCAGCGATAAATAAATCAGATTGATAGGAACCATCAGGCATTAATAGGTAAGCGACACCAAACCCTAGGAGCATAGGTGCGATCACCCCAATCAAAGCAACAAAAAAAGAATCACGGCCTGTTTGTTTCATTTCTGCTATTGAGCCTTCCAAACCCACCATAAAGAGAAGAAAAATAACCCCATATCGTGAAAAAATATCCACAATATAAGCTATTTTCAGAAAATCAGATCCGTGCGGTCCGCTTAAAGCGCCAACAATTTGTTGTGCATAATTGGTGTTAGGGATAATTGATGTAACTGCTTGATTTAACGGAACTCCTTTGAGTATTTCTCTGACTATATCAAAAATTGAAGAACCTTCTCTTAATAAAATAGCCAATGGAAATCCATAATAATAAAATAAATTACCGACAAGAATTCCGATGACTAACTCACCAAGAACACTAGGCTGATTTAAGCGTCTTGCTGTATAACGGCCAATAATTGCAAAGAAAAAAATCGTAGTTACACCAAGCAATACAAACGCAACCGGATCAACATGATCGGGCTCAGCCGAGGCAAAAGCCATCGCAGGGCATATTCCTGCAATAAAAAGCCACCATTTTAAACGCTGCATTACAGTTCCATACTTTGCTAAAATACTCTCTTCGTAAATGTACTCTCATAACCTAGTGACATGGAGTGAACCCAAGGTTTCGGCCCCTCCTAGTCTTCACCCAGACTACACTGACAATATTGCCTGCACAGTTACATCAGTCTCATATAAATTATTGTTTTGCCAAAAATAAACAGGTTTCCAAAACAGAGTCCGGGTTAAGTGACACACTCTCGATACCCTCTTTCATTAACCATTGTGCAAAATCCTGGTGGTCTGAAGGTCCTTGGCCACAAATACCTATATATTTATTCGCCTTTTTACATGCAGAAATGGCCATATGTAACAAAGCTTTTACTGCATCATTACGCTCATCAAATTGAGCAGCAATCAATCCTGAATCTCTATCTAAACCTAAGGTTAACTGAGTTAAGTCATTAGAACCTATAGAAAAACCATCAAAATATTCTAAAAACTTTTCTGCTAACAATGCATTGGAGGGTACTTCACACATCATGATTACACGCAGTCCATGTTTGCCGCGCTCAAGCCCATGTTGTTTTAAAACCTGAATCACATTACTGGCTTCAGAAACAGTCCTTACGAAGGGGATCATCACTTCTACATTGGTTAACCCCATTTCTTCTCGAACTCGTCGTACTGCTTTACACTCCAAGGCAAAGCATTCGGCAAAAGATTCAGAAACATAACGTGATGCGCCTCTAAAACCCAACATCGGATTTTCTTCATGTGGCTCATATAAATTACCGCCAATAAGATTAGCATATTCATTGGATTTGAAATCTGATAATCGTACAATGACAGGCTTAGGATAAAACGCAGCAGCAATTGTCGCAATTCCCTCTTTTAATCGTTCAATATAATATTCAACTGGAGAAGCATAAGCCGCTGTTTTTTCAATAATAAATTGTTTTAATTCTTTATCTTTTAGGTTATCAAAATCCAGCAACGCACGTGGATGAATACCAATTGTATTGGAAATTAAAAACTCTAAACGAGCTAAGCCCACTCCTGCGTTGGGAATGGACTGGAATGTAAAGGCTCTTTCAGGATTACCAACATTCAACATGACTTTCATCGGTAACTCAGGCATGGTTTCTACATCAAGGCGCTCTTGCTCATAAGGCAATATACCTGCGTAAACATAACCGTTATCGCCTTCAGCGCAGCTAACAGTCACTTCATTACCATCACGTATAGTTTTTGTCGCATCCCCACATCCGACCACAGCAGGAATACCCAACTCACGAGCAATAATAGCCGCATGACATGTTCGACCACCACGGTTAGTCACAATAGCAGAGGCACGCTTCATAACGGGTTCCCAATCAGGGTCAGTCATATCTGAAATCAATACATCACCGGGTTGGACTCGGTCCATTTCACTGACGTCTTTAATAATTCGTGCTTTACCTTGGCCTATACGTTGTCCGATACTGCGACCTTCGGCCAGTACTTCACCCTTCTTTTTAAGAGTATATCGTTCCAATATTTGTTTATTGTCACGGCTTTTTACTGTTTCAGGACGAGCTTGTAATATGTACAGTTGACCATTCAAGCCATCTTTCGCCCACTCTATATCCATCGGCCGGCCATAATGCTCCTCAATAATCATGGCTTGATGAGCTAAACGCTCCACTTCATCTGGGGTTAAAGAAAATAATAATCGCTCTTTCGCATCAACATCCACCGTTTTAACGCGTTCTTTCTTGCTGGGATCATCACAATAAACCATTTTTAACGCTTTACTTCCTAGATTTCTGCGAATTACTGCAGGTTTACCTGCTTTTATTCCAGGTTTATGTACGTAATATTCATCAGGGTTTACGGCTCCCTGAACAACCATCTCACCCAAACCATAGGATGAAGTAATAAATACTACCTGATCAAAACCTGACTCAGTATCCATAGTAAACATCACACCACTTACAGCCAAATCACTACGAATCATCTGTTGAATACCTGCAGATAAAGCGACTTCATGATGTTCAAACTGATGATGTGTACGATAAGTAATGGCTCTGTCATTGAATAATGATGCAAAAACATGCTTTATTGAGAGTAGAACTTCATCAATCCCTTTTACATTTAAAAAAGTTTCTTGCTGACCGGCAAAGGAGGCATCAGGTAAGTCTTCTGCTGTTGCTGATGAACGAACTGCCACACTAAAATTATCATGACCAATCGTTTTCGCCAGCTGTTCGTAAGCAACTCGTACTGAACGTTCAAACTCAGGGGTAAATGGCGTGTTGACAATCATTTGTCTAATCTCTTTCCCTACCACAGCTAATTGCTGCACATTATCTGCATCCAGGTTTGCTAATTTTGCGTAGATTTTTTTATCTAAATTATCCTGAGACAAAAACTCCCGAAATGAGTCTGCGGTCGTCGCAAAACCACCAGGAACAGCAACTCCTACTGAGGATAAATGACTGATCATCTCTCCAAGAGAGGCATTTTTTCCACCAACCTGCTCCAGGTCGTGCATGCCAAGATGTGCTAAATCAATAATATGTGTTTTGACCGTCATAGTTACCCCGAGCCCATAAAATGATAAGTTGTCATTTTACTGAAAATGTACGGCTATGGGAATTGAAACTTTATTGTCAGACAATATTCGTACTCATATCTTAAATTCATTAGATAGTTTTCTTGATTCAGGATATGAGTACTTATACTTGGGTCTGTTTAGGATTGGCTAGATTATGCGTTACTTGCAGCCAAAGCCTGAGAAAAATCCTTATGGAAATTCGCGGCGCCCAGAAGTTCAATGATCCCCCCTTTGCGTAGTTTTTCCTCTACCCGTGAATTCGCTCCACTTAAAATCACTCTCACTTTTCGTTTGTGTAAATCTTCAATCACTTCTTCCAAAGTTTGCAAACCGGTTACATCCATAAAGGGAACCCAACGCATTCTAAGGATTAAAGTCTTGGGATCAGAATGAGTTACTGCTAAAGCATGTTGAAATGCTTCAGCGGCTGCGAAGAAAAAAGGGCCTTCGACAGCATAAACCAACACACCATCAGGCAAAGTGTCCATATTTTGTCGTGCCAATTCATGCGCCAATTCTTCCTGAGACATTTGCTGTACTTCAACACTAGAAGCCATACGCCGTATAAAATGCAACACAGCAATAATTACCCCTATATTTACTGCAACCACCAAATCAACAAACACCGTAAGGAAAAAAGTGACTAATAAAATCACCACATCAGCTTTGGGGGCACGTTGTATTAATTTAACAAAATGTTTTACTTCACTCATATTCCAAGCGACGACAAATAAAATTGCGGCCAATACGGTAAGAGGTATATTTACTGCCAATGGAGCCAAGAAAAGAATAATGAGTACCAATGTGAGTGCATGAATTATCCCTGCTAACGGGCTATTTCCCCCATTGCGAATGTTTGTTGCAGTACGTGCAATCGCCCCTGTTGCTGCAAACCCTCCAAATAAGGGTGCAAAAATATTCGCGATTCCTTGACCAATGAGCTCTTGATTGGAATTATGTTTTGTCCCCGCCATTCCATCAGCGACTACTGCAGATAAAAGAGACTCTATGGCACCCAGCATGGCAATAGTAAACGCGGGTCCTATCAATTCGAGCACTCTATCTATTGTCAGATCAGGGAGTTTAAATTCGGGTAAACCTTGAGGTATTCCTCCAAATAAGGAACCTATGGTAGCCACCCCAGAAAAATGATAGACAGACTGTAATATGGAAACGGTTAATAAAGCAACAAGTGGGCCTGGGACACGTTTTAATCCAGGAATTCTGTTTGAAAAAATGACTAAGAATAACGAGAAAAAGCCCAAAATAGTTGTAGGTACATTGAGTTGGGGAAGGGCATGCAATAAGTACCATAATTTTTCGTGAAAATGGCCGCTACCACCGGAGGGAAGACCAAAAAAGTAATGCCATTGTCCAACCCAAATCACTACACCGATTCCTGCTGTAAAACCAATAATTACAGGGGCAGGTATAAATTTAATAATGCCGCCTAAACGAGCCAGGCCAAAAATTAATAACATGAACCCCGCGATCAAGGTGGAAATTTGCAAACCAGAAACCCCGTATTTTGCAGTAATACCTGAAAGGACTACAATAAATGCGCCTGTAGGACCTGCGATTTGTAAACGACTTCCACCCATCACTGAAACAATTATCCCAGCGATAATTGCTGTATAGATCCCTTGTTCCGGCCTCACACCCGAAGCAATAGCAAATGCCATCGCAAGAGGTAAAGCGACAACTCCTACAATAATTCCTGAGATAATATTTTGTAACCAATATTTTTTGTGAAACAGACCTGCTTGATAAGATTCGATTATGGTTTTCATAAAATGATGTGACTTATTTTTAAATATGAGATCATTATACACAAACATATTAAAAAGATATCAAATTTGAGATAAAATTCCTTACTTTAATTCACATCTGGTCGCGCATCTAATATTATATGTGCTTTATCATTAGGGCTAGCTACTTATGACTCTTACTGCTTTAAATGCGATCTCTCCAATCGATGGACGTTATATCAATAAAACACGGGCTTTGAGTCCTTATTTTAGTGAATTCGCCTTAATTTATTATCGCCTCACTGTAGAAATTCGCTGGCTTGAATCGTTAGCTGCGAATAGTTCTATTACGGAGGTCCCTCAATTAAATCAAAAGGCTAAAGATTTCCTCAATGATCTGATTGCCAATTTTGATGAAACTGAGGCGATCAAAATTAAAGAATTTGAAAAGCAAACAAATCATGATGTTAAAGCAATAGAATATTATCTAAAAGATAAATTCCAGCAAAATGACAGCTTGAAAGCAATTACTCCTTTTATACATTTTGCTTGTACGTCAGAGGACATCAACAATTTAGCTTATGCGTTAATGGTAAAACAAGCCATTGCACAGGTCATTCAACCTACGCTTGCTGAAATCATGGGCAGCATTACTCTCCTAGGAAAACAACATGCCGATGTATCTATGTTATCCAGAACCCATGGACAGCCCGCAACGCCTACAACCATGGGTAAAGAGCTAGTCAATTTTGTTGCTCGGCTCAAAAGACCACAGCAACAACTCTGTGAAGTCTTGATCCCAGGTAAATTTAACGGTGCAGTTGGCAATTATAATGCCCATGTTGTGGCCTATCCAGAGGTAGACTGGCGTAAACACTGTGCTAACTTTGTCACCTCTCTAGGACTGTCTTTTAATGCCTACACCACACAAATTGAGCCGCATGATGGTTTGGCAGAAGTATCACAAATTATGATCCGTATTAATAACATTCTACTGGATTATACTCAGGACATCTGGAGTTATATTTCTCTGGGCTACTTTAAACAAAAAACTGTAGCTGAAGAAGTGGGTTCATCCACCATGCCTCATAAGGTAAATCCTATTGATTTTGAAAATGCAGAAGGAAATCTGGGGGTAGCCAACGCTCTGTTCATTCATTTTGCTAATAAACTCACACAATCAAGACTGCAACGCGATTTATCTGACTCTACTGTTTTACGCAATATAGGGATGGGATTTTCTTACAGCTTAATCGCCTACCTCTCTTTGACAAAAGGTAATGATAAATTACAAATCAATAAACGTGCTTTACAAGAAGATTTAAAAGCAAACTGGGAAGTACTTGCAGAAGCGGTGCAAACGGTGATGCGCCGATATAATGTCCCCAATGCATATGAACAGTTAAAAGCATTAACCCGAGGACATGGAATAGATGAGCAAAGCCTCAAGTCATTTATTAAGGAGCTCTCTATACCCGAAGAAGCGAAAGCACAACTGCTTAAACTGACACCAGAAAACTACACCGGGCTGGCAACTCAGTTAGTAAAGGCCTTTTTATGAGTGATACACTCACACAACAAGGACAAACTTTTGAGTTTGATGTGCTTGTTATTGGTACAGGACTAGCGGGTTTGCAATATTGTTTGCAGCTCATTAGTCTGCAGCCACGTCTAAAGATTGCATTAATTAGCAAGGCAGAGGCTATTGAATGCAATAGTCGGTACGCTCAAGGCGGAATCGCTGCTGTTTTTTCAGCAGAAGATTCGCTGGAATCACATATTTCAGATACTCTGGTTGCAGGTGATGGTCTGTGCTATCCGCCAGCTGTTGAATTCATTATTCGGCAAGGCCCAGACGCAATAAAACAACTGAGCGAATATAACGTTCATTTTAAACAAGACAGCAAAGGCAATTTTAATTTAGCACAAGAAGGTGGACACTCTCACCGGCGTATTTTTAATTGTGGCGATCAAACCGGTTTATCCATCACACAAATAATGAATCAACTTGCTTTGCAAAGTGAACAAATTTGTCTTTTTGAACATCATGTTGCTGTAAACCTCATTACTCATTACCATCCCCATCGCACGGATATTCAAGGGGAAGTTTTAGGGGCTTATGTTTTAGATTGTTCCGCAAACCGGATTCATACTTTTTTGGCAAATTGCGTGATACTGGCCACAGGAGGCGCAGGTAAAACATACAGATACACCACTAACCCTATGGTTGCCACAGGAGATGGAGTGGCCATGGCTTATCGTGCTGGAGCTCGTGTGGGTAACATGGAATTTTACCAGTTTCACCCTACCCTATTGCATCATCATTCTTTGAATAATTTTCTCATTTCGGAAGCGGTGCGTGGCGAAGGGGCATTACTTAAAAATGCTGAGACTGGGGAACGGTTCATGAAACAATATGCCCCAGAACAAATGGAGTTAGCAACACGTGATGTGGTTGCACGTGCCATTTTTAGTGAAATTGAGCGTAGTCAAATGGGATATGTTTATCTCGATATTACCCATCAATCCAAAGAATTTTTGAAAAAACGCTTCCCTCAAATTTATACAACTCTTTTATCCATTGGCATTGATATGAGCCAAGATATGATTCCTGTTGTGCCCGCAGCACATTATCAGTGTGGAGGAATACTTACCGATATTGATGGCCGCACTGATTTAAAACGTCTCTATGCCATAGGTGAAGTTGCTTTTACTGGTTTACATGGTGCCAATCGTCTGGCGAGTAACTCTTTACTTGAAGCTTTAGTTATGGGTTCCAATGCCGCCCGATGTACTTTAAAAGATATTTCTGCCCCTTGGAAATATACCGAACATATTCCGAACTGGAGTGCTCCTAGTGAAGTCAATGCACGACGTGCTAGCCAGATTAATGCACAGTGGCGGGGATTAAGAGGAGAAATGACCTCTTATGCTGGGATAGTCCGGACTGAGGCAGGGCTTGAAGATCTACTACAATTAATAATGAAACGAAAAAAAATAATTGAAGAGTATTATTGGAGGCATTGCATCACCCGAGATTTTATTGAGCTGAGAAACATTATTCTTAATGCCGAATTAATTGTAAGAGCTGCTCTAGCAAGGCGAGAATCACGTGGTGGTCACTTCCGTGAAGATTACCCTAATAAAAAAGCTGAGGCACAAGAAAGTATTGCCAAACTCGGGTTAATGGATACTTCACCTGAATAATAGATTTAATGTAGGTTGGGTACAGCTACCTTCATCCCGGGCGTAGCGAGGGATGAAGAGGTTCTATTGCACCCAGGCTAAATATTCCAAACGACACATTAAAATGATTTGAGGCAAAAATAGATGTTTAAGAATCCCACCCTTTACACACCTGAAACAACATTAATGCATATCCGGAACGATATGAGCATTTGTCAAAGTGACTACCCCATAGACTGGTATCAGGAAGACTTTATCCCATATGCCCAAGAATACCAAGCATTGCCAGATCGTAAGCTGACCACCGTTTTAGCATGGATGACTCCTTATCTCAGAAAAGCACAGGATCATTTTGGAGAACGACTATTACTCTTGGCCCATTATTATATGGGCGGTGATATTGTCCGCTTAGTCGAGCAATTTGGTGGGCTTATTGGTGATTCCTATCAATTAGCCTTAATGGCAGCCGAGCATCCTGAAAAATCCGTTATTATTGAATCTGCGGTGCATTTCATGGCTGAATCAATTAGTATTTTAGCGAATAAGGACCAACAAGTTTACATTACTAATCCTAAATCCGGTTGTACTATGGAGATGCTGGCTAAAGACTTCATGGTTGAACCTGCTTTTCTTGATTTAAATGAACGTTATGGTGCCGAGAATATTTTACCTGTTTGCTATATGAATACTTCAGGCCGAGTCAAAGCACTTACTGGAGCCCAAGGTGGGGCAGTATGTACTAGCTCCAACGTAAAAAAAATATTTCAATGGGCATTAAAGCAAAATAAAAAAATTCTCTTTATTCCCGATCAACATATGGGCGAGAATGTCGCCTATTGGTTAGGCATAAAAAATCGTGCTTATTGGCCAGGCGGATCTGCAGGAGCTCAATATTCACTTGCTGAGCAAGATGCAAAAACACTGAAGCAATTTGATGACGCTCAACTTGTTCTATTTGCCAGCCAATGTGCCGTACATACGCATTATCAACCGGAAATGTGTGATTATTGGCATCATCAAGGCTTTGCTACGATTGTTCATCCTGAATGCCGCAATTCAGTGATCAAAGTAGCACAACACTCTGGTTCTACCGCCTTCATCTGGGATTATGTGGTTCATGATCGCGCCAAGACAAAGCGGTATGCTATTGGTACTGAGAATCATATGGTAGAAAACCTCAAACAACATTGTAAAAGCTTAAATATAGAAGTAGTCAATTTGGCTGAAGCACCTAAAAAAGAAAATGAAAAAGGTATAGGCTGTGGCTGCGCTACCATGTCACGCAATGATCCTCCGCATCTAGTCGCGCTTGTCGATTTACTAAGACAGGGAAAAAACATGTCTTACAATGAAGTTAAAGCTGGAGATGTGGTCAATGAGTTCACTGGAAGCAGATATAGATTACCGGAACATGATCAGCAATGGGTTATTGATAATGCCAAAAAATCATTACAAATGATGATAGATATAACAGAAGATCGTATTTAACTCTTTCACTAAACCTGTACAGTGCAGCCAAGCGTAACCGCTTGGCTATATTTGAGTAGAAATTATCAGTAAGTTCATGGTGACCTTAATGACAAGCACAGCTAGGTGATTGGGAGCCATCTTTACAAGTTAGATAACCAGTAGATTTATTGCATTGACCTACCCCACCATGTTTCGAACAACAACCTTTATTACTTGTACCGTTGGTTGTAGTACTTGTTGTACTGGTTGTAGGTTTAGTAGTAGTCGATTTTCCACTCCACCAGTGAGTTTTAGGTTTGGTTGTAGTTGTCGTAGTATTTGTAGTAGTTGGAGGAGTAGCAGTTGTTGTTTTGGTTGTTTTGGTAGTTTTTTGCTTAGTCGTTGTTGTAGTCTTTTCTTTCTTACACTTACACGTTGGTGACGCCGTACCATCCTTACACATTTGAAAGCCAGTCGTTTTATTACAGGAGGCTACCCCGCCATGCCCTGAACAACATGCTGCATATACCGCTAACGGACTACTTACTAAAAAAAGAACAGCAATAAGCTGGTTTATCCATCTGGATGCCCTATTAGTATTTTTCATTTGAAAACTCCATTTTCGTCTATGACATTAATAATATAGACCATATTTATTAAAACGACACAAAGGTTTATACCCCTGAGTATGGACATACAAAATTAATATCCACAAATAAGTTACACGCACAATTTGCTTTAAACTTAATTGCCTTCTTTAAACCCAAAAAGTCCTTTAATCTTGGCAAAAAAGCCTTCAGCCTCTGCTTCGAGCTCTCGTAAGTCACCCAATTTTTGAACGATACCCATTTCCTCTTCATTGAGTTCTACACCAATTTTACTTAATGCTTGTTGTGGATCATCTTTTAATTCACTAAAAAAGTTAGGATCGTTTTTAATCGCTTCCATCACTGCCATCACTTTGGGGCTTTGGCTTGTAAGTGTACTGAAATCCATAATCATGACTCCTTAGATGACTAAACATAACATATAGTTATTTTAGTACATAAATCAACCAATTCTATGGATAATCCTCTCACCATACCCATAATTTAAATCATGCTGTATAGAATTGACATTGCTCCAATCCCTGAGTACAAACAAAACCATTTAATGTCTCAATCCAACTGTAATCCTGACGCGATGGGATTTTAGTTAGGGCCTGCCACCAAATGGAGTATTCACCCAAAGAATTCCTATAAGTACAAACCACTCCTTGTCCATAACCAGCAACTAAAATATTCGCCCGAACAAAATAGGTATTCACATCCCCTTGTGGAGGATTAGGTGAATAAGGATTGACAGTCCACGGAGCTGGGGGCACGCCCCATTTTAATGAAGTCGTTTGCGGATCAGGACAATTCGTCGCGTAACCAACCCCAACAAATTGCGCAAGAAAAAAACTAAAAAGAATAAAATGATATTGCCTCATAAAACCCACTTTTATAATTAGCTATTTTTTAAATAATAATATACTAAAACCCATTGTGAGAATTTATTTCTTTGTTATAATGGCCGCTCAAATGCCTGGGTGGCGGAATTGGTAGACGCGCCGGATTCAAAATCCGGTGGTGGTGACACCGTGTGGGTTCGAGTCCCACCCTAGGTACCATTTTAAGTTATTTATTTTCTAGACCTCACCTCCCTTCTTAAAATCCATAAGCAACTTGATTTTTAAAAATAATTAAAAACTTCTAAATTCCAAATTAACCTTCCAAACTACATATTACTATCTTTTTAAACTAAAAAATAAAACCAGCCTATACTATAAAGAAGAATGACATGTGCTTTACGCAACTTAAGGAATTAAGATGTCGACTAAGTGGATTAAGAGTCATCTGACTTTGATAGCAGGACTTTCATTACCCATTCTACTTATGCTTGTATTTGTTATTTCAAATCTTTCTTTTTTAAAAACTGATCCACCACATTATGGTCTGCTATTTTCTGTCTTGGACTCCTCATCGGGTTCCTTTCCGGTGCAAGTGAATCTAATCGTTAAAAATGATAAATTGGTGGCTCAATACTCAAAAACTCAAAATAATTATTGGGGAATAAAAAAACTCTACTTCTTTGATGCAAAAACACAAAAAGTACGTGAACTCCCTTTAGATTTCCCTAATTTTAAAGATAACTCAAGTTTCAAAGAAGAAGCGGTGCAATCAGCCCAACAATTTACACTGGATACATCACTGGAGTCTCCTGACGGCTATATTTTGTATACTGACAATAATAATTTAAATACTGGATTGTTGTCTGATCTGCTAATTGGAAATAACTATAAAAACAATTATATATGTCTTAAAAAAGACGCTACGTGCTTTAAATTATCCAACCCTAGTTTAGGACGGTATTTTACTTGGAGTAATGTCCAATTTATTGGCTGGATTAAACCATGAATAAAGAGCAAGCGTTACAACAAATCGTTGATCTTGCCAAACAATATCAAATTGAAATTAAAGAAATAGCTATCGCATTGAAACCGAATCAATCTACAAGCCCAACAGATCAATCCAGCTGGCTAAATAAGCTATACAGTTATCTAGGTGGCATCTTAATCTTTGCAGGGATTTGCGCACTGATTGTGATGAAATGGGAAGAATTCAATATCTACGAACGTGTGACCTTAACTTTAGGTTTCGGCTTCTCGTCCTATATTTTGGCATTTTTATGCTTCAAACACCCCAATTATCAAAAAGCTGCGACGCCATTCTTGCTGATCGCCTTATTCCTTGAACCAACGGGACTTGTCATCTTATTGCAAGAGTATCCTACGCTTCTGCCAATAGGGTGGTTATTCATCATAGTAATTATCTACTTCACCCATCAACACCTTGCAATTATATGGGATAAGACATTCATTCTTGCAATCACTACGGTTGTATTTGGAAGTATCCTTTTTTCCTGTACAACAGAGAGCAATCGAATTTTTTTAAATCTAGGTTTTGGATTTTTAACTTTTATTCTGGGTCTTTACCATCAAGACAAATCATCCAAAATGAGCGCTCCTTTGTTTCTTGTTGCCGCAGTTCTTGAAGCTGGTGGCTTGCTCACTCTTGTATCACAATATACTTCGATGCTGATGCCGACATGGGGGGTACTTTTTGTAAGCTTTATACTCTTTTTACAATATGGCATTACATTTATCAGCACAAGACTGACCGTACTTGCTTTTATTACGTTGGTTTTCCTCTATTCTTTTTTCCTCGCAACATTTGAATTACTGGGGATAGCAGAACGTTTACAATGGTTTGTACTCAGTAGTTCATTACTAGCAGTCAGTTCATTTATAAATCATTCAAAATACCAAAGTATTGCTGGATTACTCTTTTTCATATCCTCGGTCGTACTACTCTCTGTAACATTCGATGTCGTTAAAGATAAACCTTATGAAATCCTCTATTTAGGTTTAGCTTGTGGATTAATTTATATGGCAATTATAGAAAGCAGCCGTGTTTTACTCTTCATCGCAAGTTTGGCCACCCTGTGCTTTATTTTGTATTTTTCAAGCCAACACTTCCCCCACGCTATAGGGTGGCCGATTACCTTGATTATCATTGGAATACTCTTAGTGGGAGTCAGTGGCATTGTTATCAAACTAAATAAAAAATATATGTGACATGTCTATCAAAATCTTGAAGAAGGGTCGAATTTCAGTACAGGTTGAACGAAATTTTTTTAAAAAAGGGAGCATAGATGAACTATGTGAGTATTTTTCGAAAGGATTTCATTTAAGATGTACCACCATTCTTTGATGCAGAGTGACCATTTACCTAATAGGATTCAATTCACCCTCTTTCTCTACGGCATTTACGTTTTGTCGATTTTCTTTTGTTTGCTCTTTAATCATAATTAAAAAAGGAATGAAGAGTAGAGCAAATAAAATGGAGAGTTGATACAAACCTACCCAGCCTATGGCTATTTGAATCGTTGCTGCAACAGGTCCTGAGAGAATACGAGGTAATGTAGAGAGAGCAACAAGCATCGAAAATTGAGTTCCAGTATACTGTTTGTCAACTAAACGCATGAATAAAGCAACAAGCGCTGTAGACCCCATTCCCGCTGCAAAATTATCAAAAAATACTGCAATTGCCAATAATGTAATATTTTTTCCTGTCATGGCTAAAGCAACAAATAGGACATTGGTTAATGCTTGCAATAATCCAAAGATCAGTAACGAGCGATACAGCGAATAGCGCATCAATAAAAATCCTGCACACAAGCCGCCAAGTAAAATGGAACCAACTCCTAGCATTTTATTGATGTAGCCAATGGTCTCTAAAGAAAAACCAAGCCCTTGAATTAAAAAAGGCATAACAATACCACTGGTAGTCGTTGTAAACGCTTCACCTAACTTATAACAAAAAATAAACAGTAATAGTGGGATAACGCCTGGACGAAATATCAATTCCTTAACAGGAGCGAGAAAAGATAAGGCAAAATTACTCTTCTCTTTGATGTCAACACTGGGTTCCTCACTAAAGAAAACCGCAAGCATGCCCGCAATCATTATGAGCCCCATAAAACGGTAGGTATAAGCCCAACCGAATTTTTGTGCCATAACTAAAGCCAAACCACCTGACAACAATAACGCGATCCGATAGCCTAATACTGCTAGAGAAGCTCCCAAAGCATGTTCGCTGACTGGTAAATATTCTGCTCTATGCGCATCAATAGCTACATCTTGGGTGGCAGAAAAGCACGCTAAAATCAAAGCCAAAAAAGCCATTAATTTAGGATATTGCTCTGGAGTAAACCACGCCATTAAGTTAAATCCAAGGAGCAATAAAAATTGCATACTTAAAATCCAACTTCGTCTTTTACCCATACTAAAGAGAGAGTATCGGTCTAAAATAGGTCCCCAGAAAATACGGTAAGCATAGGGCAAACTAATTAAACTTAAAGTTCCGGTAGCAAAAACGGACATCCCGCTGTATGCAAACCATGCCTGTAAGGTACTGCTGATTAACGCCATAGGCAAGCCAGAAGAAAAACCTAAAATGAAAACAATAAATAGTCGTTTATTCATTTTGCGGAGCTCTCAAAGGCGGAAAAATTGATCTTGAAAGAAAACCTCACTCCGACTTTCGGGAGTGAGGTACGATAGGGAGGGAAATTCCCTTCTCATTGATTAGGCAGCTTTTTTAACGGAGATCAAATGAATTTTGAAAATTAAAGTTTCATTTGGACCGATAGGACCACCAACACTACGTGGGCCATAAGCTAACTCTGAAGGTACGAAAATTTCCCAAGTAGAACCAGCAGGCATTAATTGTAATGCTTCGGTCCAACCAGGTATTACTTGTGATACTTGGAATGTCGCTGGTTTACCTGCTTTTTCAGTGCTGTCAAATACAGTACCATCAATTAAAGTACCAGTATATTCAACTGTTACTGTATCAGATTTGCCTGGCTTAGCTCCTGTACCGGCTTCAATAATTTTATATTGCAAACCACTTGGCAATACAACGACACCGGATTTTGATTTGTTTGTTGATAAGAACGCTTCACCTTTAGCTTTGTTCTCTTCAGCTTTTTTATTGAACTCGGCGCTGCGCTTTGCCATCAAATCTTTCTGAAATTTATTCAGAACATCTTTCATTTGTTGTTCGGTCAAAATCAATTGGGCACCAGACATTCCATCTTGCATTCCTTTAGCTAATGCGTCCGGATTAATATCAATACCTTGATTTTTGAAGTTTTTTCCTAAATCAGCACCAATACTATAAGATAATTTATCTTTATCCGTAACAAGCGATGTAGCATCAGTAGCAGCCATTGCAGTAGACATTGCCAGCCCCATAATGGCCGCAGTGACCAATTTCATCTTCATAAAGAATCCCCTTGTAGTCTTTCTGTTGTGCATATCTTCTCCATTTCTTATGGAAGATATTGCATTCTAAAATGCATCATAATTCTGCCTAAATTCACGTGAAATTACCAGTATTTAAATGCGATTAATTGTAATTATATTACAAAGTTCATTGGATTCATGACTATCCTTAAATGCATATCCCTAGCAGCACTATGTAACAGCGAAGACGGGACGCACCGAAAGTCAATAGGTTCACTATAATTAAAATAGACAAATAACTCAGATCCCTCTACACTTTGCACTAATTGTAACTAGAGATTAACCCCCATGAACATCAGTGTATTTGATTTATTTTCCATTGGAATTGGTCCTTCAAGCTCCCATACTGTTGGTCCTATGCTTGCTGCTAATGCTTTTTTAAAATTACTGGAAGAGATGCAGCTCATGAATCAGGTACAACGTGTTAAGACCGAACTTTATGGTTCACTTGCGTTAACAGGCAAAGGTCATGGAACAGATAAAGCCATTTTAAATGGATTAGAAAACAAGGCACCTGAGACTGTGGCTCCTGAATCGATGGTTCCGCGTATGCATGAGATTCTTAGCTCCCATACACTCAATTTAGCAGGCCAAAAAAATATTAACTTTAATGAATCTACGGATTTTCTTTTTTTACAAAAAGAACTCTTGCCAAAACATTCTAATGGGATGCGTTTTTCCGCTTTTGATAACCAAGATAATTTATTAATTGCTCAAGTTTATTACTCAATTGGCGGTGGTTTTATTACTACTGAAGAAGATTTTTCCAAAACCACCGAAGATACGAACCCACCTCCCTATCCATTTTCAACTGCAGCCCAACTTTTGGAATTATGTCAGAATAATAATTTAAGTATTGCGGAATTAATGCTTATTAATGAAAAAACATGGCGCAGTACAGAAGAAATTCATAATGGAATTTTGGCAATTGCCAAGGTTATGGATGATTGTATTGGTAATGGTTGCAAGCATGATGGCATTTTACCTGGCGGACTTAACTTAAAAAGACGTGCCCCTGATTTATATAAAAAGCTCATGAATGAAAAAGGGGTAAAAAGCATTTTCGAGCAATCAGATATCATGAACTGGCTCAATCTTTATGCTATGGCAGTCAATGAAGAGAATGCAGCGGGTGGACGTATCGTTACAGCACCCACTAATGGAGCTGCAGGTATTATTCCTGCTGTGCTCAAATATTGCCAACACGCACATGATAGAATGAGTAATGAGGACATATACACTTATTTTCTCACTGCGGCTGCGATAGGCATACTCTACAAAAAAGGTGCTTCTATTTCTGGGGCTGAAGTAGGATGCCAAGGTGAAGTAGGCGTTGCCTCGTCTATGGCTGCAGCTGGCCTTACAGCAGTTCTTGGTGGCACTGTAGCTCAAGTTGAAAACGCAGCAGAAATCGCAATGGAACACCATTTAGGAATGACCTGTGATCCTGTTTTGGGTTTAGTACAAATACCATGCATAGAACGTAACGCCATGGGTGCAGTAAAGGCAGTTAATGCAACACGAATGGCACTAATTGGTGATGGTCAGCATCAAATTTCTTTAGATAAAGTGATTAAAACAATGAAGCAAACGGGAATGGACATGCAAAGTATTTATAAAGAAACATCTATGGGTGGCTTAGCAGTTAATTTACCGGAGTGTTAAGAACGGTTTATCGGCTGTTTTGATATTTTGTATAATAAATTGCTTTAGACCGAATAGCCTATGTTCATGCATCGCCTTATAAAATGACTGAATTTCCTCTTCTAAACATGAAGAGGATAGTTCACTTACAATCCCCTTGAGTTTTTCCATCTTTTTATTGATTCTCATATTCCTATACTCCTCCTCTCCACCTCTATCTTTAACAAAAAATAAATTCTTACTTATTGAATGCCATGCGGTTTCGCCCTTGTAGTTCACAATCTCATCTTTAAGGTTTTCCGAATCACGAACTTCTTTTTCTAGTTCAGGTACAGAGTGTTTTGTTCGTAAGAGCCTGACAGGTAGAGCACTCGCAACGAGTTTAAAATCATAGATCTCATTGAGCTCCTCCTCCGTATAACAATTCGTGAGAGATTCACGAAATTGCGCCAAGATTCTCATTGCCTCATCTATTTTGCTTTCGTGTTGATGAGACCTCATATAATCATAAACTGGGTTGTACTTATCTTGATTTGCTAACATTGAAACATTATCGGTCACAAAATAGGCGCACGTACGCCCTTTAACTTGTAATGTGTCTATGGGAATATAAATCATCAATGTGCACAATTTACTTAAACTACCAAACTTCATCTTACTGCTTAATAAATTTGTTAAAACCAGTGATTGTTTGAAACCAAGCGGATCACAAATCAAAATATCTAAACCAGGAGGGGTTTCCGTTCCTTTAAAATTGAATTCTAAAAAAGACCAATGATTTAATTGTGCGCTTCCGTCCCATTTTGAAAAAGCAATTTCAAACCGTAGATCTTTGACACAACACTCAATCATTTGTTCAATAATCCCTGCTAAACAATCCATTTCATCATAGCTCATTGCGAAAGCGTTAAATTTATCTCTACTTTTTTTCAACCTTTTTTTTAAATATAAAAAGAATGCCATAAGGTCTTCAGGAATACTGTCAGGCTTTCCACTGAGTGCGAGTAATGATTTAATGTCCGAAATATTTTGCATGGTGAAATGATTTGATATTTAATTATTTTTCTTATTAATCTAAATTAGTTTAATTAAAATTTAAAATAATTTTTATTGAATTAATCAAAATACATTTTTTATTTTCAATTTGAATAAAACTTGAATTTTATGGTTTCTCGTGTACTATGGCGCTTCTTTTTAAACCAGAGGTAATAATAATAATGAAAATGAAACCCAATGAGTGGATGAATGAAGATGGTGAACTTAATCTCATTACAAGAACTCAAAAGAAATTAGCACAAGCCCCTCAATCACAAGTAATATTCTCACAATATCTTTTCTTTAAACAACATGACATAACTGGTGCACAACAGATTAGAAAAAATGTGAATAATGCGTTGGAAATTGCATATGAACGAGATGTTGGATTCGGTCTGACTGAGCACGTCGATCTTCCACACAACAATTTTGGTTACTAAGATATAAAATCCCTTCCCCCTGTCTGCCTCATCACGAGACAACGAGGGATCTCCTCATTGTGACACAATGCTATAGCATGAAAGTCCCTTGCTGTGCTCGGGATGACTGGAGCAGGGAAAAAGGGAAATTCAGCAACCATTAACGAATATCCATGCGTCAGCACTTTCTTTAGAAAAAAATAGATCACTCATTGCATAACCCACTACTGCTGCAAGCGTGTCATTAAAATAAACTAAAGGAATTCGTTCCCTTAACCATGGTGGAACGCCCCACTCTTGGAATAATTTTTTTAAACGCTTGGTTTGCCCATGCCAGACAAACTCTTCCCCACCTTGTCTAAATCGGACAGATATTTTTGCATTCGGAGGAGCTACTAGTCCTTGAGTGCTTTTTTTTGCCAATAAATTAATTTCCAGATCAGCGATTATTAAAGGTAAAGGAAATACCGACCATTCAATGCAAGAAGGTAATTTATTTATACTTTTCCTATCTATATATAAATGCCTTTGGTAGCGACGCACAATCACCTCTGTCCAACTCACCTCAGGAATTGCATCAGAACTTGCAAAGATCACTTCATCAATCAAACGCTCGAAAGTGGCTGTCGAAGGCAATTGGACTCGATTATTTTTCAACCAAACCCTGAGCAGATTCACGAGACGATCGCGACTGAGTTCTTTTAATGGTGTTATTAACAAAAAATTGTTTAAAAGGACGTCTGAATTTTCTTCTGATGCATTCCCCTTATTTCCAACCTCATCTGGGGTGGAAAATTGCTTCGTCGATAAAGTGCTCAAATTCTCTTTAACTGGAGTGTACGTGGCGGTTCTACCTTCCATATCCTCTTGTACTTCTCTCTCCTTAGCGTGTTTGGAAATAAGTCGACTATCTCCTTCTGCCAAGCTATCTAAATTTCTTTTAGCTTGCTGGCAATGAATGGCTGTTCTTGCGATATTACCCACCACTCCAGGCCATTTTTTTTTCAACAAAGGTATAATTTGTTGACGTAGGTAATTGCGTGAATAATTGATGTCCTGATTGCTCTCATCTTCAATCCATCTTAATTGATGTAAAACCGCATAATTCTCAAGTTGCGTACGGGAATGATTTAAAAAAGGACGAGCCATTCCCCCCAATCCCAATTTGCCCCAATCACTCATCGCAGCCAAACCATCTACTCCAGCGCCTCGGAATAGTTGCAAAAGAACTGTTTCCGCTTGATCATCCAAATGATGTCCTAAAATCAAGCAATTTTGTTCGGTCATCAAAGAAGAAAAAACTGCATATCGAGCAATACGCGCCCTCTCTTCAATATTGGCTGAGCGATCAAATTGTACGGATTGGGTAATTAATGGAATATCTAAATGATGACAAAACTGCTCGCAATGTGCTTGCCAATGAGGTGCACGCGCACTAATACCATGATTCACATGCACTGCGACTAATTTAGCAAACAAGGTGGGATAGGAAGCGAGTACATGCAAAAGCACCGTTGAATCAAGCCCCCCACTAAAGCCTACAATTAGCTTATTAAAATGGCTTAGGCGAGAAAGCCACTCGGTATTCAATAGATCACTTTCCAAACTCACTGAGGGAGGCGAGGCTTGATAAGATGCGGAGCTTAGAACCGAAGTGTACAAGCAAGTACTTGAGGATTCGAGCACCGCATCGGCCGTGCAATTCGCCTCCTCAGTTGAATTTGGAAGAAGATCTAATAAAGCTTTAATCACATGCACCCATAGCCATAAATTTTTGGTACCTGTTCTCGACCAGCTGGTCCAATGGTAATTTCTTTAAAGCACGTAACTCACTAACCAAAACATCTTTTAAACGCGCAGCCATTTCATCAACATTACGGTGTGCCCCCCCTAATGGTTCTGGCACTACCATATCAATTAACTTATTTTCCAGAATCTTATCTGCCGTGATTCTCATCGCTCGAGCAGCTTCGCTTGCTTTAGACGCATCTTTCCATAGAATCGATGCACAACCTTCTGGAGAAATTACTGAATAAATACCAAATTGCAACATGAGCACACGGTCACCGACGCCAATTGCCAATGCCCCCCCAGATCCTGCCTCTCCTGTTACCACACAGATAATTGGGGTTTTAAGATTTGACATCACAAAAAGATTTCGCGCAATAGCTTCAGATTGATTGCGTTCTTCGGCACCAATCCCTGGATACGCTCCAGCGGTATCAATAAAAGTGAAAATGGGTAATTTGAATTTTTCAGCCATATTCATCAAACGCAAAGCTTTTCGATACTCTTCAGGACGAGCCATCCCAAAGTTTCGATATACTTTTTCTTTAGTACGTTTACCTTTCTGATGGCCAAGCACCATAACTGGCTCACCATTTAAGCGAGCCAAACCGCCAATAATTGCAGGAGCTGAAGAACAACTTCTGTCACCATGTAACTCCTGAAAATCAGTAAAAATACGTTCAATATAATCTGTGGTCTGTGGCCTTAGTGGATGTCTCGCCATTTGCGCCACTTGCCAAGGCTCCAAATTTGAAAAAACTTGGGCTGTTAAATCAGAACATTTTGCTTGAAGTCGTGCGATTTCATCACTTAAATTCACTTCGTTATCATGTCCTAACATACGAAGTGCTTCAATTTTTTGATTCAACTCTTCGATGGGTTGCTCAAAATCCAAAAATTGTCTGCTCATTGAATACTCTTTGGTGAATTAAATATCATGGTATATGATAACCTTAACCGACAATTGATGCCAGATTCAAACAAAGTATATGATCATTACAGGATTTAACCCTTTAAATACACAAAACTGCATCTTAAATGAAGCTCGAATTGATCTTTGGCAATTTTCTTTAGTGCATGAATTGAATCATGCATATGAATTGTTAAATCATGAAGAGCGAGCACGTGCGGAGCGATTCTACTTCAGTAGGCATAAACGCCGTTTTTCTACTGCTAGAGCCACGTTGAGAATCATCTTAGCAAATTACCTCAATATTCCTCCTGAGCAGCTGGAATTTACTTATAACGAGCATGGAAAACCAGAGGTCATCAATACAGCAAAATTGCAATTTAATATAAGCCACACGGGCGACCTAGCGCTACTGGCAGTTGGAAAAGGCTTTCCTTTAGGTGTTGATATCGAGAAATATTCCGCCAGGCCGTATGAGGGAATTGCCAAAAACTTATTTTCCGATCTTGAGTACGAAGAGTTCATTAAAGTACCTCTCGCTTTGAAACCGGCTGTTTTCTTTCATGTTTGGGCGCAAAAGGAAGCATTTATTAAAGCCTGTGGTTTAGGTCTTTCTTACCCAACCAAACATTTTAGCGTCCCTATATCGATACCAACGAAACAGTTAGTGAACGATCCATTACATAACATGACTTGGCAATTACGCTCCTTTATGCCTGAAGTAGCTTGTAGTGGCGCTTTATGTCATCACCCCACAGTAAGGGAAATTCGACATGGATTTATTCATCTACAACAAAATACTCGCTTGATTTTTTAGGTTTCTGCCAATGCATCTTACTCATTCACAACTTACATTATTACAGTTACTTGGCGATGGCGAATGTCACAGTGGTTCCGAATTAGGAGCAGCCCTAGGTATTACCCGTTCAGCGATTTGGAAACAAATTAATCATTTAATAGAATCAGGAATTCCTATAAAACGCATGAGACACCAGGGGTACCAACTTCCTAATCAGTTGATTTTATTAAATAAACAGAAAATTACAGAATATCTTATCGCAGAAAAACACATATCACCTTTTGAGTTACATCTATTGACAACCATTGATTCAACCAATCGCTATCTTAAGGATTTACCCCTTTCAAACTCCGTTGATATTTGTTGTGCCGAAATACAAACTCAGGGTAGAGGACGGTTTGGAAGACACTGGCACTCACCTTTTGGAGAAAATATATACTGTTCGAGTCGTTGGAACCTCAACTATGATCTCGCCAAGCTTTCCGGATTAAGTTTAGTGACTAGTCTAGCTATTGTGGCCACTTTAAATGAATTAGATCTATCCTCAAATATCAAGATTAAATGGCCTAATGATATTTTATGGGATAACAAAAAATTATGCGGCAGTTTGATTGAAATATTGGCTGAATCAAACGGTAATGTCCAAGTCATCATAGGTGTTGGCTTAAACGTCAATACGGATACTCAAAACACCCCTCTTCCAGATAAGCCATGGTGCTCCTTATATGAGATGACGCAAAAGCATTTTGATCGAAATGTTCTTATTGCCAAACTGATTACTCACTTGGAGTATTATTTAATCAAATTCATTCATCATGATCTTAACTTCTTTATGGATGAATGGAGTAAGTCGGATTATTTATTTGGAAAAAAAATTAAAGTGAATCAATCTTCCAATAGCTTATCTGGGCTTGCATGCGGAATTAATGAGTCAGGACAATTAATCGTAGAGGATGATGACGGTATTAAGCATTTTCTCTCATCAGGAGATACTTCGCTTCATGACGCATAAAAATTCATCATAGAGAGAACAAGAAATAAATTAGGTTTGTCCCGAGCATGTTTAAGTGCTCGGAACTGGATGACTGCGAGGAAATCGATTTATACTGCTTCTTCAGATTCGTCTGATTGCTTTTCTTGTTGTATGCGCAAATAAATTTCTTCACGATGGACAGATACATCTTTAGGTGCATTAATACCGAGACGAACTTGGTTACCTTTTACACCTAGCACGGTAATATTAACATCATCACCTATGATTAAAGTTTCACCAATACGCCGAGTTAAAATTAACATAAAAATCTCCCTAACAAAGCAGCTACCCATTCCTCCACAGAACGCAATCCATGGTGTTCTTGATAGCCAAAAAACGACTAAAAACAAATTTATATTTATATTTGCTATTCGAATTTAATTTTACACTGTGATTATTAACGGAGTATTAAGAAAACAATTAATTTTATTTATTTGTAAGAAAAATCTTATTATAACGAGTTAATAGGCAAGTGTTGTAGGTTACATTAGAAAAATTTTTTCAATCAAATAATAAATAAAAACATAAAACTATTCGAAGTATTAAAAACTAGAATAGATACATTAGCAATAAATTTTTCCTTTGTCACCAGTCGCAAATTTCCTCCATTTAAGGATATACTTACCAAACCCTCTTAAACCGGAATTTTTGCATGTCCTTGAAGGCCATGTACAACGACATCGCGGAACACTATGCTATGGCAAATCGTTTTGGAGCAATTAGCCAGAGTCATGAAGTAGCCATTGAACAAATGAAGCGCTTTTATTTGGGCATGAAACCCCATTATAAAGTTCTTGATTTGGGTGTTGGTGATGGTGCTTTTCTAAAAAAACTACAACAGATAATGCCGCAAGCAGAGTTTACAGGCATTGATGTTTCCTCTGAAATGTTAAAACGAGCTCGTGAAACATTGCCAGTGATTACTATAGAAGGTAGTGCCGCACAAGCCAATAAGTTCTTACCTCCTCATAGTCAAGATTTAATCCTAGCACATTTTATTAATGCTTATATTCCGATTAAAGTTTTATTTCATGAGGCTAAATTACTGACCCGAGCGAATGGTCACTTTTCAATGATTACCACAACTTATGATTCATTTCCGGTAGCACAACAGCGCCTTGCAGAATTTATTACGGAAGACTCCATCTTAAGCAGTGTTGTTGGTCATTATTATAAATCCATTGTAAAAAATACTACGGTTGCGGCGAACAACAATGAATTGATGCAGGCATTCCAACAACATCAATTCGAAGTAATTGCCCATCAACGTTTGGAAATCCCTATAACTCTGAATAATATTGATGAATTAGCGCTTTTTGGTATTGAAGGCACCTGGTTTCTCAACACATTATCCATCAGGATGCTTCCCAAAATATTTTTAATTCAAAGACTTAAACGACTTTTTAGCAAAATATTCACCTTCCCCTATCATGATACTCATATAATTGATGTCGTTCTTGCCAGAAAATGATAATCTGATAATTATCTTAAGATGATGAGGTAGGAAAAATGATTTCTCAAGAAGTGAAAAATTATTTGCCTGAATTGGCCCTGCGACAAAAACAAGCCAATAACATCATATATATTACCTTTTGGAGCCAATTTTCGGTATATGCACTTAATACCATATTGGTTTTATTTTTAACTCGTCCCGTATGGTCTCAAGGTTTAGGGTACAGTCAAGCCAAAGCATATGCTTTTATTGGGGTGGCTCATGCCATGGGTTATCTAATGCCTATGCTTGGTGGCTATATGGCGGATACTGTGGTCGGAATTAGGCGATCCATTCTTCTTGGCAGCATCATGCTAGCCACTGCTTATTTGCTCATCATGATAAGCGGATATACTGTAAGTACTCTGGGAGATACTTTTTTTATCGCGGCTTATGCTTTTGTTCCTGCGACCAATTCTCTTTTAATGGGTACCTCTTCAAGCATGGTCTCCCATATTTATTCCGATAATGCGGTTAAAGCAAAATCTGCGATGACTTATTATTACATCGCAATTAATGTTGGTGCATTATTAGCAACTTTAATAGCGCCATTACTATTTGAAAGCCGTTATGGTCCGCTGTCTATCCTTACCTTAGCGTTTGTTGGTAAATCCATTGCTGCATTGAATTTTGCCAAACGCTACCCTATTTATGAGAATGTTATTTGGGGAAAAGATCAATCCAAACTCTCTACGTCAGGTATTTTTCGTTTAATTGCCTACATCGCTACCATTTATGTACTGACTTTATTTGCCTATTCCCATGTTTATGTCGCGAGCACAATCATAGCTTCCGGTTGTGGGATAGGAATTGCCTGGTTTTTAAAAAAAACATTAACCCTTAAAGGAAGGATACGAGAAAAACAAATGATAGCTCTTCTACTCATCATCGAAGCAGTTGTATTTTTTGTTATCTATAACCAAATGAACAGTACCCTAATTTTATTTGCCGAAAATAATTCAGATCATAATTTATTTGGCCTCACTGTTTCCCCCGCTCATTATCAAATACTGAATCCATTACTTATCTTAGCTATAGGCAGTCAGCTACCTCGTTTTTATAAACTGTTTCCTCATTTCACTATTCCCTACCAATTTGCGGCAGGTACAGCACTTGCGGGAATTGCTCTATTGGTTATGGCATTTGCTGCCTCGACTACTACAGATGGAATAATTAACGGCAATTACATTGCATTAACCTATATTCTGATTTCAATTGCGGAATTATGGGTGAGTGCCATTGGCTTAAGTATGGTAGGCTTGTATTGCGACAAAAATTCAATCGCATTCGCCATGGGTGTATGGTATCTGGCAAGTTCTTTGGCACATGCCATCTCAGGAAGAATTGCTGGCTGGGTCGCAATTCCAAACACAGTCCACTCGGCCATAGAAAGCCTTCCTTACTATAAAAATTATTATTTGGCTCTAGGGATAACCGCCATAGTGCTTGGCACCCTGATGTATCTTTTCGCGTATATTTTACAAAAATTAATGGGAAAAAGAGGGTTAATTTTAGGTTAAATAGCCCTGGCTTTTTACTGTATTAATTTTGGCACCAAGGACTTTATTGCGCACAAACAGCTCTATTTTCTATCGGAAATTAAACATGGCACTTGCTTGCACATGACATAATTCGTACTATGCTTTTTTTGATCAGAGTGCCACGATTATATGAAAATTTATTTTCAAAATATTACCTTCCAAGGTAGCCCCTTAGTTTGGGAATTGAATGAGAGTACCCATCAAGCTACTTGCTTATTGTATTGTATTAAAAAAGGGACTCATTCGCGATTTGAACCTAAACTAAGTCTCGACTTGTTCAATGAATATCCTGGCGTCATTATTGACGATGGGGCAATTATTATAAGAGACGTCAGAACTTTTCCCGACGCTTATCAAACTTTAGACCACCTTAATGAGTTAAAAGAAAAAATTGTTCAATCCAAGAACCCCATATCTAAACAACCGACAATTTTTTTTCAATATAGAAAGGATAAAGCGCTTGAAAGTAGTACGTCCTCTTCTAATACTCAAGCTGATAGACGCAGACGCAGCTCATCAATGGCCGACCTTCCCTTGTATGGTCGCATCAGTTTAGATGAGTTAATTAAAAAAGATGATCATGCCAGCTCATCCTTATGGGGAGATACTGTTGCCTATGAGGCCTATTTCGAGGAAAAAACGAGGAATGACTCCAGAGCACGCGGTGCCATTTTTCTAAAATCAGTGGCCTCTTTTTATACCATGGTGCAGTATGAAAAGAATCATCACCTCTATCCTTTAAAATCACAACTGATTAAAGAAATTCGAAAACTATTGGATAGTCTTGATCCAATTTATATGAATTGGTGTGCTCAAGAAATTACATCCAATAGAAAATCAATTTTTCTTTATTTTCAAAATGCAGTATTAGAAGCCATGCTTAATGGAACATTTAATGATAAGCCAACAGAATTTGACACACCTGAACTAGAGAAATCAAATCCTAAATTAAAGCAATATGCAAGCGAAAAAGCCCGTGCTTTACGTACTGAGTTGATGTTAATGAAATTCAATATATTAATTAACCCAGAATTATTCCCTGAGCTCGCACTTAACGAAAGAGAAGCAAAAAAAGTTCTGCCTGAAATTACTTCCTTTCGTCAATTTGTACTCAAACAGCCTATGGAAGTCATTGAAGATATAAAACAAAAGCTAAAGAAGATGGCTGATTTAATTATTCAATCCGGGATTGTTGAAGAATCGAATCTAAAATTAAGCATGCAACTCAATCATGAGTTAAGCAGTAATGCACCTGTCATCATGGATTTTCATTCATTTCAAGCATTATTACACCTTCAATTAGACAAGCAACTAAGCAGTAATAAAAAAGAGTTAATCCCTGATATTGCTACTAAGGTGGCTAAAGAAACGATCATTCAAATAAATAAAACATTGGGGAACTCACATGGCCAATACATCGCTCCATTATCTAATGTAGTGGATAGCGATTTTTACTTGTGCAAGGAATGGGCTGAACAATTAACTGTTGAATTGGAAGAAATTATACTCAAACATCCTAAAGAGGAGAAAAAAGTACTTGCTTATAGCCATGCGATAGCAGATAAAGTGGTTCGTTTCTTACAGACCCAATTGCATCAATATGCTCCTACTCCTAATGAGGGAGCAACGGCGTTTAGGCCTATATAAATTTGAAGAATGATACTATCTGCTGAATTTGATGTAGGTTGGGCCAAGGCTCAACCTACATCAAATTCAGAACCTAAAACAAAAATATAAAATTAATTATCTAAACCCAAATTATCTTGCTTAAAGATCCTATCAGCACGATAGCTTGAACGAACCAAAGGACCAGAAGCTACCTCGAAAAATCCTTTCTTCAATCCGATCTGTCTTAACTCAGCAAAAGCCTCAGGAGTCACATATCGCGCAATAGGTAAATGGTTTTTTGTCGGTTGTAAGTATTGCCCTAGAGTAAGAATATCTACATTATGTGCTCGTAAGTCATCCATTGTTTGCACAATTTCTTCATCCGTTTCACCTAAACCTAACATCAAGCTCGTTTTTGTCAATACATCAGGTCGATAACGTTTAGCGTAAGCGAGCACATTT
Source organism: Legionella sp. 227 (assembly GCF_043161935.1). Lineage (NCBI taxonomy): Bacteria > Pseudomonadati > Pseudomonadota > Gammaproteobacteria > Legionellales > Legionellaceae > Legionella > Legionella sp. 227. Next base: position 2,646,780 of record NZ_CP171154.1, on the reverse strand, counting down.
AACGTCTGTGCGTAACCAGCTCTATTATCACGAACAGGATGAGTCAACCGCTCTACCGTTTCTACATTTTGTGCAAATACATCAACACCACTATCCAGTAACAAGGCAATATCTCTTTCTACACCTTGGAAATCAGGAGTTAATGCTTCTACTTTAGTTTTTGGAGATCTTTGCTTAATTGCTCGTATCGTACGCGCATAATGATTTGCGCCACCATCAGGCAGGTCATCTCTATTCACTGAGGTTAAAACCACATAATCTAGATTCATTAATGCTACAGTATTTGCTGTATTTTCTGGCTCTTGTGCATCCAACCAACCATGAGGATTACCCGTGTCTACTGCACAAAAACGACATGCACGAGTGCAAACAGAACCCATTAACATGATTGTGGCGGTACCATGAGACCAACACTCAGAGATATTAGGGCATTTTGCTTCTTCACAAACAGTAGACAGACGATGTTTTTGCACTTGCTCTTTTACCTGGTGATATGCGGGAGTAGTATGATTTACCACGCGTAACCATTTAGGCTTTGGTAAGCGCTCATAAGCATCTCCAGTTGCTTTTACACCATCTTTAATTGCTGTTACGCCATGAGATGTTTTATATTTTTGTCCGCTCTCTACAACAACGGGAATATCAATGAGCTTACTCATGTTATCACCTGAAAAAACAAAGGTAAGTGCTCAGCCCCTATCAGAGAACAGTCGAATTTGGCAGCGGTTGCAAGAATATTTTCCTAATCATGCTCGCATACTGATGTATGCTGAGCTTACTTAGAAAAATTTTCTCGCAACCTGTATTCAAATCCGTCCATTCGAATAAACATTAGGATAAGGACCTGAGCTATTACAAACAAAGAGAGATGATAATCCCAAATCATCAAAATAAGATCAAGTCAATTTTAAAAAGTAACCGCAAATCACCAAGATCAGTAACGTCGCTAGGGATATTCCAAAGCAAGACAACACATAGGGATATGCGATTAAACTGACAGCAATCGCGATCATAAACAATAAGCCAATGTTGGTTAATTTTGTTCGTAATGCAGCAAAACGCTCTATTTTAAGTAAGAGCAAGTAAACCAATAAAATCACAATTAAAGGAAGTATATACACCCCTTGATAAAGCAATTGGTACATATTTGATTGCCAATTCATCAACTGCTGATCATTTAACCATTGTTCAAAGATAGTCGACCAGTTCATGACACAAGTTTGTTGATAAATTGTAGTAATCAATCCTAATAAAAAAGCCAATGAAAAATATAAAATTCCTGAAGCCTGTTTTTTTAGAAATTGCATTGCAAAATAAAGAGTTATTATTCCTAATAATGCAGCAGGAATACGCAACCATGGCAACAATTCAAAAAACGCATTAGTATAAACCTGTTGAAAGTAATGGACTATTGCTACTGAAAAAATAAACAGGAGACTCGCGATAAGCTGTTTTTTCTTCTGGGCTTCTATTAAAAGAAAAGCAAGAAAACCTGCGAAGCAAAAAAATGCACAAGGGCTAAAGGAGTCCATAAATGCCAGGGTAATCGTAAACCGCAACCTTGACGGTTTTTCTACTAATCCAGTAATAAATCGATTAGCATTGGCCAAATGTCGCAATGCACTCACAGTGGCTGGGGTTAACGTCCCTTTTTTTTCAATTTGTTGCTTGCAATAATTAATCGCATGCAATAAATCTTTACCGGTGGTTTCTGCTGATGTAAAGCCCACCCATCGTGAATTGCAAAAATAGATTGATGGAACAGAAAAATCATCCATTTGCTGTTCGCTCAATAATTGATAAAAACGACTTAAAGCATTTTTATCCTGATTGATATAATACCGCTGAATATGGAAATCAGGATGTTTTGATTCGATATCGCGAAAAAATGCATCAGCCTTTTGGCAATGGGGACAGGTGGTGGACAAAAATAATTCTATGTTGATAACAACCTTGTTATCAGGGCTTTTGGAATACCAATTGGTCGATAATTCAGTAGCCCACAAAGGCGCATTGAATATCAACATAATTAGCAGCAATTTGAAGACTGTTTTCATATGAGTCATAAGTGCATTAAAAAAGATACTATATCATCCCCAAAAAAATTATGTTAATAGGTATGAATGTAATTTTCTAATTGCTCAATCACTCTAGCCTTATCCTCCAATAGATGATAAAGCACATCACCTATGGATAAAATAGCTATAAGTTCATCGCTTTCATCACGAACGAGTACATGTCTTCTCTTTGTTGCAGTCATTGCCTGCATGGCTTTTTCCACAACATCATTAGTACTAAGAATAGTGATGTCCTTATTGACTACATCAGAAACTTTTCCTTTCTCCAGGTTAATGCACTTGTGCAAACAGGACCGTACTATATCACGCTCACTCACGATACCAATTAATTGGTTGTCATTATCGACTACAACCAATGCCCCTATATCATATTCCGTCATCATATCAATACTTTTTTTAACTGAGTCTTCCGGATGGATATAGATAATTTTTCGTCTCGGCATTGGCAATGCATTATGAATTAGGTCAGCCATTTTATTCTCCATTTGAATACACTTAACCTATTTTATAAATATAGTACAAATGGAGAACATTTAAGCTAGGGACGAATAATTATATTATTTTCAACTGCACGTACGCCTGGAACCTGGCGCGCTATTTGTTCAGCAATATCACTTTGACGAATTTTCTTTACATATCCAGTAAGAATCACAACATCTTGTCTTGTTTGAACCTGCACATGGGCTATTGCTAGCTCATCATTACGCATTAAGGCTTCTTGCACTGTTTGCGCTAAATTTGCGCCTTGAGCAATTGAAGGAGTAAACGGTCTAAATATATTGGAAGTTGCCTGATTGGACTGACAACCCGCCACAGAAAAAAAGAAAAAAACAACCAGCGTATTAAATAAATACTTTTGCATAAATGTCTCCAATATCGATTCAAACAATCTAGGGCTGTTTTCAATTCAACTATCTTGGCCAAAATGGCGAATTGTAAACAACCCTTTCATACTTAGCGTAACGCTTTATTTTAGTTCTACAGCCTTAGGAAGAGTGAAGCCGTAGTATGGCAAAAACACACAAGTAAAGTGAATAGTATGTACTTTAACTGATTAATATACAAATAAATATCTAAGAGGCTATACTATTTTATTATAATAATGGTGATAAGACTAAGCCCATGAAGAAATCGATGATATCGATCAAAGGAAACGAATCATCACAAAAAAAGAGGAACCATGTATTTCCTCAAACATTAAATAATGCCGAACATAGAAAAGGGGTCATGGTGGATTGCCTGGCTCAAGGTTGGTCAGGTAAGATGGTATCACCCCCTAAGCTTAATAACACTTCTGCTGATACCCCTGGTAAATGCGTGTTGCTAAAATAAAAAATGATTTTTAAATTGAGTATAAAAACATGGATAAAGACTATTACAAAATAATGGGAGTAAGTGAAGATGCCACTGAAAAAGACATTAAGATGGCCTATCGAAAACTGGCTCGCAAATACCATCCTGATATAAGTAAGGAACCCAATGCTGAAGAGCAATTTAAAGAAATGGGAGAAGCTTATGAGGTTTTAAGGGACCCCGCTAAAAGAGCAGAATATGACGCGTTTCGAAAAAATAAAGCGTTCCATCAACAAGGAGCACGTAGTGATTGGGGTCCAGAAGATTTGGAACATGTGTATCGTGGTCCATTAAATGAAGACTTATTCGAGACATTATTTGGACACTCCCGTTATCGGCAGCACCCAATGGCCGGTCAGGACTATCATGGAAAAATTAATATCAGCCTCGAAGAAGCATTTGCAGGAACGGTTAAAAACATTCAGATTCCAACTGCCCACGATTCTCAAGTCTCCATGCAAACATTGAAAGTGAAAATACCCGCAGGAGTAAAATCAGGTCAACAAATTCGTTTGGCTGGACAAGGTGCACCTGGCATACATGGAGGCCCTCGTGGCGATATTTATTTAACGATAGATGTTGATAAACATCCCCTTTTTGACGTAATGGATGGTGATATCTACCTCACCCTACCGGTAACTCCTTGGGAAGCTGCTTTAGGCGCAACAATAGTGGTTCCCACTTTAGGAGGAAAAATCGATTTGAAAATTCCACCGGCATCTCAAGGAGGACAAAAATTAAGATTGAAAAATCGTGGCTTACCGGGTACAACCACTGGACATCAATATGTACTTTTAAAAATTATTACTCCGCCACCAACAACTGAAGAAGCAAAAGAACTCTATAAAAAGATGGCACAGGTAATGCCCTTTAATCCACGCGACACGATGGGAGTATAAGCATGAAGCAAGACACTACAATTATTGGCGTGCTTATTGAAGAGACAACAACTATTTCATTCAATGAGGTATGCCAAAAATATCATATACCTAAAGAATTATTGAGCGAAATGGTCGAATATGGCATCTTTTCAAGCAAAACAACAAAAACAGAACATCTAAAATTAAACCAAAAAGATCTACGTAAAATTGAGTCTGCCTTTCGCCTGCATCAGGATTTAGGAATCAATCTTCCAGGGGTAGCACTCGCATTAGAACTCTTAGAAAAAATTGATCTATTAAATGAAGAGCTCAATATTTTACGAAAACATTTTTGATTCGCAAAGTAAGTCGCATAGGCACAACACAACGAAATGGAATAACCTCTACCACTTATGGGAGACGGGAGATTAGCCTCATCCGCCCTGCGGGCATTTTCTCCCCACTTTTCTTCATCCCGAGCTAGCGAGGTTTCTGCCATCGTAAATACAATGCTTACATCGTAGGAATACCTCATATGCTCGTGATGAGTATGGATTGCGCTGCGCTTCATCCAAACGACAAATCACAAGCTAAATTCTTATAAAAATTACGCAAGCAGATATTGCTACACATTACGAAATGGTAATAGAATGGTTAAAGGATAACCTTTTAATTAAACAAACCTATGCGCCCTTTGTTTATCATTTTGATTGTTTCTCTAGTTGTTTTACAACATAAGTTGTGGCTGGGCGATGGAAATTTGATTCAATGGCATAACCTTGAAAAAAAACTCGCCGCTCACGAACAGGAAAATAATAAATTAACAACCCGTAATCGGGTACTTGAAGCGGATATCAGAGAGTTAAAAAGTGGCGATCAAGCCCTAGAAGAGCAAGCACGATATGAGCTTGGAATGGTCAAAGTAAATGAAGTCTATTACCAATTCGTAGATTAGAAGTAATAGCTCAAGCCTCATTCTAACATTTATTCAAACGTTTGGACTTGCTCACCTCACCTACGCTGAAATCTAACCATTCTCTTTAAATACTGAGCGCAAATAAAGCCTTTCGGAGCATGAGGCCCTGTATTTACATCAAGCAGTCAATAATTCGAGATGGTCAGGTGGTTGCTTATTCCAGAGACTTAATACAAATCCCCCACCCCCAGATCCTGTTGGTTTTACGGCGAGTGCCCCTTCTGCGCTCAACCAATTCATATGTTGTTGCAAACTTTCACTAACTAAATTCCATTGATAAAAGCAATCAGCGGCTTTATTAATTGCTTGGGCTAAAGAGGTTATTGCATCGGCACCACCCTGTTCTAAAGCAGCTCTTGCTTCTTCAACCGCATCAACCATTTGTTCATCAATTTTTTGAGCCAAAATAGGATTATTAGTCCATAAGTTCTGAACTTGATGAATACAATGCGATGTAATTCCAATTTGTTTGCATGAAGATAAAAAAAACTGTGGGTAAATTTTTTGCTGTAGCGGCATAGTAGATCCCGCTTTAAAATACACCCCTTTCTCAGTAGCAACTCCAGCAACATCAAGTCCGCTGCTTTTTCCATGGAATAAATGTTCTAGTTCTTTTGCAAAATCATTACATTGATCGGGCTCTATCATTTTTTGCGCACAAAACCAACGACTCATTGCCACACAAAGAGCGGCTGAAGCGCCCATACCAGCTCCCACAGGGATCGTGCTGTCTAAATGAAAATAGCCCCCTATTTGGTTTAAAGAGCGCCCTAATAAGTGCATTCCATGTTCTAGCACGCTCCAAAACAACAGTTGCATATCAGCACCGCTGCTCCCTGCATAATCAGCTCCTAAAGAAGACCCAGCCGCAGAATAATTTAGTGTTAATTTCTTTTCCTTAATTGGAAATACTAAGGCTGGATGTCCTCGTACTACAGCATGTTCACCTGCTAAAATCCACTTTCCAAAAGTTGTAGTTTCAAAATCAAAGAACGTCATAATTCCCTACTAAATAATCACGTTTAAATTCACGTGCTAGTTCTGCCTGGTTGGAACGATATAATAAATGAATGTTTGGTCCAGCATCCATAGTTACTATGGGGCCATCCCCTTTTTTATTCCAAAAATTTTCTAAGTGATGCAAAAGGTCGGTACAACTTTCAGTCATGTAAGTAAAAGGTTGTTCACAAGTAGTAAACAAACGATGCATATCTTGAAATTCTCTCCAGCAGATTTGATATGCCGCAGTCCAATCTTCAGTCATTAAAGCGTCTAATAAAAGCTTTAGGTTCTCTCTTGCTCTTTGGCTTCGTGTTTCATAAAAAGGACTACTCTTTACTCGTTGATGGGCTTCACTAGAAGGGACTTCTTTCTTTTTATTACTAATCACAACACCTTGGTAAATTAATTCTTGATAAGGCAAATTTACTTCTTTAACTTCATTATCATCCCATAAAGCCCAAGGAGAATAAAAAGATCGACATGATGAACCCGATCCCAAACGGCTTAGCTGGGCTTGTTCATCAATAGTAGGCATGGGCTTATTTGTTAGCTCACTCAAAGCTGTAACTGCACAGCGCGTTAATGCCGCAAAACTTGACGCAGAACTTGCCATACCACTACTGTGAGGAAAGTTATTGCACGATTGCACTAAAAAACCACCCTCATAGCCAAAGTATGTTTTTATGCGAGCTAAATGATCAAGAAATCTTTTTTGACCCTCTGGGGACAGTACAAAATTTTCAATTCCACCAGGTATTATTAGCGGTTCCCAAATATCTTTTTTTGAGCTTATTTTTTCAAGCCTTACCGTACTTTTGAGATCATTTAAGGTATAGGATAGAGACGGGTTATCAGGAGTATTTGTATTATCCTTTTTTCCCATATATTTGATCAAAGCGATATTAGCTGGGGCATGAGCTAGCCAATACATATTTTTCTCCTTGGAATCCATAAATTAGTTCAATGTAGCCTGGGTGAAGGCAAAGCCGTAACCCAGAATTTCAGAGTTACGCATAAAAAATTTATTAGTTATATCGTACGTAATCTTGAATTAGCCAATTGAGCAGTAGGTGTACCAGGATAAGCTCTTACTACTTGTTGCAGGAATTTCTGAGCCTCTTGCTTATTACCTTGTGCAGCATAGGCATAACCAGTCTTTAGCATGCTTGCTGCAGACTTACTTGAGGTGGGGAATTGTTGTAAAACCACATTAAAATGTTCTATAGCCTTAGAATAATCCTTTTTAGCTAAATAAAGCTCTCCAAGCCAATATTGAGCATTAGCAGTATAACCACCCTTAGGATATTTTTGCACAAATCCATTCATAGAAATTATAGCGTCATCATATCGCTTGTTTTTCACTAATTCATAGGCTGCTAAATAGCTAATTTGTTCGTCAGCAGGATTAGCTCTCGAAGTAGAAACAGCAGCAGGGGATGGTATAGAAACTGATTTACTTGCTTGTATATCAGACGCGGGTGTAACTGTTTTGGGAGCTGGTTCTTTAGAACCAACGGAAAGATCCAGTGCCGGCTTATTAGCCGATGCTTTATTTGTCGATACTTTCGCAGAACTGGTTCCACTTAAACGAGCATCTAAATCTTTATAAAAAGCAACTTGCTGTTGCTGCAACAATTTTAAATCGTGAGCTTGTACTTCTAATTGGCCACGGAGTTCTTGTACTTCTTGTTGTAAGCTTTGGATTTTATCAATCAGCTTCGCATTATCTGTAATATTATTATTCGAATCATTGGCTTGATCATCTTTAGCAAGCGCAGGTTCATCATCCGTTTGCGAGTTATCGATGGTGTAATTCTCATTCCGAGCTACATCATACTGTCTACTTTCAGCACCATACTTTGAGCCAACAGGCGCTTCATACGCCTGTTGTTCCTCACTAATTGCAAAATTTTCACTATCATCGACCACAGGCGCCTCTGACCAACAGGTCAAAGGAAGTATTAGCATAAAGCCAGCAGCGATAATGTGTTTTTTGCAATTAATCATCTTGTTGCCTCATAAGTAAATTCAACACGTCGGTTTTGTGCGTGTGATGCTTCATCATGTCCTAAATTAATTGGACGCTCTTTGCCATAGCTTACGACACGAACTTGTTGTCTGTTCACACCAGCCATACGTAAAATATCAGCTACGGTATTTGCTCGACGCTCACCAAGAGCTACGTTATATTCACGGCTACCACGCTCATCAGTATGTCCAGCGACTAACACTCGAGCACCAGGATGCGTCTTTAAGTATTCTGCCTGAGCATTAACTGATGGTAAATATTTGGGAGCCAAATTACTGTCATCATAGGAGAACAAATACAATTGATTATGGGGTGCCTGAGTTGTATACGATTCGCCTGGTTCTTGACCAGCAAAATGAGTAAATTGTCCTAGACCTTGAGCAGAGGCCTCAGCTTCGGTCACACCTACACCTTCAGCACTACCTGGTGCTTTAGAACAAGCAGCAACTAAAACAGCACTCGCTACAAGCAGACCTAATTTACAAAATGATCCGGCTTTCATCCTCAATCTCCTTCGTTCTTTTTATTATTGATAAATTTCAAAATCCCATATAGGGCTCATGGGGGCACATTGTACAATTCTTTTTATTTTTTGGCTACAGGACAATGTGATCATAATTAACCAGATTGTAGCCTTGATGCAAGTGGCTTGGGGATTGGATCTTTTGGGTCATCTCGAACCTAGCGAGGGACCTCCATGCTGTAGCACTGTGTTTCGATAAAAGCCCCTTGCTAGACTCGCAATCACACTACTCTAATGTTGTATATGAGATACGACAAACTGTGCGAGAATTGCAGTAAATTGTTGGGTTGCCTTATTCGCTGCGATTACACCGCCATAGGGGGTATCACTAGGACAAGGGATCTGTAAGTTGATAATCCGCGAGGCAAGCACCTTATTATCACTAACATGAGTCAAAACCATTTTGCCTGAAAATTCGAGGACACTAGGTTTTTTAAGGAAATTTTGTTCTAATGCAAGCAGTTGGGTATCCAATCGATAATCTACTCCTAAGGTATACGCATTGGATGTAACTGCTTTAAAAAGATTTGTTCTTTGTAAACTTTGTAGAATTAAAGGATATAACATATCAGCCGGTGGATTTACCCATGCGTTATTTGCAAAAGGCTCAAGCGCATAAGGTTTTTTAATATAAAGCATTTGTTCGGTTTGATACCCTGCAGCAGCTTCAGTTGCGGTAACCAACAAAGTAATGGGCATAGGTTTTTGGGCCAACTGTTTCGTGCTGTATGCACTCAATTGATATTGATTTTTTACAGAGACTTTTACTGGTGAGCATGCACTAAGCAACACCACGCTAAAACTCACAAGAAAAACAGTCAACTTTTTCATCATTTATTCTCCAGGCCCAGGTTGTGGCGGTTTACTTCCACGAATAACCACAGCAGGGTTCTGACGCATTTCACTGCTCACTTTTTCCAAATTTGCAGAAATGGCATTCAATCGGCGTAATAAAATTACGGCTGGTGGAAGAGCTTCTTGGGAAATTTTATCTAACGTGTTTCTTCCTGAGCCCATCGTTTTTGATACACTATTCCCGGCTTTACTCAAACTTTCGGCCATAGTATCAAACTTAGAGATTCCTACTTTTAACTCATTGAGTATATGGGGAAGATCGCGACTCGCTTTAGCCAGATTATCCATAAAAACATTAAGATTTTTGCCATTACGCTCAAGATCTTTAGAAAAATGCTCAACATTAGATAATATATGATTTATGTGTTTTGCATTTTCTTCGTTAAAGATACGTTGTGCTTCGGAACTTACTATACCTATATCTTCAGAAACCTTTTTCAAAATGCTATCTAATTGATTGAAAACAGAAGGTTTTGAAGGGATAACAGGAAAAGGTTCGCCAGGCATTTTTTGAATTGGTGTCAAATCCGAAGTGCTTGCGCTCAAACCAATATAAGTAACACCAGTAATTCCTTGAGAATTTAATGTTGCATAAGTACTTGTAGTAATTGGTGTATCTTCTTCAATATCCAATAAAATTTCCACTTGTCTTGGATCGCTTTGATTTAATCTTATCTCCTTTACATATCCAACTTGCACTCCATTGAATTTTACAGGGGCATCTTTAGTTAGACCGGAAGCTGCTTCATGCATGAAAACAGTGTAAGTTGTATACTTTTTTTGATTAAAACCAACAGACAACCACAACATGGAAGCCACAAGCCCCACGAGCAATATGAGTACAAATATACCTACAATGGTGTAATTGGTTTTCGATTCCAAGTATTCTGTCTCCAGTTATGCTTACATTTTACTAAAATAACCAGCAATGATTTTATTCTTATTTTTCATTAAATCATCAATTGGCTCTACACTTAAAATTTTTCCATCCCCAATAAAGGCTACGCGATCTGTAGTTCGTTTTAAAGATTCTATATCATGGCTCACCATGACTATAGTCAGTTTTAAAGAGTCTCTTAAAAAAACAATCAACTCATCGAAAAGTCTTGCACTTAATGGATCCAAACCTGTAGTTGGCTCATCCAAAAATAATAATTCCGGATCCATAGCAATGGCTCGTGCCGCTGCTGCTCTTCGTTGCATCCCTCCACTTAACTCCGAAGGCAACTTGCCCGCCGCCTCTTTGGGTAACCCTACTAAAGCGATTTTTAGCAAGGCTAATTCATACATGAACTCATAATCCAAATTAGTAAATTCTTGCATGGGAAACATGACATTTTCCAGCACATTCATTGATGAAAAGAGTGCGCTGTGCTGGAAAAGCATTCCCCAACGACGTCGAAGCGAGAATGATTGTTGCATATCAAGATGACGAATGTCTTGGCCAAAAACTTTAATGACGCCTGCTGTAGGCTTCATTAACATTAACAAGCTACGTAATATTGTTGTTTTTCCGCTTCCAGAACCACCAATAATTGCTAGAATTTCCCCTCTTTCTACGGTCAAATTCACATCCGAGTGTACCCATTGCCCCCCGAGGTAATTTTTTAAACCTTTAATTTCGATAATGGGTTCGCTCATCTATAAATGCATCCGGCTATAAATAACTGAATAAATTGCATCCGCAATAATAATCAGAAATAATGCCTGCACTACACTTTTAGTAGTTTGGCTCCCGATATTTTTTTCCGTGCCCGCCTCCACTCTAAACCCTTGGAAGCAACCAACCAAAGCGATTAACAATGCAAATGCTGGCGCTTTATAAAGACCTAAATTCAACTGTGAGAGCCCAACAGAGTCTCTTAGACGTTGTAAAAAATCAACGAAACTTATACCCAGTTGATTCTTGGACATAATCATTGCACCTAAAATACTAAAAATATCAGACCAAAAAATCAATAAAGGAAATGCAATCAATAATCCGATTACTTTCGGAAGCACTAATAACTCAGTAGGAGAAAGTCCCATGGTGAGCAGCGCATCGACCTCCTCATTGAGTTTCATACTGCCAATTTGGGCTGTAAATGCAGAACTGGTTCGACCAGCAACAATAATTGCGGTAATGAGTGGGGCAAATTCACGAAAAATGGCCATGCCCGATAAATAGGCAATGAAGATGTTGGCGCCATATGTTTGCAATTGCAATCCCATTTGGTAAGCCAAGACCACCCCGATTAAAAAAGAAAGTAAGGCGAGAATAGGTAAAGCAGTGACACCGGTAGCATGTATATTCGACATAATGCTTGGTAATTGAAATCGACGCAAATTGCCAAATGCTTCGATAATTTTAGTTGTTAAATCTCCAACTAAATTAAGAAGTCCATCTACTTGACGTAGTTTATTTTCTGATTCTTTGCCTAATTGATAAAATAAATTTTCTTTGGGTTCGGAGGGAATTTGATAACCTAAAAGATCTTTTTTTGATTTAATTAAATCGATAAGTTGCTGTTGGGCTTCGGTAAAATCAGTCAGTTCCACCAGGTTTTCTTGTTGCTCGAGTGCATCAATGCATTTAATTAGAGCCAAGCCCCCTGCACTATCAAAATGACTCATTCCTTTTCCACTAATGATTATTTTTTCTTTTTGGGGCAATTCACCTTCACTAAATTTTTTTAATAAATTCCCAATTTGCAAAACAGACCATGCACCCGTACAGTGAAATCTGGCAAGTTCCTTATCAAAAGTGATTTGCGCGTTGCTTTGTACCATAGTCATTTTTTTGAAAAATAACCCCAAGAATAATATTAATGATCTAGAAGAGCAAAAACAATTGAAGATGGTACCACAAGAACGAGTTATTCGGATAGGGTAAAAATGCAGCCGGGGTGAGCTTGCAAAACCCAGACTTCTCTACTTTTTTGCTGAATAGATAATTTGGAAGAATCCTAGATTTTCAAACTGCATTTTGTCATTCCCGCGTTGGGAATTTATTTCTCAATAAAGTCACGAGAATGACAATCGATTTGTTTAACAAGGTTAAGAAATTAAGGGCTTGGTGAGCGAAACAGCATCAATTGCATTACTGAGCTCATCAATTTTCTTGCCTCCATCAGCTGCGGGTTTAAATATTGAAAAGTTCCCTACACGAATTGAAGAACCGGCACTGGCAAATCCTTTATTAATCAGCTTGACCAGATCGTCCAGGAACTCTTCCCACCAGCCACGATGTGACTTTAGCGTTTTCACATGTTCGTTGTCTTTACTCAGCAATGCTTGGCTATTTGCTTTAAAAGATTCTAAATCTCCATCAACAATGAATTGATTAGCGAATGCCGATATTTGCTCATAAATGCTTTTAGCAGCAGCCGCTGCTTGTTTGTATTGCGTTACCTTATCTGGATTTTTCTTATGTTGTTTCACTTTCTCTTCATATTTTTTGTACTTCGTTTGAAGTGTTTTTAATTTTACAGTCACTTCATAAAGCTGTATGCTTCGACGTCTCCTGTCTCTCAGTTCACCATTGTTTTCCTGAAGCGGTTTGTCATGCTTAGCAACCTGTCCCGTTTTTTGTTGCGCATCCGATGGAAGTTTAAATTGTACCTCTTTGCTTATTCTTTTCCGCGCTATGTCAGCCTCATCTTTCTTTTTTCTAGGGTCTGCAGCTTTAGTCTGGGTTTGGAAAGAAGCACTTTTTTCACTTCCGACCTCCTTGACTTCAGTATCTTCATCCTGCTTTTCAGCGCTTTTTGGAGTCCAATCTATCGATAATATTTCAGGAGTAACTTGAGTTGTGATTTCTTCGGCTTTTTCACGTTGCTCATGAGAGCTCGACAAGTGTTCATTTTGAATTTGTGGAATATATTGTTTCTTTAGATTTTGAGTTAATTCATTAATCTGAACATCCAAATCACTGATAATCTTTCGATGATTTTCGGTTAAACTAATTGTTAGAGGATTTTTTCTTTTTTTTTTCTCATATCTTCTTAAAAAACCATTTAACTCTTCTAAAGATTTACACCTTTTCAATTGTCCAATGAGTATATTTCTCATGTTTTGAGCTGTATTAAAAGCATTTTCTTCTTTTCTACTCTTTCCCATAACATCTCCCAGCAATTTAATCAAATTGAATGCGTGCAATTTACTCTTAATGACAAATAATTACCAGGAAAAATAAATTAAAAAACAATGATTTGATACAAAAAGGAATTAAAAGATCTTTTTTTAATCATAAACTAAAAATATTATCCAAACAGTGAAATGATATCATTCTACAATGCCAGGATTATTCGGTAATTTGATTGAATGTGGGTCAGGAGAGAACGATTCTCTATTATCTGCACTTCAGACTTCAGAAACAGGTACGCTTCATAAAACAAATTCCTACAACTTACGTGATTTTCAAGTAGTTTGCTGTTCCCTTTTATGATAAAATTGGCTTTATTTTTTTCAAGACAGTAAAATCGGGTATGCAAGACAACTACAGCCTATTTGAACAACGCAAACGAGGCATTATAAAAACTTGCGTTAATGCCGGCTATTCAAAGGAGAAAGCATGCCTTTAACTTCTAATACTGATGAGCTTTTTCGCGGATTTTCCAAACTAACACGAGAAGAACGTTTTAAACGCTTGTTAGCCTTAGGGGCAATAACATCTGAAGACATCGCATTTCTTAAAAATGGCGGCATCAAAGATTTGAATTTGGCAGATAAACTGATTGAAAACGTTATCGGTTATTTTCAACTTCCTCTAGGTGTAGCCACTAATTTCAATATCAATGGTCAAGACTATGTCATTCCTATGGCTGTTGAAGAAACATCAATCATCGCGGCTTTATCCAAATCCGCCAAATGGATTAGGCAATGTGGCGAAATAAAAACCTGGGTTCATGGTGAATGCATTTTAGGCCAAATTCAATTGGCAAAAGTGAACGATTTTTCTAAATTCTCGCAGATTTTTCATGAAAATCGCACGTACTTAATCAATAAAGCCAATAAAGATGTAGCAGAAAACATGGTGAAACGTGGCGGCGGTGTTATCGATCTTCAATTACGTCAGCTCAAAAGAGAAGATAATCAAGATATGGCGGTAATTCATTTAACTATGAATAGCTGTGACGCTATGGGAGCTAACATTATTAATCAAGTACTTGAGTACTTGAAAACACCTATAGAGCAGTTAACTGGTGAAGAAGTCACCATGTGTATTTTATCCAATTTGAATGATCAAAAGCTAACAACGGCTCAAGTAACTATCCACACCATCGAACCCATACTCGGTCAAAAACTGCAAGAAGCATCGCTTTTTGCTGAAATGGATCCTTATAGAGCAGCTACTCATAACAAAGGGGTAATGAATGGTATTGATCCCGTCTTAATTGCGACTGGTAATGACTGGCGCGCGGTTGAAGCCGGTGTTCACGCCTACGCAGCACGCGACGGACAATACCGAGCAATTACGCGTTGGCGCTATCACGATGGGATACTGACAGGTCAACTAACTGCACCAATTATTGTAGGGACTATTGGTGGTGTTACTTCGTTACATCCGACTGCAAAAATGTGTTTACGAATGATGAATATTTCTTCAGCAAATCAATTATCCCAAATCATTGCTGCAGTAGGTCTCGTACAAAATTTAGGGGCAATTAAAGCCTTATGCACCGAAGGGATTATTCAAGGCCACATGAAATTACATATTGATAACCTGCTCTTGGCTGCAGGAGCCAATGAAAATGAAATGCCCGTACTTAAAGAGCATTTGCAAAAATGGTTGGATTTACATAAAAGAATTAGCCTTAACAATGCTCATGATTTACTGGCTAAAATCAGACAAACACCAATTGCTGTATGAAATGGCTCATTCCTGCAAAAACCTTTTTATTAGGTGAATATGCTGCTTTAGCGGAAGCCTCTGCATTTCTTATAACGACTTCCCCTTGTTTTGAACTGATGCTTATATCGCAAAAAGAGCTATCAGGAATCCACCCCGCTTCTCCAGCTGGGCTTTGGTGGCAAAAACAAAATTTCAAGCCAGGTCTTTTATGGAATGATCCTTATGCAGGTCGAGGCGGTTTAGGTGCCTCCAGCGCCCAATTTTTGGCAAGCTATTTGGCGGGTTGTTTCTTGAATGAGTCAAAAGCTGATTTAAATCAGATGCTTCAAGCCTATTATGAATCCTCTTGGGCCGGAAAAGGTTTAAAACCGAGTGGATATGATGTAATAGCACAATCACAACAAGGATGTGTTTACATTAATAAACAACGAAAAATATTGAAATCCTATGGTTGGCCCTTTCATGATCTGTCTTTTTTTCTCATTCACACCGGAGTGAAGCTGGCTACCCATCATCATTTGCAAGATACTACCCTGCCCGATCAGATTGATTATTTATCCTGTCTAGTAGATACAGCCCAGCAAGCATTCGAGCAAAAAAACTCCGCACAATTGATTAAGACTATAAATGATTACCATCAAAAATTAAGCGAATTAAATTTGGTAGCGGAACACAGCTTAAAATTTATTAATGAATTTAAAAAATATCCTGAGATTCAAGCAATCAAAGGCTGCGGCGCTTTAGGTGCTGATGTTTTATTACTTGTAACCTCCATGGATAAGGCTTCGATTCTTGCTGAGAAGCTAAAATTACAGAACTGGACCATCCTGGCCACAGAAAAAAACATTTGTTTTCAAGCCCCACAAATTAAAGATCCCTTTTTTTATTAAGCTATTTTTGCTTAAAAAATGTATTTGTGCCTCATAAAAACAACAAAATTATGAGAAACATCATAAAAAGACTTGAAATTCTGTGCTAATCCGGTATTATTCCAGCCTCTTTAGGGCCGTTAGCTCAGGTGGTAGAGCAGGAGGCTTTTAACCTCTGTGTCATAGGTTCGAATCCTATACGGCCCACCAGTTTTAGAGTACAGTTTTAAAAAATATTTTGTCCTGCGGGCCGTTAGCTCAGGTGGTAGAGCAGGAGGCTTTTAACCTCTGTGTCATAGGTTCGAATCCTATACGGCCCACCAATACTGGTTACTAACCTTAATGATTAACCAGAAAGTGATATGACAAAATACATTAAATCCATGTCCCATTGCGCTCGTAGCTCAGCTGGATAGAGTACTTGGCTTCGAACCAAGGTGTCGGGGGTTCGAGTCCCTCCGAGCGCGCCATTTAATCCCAGTAAAATCAATAAGTTAGCCAGGATTCAGTTCGAAACATGCCGTAAAAACCAAGTTACAGTGACGAAAACGTGCCAGAAATTTTTGAAATTCTTTCTGCTGCCGTTTTTAAATGGTCACTTGAAAGATGTGCATAACGTAACACCATTTCATATTCTGACCATCCTCCCAATTGCTGTAATTCTTGCAATGAGGTACCATTTTGCACGTGCCAACTTGCCCAAGTGTGACGTAAGTCATGCCAGCGAAAATCTTTGATTCCTGCCCGAATCAACGCTTTTTGCCAAGCATGATTATTACATCGTGTAACAGGCTTACCAAAATAGGTAAAAACAAATATGGGATGTAAACCCTTTTGTTTTTCTATAATGGCAATTGCCTGAGAGTTTAAAGGAACAGGGATAGCCTTCTTTGTTTTAGATTGATCAGGATGAATGAGTGCATGTTTTCTAATTAAATCCACTTCACTCCACTGCAATTTAGTAACATTAGATTGGCGTAAACCAGTTGCCAAAGTAAAAGCTGCCATATCTTTCAAATGATTTGGCAGCTCCTGAAGCAATTTATCAGCCTGTCCCCTAGTCAACCAACGTATACGCTTATTTTCAACTTTTCTCATTCTGAATAATGGCATAGTGTTTATCCACTGCCATTCTTTATGAGCTTTGTTTAAAATAGCACGTATAATTTCCAACATTCGGTTGACCGTTGTTGGAGTAACATTAGTCCGCTCTTTTTCTTGCGCAATAAATTCAATTAATTCAGAGTTAATTTCATCTAGCATTTTCTGACCAAGATAGGAATCCAGAAAGGCCAAATGAAATTTATCCGTAACTAAACTTCGTTTATGCGCTGATTCCTCTAACCATCGTACAACAGCATCTACCCACGATTTCTGTTGGGGTAATTTGGTATGCTTGTTACTCCATAGATCTTGTAGAAAATTATCATGGAATTGTTGCGCCTGTTGTTTTACTTTAGTCCTAGTGCTTCTGCGTATACGCTTGTCACCGAAGGTGATGTCGATCCACCAGAACCCATTTTTTTTCGTGAGTGCCATTTATTATCTCCTATATCGACACCCCACGATGCATCGCTAGTAGAGTACTTGTTTCGCATATACATCGCAAGATCTTGTTCTATAAAACGCCAACCTCGTCCTATCTTTACTCCAGGTAGTTCACCTGATGCAGCCATTCGCCGGATAGTTTCCTTGTGGGCGCCTAGAAACTTTGAGGCCTCTTCAATGTTTAAAGTGTTCATATGCAACCCCATTTAAAACCCTGATGCACATATTGTTTATTGGTATTGAGTTCAAGAATTAAATGATAAAGCCTCACAAGATCCCGCTCGCAATATAGATTTGTTGGCATTAACTCATCGAAATAAATAGAATGTAATTGTCTTATTGAGCAGTTTAATAAAGCAGCAATATCTTTTAGAGTATAGTTAGTTGACTCTAATAAATAATTAATAATGCTCTTACAGATTTGTAGCCTAAAGTTATTTTCCACAACGTATGCTCCTTTTCAACTTATTCTGTAGATAGCTACAGAAAATGCCTTAAACATATTTTTTATCTCAATCGGTTTGTTTATTTGTTACTGTTCATTCAACTTATGTGTATAATAAACGCTAGGTAAACAATACACATAAATATAAACGATTTCGTTTATAATAAACAATTATGTTTATTTTTCAAGGTTTTTATGGATATAAAATTAAAAATAGGGTCAAGAATTAAAGAGTTGCGAAAAAACAAAAAACTCACTGCGGTGCAGTTGGCTGAGACCACTGGTTTTTCAACGCAACGAATTAGTAATTGGGAAAGAGGAACAAGATCACCCAGGTTTAAAGATGCAGAGATACTCGGTAGTGCATTGGGTGTTTCTCCAACATGGTTATTATTTTTAGATGTTGACCACAAACCTATGAAGGATCATCCATTCCTAACGATCCCTATAATGAATGCCTCATTTAAAATCGAAGGTTATCTTCCAATACCTTCATCAATTCAAGACAACATAACTCATGAGGATTTTGCATTTATCGTGCATGATAAAAGCATGTTCCCTACTTATAATACGGGCGACCTAGTTACTTTTTGTAAAGAAAAACAAAACCATTGCGATTTGGTGCTGATTCATATTAAGGCTACAGAAGAAAACTTATTTAGAAAAATAAGCTCAGAAGACAATACATTTATATGCTCACCTCTCAACCCAGACTGGCCACAAATACGATTTGAATCAGCATCAATGTTTCAAATAATAGGTTGGGTCAAGAATGGAGCTAAAGTATTTTATTAATTAATGAATAAAGAACTTCCTAGATTTACAATCATTAAGACTTCATCATTTGAAAACCCCTTTTTCAGAACAAGCTTTTTTAAAGATATCCCTAATATCTCGGATAATGTAACAGGATTATGTTCTGTACAACTTAAGATTTTCTCAATAACCTGAGCCGCAATACACTCTCCATTAATACCCTGTTCACTTACAATCTTCATGATTAAAATCCTTATTACGATACAACAACGTACTTTACTTATTTGACAAGTATGATCTGATTAGAGCATACTACGCCTGTCATTTACATCACTAAAATATTTGGCAAATATGCATTTTAGTTTAAAATAAAAATAACTTAATCAATAATAGTACGAATATGGAATTTTGTAGGAATTTTACTAGAGTATGTTGGGATGAAATTGGAGAAGAAGTAAAACGTTCTAATCCCGATTTTTTTTTCTTAGTTGATGAAATCGCACCTGGAAAAGAGTTCCCACTTTATATTTTTAACTTTGGATATGGTGATTTAATTGGTGATTCTGAAACCTTTTATATTCCACACCAAGGAAAACTTCAAACCCTCAATAATTTTTCATCTCAAGAACCAATTACCAAAGATCTCTTTTATGGATTTCATAGTTGTCCATTAGGTCTTGTATTAGATAAAGGCTTTGAATGGTTCTTAAGAGGTAATGCAGAAAATGAAACACATCCCGTTTACATAGATAAAAAAGGAGATTTTTTTAACATTGGACATGTAACCCAGATAAAACCACTTAAACGATACTTGCCTAATGGCATACTGTCTGTAAAAGCTGGAGCGCAAACCACTCTTGTAATACAAAATATTGGATGCAAAAGAAGCCATAATCGTCTTATTCGATCTGGAATTGATTGCACCATCCCTAATTCATACCATGATCACAGTGAGTTCTTTAAACGAATTTACCAATCTTGCCCTTCTGAAAGTAAATGGCGGGCCTCCATCGTTTACTTTTCTGAAAAATGGATAGAAAACATTGTTAATAATCCTGAGTGGATCAATATTAATAAATATTTCTTTAAATATTATCTAAATTATTATGCTTACACCTACTACGGAGACTATTATCAACATATTTTTAGGGTTGCTTTTGATAAGTCAAATTTAGAGCGAGATTTTTTTATTCAAGATACTGCTAAATATATCTTTGAAATTCTCATAGGTGAAAAATATGGGTTTTCGTTTACCAATACCGATGAGCTCTTGCCTGCATCATGGATAACCTACATTTTAAAAGACATTTATAAGCTAAAAACAGAACCCTCTATATTAATACCTAAAAAGCACGTTGAAAAAAATCCAGTATATTTTTCGCTTCAACATCCTATTTTTAGACCATACCAAGGATTATCCAGGAAAAAAGCAACCTTAATTTCTGAGCTTGAAAATATAAAAATCGTTACCAATAAATATAAAGACTTATTTTCCTCTAATCATGAAGAATGGGCTGGTACAATTCTTGAAGAAAAAGCCAAAAAAGCTCAATTTGTTTATTACCATGGGTTTGAGAATAAACAAAATTGGCTTTCGGATATTCATCATTTATTCAAAAATGATTCTGGAGTACAGAATTTAAGCAATGACACATTTTGTCAAGATGCGCCATTTTTTAAAGGATGCATCTCAATAAACAGCTTCTAACCGCTGTGCTCTTTTGGAATTAAATACTAAGAAGGCACTCATGAAACACAGCAAAGAAGATATTGTCCAAGCACTTTGGGCATTAAAATAATACATTGCTACTCCTGATATAAGAGGGCCAATCATCATGCCTAATGCATATGCACTGCGCCACGCCCCTATTCCTAAGCCGCTGTGATTAGAGCTTCCATATTGATGACATAATGCAACGGAGTACGCCATAAACAACATTTCACCAAGAGTAAAAACTAAAAGCGAACAAAACATTTCTAGTATTGTAGAAGACAGGCCCATAGCAAACGTTGACGCCCCTAATAGAATACAACCAATACAAGCAACTATATGTTTATTGAATCGCTCAATCCTTTTTGATAATTTTACTTGAAATAATGCGATTAGAATGGGATCGGTTGCGAAAAAAAATCCAATTATTAAAGAATTTCCTATTGTTTCGTTTAAGTGAATCCCTAGTACGGTTTTTTGTATCCCATAAGTTAAACCGATGCAAAATACTGAAAATAACATTGGGATAAGCGAGCTATAGACTGTCTCAATTTCTTCTTTATTACTGGGTTTTGCAGCCACATCATGATTGCTGATTTCTAATTTTAGAAAAATAACTATTGAAAACAATATCAAAGTAACACCGACCAAAGTCATTGCTAATTTAAAATGATTTTGTGCTAAAAGCATTATCAACACCATTGCCACAATACCACCAGTATTTTCCAGTGCATTTTTATAGGATTGGGCAATCGTTAAACTGTGATTGGTATTTCTTGAAATCTGCAACAAAGATGAGTTACTGCAAGTGATAAATAAATTGATTCCAAATCCCATTAAAAATACAAAGACAACCGATAAATGAAAAGAACTTACTTTTGCTAAAATAACAAACGCTATTCCTATAAGTAAGAAACTTGTCCCAATTATACCCTTTGCTTGTGCCTTTCCTGTAACGTATCCACCACATATGCTGCCCAAAATAGCTCCAATCCCCATTGAAAAGCCTAAGAAACCTATGTTTAATTTATTAAAATTGGTGCTTACACTAAAAAAATACGCAATATGGTAAGATAGGCCGCCTCCAATAGCTTCTATAAAAGAAAGAACCAATAATAGTTTACAAGTGACTGGTAAATCACTAAAGGAAAATCCTACTTTAGAAGAGCTGGCTGCTGAGCTCATTGTAATCCCTCACATTAAATAAAAATTAGATACATCCACTTAAACTATGCCACTTGATTTAATAACCTTAATGCATCAGAACTCGGCACTCGTTGTATTTCATCGGGAGGAATATACAAAGTAGATAGTGTTGTTAACTCTTGCTTATCAAGTTGTTCTAAATCAAATTCAGATATCTTTGGATGAGTACCAGGATAAAGAGCAGCTTCGTAAACAATTGCCTTTTTTTCTTTTTTATAGAGCTTAATTAACTTTTTTTTAATAAAATTGATGGCTTCCAAATTGACTGTATTCGTTGGTAAACCCAAATTTCCAACCATACCAATCTGGTAAATCACTACATGCGAAGAAGTATCTACTGATTTATCATACAAAAGATATTCCGTAGCATCAAAAGACTGGATCCCTCCAGATGCGGGATCAAATCTAAGATCAGCATATAAACAATCTTGAGCTGAAATACCGGGACACACCACTGTTTTAATGGTATCACTAAGCCCAGATAAAGCAAGCAAGCCAGGAGTGGCAAACAAACATGGATGGCCATATATAACGACGCATAGAGAGTCTACATCTTCTATCGCTCTATGAATATATTGTGCCATATTATTATAAGCATTTTCTCTTGATTTAGCGTTAAAGTAGATTGTATCCAGTGACTCTGATGATTTCGCTAATTTATGAATATAACGCTCTAGCAAGGGTTCATTAATTAAGTACAATACCTTGTCACAAGTACAAATATATCCTTTTGCTTCCTCTGTAATATGAGCTATTGTTTTAATTCCAGTGCCAACTAATGCTAAAACTTTCACTTAAATCCCTATTGGGTCACTGGAAACACATGGCTCATATCCGAATACGGGATCACATGACTCATATCCGAAAAATTCTTTTTATCAGTGATTAACTCCCTGATTTTATGGGTATCTGAGTTTTTATATGATTCAACTAAGCTTTTACTTAAAATCCAATCCTCTAAAATCACTGTATCAAGGAGAGGATTTTTCACCAATGCCTCAACTGCATCTAATAATTCCATAGTCCCTCCAAAATTTGATAATCAAAATTTTGTACTATTTAATTTTATAAAAATTTAGACCACTATCCTATCAAAAATCAACTATTACCAAGAAATCTTTCATTTCAAATAACAGGTCAGTTCATACATATCATGATGGACTGACTCGCATTATTCCACAAATGTATGTTTTTTTGAACACAAATTATTTTGCGCTTGCCCAATGTCTACGGTTTTTTTACTTCCTACATTGCTTAATGGAGTTATGCTCGAATCTGGTGTATGGGAAAAATAAATTAGGTGGCGTATTCTGTTGATTGTTCCGCAAGAACATAATCAACAAAAGGAACTACGCCATGAAGAATTGTAAACTGAAAGAAGTCTCAACACCAGTTGAAAAAATTGCTGATCCCTTAACTGAATTATTGAGAAATGGAGCCCGTGATTTGATTAGGCAAGCAGTAGAAGCGGAGCTCAGTGCTATGTTGTCTGAATATGAGGATTATAAATTACTCGACGGTAGACAGGCTATCGTTCGCAACGGTTATTTGCCAGAAAGAACCATTCAGACAGGCGTTGGTGATGTCAGCATCAAAGTACCCAAAGTGCGGGACCGGGGAGGCTCTGGTATTCATTTTCAAAGCCATTTGTTACCTCCCTATTTAAGACGTACAAAGAGTATTGAGGAATTGATTCCCTGGCTTTATTTAAAAGGATTATCAACGGGTGATTACTCCGAGGCTTTAGGTTCTCTGTTGGGTGAGCATGCAAAAGGCTTATCTGCAAATACGGTGTGTCGATTAAAAAGCCAATGGCTTGATGAGCATCAAAGCTGGCAGCGTCAGGATTTAAGTCACAAGCGTTATGTTTATTGGTGGGCAGATGGTATTTACAGTCAAGTGCGAATGGATGACCGCTTGTGTTTGCTGGTTATTATTGGCGTTACTGAGCACGGTCATAAAGAGCTAGTCGCTGTGAGTGATGGGTTCCGTGAGTCCTCAGCAAGCTGGGAGGAGCTGTTGACAAGCTTACGACAAAGGGGGCTTGCTCACACTCCAAAACTGGCTGCAGGGGATGGTGCATTGGGCTTTTGGAATGCTATTAGCAAAGTGTATCCCGATACCCGTCATCAACGATGTTGGGTGCATAAAACAGCCAATGTCCTGAATAAATTACCGAAATCGGTGCAGCCCAAGGTGAAAGCAGCATTGCATGAAATCTGGATGGCATCAACACGCAAAGAGGCTTATAAAGCGTTTGACAACACAGTGGAGTTATTCGCGCCTAAGTATCCAAAAGCAATGGAGTGCTTAAGTAAAGACCGTGAGGAATTACTCGCATTTTATGATTTTCCTGCGGAGCATTGGATTCATATCCGAACAACAAATCCAATTGAATCCGCTTTCGCTACAGTGCGCCTACGTACAAAAAAATCACGTAACTGTGGCTCAAGAGACAGCACGTTGGCAATGGTATTTAAATTGATGGAGTCAGCTCAGAAACGATGGATTAAAATTAGAGGGTTTAACCTATTAACTCTTGTTGTTAATAACGTGAAGTTTGAAGACGGAGTACAGGTTGGTGAACAATCAGACAGAAACGCCGCCTAATGCTGTACACCACTTTTGACAATAACTCTGCTTAATGTTATTCTCCTCAATCATATGATAATAATCGAGAAGGACTCTATTTGACGAGTTTACAGATAATATCCCATTTTTTTCCATTTTTTTGGCCGAAAAATAACTTTAAAAAAAAGTTTCGGGTCATATTTTCATTATTTTTGGTTTTCACAACACTCGCCTTAAATTTAATTGTACCCATATTTTTTAAAGATATAGTAACTGCATTATCCGGTACGCTAATGACATCAAGTATGTTAATTATCTCGCTGATCTGCTGTTATGGATTACTCTGGATGCTGGCAAGATGCACTGAAAAAATTCGCGAGATGCTTACTTATGTAAACATAAGTACAACTATTGCGGATTATAGTACTCATGTTTTTGCCCATCTTCATGCTTTAAATTACAAATTTCATCTGGATAAGGAAACCGGTAAAATAACCAGCGCGATTAGTCGCGCACAGCTTGCAATCGCGATGCTTATCTCGAACATATTGTTTCGAATTGTCCCTGTTCTTTTAGAAATTCTATTCGCTTTTTTAATTATTTGGCACTTCTATGGCTTAAGCTATGGCCTCTATCTAATTATTATTTTGGCAATCTATCTTGTTTTTAATGGACTCACTCAAAAAAAATCCACAGTCCTGCAAAAAAATTGTAGCATTGCTGAATTAAATGTAAGTGCAGCAATTGCCGACAGCCTACTCAACACAGAAACCGTAAAATACTACAACAGTCAAACTGCGGAACATCAAAAAATCGACCAGTTTTTACAAGAAAGCGTGCAAGCAAATACAGCATTATTTAGTGGAATGGGCATGTTTTTGGTGATACAAACACTCATTATTGCGGGTGGCCTTGCCTTTTTGTCCTATAAAGTAGGGTATCAAATTTTAATTGGACAGTTAAAAGTGGGTGACTTTGTCCTGATTAACGGCTATTTATTACAGTTATTTGAACCTTTAAGTGAAGCGAGTGTGCGTTGGCGAGATACCAAAAATGATTTATCCAAAATAGAATACTCAGCCTATCTATCAGAGCAAAGCGATGAAGTTGAGCGAGATCATCCTGATGCAAAACCTTTATCCATTACTGGGCCGCATGTTCACTTTAAAAACGTCACTTTCGGTTATCAACCAGCACACCCCATTTTAAAAAATGTAAGCTTCGAAGTTCCACCCGCAAAGATGACAGCTATTGTGGGACCCAGCGGCTCGGGTAAATCAACGATCGCACGATTATTACTGGGATTATTTGAAGTCACTCAGGGACAAATACTCATAGATGACCAGGATATTACTGCTGTGAGCAAGCATTCATTACGCCAACAAATCGGAATTGTTCCACAAGAAGTTCTACTCTTCAACAATACGTTGAAGTTCAATCTCTGCTACGGTGCTCTAGATATCTCCGAGCATAAAATCAATACCGTAATCCAACTGGCGCACTTGGAAGAGATGATAAAAAAACTCCCCAATGGCATTGCAACCAATATCGGTGAAGGGGGTTTTAAGTTATCAGGAGGAGAACGCCAAAGGATTGGCATAGCGAGATGTTTATTGCGCAACCCCAGTATTTTGTTATTTGATGAAGCAACCGCATCGCTCGACACGCAAACTGAAAAAAATATCCAGGAAAATATTGAAGAGATTGCAAAAAATACAACAAGCATAATCATCGCACATCGTTTGAGTACGATTATTCATGCAGACAACATCCTTGTTTTACAAGACGGAGAAGTCGTAGAAACTGGAACGCATCAAGAATTAATCGAGAAGAAGGGATTATATTACTCTATGTGGAATAGCCAGCAGCAAAAGAGTGCGTCATGATGAATGAAAATTTCCCCAGCATCAAAGAAACCATCCACTATCTTTGGCCTTGCATTTGGACAAAGAACAGCCTCAAAGGAAAAATTCACGTTGTCTTGGCCTTCGTATTTATATTGATTTCGATTGCACTAAATTTGTGTGTCCCCATTTTTTTAAAAGAGGCCATTAATGCACTCTCTGGACATGCCTTATTTTTAAACAGCACCCCTTTAGTCATCATTTTGACTTATGCATCGGTTTGGGGCGCATCCAAAGCGTGTATCACCCTCAGTCAAGTAATAGCTTTTCCTGTAGAATTAGAAGGGGCGAGAAAATTTTGTTTACAACTTTTTGATCACGTACAAGCACTTTCCACAAAATTTCATAGAGAACGTAAATCAGGCGAAATTCTTACAATCATAGAGCGTTCTCACTCGTCCGCTGTTGATCTTATTGGTCGACCTATTGTGATGATATTGCCGGTTCTTATAGAAATCCTTTTTGCTATGATTTTTTTGAGCTATTTTTATGATCCTTTCTTTGGGTTGGTTCTGTTGTTGATGCTAGTTTCTTATATCTTGCTAAGCTATTACACCGCTCAATGGATTGTAAAATGCAGAATGAAGCAAAACAATGAAGATGCATCTGCAAACGCTTATCTTGTGGAAAGCCTGTTGCATGCAGATACTGTGAAATATTTTAATACCCAACAGGATGAAATCAATACAGCTGCTCAAAAATTACAAGAAAAGGCTCATGCAGATACTCGAGCATTAAATGCCGATGCAAAAATTCATCTTATCCAAAATGTCATTGTCGGTATGTGTGTTATTATTATGCTCTTACTTGCTGGCAGTCGAGTCATTGCAGGGACCATGAATGTCGGAGATTTTGTAATGGTCCATGGCTATTTATTCATGTTCATGCTGCCATTATCCATGCTAGGCTATCGAATTCGTGTTACCCGAGATGATTTAGCCCGTTTTCAAGCCGCGATTCAGTTGCTGAAAATTCCTATCGATATTCAAGACCAACCCAATGCCAAAACATTTAATTATAAAGAAGGAAAAATACAATTTGATCAGGTCCATTTTGCTTATAATGAACATCGAAAAATTCTTGATGACGTGAGCTTTATAGTTGAACCCGGGACCACTACTGCAATCGTTGGATCCTCAGGATCTGGCAAATCCACTCTCGCACGATTAATCTTTCGGCTTTACGATTTGAATTCTGGGAGTATTCAGATTGATGGGCAAAATATTAGCACTATCCAACAGGCATCACTCAGAGCAATACTCGGTATCGTTCCTCAGGAAACTGCTTTATTCAATGATACCTTAAGAAATAACCTAATCTATGGAAATCCGCATGTCACTGACGATGAATTGGCAGATGCACTACAAGCAGTACATCTTGATAGGTTCGTGACAAAACTGCTTGATGGGTTAGAAACCCAAGTTGGTGAGCGCGGATTAAAATTATCTGGTGGCGAAAAACAACGAGTGGCCATCGCTAGAATGCTGCTTAAAAAACCTAAAATTTTTATTTTTGATGAAGCAACATCTTCACTGGATATGAAAACAGAGAAAGACATTCAGACCTGTCTCAAACAAATATCGGTCAACACAACAACACTTATTATTGCCCATAGGCTTTCTACAGTAACGCATGCAGATAATATTCTGGTACTCGCTAATGGTGTGATTATTGAGCAAGGTACCCACAATGAACTATTAAATCAAAATGGTGCCTATGCTCAATTGTGGAAAGCCCAAAATCAAAATAAAATTGACGCAGGGTCTATTTAGGTATTAAGCAGGTCAATCAAGTGTTGAAAACAGTTGTTAATTTAAAAAATATTGTTCCAAACCTAATGATCATGCTGTGATACTAATGGAGACGACATTATGAATAAAAAACAAAACAACACATCCATCATTCCCCCTATTTTATATGGTACAGCATGGAAAGAAGATGATACAAAACGATTGGTGCTTCAGGCACTCAACTCAGGATTTCGAGGAATTGATACAGCCAATCAGCGCAGACATTATTTTGAAGAAGCCGTTGGTGATGCTATTGAGCAATTTTTAACAATCACTCAAAAAACACGCAGTGATTTATTTCTTCAAACAAAATTTACTTCTGTACATGGTCAAGATCACAGAAAACCTTATGATGAATTTGATTCGTTGACTAACCAGGTCAAGCAATCCTTTGCAAGTTCACTCGAACATTTACGAACAGACTACATTGACTCCTATATACTTCATGGTCCTTCACTATCTCATGGAATAATCGATGCAGATTTGGAAATTTGGCAGGCCATGGAGGAGCTGGTGCATAGCAGCAAGGTGAAGTTTCTTGGTATTTCGAATGTCAATATTGCACAAGTTGAAGAGCTATATAGAAAAATCTCTATAAAGCCATCGTTTATACAAAATAGATGTTTCGCCATAACACAATGGGACCAAGACGTTAGGACATTTAGTCAAAAAAACAAGATTATCTATCAAGGATTTTCTTTGCTCACTGCGAATCAGCCGTATTTATTAACCCCCTACATGCAATCACTTGCTGTAAAATATGATAAAACCATCCCGCAAATTATATTTCGCTTTGCAAACCAAGTCGGGATGTTGCCTTTAACCGGTACTACAAATCAAAAACATATGAATGATGATTTAAACATATATGACTTTGAGCTTTCGCAAGAGGATATTCAATATATAGAAAATATAGGGTTAGAAGTGAACCAATATGACCATTAAAATTGAAACATCAAGGATGTTTTTGCGTTTGATTCAGGATGAGGACTTAGACGTAGTAGCTCAGCTCCATGCAGACCGAGAAGTTAGAAAATTCTTTCCTGATGGAACTCAAGATCGAGAACAGACTAAACAAAGAATAAAACAGATTATGAATCTTTATAGAGATAAAGGATTACCTGGATTTGTTATATTCAACAAGATGACTCATGAATTCATTGGGCGATGTGGATTTGGACCAATTGAAACGGGGGAAATTGAAGTTGGATACCTTATTGTAAGAAAATTTTGGGATATGGGTTATGCATCTGAAGCACTAGAGGCACTTCTTGAATGGAGTAAAATAAATATCAATTCTGATTATATTATTGCTTTTGCACCACTCAACCATAGTGCATCAAATCGAGTAATGGAGAAATGTGGTATGGAATATTATAAAGATGATATTGGTCATGGTGTTGAGTGTAAATTTTATCGCTCCAAAAATAAATAATTTATAAAACAGGTCAATTAGCATGACAAAAATTACAACAGAAGAAGCCGCATTAAAATTAGCTGTACTTATTGATGCTGATAATGCTCGAGCTGTCATTATTGATGGTCTTTTAACTGAGATTGCTAGTTATGGAGATGCGATTGTAAGAAGAATTTATGGCGATTTCACCTTGCCATCTAGCGCACAATGGAAAAAGGTATTGCATAAATACGCTATAAAACCAGTACAACAGTTTGCGTTTACTTCTGGAAAAAATGCAACGGATAGTGCGCTTATTATTGATGCTATGGATCTACTTTATACGCATCGTTTTGGTGGTTTTTGTATCGTATCAAGTGATAGTGATTTTACAAGTCTTGC
The DNA here is from genome assembly GCF_043161935.1 of Legionella sp. 227. Taxonomy (NCBI): domain Bacteria; kingdom Pseudomonadati; phylum Pseudomonadota; class Gammaproteobacteria; order Legionellales; family Legionellaceae; genus Legionella; species Legionella sp. 227. Next base: position 2,616,673 of record NZ_CP171154.1, on the reverse strand, counting down.
TAACCGTATTCGTGAAGAAGGGTTGCAAGTTTTTGGATTTGGAGAGGAAAAAACACCAGAGGCATTTCGTAATGCCTGTAATAAATTCATTTTCACTGAAGTACTACGCCCTGTAGCACCACCTGATCACTCAATCAGTCAGTCAAAAAAGAGAAAACAGCCTGTTAAACAAGCGAAAGCGAATGAACCCTCAGCACAAGAATTTCCAAAAGAATTTATTCTAGAGGCATTAAATAACTCATACGATGATACTGGTTGGGCATACATAGGAACATTTGGTGGCTATTTAACTAAGTTAAAACCAGACTTTGATTCCAGGCTTTATGGTTTCAAAAAGCTGAGTGACTTAGTTAAAGGAAAACCAGAGATTTTTGAAACAGAAGAACGTGTCAATCCAGGATCAAACACAAAAGTTTTATATTTACGTGGTAGACAAGAATAACGTGGAAATGATTAATGAATCTATTAGAAAAAATTGCAGCATTAGAAAATGAAGCTGCTGAATTTGGTTTTCAGTGGGAAACGACAGATCAGATTATGGCTCAAATCCAAAGTGAGTGTATTGAAGTCGATGAGCATTTAAAAGCAGGAACTAATAATTACTCATCTGCTTTGCAGGAAGAAATAGGTGACCTATTGCATGCCGTGTTTTCACTGTGTGTATTTTGTAAATTAGATCCCAAAGATACACTGCAACAAACCGTGGAAAAATTTGAGCGTCGGCTCCGCGCTGTCAAAATGATTGCTCATGAAAAGAAACTCCTTAATTTGGAAGGACAACCTTTTGATGAGTTGATGTCTATCTGGAAACAAGCAAAGAGTAGAGTGGGTTAACGCTAAGTGAGTATGACTTTCAAATTGGGTAGCCGAAATGTAGATTCAGCATAAAATCACAAACGCGCAATTGTCCTGCGCTTGATAAAATGTTTTCATGCTCGCATAAATTTCCGTACAAAATTAATGAATAAAATCAACCTATAAAAGAAACAGCACACCTTTCGCAACTGGTTGCATTATGTGTAACCCATTGTATTTATTCAAAATAAATCTATATTTGCAAGAATAGGCTGCGAAACTCTAAATATTTGCTAATTAGCAATCAAAAAAGCAGTATGCAAATGTGCATCACTTTTAAATATTTTGTGAATTTTATCTGATGCAGATCTGCATACTAGCACCCGTAACCAGTTGAAATATATAGCTTAATATGATCTAATTGTAGTTAAGGGTGGCGTGCATGGATGCATCAGCCAAACATCCAACATAATCGCAAAAAGAGGTTATATTATGGCTAGAATTACTGTTACCTTACCTGAAAATCTCCACGAACAAGTGCTTAAAATAGCTGGCAAAGAAAATGATTCTATCTCGTATACTACAACAAGGCTTGTTGAAATTGGGCTAATGGTCATGAACAGCAAGACTGAAAATAAAGATGAAAAAAAAGCCACTGATATTGAAGAGTATTGCCAAAAACTCATTATTCAAATTAATGGCATTGTTAAGGAAATTGCTGTTGATAGATTTAATTTTGATAATGAAAAAATTATTCAAATAACTAAAGATACCTTAAGCAAATTTAATAAATTAAAAGGTATTCAACAGGAATCATTATAGTTTAATCTCGTTAATTCTTGATGTTTTTGGATTTAGAAACAATTGCTCTAACTCTAACTTGCTATGAAAACGATATTTATAAAGTTAAATTGTTATTAGCCGACACAAGATGTAATAACCATTTAAAGAGTACAGGTAATGGCATTACATATAATGTGTGATCCTATTCATGGGATTATGGAAATAGATAAAGATGCCCATGAGGTTATAAAAACCGTAATCGATACATGCTACTTTCAAAGACTACGACATATTAAGCAACTTTCATTTGCGGAATTTGCTTATCCAGGCGCTGTCCATAATCGGTTTAGTCATTGTATAGGAGTCTCTTATTTAGCCAATAAAATATACAATGCATTGGATTTTAGGAAAGAAGATATAAATACAAGGTCAGCACTATTATTAGCTGCTTTAATGCATGATATAGGTCATGGCCCATTCTCACATGTTTTTGAAAGTGTAACGGAGGAAATGGGGCTACATATTTCTCATGAAACATGGTCTTCAAAGTTCATTACTCAAATAATTTCGGAAAACCCTAAATTTTCAAGCCAATTAATATTAGCCAAAAGTATATTTGAGAAAAAAGAAGGCATACTAAGTAAAGTCATAACGTCGCAACTCGATGTAGATCGATTAGATTATTTGTTAAGAGATAGTCATTTTTGCGGCGTATCATATGGTAATTTCGACTTATATTGGTTAATTTCTTGTATAAAAACTGAAAAGAATGAGCTTATTATTTCTGAAAAAGGAGTGAAAGCACTGGAACACTATATTATGGCAAGAAGACTGATGAATCAGAATGTTTACTTCCATAAAATTAAGTGCTCTGCAGAATATTTATTAAAAATTTTCTTTAAAACACTATGCGCTCATTTAGATCAATCAAAAAAAACACCAGTATTGAGAGATTCATTATTTACTAAATTTTTTATCCAAGCGGATAAAATTAAAAAAACGAGTAAATTAAATGAAGAGTTAGAGGAAGAGGATATACCGGAAGATCTATTCAAATTATATGCAAGAATGGCTGATCATGATTTTTGGAGTTTAATGAAAAACCTGACCGACATTCCCAGTAAATATAACAATGAATTTATAGCGTTTATTAAAGAGATTGGAGAAAGATTTTCCACTAGAACCTTACCGAAGGTATATCGAATTAATTCCGAATTTTATGATTTTGCCAGGAAGCTTGTTAATGAGGAAAAACAAAAATTATGCCTATCTGATATAGATAAAGAGAGATTCTGTTTGATAAAACATCCCATTGGTATTTATAAAACAAACAAAGAGGCTATTTTTGTGGAGATAGAAAATACACAATCTTATTGTAACGTATTAGCTCATTCTCAATTACTTAAATTATTTTCAGAGGAAGATATTTGCTACGTTTATTATATGAAATCTAACAATAATACTTTGAATGAAAGCTTAGAGGCTATTACTGAAAAATTACGTAAGCATGGTTGCCTAGATATTTCCTCTGATGGGCAAAAAGAAACCCCATTTATTGGGTCATAATTTATATTTCCTGCTTTAGAAGACAATTCCAAAATGGTTATTTTGAATTAATATACCCCGTGAATTGCCCCTTAGATCTGAAATTCAAATATATTTAATTTAAAAATCAATTGAATATTATTGTATTTCATTTAATTAATATCAATAACAAACATTTTCAATACAAGCATATGATATGCTAGAGTTGCTCCAATTAAAAAAACACTATAGCTCCATTTCTACTTCACGTCGTATTTTTATGGGCAGTGTTTTTTCAGGGGTGAATGAACCAGACTTTGCTATTGATTGCTGGCTTTTGTTATACGCTGCGACCATTTGATTTAAGTCTCTTTTGTTGTCAATGATTGCAGCATGGTCCCTAATGGAAATGATTTCGCTTTCGCTTAACTTCATGGATTTCTTTTGAGCAAAATCGGCAATAGGTTTTGGTAGTTCGATTAGCTTATCAACTTTTAATGTAATGGTTCCTGTATTCTTTTGCATTAGTTGCTTTTGGATTTCTGAAATCCCTTTGTTTAAATGAATATCGTTCCAGTCTGTTTTTGTTTTCCCTTGTAACCTATCGGGAAATACAGCTCTGATACTTAAGTTCTCTTGTTTAAAGGCGTCGATTGTTTTTTCGATGGCTTGTTGTGATTTAGCGAAAACCCCATCATTATCACCTGCAATAACAACTTCCTTTACATTGAATTTCTTGATGATTGGGCTCAAGTTTTTCATATTTGAAACGCCAAAGGAGCATAGTACAGTGGCTTTGCTATCTGCAAGAGCTATAGATGCGGCTGTTTCAAAGCCTTCGGCAATATAAAGATTGGCTCCTTGCATTCCTTTTTGAATAACGCCACAACTGCCTTCTATGATTCCTTTGGATAGCTTTGGATTGTCCATGAATTTATTTTTACTGGCAGTTTGCTTGTCCAAGTAAATTCGTTGAACTCCTGTCAGTTCATTTTTCTCATTTTTTGCTGCAATGATTAATGCTGGAATTTTATTGACTTTATCTTCCAATAATCCGTGCTCATTGCAGTTTTTCCATTGAGAGCCAGTTGGCCAGAAGCGTATATCCATTTTATCAATGGATTCTATACCTCGATGTTGTTTTAGATATTTTTCGGCTAGTGTTCCTTTTGCTGAGATAGAACCATCCCAGATGCTTTTTGCTGAAATTACTTTGTTTTTCTTTTCAAGATCACTTAATTTTTGTACCTCATTTTTACTTGGAGTGGGGACTTTTATGAATTTGGATGGTTCTTCTAATTGATTGATGCCTGCCATGGACGCAGCTTGGGAGAGAGCTTCTTTAAAGGACAGGTTATCTCTTGCCATAATTGCTTGAATCGGCGCGCCTCCTATCCCGTCACTAAAATCATGCCATAAGCCTTTGTCCTTGCCTTTCAAGCTTACAATTAAGCCACCAGAATAGCGTAATTCTCTGGAATTTTGTGTTTTTGGCTCACCCCAGATTGCTTTATAGGTGGTTTCTGGGTCTACCATCAGGGCTTCATTAACAATTCTTGCATCTAAAAATTGCGCAGATTTCTGGATTTTTTGTAAGACCGGATTGTTTGATTGTAATGATTTAGAGGCGATCGTTTCTGGCTTAAAACCGTAGTTGCCTTCTAATTCCTTATTAATTGTTTTTACAGATGACACATTCAATGGATATTCTTGTAACGCTAATTGATACCCATTTCCTTTTTCAATTTGCCTAATGTGATTGAAAAGGGATGACCAGTTTTTTTTCCAGGCTGATATTTCTTTTGCAGAATTAGAGTTTATAACGCAGAGGAACTGCGTTGATAGTGTGTGTACGACTTCATTGAGATCCTTAATTTCACGCAATTTTATTCGATGGTTGCTAGCCTGAGTTAATAGCTTTTCTTTGTTGCCTTTTTCATAGGATAAAATTGAATCAAGGTACTTTGAGCCTTTTAATTGATGAGCCAATGCATCACGTTTTGATGACTGAGTGATTGCCTCTGAAATCAACTTGTTATACTGAACATTGCCATTGGCTTTATTAAGGTGTGCTTGCTGCCAAAGCCTGTTCGCTTGAATGCTGTTTTTTTTGTAAGTCAGGAAGCATTGATAATCTTTTTTCTCAGAGGATGAAAGAGTAGAAAATCGTTCTTGTCTGTCGGTAACACGTAGATATTTACTAAGGGTTTTGGTTTCAAGATTTGCTTCCTTTATGAAAGGATAGTGACCAGCGATATCATTTTTAATCTCATTAATTACTGCAAGACGTGTTTTAAAATTAGACTTATTTGACAAAAATTGCTTGATATTTTCCCGATACTGATGCTTTTCTTTTTGTGTTGTTAGATTTGCTAAATCCAGCTTGAAATAGGAGGCTATTTCAGGCATGGCTTTATTGTGCATCAATTTATGGGCTAACTCATTACGAGCAATGATTAACTCAATAGATTTTGGATTCCCCCACTTCCCTTCACTGTTTTCAGCTTCTTTTAGACTTGTAGTCCAGTTCTCTCTAAGCTCCAACTGTAACGCTTTATAGGCTTTGACATTATCGAACGCCAATCTTCCCTCAGCACTTAATCCATTTCGAAATAGCTTATCGCTGTGCGAGCGCGCGTCTTTATGGATGGATTGCCATAAAGATTCTGGCTTTTGATTCAATTCTTTTGCATGAGTTAAAACAAAAGGATGTGATAATTTGGATTCTCTTCTAATTGAAGACGCAAGTTGTTCTTTCACCTCGCCTTGTGCATTTAAATAAAGCGAAATATTGGTGCGTATTAAATCCATTGTTGCCTGCTTACCAAGTGATTCCAGGCGTAGCTGTGCTTTTTTAAATTCCTTGCCATACTCATGCTGTGGCAATCCAATCCGGTTTAGTTCGCCGATAGAAAAATGCTGCAAATAGGGTTTATAACGCTCCAGATCCCGACTAATTAAAAAAGCTACTGCATTTCGTCTAGCAGCCAGTTGTTGCAAAGCTTGCTTATTCTGATTTGAAATTCCATTATGCAACAATTGAGCATTGATATGTTGTCTTCGTTTAAGAATTTGTTGGTTTAAGGACACGTATTGCCTAACGATAGAAAAATCCTGACGCTCTGATTTGGGTAGTGAATGAAATAACTTCGAGGCTTGAAAACGCAGGGCTTCACGCCGATAGGTACTAACACCAAAACCTAAACGCTCTTTGGCAAGACGATACAGTTTGGGATCATTCACAATGGCAAATGCTAATTTTGTCGCTTTTCGATCTTGCCCTTGTTGTTTGTATTGCACATAAGTTTCTACCGTCTCTTCCAAGACTTTCCAGTCTTGTTCTTTTGATAATTTTTTTTCAATGGCATTTTGTAAAACTATACTGTTTTTGTGCTCTTTAAAACGTGCTTCATGTGCTTTCAAAACATCTGAATCAACCATATCCATTGAGGAGTACTTGTCGCTGTTATTGGTGGTAATGGCTTTAATCAGGTGATCTTTATCGTCCGTGACTACTATCATTTCCCAAATACCCCGGGTTGTTTCCACGTAATAGTTTTGGATAGTTGATGCAAATCGGTTTTGGCTTTCAATAAGGCCAAGTCCTCTCTTTTTATCTTTTCCCTGGGTAGCATAGGTCGTGAGTACATAGCCATGATCAAGATGGCGCAGTTCTTTTGCTCCGTGAGATAAATGTAAGGGTTGATTGTCTTCTGTGGTAATCTCTATTCCCTCTTTGGTAATTTGTTTGATGGTTGCCAATTCAGAATTGCGAATACTGTTGTGTTCAGAATTACGTTTCCATTGGATTTGATCACCAGCCATTAGACTCAACTGTTCCTGTCGATATACTTCGACTGGACGTTCCAGATCTTTGTTTTCTGTTTTAAATTCAGGTAGAGAGGACAATTTGAATATGATGGTTTGACCATTTTCAAGCTTAAGTGGCAGTGTATTCTTTTGCTTGTTTGCGTTAGTGACTAACCCAACCGTTAAATAATCTCCTGCTTTAATGTTATACCGATTGATACTATGATTAAAACGAATGACATCATTTTGACTATAATAAGCTGCGTTTCTGAGCTTAATTCCGGTTAAATTGCGCTCTTTTAATATGGGTTGCAGATGTACCTGTCCGGTTAGTGTTCCTTCGTTGATTAAGGCGCCACGTAAAACCTGCGTTATATCCTGCCGGTTCTTGTGCGTTGGTGCAAAGCATAATGTGTTTTGCCGTTCTTCTGGTGTTAATGACAACCATTTATCTGAAAGATACTCAACTCGTTTTAGATAAGTATCAAGCGTTTCCACATGGGTTAACTTTTCAACGGCATCATAGATTTCACCTCTGCCAGCATGAATAGCTGACTCCCTTAATTCTGTGTCTTTCTGACGTAGATTATCCGTCATAGCAACGGTTTTAACCCCATAATCCTGAATGACAGAGAATAATTTTCCACTGGATGGTGATGGAAGTTGGGCTTTATCGCCAATGATTTTTAACTGTGTATTAAACTGTTCTGCAAGTTTAATAATTTTATGCCCTTGGGGATTAGACAACATGGAAGCTTCATCAACTACAAATATAGTTTTACTCAAGTCCTGTTTCTGATTTTGTAATTGGCCTAACTCCCTTGCAAAGGTTGTGGCATTTAACCCACCTTTATTACGCAGTTCATTGGCGGCTGATGAACCTGCTGTAATACCGCGTATTTCATACCCATGAAGGAATGCCAGTTCTCTGGTTAAACGCAGCATGGTGGTTTTGCCAGTTCCAGCATAGCCTTGAATAGCAATAAATCGGTCTGTTGATGTTAAAAAGTGTGACATTGCTTTTTTCTGTGAAGAAGATAAAGAAAACTGCATGTCCCGTTCTTTGTCTTTTATAAAATCTCGAACTATTTGTTTGGAACAAATAGCATCAACTGCCCCTTTACCATTTTCTATGCGTTGAATTGCTTCACTCTCCATGGTCAGTTGCCAAGGAGTTGTCAGCAATGCTTTTTGAGTATAGGGATGCTTGGCTTCATATAGGTTTTGATTTTTAATATTCTCAACAATTACTTTATCAATGTATTTTTCATCAACTATGCTGTTACAGGCTATAACATGCTTAAGTGCTTCTTTTTTTAGCTCTTTTTGCTCAAATACTGCCTGTTGTTGACTGACGGATTCAATGGCAACATATACAGCTTCCCTGGCATGATTCATTTCGATGTTTTCTTTGCCATAAAATCGCTCCACGATTGCTTCTTTTACAGTTTGAAACACATTTTTCTGCTGTCTATAGGTTGCTTCTACCAATTGGTGAGGATCAAAATTCAATTCATGACATTCTCTGATGATGTCTTCTTTCCAATGCTCATGATCAATAATTTCTTTATCCGGCTTTGTTTTTTGAGCCGCCAAGGATGAAGCTTTTGCACCAGTCCATCCCTTTTCATCGAGCATTGAATCTATCGCCTCACGCCGTTTTGAAAAATGGGTTAAAACTTGGTCAGGCACGCCTTGAATTTCCCATAAACCATCGCCATCGGAAACCACTGTATAGCCTAACTCCTTGGTTAAATTTGCTAATTTATTGCGAAATTTAAGCCCCCCATAAATGTGGTGCTTCATGATTTGCTCAACCACACCCCTATTAGCATCCATATCACTGGCCAGTGAGCGCCATTTTCCATCTGGGCACATTGTCATATTTAAACCAACCAAATGCCCATGCGAATTAGGATCATTAGCACGAGAACTTGGTTGGCGAAACGCTGCAATTACGAAATTATGAGTATCAATGTACTCAACTTTGCCATCAACTAATTGGCGTGCTTGGGCAAATTCTTTCTCCATTTGATCAACAAACCATTCAAGGGCCTTATCAAACACTTCACCAAGCCTTGGATCAGCGCCGCTTTCAAGCAAAATTGAAAATGATTTAGGCGCAGTAATTGTCATATCAAAACCTGGGCGATGATGAATTCCGTCCTTATCAGTTCGACCAAGTTGGGTTCCATCAGGCAAGCTTCCTTTGAGAAGAGCCATCATTTGATCTTTTTCTACTGTTTGTCCGTGAATACCAAGTACTTTGGCCCCGTCTCCTAACCAACGCACGCTTTTGGAGTCGTTAGCATAATAATTAACAACATCAAGATAATAAGATGCAGCTCCTTCGGCACTTTTTAGTGGCTGAATACTTAACATATTTCCCCCGCTACTTTGATCAATCTGGTTTTATAGAAACTCAACACTCTCTTTTTCTTTTGTTTCAAGTTTTACCGATTCTTTCTTTGGTGCCATTACTGACTCTAAGGCCTCATCATGAGACGCAGCCAGGAGTGGATCGCTGTAGGTGTCCACTAATTTTTCTATTTTTTGACGGAGTGGATCAGGGTCAATCTCGCGCGCGATAAACTCCTCATGAATAAGCGGATAATCAACATAATCAAGCTTAATCTTTGCAGCAGGGAACTCCCCCTTGACGCGCAAATACCCTTGTAAGTCATTGACCACCTGAATTTGAGTTGGTAACACCAATTGCTTTTCCTTAATCTGTCGCGATACAGAAATCCCATCGCGCATAGTGTTCGCTCCATAACTGATAGATTCATTTACTTCTTCAACCTCATAAGTACCAATATTACGAGATGCATGCTCTGCATCAGTGTGTTCAGGTAAGCGCAAAAATAATCGGGTCGAACACAGGTTTGAAAGAGATGCAGCACCATCGTTGCCATAGATAGTACGCAATTGGGATGCGCCATGATGACCTAATAGGAAGCAGCCACCAAATTTACGACTTTCTGATTTAACGGCGCTCAAAAAAGGTAAAGCATGCAAAGTAGCCAACTCATCCAAAATAAACCAAACTCTTCGGTTATCATTGGGTGTTAAACTTAAGAGCTCCTTGGTCGCGGTATTAATCCAGGCTGAGATTAAAGGCCTAATTGTTGGATGTTTACGTCCATCAGAACTGACAAACAAGCATGAGTTGCTCTGATCATTCAAAATCCAGTCACGAATCGAAAATATGTCGCCATCATCCTTCAAATACAGCAAAGATTTTAAATAAGTGGCCATTACAGTTTTTACGTTTAACGCAGTTTTTTGTACTTTATCTGAAACCAGTGATTCTGATTCAGTATGACGCAATAAATGATGAATACGACCTAAATCTGCCGTGAGCAAATATTGCAATAACATAAGGTTGGAGCGATTCGGATCATTTTTTAGTTCATTGGCTGTAGATACAAAAATCATTCGAGCGGCTTTAATCCAGAAAGGATCCATGGTGTTATTAATAGGCATTGGCATGATTGCCTCAGCCAGAGCCTCAAGGTCAGCCTTATCTTCGCACTCTGCCCAAACATTCCAGGAATGGCCTCTGATATCCAGAGGATTTAAAATCACATCCTGATTCTCGCGATAAAAACGGGATAAATAAGTCCCTCCCTTATCATAAATAATGGCACGTTCACCCCTATCTCGAATCGTTGTTAATAGATTACGAATAGCAACAGTTTTTCCAGAGCCTGTTGTACCAACTATTTGTATATGCTGAGTTTCAGAACCTAAAGGAAGTGACACCCGCCCAATCTTATACGGAGAAATTCTTGTTGTTTTTTTAATACGTTTTTGTAAGGTTTCTTCATCAACTAGCTCACCACCACGAATGATTTTGGATTTACTTTGATTTTCTCCTCTTTTTTGTAGCCATTTAACCATAATAATCAACATCCCCATGGAGGCAAGTAATGACTCCATCAGACTGTAAAATAGTGATCGCTTTAGTTGATCTATAAATGTAATGATCATAGGGGCTTTTACAATTTGTGCCGAATACACCGGATAAGATTCACCTGTTGGCATACGTACTATTTGTTTCGCTTTGCTTTGTATTAGGACCATTGCTTGGGCTTTAACCCACACTTGACCTATATAACGCTGATAAGTACTGGTATTAAAATAAAAAGTTATCACTGTGAAAACCAAAAAAACTATGATCATAGCAAGGCTTACTTTCTTACCTACTTGCGTGAACATGCGTACATTGTGTAAAAAGATTTGACCGCCGCGAATAAACAATTTTGTGGGATTTATAGCCATAATTGACTCCGAATCAGTATAAAAAGAGTGAAAATCACGCTAGAATAATAAAAAAGGAGGAAATTCCATGGAGAAGAACCATAAAGGGCAAGTGATAATTCGCTCAATCGATGAGCTACCCACTGCTCAACAAAAACAAATTCGGTTGGCCTCCCTGGGAATAGGCTCTCTTGTTCTTTTAATTGAAGTTTTAGCCTTCCTTGCTTTTGGAGCGTTTCCAAGTAATAGCGGCTCGCTATTTTTCTACTGCGCTGATTGGTTCTTGTTTGGGGCTGTGCCCTTAGCTTCGTATGGTCTTGGTTCTTCTTTTGGCTTTGTTTTAATGCTCTCTGACTTAGGCTACGCATTATCTTTGGGACATGGCGGATCTGATTTTTCGTCATTAAACCAGCCGTTTTCATCAAATGAATCACCCAGTTACCATCGTTCAAATAATTACAGCTCCCACGTGAGCATAAATCCAAGCTCAGGCCGTCCGATGTCGGGCAGCAGTGGTATGGATATCTCAGGAAATCCCTATGGTACGCGCTCCTGGTAGCCATCATTTTACGTCCTTGTTAGATCGAGCAACGATTACATCCTGCATCAGTTGGGAGCCATCTTGAACAATACCGCCTAAATTCTTAGAGATTTCTTTATTGGAGCGAACAAAATCTTTGTCAACTGCTGTAACTGATTCTTTGCTAACGTTACCTACATTGATGTTCTGGGTTCTCTTATTCAAAGTATTGGAATAATCATTAAGCGCATGATCTACGCCCTCATTACCTCTAATATGATTTTTAAAAGCATTATTTTTTTGTTGCACCTGATGTTCATTAATAGGATGATTTTTTTGAAATTGGTTAATCGTTTGCTCTGTTTTTTCAGCAACAAATTGTCGCGCATAAGACTGCGCTAATTCAGGATCATGACGAATCAGCCATTCTGCTTGCTGTAACCCAATAGTGCCCTGACTATTAGGAGCACGATGATGTGATAACCAATCAATAAAACCTGTTTGCGCATCAAGATTAATCGACGCTGTTTGCTCACTGGATGTAGTTGCTTGTCGGTGATAACTCTCTGATTCAGAAAAACTTGCCATAGCCTCATCACGATAATGCATGGATTTATCATAGCCTGCTGAAAAATTATTAGCCAAGCGTCCACTAAAATCATCGGATGCACGAAAATGCTCATCTTTAGTAGCTTGTCGTGCCTCATTAACTACAGCAGTAAAATGATGTTCATCACTAAAACGGCGTGCTTCATTCATCAAGCGTGCATCTTGATGGGAGTTTGATTTATCCCATTCGCGGCGTAAATTTCCTCCCAACTCAACATTTCCTTTTAACCCAGGAACAGCAGAGCCAGTCCCTAAACCACCTGAACCACCAAAATTAATACTGGCGGCACTTAATACTTTTGTGGCCTCATCCCGAGAAATATTATGATCGTGAGCAAAGGTATCAATAAGATTAGAAATCTTTGATGCCGCTTGATTAAAACCTGCTGAAGTAGATATTTGATATCCTTGTCCACTTTGTTCGTTATGTGATTGTGTTTCACCTAATTCTGCTAAGCTTCGAAGCGATGCAGCATATTGCTGTGATGAAGCAATTGATTTATTAAATCCAGCACTCTTGGCACTGTCTGATAATTCAGTAAACGCAGAGCGCGTGCTTTCGCCTAGTTGAATATTAAGTGGGGTATGTGAAGTCGCAGTTGCCATGGTCAATGTTTCACTGCCATCCCTTGATAGCCTTGCAATCGAGCCGCTATCAAGACTGGTTTCTATGCCACCTAACGATACTCTTGCATTTTGATCATTATGAAAAGAACTGGAGTTAAACCCATGGTGGTTGGCAAAACTGGTGTTGCCATAGCTGTAATTACCCATTTGTGCTTCTTCAGCTGCGGAGGATGCGGCATTTTGAACAACGCCTGACGGTTGTTGTGCGACCGACACAAAACTTCCCACCTGGCGACTGATTAACATATAACTCAAGGTAGTAGTCGCCAAGACTAAATATCCGCCTAAAGCAGCCATGTTTTCATAGACTTGATTCATACCTGTTTGATACGCCAGGGTAGTTACTCCTGTTGAGACAAAAGATAATGAAAACTGTGCCAAAATAGTCATAATATAGTTAATCACTGTAAACATCGGTGTCCACAAGGCAAGCCAAACATAAAGTGTTGCGTAAAATTGGAAAAATGTAATGCCGCAGGGAAAAGGGAAAAAGAACAAAACGAAAATAAAACATCCTATGACGATGCAAAACAAAAGACTCTGCAACATAGGCAACCAATAAGCGGACATCAATCCAATATTACTTAATGCCGCGGGAATTTTGTCTTGCGAACGACTTGCTGAAAAACTATCAATGGCCGCTTTGGAGTTTACGCGAGCGCCCATAGAAAACACGCCGTCTCGAATAGCATTGGCCATCATATTTTGCCGGATCAGTGCTGCTGCATCACTGGACATAGCCGTTAAATGATTGTAAGCCTGTGGCAGATACTTTTCAAAATTGGCCAAGGCATCTGAATGATTACCAAAAGCAAAGCCTGCGTACTTGGATTTAGCGTCTTCAATGACGCTATTCCACGCAGCATCCAATAAGGCAGCTGCTTCCACACAGGATCTAAACTGTCCATCGTAAATAAATCCACGCGCAACCGAAGCATTCGATTTAACCAATTCCCAAATATCTCTTGCCTGGTTAATGTCTTTTAAACTATATCGACCGTACATCACATCATAAAAGACACATTGCTGCATGAATTTTTGCATGTTTGCATTAAACACTGGATCGGTAATTTTAATATTGCTCGCTGATAAAAAGAGCTTCGCACCCATGATCATGCCTGTTTGACTGTAATCCATGTCGTTAGGTGAATGAAAGAAGAATTCAAAAAGCTGCGTTATTTTATCGCTTAACTGGCTGCTCAAGCCCCCAACAACACCCAGAACCAAGGGAACATTATCAACAGTTAAATCTGGGCGTAGTGGGTCAGTTCTGTCGTGGATTTGTAGATTACAGGTAGGTGTTAGGATAAAAGAAATGACAAAAGCATATTTTAAAATAAAGAAAAACATGTTGCGCACGTCACGCTTTACAATAAATTGGCCAACTGTCCAAATCCCACCAATAATGAGTGCAGTTCTAAAAATTCCCAATATTCCATCGTAATGAAACATAGCCGCAGTAGCGTTATAAAATGCTTTAATCAACTCACCGCCAGTAATTGTATAAATTTGCATCGTAACTGCCATTGCACTTACCTCAATTGATTAGCCCAACTCAAAGATTGAGTGAGCTCTGATGAAAATTCACCGACCAACATTTGCTCGATGGTTTGGGTTTCCTGAATCATTTGCATCGCCATGCTCATACGTTGATGCGCTGTGCCTTCCATTTGCGTCAGATCACGACGAGCTTGGTTAAGATCAGATTGAAACTCTTTCATGATTGCTTCTGGGTATTGCAGAGTACCTGCTGCTTGTTTGATGAGTTGTAGGTTTTCATTCAAATATTGAAACAAAATATCAATGGCAATGGCTTCTGAATATCGAGTGGTGTCAATTACCGCGCTCTCTTTCATAAAGGCCAGTTGCACGCTGACCATTTTCATAATTGGATATTGGGTGGACTCAATCAATCCTTTAGCGGCTTCGCTTTGCTCCACATTGTCTTTAATCTTACTGGCCATATCCAAGATAAGGTCACGAACTTTTGACTCTAAACCATGACTCATATCAATGGTTTTACTGGTTAATGTTGGCTGTAAACATTTCACCTTTTCATCACATTGGTAGACTTTCACCTCACCACCACGTAAAAGCGCGCTGATTAAATTATTGTTACTCACTAAGGAAGCCAGCCGTTGGACATGCACTCCATCTGCATCGCGAGTAAGAATTAAAGTGCCTGATAAAGTCATCATGAGCTGGGCTAATTCGGTGTCATCAGCAAATAAGCCGTTTTTCTTTAATGCATTCCATGCCACATTCGTATTGTCTACTACTTGCTCATTACTGCTGTTTTCATTAATCACTCGGTCGTAATCGTAATTGCTGGAGCCTTTACCACAACCTTGCCGCGCCTCTGCCCAATCAGAAAAAAGGTTCTTGGATTGACCGATGGATTGGCAGGCATGTTGTTGTGCCTGGCGGGTGCGAGGCCATAAACCAAGCACCGCACTCTCAGACATCTGGCACGAGTTCATCCCTGATTGATTCACCCAGGTAGCCACATTTTGTAATTTAGTTGCCACATTACCTAAAAGCGGAGTGGCTTGCTCTAAGGCCAATTGAAAAGCCAATCCTTGTGAGTTGTTCAATATATTTTTTGTGAAATCGACAAACTCTTTACCTTTGATATGGGAAAAGCCGCCAAAGGTAGCATCAATACCACCACAGCCTGCGGATACTTTAGGCCAGTTCAAACGCATGATTTGTAGATTACGTACACTACTTCTGGCATACAAATTACCACCCGTATAAAAACCGGCACGCTGTGCCTGATAAGCATGAGGCTCTGTTACATTCGCACCCATACTAAGGGCTTTAAAATAACTTGTTAAATCATCCCCTATTGATTTAGCATGGCATATACCAAGGGTGCTAATCAGAGCACACGACAAAATTATTTTTTTCATAAAACCACCTCTTCGTTATGTGTCTGACTCATCTTTAGTAGGCGATTTATAAGCTCACCTTCATCAATATTGCCCTCGGTTACAAGCCGTGCTAATTGATTCTTTGGGTTAATCAAGAATAGAGAAGGAAAAACGCTGACTTGAAATACCTTGCTTTGTCCTTCCTCCATTACCGCATCAGGAAATGATGATAAAAAGCCGCCATCAACGGAAATTGCGACTACGCTAAAGCCATACTGTTGGCTAACACGTTTTAGTATCGGTGCAAAGCGTTGGCAATGAGGGCAACTGGAACTGTAAAAGAAGAAAAATCCTTGTTGCTTGGCAAGCATATTAAGTGATGTATCAGAACGATTTGCATACACACAGGACGCAAATAACATCACTAACACTATTCCAACCGCTGATTTATTGCGCATTGTATTCCCCTGATTGAAAAGCATTGGTTGCCATTAAGATGTTTTCTTTCAGTTCCGATTGACTGATCAGACCATAGGCAACTGGCATAGTTTTTTTAGAAACTGGGTTAAGAGCAAAGACGGCAGGAATATGTTTTACGCCCATCTGATTCGCCTCACCTGAGTCCACCCGGGAATTAGGAAGTAATGGAGAGAAATGATCAGTCATGGCAATAGGAATTACGGTCATGTGATAACTGTTAGCAAAGTCACTCACAACCTCCGCCATGCGCTCGCTGAAGGGTTCTCCGCCTTTATAGAAATACAGCAATCCCGATGTCTGGCTAATTTGAGCAATCGCTCTTTCTTTTTGCATGCTGTTTTGCTGGTTATAAATATCACGTGCTGTACTGCCACTCGGATTAACAAGACTTTCATCTTGATCAGGATTGATTAATAAATCGAGCATCCATTTTTCGGAAAAAAGATTAGCCTGTGCCACAATCAAACGTTGTAGTCGCCTTGCCCTAGCTATGTTAGCGCGGGTTGGATTTAAAATAGCTTGTGCACGAGCACGCTGTACTCGCTCACCAATTAATTTCCATGTTTTATCAGGATCTGCGGGTTTCTTGATAACAGGAGATACCACACGTTCTTTCTTTTTAGAGTGTACTTTAGGATCCTTATGCCAATACCAACCCTCTTCATGTTCGTTAAGATAAGGCAGCTCTGCATGCAGCAAAGGACTGATGCTAATCAGAAAGACAAAAACCCACTTAGCCATTAATATCTCCCTGGTTATAAAACTCCTTGAGGCGCTGGCTTATTCCATTAGCCGTTTGTCCATAATCAGGTTTTTTAAGTTTGTTTTTTACCTCGGCGTAAAATTCAGAAAAATTAATTGATTCAAAATGAATGAGTTGCATTTGTTCTGGCGTAATACCCGAACAATTAGAGTGCTTTCCGTTGCCAAAACTGATGTGCAATTGATTTCGCCGTCCTTGTTCTTGAACAATGCGGGCTAATTTAGATTGAAAGACACAATAGGTTTCATGGGTATCGGTACATACGGAGCCGCCAGGAAATTTTCTGCGTTTATAACAATACCGGCCTGTTGGAACAACCAGCTTGTTTTCTCGAGCTTTACCCAATTTTTTCTCACTATCGCTACAATGGGCTAGTTCTAAATCAACACCCCACCCAGAATCACTGCAGCAATTTTTAAAGTGAAGCATTGTTGTTGAACACTCAAGCAATTGCCCTTTAAAAATATAATTGGCATTTACATCAAAGTCTTTCGATGCATCAGATACCGAGGACAATGTAGACATGGCCTTTTTAAAATCATCTTCGTTGGCAGGGCTATATTCATGTGTTGCACAATCACCCTCCAGACAAAATGCGCCCTCGCCACAAAGTAATTGATTATCGGTGCATTGGTTTTGTGGGCATTGATAAGTTTGCTGATAGGTTTTACAGCGACCACCTTCCTCCTTGATACATATTGAAGCAGTTTGTTCACAACCTTCATTTATGATGCCATCACAACTATTTTGTCCTTCATCACCACATTTATAGGTTGCTCGCTCTTTCCAACAAGGACGTGTAAACGGAACTTCCCCAATAATCCGTGTTTGATTGGGTTCTGTGCAGGTTAAGGGTGCTGTAATGTGGCATAATCCTTTTTGTTCCTTATTGTTTAAATGCTGACACTGATCATCCCAATACTCCTTACCTTGATAGATTTCTACTGTCATTGTCACGGAGTGAAAATATGGAATGGTGCAACGTCCATATCGACACTTTCCTACCACCAGTGATAAGGCTGGATTAGCGCAAGTAGAAGTTTGCTCCACCACTACCAAACCCTTTGTATCAATAATGTTCACTTTAACCATGGCACAATGATCAGGGAATTGAATTGAAGGAGCTGTTACTTGATCTTTATATATCGTATAGCAAGGATTTTTTCCCTGCTGGCAAGTATCCGTTTGAGCAAAATTAACTGAGACCTTAAAAGGTTTGGTGCTCCTTCCCTTTTTTTGCAGAGATAAAGTATAACTTTCTGTTTTGTAAGGTGAGAGTTCCAAACGCAGATTTCTGGCACAATGCAGTGTTCCTAATCCTTTGCTAGTCAGGCATGTTTTTTCCTGCCAAGAATAGTGGCACTCTTTGGGTTTTAAAGAACAGGTGGTTTTATCAGTGTTTTGCCCAAGCATAATTGCATCCCCATTTTCCGCGATTTGATTCAACTTTTGCATGGATTCGGAAGATTGATTTACTTGATACACAGGTCGGTGATTGAAGCTTTCGCTAACTGCTTTCCCTGATTCATTATCAACTACAACTGTTTGTGAGTCCGCTTCAAGACCCGTATTTTCCTGAGTGACTCCGCTGTAATAATGTTCCTGCGGCAGATTCGTTTGATAACCAGGAAATTTATTAAGATCGAGCTCTTTCAACAAGTCAATGGATTGATTCGCATGACTTGTTCCTGTCTGGGCGCCTTCTTTATAGGCTTGCTTGAGATCAAGCGCGTTGACTTGTGTGCTTAATATCAAAAAAATAAAAATGATGTATTTCATCTGACTTGCTCTCCTCTTAGTCGAAGAATCATTTGATTTAACGAAGGCACTTCCATGGATTGCTCGCCATCTATTTTTTCTAAGGCGTAATCCAGAGATACATCACCATAAAGTTTGTCGTAATCAACTGGCTTACAGTCCATATTGGCAGGACAAAGAGGCATGTCTTTGACATAAACCACAGCAGGAACCGCAGTGACTTCAAACATCTTAAAAAGAATCGGATCCAGCTGCATTCCAATCCCTGTTTTTTGACTTAACGTCTGGATAGCAGTCATCGTTTCTTTAAACGAATTATGAATCAACCCACGAATTACGGGAGTTGCGCCACTTTGTTTGCACTGTAGAAGCCAAGCCTGCAAACTTCTTTCTGGCATTGAAAATGATAAAAACACCAGAACCTGACTGACCTTCTTCAAGTGAGTAGCTATAGGCTCTTGTGCTTTAGATGCTTGGCTCATCTCATGAGAGAACTCGATGATTTGGTTTGATTTTTTTGAGATTTCAAGGCTTTTATTGATTTGTTTTACTTCTTGAGTAAAGACATTGGCTCGATTTTTAGCATTTGATTCAATAGTGGCAATATAAGCCTCATCTGCTGCAAGCACTGATGCTGAAAAAAAGAATAATACAACTAAGAATGCGGGGTTCATCACTGCTCCTATCATTAAAGAGCGCAACAGTTGCGCTTACGCCAAATCAGATACCCAAAATCCTCACCTTTAAATGGATATTCGTGACCTGCCTCCCATAAGCTCGTAGCACGCCCCAAGGGATAACAAGCGTTAGTAGTTGGTAAAGGATTAACCATCTGATAGCGATAACGTGATTTGGGTAAAATAGGGGAATAATGCGTATGACAAATGGATTTTGTGCTGCTTGTCGAATCGTCCAGTCCTACCGTATCCTCCAGTAGTCCTTGGCGATGCAGTTTGTAATTCATACGTTCAGAAAGCAACACAGAAGCTTGAACTCCTCCAACGTGTTCTTGCACATG
Organism: Legionella sp. 227; assembly: GCF_043161935.1. Lineage (NCBI taxonomy): Bacteria > Pseudomonadati > Pseudomonadota > Gammaproteobacteria > Legionellales > Legionellaceae > Legionella > Legionella sp. 227. The sequence goes on along the minus strand of NZ_CP171154.1, from coordinate 2,596,850 downwards.
TCCTGTTAAGGGATACATACTTCCCTGGGCTCCAGCACACCAAAAGAGTTTATCAATGGCGCTTCCCAGTAAGGCAGTACTTGCATCGGCAGCACAGGCTGCTTGTGCTGGCAAACTACCAAACAATACTGCTTCAGGATTGATGATAAAACCCAGTTCATCATCATTCCACATCACATCTAATTCGCTGGGGTAGGCAATGTCAAAATCGCCTTTTTCAACACAAATACCATCGGTTAATACATTCAGCCAGTACATCAATGGAAATTTGTACCAATGCACATGATAAAAGGATTGATTGGACAAGTTGCTGTCTGTTTCCACCGCACCCTTGCGATAATATTTACCGAAATTTAAGGAGATTCCCCCTAAATTAACTAAACAAAAAGGGGTACGTGTAACATCGACTAAGTTGACAGGCTCCCAGTACCCAATCGTTAATCCAAGACGTGGGATAGGATTTCCTGGACATTCACAAACAGGCAACTTAGGATTTTTAGTGTCTGGTAAATGATTAGAAGAAATGAGATTCATTTGCCCTAAACTTAAGGGGAACAAACACGACCAACACACATCGGTGATGGGATTAACAAAACGACCGTGGCACGAACCTGCTTCTGTTACTCCGGTAATAATAAAAGCAAGGAACATAAAAAGGGACTTCATATACTCACCTCATTAATTAGTAGACGCTTCCCTGCTTGCACAACCCTAACCGGCAAATGCTTTATTTGAAATTTGGAGACCAAAAATCCATTTAAATCAAAGTAGATGGCTTGTTTAAACAGGTTGGCAACATCCTTTACAGAGCCTGCGGTGAGGATTAATTTGACTTTTTGGTGCTGTCTTAGCTCTTGCGCAACCCATGACACTTGCTCTTCATCATCACCATCAAAAAAAATAAGTGTGCTGCTTAAGCCAACTCGCTCCAATGGATTAATTACTGTGCCTTGTTTCACGATTACTTCCCCATAACTGTCTTTCACATCGTAAGGCACAGTAAGTGATGGATTAAAAAACCACGTTTTATCTACCTCTGCCCTGGGCAAATTTGTAGGTGTTGGGCGCGCCAAATGTTCCTTTACCCGGTTTTTAAATTCAGACTGAACCCTCTTCCATTCACCATTGGCCTGCATACCTGCTATTTTTTGCTGGATGTACTCTAAAAAGTCCATTTCAGCTATTACGAAAGTCTTTCCTAATACGCCAAAATCCTTAGCATTCGCGATGGGTAGATAAAGCAGGCAAATAATCAATAGAAGCGCTTTCACGATTTAGACTCCAAACCAACTCTATCCATTAGAACGTTTGTATAATCAGGACTGCCCTTAATCACGGCCTCTCTTGGGACTAAAATCAATGATTTGGAGCGCGATAAATCGCTCAAAGCCTCTTCCAAACGATGAGAAAAATCTTTGATTGCCAATTCTTTTTCAGGAGTTGAATGATTTTTTTGTGCCTCTTTTTTTATAAATTGAGAGGTAATAGCCAGGATATCAACGGTTGCAATTTCTGGCCGCTTAGCTGCGCAATAAAAAATCCCGTTAACAAAGATGCTTGTGAAGAGTGCAGCCTGTATGGCTACTTTGGTTGTCTTAAACATAACCGTAGACCTCCTGAGCAACCTTGGAAATGGCATCAGCTAATGGCAAACCTGTTGCCATTAATCGTTTCAAAGCCTCTACTTCAGGGCCACGTGTAGTGTTTAGCACGCGTGAAAATGGATCAACAATCAAACGATGCACTGTTGAATTTTCTTCACACATCATTAAAAATTCAGAGTATTCATTAGTTATTTTAAGGCTGCGGATTAAACGCTCACCATAAGCATCCAGCTGATTACTCGTTTTTAAAGTATCAATCGTACTTTTTGAGGCACCTAAAAAGATTTTATAATAGGCATTGTCGTAACACATTTTGGCAGTTGGATTATTGTCATAATCATCTAAGCCATGGGTCACAGTAATAAAATTACCACCGTATTTAGGCGCTCGCCGATAGCCCTCGTTCACAAAATTAGCACTGCCGCCCGTGCCATTGTCTGAAAGTAATTCGTAGGATTCATCAATCAAGCAGCTTTTGGGAATGTGCTTTGGCGTGTAATACATAGCATTGGTAATTTGATACATTAAGATTTTTAATACAATGCGTTGTAAGTCCTTATTTCCATCAAGACCACCCAACTCCAAAATGACTAAATTTCTTTTAAAATCCAGTGAGCAAGTCGGTTCAAAATAATTGCCATAACGACCGTTTTTAGTATAGCTATACAACAGCCGCCCAATATTTTGAGAAATAGGATCGTGACTCGCTTCTAAGTGATGAGCAATAAGAGTGATTGTTGTAGCATTGTGATGTTGTCGCCACATTGCCTCAATGGCTTTCTCAATATGACTTCGTTCTTCATCACTGACGTTACCGGATGGTCTTGCCATCATACCAACGAGCTGAATTAATTGATTGTGAACGTCTTTAAATGCGGTGTCATTTTTGGCTTGTGCATCAATTGTTGAAAAGAGGTTTAGGCTAATTTCGGTGTCATGATTAAAATCAATGAGCTGTCCGTTCAACATCTCACACGATTTTGCGTAGGAACCACCCACATCAATAATATAAACAAAGCCGCCCTGGGATAACAGACTTTGAATGTAGTCATTCATTAAGAAGGATTTTCCTTTTCCAGGCGGGGCAACAATGGCGACATTGTAGTTTCTGACTACGTTGTCAAAAAAATAAATAGCAGTAAATTGGCCTCGTCTTTGTGGATAAACTTGTGCAAATCGCCCTGCACCCTTCCACTCACCCTGGATAGGTAATAAGTTAACTGTATTAAAACTGGTTAAAGGTCTTACTCGTCCAAATGATTTGTAATCATCAAACATGCCCTCAGCTGGTGCAAAGGGCATGGATGCCAGAAGTGTTTGTAGCTGCAAGCCTGTTGGCGTACGTAAATCAAATTGATTGCCACGAAATACATCCTTAGCACGTCGCACATCGCGACGGACATTATCAGGCGTTGTAAACAATAAAACGTTATAATACGAATCAACTAAAGAGTCATCAGAGCTTAAGCGCTCTCTTAACTCCTCGATTTCTGCGTATTTTTTGTTAAAATTTTTGACCCATTTGGCAATAAAGGGCTGTTTGGCATTTTGGCCTTCATCGGCATACTTGGCATCTAATGCTGCCATCACCTTGTCTTTATCTTTAATTCGTACTGCAAAACTAAAAAGAAAAGGACAGCTTATTTGCAATGAGGCATTAAACAATTTTCCAAACAAATCACCCATTTGCCATTGCATAGGAGATTTAGGGTATTGCCTGACGGACAAGCATTTAATCACGCGGGTATCTTCTTCGCGCTCAATCTCTATTTGATTCGACGTAACTCGCATGCTCGCTTCAATATCAGTAAGTTGGAAGCGAATTTCAGTATTTGCATCATAATTAGTTTTTTCTTCATATAAACTCTCGGTTGGAAAGAGCCATTCACGCTTTAAGCTAATTACTTGTTCCACAGAGAGTTCCTTACACATAATGTTGACTGACTTTAGATTATTGCTAATGTCTTCGCGCAGACTGCCAAGCAACAAACGGTCATCTTCTATAGATTTTCGTGGAATCGAAATACATAGAAAAAGTCGGAAATCACGCAAAACAAAATTACTTTCTTTAGTTAATGAGCCATACACTCCTTTGCGATAAAATTCAGCTCTTCGGTGTGCCAGGGCTTTTAAAACCTCACTGCCTTGATTGCGTTGATGTTCCATTTCATCAATCATGTGGCCAATTTTAGGAGATGCCCAAAACAAAGCATGAAAACAACTTTCCGGTGGCAAAATATCCGTTAATATACTGGTAAGAATAGTTACAGTTTCTTCACTGGCACCGATTAGTGTCGAGCATTCAAACATCATATGAGAGGCTTGTTTGTAAGGATAAATATCAGCTTCTGCATCGTAGACCTCATCCGGTAAATAAGGTGCCAAGCAATAGGTATCCAATAGCGCTTCAATTTGTTTTTTATGATGCGCATCTGTCATACCAAGCTCTTCTCGCAATGTTTCCAGTAGTGAGCCTGTCGCATGACTTAAAGTAGTGCGGGTGTTTCTGACTGCAAGACTCGCTTTTTTTAGTGTAGACAACATAATGGCTCTCCTTATTTTGAAGCCAATTGTGACTGCTGCATCCATTGTCCTTCCTTCACCACGCTATAAACCCGATTAGCTTGATGATAATTGCCATCAGTGTCTTCATAAGGAGCTATCCAAAGAGGCATCACTCCTTCTCCATAACGCACAGGCTGACCAGGTCGTCCATCCATCACCATAGGATTTCTGGCAGGCGTTACCGCCAAGGATTTGCCTTTACCATTTACCATGTCATAAACCTCGTCCATGCGTTTGCACGATCCTCCATTGGGAGCTGGGCAATCAAAGTCCTCATTCAATTTGGCGCAACCGGTTAAAACAACACAAGGTAGCAGTAATAAAGTAATTAAAATTTTCATGATCTATATGTCCTTAAAACGAGTGATTTTTATAGAAAAATTGATTGGCGGCTTTTTCTTCAGCAGTCTCAGACTCTGCGGGAGCTTCAAAAGCCACTTTGGAATTTTGGCTTTCTTCTGATTGTTCAGGCGCATTAGTATCCGTTCCCCCGTCAAGCCAAAAACCCTTAAGAAAAGTCACATCTACTGTTACCATTGGAGGCAATTGTATAATTGGGTGGTACATTTCAGCACGCTTGATGTTGTACTGCGCATACATTTTGGCAGAGCCCGATCCACCACTAGAAACAGCTGCAAGAGGAATTTTTCCCGGTTGAATTGTTGCTACACTTCCAAGGGCCGAGGTGCTGTAATCAGTGGAGTATTGCTGGCCAATATTTCCCATGCTTTCCCAGAAGTTCCCCCAAAAAGCTTTTTTCACCATCGGCTCATCACGCCATACCGCACGCCCACGAATTCCATTTTTAGAGTCTGAAATTATGCCCGTAACTTGGATATCGATACTGGTGCCATTGGAATGAATGCAACTTAATCGCTCGGTACGAAACTTTCCGCGCTCGCTTGATATATCGCCAATTACAGAAGCACTGACCATACAACCTTTAAGAGGTGCTCTGTATTTATTCGGCATTATTCCATCATCGATTATTTGAAATATCATAATGTCGGGATTGGCTTGGCTTAAAACTCCCGCAGATGCATCGGCTCCTTGTAAAACAACAGCTTTAGCAAAGGTGTTTGAGAAAACATAATTATTGGGTGTTTTGATTCGTGGCTTGGATTTTTTATTCAACTTAGCTGTGTATTGAATAAATCCCGAATCCATCTCCATGGAGTTGTTCGCTGCCCCTTCATCTGCTCGGGGTAATAACCCATTTTGTAGATCATTGTTTTTTAATGCCCCATCCACTGGAGTAGTACGCTCTATCTGTAACTTAACTATTTGATGCTTTAGTTCAGAGAGGGTTGCTTTCATTTCTGAGATTTCATCTTTTTGCGATCTAATAAGCTTGCCTTGCTTGTCTTTTTCATCACCTAGCGCTTTAAGGTTTTTACCAAGAAGTTCTGATTTTGCAAGCTCAGCTCTCCAGGCATTTTGTGTTTTTTCAATCCAGTGGGATTCATTAGTGGCCGTAGATATCGGGCTAGCTAAGCTGTGTTTTTTATAAGCTGGTTTATCAACCTCTTTGGATTTGGCGGTCTTGTTTCCCAATAAAGCAAAGCACGCAATCACAAACACTATAACGCCGATAACAACTCCTAAAAGGATCTGTTGTTGTTTTTTAAGTTGAATAGACATATTAGCTAATCCTATACAAACGAGTAGTTTCAAATGGCGCTAAATGGGTTTTTGCAAGCGCCACCCCTTTGGTTCCAGGCCAATTAAACCAGGACTCTCTAGCATCAATAGGCTGATTAGTTACGTTCTTTATTTCAAAAATCTCACCTTGCATGCGATTGCCTTTAACCGTCAATAAACGTGTTAGCTGTGTTTTTTGTGCTTTATAGACCGTAGGCTTTTTGGGTATTATTTGGGTAAAACCTTCTGGCAAATATCCATTCACGAGAGCTCGTAAAAAACCAACCATCACCTTTTCATAACTTGATGTATGTGGAGCCCGGGCACGAATTACAGGATTTTTATAGGATTTAAAAACGATTGTTTGTGAAGCAATGGGTTTTGGCTCTACACGCACGTTGTAAAAAAAGCCTTTTTCAGTCAATAAATTAATAGTAAAAGCTCTGGTGTGGTATAGAGGTGATGGCAAAAAAGTAAGAATGCCCGTCGTATCATCAATTAATTTGCAATTCGCCTTCCCATTGCATGCATCAACCAAGGTGTTTCCAGGTGCTTTTATTTGCTGAATGCGATCGTCTTCTAACATGAGATTATTGGGTTCTTTAATTGAGGCATTAATAAAAATATCTTCATAATTTCTGACTGTTTTTATTTGCGCTCCTTCTGCTGTCGCTATTAATAAGCCCAAGCTGAATATCATTGCCATTTGTTTCATGATTACACCTTCTCAAGATTCGTTAGTTTTAACAGGCCATATTCATAGGAATACCTAATCAAAAAAGTCTCCCGTATATCAGACATCAAATCCGCTCCAACAAAACGCTTCATCTGTCCCATTACTTTTACACTCAAATGTTTGATATCAATTTCAAAGGTCGATGGATAAAACACGCTGGATAAATGTTCATGATTGATTTGTTCGACCTCCTTTACCAGTTGTGCTCTGATGTCGCCATACAATGAGGGAGCTACATATCCTAAGAGCGCATTAAATTGGTAAGTAGCCGAACTTGACGTGATATTAAAACGAAGTTGCGTTAGGAAATTGGTCATATCTCTTAAATAGCCTTCCGAAACACCTGCTCCAGAAAGCGTAAATTCTTGAGATATTTTAGGAGGGATGAAATGGGTTTCGTGTCTGCTATGGGCATAATGCAATAAAGCTACAATGGTAATTGATTGCATGAATGTCATAGCAAGCAACACACTACTAATACTTATGAGCAAAACTCTGGTCTTTTTTTCCTTCATTAACTCTGATTTTTTTTGTTCTATTTTCATTCTGTTACCCCAAAAACGATCTAATCCATGACGGTGGTGTTGCCCGCAACTTAGGCGATAAAGAAAAGAACCAATAAAAAAGGTGGATATAAAAATAAGGACCTTCATTCCCCTTCATGCGTTTCATCAAAAATAGAAACGCACAGGTTAGAATTAATGAGGTAACAAAAAAACCACAAACAGCCCCAAATATGTAGAGAGTTAATGCCGCTACCATGACCTCATCGAGTGTAAAAATAATCAATCGATAAGGTTCATTAAGATATTGAGGCGTTTTGTATTTTTTCGGATCTTCCATCTTAAACCCCTGCCAGCATTGCAACGACGTTTAGAAAAATAGCCATCGCTCCAACACCGCCAAGCGTCTTAATATTTCGGGTAAACATCAAAGTAACAACAGCCGCTACTGCTTCTCCGACATAAAGATAGGTTTTTATCGAACCATTGTAGGTGTCCTTAACTACTTCCTCTGCAGAAGATAAAGCATCTGCTGCAAAGGTTCCTTGAGCCATTATTAGCAAGCAAATAAGTATAAAAATCTTGCCTGTGTGAGCGTTGATACTGCTTAACACGTTACTTCTGAACTGATTTAATAAAGACATGTAACCCCTCCTTTTTAATGGTGATTGAGGATTGATTGCTGCATTGACGGACAAAACCTCTTAGTTGGATTGACCAAACCATCTTGCTTTTCAGATTGAATTTTTTGATAAATTTCATAACGGTGAATTGGTACTGAATTAGGTGCATTAAAAGCAATGCGTACCTGATTCCCTTTACACGCTAGAACCGTGATAAATACATCCTCTCCAATAACAATGCTTTCACCTACTCTTCTAGTTAGACTCAACATCTTCTTCTCCTTTTTAGTTAACTTTCATATTTAAAATTTGTTTTATTTTCTGCAAATGGGTTTTAGCAACTTCTGGGTTATTGTTTTTTGGAGATTCATCAGGTATAAAAAATGAGCTCTTCTTAGAACAATTTTTACAAAAATCAATAAATTGGGGTAAGGTTGGCGGTAATTCCTTATTTTTTCGACATAACTCAATTGCCAGCTCAAGAATGTTATCCGCATAGCCAAGTAGTCCTTGTTGCCATTCACCTTTAACAAAAACTAAAAACTCATCGCTTTTAAATTGACTACGCCAAACCTGTCCGTACATAGCTGCAAACCTCAAAAATAAGCGATCAATACGCTTGTGATGTTCCTCGGTAGGCGCTGAGTTCGATGATGTTGCTGTCATCGGATTCTTCTTCAATGCCTGATTTACATGACTCCCAGAAGCTGTCTCTAATGGGTTGTTTCTGATAATTTGTTTTATGGACTGCATTATTTGTCTCCTGACACATATCACTCTGAATATCATCTTCCCAGCAATGTTGTCCTAACCAATTGGCAGGAAATTTCCAAGCAGCCACCCATTGACCTTGGTTATGCTGTTGCTGATAAAACTGGATTTGTTGTTGTAAAGATGAATAAATTTGCGTTAATAACTCAGCAGTGGGATTAAGAGCTTGAAATGCTTCCCATGCTTTCTGCTTTGATTTTTTTAGTGGATACAAATCCCAAAATTTTTCGAATTGTGATAATAAAAAAATATAATAATTATCTTCTTTTAGAGGTGTGTCGGCTTTTGGTGATTTATCTATGTTGGGTTTTAGTGCGCCTGTCTCTGATAAGCTTGTATTTATAAGGCGTTGCTGATTTTTAGATAGGTCTAGTTGCTGTGTCGGGTTTAGGTCTACTTTATTTTGGACGAAATAACCCATTGTGGCTAAATCACATTTTAAAATTAATTTTAAGCCTTCGGACTGTAATGTAATAAGCCCCGCGCGTCCCAAAGCAGATAAGGCGCGGCGTATTTGCATGCGCGAACAGCTCTCGCTTTTAATACCTTGGTGCGGCTCAATATAAAGTTGCTCAGCGATCGATTGATAACTGATTCCACGTTTTATGCCAACTAAGCCTGTTTTAACGTCCATATAAGGCCGTATTCCTCTTAAATAAGCAAGTTGCTGGTTATGTGGTAAACCACAAAGGGCAGCTAATTCCTCACTATTAATCAAAAAATCCATTGTTAACTCTCAATCCGTGTATAAATTCGTTATTATTTTATTTCTATGGTATATTTACTAATATCAATCAATATTGTTGTACGATACGTGTAAATAATAATTTCAATTTAACACATAAAGTACGAATGTCAATTTAAATTTTCACTTATTGGGATAAATTGGTTTAACTAATATGAATATAAAAGAAAAAATTGGTCAAAGAATTCATGAGGAGCGTTTAGCTAGGGGGTTGACTAGAAAAGCTCTTGAGGAGTTAACTGATGATCTTAAGCAATCCAGAATTAGTAATTGGGAGCGTGGTGATAGAACTCCTGGGCCAGAAGAAATAAAACAACTGGCTAAAGCACTGGATGTGTCACCTGCTTATTTGATGTGCCTAACCGACGAGAAGAGACCGAAAAAAATTCCAGGATTAGGAGCGTTGATTCCAATACTTGATCACCAACAAGCCTGTGATCCGAAAAAATTCATTCAAACACTGAAAACTGAACACAATCAAGATGAAATAAGCTTTATCCCTATTTCTGCTGAACTCACTACTCGTATTGGAGAAAACGCATTTGCTCTAAAAATGAAAGATGAGAGCATGCACCCTGAATTGAGAGTAAATGATATTTTAATAATTGATCCTAACTCTGAACTCCAACCAGGAAGTTTAGTTGTAACACAGCTTAATGAAGACAATGAGGTTATTGTGCGAAGATATAAACAACTAGCCTTATCAAAGGAATTTAATCCTTTTGAATTGCGTGCCGAAAATGATAATTGGGGCAATATAAAAATTGATAAAAAAGCTGATGCAATAATAATCGGCGTTATTGTTTGTATTGTGAGGTATCCTGGGAGATATTAATACATTTAGCCTAATTGATTTGATTTACCAGTGAAATGTTAACGAATAGTGTTCTGAGATTTTTTATAACCTACAGAAAAGCTTCTTTAACACGATTATTCATTCGCGGAATAGTACCTAGCGAAAATAATCATTGAGCTCAAGGAGAAGTTTATGATAATTTTTAAAGAGGTTCTGTCCAGCTTGAAGTTTGGGCTACTAAGTATATAAAATCCATCTTCAGTAGGTATCTACATGTATTGGCCCCCATTAATATCCAGATTAGCGCCGGTAATAAATCCAGACTCGGGAGAAGCCAAGAAAGCCACGGCATTGGCAATCTCTTGCGGCTTGCCTAAACGGCCTACAGGAATGTGCGCAATGATTGACTTTAAGATGTCTTCTCGCATAGCAGAAAGCATGGGTGTTTCAATGTAGCCTGGTGAGATGGTATTCACAGTAATTCCTTTACTTGCAACTTCTTGGGCTAAGCTTTTGCTAAAACCAAATATGGCGGCCTTGGTCGCGGCATAATTGCATTGCCCAAATTGTCCCTTGCGTCCATTAATTGATGAGATGCTGATAATTCGGCCATAGCCTTGATCCAGCATGGCAGGTAACACATTGCGCGTTATATTAAAGACACTAGTCAAATTAGCATCAACAACCTGCTGCCATTGTAATGAGCTCATTTTCTTTAAAGTAGTATCGCAAGTAATCCCCGCATTATTGACCAAAACATCAATCCGTCCATAGCGCTCCATTAATAAATCGGTAAGCTTTTCACAATCAGCAAATTGGGTCGTGTCACCATAGAGAATATCTACATCATAACCTGCCTCTCTCTGACGGTCTTGCCATCGTTTTGCCTCGTCATGTTGGCCCCCTTTAAAATAACATGCGATGACTTGATAATCAGCCGCAAGACGCTGGCATATTGCAGAACCTATCCCGCCTGTACCTCCTGTTACCACTACTGTCATTCGTTCCATAAACGACTCCTTCGTTTTGAATGCTTATTAAAAAAATAAAAATAATGAGTTGTTATACAATCTCAACTTCTTCCGCCTGCAGGCCTTTTGGCCCTTTACCCGCTTTAAATAGAACACTAGAACCTTCATGAAGATTTTTAAAGCCACTGCCTTGAATGGCACTAAAATGAACAAAATAATCCTTGCCACTACTCTCAATAAAGCCAAATCCTTTGTCTTTATTAAACCATTTCACCTTTCCACGTATTTTATCTGCCATAGCGATCATCCTAATGATAAGAAAAAAGAATTGAGTGCTTTTAATCCCCATGCACCTCTTTTCCAAAGAACACCGGGTGTTCTAGAATTATTCTGGCTAGAGAGCCTATTCATAAATCTTCCTGAGTCATTATCGTTGCTAATATCATCGACTCACAGGTTAGACAAAAGTACGATTTAGCCTTGCTCCATAGCCTTTAAGCGCATTTGCGCGCTAGCATTTCCTTGCTGAGCCGCTTTTCGAAGCCAATTCATTGCCTCAGCATCATTTTTCGGAACGCCTACCCCATCATGATATACGGCAGCAAGGGCAAACTGTGCTTCGGGAAGCCCCTGTTCTGCTGCCCTACGAAAATACTGAACGGCTTTCGAATCATCTTGAATGACACCTTTACCCGTCATGTATTTAACCCCAAGATTGTACTGAGCAGTGGCATCCCCTTGTTCCGCTGCTTTCTCAAACCACTTAACCGCCTCAATGTCGCTTTGTTGAATGCCTCTTCCAGTAGACAACATAATCGCAAGGCTGAGTTGGGCTAAAGCATTTCCTTGTTCCGCCGCTTTACTAAACCATGTTACTGCTTCTGCATCATTTTGTTCAATCCCCAAGCCTTCTGCATATCGTGTACCTAAGTTGAATTGAGCTAAAGCTAATCCTTGCCGTGCTGCTTTATCAAGCCATTGGGTTGCTTCCATGTCATTTCGCGCTACCCCTTTGCCATTTGCATACATGAGGCCCAGATGCAGTTGAGCCATCTTCTCCCCTTGTTTTGCCGCCTTACGAAACCAGGTGAAAGCTTCCGTATCGCTCTGCAGAACCCCTTTTCCATCAACATACATTGCTGCAAGATTAAGTTGAGCAAAAGGGTCTCCTTGCTGAGCTGCTTTGTGAAACCACTTAAACGCTTCAGAATAGCTCTGCGTTATTCCCTTACCCGTGCCATACATAAGACCAAGGTTACGTTGCGCCATCGGCAATCCTTGTTCCGCTGCTTTACGAAACCAGGTTACAGCTTCGCTTTCATTTTTTGTGACCCCTTTTCCAGTAGCACACATCACACCAAGATTCAGCTGGGCGATGACATCTCCTTGTTCAGCGGCTTTACGAAAATAGTGAGCGGCTTCCCTATCACTTTGCAAAACTCCCTTACCGAATGCGTACATAATGCCAAGGTTACGTTGCGCCACGGGGAATCCCTGTTCGGCAGCTTGACGAAATCGCTTCACGGCTTTAACATCATTTTGCGGCACTTCATGACCTAGGGCATAAGCTACGCCTTGATCATTCAAAAGAGAAAAAGGTTCATTGAGGGCTCTATCCTCAGCAACAGGACGTTGTGTAACATTCGCATAAGTGCTCGTATGCATAGTCAAGGTCATTAAAAATAAAATTGAATAAAAATAAGATGTTCGCATTTCATCTTAGCCTTTATGATGAAGAACATCAGCTTACACTAAATGGAGAAGAATTGCTCTACTAACCCACTGAATTTTATCGAAACACTCAGCAAGCATCCATCTCCTTAAGCCAAGTCTAAACAATACGCGCTTCCATGAGAGTAATCCATTATCTCCATCCAATCCAAAACCCATTTTCCCGAAGAAAAATCCTAATGTGGCTATCGCGACACAACTTATATACTATTTACGAGCCTAATATTGGGATAAAAATTCCCTGATTACTAACGCAATTATGCTCAATTGTCTTCGATGATAACGGGCTTTTCATAAACAGAATGGTTGATGGTATTTAATCGTGTTATTGTGGGTATTATTTGCGAAGGGCATCGATAGGCATTTCCTTCAATGGAATGTATTTCGATATCTGTATGCCGATTCGGGCTCAACGTATAGTATCGTTTAACCAAGGTTTGATGTTTTTCAAACACGACCACATTGGCATTTAATTTTTCCCCTTCATTTTTAAGAAAATTGACATCATCTTTTTTGAGATTCTTTTCCAATCCCCATGAAAATTGCAGCTTCAAACCATGCACATCCTTACCCGATATTTTTCCCAGCAACTTACAATTTTTAGTAATTTGTGTGTTTTGACCGTAGATAAGCGTGATGTTTTTCGCATCAGGCTCCAGAGGCCTTGGCATGCACCCTACCAGAATGCTCATTGCAAAAACAATCATTGAAAAAAGAGTTTGATTCATCAGTAATCCTTTACAAAGTCCAGCCCAAATTCGCCACCAGTAAATAAGAGGCCCTTGTTTGATTCCCATATAAATTTTGGGTAACAGGTAACCCCACACCCAACTGAACAATTAGTTTTTTTGAAGAAACCCAGAGCGAAGGCGTTACATAGACTACATTTCCCCCTGAATTAAAATCGATTACTCCATTGATTTTATTTCGTTGTGTATATTGTCCATCTCCTTCAACCATCCATGCAAACATCCATCCCTTAATGTTAATAATATGTCTTCCGAAACCACCCTGATAAAGAAATTGATTTCCAAACTTTGTATCATTATGCCTTGTAGTTAATACTACCCCAGATGATGCAAATGCGAACCAATCGACATACATACGAGATAGTGTGCTGCCTATAAAAAAACTTGGGGACCCAAAACCCGTTGGCGGTTGTTTTTGCGCTGAGCCCATAGGGAGCGTCAGATTCATAACCAGGGTTGCTTGCTCTACAAAAGAAGACGTTTTTTTCGTATAAAAAGCATCTTCAAGTTGCACGAAGGCATCTTCAAATCCTGAGGATTTTTTTCTATTTTGCAGATAGCTCACAGCCATCGGTGCATTAATAAAAATCGATAAATCATCGGTAATGCCATACAACACACCCGGCATCACATCGACAAAATGTTTTTCTACCCCAGCAAAATCATCAGCAAATAGAAAGAGTTGAGTCTCATTTTTTTCAATAATATTTTCGCCAAAGCTGACCAAGGGGCCGGGTTGTTGCGATAAAGGCAATGCAAAGTTGCCAATCTTTGGCGGCGCATCATTGGATTTTGTTTCTTTTGGAACTAAATGAGCATTGGCTCCATAGGTGAATGAAGAAAGGAATAAAGTCATGGTGAGAATCACTAATTTCATGAACTCATCCGAGGAGAAGCCCATAATTTGGGGATAAATGCAGGCGTTTTCTCTACATACTTTTTGTATTCTTCTCCAAACTCCTTAAGAGTTTCTTGTTCTTCGTGATGCGCCAGTTTCACATACATCACAACCAAGATAGGAAACATGATTAAGGTTAGAATGGTTGGCCATTGCACTAAAAAACCAATCATAATCAGAATAAAACCATCGTATTGCGGATGACGCATTTTGGCGTAAAGTCCTGTTGTGGCAAGTTGATGGTTTTTTTGTGCACGATAAAGAGTACCCCAAGCAGAAGCAATCATCCACAGACCACCCAAGATGAACACAAAACTTAAGAGATGAAATACATCAAAATGAGGGTCTCCTTTTAAACCCAAAAAGGTATGGAGTAAATGACCGCTGTCATGGCCGTATAAATTAACCCCAGGGTAATGCCGAGTCAGCCATCCTGACAGCAAATAAATGGTTAAAGGAAAACCATACATTTCAGTAAAATAGGCCACCACAAACGCAGAAAAAGTCCCAAAGGTGCGCCAATCACGCCCTGTTTTAAATTGAGTAAAACTGTAAGCAAATAGAATGAAAATCGCCGAATTGACGATGACCAATAACCAGAAGCCATAGGCATAAGAAGCATGTTCCATCGTGGTTACTCCTTGTTTTCAGAAGAATGATTATCCACGTCATCATCAGGCTTGTGATGATGTTTGTCTCCATGCCCACCATGTCCTTTATGCATGAATAGATGCATCAATGGGCAGAGTAAGATAAGCAGCAAAAAAGGCGAGGCACCAAGGAGGCTTGCGATATGAGCCCCATGCTCAGTAATGAGATAATAGCCTATAATGACAATAATTATTAGGGCAATAACGCCAGGAGGAGTGCGCCAAAAATGTTTCTCTTCTTGTGGCTTTTGTTGTCGGTGATGCTGGTGTTCCGATGCCATGATTCACTCCCTTTTAAATTAATCATGAATATTATAACCGCCATCCACGTAGATGATTTGGCCAGTAATGTATTGGGCTTGATTGGATATAAGAAAAGCGGTGGCCTCACCAATCGCATCAATAGTGACCAATTGATGCAGCGGTGCTTCTTGGGCTGCTTTTTCCATCAAATGGTCAAAATCCGCCAATCCTGATGCAGCACGCGTGTTGATGGGGCCTGGAGAAATGGCGTTGACTCGAATTTTTTTGCTGCCAAGCTCCATCGCCAAATAGCGCACTGAGGTTTCCAGTGCTGCTTTGACTGGCCCCATGAGATTGTAGTTTTTTACCACTTTGTCAGCACCATAATAACTCATTGTGATTATTGAGCCTCCATTGGTCATTAGCGGTTCAGCAGCTTTTGCCAAGCGAATGAACGAATGGCACGAAACATCCATGGCTGTCATAAAGCCCTCGCGCGAGCAATCCACGACACGACCTTGTAAATCAGACTTGGGCGCAAAAGCAATCGCATGAACCATAAAATCCAGTGTTCCCCAATGGGTTTTGATACTCTGAAACAAGGCATCCAATTGCGAGTCATCCGTAACATCAAGCGGCATGAAAAGCGAGCAAGAAATACCATCAACTAAGGGTTGCGCAACCTGTTTTGTTTTCTCATTTTGATAAGTGATGGCAAGCTCTGCACCAGCCTCATGCAAGACTTTGGCACATCCCCAGGCAATGGAATGTTCGTTTGCCACCCCAACAATCAGTCCTTTTAAATGAGTCATCGGTTATTTTCCTTACTGTTTCCAAGAAGAGACAGAGCATGCATCGCCATGAGCTACTGTGTTAACGTGCCAGCTTTGATTTTGTGCTTCCACCCAGTGCAGAATAAAACGCAAGGCACTTTCAGGAGTGGTGTCAGCAGGAAGTACTGCGTTATCCGCATAATTCTGAATGGGATGCGTTTCATGGGTTACTGTAAATAAGGGTTTGCTCCCTAAATCATACACTTTGCCTTGAGCAAGTAGAGGTAGTGTTTGCTCCCTGGCAAACACTTGAAATTTTACACTGGATGAGCCTGCATTAATCACCAGAATACACTTTTTTATCTTGGGTATCATTTAATCTTCCCTGCCTTACGTGCCGCAGCCAACTTAACGGCCAAGGCACAAGAGAAGAGTCTAGTTCGCAAGGAATCGGCACGACTGACTAAAATGATGGGCACGCGCGCTCCTAAAACAATACCGGCGGCATCTGCATGGCCTAAAAAAGTGAGCTGCTTTGCCAAAATGTTACCTGACTCAATTTCAGGAACAAGCAGGATATCAGCATCCCCTGCAACCGATGAGGCAATCCCCTTATCCTCTGCAGCTTCTTTGCTAATGGCATTATCAAATGCCAATGGCCCATCGAGAATGCCATCGGTGATTTGGCCACGCTCCGCCATTTTACATAAGGTTGCGGCATCTACCGTTGCTTGCATCTTAGGATTAACTAACTCTACCGCGGCAAGAATAGCGACTTTTGGTTTTTTATCTTCACCGAATAAGATGCGCCACAGATTAATCGCGTTTTGACAGATATCGGCCTTCTCGGACGCACTGGGTGCAATATTAATCGCCGCATCGGTAATAATGAGGGGTTTATGATAAGAGGGAATATCCATGACATAAGCGTGGCTAATCCGGTATTGGGTACGCAGGTTGGAAGTCGCAGACACAATGGCAGCTAACAACTCATGAGTGGTCAAAGCACCTTTCATGATGGCATCTACTGCGCCAGTCGCTGCTAACTCCGCGGCTACGCTGGCTGCAGCCTCACTATGCTCCGTATCAATTATTTCCCACTCAGAGATGTCAATTTTAGCCTCAATAGCGGCTGACTTAATTTTTTCTATTGGGCCAATTAATACCGGGATCATAAGCTTAGCGTTCACCGCATCAGCTACTGCTTCCAACACATTGGCTTTTACCGGATGGACCACCGCGGTACGAATCCTTCCCATGCATTGACAGGTTTGAATGATGGCCTGAAACCGGTCATGGCTGTGAATTTCCACCTGAGGCAGATTTGCTTTTGCGACTCGTATTTTTTGTGTTGGTGCGAGCACAGTAGCCATACCTTCAACCACGATTTCGCCACGCTGATTTACCCCCTTGCAGTCCAAAGTGACGATGGCTTGCTTAGCCTGTTTGTCACGGACAATAAGCGTGATGGTAATCGTATCGCCAATGCGTACCGGTTTTTTAAATTGGATATCTTGCTCCAGATAAATCGTTCCAGGTCCCGGCAAGATGGTACCAAGAAGTGCCGAAATCAGAGAGCCTGACCACATACCATGACCTACAATGCCATGAAAGATATCGCTTTGAGCAAATTTGGGATCCATATGCGCCGGATTCACATCACCGGACATGGCTGCAAAAAGCTCAATATCTTCTTGAGTAAGCGTCCTACTCAGACTTGCCTGCTGCCCAATAGTGAGCTCATCAAAGGTGACATTCTCCAGAAATTCCTTATCCATCATGGTTCCTTTATTTCTGCATCACATAATTGCCAGGGGCTAAGGGCAGCGCTTTATCAATGAGAGGTGGAGAAACTCGCTTTACGGTATTGTGTCGTGTTAGCCAATCATGTAAGGCTTGCCACCAGGAATCCTCTTGCTTCTCTGCTTTATCTAACCAGCGCGAGGGATTCAAATAAGCCTCACCCCTTTTGTGTTCATGAATGTGATAATAGCGTCCCGGATAACCTGGTTCGCTGACAATCCCTGCGTTATGTCCACCACTGGTCAAAACAAAGGTGGTATCACTACTGGCCATCAGATGAATTTTATACACCGATTGCCAAGGAGCCACGTGGTCCTTTTCAGTCCCCACCGCAAAAATGGGTAATTGAATGTTTTCAGCGGCAACTGGTTCTCCTTCCACTGTAAAGCGTCCTTCAGCAAAATCATTATTTAAAAACAGTTTTTCAAGGTATTCGCTGTGCATCTTGTAAGGCATGCGAGTGGCATCGGCGTTCCACGCGAGTAAATCAATGGTGCCACGACGCACACCATGCATGTAATCTTGAATCATTTTAGACCAAATCAAATCATAAGCACGCAGCATCTGAAAGGAACCGGCCATTTGCTTGGTGTCAAGATACCCCTGCTCCCACATCATGTTCTTGAGAAAAGCAACCTCACTGTCGGTGACAAAAAGCATCAATTCCCCGGCTTCGGTAAAATCGCCTTGCGCAGCAAGCAAGGTGAGACTGTTGAGACGATTATCTCCATCGCGTGCCATCGCCGCGGCCGTAATCATTGCCAGTGTGCCACCTAAACAATACCCAATCAGATTGATTTGGGCTTGAGGCAGCAGAGTCGAAACCGCATTAATGGCCGCCATGGCCCCTAATCGGTAATAGTCATCCATCCCTAAATCCCGATCATTACCATCAGGATTGCGCCATGAAACAATAAACACGGTGTGCCCCTGGCCAACAAGCCATTTAACCAGTGAATTATTGGGGGATAAATCAAGAATATAATATTTCATAATCCATGCGGGTATGATTAATATTGGTTCTTTAAACACGGTTTTGGTTTGTGGTTCATATTGAATAAGCTCAATTAAATGGTTTTGAAAAACAACTCGCCCCGGAGTAATCGCTACACCTTTACCGGGTATAAACTCTTCTGCGCCAGCAGGTAGTGCGCCGGTTAGCCTATCAAGCATGTCCTGAATCGCAATTTCAGTGCCACTAATTAAGTTAAATCCATTGGAGTGAATTGTTTCGTAAAACAAATCAGGGTTGGTCCAGACAAAATTAGAAGGCGACCACGCATCCAAAAATTGCCGTGCCCAAAAAGAAACGGTGCGTTCAACCGGCTTAGGCAATCCTGGAACCTGAGTCGTAGCCCGTCGCCACCAATCTTCAATTTGCAAAAAATGTTCTGCTAACAGCCGCCAAGGCATGGCTTGCCAGCTTTCTTTATGAAAGCGCACGTCTTTACCACCTGCAGCACGATCCACACAGAGCACGTTATTAATGCAATCATGCGCATGCACCGCAGGGTAAAGTGCTAATTCCAATAAGAGCCCCGGAGACTGTTCCAATTGCACAAGCCAAGAAAAGAAGGCAATCCTCAACGCTGCTGGGCTCATGCCTGCTGTGACCTTGCCCAGATTTGCCTGAAAAAATTGAGTGAGAAAGCTAAAAAAATGAGTAAGTTCATCTGAATCGGTAGCCGAGCAACACGGCATAGAGACATTGGATGATGTCTGTTTCTTCTCGGAAGTTGATGTCTCGTTGGAACAGCATTTTGTTTTTGATCCATTCATGTATATCCATCCTTAGCGTCATTATGAGTCTCGTTTCCATTTTGTGGGTGACTCAAGTGTTACTTAAGACAAAAAACGCTTCCACAAATTCAATGAACTATTAGAATCATAGCATAATTGGGATGCAATACACGCTGTGGCCTCCTTCTTAGCATGTATATTTTCATGAGCCGTTGCCATTTATCTGGGCCGTTCTGGTGAACGTCTTATCTCATTTCTTTTCTAATTGATACCAACCTAATTCTATATTTAATTTATGTTTATACCTTGTGATGGTTTCATGCAGTAAAAATAGTTTTATATTGTCATCTGAATCGTGCTGACATAGACTTAATGGTGGTCATTTATTGAATCACTTCGACTTCCTCGGCCTGAGGTCCTTTCTGCCCTTTTCTAATTTTAAACAAGAACGGTTGCCCCATCGAGAATCGTGTTAACGCCGTTACTTTGAATCGTACTAAAGTGGACAAAGTAATCTTTGCCACTGCTTACAATAAAACCAAGCCCTTGTCTTTATTAATATTTGACTCTACCACGAATTTTATTGGTCATTTTTGTTTATTTGCTCATAATAAAGTGAGGTTACATCAGTGTCATGCGACATTGTGCTTTTTGTCAATACTTGTTTACCAGATAGCGCTTAGTGGTTTAATGGGTTGAATCAGTGGATTTTTCGGTGTTTCCTGTTACTTTTTTCAATGAAACCACTTTATCACACTGAATCTCAATGGTATTTGATTTAGCAGTGGATACCCCCCAACATCGTATTCTTTTCCCCTCTTTATCGATGAATAGCACGTGAATAACTAAATTTTTTCCGTAAGTGTTGTTGATGGTAATGTCCTGAGCATCATTCGTTTTGGCCAGGAGTCTTCCTTGTGATTTGCCATTACGGTGGAACTCTATTAATACTACAGCGTTTGATAAGGACATATTGTTTATTTTTGAATCTTTATGGTATTTGATGTGGTAGGATTGTATGTCGGCATAGGCATTGAGTGTTATGCAGGAAAAAATTGCCGCAAAAATCATTTTAAGAAGGTCTATTTTTTTTATTTTAAATGACTTGATATCGCTCATATGATTCCTATCCTTGTCTCTGCCCATGTACTTTTACTATTTTGTCATAAAATTTTTACATGCCCAATCTTTAATAGCATAAATTTCTTTTTGTCATAATAGAGCTAAGTAAAAAAAATTATTATGAGGTTGGAGACTCATTATAATTTTTATTAACGTTTTCTTAACAAGGATTAGTTTGGTACGCACTTACGTCGTGTAACCTTAGTTTTAATCGCAATTATTATAAATGAGCGAGTTCATCTGAATCGGTAGCCGAGCAACACGGCATAGAGGCATTTGATAATGTCAGCTCTTTCTCGGAAATCATGATGCAATAGACTCTGTGGTCTCCTTCTTAGCATTATTTTGTTTTATGAGCAGTTGTTATTTTGTCTGGACCGTTCTGGTGAGTGTCTTATCTTATTTCTTTTCTAATTGACACCCTCCTATTAAAAAAACATCCCAACTTAACTAAAACACTTTCTATATTTAATTTATGTCGTGAATTTACGTTACGCAATATTACGACTCGTAAACTTGCGAGTTATAATGCATTAAAAATAAGGATGCTTCTATGCTCTAAAGAAGCTACTTTCCTTTAGGTGTTGCCATTGGCTCATCTTTTTGTAACCTAACTTAAGAAACAAACTTACTCATTAATAATATTAAAAATGGAAAAGTTATAATCTAACAACCTATCAAGCCGATGATTTCACATGTAAAAGTATCCTATTCTTTTGTAGCGATTTGACAGGTGATGCAAAAGTGTTACACTTAATATATGCACAAATTTAGGAGCAATCATTATGCCCACTAAAAATCCTAGAATAAATATTACCTTTGAAGAGTCAACAGCAGGCTTACTTGCTTATCTGGCCGAGCTAGAACATAAATCAATTTCAGGATTAGCTAAAGAGCTTATCATGGAAGCCTTAGAACGGCGGGAAGATAGAGTCTTGTCTGCTATTGCAGAGTTTCGGGATCATGCCAGAGTAAAAAAGGTGAAGCATGATGACGCCTGGAAGTAAACTGTATCAAATTGAATATGTAGAAGATGTTGTCAAATACGACATACCCGAGTTGCCAACTGCAGCTAAAAAGCTCATAAAAAAAGCGATTGAAGAGCGATTGATGATCGATCCTATTGGTTTTGGTAAGCCATTGCGATATAGCCTTAAAGGGCACAGGCGTTTGCGAGTCAGTGACTATAGAGTTGTTTACCGCATTGAAGCAGAAACAAATACAGTCGTTATTATTGCAATAAAACACCGAAAAGAAGTTTATGATGATTTTTAATTGGGAAATAGAGTCTCAGTTAAGCTATCGAGCCTATCAATGCTGGCTAATAGGTTGATTATTCGCATAATATCTGCCGACAAAAATGGTAAAAAAACATAAAGATGGTTATTAGAATAAAATAAAGGCAAAACTTCGATTTCCTCTTAATCATACTAAAGAAATCAGAGAGAAAAAGAATGAATCATATTACGGAGTTCACTCCTTACAAAGGATTAATCGGCGGCTTTTTTATCGGACTTAGTGCTGTCCTTTTTTATGGCTAAATGGACGCATAGCTGGAATCAGTGGTTTGGTGCATGGTTTATGTCCGCCTGAAAAAAACACACGGTTTTGGCGAGCCATCTTTCTATTAGGGCTCGTTGTCGGAGGCCTATCGTTTTACCTCGTTCCTCCCATTCAATTTCCCTTACGAACTCATTACCCAGTTTATCTTTTAATCATTGGCGGTTTTTTTGTAGGATTTGGAACCCGCATGGGGCATGGATGTACCTCTGGCCACGGCGTTTGTGGCATTGCGCGCTTATCAATACCCTCTGTCATTGCTACCCTTGCATTTTTTTTATCAGGCGCAATAACGGTTTTTATTAGCCGACATCTAATAGGATGTTGATTAATCATGTATCTTCTATCCGCGTTTTCATAGGAGTATTATTTGCCACAGGTTTGGCCATTTCAAATATGATAAATCCCAATAAGGTTTTAAATTTTTTGGATTTATTCGGTCATTGGGATCCAACGTTGTTCATCGTCATGATTAATGCCGTAGTGACCTGACCACTTTCATAGGCTATCGTTTTGTTCTTCAACTCGACAAACCACGATTATCTGCAGCATTTCACCTACCACCAAAAAGGAAAATCAAAACAAGTCTTGTCATTGGGAGTGCTATTTTCGGCATAGGTTGGGGTATGACAGGATATTGTCCTGGACCCTCAATAACAGCACTTGCTACATTTAATTTCGATCCCCTCTACTTCGTTATAGGCATGATAGTTGGATCCTATACTTATTGGTTTAAGTACCTTAGAGGAAAAGAGTAGAGCATATTGTTATAGTGGGCAAGAGAAAAGATTAGTCATGGGTTGCTCTAACCTAACTACCTGCAAGCCTCTAATCGCTATAGACCTTATCCGATCTTATATGATGATCATATTGCATTTCTTGATACGTCGCTTTTTTCAGACTTGTTTTGTAAGCTTGTGTTCAATTGATTCTAGGAAAAAATGATCCGAGTTTTTTAAAAAAATCATAGGCCATTAACAATGCACATGGAGATAAAAATAAGGCAATTGATATGAATCAGACTTATAGTTTTTATGTAAACCTAAAAATTCCCTCCAAAGCAAATGATTGTTGATTCTGGCTTGTTGTAATGCCATTTTTATTCAGAAAAGAACTGACGTTAGAAAAATCGCGTCGTGTTTCTGCACGAAACTCAAGATTTTTAGTAGGAATATAGCTCAATGTCATAGTGAGCTCATCCCAAGTTTGAGCTACTCCCGTGCGATAACCATTTCTATCCGAAAAAATTTCTCCACGTAGGGAGGTTCGCCATTTCTGATTCAATTGATAATTCACATATCCTGCGATTCCTTGCCACACTGCTTTCGCTACATTGCCATTGGGAAGTGCTGCTTTCGTTTGTAACGCACCATCATAGTTGATAACAAAACTTAACTGTTTCGTAATTGTGAACGTGGCGATTAAATCTATCAAAGTACGCTGCCCTGTTGGGCCGCTCGATATCCTTTCAGCAATGCGTTGTTGACCTGAATAAGCATAAGTTGCCAAAGAGAACCTTGGGTTAAACGTATAAGAGGCGCCAAGTTCAATAGTTTTCTGGCGGCTAGTATCACGAATACTATCCCAACCATTATTGATACCACCGATTAATGTGAGCTTATCATTGGGAATGTAGGAAACTCTTAATCCCGTAACGGTAAAAGGTTCTGCATAGCCCCAGAGAATAGAGCGAGAAAAATTGGTATCATTATAAGAAAAAAGATTTTCAGCACCGGCTAACTCAATAAAACTTCCTCCCATAAAGGTCAAAGGACCGCTCGCATACTGCACATAAGCTTGTGGCATTGCAAACGAACGTAGATTCCAACCATAGGGTGCAAAAATATTGGGATCCCTTCCTACCACAGGGGTGATTAAACCGCCAAATCCTTGTTGGGGTTGATAAGCTAAGGTGATGCCTGCTTGTTGGAGTGTCACTCCATTTGGGTTGATGTCAAAGATGCGATCATCGATACCGCTCGTGAATTTATTGCTGTTTTGAAGATAATTATAGGAGCCATCAACATAGCCTGAAAACTTGAAGTCTGATGGGGTTTTCGTGGTCGTAGGAACGTGTTGCATCGTGCCTAAGGCTATTCCGGGTACTAAAAAAGTAAACAAGATAAAAGCCGTTCGCTGATGCATATTGAATAGTCCTAGTTATGAAACACCAGGACCATTTTTTGAGAATGTTCTAGATAGCCAACACTTACTCATCGGACTTTTCATTTATTTCAGTTATTTTTGCTTCTTGCCACACTAAAAAAACAGCTGGGATCACAATGAGAGTAAGGATGGTTGCGGTAATCATGCCACCCACCATGGGTGCAGCAATACGCCGCATGACCTCAGAACCTGTGCCGCCACCAAGCATAATAGGCAATAAACCACCAATAATGGCAAGCACTGTCATCATCTTGGGTCTGAGACGAAGCAGTGCCCCTTCAATCACCGCGCTGCGCACATTGGCTTTAGTGAGCGCACGACCCTCTTGCTCGGCCAGTTGTTGTTGCTTCATCAGCGCTTGGTCCAGATAAATGAGCATAATTACCCCGGTTTCAGCAGAGACACCCGCCAAAGCAATAAATCCCACGCCCACTGCAATCGATAAGTAATAGCCAAGTAAATAAATAAACCAGATTCCCCCTACGAGCGCTAAAGGTAGGGTACCAAGAATTATGAATACCTCCGAAAAGCGTTTAAAATTCAAATAAAGTAAGACAATAATAATCAAAAGTGTCAGGGGAATGACTATCATAAGCCGTGCTTCAGCACGCTGCATAAATTCATATTGCCCAGTCCATAAAAGCGTATAGCCTGGAGGTAGTTTAATGTTCTGTTTCACCGCTTGCTTGGCTGAGTTGGTATACGAGCCCAAATCGCGTCCCGCAATATCAACATAAACCCAGCCCGAGGGACGTGTGTTTTCCGTTTTAATCATATCCGGACCATCGGTCACTGATAATGTCGCCACGGCCTCCAGCGGAATATGAGCACCAGTCGGGGTTACAATAGGTAATTGACGCAATTGTGCCACCGAATCACGCACAAACTGAGGATAGCGCAAATTCACCGGATAGCGTTCAAGCCCT
Source organism: Legionella sp. 227 (assembly GCF_043161935.1). Lineage (NCBI taxonomy): Bacteria > Pseudomonadati > Pseudomonadota > Gammaproteobacteria > Legionellales > Legionellaceae > Legionella > Legionella sp. 227. Next base: position 2,571,534 of record NZ_CP171154.1, on the reverse strand, counting down.
TCAACCGTCTGGGTAACATTCATGCCGCCTACTGCATTTTCAATCATTTCTTGCACATCACGGATGTTTAACGCGTACCGAGAAGCTTTGAGCCGGTCAATCTCCACATTCACGTAGCGTGCACTCACTACCCGCTCTGCAAACACCGAAGCAGTGCCTGGCAAAGGCTTTAGTACCTGTTCAATGTTCTGACCAATCTCTTGGATGACCTTTAAATCGGGGCCAATAATTTTAATCCCCAAAGGGGTTTTAATGCCAGTCGCTAACATATCAATGCGGTTGCGAATGGGCATAACCCACGCATTGGTCACCCCAGGTATTTGCACTTGCCTATCCAGCTCATCTCTAATTTTTTCAAAGGTCATGCCAGGCCGCCATTCGCTTTGGGGTTTAAATTGAATGGTGGTCTCAATCATCGACATAGAAGCCGGATCGGTTGCGGTTTCCGCATGGCCAATTTTGCCAAACGCTGATTTGACTTCCGGGACGGTGAGAATGAGTTTATCAATTTGCTGGATTAATTGTTGCGCTTTACCCACTGAAATCGCTGGGAAGGTGGTAGGCATATACAGCAAATCGCCCTCGTTTAAAGGCGGCATAAATTCAGAGCCCAAGCGGGTAACGGGCCAAAAACCAATAGCCACGATGACAAAAGCAATAGCTAAAATCGTCTTGGGTGCTTTAAGGACTGCGTGAATGACTGGTTGATAAACCGCTTGCAATGCCCGATTCAATGGATTTTCCGTTTCCGGTCGAATACGTCCGCGAATCAGATAGCCCATCAACACAGGAACCAAAGTAATCGACAAAGCCGCAGCACAGGCCATAGCGTAGGTTTTGGTAAACGCTAATGGAGAAAATAAACGCCCTTCCTGGGCTTGTAAGGTAAATATCGGGAGAAAACTAAAGGTGATAATGAGTAAAGAAAAAAAGAGCGATGGCCCGACTTGTAAGCTTGCTTCTTGAATAATTTGCCAACGATTCTCTTGGGTCACTTGAGTTTGCTCAAAATGCTTATGCACATTTTCAATCATGACAATGGCGGCATCGACCATCGCACCAATAGCAATGGCAATACCTCCTAAGGACATGATGTTTGCGGTAATGCCTTGCCAATACATGATGATAAAGGATGCCAAAATCGCAATAGGCAGGGTGATAATAATGACTAAGGCCGAACGCAGATGAAATAAAAAAACAAAACAAATCAAAGAAACAAGAATGAACTCTTCAACCAGTTTATCCTTTAGGGTGTCTACTGCCCGTTGAATCAAACTGGAACGATCGTAGGTTTCAATAATTTTTACCCCAGGAGGCAGACTGCTCTTTAACTCAGCCAATTTGGCTTTGACTTCTTGGATGGTTTTCATGGCATTTTCGCCAAAGCGCATGATGATGACGCCACCCACTACTTCGCCCTTACCATTGAGCTCTGCAATACCGCGACGGTTTTCAGGACCCAGCCTGAAGGTCGCTACATCCGATAAAAGAATCGGAGTTCCTTGTTTTGAAACACCTAAAGGAATGTTTTCAAAATCAGCAGTTTTTTTAAGGTAGCCTCGCGCACGTATCATGTAATCGGCTTCGCCCATTTCAATGGTTGAGCCACCTGTTTCTTGGTTGGCATCCCGAATGGCTGCAATCACTTGAGATAGGGTTAAATCAAATGCACGTAATTTATTGGGGTCAAGAACCACTTCATAACGACGCACCATTCCACCAATCCGTGCCACTTCAGAAACCCCAGGCACTTTCTGTAATTGAAACTTTAAATACCAGTCTTGCAGGGTGGTTAACTGAGATAAATCATGCTTGCCTGTGGTATCCACCAAAGCGTATTCATAAACCCACCCCACCCCTGTGGCATCCGGACCTAATGCCGTACTGGCATTAGGCGGTAACCGGTTGGCAACCTGGCTTAAGTACTCCAGAACACGAGAGCGTGCCCAATACAAATCGGTTCCATCTTTGAAAATCAAATAAATATATGAATCATCAAACGCAGACTGACCACGTACTGTTACTGCGCCAGGTACTGCAATCATCTTGGTGGTCAAAGGATAAGTGACTTGATCTTCAACGATTTGTGGTGCTTGCCCAGGATAGGTTGATTTAATAATCACTTGCACATCGGATAAATCAGGAATGGCATCCAGCGGCGTTTCTTTGAGGATATAGAAGCCTGCAAGGGTTAATAAAAGAGTGGCCAACAGGATAAAAGGCCGATTCTGGATGGACCAGCGAATGATGGCTGCAATCATAGACAATCACTCCCTGTATGAATTTTAGTGTGCATTCATTTTCCCTTTTTTGCCTTGGTTGTCGTTCATGCGCTCTAAACTGGCTTTTAAACTGGCCTCCGAATCAATCAAAAACTCCCCTGAGCTGACCACCCGTTCCCCTTTTTTTAATCCCGATAAAATCTGTATGCGCGAACCTGACTCAATGCCGGTGACCACCGGTTGAACTTGGAAGCGACCTTTGCCTAAAGAAACAATAACACGTGTCCCCTCACCCGTTTGAATGATGGCTTCTTTTGGAATACTTAACACCTGTTCCAAGGGTGTCATGGACAAGGTAATCATGGCATACATGTTGGGTTTTAACTGATTCTCTGGATTATCAAAGCGTAAACGCACTTTAAGGGTACGTGTTTTTAGATTAAGCTGAGGGTAAACATAGTCAATGTTCCCTTTCCAAGTTTTACCAGGAAAGGCCGGAAATTGCGCTTCGGCTAATTGCCCTACTTGAAGCCAAGAGGCTTGTTGCTCAAATACTTCAACGATGATCCAGATGGTCGACAAATCAATGATACTCATCATTTTCATTGCCGGTGTAATCCGCATCCCTTCGCGCACATTTAAGGTGGCTACAATGCCCTTTTGCGGACTGTAAATATTAACGAGCTGGCTTACTTTATGTGTTGTTTTAAGCTGTTGAATTTGTGCTTCAGCCATACCTAAGGAAATTAATTTTTGCTGCGAGGCGTCAATCAGGGATGCCTCCTTCGTTTCAAGCGCAATTAAGTATTCTTCTTCAGCATTGACCAGGGTTCGTGAATAAAGCTGCATCAGTAATTGGCCTTTTTCAACAGAAGCTTCAGTTGTTTTGACAACCAGATTTTGAATCCAACCATCCACATAAGCATTAATATTACTAATAAGGTTTTCATTGGAAGTCACATAGCCGACTGTTTCGATTTTTCGGGCAAGCTTGCCTTTTGTGACAAGCGCTGTACGTACTCCTAAATTACCTACAATCTCAGGAGCTATCCGTACGGTTACTTTGCCATTTGTCGCTCCTTCATTATCAGAATAAACAGGGACCAATTTCATCCCCATGGAAGAGAGACCTGGTTTGTTGTATCGAATCATAGGATTCATAGGATCCATCCAATACATGGGCTTTCCTTTTTCATTCGTTGCAGTTTGTTGATTCGTTTTTTCAGTTGGGAAGGCACATTTTTTCACTAAAAAAAGGACTGCGAGTAACACAATAATCAGTATACCTATTTTCAGTTTCATCTAAGTTTTTCCTTGTAGGTAGAGTAGTGCTACACGTGTTTTAAGCTGTTCAATGTGAACGTTTAACTGTTCCAACTGGATAGTAAGCTCCCCACTATAAGCACGTAACACCGTATTCATGTCCGTGGTTGCACTTTGATACGCCAACAAGGCTGCTTTGGCATTTTGCTTGGCTTCCGGCATGAGTTGTTTCGTAAATACGGCGTCGCGTCGGGTTAGCTGCTGCCATGCAGCATAAGTGCTTAACAGCATTTCCATTAAATCGCGAAAGTGGGCATGTCTATCCAAGAATGCCGATTCTAAATGAAGATAACTTTCCCTAAGGCGTGGTGTTTGGCGATACTTAGGAAAAATAGGTAAATCAACGGTGACTTGCGCGGTCAACATATCGGAACGTGGTGTCCCATCAGGCATGCGACCTTGTCTGAAACCGTAATTGACATCGAAAACGATACCGGGCTTAAACTGCTCCTTTGCTAACGCCACGGATTGGCGACTTGCCTGAATAGCGCTGAAGTCGGCTTTTAATAAAGGATGACATTTTATTTTTGCTTTCAATGCATCTAATGAGGGAAGGTGTGGTAGGGCAGGTAACGTAGCAGTTAATGGACGTCGTGCTTCTTGTTGCCCGATCCAACGTCCTAATTTTGCACGAACCTGTTCCATTTGCTGGGTGATTTGAACGAGTTGTTCATCCAATTGAGACAGTTCGACTTCGACTTGCAAGACATCCGATTGCGTGGCTTTGGCTTGTGCGTATTGGGACTTGGCAACTTTAAGTAAATACACAAACAAGCGACGATTCTTCTGCACAATATTCGCTGCTTGTTGCCAATAGTATAATTCAAGCCAGGCTTCTCGCGCTGTTTTTACTATAGCCAGCTTTTGTTCTTGAAATCGCGCGCGATAGACGCCAGATTCTGCTTTAGTTCGTCGTGACTTAATGGCTAAAGAATGCCCTGGCGGAAGACGTTGTTCTAATCCGCCCATGATCATGGTCATCTCATCTTGCGTAAAACTGAAGTTATTGGTGGGCACGTTAATCGTTCCTGCCATTAGTTTTGGATCAGGCAATTGACCATCAGCGATGGCTTTCTGATCTAAAGCTTCCGCCTCAGTACGCAAACGTTTTAGTTCAGGAGAAAATAAAATGGCACGCTGGCCTGCTTCGTAAAAAGAAAGGGGCGTTGATAGCGTAGTGGCGTACGTATTTAAATAAAATACAGAAAAAAGGACCGCAGTGATATTAAAAATCCCATTTTTCAACGTTAACATCGATTTAATGTTTAACCCCATGAGGTCAATATTCCTATCCCTTATGAAACGCACTTTGGTTGTAATTACCCGAGATTCCAAATTGGGGCAGTATTTTATTGCTTGTTTGCAGAAGCACTAACCTAAAATGGTTCAATGTGAGCCTGAGTATATAATACTACGATGCAACTCAGGAATGAGCAAGGTATGTAAAATAAGTCTATGCAGCAACTGGTTAATCAATTCAGATTTTTGCAATCAATAAACCTATCATTCAAATTATGTCTTTATTTTGCGTGCCACCCCGGAAAACAGAGTACGTTATTAATTTGATTGGGATAATCGCTTCGCCCTGTTGCAACAATGGCAGCGTATGGCCCTATGTCACCTAAATCTAATACTGCTGTTCCGTCTGAAACTACTGCAACCATGTTTTTCTTAATTGTTAGGTTAAATGCATCTTCAGATTTTTTATAAATAGAAGTACAAATTAGCGCAACACCTGGTGTATAAGCGATTGACAGATCATCTCGAGTCTTTAATGGAATACGACCTTCAATTTCGATTTTACCGCCCAGGTGGGCTAGAAAAATACGATCCGAGACGTGAATCACTTCTATGTTAGGAATCGTACGCAATAGATCAACTATAGACTCCGCATGTTTCGGGCCACATGTGTAAATGGTAATATCACGTATCTGAGTATCTGCTTCAGCGCGAACAGTATCAATCGCACCAATTTGCCCACCTTCTTTTTCGATAGAAGCTGCTAATTGTTAGGTAACAGGATCTCATCACTGAGATCCTGTTACCTAACATTAGTGAATTTGGAGAAACAGATAATCATATGGCTTCGCTAATTGACCTATCTCTTGATTTGTCGCTTGTTAATGAACCTCCCCGTGGCAAGCCACGAGGAATACTAGTGAATTTTTTATATCAAAATTAAAATAGAGACTATCTTGGAATATTTAAACCAAATCATCAAGCATGAACATATTGTTGTCTGGGATGCGAGTCGCCGAACCTGGAATATAATTTTACAAAATATAGGACTGTCTATAATTGTTATTAGCACGCTTGTTGTCGGGGCAATAACTGGTTATTTTACGTTGCCAATAGCCGTTTTAGCTCATGAAATCAGTGAACTTATTATGATTGCAAGTGGTCTTCGTATGTTAAAATCTTAACCATAGATGAGTCATTACAATGCGCTTAATACCCGCTCAAGTCGTTGTCTCACTTCACCTGCAATATGATTGATCTCAGAATTGCCGACCAATTCTAATACGGCGTTCGGATCCATGAATTCAACATACACTTTGCCTGTATTATCTTGGCGTACAACCACATTACAGGGTAGAAGTAAACCAATAGACGGCTCTTTTTCTAAAGCTTGATGGGCAAATTGGGGATTACATGCACCAAGAATTTGATAGGGAGGCATATCTTGATTTAACTTCTTTTTCAGAGTGGCGGACACATCTATATTTGTAAGAACTCCAAATCCCTCTTTTTGTAGTTCTTCAGTAACCTTCTTAATTGCATCATCAAATGAATACAATGTTTTTTTTCCAAATCCATATTTTATATTATTCATTTTTCTTCCTAATTGTTTTAATAGTTAATTATTTACTTCGTAATCGTTTTGCCCACCAAAGAAGAGCTAGAGTAATCAGGGCATTGATAACTATTGACCAAGTATTTAAAGTGGGGGTCAGAATTATAAATTTAAGGTCTAAAGGAACTAAAAATGCAAAAAAGACGTGTGCTATCGTATGAAAAAATTCAAACCCCGCAAAAAATAGAACGATATCCCTAAACATAGCATTTCTCCTTTTAATAAGTCTCCATTCATTTATTAATTATAGATTGCCTCCAATCTTTCAGTATATGTATAAAAAGAAAAATTTGATGTTGATTATCGATTTTTTTTGGCAAAGGCCGGACATGTATATCTCAAAACGAACCGAATGGGAATTTGATTTATATCAATCTGAAAAATTGGCTGCTTATTATTTTGCTGCTGGAATACTAACTTAATTTTAGTTATATAATCAACTTTCAAACTTTCAACATGGCTTAAAAGACGTTAATTTAGTAACCAGTTGAGTGACCACTTTAATTTATGCTGATAACAATTTTGAAAAATCACATAACCGGTCTTTGCGAGATAAAGTACCACAACGAAACAAACTCTTCTTAATACTGATTGACCTGCTCTATCAAATCTGAACGATTACTTATTGATTTCGGAAAAAATAATCGCCCTATTTTTACCTTTCTTTTTAGCCACATATAATGATTGATCGGCTGCATCGATTAATTCTTTCAATGAAGAACCATCGTTTGGGTAAATTGAAGCACCAAGGGATATAGTGATGTTCGAAACAGTCTCATCAATGACGATTCGCATTTTGTTCACTTCATTGCGAATATTCTCAGAAGCTATTTTTACGCTATTAAGGTCACAATTTGGTAAAACAAATAAAAATTCTTCGCCGCCGTAGCGACATGCCAAATCACCTTCTCGAACTAATGATGGGAGTAAATTACCCAAGCGAGATAATACATAATCCCCTGTTTCATGGCCAAAAGTATCATTAACCTTTTTGAAGTTATCCACATCAACCATAATGAATGCTATGGATGTTTTGGTACGCTTTGCTTGTCCTATTTGCTTGACTATATATTCGTCGAGAAAACGACGGTTTAATAAGCCAGTCAGTGGATCACGGATGGATTGAGAATGAAGCAATTCTTTTAATCTTATGTTTGCAATAGCTAACGAAATTGTTTCTGCGACCACAGGAATCAGCGTATTTAGTTTCTCTGAACTTCTATATATAAATAACAAGCCAAGTATTTCATTTTGGGCCATCAAGGGTATACACAAAGACGCTTGCTGTTCTTGCTTCATTTCTTTGATATGTCGACATACGACCCCAGGCTGCCGTTCACTGACTTCATGAATGCATCCCCGTCTTAAAGCCCAACATTCATTGGAGGAAAAAATCGCCGAATAATGATTTGAATCCCCCCATGTAATTTTTTTCTCCAAATAGTTGCGCGAATTATGCATAAGGTATAAAGCACCATCCGAAAAATCCAGAATTTTATTCGCATAGGATGAGAAAGACTCCAGTATTTCGTCAATCGTGTTGCAGGCAAGAAAGGTTTCACTTAATTGGGTAATGGTGAACATTTTTTGATTGATTGATTCCAGTTGAAATTTTTCTTCCTCGAGCGTTTCATACAAATCCCTGAGAGATTTTTCTTTTTCTTGTAATAATCTATTTTGCTCAACTCGTAGAGTCACATCACGGATGATGGCAATAGCGGCCATCCCTTGGGTTATTTGCAAAGGGCTTAAGCTAATTTCAACGGTAAATATTTCTCCATTTTTGCGCCTTCCTTTAAGCTCCATACCAAGTCCCATAGGACGCACACGCGGTGATTTGAAATAATTAGACCGATGCTTTGGATGTACTTTTGCCGAATTTTCAGGCATCAATGATTCCACCGATAGACCTAATAGTTCTTCTTTTGTATAACCAAACATGACCTCTGCCTGATTGTTACTAAATTCAATTTTTCCTTCTTGATTCACTAATACCATAGCATCTGGAATAGCGGATAAAAATGCAGAATGATAAGCTTCCCTTTCTTGCAATTTCTTATTAAGCTCTTGAATATCCTTGGCTCTTTTTACTATTTCAGCCCCCATTGCTCCCTCATGACGTTGCAATGTTTCTATGATTTTCAATTGGAAGTCAGGGGATTGCTGAGGATGAATAAATTCTGTGACATCTTCTACTCGATGGATAATGTATTTTACACGGTTATCTTTATCTAGAACGGGACAATTAAGTGGGCTCCAGTATCTCACCTCAAAATCACCTCCTGAAGCAGCGGGACGTCGGATATCATATTTTTGTATGGCCATGGCATCACAAACTTTGTCCTTTAGTACCCGATTTAATGAGTGACGCAAATTATTGACGCCCGTTGCCGAGGTATCATTAGGATTGTCTGGGAAAACATCGAAGATATATCGTCCCAGGATTTCCTCTCGTTTGACCATCGTTGCTTTGAGATAGGAATCACTTGCCCCAACAATATTAAATTTTGAGCATAAAATAAGATACAAATCGGGTGCTGCTTCCAAAATGGCTTTGGCATCTTCTTTGAAATTTTGGATGTCTTTCATCGCTCGATAACTCATCAGTCAAGAGGGTTTTTAACGTCAATAAAACCACATCCTTTATCTTTATTAAACCATTTCACCTTTTCTCGTATTTTGTCTACCATATCAATATCCCTAATGATAATAGAAATATAGTTTAGCACTTTTTTATTGATTGACTAAATTACTAGATAATTGTGTCAATATTTGAATATTGAACTTATTTTTGAGTATCAGAGGCGGATAGGTAAGAGGGTAGTAGTTTATCAGTGCCCGGCTAATCTTGGCAGGCAATACCTCAAGACCATAAAACTCTAACAAATGCTCAGAAATTGGTTCATAACTCATGCCCACGGGCATAAAGCGATAGTATGTTGTTATCTTCATTTAATATCGTTTGGCGTTTCTTGACAATGCTCGGCTCAAAACTACCTTCACGATCGCGAAATGCAATAGAAATGAGTAATCTTTTATTTTATTGGCTTAATCTCTTACATGAATCGAATGATATAACTGTGCTATTCTTTGCCCTATTGCTTTTGGCCAAGAGGTGAATCATTTTTCCGGGCAAATAACCACTCATGTTAGCAATTAACAATGGTTTCTTTCAGAGTTGGTTGTGTGCAAGCAACATGGATTTGCTTTGCCTCTGGATATTCGGTCAAACTGTTTTAGTATACATTTGTCTAGAGCCATGCGATGTTTCTAAACTTTGTATAAATTGACATCTGCCTTTAAATGTTTAGCAATATCATCCAAATTATGAATAAATGCCATCATCTCTTTGATGCCACTGGAAAAAGTTGAGGTAGTGCGATTAATTTCATTCATACTCTCAACGATTTGTTCAATCCCAACTGCTTCTTGGCGAATGGTTATCTCGATGTGCTGACTGGAAATGGATGCTTCATGAATCATCTTACTTAGGGTTTGAATCACCTCACCCGCTTTTTTGATACGTGTTGATCCTGAATCAAGAGTTTTTGTGCCTTCTTCTGTAACGGCGACGGCTTTTTCAGTGGTTCTCCGAATGTCTTCAAGAATTTTTTGTACCTGTACGGTTGACTGTTCTGATTGCTCAGCGAGATTTCTTACTTCAGTTGCTACTGCGGCAAAACCTTTTCCAGCTTCTCCTGCTTTTGATGCTTCAATCGATGCATTCAATGCCAGCATCTTTGATTGTTGGGCAAGGGTATTTACTACGGAGGTAATGTCGCCAATTTGTTGGGTATGATTACTTAAATCAAGAATAGTTTGTGCAATAAGCTTCATCTTTTCTTCTGAAGCTTTAATCCCTTGAATACTTTGTTCTACTGACTCTGTGCCCAGCTTTCCTTGCTCATAAGTGTTTTTAGCAACTTCCCGCAGGGTTTGTGCTTTAGCCATGGTTTGTTTTGAGCTCTTATCTATTTCTTCCAATGACGCACTGATTTCATTTATAGCTGATGCTTGAGAGGTAATCCCTTCTGCTTGTTCATTTGCTGAAGTGAGTACGGTTCCAACCATAGTGACTATGTCATTGCTGACTTTACTAATTTTTTTGGTGATTGATGCCAACCCATCCGTCATTGAATTTAAATCTTTACCTAGATCTTGTAAGATGTCTTCTTTGTCTATTTCAAGACGCTCTCTAAGATCGCCTGCAGCAACTTTACTGCTATGCAGTCTAAATTTTTTCGATGAGCTGACCAATTTTTCAAATAACTCTCGAGATTCTTCTTCTTTTGTACGAAGAATTTCTTCATTCTTCTTAATCGCTTCTTGCATGGCTTTGAGTGATAAAAGCAATTTTCCTAATTGATCTGCAGATGGAATTTGGATCACGACATCCCGCTCCCCTAAAGCAATTCGTTCCGCTATATCAATTGCCTTATCTACTGGAATTGCGATAGCTCGTCGGGTTGTATAAGGTACAACAAGGGTTAGAACAACGGCTAAAATGAATAACCAATAGGCCGATTTTTTTAAGGAAATTAAGCTGTTATCTATTTTATTAACATTTTTCTCAATTTCACGTGCTAAGTCGCTGAACAATCCACCGGTTCTTTTGCCTGCCTCTTCAGAATAAGGACCATCAATAATATCGATCATTGATTTTTCAAGGGCTCTGGTCTTATTTCTACTGTTTTCTACATTATCTGGATTATTCGGATCTCGAGAAGCATTAAGTATTGAAGCTTGCGCTTGATAAAAAGGCACATACAATTCTTGAAGTTTGGCCCATTCATGCTGGAGCTTTGGATCATCTAATTGGCGCATCACCCGATCCCACTGGCCTCTAACATGATTGATTTCATTCCATAGGTGTGCGAAATAAACTTTATCTTTTGGGTCCCCGGTCATTGCCCAATGTTCAAGAATGTCTTGAGCTTGATAAATTTGACTGTCGAGGATTGGTGGTAAATTTTCACTATGAATTTTATCTGTCAATTCAATCACGCAATTTACTTTGGGTATTAAGAGCATAATTAATATCAATAAAGGCAAACTAAGCGCCATAAATCCTATAACTAATCGGGCACCTACTGTAATGACAAAGCCTCGTTTATTGTTCACATCCATGAACGACTCCTCTCTTCTATAAACTCTTTAAGAATAACAGTAATCATGATGCAATCAGAGAATATATCTCTAAGTTAGTAATCAGTTTTGCTTCCAATTGGGGACCCATCCGATATTAATGCAAGACTTCCCGTATAATGCCTCCAACCACCTCGGCGATTAGAAAGCATCCTGTTAATAAAAGAGCGAACCAAAGTAACCGCTCTTTTGAGGATTTTTTAAAATCAGGAAGTGCGTCCTTACTCATTGATTTCCCTCACCAAAATCACTCATTTAATTGAAATGAAACCCCGTGTAAAAAAATTGATGCAACAATAAGAAAAGTAATTAACGCAAGATAAAACTGCATGGTTTTTTTATTTTTTCTAAATAAGAGTAGGAAACCAATCAATACAACAATTGCGATACCTAAAGAACCTAAAAACCATGCATTGGCAGACATTCTTTATCCTTTTTGAGTTTTATATTATTCATTTTGATGCACATGCCCACCATCACCACCAAATCCGCCATCATAGCCAGGCTGGGCTTCAGAAGACACTTTGGGGGTTGTACAGGAGGTCAACCCATATCCTAAAAAAAGCAACCCAATCAATAAGAAAGTCCTAAATCCAATTGTGTTCATTGACCACTCCTTTTTTCACACCCAATACAATAAAACGAAGACTTTTGCCATCTTAACCTATTGAATCATAGAAAATAGCTCAATCCATATCTGTTCTCACTGATTACTTCCTAGCTTATATTGTCTTAAAAAATGATGCATTTTTAATTTGAAATTTTTTTAACTCATTTCCTGATATTCAGAATGCCCTTGATGCGAATTGAGCAACCGCAACCCATTGGCCACCACAATTAAACTCGCGCCCATATCCGCAAACACGGCCATCCAAAGGGTCGCTAATCCTCCCAGTGCCAAAACAAAAAACACCGCTTTTATTGCAATGGATAAACTAATATTTTGACGAAGGATACGCGCCGTCTTGCGGCTTAAATCAACATATAAGGGAAGCATCGCTAGATTATCATTCATTAACGCAACATCCGCCGTTTCTAAAGCGGTATCAGTACCTTTGCCCATGGCAAAACTAATCGTGGCTTTAGCAAGGGCTGGCGCATCATTGATTCCATCACCGACCATCCCCACAGCCTTATATTGGTCTAAAAGAAGATTCATCGCGTGCAATTTCTCCGTAGGTAAGACATTGGCTTTAACTTCATCAATACCCACTTCCTTGGCAATGGCCTTGGCTGTAATGGCATTATCGCCGGTTAATATCGCCGTTTTGAGTCCTTGCTGATGCAGCGTTGCAATCGCCCATTTGCTCGTAGGACGAAGCGTATCGGCCACCGCAAAAATCGCCAATACTGTAGCGCGATTACTTAATATCACGGTGGTTTTTCCTTCTTCTTCTAAACGTTTGAGTTCATGCTCGATTGCCGCACTACATACCTTATTGTCTTCAGCCAATTGATGGTTTCCCACATAATACAATTCTTGATGAATTAACCCCTGTACTCCTCGCCCTGGGAGTGCACAGAATTCTCCTACCGCAAGTAACTCGGTATCAGGTTGCTCTTGCTGCCAATAGGCAACTAAAGCATCGGCAACAGGATGTTCCGAATGACTATCAAGGCTTGCTGTAAGTAATAAGAGGTATTCTCTGGGTTGGTTTTGGTCATACACAATAAAATCGGTCACTACGGGTTTGCCTTCGGTCAATGTCCCTGTTTTATCTAAAGCGATTAACTTTAATCGATACCCTGTCTCTAAATAACTCCCACCCTTGATAAGGAGTCCATGTTTTGCTGCAGAAGCTAACCCGCTCACCACCGTAACGGGGGTTGAAATCACCAAGGCACAAGGACAGGCAATCACCAACAAAGTCAATGCCTTATAAATCCAATCATAAAAGGGGTAGCCAAGCATCAAAGGAGGAACAAGCGCAATAAAGACTGCAATTAAAACCATAGTTGGGGTGTAATATGTTGCAAACTGGTCGACAAACCGTTGTGTGGGAGCTCGTTCACTTTGCGCCTGCTCAATGGCTTTACCAATTTTAGCAAGCAACGTATCCCCTGAAGCTTTGCTGACTTTGGCGTCAAAAGTACCGTGTTCATTTAAAGTTCCTGCAAATACCGCGTCACCTACTTGCTTGCTCACCGGCATGGACTCCCCAGTAATCGGTGCTTGGTTCACCGTACTCTTTCCCGAAGCCAGTATCCCATCAAGCGGGATACGCTCACCGGGTTTTACTTTAAACACAGCACCGACGTGTACGCTTTCTACAGGCATGCTTTGCCATTGACCCTTCTCTGTTTTAATGCGAGCCACTTCGGGCGCAATTTGCATGAGACTGCGAATGGCAAGACGCGCCTTATCCAGAGAATAACGCTCGATTCGCTCAGCAAGAGCAAATAAAACCGTCACCATAGCCGCCTCTGGCCATTCACCGATTAACACAGCACCAGTGATTGCAATCGCCATCAAACTGTTCATATTCATGGCCTTAGTACGCAACGCAATCAACCCTTTTTTAAAGGTGGGTGGCCCACTCAACACCATAGCCAATAAGGCCAGAACTATGACCCAGACCGATTGTTCCTCTGCCAAGAAATAAGCCACCAATTCGGAAAAAAGCGCCAAGAAACCTGATAAAGCAAGAAGTGGCCAAGACAAATCAGCGCGGGGCTTTTCCTCTCCTTTTTCTGGATGGATACTGCCTTGAACCCGCACACTCATACCTAACGCTTCGATTTGTTTTTGCAACACATCACTCACAGCAAGGCGATGGTGTATGGTCACTTCTTCAGCAATGAAATTAAAATCCATCTGCTCCACTTCAGGAATCGCTTGTAATTGCCGTCTGATTAATTGCTCTTCAGCCGGACAATCCAGTCCCGCAACAAAAAAAGTGGTTAAGGTTAAGGGCGCTGTCATAATGAGTTCCCACATTGGCCACAAAATTTCGCCCCTGCAGCGATAGTAGCACCACAAGTGCATGGAGTATTCTCAAGGCCACTACCACATTGACCACAAAAACGCGCACCATATGCAAGAGAGGCATTACAGCGCGGACAGCTCAATCCTCCTGGCTCGGGATTGGTTGCATAATTGCCATGGCGGCTTTGTTGACCATGATGCGTAGTTCGGTATCCGCCATGATGACCGCTAAGGTAATTTCCAAAAACTCGTTTTAGAAAACTCATGTTAATTCCCCGTCTCTTCAGTAAAGTGTTTGAGCATGTCTGCAAGAATGCAGCGCACATGGGCGTCATAAATGCTGTAGTAAATATGTTTGCCTTCGCGATTGGCGATTAAAAGGCGGGCTGAGCGCAACAAACTCAAATGATGGCTGGTTAGTGGCACGGAAAGTTGCAGTTGCTCCGCCAACTCTGAAACTGATTTTGGACCTTCTAAGCAGACGATAAGAAGCTTGAGACGATTGGCTTCGCCCATCAAATGCAAGATATCGCTTAAGGTGATGATTTGGTCTTGGGTTAACATAGTCAATTAAATAGTTAAATAGGTATTTAACTATAAATATAGCGAAACACCCTATTTTGTCAAATGGAATGCTATTACTGGACTTTGGTGCGTTCACAGGAGCGTGTTTAATAAAAAACAATCCGTTTGACAACATGATTACTGACTTTCTTTGGACCCATTGTTAAGAAAACCTTTTTTGCGTCGCTTATGAAACAGATAATACAAGCCTGGCAACACTAAGAGGGTTAGAAAAGTTGACGAAATAATGCCACCAATGACCACAGTCGCCAAGGGTCGTTGTACCTCAGAGCCCGTACCCGTGGCTAAAGCCATGGGCACAAAACCTAAAGAAGCCACTAAAGCGGTCATCAATACCGGACGAAGCCTTCCCAGGGAACCTTGTAACACTGCATCCTTCAAGTACATTTTTTTCTGCTCGTGCAGTTTATTGATAAAGGTAATCATCACCAAGCCATTGAGGACGGCCACCCCGGAAAGCGCAATAAACCCGACCCCTGCTGAAATGGACAAGGGAATACCTCTTATCCATAACGCAAAAACACCGCCAGTTAACGCCAAAGGAATCCCGCTAAACACCAAGAGCGCATCGCGTACGCGACCAAAACTCATAAACAGCAATAAAAAAATGCCAAGCAAGGTGATGGGAATCACGATTTGCAAACGTTGTGATGCTGATTGCAACTGCTCAAATTGACCACCCCAAGTTACCCAGTAGCCACTGGGAATTGTAACATTTTGGTCGATGCGTTGCTTGGCCTCATTCACAAATGAGCTTAAATCCCGATTGCGGACGTTGGCAGTCACCACCACCCGCCGTTTACCACTTTCCCGGCTGATTTGATTGGGGCTTTCACTGCGCACCATTTTGGCCACTTCACTCAACGGAATAAAATGCCGTTCTCCATCTTTAGCCGGCGGCAATGGAATGAATACTTGACGCAGCACATTAGGATCGGTGCGTAAGCCTTCGGGCAAACGCACCACCAAATCAAAGCGCTTATCTCCTTCAAACAGCTCGCCTCCTTTTTTACCACCCGTGGCAATGACAATGGCATCTTGGACGGTACCAATTTGTAATCCATAACGCGCCAAAGTATCGCGATTGATTGCAACCGTTAAAAGCGGCAAACCACTGACTTGTTCCACTTTCACATCGGCAGCGCCAGGCACTTTTTGTAATTGCGCACTGATGGCCTCAGCGATTTCGCGTAAAGTATTCATGTCATCACCAAATACCTTCACCGCCACATCACTGCGCACTCCAGAAATGAGCTCATTAAAACGCATTTGAATGGGCTGGGTAAATTCATAATTATTTCCGGGAATTTGTTGTACGGCCCGTTCGATTTCTTGCACCAACTCCTGCTTGGTTTTTTTAGGATTCGGCCACTCCTTGCGCGGTTTTAAGATAATAAAGGTATCGGCCACATTAGGCGGCATAGGGTCGGTGGCTACTTCTGCAGTCCCAAGCTTGGCAAAAACGGTTTTTACCTCAGGAAATTGCATCACTCGTTTTTCAACCAAATCCTGCATGACAATGGCCTGTGTTAAACTCGTCCCGGGAATGCGCAGTACCTGCATGGCTATATCCCCTTCATCAAGGCTTGGAATAAATTCCCCACCCATACGAAACGCGATAAAAAGACTCATCATGACTAAAATCATTGCGGCACTGATTACCAATCGACGTGCATGAAAACAACGACGCAAAACCTTTGCATAACCCAAAGCAAGATAATGCACCAACCGGTTTTCTTTTTCCTGGAGATGTCCTCGCAAAAAAATCGCCACAGCCGCGGGAACAAAGGTCAGCGCAAAGAGCATGGAGGCAAGCAGCGCGATAATCACGGTCTGCGCCATCGGTAAAAACATTTTTCCTTCCACACCGGTTAAGGTTAAAATCGGCAAATAAACAACCGTAATGATAAATACCCCAAAGATACTGGGTCTGATGACTTCCGTGGTGGCATAGGCGATGACTTTCAAACGCTCTTCCAAATTTAAGACACGATGCAGGGCATGCTGTTGTTCCCCCAAATGCTTGATGCAGTTTTCAACAATAATCACTGCACCATCAACAATTAAACCAAAATCAAGTGCGCCCAAGCTCATCAAATTGGCGCTGATTTTATTCGTTACCATGCCAGTAATGGTCAGCAACATGGATAGTGGAATCACCATCGCCGTAATGAGCGCAGCACGAATGTTGCCTAAAAACAGAAACAAAATAACGCACACCAGGAGCGCGCCTTCTAAGAGATTGTTTTTGACCGTATTGATGGTAGCATTCACCAGCAAAGTTCGGTTATATACCGTGACCGCTTCCACTCCTTGAGGCAGGGTTTTATTGATTTCTTTCATTTGAGCAGCTACCCGCTCCGATACCGTGCGGCTGTTCTCACCCATCAGCATGAAGACTGTGCCGAGCACCACTTCGTTACTGTTTTCGGTTGCAGCGCCTGTGCGTAATTCTTTGCCCAAGGCGACCTCAGCCACATCACGAATACGAACTGGCGTTCCTTCAAAACTGGCAATGACAATGTTTTCGATATCGGCAATGTTATGCACCTGCCCTGGCACACGAATTAAATTTTGCTCGCCATTAGTTTCAATATAGCCCGCACCCACATTGGAATTATTCCGCGCCAATGCTTCAACCACATCATTTAAGCTTAAATGATAGCGCACGAGCTTGGAGGGCTCGGGCGTGATATGAAATTGTTTTTCATAACCACCAATGGTATTGACCTCAGCCACTCCTTCGACATTGCGTAATTGCGGTTTAATAATCCAATCCTGAATGGTACGCAGTTCGGTGGGATTATACCGTTGACTGGTAGGCACATTGGCTTTATTGGTCACCGTGTACATAAAAATCTCACCAAGGCCCGTTGAAATCGGCCCTAAGGTGGTTTCCACGCCTGGCGGGAGTTTGTCTTTGACTTCCTGCAAACGTTCATTAATGAGTTGGCGTGCAAAATAAATGTTGGTGCCATCTTTAAAAACCACCGTGACTTGCGACAGCCCATAGCGGGATAAAGAACGGGTATAATCCAAGCTGGGCAGCCCACTCATGGCCAATTCAATAGGAAAGGTAATGCGTTGCTCGACCTCAAAAGGAGAATAACCGGAAGCCTCCGTATTAATTTGCACTTGCACGTTGGTAATATCAGGAACCGCATCAATGGGCAAGCGCTGGAAATTATAGACACCAAGAATGGCTATCAGCAACGTGAACAAAAGGACAAACCAGCGATGTTTTAGGGAAAAACGAATAATTTGTTCCAGCATCATTTATCCTTAGTCCTCGTGGCTCGCGCCTTCTTTACCGAGCTCCGCCTTCAGAAAAAAGCTGTTCTTACTGACATAGAGTTGCCCCACATCAAGCCCTGAAACCACCTCCACCCATTGTTCATCCTTTTGGCCTAAAAGAACAGGTGTTGCCTCAAAATAATCACCTTGCTGAACAAAAACCACATCTTTTTTATCCATGCGCTGGATGGCAGATAAAAGTACGGCAACCGGAACCGTTTTTTTGTCAATGGTAATCGCTCCATTCACATACATCCCGGGCAACCAAACACGAGGTTCATTGGAAAGTACCGCACGGGCTAACGTGGTTTGACTGTCTTCAATGCCTAAAGGCGCAATGTAGTAAAGGGTGCTGGCGGACTTTGGTTTTCCCTCATCCCCAGTCACGACGACTTCCATGCCTTGTTTCACTAAGGGAACATCCTTGCGATACAAGGTGAAATCAGCCCATACAGTGGCTAAATTAGCTACCTCATAAATGGGTTTGGTATTTTGCGCAAGTTCTCCATTGGTCGCATATTTTTGCACAATGGTACCAGTAATGGGTGCAGTAATCATGTAGTTTTGTAAGCTTTCATTGCTCTCGATGGTCACTAAAGTCTCACCTTGAGTGACTTCATCGCCTAAATTTTTATTCATGGACTTAATGATGCCTGAATAACGCGCATAAATGGGGGCAAGCGTGTCGCGATTGGGAGCAATCTTCCCCACGACTTTAAGTTGGGTTTTAATCGTTTGGCTTTGGGCCGTAGCCGTTTGAATGTCGGCTGCCTTAAGAATGGCAGGCACGATTTTTACGCGTCCTTCATAGGTCGCATAATGCCAGGTATAGCGTTTACCCTCTAGTTCTAATTGAATCGTGACCTCAAAAGAATGAGGCTTGCGGATCACTTCCTTACTTTGTAAGAAATTCTCGACAGGAATAAAAGTCACCACCTCTTTTTTCTCATTAAATCGGGTTAATTGAACAGTTAAGCGTGCTTTCTCAGGTATGATGGGTTGGCCATTCGTGTAAAGATAGGCGCGAAAACGAGGCGGCATGCCGCGTTCAAAAATTAAAAGCTCAAGGGCGATACCGCCATCTTGAAACAAACGCCCACCCTGAGGCCCCTTTTCCATGGTTTCTTGATGATTGCCTTCTTCCGCTCCATGAGGCTCCTCATCGGCCCATAAAGAAAAAGAGCTTAACCCCAATAAAAGAATCAAAAGGTGTACGCAGTGAATAAATGACTTTGAAAAGGTCATGGACTCTCCTTAGTAGGATTTAACCCTAAAAGCCCGACAAGCTGAATTAAGGCCTTATGATAATCCGCATGGGCTTGTTGGTAATGGCGTTCTTCTTCATACAAAGCGTTTAACGCGGTGGATAACTCAATGTAGGTGTAGCGCCCCATTTGATATCCCTCTTGGGCGAGTTTGATTGACTTGCGTGCCAAGGGGAGCAAGGAATCCGTGATCAAAGTGGCTTCATAGCGACTTTGCTCGGCTTGTAAAAAAAACGTGTAGATGTTTTGACGTACATCAAGGCGTGTACCTTGCAGCTCGTGCGCTGTTTGCGTGTATTGCGCCTCAGCAGTCATGATTTTGCCCTGATTTCGATTATAAACAGGCACTTCGGCAAAAGCGGACGCGACTGCGGCATTGCTGTCATCATCAGAGAAATGACGGCCTCCCAATTGAATGTTTAAATCAGGCCACACCGACTTTTTCACGGCAGTAATGGTGGCGCGTTTGGCTTGGAGTTGTTGCTGCAGTTGCACTAACTGCGGGCTTTGCGGTAATTTTTTAAGTATCACGGCCCAGTTCAATGAAACACCCGGTAGACCTTTATCCACCAAAGGCTTATCAACTCTTAATCCATCGCCTAATAAGCGCGCCAGTTTGGCGCGCTGCAGTAACGCATCGCGTGCTGCTTTATTTTCCTGAATGCGCGCCTCGCCCAAACGCACCTGTGCCAATCGTAAATCCAATTCAGCGCCCGCACCTGCCTTAACCCGGCGCTCGATGGCAGTAACAATATCTTGATTGAGTCGAATGAGTTTCTGGGTGACGTGATGCCATTGGCCCGCATAGAGCGCATCCACATAAGCCACACCTACCGCGCGATAAAGGACTGTTTTTTGTACTTTAATTTGTGCAAGCGACGCTAAATAATCCGCATAAGTGGCTTTTTTCAAATACTGCAGTCGATGCCCTAAGGGAATGGGTTGAGTGACTGACGCCGTGGTTTCTGCGGCTTCATAACTGGAATAACTCCCCGAACCGCCAAAATTTTCCGCAGTCAACGTCAATTGAGGATTAGGGTAAAGGCCGCTTTGGATAAATAAGCCGCGTAGGGCTTCTGCCTTATCCTTTTCTGCTTGCAGTTCGGGGTTGTTGCGATAAGCAATATCTAAGGCTTGTTTGAACGTCAAAGGGGTAGCCGCAAGCACTTCGTTCATCACAAAGTTCATTGCACCACACACCATCAAATAAAATAAATAACGCATTCCCTACCTATCAAGTAATCCATGTCAAACCTTATTGTTCCAGTGTACCTTGATTTAGTGTCTTGATACATCCTATTGCCAAAAAATCAAGAAAAATCGAATGCTAATGCACTGAAATGCTCCATACATGCATTAATGATTGAATGCGCCTTCTTATAAGTTTAATGAATGTACTTTAATGATGTCCATGCCCGTGACCGTGAGGATGGTATCCGCCAAACACTCGCTTATGAGGCGGGTTGTCTTCTGAAGATCCCTTTGTATTAAAAGACGCGCACGAAGCAAACTAATAAAGTAAAGAGACTATGATTAGAGAATATGATTTTTTTCCTAAAATACACTTGTTCATCATTTCCCTTCCTTAAAAAATTTACTTATTTTTTTATTTTTTAGATTATTTTATACAAATTATTATAACTGAAATAAAAAAGGTAGAATCATCCTCTAATGAATACTCATGAAAGTACTGAGCTTGTTTATTTAGTACCAACCAGCGCTTCCGCACTCAGCATAATAATCTGAATTTCTTCCGTAATTTCCTCTTGACGCAATAAATTAAGGTATTCTTTTAATGAATTTTTTTTACTTTCTAAACGATCTAGTGAGCTATTCAACTGAAAAAGCCGTTGATGATTTTCTGCAAAAAACGATTGATAAAAAACCGAATAACACAGAGCTAATAAGTACTGATCCACAAATTCAGCTAAAAACTGCTCATGGGTTAAATTGAGTAGAGGGGGAATGAAACCATGATTTGCATCGTTGGCACAAAACTCTTTGAATGGTTGTACTATTTTAGCTTGAATTTGATTGTGTTCTTCCTCATTGAGGATAATGTCCCACTGCCAGGAATGCAAGGCGATATGTCTTTGGGAGGACACTTTCTCTAAGGTTTGTAACAGATTTAAAATCACTGCCGGAATTTCTTCAATGGCATTAGGTCCATCGAGTATTGCTATCACTCGAGCATCATTCTCCATTTTTAAAGCAAGTTTACGCCCCACCACAATGAGTACTGGATTAAATTCAGCATCGTGCTCTTTTAAAGTATCTAACTGATGCATCACATTATCATTAAAACTGCCACAAAAACCTCTTTCTGAGCCGATGAGAATATAAATCGCCGGATGAGCGCCTTGTTGATTTATGGGAAAAATCGGATAAAAGCTTAAAAAATCACGGTTTACTTCATGAAGTGTTTGCATGGCTTGCTCCTGCAGCGCAAGAACCTTGGTGATTTTATTCATTTCAATGAAACACAGATTTTTCATAGCGCTCATGATGTCACCAATTTCTTCTAGGGTATGAAAATGCTCTTTCAGTTTCGTTCGTTTCGTCATCAAATCATCCGTGGATTAAAGAATGAGCACTAAGCCTTACCCATTTAACCAACTCGTCACCGCACTCTTCCATTGTTCTCGTGAGCTTGCCAAAGATAAATCACTCTTTTTGAGTTCTTGTTCCATTTTTTTAAGCACTTGAGGAATCTCTGCTAAATCCAAGGAGTCCAATAAACCATCATTGTAGGCAATGAGCCAGGCTTGTTGAAATTCAATAGGCAATGGTGAGAGCCTGTCTTGCTTGAGGATTTCTCTTAAAATACGTCCCTTTTGAATCTGTTTTTGCATTTTGGCATCCAGTCGCGCGCCAAAGCGAGTGAAAATTTCCAAATCAAGAAATTGCATGTAATCCAGTTTCATTCTGCCTGCTTCTTTTTTAATTTGTGGATGCTGCGCCTTACCCCCGACTCGCGAAACCGATTTAGTGATATCAATTGCCGGGAGAAAGCCCGAAGAAAAGAGTTTTTCATCAAAGAAGATTTGTCCATCGGTGATGGAAATCAGGTTGGTCGGAATATAAGTTGCAATTTCCCCTTCTTTGGTTTCAATAATCGGCAAAGAGGTCATAGTGCCGCCACCCATCTCGGCAGATAAGCAGGTAGAACGCTCTAACAAGCGTGAGTGCAGATAAAAAATATCCGCAGGAAAGGCTTCGCGTCCAGGCGGCCTGCGCAATAAAAGGGAAAGCTCTCGATAACTGTTCGCATGAGCACTCAAATCATCATAAACCACCAAAGTATCCAAGCTCTTGTTCATCCAGTACTCAGCAATAGCACAGCCTGCAAAAGGAGCAAGATACAGAAGTCCCGGTAAGGCAGTTGCTTGGGCGACCACAACCGTTGTGTAGTCCAAAGCATTTGTTTCCTTTAATAATTGAATGGTATTACTCACTGTAGAGCGCTTTTGACCAATCAATACATAAACACAACGTACATTTTGATTTTTTTGGTTAATGACCACATCAATGGCCAGCGAGCTTTTGCCAAGTCCATTATCCCCGATAATGAGTTCCCGCTGTCCTTTGCCCATGGGAATTAAATTATCAATAATTTTATTGCCCGTATAAAAAGGACGACTCACAAAGTCGCGCTGGATGATGGGTGGAGATAAAATATCCAATAATCCTTGTTCCTCACATTGAGGAACTTCTCCGCCATCTAACGGATTGCCTAAAGGGTCAAGTACTCGCCCAAGTAATCTATCGCCTACAGGGAGACTCAAAGCCCGCTTCAAATGAAACATTGGGGTGCCTGCTTTTAATTTTTTGGTTTGCACTAACATAATTGCACCCACCAAATCTTCCATGAGATGAAAAACCATGGCAATGCAACAACCATCTACTGAAATTAAAATTTCATCGATGGCGGCGGTAGGTAGTCCCTTAATCCAGATAATGCCATCGCCGACCGAAACCACCTGGCCTTGCTCCGAGACTCTGATTTGAAATTGATAATTCTCAATGCGTTGCCGTGCTTTATCAATCAACGACGGGCGATTAGACAAGTCCATTTCTGCTCTCCGTAAAGAATTTGAGTTCATCGCGAAGATTCGCTTGCAAAACTACTGAACCCATTTGAACGATTAATCCTGCGAGCAACGTCGGATTTTCTGTAAAACTTACGGTAAGTTTTTGAGGTACTATGTGTTCCAAGGCTTGAGTGAGACGCTGCCGTTGCTGTTCCTTAATGGGAAAGGCACTTTGGATGCACACATTGTCTTCTTCAGAGACGTTATTCATCGATGACCATTGTTCGATTGGGAAATAAGCAAGGTCCTCAATGGTTTTTGCAATGATTTTCTCTTCGAGACGAGCATCCGCAAAGTCGATGATGAGTTTTGTTGTGAACTTCCCTGCCAAAAGCAAGGCTTCTTGTTCCTGTTTTTTCATAAGGGTGGCGACTCGTTGCCGCTCCTGCGCAAAAGCCTGCTCTTTTTCCTCACTCAATTGGTGTTCAAAACGAAGTTTCTCTTCCGATTGCCATTGCTCTAACTCCTCGCGCAACTTATTTTGCATCGCTGTCTTCTCTTGTTGCCAGTCGGCAAGACGATGTTCATAGGTTGTTTGTAACTGTGTTGCTTCATTGTGCAAGGTTTCAGCCGTTGCTAATTGGTCTTGCACTGTTTTTTTTCTCTCTGCAATCGTTTTTTGGATGGGTGCATACAAAAAGCGCTTTAAAATCCAAATCAGAATCAGAAAATTAATGACTTCTAATGAAAAAGTTGACCAAGACAGTTCCATTTATTTTATCCCTGCTGATTAACAAAATAAGACAATAATGGATTTCTAAAGAGAATAATCAACACAACCACCAAACAATAAATAGCGAGTGATTCAATCATGGCCAAACCAATAAATAAGGTTCGGGTGATGGATTTCTCCGCTTCAGGCTGTCTGGCTAACGCATCCAGTGCCTGACTAATCGCACGCCCCATGGCAAGCGCTGGACCTATGGTTCCGATAGCAATCGCAAGTGCCGCAATCACCGTGGATGCCAAACTAAACCAACTGATACCATTCATGATAACTCTCCTCGGCTTTTAAGTTCATGGGATTGAATTCCTCCAGCAATATAAATCAAAGCCAGCATCCCAAAGATGTAAGCTTGGATAATGGCTTCAATAATATGCAACATGAGGATGGGAATAGGGGCTAAAAATCCGGCAATCATCAGCACAATCAGGGCGGTTAATTGCAAGCTCATGACATTACCGAATAAGCGAACTGCCAAGGCCAGTGTTCGCGAGACTTCGCTGATTAAATGAAACGGCAATAAAAAAGGGGTAGGTTTTAAGTAATGCTTCAAATAGTTTCGCAGCCCTTCAGCACGAATGCCAAACCAATGCACCGATAAAAAAGTCAAAATCGCAAGGGAGGCCGTTACCGACAAATCAGCAGTCGGTGCATAAAATCCCGGAATCACCCCAATTAAGTTGGAAACAAGAATAAAAACCCACAAGGTGGCCACAAAAGGAAAGACCAAATCCACATGTGCTGGCAGGACTTCTTTAATTGCATCATACATGGTGCTCAAAATCCCTTCTAAAATAACCTGCAAAGTACCAGATTTTAAGGATAGCTTTCGCGTTGGAATCCAGGCAAAAAGAAATAAAGCCAGCATAATAAGCCAGGTAGTCAATAGACTTTGGCTGATGTTAAGCCACCCTAGTGAAAAGGCAAAGTGCGCTAAAAATCCTTCTGAGCCCACCGCTATTCCTTAATCATAAGATACACATTAACTGCCCCAACAATCACACCAACAATAATTAAATTGATGGTCCAACTGATAGAATACCCTTTTATTTTTTCATCAAGCCAAACTCCAAGATAAGCTCCGGCAATAATCGGTAATATAAAAACAAAGCCTAAGGTCCCTAAATAAACCGTTTGGGCTAATAAAGTGGATTTACTTTTTTTTGCCTGGTTCATTTTGTGAATACTTCGTTTCACCTGTTGCTCCAGTTCCTTCTTTGGGTCTTTAAATTCCATAACCATTCTGCCGTTTTAATTCCCATAAACGTTTTAACATTGCCTCATCCAAACGATGCAAACTGTCTTTAATGCTTAAAAGATTTTCTTCTTCACGTTGTAATTCTTTTTCAAGTGCACTTTGTATTGCTTGATACTCTTTATGACGCACATAATGCCGTGTCACAATATGAAGTTGATTGTTGTGAAAATAAACCACTGCCCCGGGTAGGGCTAAGTATTCCTTTTCATTCTTCTCATCACGAAACCAAGCCAAGCCAAACGTTAAGCAGGTCATCATGCGCGCATGATTGGCTAAAATCCCGAATTGCCCCGAAGCATCCTCACCCACAAAACTGACTGCCTTATCGATTTTTTCATATTGAGTTGCGCTTTGAAGATGAATTGTAAACAGCTCCATTTCAGTTATGAGCTCCCTTATTCATAGCGCCCATCATGTAACACTCCTCTTCTGAAAAGGCATCGTAATCGCCTTTGATGAAGGATTCACAATCGGTTAAGGTCTGCTCTAATGCAACCGATTGCCCTTCAATACCAGTTTGTTGTTTGGTTACATGAAAAGGTTGCGTCAGGTAACGTTGCAATTTGCGCGCTCTTAACACAATCGCGCGGTCTTGAGACGAAAGCTCTTCAATTCCCATCATGGAAATGATGTCTTCGAGTTCTTGATAACGTGCCAAATGCTCACGCACCGCTTGCGCAATCGCATAATGGCGCGCGCCTAAAATCATTTTATCCATAAATTTACTCTTGGAAGCAAGTGCATCGATGGCAGGATATATGCCTTTGCCTGCTTGTGCACGCGAGAGTACTACAATGGAATCTAAATGAGTCACAATGCCAGTCACAGCGGGATCGCTCATGTCATCGGCTGGTACATACACTGCTTGCACGGAAGTCACTGCACCCTTGGCGGTTGAGGTAATCCGCTCTTCGAGTTCAGCAATCTCCGTCATTAAGGTCGGTTGATAGCCCACACTCGCCGACATTCTGCCTAAAAGTCCTGAAATTTCACTGCCTGCTTGCACAAAACGATACACATTATCAATGAGAAAAAGCACTTCATGAGATAGTGTATCGCGCAAGTATTCGGCATACGTTAATGCCGATAATCCTGTGCGAAAGCGTACTCCGGGTGACTCATCCATTTGCCCAAATATCATTAAGGTCTTATCCATGACGCCTGCGGCTTGCATTTCGTGCCACAATTCATGACCTTCACGAATCCGCTCGCCAACCCCTGCAAAAACAGACGTTCCTTGGTGCAATTGAATGATGGCATGCATCAATTCCATCAGCAGGATGGTTTTTCCAACCCCTGCTCCACCAAACAGTCCGGTTTTACTGCCCCTGACGAAGGGACAAAGTAAATCGATGACCTTAATTCCCGTCTCAAGAATACCTTCCTGTGTCGTTGTCATGTCAATCGAGGTGGGCTTGTTGAGAATGTCACGATATTCTTTAGTTTCTAAGGGCGAACCTCCGTCCAAAGGTTCACCAAAAATGTTTAAGAGTCGCCCAAGACAATCGGGAGAAACCGGAATTTGTAACGGTGCACCTTGGTCATATACAGGCAATCCACGTTGTAGTCCTGTGGCACGATGTAAAGTGATGGCTCTAGCATGATGTTGGTCAAGATGCTGACACACTTCAAGCACATAACTGTCCGTATCAGTGTGGGTTTTAAGTGACTGATACAATGGCGGCAACACATCACAGTATATTTTTACAACAGGCCCATTGACTTCGACAATGCTGCCTACTGGTTTTTCATAGTCTTTGATAACCGTATTATCGTCCATAATCGTTCACTTTGGTTTATGTTGCACCATGTAAAACATCAACCTTACCCTTAATACAATTCCACGCAACAAAAAATAAGAGGTTTTAAAAATGATTGCCTTAAGACGATGGATTAGATTTAAAAATCCATCTCTAGTGACCTCCTCCGTGCCCTCCATGTCCTCCAGTTCCACTGGTGCCACCATAACCTTCTTCAGTTGTCGGTGAATTTTGTTGGGTTTTGTGACATGCGCTTAACAGAGCAGATAGACTGGCCAACATAACGAAGAGAAGTACAACTATCCTTGTATTGTTCATTAATAACCCCAAATTGTTAGAAAATGCTAGTGCGCCTAGCGATGCTTTTAAAACTCTATCATATATTTGAGACTTATCCCAACTGTTTAAAACACCCAGTCTTTGTATCACTTTTCCAAATGATCCAGCGCATAATGGTGCATCATCCAATTCCTGGATGATTCGCAGCAAGTATATCCTGTTGTTTTGCCAGGGTTAATTTTTAATGACAGCACAAGTGATTATGAATTAATATCACCCTGAGAGAATTACCCCAGCTATTTGGAACGTTTAGCGTCCGCCGGTCCCTCCAGGTCTTTTATTATGAACATTAAGATCATGAATATTAGGATTTTTAGTTTCTGAGCAAGAATTTGCCAATACCGTAGCTCCAAAGAGACAAAAAACTGCAATAATTGTTTTGAATAATTTAATCATAATCATTAGCTTCCATGTTAATCAATCTTTAATGAACAGACTTCAAATTAACCAGTACTCTCATTAAATTTATAAGTAAAAAAATGGTTTTAATTAGCATAGCTCAAAAAGATTTACTAAGCATGATATTGTCAAGTTGAGTCATTATCAAATCTATCTGTGTATGACATTAGGCCTTCTTTTATACCAAGTCTAGTACCGCCATAATTCGATGTAAGTCAAACACCTTTATCAACCCCACTATCAATATCAATCCCAGTGGCTTCAAACACATGACCGTGCAAAATGCGTGCGATTAGCCATGGAGTAATGATTGTTTCTTTTTGTAAAAATACTCCTCCTGGTCCACAATAGAATATATTGAATTATTTAAGATAGCGGTGAAACATGGATAAGCAAGATACTGAAGTGCCTTATCAAATTGGGCATGATTTTTTTTCATATCAGATGGATTATTGGCAACGTACTCTTTTATTATTTGATACCTTGCGTGAACGAGCCAACAACATGATGGCACATGAAAAACAAGGACTTCCACCGCTGCTCGATTTTAAATATGAATTGGTCATCGATGGAAGAACACTGGAACCCCACACCAATTATGCGTTAATTAAAATCCTTGAGGCAGGCGATGTGTGTTTTGAGAAATGCTTCGACCCTACTTTGTCTCCAGTGATCATCGTTGATCCCAGAGCAGGTCATGGACCGGGCATTGGTGGCTTCAAACGCGATTCAGAAGTAGGCATTGCCATGCACAGTGGCCATGCCGTCTATTTCGTTATTTTTTATCCTGAGCCCATCCCGCACCAAACACTTGCCGATGTCTTAACTACCTTGCGCCATTTTGTCGAAAAAGTTCAAGCTTGGCATGAAGGCAAATCACCGATTCTTTACGGCAATTGCCAAGCAGGATGGATGCTTGCTTTATTAGCCTCCGATTGTGTGGGCTCGGTTGGCTTGACAGTTATGAACGGCTCACCCGTTTCTTATTGGGCAAACAGCGAAGAAGAGGCCAATCCGATGCAACTTTTAGGCGGACTCTTAGGTGGTGTATGGTCTGCTCGTTTTCTCTCGGATTTAAAAGATGGGACCTTTGATGGGGCCTGGTTGGTCTCTAATTTCGAGCTTTTAAACCCGACCACAGCACTATGGGATAAGTATTATGGTTTATTTGATCACCTTGATGGGGAGCGAGAGCGATTTTTAGAATTTGAGCGTTGGTGGAATGGTTTTTATCAATTTAGCCAAGAAGAGATAACGGCAACAGTGAACAACTTATTTATTGGTGATCAATTAGAGCGTGGTGAAATGCGGATTCATCAAGGATGTGTTTATGACTTAAAACGCATTCAAAGCCCCATTGTGATTTTTGCTTCCCAAGGCGATCAAATCACCCCACCACGACAGGCTCTCCATTGGATAAGAACGATTTACCCCACAACTCAAGCCTTGAAGAAAGCAAAACAGCGCATTGTGTATCTCTTGCATCCCTCCATAGGGCATTTAGGGATTTTTGTATCCGCTAAAGTCGTTCGTCTGCAACATCGCGCCATTTTAGAGCATAGTGCTGCCATCAACCAATTAAAGCCAGGACTCTATGAAATGAGGATTGTGAATCCAACGGGCAATCCTGATTGCAGTAAAGAGCAATATCATGTTCGTTTTGAAGAACGTGACATTACCGAGCTCTGCACCAGTAACGCCACAAAACCGTTTGAAAAGGTTCGGCAAGTCTCTGAGGCCAATGATTTGCTGTACCAAACCCTGCTGCAGCCCCTTGTTCAAAGCATCAGTAATCCTTTTTTATCCTGGTGGCTTGAGAAAACTCATCCCATGCGATTAAGTCGCACCATTTTTTCTGAAAAAATAAATCCGCTCATGAAGATCATTGAATTATTAGGGCAATTCATTCAAGAAAATCGTCAGAAGATACCCGAAACCAATTCTTTTAAAAAAAGTGAACAGGTCCTGGCTGAAATGCTTAGAGGTTCATTGGAATCGGCCAGAACCATGCGTAATGAGTTTATGACGAATTATTTTGAAGTACTCTATAAAGACCCTGATTAAGTCATGGAAGGTTAATTGATAGAGCGTATGGCATCAAACTCATCATCTAAATCATCATTATTGTTCTGGTGCATGACGTCACGAAAGCGCACTTCATCGAGGTGAGTATCATCTCTTCTTGCTTTTTCTTCGCGCTCACGCTGTTCAAAATAATCCCTTATAGGTGTGTTCATCACAATTCCTTTTGCTTCTCTTCTCATTGAATGGGTAACAAAGTGGATGCATCTGCAAAAGATAAACCTGACCTCAATCTTCGAATTATGGTTTCAAATGCACCCAAACAACCTTAATGTAGGAAGATAAAACTCTCATTCGTTGATACCTTACCCTCCATATAATTCACTAAGAAACTCTATCGAGCACTTTGAGCAAGTCATCATCTAATTTTTCCTTCAAGAGAAATTATTCGTCTTTCATCATTTGGCATCCCATCATTCGATGATTCATCATCATTTTTTGACTGTCCATCATCATTTGCATCATCGTTTGCATCATCTTCATGCGTTTTTCCATCATTTCCTGATTGGTTGTTCCGCCCATGGTTTGCATCATCTCCATACCGTGTTGCATCATTGGCATTTGCGCTTGCAGCAAGGTTTTCTTCTCTTCTGGCGTCTTCGCATTCATCAATTTATCATGCATTTCCTGCAATTTTTTCATTTCATCTTGCATTTGTTGCATTTGAGTTGATTGCTGAGTGTTGTTTTGCATCGACTGACCAGACATGCTATTCATGTTCATATCATCCTCTGCATAGAGTGTGGGGGTAACTAAGCTCAACGCAGTAAGGATAGCAAACACATTAAGTTTCAACATAAAACCTCCTTGTCATTTTATTAGATGAGTAACCATACGTCAGAAAAAGTATATACCATTTTTCAATGTATTGTCTCATTTGGATTAGAATGGGGGCATAGCAATTACAAAAATTAAGAATTATACTCTGCTGATGTATGGTTTTCTTCCTCGAGGCATCGCTACAGAAAAGTGAACTCCAGAAGGACGAACCAAGATAATGAAATCCCTCAGAAACTCTTATACACCATGAGTAATGAGACGATAGGCAAGATGATTCCCAATTATGGAGCTCAATGGATATAATGGAACGCAACGGATGCTCAACGAAAGAAAATTGCTTGTAGCAATAGCTCAACGTGAAGAACGAGAACTAATTAAGCCGAGTCAATTGCATACGACTCTGCAAAGCCCATGCACATTCAGATACCGAGTCGTATTGAAGATTACTTCACTCATGATGGTGGCAATGGGAGGAACACCATTCGTACCCGCGCTCGCCCAAATGTCGCCTTCAGAACATGCAGCCCACCATCAAGGGAATAATAACGCGTCCACATTGCCCCCCATTTCAACTACGCCGACAACCTCGAATACCACCATACAACCCTCTGAGCATGCGGCGCATCATAAAGGTGGTGCTGGCGGAAATATGATGGCGCCGTCTTCCGCATCTCCTGGCCCCGCAGGCTGTTGCGGAGAGATGGCAACCGGTGGCAAGCCCTTTTATGCGTCGCTGATGGACTTTCCAGAACTCAGTGATGAAGCGCGAAAATACATTAGAAGTGAAGCCGTTGCTCGTCTCGGTTTAGGGGTACAAATCATTACCGCAATCCAGAATGCACTTCATCGTGCTTTATCAACGAATAACGCTACAGCGGCACAAATTGCTTTACGGCAGGTGCGTCAAGGTCTTTCCTACGCCGTAAGTGGAGCCAGTGCGTTACAAGCCTTAGATGAAGCGCAACCCCCACCTCAAATCGCCATCACTTGGTTTAAACGTGAAATGAACCTTGGCGATAACACAAATAATATGGGGAATGGTGGTTTTCGTGAGTTCTCTGCACTGCACTGGATTGTAATGCTCCTTTTGGTGGCAGCACTGATGATGGCTCTTCTTGTCCAGTGGGCACGACATCGTCGGATTAATTCCTTGATTCAGCGGCTCACACCTGTCGGTGAAACAGCAAAGCCTACTACGAGTAACAGTCCTAAGCCATCCGCATTCGAAGCGCCTCCACAAAAAACAGCACCTCGTGCTCCAATACGATGGTCAGGTATCTTACGCACCACAGCAATCTTCGATGAGGCACCCAACGTTAAAACGTTCCGCCTGATGGATCCCAATCTTGGCCAAATACCGTTCACGTTTTTGCCTGGGCAGTATGCCATCATCACGTCGGTCATTAATGGCCAAAAAGTACGCCGCTGCTATACGATCTCATCATCGCCAGCACAACACGACTACATAGAAATTACTGTGAAACGGGAGCAGTATGGATTGGAATCGCGCCATCTTCACGATGAGGTTCATACCGGTGATTTGCTCGAAATATCGGCACCAGCCGGTGAATTCTTCTTCACCGGTAAAGAGGCCGAAGGCATCGTTCTCATCGCCGGTGGTGTAGGCATCACACCGATGATGAGTGTTTTGCGCTATCTCACCGACCGCTCCTACCCTAAAGACATCCACCTGCTTTATGCCACCAATTCACCTACGGACATCATCTTTCGCGAAGAATGCACCTATCTTGCACGTCGTCATCCCAACGTCAGCGTGGACGTGATTGTGCGAGCTACTGATGGCGCAGACTGGACAGGCCCTATAGGCCTTATCACGTCCGATTTTATCGAAAAGGTGATTCCAGACATTGCCCACCACCGGATCCATCTTTGCGGTCCTGTGCCCATGATGGATGCGGTCAAGGCCGCCCTACTCCAACTAAAAATTCCATCTGAGCAAGTGAAAACAGAGCACTTTGCGCCACCTAAAGGAGGACCGGTATTCACGACGGAACCACCTGTCTTTTCTGCATCTAAGGCGTCAGAGGTTAAGCCAATGTCCCCACCCTCAGCACACGCAACCATCACCTTTTCAAAGTCCAACAAATCGGGAGCACTTACTGCCGATCAATCGGTACTTGAAGCGGCTGAGACACTTGGTGTCTTCATTGACTCTGAATGCCGAGAAGGCATTTGCGGGCGCTGTAAGGTACACCTTCTGGAAGGTGCGGTATCCATGGAGGTGGAAGATTCACTTTCCAAAGAAGAGAAAGCTGCTGGTATCATCCTAGCCTGTCAAGCCAAATCACCTGAAAATCTTGTGGTGGAGGCATAATCATGGCTACTGAAGCCGAAAAAGTCATCGTAGGCGGCCTTTTAAGCACATTAGCACTGATGAGTCCTGTTTTTCTTTTTCATGTTGCCCCAGAATTTCCGGGAAGCTTCACCGGTTTTTTATTCGGCACTGCTGCAGCCGCATTATTTGTGTTGCTCCTAATTTATTCCCTCGTCAAACGACAACCTTGGGTTAAGGAGCATGTTAAGCCCTTTCTTCCTCTGAGCACCCTTTTATCGTTCCACGTCTACGCAGGGACAATTGGCGCACTCCTAGCCCTAATTCACTCAGGGCATAAATTTCAAAGCCCTCTTGGGATTGTACTGATTATGCTGATGCTCACGGTAGTTGCCACGGGATTTGTGGGACGATACTACCTGGCACAAATTGGGCTTGAGTTAAGTGAGAAACAACAGAACCTCACCCTCTTGCGTGACCGTTATGATCGTCTCGTGTACACCACAAACAATTTCGACAATCAAGCTGTGGTTGATCCTTCCGGAGCCTCTTTGGGCCACTTGCTTGGCGCAATTTCAGATCTCGAGTTTTCCATTACAGGACAAGAAATGCTGAAAAAAGCATTTGGACGTTGGCTCGTGGTACACATTGCCACCGCCATGATGATGTATGCTGCCTTAGCCTTGCACATTTGGAGCGGCATCTATTACGGCCTACGGTGGCTCCAATGAAGTCTTTTGCTCTGTTAGGATTGTTCGTTGCAGTTCTTGTCATTCTCTTCGTGACCATTGCCCCTTCCAATCAATTCAATGGGAATCAACTCTCTGTCTGGAATGCCGCCGTCAATCCTGGCCCACTTTCAGCAGCACACGCCTTCTTAAGCAATAAATGCGAAAGTTGCCATGCTCCCAACCGAGGAATTGTGGCAGAGAAATGCATCACGTGCCACGCTTCATCACCCGAACTGTTGATGAATCCTGTCGATTCGTTCCATGCACATCTAAGCGATTGCCGCGGCTGTCATGCCGAACATCAAGGAAACAAGATACGCCCCATCCACATGGATCATGGGCGGCTCGTAAACATTTCTCTAAAATATGTATTGGAAAATGAAGGACCTGCGCAGACCGACTCCCCTCATCCCACCCGATTAGACTGTCATTCGTGCCATGTTTTTCAGGATAAGCACCAGGAATATTTTGGCAAAGAATGCGCTACCTGCCATTCAGAGAAGAGCTGGAAGATTCCCGGCTACTTACATCCTAGCCCCACATCCACCAATTGTGTCGAGTGCCATAAAGCGCCACCAAGTCATCGCATGGAACACTTTGGGATGGTGGATCAGTCGGTTACTGGGGAAAAGGAAGCACGTATTGACCAATGTTATCGGTGTCATCAAACGGACTCCTTCAACGATATAAAAGGCATTGGCTGGTTTAAGATGCACTGACTTTGAGTATCTCGTCTCTATTGATGGTCCATTGAATTTAAGAGACAATAGATAATTATAGGGAACCGAGAGGTATGACGCTTAAAACCTTCTCGAGAAATCAATAATAGGGAGATTCAACCATGATAGAAATCCTACCCAATTGGCATCCTATCTTTGTTCATTTTACCGTAGCTTTATTTACCACCGCTTTTGGTTTCTACCTACTTGCTTATTTGGCTACTTATATACGATTCATTCCCGCAAGAATGGCTTTAGAATTTGAAGTTGTGGGTCGTTGGTGTTTATGGAGTACTGCTATGGTGACTGTATTGACCGTCCTAGCAGGTCTTTATGCCTACAATACCGTCAAACATGATGAGGCAGGCCACATGGCCATGACCGATCATCGTAATTGGGCATTGTCTACGGCTGTTGTCATGTGGTTAGTTGCCATTTGGTCGGTATGGCGACACGCCAAGCAGAAGACATTGACCATCATTTTCCTAATAGCAATGCTTCTGGTGCAAGGTTTACTACTCGCTACAGCCTGGCGTGGCGGCGAGCTTGTTTATCGTCATGGGTTGGGCGTTATATCATTACCCAAGACAGAGGGAGAAAAGCATCACCATCATGGGGACAACCTCATGAACAATGTAGAAAATCCTCTGAAAACCTCTACTCCAAAATAGAAATGTAAACATAACCTAAGAATATGGGAGAATGGATTCGGTGAAAAAAATAATTACCTTACTTTTTAGTGTATTGTTTGTATCCCATGGGTTTGCGGCAAAGCGAGTAATCAATTTGGTTGTGGGATACAAAACAGTTCACTTTGCCGGGAAACCCCGAAAGGCTATTGCGGTGAATAATCAAATTCCCGCACCCACCTTGCATTTTAAAGAAGGGGATCAGGTTACCATCAACGTGACCAATCATCTTGATAAAGGAACATCAATCCACTGGCATGGCATTTTAGTTCCTTGGCAAATGGATGGGGTAGAAAACTTAAGTCA
Source organism: Legionella sp. 227 (assembly GCF_043161935.1). Lineage (NCBI taxonomy): Bacteria > Pseudomonadati > Pseudomonadota > Gammaproteobacteria > Legionellales > Legionellaceae > Legionella > Legionella sp. 227. The sequence goes on along the minus strand of NZ_CP171154.1, from coordinate 2,535,749 downwards.
GAAATCAATTCCTCCTGGTGGCGTTTTCCATTATAAGTTCACTATGGAACAAGCCGGAACCTACTGGTATCATGCCCATGAAGGCCTACAAGAACAACAAGGTTTATATGGTGCTTTTCTCATCGACCCCCTCAAAGCACCTAATTATCATTATACTAAAGATTTTGTGGTTGTTTTATCTGACTGGATTAATACAAAACCAGAACAAGTCATGGCGAACCTCAAAAAAGCTGGAGATTACTACACGCCTCGTTTTCCCCTTCAACCTTCGCTGGTAAAATTTATTCATGATTATAAAAAAGGTTCGGCTGAAGAGCGGAAAAGTTTAATCGCAGATTACAAAATGATGCAACAAATGCGTATGAGTATTTATGACATTAGTGATGTCGCCTATGATGCATTTTTACTCAATGGCCAACCCAAAACCAACCCTTGGACTGCACTTGTAAAAAAAGGAGATGTCGTACGGTTACGTTTTATTGGGGCAGGCGGTGGCACCATTTTCCATGTGAAAATTCCTGGAACGACCATGCAAATGGTACATGTACAAGGCAATGATGTGAAACCTTATACAATCGAGGATTTTACAGTAGCACCAGGAGAAACCTATGACGTCTTGGTCAAAATCCAAAAAAATGCACCCTATATTATTTATGCCGAATCATTCGATACCGTAGGCGCTGCTTATGGAGCATTAGTCACTTCAGCCAATCAATTTGTTCTTTACCGTGAGGTCACTCCATTCCCTGAACCATTGCCTGTTACAAGAGAGATGATGGCATTGATGATGGGCAAGATGAACCAAGGCTCATTACCTAGGACAATGAATTCATCGGGTATGACAAAAACAACACTTCATGCTCATACTGCAAAGATGAATTCCAACATGAAGATGAATTCCAACATGAAGATGAATTCCAACATGAAGATGGATTCCAACATGAAGATGAATTCCAACATGAAGATGAATTCCAACATGAAGATGGATTCCAACATGAAGATGGATTCCAACATGAAGATGGATTCCAACATGAAGATGGATTCCAACATGAAGATGAATTCCAACATGAAGATGAATTCCAACATGAAGATGAATTCCAACATGAAGATGGATTCCAACATGAAGATGAATTCCAACATGAAGATGAATTCCAACATGAAGATGGATTCCAACATGAAGATGGATTCCAACATGAAGATGGATTCCAACATGAAGATGGATTCCAACATGAAGATGAATTCCAACATGAAGATGAATTCCAACATGAAGATGAATTCCAACATGAAGATGGATTCCAACATGAAGATGGATTCAGGCATGAAGATGGATTCAGGCATGAAGATGAATTCAGGCATGAAGATGAATTCAGGCATGAAGATGAATTCAGGCACGAAAATGGATTCAGGCATGAAAATGGATCATGCTCAGTCAATGAATATGAGTATGCCCACTGAACCATCCATTATAGGCGACAAACTGTCTCCTCCCAGCTCTTCTTATAAAACCTCAGTAGGAACAAAATACCAAACGATGGTCGCGACGATTAAAACCAATGATCCGAATAAACCTGTGTTCAAGGTGATCAATATGGATTTGTTTGGCTATATGGATCAATTTATTTGGTTTATTAATGGGGTGCCCGCTTATAAAGCACATCCCATCATTTTAGAACCTAATAAACGGTATCGTTTTGTTATCACCAATACATCAATGATGCATCATCCCATGCACATTCACGGCCATTGGTTTATTTTGCGTAAGGAGAATGATGCCTATGATCCCTTGCTGCATACGATTGATGTTCCACCTGGAGCCACCATGACTGCAGATGTGGACACGGATGCAAGCGGTCAATGGTTTTTTCATTGCCATTTCCTCTATCACATGGTGGCGGGCATGTCGCGAATGTTTCAGTATTCTACCTTAATTGAAATCACCAAAGGGGAAAGGAAACCGCAAGACATTGTGAAACAAACCCCCTATTATAATCGTCCCATTGTAAGAGTCGATGAAGCAAGACCCATCGATCTCTCTCTGGCTAAGCATCCCATGGTACATCCTGCAGGATTATGGATGGCTTCACTCATCGATGTAGGAGCAGATCCCTTCCATAATGCGCAACGCCTTAACTATAGAGGCTTATATGGACCAGATTACAATAAATTGGAATTATTCGTCAATGATGCCGAACTGTTTAAGGGAAGACTTGAAAATGCAGACATTGATATTTTTTACTGGCATTTAATCAGCCAATTTTGGGCGATTAAAGGCGGTGCCAATTACACCAATAAACCGGCGAATACACCTTATTGGCAACCAGGGATCGGCCTTGAAGGAATAATGCCTTTTTTTATTGATACCAATCTTAGAGGCTATTACTACAATGGTAGTGCGAAATTAGATCTTGAGTTATCACGCGATACGCAAATCACCAATAATTTTCTCATCAGAGCAGGAATACGAAGCATCATCGCTTCAAAAACGGTGACCCAAGCGGATATCGGCAGTGGATTGAACCAAATGCGTTATATTGTTCGACCTTATTACCGCTTAATGCCAGCCTTAGATCTTTTTGTTGAATACGAGCATGAGCATAGTTATGGAGCATTTAAGACCATTCAAGTCAATCAAGGAGAATCACCGACCCAAGACACGGTAACCTTTGGCCTTGTCTTGTTACTTTAATGAAGGAGAATGATAATAAAAAGTGACGCTTCACGATTCCCTTACTTTTTTCTGTTCCCCTGGCGAAGACAACTGTGCCCAAACCATTCACTAAACCTAAGTATCCAGCAGTGAATCGCATGAAACAATTGAGCCAATAAAGGCTGTATTTCTAAATAGACCCATTATGTATCGTTTCACCTAAACCCTATCAAGTTAGTACCTTGATGAGATCATGAACAGCCTTATGTTTCGATAACATTTTATCCAGCATGCATTCATTACTTACACTATACTGAATAAAAAAAGGAATCATCATGATGAAATTAACATTCCTAGGCGCCATAGAAACAGTAACCGGCTCTAAGTATCTGGTTGAAGCAGACCATAATAAAATCTTAGTAGATTGTGGGTTATTTCAAGGGTATAAGGAGCTTCGCCTTCGCAATTGGGCACCACTACCCATTCACCCCACATCCATTGATGCAGTACTTCTTACCCATGCACACATCGACCATACCGGCTATTTACCTTTACTGGTAAAAAACGGTTTTAGTGGTCCTATTTACTGCACACCCGGAACTAAAGATTTATGTGCTATTCTTTTACCCGACAGCGGCCATCTGCAAGAAGAAGATGCAAGACATGCCAACCAATACGGCTACTCCAAGCACCATCCTGCACACCCTCTTTATACGGTAGAAGATGCCGAATTGGCTTTAAAACAATTTCGCCCCAAATTCTATGACACCATTTTTGCGCCATTTAAAGATATAGAAGTCCAGTTCATTCGGGCAGGCCATATTATTGGTTCATCCTTTGTTCGCATAAAGAACCCTAATGCATCTCTTTTATTTACTGGCGATATGGGAAGACCTCATGACTCGGTCATGCAAGCACCAACCCTCATTGAAGACATTGATTATCTGGTGATTGAATCAACCTATGGCAATCGCCTCCATGACAAAACTCATCCAACAGAGCGCTTAAAAGAAATTATTAATAAAACGGTGCACCGCGGCGGCTCCATCATTATTCCAGCCTTTGCCGTAGCCCGCGCCCAAAGCATACTTCATTACATCGCTTTATTAAAACAAGCCCAATCCATCCCGGATATCCCTGTTTATCTCGATAGTCCCATGGCCATCAATGCGACCCATATTCTGTGCCATCATAAAGAAGACCACCGACTTTCTGAGCAAGAATGCAAAACCCTTTGCGGCACCGCAACGTACATCAGGACCCCTGAAGAATCCAAAGAACTCGATACGAATCGTTTTCCTAAAATCATCATTTCGGCCAGCGGTATGGCAACAGGTGGTCGCATTTTATTTCATTTAAAAACCTATGCTCCTCACCATGAAAATACCATCCTGTTTGCCGGATACCAAGCAGGAGGAACCCGTGGTGCGCGGATGATTCATGGGGAGGACGAAATTAAAATTCACGGGCAGATGGTGCCTGTTAAAGCACAAGTTGAATGCTTAAGCAACCTCTCGGCGCATGCCGATTATGAAGAACTGCTGCACTGGTTAAGCCATTTCCGTAAACCACCTAAGAAAGTATTTATTACCCATGGCGAGCCTGAAGCTGCAGCTTCCTTAAAGACAAAAATAGAACACCAATTGGGCTGGACTTGCATTGTCCCTCACTATCAACACACTGAGACGCTCACGTGAACAACAATCATGCGACCTTAACACTTGCCTATCTAGGTATCGGTTCATCAAAAACGGCCATTATTTACATGCGTGAAGACTGTCATATCTGTCGCTCAGAAGGGTTTGTGGCAGAGGCCCGCGTGCAAGTCACACTTAATAATCGAACCCTCATAGCAACCATCAATACCACCGAAGTGGCTTCCAATTTACTTAAACCCCATGAGGCCAGCCTCTCGCGCTACGCTTGGGATTTACTTGAAGCAAAAGCCGGTGATGCAATTTCCATTGCACACCCCAAACCACTGGATTCATTAAGTGCGATTCGCAGCAAACTTTATGGTCATGAATTAAAAACCCAAGAAATCAAGAACATTGTGGATGACGTGGTGACCGGCCAGCTTTCTGATATTCATATTGCCATGTTCCTTGCAGGCTCTGCAGGGAATCGATTAAATCAACAGGAAATTCTTGATTTAACAAACGCCATGGTGCACACAGGAAAACGGCTGCATTGGCCCTCTCAACTCATTGTAGATAAGCATTGTGTCGGTGGTTTACCGGGTAATCGCACCACCTTAATTGTGGTTCCCATTGTTGCAGCCTTTGGACTCATGATGCCTAAAACTTCATCCAGAGCCATTACTTCACCCGCGGGAACAGCCGATACCATGGAAGTGTTTGCACCTGTTAATCTAGACATTAAAACTATGCAATGGGTTGTTGAACAAGAACATGGGTGTATTGCTTGGGGAGGGGCGATTGCCTTAAGCCCTGCCGATGATTTACTCATTCGTGTTGAACGCTCGATGGACTTGGATAGTGAAGGACAAATGGTTGCCTCAATTCTCTCAAAAAAAATTGCGGCAGGCTCCACTCACATTGTCATTGATATCCCCATTGGCCCCACAGCAAAAGTAAGAACAATGGAACAGGCAAACGTTCTAAAGAACACGTTAGAACATATTGCCCAAGAATTTTCCATTGAACTGACCATTCTTTTTACTGATGGAACTCAACCAGTTGGTCGTGGCATCGGGCCTGCACTTGAAGCAAAAGATGTATTTGCTGTGCTTTCTTGTCACCCAGCGGCACCATACGATTTACGAGAACGCGCATTAACTCTGGCAGGGCATCTACTCGAATTTTCTCCCGAGGTGACACCAGGTTCAGGCAGACAAATCGCAGAATCCCTGTTGAATAGCGGAAAAGCTTTAAAAAAATTTGAGGCAATCTGCCGGGCACAAGGTGGATTTTTTGATATTCCCTCCGCACCACACACTAAAACCATTGTGTCGAAGCAAACAGGCAAAGTTATGAGTATTGATAATCGCTTAATTGCCCGTCTTGCAAAACTCGCAGGAGCCCCTAAATCAAAATCGGCCGGCGTCGAGTTATTAACACGATTAAACTCCTCTGTGGAGAAAGGTCAACCTTTATTCATTGTGCATGCTGAAACTCAAGGTGAGCTTGATTATGCTCTAGCGTTTCATCAACAAGGGCATTCGATTATCCACATTGAGGAAGCAAAATGAAACAACCCCACATTCTTTTTTCTTTATTTGGCAGAGACCATTTCGCTAAAACAATGCATCAACAGCTGGGTTATGAAATAGGTGAATTAACACTTCATCAATTTCCCGATGAAGAAACCGTGGTCAACATCAAGTCAACAGTGAACGACAAAGACGTCATCCTGATTGCTGATTTAACTCATCCGAATTGCAAAATACTTCCTCTTCTTTTTGTTGCTGAAACCGCCCGAGAACTGGGAGCTAAAAAAATAGGACTCATCGCACCCTACCTCGTTTACATGCGCCAAGATAAACGGTTTCAAGTCGGGGACAGTATTACTTCTCTTTATTTTGCCACTTTGATTTCACACTATTTTGATGGGATGATGACCATTGACCCACATCTTCATCGTTGGCATACCTTAAAGGATATTTATTCCATCCCCGCCATTGCACTGCACGCCACTGAGCCTATTGCTGCTTGGATTAAAGCCAATGCACCTGACGCCTTACTCATTGGTCCTGATGCTGAAAGCGCGCAATGGGTTTCAGACATTGCCCAGCGAATTAATGCCCCCTTTTTAGTCCTGGAAAAACAAAGAAAGGGAGATAATTTAGTGGAAATAACCATCCCCAAAATTGACTTATACCAAAACCATACCCCTATCTTGGTGGATGATATTATTTCAACAGCAGCTACCATGATTAAAACAGTCAATCATTTAAAATCACTCCAAATGAATCCTCCTATTTGTATTGGGGTGCATGCCCTGTTTGCAGGAAACGCTTACGAGGACTTACAACAAGCAGGAGTTAAGGAAATCATCACCTGCAATACCATTGCGCATGTCTCTAACGGGATTGATGTAACGAATTTGATGATTCAAGCAATGGATGGCTTATTTAAGGCTTAGGGAGTGGTACTATGTATCCCAAAGCGTCTCATCTGAAGCCATCTTTAAAAACTTCAATTAGCCATAGGGTCTTCTAAGCTACAGCAATCTAAGAACACCAAGAATTATCTTAGAAAAGCGATGAATTTGGTTATTCAAATAGAGAACATTCGAGTATAAAATAATTGAGTAAACCGAATTAATCATCTAATTTTAATAATCAACATAATGTAATGCAGAGTAGGAGACTTGAGTGAATAGTATCATCGATATGGCAATCAAACATTTGTCTCAACGTAACTGCAGTGAACAGGAATTAAGACGCCACCTAGAAAAAGACTTTTCCCATCTGGACGATTTAGATCTGTGCATCGAATCAGCGATTGTCCGTTTACGTGAATTGCATGTAATCAATGACAAACGATTAGCCGAATCGCTTACAGAACGGTATGCTCACAAGGGAAATCGCTATATCAGTCAGATTTTGCGGCAAAAAGGAATTATGGATGAACTCATTACCGAGGTATTAGCAAATCTTGGCGATGAATTTTCTCGTGCTCTGGATGAGGCGCGACAAAAAGGGCGTAGTCTTAATAGAGAAAGTGTTGAACAGGATAAAAACAAATTATTTCGCTTCTTGAGTGGCCGAGGATTTGCTCACGACACCATCAAGTCGGTTATCACACAATTGCAAGAAGAAGGATTTTTTAATTGTTCTGAAGAAGAGACTTATCATACAATAAGTTAATTAAAGCCGTAAGCATACTCTATCAAACAAACTATTGTTCAGCTTGATTTCAATGACAACAACACACTCATAGACGATGTAACAAACATCACGATTATTGATTTGGGTGAAATAGTAATCTCACATCCATTTTTTTTCACTACTAAACTTTTTGGAACAAATAAAAAAACATCATGGACTAACTGATAAAGATGGTACTTATCTGAGGGTTAAGGATGCTTGTTTTAAAAATTATATGAACTTTTTTGAATCCAAAAAGGATTTGTTAGATGCTTTTATGACGGTACAATTATTAAATTGCGTTTATGAGATACCGTACCAATATAGATTTATGTCGGCATGTGTCAAAGAGCAACTTATATCATTCCAGCATTGGAAACTCAGTAATTTATTAAAAGAGTTTATGGCCCGATGTATTGCGATTGCAGGGAATTGTAAGTTTGAATTACGAGGTGTAAGAAAAAACAACTTTATATCACTAATCACCTGGCTTGAGTCAATGTTGGTCTGTAATTTACACCGACCATATTGGGTCATCTCGCCAATTATTTATAAATCCCATTTCGAATCCTGGAAACTGCTCATTTCTTTCAAATAGCTCAAAGAGCTTTATTTTCCAATTAGATTCAGGTGCAATTTTTTCTAATAATTGATCTATGACAAAAGCGATTAATTGAAAACGATAGTTACCATCAATATGAGTTTTAATAGGAGCATTTTTAGGTATTAGCGGAGGAATAACGAGCCATCTATTCCATAATCTCGAATGATGAGCACATAGGTTCCTTGTATAGGTTAAACTTTTTATCCAAGATTCAATTACAGTTGTATGCTGACCTAAAAAAGAAGCAATTTCATTACGCACATCTTTCGATTGGATATTATTAAACATCTTAGAACAGACACCAAAGGAGAGTGCCTCAACCATCATCCAAATTGGTGGAAAATATGGCTTATCATAATTTTTATGATAATGTTGAATAAATAGTTCCTGCTTATTGGTACTAATTGTTTTTATCGCTTTTAGATAATCATCAAAAAAATCTCTTTCTTTATTTGCACCAGCTTTAGCCTTAAAGTGATTTCGCTCTACATACCAAAAAGGATTAAATCGGATACTTGTCACATTGGTTAATGCCGCTCGAAATGCCACCTCTATTTTTTCAATTGCATCAGCAACAAGTAACCTTAGCTCTCTGTCAAATTGATAAAGCTGCCAAACTTGTTCAAATGTGGCGTTTTCTTTAAATTGGCGCGGGCTATTTGCATTGTGAGATTGCTTAAAAGGCAAAAGATATGATGATAAGCGATAATAGCTTACTGTTTCTAATGCACGAACAGCATGTTTTTGATCCTCAATATGCAAACCCTGAGAAATTAAAAACTCTAACTGTTGACTAACAATAAGTGCAGGTTTCGTGTAACTCTTTTCAACCATAAAAAAATAACCCGTCGTGGTGCGCATCGTTGAGAGGCGTGACGGGCATGGTTAATTTATATTATAGCGCAACCACTCTCAAATTCAAATACGCATTTTGTATTTTTATTAGTTCAGGTAATGGGTGATTATACCATTCAGAGTCAGTCTAATCAAAATAATCGACAACAAGACAACCAAATTCTAATATGGCTATGTCACAAAGGGAAATATTGATTGGGACTGCCTGGCGCTGCCTGACACAACAGTGACGAAATCGTGCCATAACAGTGGCCGTTTATAGTGTGTTTGTGGCAGTTCTAGACAGTAATTCGATGATTTGATGCATCGTAAGTTGTTGATTTATAATGTTTCCTATTATTGAGTATCAGGCTTCGAACCAAGGTGTCGGGGGTTCGAGTCCCTCCGAGCGCGCCATATAACCGACTCTTCCCCATTTCCGGGGGCGCTAATCAAGAACACAAAACTTTAACCCTTAACCTGTAATTTTCAAAATTTCTAAACCCATAAACACTTCTTTGAATCAGTTTCATCCTACGATGAAACCCTCGTAGCCTGGTTGCTTGCAACCAGGATCTGGGCCTTGATGTAACTGAAGCAAGCAACTGGGCTACGCTCGCTAGTGACTGGCTTGACTGGTCTTAGTATTAAGCAATGCTTTTTTATTATAATTCCTTAAATGCCATTCTCTCTATTAAAAATAGCTTTTAAGATTGGAAATAATCACAATGTCAAATTTATCTTATTGATTAATAATATTAATTTTTTAAAAGACCCCTATTAGTTGGATATTGGATTTTATAAAAAATATCATCAAGATCAAAATTCCTATCTATAATTTAAACTAATGCAGGTTATTCCATTGGCTGCATCTGAAACGGAGTATTTTTTACACTATTTGAGGTAAAAAATAATGTTACCTTTACACTTACAACCCTATGCAATCATTGTTATTTTACTACTGTCCATGATTTTCTTTATATGGAATAAATGGTCATACACAATTACATCAATATTCGCTCTTTCTGCTGCTGTTATCCTTGGTCTCGTTCCAACCAATAAAGCCTTCTCAGGAATAAACAACCCAGCGGTAATCACATTAGCTAGTATTATGATATGTTCAAGTGTTATTGCTAAATCAAATATACTTAAAATCGCAATTAAGAAATTTGATATTTTTCCTCAATCATTATCACTACAAGTATTATATTTCAGCTTTTTTATTGCTTTTATGTCAGCATTTATAAACGATACAGGTGCATTAGGAATTATGTTACCTGTCAGTGTTTATGCTTCTCTTAAGTATAACCGCTCCCCTTCCTATATTTTAATGCCTATCGCAATGGCCTCACTGATGGGCGGTGCGGTAACTATAATTGGGACAACCTCTAACCTAATTATTTCAAATTACCGTACACAGGCTGTTGGTAAACCATTTACCATGTTTGATTTTAGCCATGTCGGTTTTTTTACTGCTCTTATAGGAGTCCTTTTTATTGGTTTTTTGGGTTGGCGTTTATTACCTAAAAAGAGATTAGAGAAAGGGTCAAACAAACCAATTTATACCATTGAAATTCGTATAGCTCCAAAATCAAAATGGGTAGGGCTTACTTTTAATAGCTTTAAAGAAGAAATCAAGGAATCAGCTGAGATCGTAGGGCTTATAAGAAGAAAAAGAAAATTAGAACCAACAAAAACCACCGAAATTAAATCTGGAGATCGAATTATTATCCAAACGACCCTAGAAAGTTTAGAAGAACTCTCGCATTCTTCGGATATAGTTATATCTAACTTTATAAAAAAAGGGAGAAAAAATAAATCAGAAGGTACTCTAGTTGAAGCCATTATACCCACCAAATCAAATCTTTTAGGCAAAAAAATTAAAGAAACTAATTTAAGAGCACTTTATAAAGTTTCTTTTATTGCGATTTCAAAAGAGGACGGCTCTGAAATTCATAGGATAAGAAACTTAATTATTGAAGCTGGTGATATGGTGCTATTACAGTGTAAAGATCAAAGCGTAATTGATGCACTTCCTTCTTATGGTTTGATTCCAATAGAGCAACCAGCTTTGCATTTAACTATAGGGCTTAAAAATTTTATTCCATTAATAATCTATGCCATTGCAATTTTATTAATCGGAGTTTTATCGATACCAATTCAAATTGGTTTTGCTGCTGCGGCAGTGCTTATGCTATTGATTGAAAAAAATGCACATACCTATGTACTAAAAGAGTTTGATTGGTCCGTTATTATTTTGCTAGTTACGATGATTCCCATTGGAGACGCATTAACACAAACTAACGGTGCTGCACTCTTGGCACAATTGATATCAAAGCTTGCTCTCCACCAATCTATTCTTTGGACAATTGCTCTCTTAATTCTAATTTCCATGATCGTAGCTAATTTTATTCATAATGTCGCTACGGCCGTTCTTATGGCTCCTATCGCTATCAGCCTGGGAACTATTTTAAAAATATCAGTAGATCCATTACTTATGGCTGTAGCCATTGGTGCATCAACTGCTTTAGTAACGCCTATTGGACACCATAATAATCTTTTAGTCATGGGACCTGGAAAGTACAAGTTTTCTGATTTTATGCGCTTGGGATTACCACTTCAAATAATAGTGCTGCTTTTAGCCACTCCGCTGATATATTGGATGTGGTATTTGAAATAAAAAAATGACTTGGCATTTGAGCTATTACATTAATATTCGTATATCTAAGTTTGTTTTTATTTAAAACAAACAAGTTGATTTTCTTCTGTGACCAAAACGTGTCTCAACTGTGTCGGCACTATGCTGTGATAGGCAGTTTCTGGTGAATTTGACGCGTCACAAGATATTGATTTATAACGATTTTAAAACAAAAGCATCAGGCTTCGAACCAAGGTGTCGGAGATTCGAATCCCTCCGAGGGCGGCATTTAAAAGGCTCCTCCCCAAATCCTTGGTAGGTAAAAACAAACTTGGGGTGAGTACCATACCTGGACTGTAGAACTTCAATAGCATGGTCATTGAGCGGAGCAGAAATAGCTTTCTCTCTGAGTTGAACCCTGCTGATACTCAGTGCACTGCAGATTTTTGCAATGGGATAATCATCCAAAAGCCCCTTGACTTGCTCCCATAGATAATCGGGAATTTTACCTTTCCTCAACCGGATGCTTCGCCAGTGAGAATGCTTCTTTGATCAACGTGAGGGTATCAATACCTGTACTTATAGATATAGCCTCTTTAAATTAATAAGGCTATAGGCTAACTAATCGTGCTGTCATTAGTCACGCACGCTTGCCAAAAGCTCAGTCAGCAAGCGGAATTTATTAAAAAATGTTCAAACGACGGGGGTTTTCATTCTGGCAACCAACAATTGGTCAGATGACCTGTCCATGCAACCTTTCTCTAATTAAAAATTAGGTTTATATACTTTTTATGGATTGTGGTTTTTCGCTTTCCTCTAGATCTAGCATCAGTTGATTGAGTTTCTTATCTGTCTCGCAGCGAAAGGTTTCTAACCCAACAATGAGCTGGTTATCGAAAAAATCTTCAACGATAAAGTTGTCCATGCGACTCATGTAACCACTAACAAAATGAGTGAACCCCAAACCTTGCGGTAGATATTGCTCTGGATCGAAGCTTGGGTCCTCTGTATCTAAGCTTAACTCTTCAATTAGCTTTTCTAAATCCAGCATATCAGGTTTGTCTGGTGATTCCTGGTAAAAGGGTATGGAATACTCATGCTCAGATTTTTCAGCAAATTGATGAGGATAAAGTGCTTTAGCTAACTCAAGATGCAGTAAGCCTTGCAAAAAGCCAATTACTTTGATAGAGAAAAAACTAACTTGATCATTGCACATTTCTTGATGGTCTTTAATATTTATAATGTCAGATTTGCCCAGAGCAATCCGATATGCTTCTTCCAAGAGAAGAGTAGGATCCATGGCATTTTCTAAGGAAACTGGTTTTTTAGATAGTATTATATCCTTTAGTTTGATAAGTTCTTCCGTAACATTTGCATCGTTGTATTGCATGTGGTTCGCTTCATGTTTACAGTGCTTGCATGTTTTTAGCGCATTAACTAACGGTTTAAACAACCCTTCGTGAATCATTTTTATAGTGAACGCTTGTTGTTTTTCTAAGGCGATATCAGCTTCTCTTAATTGTTTTGATGCTTCTTCTTTGCCATTGGCCTTGCTTATTGGGATGTTGTCAAAATAAGGAAGCAAGAACTCAACCATCTGAGGCTGACGTCTCACACGCGCTATTTTGAGAGGAGCGTCAGCATAGAACACTTGCCATGTCTTTTGGCTTTGTACGGCTTTGGATGTTACATTCACTTGCACATGTTGAGGCAACAACAAAGTAGGATTGGCATCTAAGATTCGTTTGGCGGACTCTATGTCATTGTCGATTACAGCTTGAACAAGATTAAGATAGCCAGCTTCATTAGACTCCGCTCTAAAAAGCCCCAATGACGTGCTGGTCAGTCCCCATTTTCGAGCGGACACCAATCAAGAGCACAAAACTTTAACCCTTAACCTGTAATTTCAGAGAGGAATTTATGATTTGAATTCAGCTCCATTTTGCGGTGCAAGGCAAATTAAATCTAAATTTTAAGCACTGTTCTACAGTTCTAGTATTGTTGTTGAATCACACAGTTAATAAATTTATCGTACAGATCGAGTAACATGCATAGTGGAATTCTTCTTATGAATTGAATTACTGAGGTAGAATTTCTGCATTCTACCTCAAGGATTTAGTTTGTATCTTAATTTCCAGGAGCCAAAATTATTTGCTTATCACTGTCAGATGATGCTCCATCTTGATGCGTCTCTTCATGGGGGATGTTCCTGTTGAATAACGAGTCAACCTTTCTCCTGAAAAAAACCACCTTGTTAACAAAACGCTGATAATCCTTACTTCTATCCTCCATGTATTCAGCCATGCGAATGGCACTGGTTACCTGGGCTTTAACTTTGGGATTGATGGCTTCACTGGCATTAACCTGCTTAAACACCTCAATGAGTTCTTCCATCGATAATTCTTTTTGGAAGTCTCGTAATGCCAAAAGTCCTTTACGTATTCGCATTAAATAGCGGGTTGGCTCACCCGCTTTAAGTGCCTTTCGAATATGCTCTGTTAACAGCTGATCAAAGTTGGTATGAAACAATCTATTTTTTAATGCCGCTCTGGGAAGGTCGGACAGAACCTTCGCTAATTGCTTTAACTCCACATCATTGGGCGGTTGCAACGACATTTCACCGAAATCATATAAACCCAACTGATGGTTCTGATGGCGTAATTGATTACCATGACGGTCGGAATCAAAACAATCACCCTGAAGAATGTTAATGAGCTCTACCGTGATGATTGCTTTAGCAATAGCTCGCCGAATTTCCTTGTCTTCCGGAGTTTGGTTAGGAAGCTCATTGAATTCGGTTCCATAAATACGCTCAATGAATCGATAGCCTTCGCCACTTTTAATCAAATGGGCCGGATTTAGGGTAAAAGTATGGGGTTTATCATCAACATTCACTGTAATAGAACCAGTGTATAGCTTGGTTGCAATCAGGTTTTGCTGCTCACTTAACTTCCTGTCCATTTCAATTTTCGACAATTCTTTGGCTTCCTGGATAATCGATAAAATGCTCTCCCGCATAGGCTCCATATCGACATGCGAGCAAAACTCAATGGTCTTTTGCAAATGCATAAAACCGTCTTGCGCATTTTTTGCTGCATTTTCACGCAACATCAATAGCACCACATCCTGTCCATTTTCTAACTCTGCTTCCAGAGCTAAATTATAAGAGGCCGAGCCTAAAAGAGCTCCGACACGTTTAATCATTTTGCGATCGTCACGGGAAACCACTTCGCGCAGGAGCCGCCATAATTGCCAACGATGGGGTGGATTGGCTCGTCCCTTCAAGTGATCCAGATCACGGCGAATAGCCTCAGGTGTATTCGGATGACTATGAACTGCCTGAGCCAGTTTCACATAGGCAGGCCCCATGTGCTCACAGAGCATGGCTAGTTTTTTACCTGCACTGGGTGATTCCCTAGCCCCACTCGACTGATTTGTGGCTACTAACATTCCTGCTAACAAATGGCTGCGAATGTATTTATCCGCTGAGTCCAGATAAGCTTTGAGCAAGGCATAAGCAAAATTTTCTTCTTTATCTGTTTCGGCATGCGGGAATAACTTATGGGCAACGTAGGAAAAGGCTTCTTGGTAGGCATCTTCCATCTCAGCAGCAGTTTTTACTTTGCTGGCAGGAATAAGCAAGTGATCCACAATAACCGCTCGCTCTTCCAGGCTTACATCCCAGAACTGCGCGTAAAAAGTTCTTAGCATGAGGGCAGTAGTCCCGGGCTTTTCATTTTCACTTTCATCCAAATTACCACTATAGCCTAACAGCTTTGCAAGGTCGTTTATTTTTTGATGGCTTAATAAATAACTGGAAAATCTATCTGTTGTTTGACAACTGATGGGAGAAGAAATAAATTCCAAAAACTCCTTTATGTCGTTTTTGTCTTCGCTTAGTTTTCGAGAAGCTGCGGCCAGACTACTAATCGAAAAATCGATTTTTTCCTGTTGATTAGTCGATAAATATTTATCAGGCTCCAACAAAATACCTAAATGTTCAGTCACTTCCCACTGTGACTCGATGCTATTGGCCAATCGTGAAAGCATTAATGTGACATCACGTTTTGCCATATTTTTATACAGATGATCAATCACAGCGATCATCTTTTCTCTGTATTTCTGAGATTGGTCATCCTGACCATATTTATTTCTTAGGTCTTTGACTAATTGCTCAATGGCTTCATTACGCAGAGAAATCGAGCTAATCGGGAGACTGATTGCATTTTCTACAAAAAGAAGTTCTTCCAATGCCTGGATGCGCTCATCGGCATCTGATATCTCTTTTATCCGTTGGATAACCAGCCGAGCAAAATGCTCTTGCACCTCTGGGGAGGGAAAGAGCAGTTGCGAATCAAACATCCGATAAATAAGGATTAAATCATTAGCTGTTAAATGGTTTGTCCCAATGGCTTCTTGTGGTAAATTCCAGAGGAATGATTTAAATGGGTAAGCACGTTCAACAGGATTAGACACAAACTGAATAGCAAGTTTGAGTAAGGCTATTGTCTCTTTGCTTAATACCTCATAACTTCCATATTTTTTAATATGTTCCTGAAGAAAGATAGCTGCAATAGAATAGACCAGCCCCCAATCCTCAATTGTTTTATTAGTTAAAGGAAGTAACTGCTCCAAACAATCAAGGCTGAATGAGTCAAACGGCAAGCGAAAAATATGAATAAATGCCTGAGGTGGAATTTCATACAAACTCATAGAGCTCGCTCTAAGAAATTTCAGTTGTTCTTCCGTGGTAAATAAATCAAATTTTTTGTCCTGAAATTGCTGATTAATAACAAATTGAACATAGGGAGCGTTATAATGTAAGGTCGATTTTACTTCATTTGAAGCCTGTAGCAAGTGCTCCAGATCTCGTTTATCTTCTCGTCCCAGAAAAAAGCTTTTCACAACGGCTTTCTCCTCTGGAGTCCCATTGATGGCTATATTGGTAAATTCAGTCAGCAAAAATTGAACGGCTAGATTGTCAACATTACGAGCCTTATCCTCTGAAGGTTTGAATAATACAGGCCAGTTCAAATCATAATATTGTTTCAATTTATCTTCAAAAGAGGCCTCACTAAAAAACATCTCGAAGTTGACGTTAAAGTTCTTAATCATCTTATCAGATAAAAATGTCAATATAGGGTCAATATAATAGCCATTGGAGGAATCAAGCTCTGGGGACAATGCAGTAATTGGTTTGGTCCCCTCATAATCAAGGACGAAAGACAATAGTTTTTTGTCAGGCAATAAAGACCATACGTTTTGATCACCAGTAACGCCAAGGCGCCATAATGTCTCGGCAATAATAGAACTCTCATCTTTTTGTGCCCATGCAAGATGACTCGACCAAGGCACCTCTGTAACATGATTCTGCGGTACAAAAGTATTCCACTTAATATGCTCACCAATAACTGAACCAAAAAATCGTTCGTTTCCGACTGGCATGCGCTGATGGATTTCCTCAAATTGATAGGTATGAACTCTTGCTCGTCTCTGGGGATGCTTAAGATGATCGGTGAGGTTTTCTTGTAGCACTTTGAGTGACTCTGCTGCCTCTTTCGCTTCCTCAAAGCTTTTTGCTTTAACAAACGCATCAAATGCATCGTTTAAGACCCTGAAAGGTCCAAGTGGAGGTAGTTGGACGTTACTCCTCAAATTGTTTCGATCAGTGAAATGTTGATGGACAAGAGCCAGATAAATTTGTTCAAAGGCAGGGATTCGCAACTTAAAAGCCCGTTCAATCAATTCTTCCGCTGTTTTTTTCACTTCCGCATCATTCAAATTAATATCCATCGCATACAAAATCTGGCAGAAATCCCGAACCCTAACTCCAACACTAGAGGTTATTTCATAGGGTAATAACTCAACGGTTAGCTCTGCTAATTTGGATTCTAAAAACTTGAGTTTCGCTACGGTACTCTTACATGCATCACATTCTTTTTTAAAGAAAATTTCTCGTTGAATCGGAGCGACCGCTTTTAAAATAGTATTTGGCAAAGACGTGTGTTGTTTTTCATTGCGTTCATTTTCTTTGATAGCCAACAAGGTCAACAAATTTTTAATACGTTGATGATAATCGGCCAATGCCTCATACTGATAATCATGAACCAAATAAGATTGATGGACATGACTAACATCCCATTTATGTTGCTCTTGAAAGTGAATGCTTTTTCTTAAGTAACTAATACCTGCTGGTATATTATGGCACCGTTCAATCGTTAGTTTATCGAGTTTGAATTGTTCACTGGCTGAAATTTTATAATAAATTCCAACACCTTCGTGTTTCATGTAAAGTAACTCATTGGCTAAAGCGAACTCTAATTCTTCAACTGTATAAACGCCATTTCGCATTTGCTTAAGAAAATCACTGTGAATGACAATGGCGGGTTTAGTAAGTCCGGCCAGCGTATTAACCAATTTATCGCCGGTTGTTGTAATAAAAATGTCAATGGATTCATCGAAATTAGGGGGGCGTAATTTATTAATCAACTCAGTCAGAAATATTTTGGTTTCTTCAAGTCCTACTTCATCCAACGAGTGCAACTGATGTTCTTCCATAAATAGTGGTCTTCGTTTTTCTATCTCGCTGTTCCCTGTCATCTGATAATATTTATTTGCATCTCGGATTGCAGAGCGTAGGGTATAATCATCATCAGTAAATTGGATGGCCTCCCATTTTGCCCCTTTGGGGTAGGAAATATAAAAATAAGGTAAAGAGTCATAGTCCTCGGTAAGACAAGCTATCCCATTCCATGGGTCTAAAAGGATCCCCTCCCATTGGCTGATGTCATTGAGAGGGCTATCGGGATTACGGTCAAGGACCAAAAAAGTATGGCCATCTGCCGGATTACCCTCATCATCAAAATAATCAATAGTAATTTTTTCAACGGTGGTATCACTATCAATTAAATACTCATCATACAATCTTTTAAGAGCAATAGTGGTATGTTCCTCACAAAAGCCTGCACTGATTTCTGGTCTATCAAAATATTCCGCGGTGGCAAATAGAGTTGATTTTTGAATTGCTTCTCTAACCTTTTTCTCACCCTTCCCTTGAAAAAGCAGAGCGTTTTCACGGTTAAATTGTTTTTGAAAGGCATCTCGATGTTCGGTCAATTCAAGAGTTTTTTTAAACCGATAAGCTAATTCTTTATCGTTAATAGTTAACTCTTCTCCTTGACATAAAATTTGGATGAAAGAATCAGCATTTTTTTCAAGATAGTCATCCATTTCAGTTACGTTAATATCACTGCTTCCTGTTCCCATAAGTTTTAGTGTTCTTGCAATTTGTTCACATAAAATAGAAGACTGTTTGAGAATAATTTGCTTGAAACTTTGCTTCTGATTAGGGGTCAGATTGTGCGGTGATTTTACCTGCTTCTCCAGACAAAATTCCTTAAAACGCTCATTAATAGACTCAAAAATATGGTACTCAATTTGCTTTTGTTTTACATAGCGTTCATGCGCCTCGGACTTCTTATCATGAACTTCCAGATACTCCATTTCGTATATGCACGACTCTAATTGCTCATCTTCTGGAGTTTTTGCCCTTCTGGCCTCTTCATAAGCTTTCATTTTGCTACGCTCAATCTGTTCAAACTCTTCATATCGATTCGCTGGCAAAGGAATTTTTTTATTAATTGAATCTTTAATCTCAATACATTTCTTTAATAATTTGATTCTCTGTTCTTTATCTTTCATGTGAGTCCCCGTTAATAGTTTGTTTACAAAAAAGTGATTTGTTAAAGTCTTGGGCACTTTGTGTGTAAATAAAAACCATTAATCAAATATCAAAAAAATATTAAGACCCATATAAAGGTATCGTTCGCCTTTTACACTGCGTTGCACTTTCATCTTATCAACCTAACTTACTGTAAGTTTAAAATCTTATTTGTACGATATGGATACAGTTGTTATTTTTATCTTCGATAATGAGAGTACGTAACACGCTATATGAAAAAATTGGCTTTGCAGAAACAGCGACCTCTTTAAAAAGATCACTCGCTATGCTGTCATAGTGATGTACGTGTCTCTCAACAGAATAAATTCCAGTTGAGACTTAGCTAATCTCAGACTAGAGAAAAGACTTGAAACTATGTGGATCGGGAGGAGTTGTAGCTATTCTAACGATGTCAATAACTTGAAAAGATGGAAATTGAAATAAATGTCTTCCTCGAGAAGAAAGAGTAATGCTGCTATCTATGTTTCGCTCATGAATTTTTCTAATTGGCGCTTCAATTTGAGGCTTCATACTAATAACTAGCTCAGGATTAGTAGTACTAACTCCTAAGTTGTTGGAAGCTGAATTTAAAGCCTGGAAAAATATAACATTCATGTAAAAAAACATATTTACGAACCACTTTGTCGAAGTATTACACAGTTAGAATAATTTAACAATCTGATTAAGGATTTTTTAAATTCATAATTAACCCAACACCGATAATGTTTTTTGTTAAATCCATTATGACCAAAATTATTCTGTGACCAAAGCGTGTCTCAACTGTGGCGGTACTACGCTGTAATAGGCAGTTTTAAGCCGTTTCTGGTGAATTAGACGCTTCACAAGATATTGATTTATATAAAATTTAAAAACAGAGCATCAGGCTTCGAACCAAGGTGTCGGGGGTTCGAGTCCCCCCGAGGGCGCCATCATGATATAGTGTATTAGCCAATTAGATGTTATAATTATTGAGTGGTGTATTTTAATTATACGCCCTATTATCTTCTTATTGCCTATCTAGGGAAATTCATTTTTATCCTGCAATTTCTTTTCATTACCTCATAGTCATTAGGAGCAATTAGCTATTTATATAGGATATCTATGAGCTACCAAACGTGTCATTATTGTTTAGAAATTAAAAGTGATTTTTCCTTAAGAGGTAAATCTCGAGCTAAAAATGGACAATTCCTTTGCTATCACCTTTGTCCATCATGTACCCAAAAATTCATTGGCATTAATAGTTTCTCTGACAAAGAAGGTCGTCAATTTTTTATAAACGCAGTAAAAGAAAATGCTCAAAAATCTCCCATATATGTTGATGAATGATTCCTTTACGGTTAAAGACTTAATACGTAAATAATTGACTCATGTAAGGACGCATCATCTACAAATAAAAAACATAGCGCAACAAAAATGAAAATAACTGCATACTAATAAGAACTGGTTCGAAATTCCTTTTCAATTAGATGCGTTTTGTTATTAGTAATTTGACCATTGTAATTACCAAATTCTCTCTCCTGCTGGCTTAGCATCCAAATAAAAAGAGAGTCTAAATTATTCCCAGAGCATTCTTTAATTTGAATGTCATCAAAATATATTCTCGCTGTGTAAGTAAACATTTTTTTCTCGATATTAAAGCGTGTAGGCGCACCATGTGTACGAGCGAAGAAAGGTATAATATGATTAAGCGAAGAAAAAAAGAAAATAAAATGTTTATACAATCCTTTAAAATATTATAGCATAAATAGGATGTTGAGCGCCTTAAACAATTGGCATGCTACAAATAGATTGACTTTTACCCTTAAAGAGTAGTAATCTAAAATCAGCTAGAAAATGTCTATTTTATACTCTCCAAATCGTCGTTTTATTCATTTAATCCCTCGTTCTGTAGTTTTTAATTCTTGACCGGTTTCCGGCTAAATTCGCCTATCCAGGCATTACAATAAATATAAGGATTACTTATGTCTAAAACAGTAAACGGGGTTGTTAAATGGTTTAACGAATCAAAAGGGTTTGGTTTTATTGAGCAAGATTCTGGGCCGGATGTATTTGCCCACTTTAAAGAAATTTTAAGTTCTGGCTTCAAAACCCTCACAGAAGGTCAGCGAGTACAATTCATTGTGACGCAAGGAGCAAAAGGTCTTCAAGCACAAAATATAATAGCTCTTTAATTTAAGTAGTTAGTATTATTTAACCACTATATCTCTTTGTAGTTGTAGTGGTTACTTGGAGGAAACAACAGTGAGGCAAAATAAAATTTATGTAGGCAACTTACCCTTTGGAGTGACTGAAGAGACATTACAAGCAGAATTTTCAAAATATGGTAAGGTAGACGAACTTCTTTTAATCAAAGACCGCTTTACTGGCCACATTAAAGGTTTTGGCTTTATAACCTTTAGCTCCCAACAAGAAGCTCAATCCTCTTTAGGTATGAATGGGAAAATCCTGGAAGGACGTCCATTAAAAGTAACTATGGCCCAAGAGAAACACACCTCACGCGGACGTCATCGATAATTTAAACTAGTTTTTATATAATATTTTACCCTGTAGACAGATTATCCTATACATTTTTACCTTTATATATCAAACCATTTTATCCATAAAGAGTGAGCTGCAGCATTTCTTGAACGAAAAAAAGAGAATTATTAAACTGTGACAAAAACACGACATCAGGTGAGACCACACCTTATACGTATCAATGGCAATTAAGCACCAATAGAGGAAAACGCTTCATGACTCAAACAAAAGACGCCGCTCAGCACCTATCATTCACTCAACTTCCTCTTCGCCAAGAATTAATAAAGAGCCTTGCTTCTTCAAATTATGAAAATATGACCTCCATTCAAATGCACAGCCTACCCATAATTCTTCGAAATGAAGATATTATTGCTCAAGCAAAAACAGGGAGTGGAAAAACCGCTGCTTTTGCTTTGTCTTTATTAAATAATTTAAAAGTTTCTTTTTTTGCAATTCAAGCATTAGTTCTTTGCCCCACCCGTGAACTGGCCGAGCAAGTAAGTCAAGTTATCCGCCGATTAGCCTGTTTGATACCCAATGTCAAAATTATTAATTTATCAGGTGGTATCCCAATGAAACCTCAGATTGATTCATTACGGCATGGAGCGCATATCATTGTAGGAACACCGGGGAGAGTTCTTAAGCATTTAAAAAACGCCTCTTTAGACTTATCTCAGGTAAAAACCTTGGTTTTAGATGAGGCAGACAGAATGCTGGATATGGGTTTTTTTGATAACATTAAAAACATTATTTCAATTTGTCCCAAACAAAGACAAACTCTTCTTTTTTCTGCGACCTATCCCGAAGAAATCAAACAGCTTTCAAAACAGTTTATGAAAGACCCCAAAGAAGTTTATGTAGAAACTCCTCCTGAAGAAACTGATATCGAACAATATTTTTATGAGGTCTCGAAACAAGCTCAGAAATATCCCTTATTAAAATCATTACTGTTGCACTATCGCCCTCTATCAACGTTAATTTTCTGTAATACCAGGCAACAAACAATGGAAGTAACAGACCAGCTTATCCACGAAGGCTTCAGTGCCATCGCTTTAAATGGAGATATGGAGCAAGTCGATCGTGATCTCGCTGTTTTGCGTTTTGCCAACCAAAGCTGCTCTATTCTTGTCGCCACGGATGTTGCGGCACGAGGACTTGATATCAAGGAGCTTTCTGCAGTGATTAATTTTGATCTCGCTTTTGATAATGACATCCATATTCATCGTATTGGTCGCACTGGACGAGCAGGAAGTAAAGGCATTGCCTTAAATATTACAACCCCAGCAGATGCACAACGAATTTGCATCATTGAAGACAATCTACAGCAGCCCATTCATTGGGGGAACATTGATGAGCTAAAAAACCACCCCACTACACCGTTAATACCAGAAATGGTTACACTTTGTCTTGGTTCCGGTAAAAAAGATAAAATTCGCCCCGGTGATATCCTTGGAGCATTAACCAAAGATGCAGGATTAGCAGGCAACACAATTGGTAAAATAAACATCACCCCCATGTACTCCTATGTTGCAATTCACCACAGCCAAGCAGATAAGGCGTACCAATATTTGCAAAGTGGGAAGTTAAAAGGACGCAAAATTAATGTGCATAAAATAAATGGATTTGTCTAAACCCTACGAAAAATTTACCGCAACAATTGGAAAAAAGAAGCAGTTGTTATTTGAAGGCTTAATAATACAAAACCTATGGATTTATAGGAGCTGTTGAAACGATAATATATAGAGATAAGACATTATTTTACATCAGGACATTACTCAAATGACAATACAAGCGGGTCTTCATGAACGACGAGCTCTTAAAATATCAATAGCTGCTACCTTTCTCTTAGCGGTGGTAGGTATTTTATTTGGGCTATTGTCGGGCTCATTGGCTATCGTATTTGACGGTATGTTTAATATGGTTGATACCGTTATGTCAATCCTGGCCTTTTTTGTTGCTCGTCTTCTAACCAGTAAAGGAAATCGAAAGTTTCAATATGGCTACTGGCATATTGAACCTATGGTTCTTGTTTTGAATGGTAGTATTCTAATACTTCTTTGTACTTATGCGATGATAAATGCGATAGGTAGTCGAGTTATGCTCGAATCTGGTGTATGGGAAAAATAAATTAGGTGGCGTATTCTGTTGATTGTTCCGCAAGAACATAATCAACAAAAGGAACTACGCCATGAAGAATTGTAAACTGAAAGAAGTCTCAACACCAGTTGAAAAAATTGCTGATCCCTTAACTGAATTATTGAGAAATGGAGCCCGTGATTTGATTAGGCAAGCAGTAGAAGCGGAGCTCAGTGCTATGTTGTCTGAATATGAGGATTATAAATTACTCGACGGTAGACAGGCTATCGTTCGCAACGGTTATTTGCCAGAAAGAACCATTCAGACAGGCGTTGGTGATGTCAGCATCAAAGTACCCAAAGTGCGGGACCGGGGAGGCTCTGGTATTCATTTTCAAAGCCATTTGTTACCTCCCTATTTAAGACGTACAAAGAGTATTGAGGAATTGATTCCCTGGCTTTATTTAAAAGGATTATCAACGGGTGATTACTCCGAGGCTTTAGGTTCTCTGTTGGGTGAGCATGCAAAAGGCTTATCTGCAAATACGGTGTGTCGATTAAAAAGCCAATGGCTTGATGAGCATCAAAGCTGGCAGCGTCAGGATTTAAGTCACAAGCGTTATGTTTATTGGTGGGCAGATGGTATTTACAGTCAAGTGCGAATGGATGACCGCTTGTGTTTGCTGGTTATTATTGGCGTTACTGAGCACGGTCATAAAGAGCTAGTCGCTGTGAGTGATGGGTTCCGTGAGTCCTCAGCAAGCTGGGAGGAGCTGTTGACAAGCTTACGACAAAGGGGGCTTGCTCACACTCCAAAACTGGCTGCAGGGGATGGTGCATTGGGCTTTTGGAATGCTATTAGCAAAGTGTATCCCGATACCCGTCATCAACGATGTTGGGTGCATAAAACAGCCAATGTCCTGAATAAATTACCGAAATCGGTGCAGCCCAAGGTGAAAGCAGCATTGCATGAAATCTGGATGGCATCAACACGCAAAGAGGCTTATAAAGCGTTTGACAACACAGTGGAGTTATTCGCGCCTAAGTATCCAAAAGCAATGGAGTGCTTAAGTAAAGACCGTGAGGAATTACTCGCATTTTATGATTTTCCTGCGGAGCATTGGATTCATATCCGAACAACAAATCCAATTGAATCCGCTTTCGCTACAGTGCGCCTACGTACAAAAAAATCACGTAACTGTGGCTCAAGAGACAGCACGTTGGCAATGGTATTTAAATTGATGGAGTCAGCTCAGAAACGATGGATTAAAATTAGAGGGTTTAACCTATTAACTCTTGTTGTTAATAACGTGAAGTTTGAAGACGGAGTACAGGTTGGTGAACAATCAGACAGAAACGCCGCCTAATGCTGTACACCACTTTTGACAATAACTCTAGGTAGTCTAATATCCGGTGGACATGAGCTGAATTTTGATTGGGCATTTGTGTTCGCACTTTTGGTATTTTTTTTATCAACAGGCATGTATTTTTATTTAATTAAAAAAAACCGCAAAATTAAGTCTGAATTCTTGCGATTAGACATTCAAAGTTGGTTAATGTCTGCGTTGATTTCCTCGTCTCTCTTATTGGCTTTTGGCATCGCTGCTTTATTGGAGGGTGGAGCCTATGCATACTTTACTCCCTACATTGATCCCCTTATTTTAGCGATTCTTACTTCTTGTTTGATTTTTGTTCCTATGACCGCAGTGCGCGATGCCATGCGAGATATATTTCGCATGGCCCCCTTGGAGCTTGATGAAAAAATAAGAGAGTTTTTAGATGAGCTTACCAAATTGCGTAATTTCCAAACCTATACAAGCTACGTTGCAAAAATAGGGCGTGCACAATTTATTGAAATACATATCGTAGTACCCAAGAATTTTCCAATTTCAAGCATTGAAACCTTGGATGAAATTCGTAATGAAATTGCGTTGGCTATTGGTGAAGACACACCACATCGTTGGCTAACCATCGCCTTTACTGCAAATGAAAATTGGATTTAGCGGTGAAGTGCGAGGTAAATCATGCCAACGAAAATTATTAATCTCGGCCCATTTCAATGCTTTTTTGCTACGCATGATTATTACAGCGCTAGTATTGCTAATCTTCAGGTGTAAATGGGGCTTTTTGACATCTTTATCTTCACCTAAGATCCCAAAAAGCCTTCAAATAAAATGATTGCTTGAGTCATACAGAGTAATTTATTCACTCCATCGCTTTTGATTCTCTTTTCTAACTTAGCGTGTAAGTTTCTTTTCTGAGGTACCATAGCACTTGTCATTTTCAATGGTTTTGCAAAAATCTAAATGCCCATTCCATCGTTCTTACCTCTTAAAGTGTAAATTATCCGTTTGATTCAGATTGAATAGGATCTATAACCCAAACATTCATGCGTGCTTGAGTTATTTGATCATTTCGCTCGATGCTTCAACGCGTTTCGTACACCAGCTCCATATTCTTTATCGACTTGATCAAATAATTTAATTTGCCGCTCGATAATGAAATCAGGAACGCTCTGCATGCTTTCGGCTATGTTTGCATAGAGTCTTTGCTTTTGTTCGTGATTAAACAAATGGAATAATTTTTTGGGCTGGCTAAAATCATCAGTATCCTGGTGTCGATCATATCGATCTACATCTCCGTTGATAGGCAAAGGAGGCTCGTTGTATTTAGGATCTTCCTTTGGCCCCGCAAAACTGTTCGGCTCGTAATAAGCTTCGGAGTACTCTGTATTGTTATCGTAAAAGCGTAATGAACCATCCTTGTGATAATGGTGTACAGGACATTTGGGGGCATTAACCGGTAATGATTCGTAATGGGTCCCTATTCGATAACGGTGTGCATCTGCATATGAAAAAATACGCGCCTGCAACATTTTATCTGGAGAAAACCCAATTCCGGGAACAATATTGGAGGGCGAAAATGCAAGTTGTTCGATTTCAGCAAAATAATTATCAGGATTTCGATTCAGCTCTAAAACTCCCACGTCCATTAAAGGAAAATCACGCTGTGACCAAACTTTGGTAAGATCAAAGGGATTGTATTCTAAGCTATTCGCCTGCTCTTCAGTCATAATTTGCACACAAAACCGCCATCTTGGATAATCACCTTGGGTGATGGCTTGGAATAAATCTTCCTGAGTCGACTCCCTTGTACGACCTATCACTTCAGCGGCTTGTTCATTTGTCCAATGTCTATGCCCTTGCATTGTTTTACAATGAAATTTAACCCAAAATCGCTCATTCTTCTTATTGATAAAACTAAAAGTATGAGAACCAAAACCATCCATAAAGCGAACAGATTGAGGTAACCCTCTATCTGAAAATAAAATGGTAATTTGGTGAAGACTTTCAGGCGATAAGGACCAGAAATCCCACATTGCTGTAGGTGAACGAAGATTCGTTTTGGGGTGTCTTTTTTGTGTATGAATAAAATCTGGAAATTTATAAGGATCACGAATAAAGAATACTGGAGTATTATTACCTACGAGATCCCAATTACCTTGCTTTGTATAAAACTTTACTGAAAATCCACGTACATCTCGCTCAGCATCTGCAGCCCCCATTTCACCAGCCACTGTTGAAAAGCGTGTAATTAATTCTGTTTTCTTTCCTATTTCAGAAAATAAATCAGCTTTTGTGTAGGCAGTAATATCATGGGTCACTGTGAAAACGCCATGTGCTCCCCAACCCTTAGCATGAACCACACGCTCGGGTATTCGCTCTCGATTTTGGTGCGCCAATTTTTCAATTAATTGGTAATCTTGAAGTAATAGAGGCCCTCTGGCTCCAGCAGTTAAAGCATTTTGATTATCACCAATCGGGTTACCACCGGTAGTGGTCAAAGTGAGCTTGGTCATGTATGAGTCCTTATCTGATTATCGCGTTCGTCCGCAGGTATTAATTATTTTAATTGTAAATCCACTCTAACTAATCGTTCACTATTGTGAGTGCACTTTTTTATTTTTTAATCGATTTCAATAATATTATTGAGCATGATTGCATGCAGAGAAATAGTTTTCCCCATAACAGTTACAATATTCCATAAGCACGGCATTCTGCAATTGATTTCGCTTTGCTGCACAAATAATTATAGGGCATATTTACCTACCGATAACTCCTTGAGAAAAATACCCTTGCCAAAGTTTCTTCATTCACATAAATTACCAAACAACCTGATGAAAAAGGAATTTTTTTTGAAAAAAAGGATTGCAGTAATTGGCTCAGGAATTTCTGGTTTAACGAGTTCCTATCTTTTAAGCAAAAACCATGATGTTTCCTTATTTGAAGCCAACGATTATCTTGGTGGTCATACACATACTCTATCTGTCGAAACTCAAGAAACTGTATACTCGATTGATACAGGATTTATCGTTTTTAACAAAAAAACATACCCCAACTTTTGTAAATTACTTGAAGAGTTAAATGTAACAACTCAAACCAGTGAAATGAGTTTTAGTTATCGCGCCGATCATAGGGGACTTGAGTACAGCGGTCATAATTTAAATACTCTTTTTTCAGATCGTCGAAACCTATTTAAATTAGACTTTTATCACCTAATCAAAGACATCATTATATTTAATGCTGATGCAAAAAAATTCTTGCTTCGAACCAATGATCTGGAAATAACCATCAATGACTTCATTATGGAAAACAAATACTCAGAGCAATTTAAAGAATGTTATCTCATTCCAATGATGGCTGCTATTTGGTCGAAAAATAAAGAAGATACCCTAAATTGTTCCGCTTTCTTTATCTTACAATTTTATAACAATCACGGACTTCTTGATTTGTTTAACCGACCTATGTGGTATGTTATTAAACACGGTTCAAAAAACTACATTACACCGATGCTTGAGCGGCTAAAAGATCAAGTGTACTTAAACTCCAAAGTAGAGCGAATAATACGAGAAGCTAATAAGATTAAGCTAATCGTGAACTCTCAAGAGCACGTCTTTGATGCGGTCGTATGTGCTACTCATAGTGATCAAGCGTTAACTATGCTCGAGGAACCTACCCCTGAAGAAATCAATATTTTATCGGCAATAAAATATACTGAAAATGAAGTAGTTCTTCATAAAGACAAAAATGTAATGCCAAAAAATAAAAGGGCTTGGGCAAGTTGGAATTACCTCGATAACCAAAGCGCAGCGCCTACACTTACTTATTACATGAATCGATTGCAATCAATTCATTCCAACCATGATTTTTTTGTATCAGTTAATCTTTCGAATGAAATTGCGGAAAATCAAATAATCCAATCATTCAACTATGCGCATCCCTGTTTGACTGTGTCTGCTTTAAAAGCTCAAAAGCAAATTAATTTGATTAATGGGATGAAGAATACATACTATGTTGGAAGTTATTGGGGTTATGGCTTTCATGAGGATGGCGTCAATAGTGCGATCAATACCTGTAAGCTGCTAGGAGCCTAGATGATGGGCCATCTCATTTTTACAGGACATGTACGACATCGCCGCTTTGTTCCAAAAAAGCATCAGTTTTCATATAAGTTATTTATGTTCTACTTTGATTTAGCGCAGATAAATAATACCTTCAAAGACATCAAACAGGTTTCCATAGAGAAGTTTAATTGGTTTTCATTTAAACGCAAAAATTATCTTAATGAATCGACTATCCCACTTGATGAATACGCTCGTCAATTGGTGATGAATCGGCATGGAACTTACCCAAAAGGAAAAATCTATTTATTATCCCAACTGAGTTGTTTAGGATATTGCTTTAACCCTATCAGTATTTATTTTATTTTTGATGAGACAAATCAAAATTTGGATTATTTAATTTTGGAGGTCACCAATACCCCTTGGGGAGAACGGCATAATTATGTGTTGAAGTATTCAGCCAAACCTAAAAATGAAATTTATTCGTATCAATTTCAAAAAGAGCTGCATGTCTCCCCCTTTATGTCCATGAATTATTTCTATCATCTTAATTTGAAACTAAATAAAGAAAAAATCGTGATTCATATGGAAAATCATATTGAAGGAAAGAAAGATTTTGATGCAACATTAATTTTAAAGGCCCAAGATAATTGCTCCATTAAAAAAGTATTTTGGCATTATCCTTTAATCACTTACAAAGTTTCAGCAGCGATTTATTGGCAAGCATTAAAATTATGGATTAAGGGTGTTCCATTTCATGCACACCCAAGTTCCAATAAAAGGACATCGAATGGACCAAAATAATCATTTATCTACTCAGCGGAAAAGACTTTCCCAAAAAATTTTTTTCAAGTTATTAAATGGCATCACCCACGGATCCATCAAAGTCGATGACGTGAATGGTAGCTATTTTTTTGGTAATGAAAAAGAGAAAAATAATTCAATTGCCACCATCACCATAAACCACCCCAAAGCCTATAAATCAATTCTCATGGACGGCTCTGTTGGTGCTGGAGCAAGTTACATTGATGGTGATTGGGATACAGATGATCTACAAAAATTAATTGCGATGATTATTAAAAATGATGCCCTCTTCAATCAGATTGAAAGTCCTATCGCCCGTTTTTTTAGTTTCATGAGAACAATAAACTACAAATTAAAAATTAACTCGATTCGTCGCGCTAAGGAGAATATTCTAGCTCATTACGATTTAGGAAATGATTTTTTTAAATTAATTCTCGACCCATCGATGATGTATTCATGCGCTCTTTATAAACCATCGGATATCAGTTTGGAGCAAGCATCTCAGAATAAAATTCGAGCCATTTGTAACGCATTGCAACTAAAACCCAGTGACCATATTTTGGAAATAGGTAGCGGATGGGGCGGATTTGCATGTTTTGCCGCTAAAGAATATGGATGTAAGGTCACGACGACGACGATTTCAGAAAAGCAATACCTCTATGTCAATGAAAAAATAAATCAATTGGGCTTAAATCATCAGATTAAATTATTAAAAGAAGACTACAGAAAACTTTCCGGACAATATGATAAAGTCGTTTCAATCGAGATGATTGAGGCCGTTGGACATAAATATTTTGATACATTTTTTCAGCAATGCCATCAGCTATTGAAACCTGGAGGCTTATTTTTCTTACAGGCAATTGTAATTAATGATCAAGCCTATGAAGCCGCAAAAAATGAGGTTGATTTTATTAAGAAATACATTTTCCCTGGGGGTTGCCTGCCCTCTGTGTATTCCATAAGTAAATCAATTGCCAACAAAACAACACTGCAATTGCTTTCATTTGAAGACATAGGCCACCATTATGTCTCTACCTTGAATGATTGGCGTAAAAACCTATTAAGCAATAAAAAGGAAATTTTAGCACAAGGATTTACTGAATCTTTTATTCGTACTTGGGAGTTCTATTTTTGTTATTGTGCTGCTGGTTTTCAGACCAATTACATCAGCGATATTCATGCCTTGTGGCGAAAAAGACAATGAATACATTACATTACCTCATTCACACGACTGCTTATTATGTTGCTTGGTTCGCTTGCATCACACTAGCTGCTCGAGGATATGCATGGATAAGCGCTCTTATTGTGGTTGCTTGTGTTATGTTGCAGTTGTACTGGCAACATCAAACGGGAAGAACGCTAGAAGGGCTATGGCTCTTATTATTAATAGTCATCTCTATAAGTACTCTAATTGATAGTGCCCTGGTTTATAAAGGACTAGTAATTTATTCAGCAAACCCTTTTTCCCCCTATTTTACTTCTCCTTGGATGATAACAATATGGATAAGTTTTACGGTTGTTTTATATGCCACATTAAGTAACCTATTTGATCACCTATTTTTGCTCGGCTTTTTGTCATGCGTAGGTTTTGCAGCGGCATTTCGAATTGGTGCAAGCTTAGGGGCTGCTTTTTTTCCTTATGGCAGCAATACGACTTGCCTTTTCATCGGGGCAGTTTGGGCAATTGTATTGCCATTTTGCGTCTACTGTTATCATAAGATAAAGGATGATGATTAATGTATTCCCTCGGCACTGTAGTGATTTATCTTTTTTTACAAATGAGTTTTATGTGGGGTTTGTATCGTATTCTAAAGAATCCTTCTGTTGTTGATGTCTCATGGTCGTTAGGATTAATGGTTTCAGGTTTAATCTATTTAGGCTTAACCCCATTAAGTTTTCGTACTGTGATTATTGGCTTTCTTCTCATTTTATGGGCTTTACGCCTTGCATTTTATCTATGGTACACACGAATAAGAAAAGGACATGTAGATAAGCGCTATATAGAACTCAGTGCCAATTGGAAAATTAGCCCCTCTCTTGGTTTTTTTATTAACTTTCAACTCCAAGGACTGCTCATCCTAATCATTTCAAGTGTATTTTTACTGATTAGCAAATCAGGACTGACTCATATGACCATGATAGATATTCTTGCATTTTGCATTATTACAGTGGGAATAATGGGAGAGACTATAGCCGATTTACAACTGCAACGTTTTAAAATACGACATAAAGGGGAAGTATGTAATAAAGGTTTATGGAATTATTCACGTCATCCTAATTACTTTTTTGATTGGTTAAGCTGGATGGGGTTCGCTTTATTTGCGATACAGTCCAACAAAGGATACCTATGCTTACTGTCCCCTTTGATGCTTTATGTTATTTTTACACGTATGACAGGCCCCATGACCGAAAGAGGCTCCATAAAATCACGAGGACAAAAGTACATTCATTACCAAAAGCAAACGTCAATGTTTTTTCCCTGGTTTAAGAAAAAAAGCGGTTCTGAATGAAGACCGCAAATAAACTACTCAGCCCACATAAGACCATTCCCCAAATAAAATCGATTAATGTGATTTTCCAAGGCCAGTTCGCAAGAATTGAGTAGTTGGTGAAATCATAGATCCCATAGGTTACAAATCCAAGGATTACTCCACCAGCGAGTGCCAGCATGTAATTTCCTTGTGCGCCGGGCAAGACAAAATAAACAATCCCTAAGGCGATGCACACATAAACAACTGCTGCTGCCCACCAAATAGGAGCCATGTCTGCACCCGATTTTCGTAACATCATACCGATGTTTTGGGCATAAACCGATTTCGCAATGATACCCAACCAAATCATATCCAACACAAAGATACACACCATTGTTAAGAAAAAGAGTACTATAAGTTTCATTGTCATTCCCCTATGGATAACTACTTTTTAGCTAAATTCTGCTCTAATAAAGATTTGGGCACCGGTTTAACATCCCAGACAATACCCATGAGTTCTAAAAGTTTGATTAGGTAATAAGTAATGTCAATTTCCCAAAATCGAAATCCCTGACGCGCTGATGCGGGATAATGATGATGGTTATTATGCCAACCTTCACCAAGCGTAATGAGAGCAAAAAACAGATTGTTTTTACTGTTATCCGACGTTTCATAACGTCTTGTACCATAGACATGACACAGGGAATTAATGATTACGGTTGTATTAAATAATGCTACCAAGGAAACGCTGAAGCCCCAAACCAACATTTCACCAATACCAGTATTCCATTGAGGCGCATAAGTCTGAAGAATCCAACCGATCATGAAAAGAGCAAGAAACAATAATGTTGGCATTAGATTGTCATAACGCTCAAGAAAAACGAGTTCTGGATATTGCTCCAAATCTCTAACTCGCTCCGGATTATAATGGTAATGTTTTTTGGTAAGAAACCAACCTACATGACTCCACCAAAAACCGTGCTGTACTGGGGAATGAGCATCCTCCGGAGTATCAGACACCATATGATGTTGCCTATGATGTGCTGCCCACCAAAGAGGGCCGCGTTGGGCTGAGGTTCCTGCAAGGGCTGCAAAAATAAATTGCCAAAAGCGATTGGTTTTGAATGCCTTATGAGAGAAGTATCGATGATAGAAAGCACCAATCGTAAACAAACGAAAAAAATACAGAATCACTGCGACACTCAAGGCAATCCAACTGAAACGTACATAGAAAACCAATAGACAGCTGAGGTTAATCATAAGGAAGGGAATCGCTCGAATCCAATCAATGGTATTGCTTAATGGCTCATCAGGATTGTAGTTATTTTCGCTGACAATCCAACTGTGTATCAAACTTCCTAAAGACTTCATCAAATTAATCCCTAATTCTTTCCCAAATCGAAACCATTCGTCTACTTAATAACTAATTACTTTTGCTGCGCTTTGTCTTTGAATAAAGAGGTATGTAATCAAAACTTTGTGGCCGACTTTCTGAACCACATTCATCGTAAGTATTATCAGCACATAGAAAAAATTCTTCTGCCCCATATTCTGCAGCGCGAGACATTGCCTCGTCAATAGAATTAAAATGCCATAGCTCTTTTCCTTTATGAATAAATTCATCAGAATCTTTAGCGATAATTTCAACGATATATTCATGAAGCTCAATTGGTGAGTAAATCAAAGCGATTGCCTTAGAATCACTCTTAACCTGATTAATTAATCCTTCGCGCGTTTGATTTGCCATAATTCTATTCCTCATAAACGGTATTAGCTAAATTATAGCTGCCATTTTGCAGATGTATTGATCGCCTAATGGTAATGCTCCTCTGTTTTACCTCTAAAAAGAGAATAGGCATATAAGGTGTATGCCAGCAGTATGGGTAACATAATAACGACACCGACTAATATGAATGTAAGTGTCGACGATGGGGCTGCTGCTTCCCAAATAGTGATCTGATGTGGAATCAAATAAGGATAAACACTAATCGCTATGCCAATATAAGAACACAAAAAAATGATGATGCTGTAAATAAAAGGCTTGCGTTCATTGTTTGAATTCAAAGATAAGTTTCTCCAGGTAAGATAAATCGCACATGCAGTAATTAGAGGGAGCGGACTTAGCCATAAAAAATTGGGAAATTGGTACCAGCGATAAAAGATTTCAGTGCTGTGCAATGGTGTCCAGATGCTAACAAAGACTAAAAAGAAACTCACAGCAACCAGTAACCCTCGGGCATAGTGAACCATTTTACTTTGAAGTTTGTCCCCACTTTTGATAATCATCCATGTTGCGCCAAGAAGTCCATAACCACATATTAGGGCAACCCCGGTAAATAGGCTAAAAGGAGTTAACCAACTGGACTGAGTAATTGCCATAGTCTGCGGATTGATTGAAAACCCTTGGACAAAACATCCTAAGATGACTCCTTGAAAAAAAGCTGCGGCAATCGAACCAATCGCAAATAGCCAATTCCATATAGGTTTGGACTTATATGCTTTAAAGCGAAACTCAAAGCTAACGCCGCGAAAAATCAGCGCAATCAACATGAACATGATAGGAATATAAAGAACGGGCAAAAGAGCCCCATAAACCTGAGGAAATCCTCCATACAATATGGCACCGCCAAAAACAAGCCAGGTTTCATTGCCATCCCATACTGGCGCGATTGAATTCATCATCTTATCTCTTTCGCTTTCACTGCTGGTAAATGGGAATAAAACTCCAATCCCTAAGTCAAAACCATCTAAGATGACATACATAATGACAATAAAAGCAAGTAATACAGCAAATATAAATGGAAGCATTATTTTTTCTCCACATTTAAATCAGTCATGTATTGAAATGCATGATGTTCGACCTGTTCTTCCTCAATGACTTCAGGACCTAAACGAATCATTTTCAGTAGATAGTACAAATAAAACCCAAAGACAACGCCATAAGCAAGAACAAGCAGAATAAAAGAGATAATCACATCTTCGACACTGATTGCAGAGACGGCATCATGAGTTTTTAATAACCCATATACTACCCAAGGCTGTCTTCCAATTTCAGCTGTCAGCCATCCGGAAATACTGGCTATAAAACCGAGCGGTGTTAGTACAAAACACCAATAGTGAAACCATTTTGCCACATAAACTTTGTTTTTATAACGAAGAAACACTCCAACAACAGCTGTTGCGAACATCAGAAGTCCGATGCCGACCATGATTCTAAATGAGAAAAATACTGGCGCAACTCTTGGTTGTTGGTTGGGTGGCACAGAGTCTAAACCAACCATCTCTCCATCCCAATGATGAGTATTGATAAAACTTGCAAGTTTAGGAATTTCAATAGCATAGTTATTTTGTTGTTCTGCCTGAGAAGGCCAAGCAAACAATACTAAAGGAGCCCCTTTTTGAGTATGCCAAAGCCCCTCCATCGCCGCTGTTTTAAGCGGTTGATATTCTTTAACCTTGAGGCCCACAACATCACCAACACCAATTTGGACAGGAACAAGAATCAAAGCGGCCCAAAGTGCAAAAGACATCGTTTTCTTTGCTGCTTCCACTGATTTTTTGCGAAGCAAATAATAAGAAGCTACACCCATGATCACAAAGGAAGTTGTCACATAAGAGGCCAGAATCATATGGATGAAGCGAGATATAAAAGATGGGTTCATCACCACGGCCCACCAACTAGCAACTACATACTTCCCACCAATTAACTCATACCCGCTAGGCGTTTGCATCCACGAATTTGCAGACATAATCCAAAATGCAGATATGGTTGTGCCAATGGCAACGAGAAAGGTTGCAATAAAATGCAGTAGCGGTGGTACTCTTTTCCAACCAAAGAGCATGACGCCTAAAAAACCTGCTTCAAGAAAAAAGGCGGTTAGAGTTTCATAGGCGAATAATGCACCCAAAACATTGCCGAACTGGGTAATAAACGGGCCAAAATTTGTTCCGATTTGATAAGCCAGGACAATGCCTGAAACAACGCCCATTCCAAAAGTAAGTGCAAAAATCTTGGTCCAAAATTTGCAAATTTCAAGGTAAACTGTTTTTTTAGTTTTAAGCCAAAAGAATTCCATAATGACCAAAAATAAGGCCAACCCCAAATTCAATGTTGGAAATAAAATATGAAATCCGATGCTAAAACCAAATTGGGCACGTGAGAGAATTTCCACAAGCATTTGAACACTCCACTCATTACTGTAAGAGTTTTGTAATGCAGCCGCTTAAATTAAATCAAGAAGAGTAACTAACTGATGACACAATCAATCTGCATCTAACCATGCAGCCTAACTGCATTACTGCTCTAATAGTATATTATTGTTCAAGTATAATAAATTATCAAATGCATACTCTTTATTAATTAAAATAATCATAAATAAGCTTAGCTTGACAAGAAACGTCATTTTCAATCAACAAATAATATTGAACTTTTAAGTTTCATCCAGCATAGTGATTTTAATTCACTTTTTTGTGAATTTTACTTCAAAAAATCCAATTAAACACTTTGCTTCAGAAAATTAAAAACTGAATTTCGCATGTTCATTTCAGACTACATTTCCATTCATCTAATGAATTTGAGCTAAGTAAATATATGCTAAAATGAAATTGTAAAGAACAGCCAGGATAAATAATGATCGGCAAAAAAGAAATTCTTTTAAAATTATCAGATTATCAAAAATCGGTATTGAACCTAAAACAAAAATGTGACCAGCTCAACCTTCATTTTGAAATGAATACAGAGCGCTTCTTTGAAACCCCCATCCCCTTTGATGTTTTTTTCGCTAATAAAATAAATGAAACTTTAGAGTTGTATACGAAACTCAATGACCTGAAACTCGATCACAATAGCCTATTACGAGAAGCACGCAACAGGCCTGCCAGAATAAAGACAGGGAATGTTAAAATACAAATTTCCCAACAATTGGAATTAATCAATACCACTCAAGGACAATTGGAAGCTAAGGTACAACAGCTAGTTGATATTTATACGCAAAACAGACATTTTATCTTTGGTCAGATAACTGCTCTGGATCACATTCAAAATATTATTAATTCTCTGGATAAAATGCTGGTATTTTTTAAGAATCATTCGGATAAAAAAGATTTAATAGAAAAATTAACTGCTGTAGTAAGCGATAGCAAGCTGGCTCAAACCTTTTGTAGGGAAAATAATTTTCAGTTTCAGGTAATTGATAAATTATCGCAAGAACTCTCAAAATTGCGCCTTGAAAATGAGTCTTTGAAACTTCAGGTAGATCAATTTCTTGGGAAAAAGGAACAATCTGATAAAGAGAACCGAAAAGAAATTAATTTCTTTTCCAAAGCACCCTAAACGTTTTAGACTCTTACTGACTTTATGGCTTAATTATTAATGCAAATTACTTTCATTAACCACGCCTACAGTTTTGCTTAATCCAGAAAATATTTCATTAAATTTAGTGACACCATGCAGAGTAATTAAGGTAATTGCTGGAAAAGCTAAGGAAAACACCCTCATTTCATCTTTATATCCAAAACAGATAAATAAAGGTATAAGAGGTAAAAAAGCAGCCCAGAAGTAATTACGATATCTTTGTGGCGACTCATTCCAGGCGTGTTTAAAAAAAATAAAGAAAGGTACAGCAATTAATGGATTTTGCAGACTTGGAGTATGCACTCCTTTGGCGATTACATTATAAAACTTAAAGAAATTGGCTGGTTTCGTCCAGAACGAAATATTTTCACGAAAGTGATATTCAACGAAATTTCCAATATTAGCCTCATAACCACTCATGATATAAAAACGACTGGCGAAACAAATAAGCAACTGCAATGCCAAATCGATGATCCGTGTTGGTAAAGTAACCTGTTTTGGATGAAGAAAAAAAAGGGCAAGTGGTACCAAAAAAAATGTTTCTTTATTAAAGGAAAACACCGCAATACATACCGTATACATAATTCTCTGTTGCTTCAGTACGAAATAACAGGCACAAAATATACCGAGCAATTCTATAAAATCATAATAATAACCATAAGTTTGAAAGGTCAAAGGATATAACAAGCTAAAGCTAATCATACAAACCAAAGCTTCACCAAAATTCAAATGATGCATGCGTCCTAAGAGGTAAACAATAAAAAGAATTCCTGTGGTCGCTAAAACAATTATCAAATACATAAGATTATATGTTATCGCAATCACAGGGGTCCAGGAGCCCATAGACAGTGTTGAAAAATAATGTGATCGGAGTGAATCTTTTCTATTAATTGATTGAAATAACTGTTTTTGAGTATCCAAACTCAATTGCTCAGTAAACCATTTTATCCCTTTCGGTAAAAGAGAGCGATAGACAAACGGCTTATGAGCATCTCCATTCATCATCAGTGTAAGACTATTTCTGGTGTCATTTTCTTTAAATCCAACTTCTAATAAAAAACTATTTGTAATGTTTCCGCTACATATTAGTATCAATAAAACTAGAATTGAAAATCTACAAAATCTTAGATAAAAGTAGTCATTGAGCAAAATATTTCTTCTCCATAAGTGAGTGATAAGGGGTAACAAGGCTTATCACAAAACTAAAGCACCCTCTTTAAAAAAATGGTGATACCCAATCGAAAAATCATCAAGCATCCCGGCCATTTCGGAGCCATACTTTAAATGAAAATTCCTGGCCTGAAAATCAAAAGTATCAGACTCGATAAGATTTAACCTGCCAACCCTAGGAATAAAAGTAATATTGTGGGATAATTATTGACCAATTTAAGTAATATTCGTCTGATTGTATGAAAATAAAAGCATTTGTTTTAATGATCTCTATTTTTTTCCCTGTCGTTTTATTCGCTGGTACATCGACTTGTCCTTTATCAAACGGAATCAATGTACATACCAAAACGCGAACTTTAGCTATTTGTAAACACGGCACTGTAATTAAGACCTTTAAAGTCGCTCTCGGATATAAAGGCGTCGGTAAAAAGAAAGCGGGTGATAATAAAACTCCAATTGGATTATATGGGTTAGCTCATCCAAGAAAATCCAATCAATTTAAAGTCTTCATTCCAATTCTCTATCCGACTGCAAAGCAATCAGCTGCAGGATATACAGGTAGAGATGTAGGAATCCATGGGCCCACTCAGTCTTCTGGATGGTTTAATTGGTTAAACAACTTACCCTACTCAACGCGTGGATGCATTGCTGTTGGCAAAAATACCCATATCGAGTATGTGGCTAATTGGGTAAAAGCCAATCCTGGGGCTAAGGTTTTAATTATCTAAGTCGAGATGAAATTTTATATCGTACCGATCTGATTATTTATATTTGATACAAAAGCCAGTCAGAATGACAGAGGAAGTAAACCTGGAGAGCATCTTAAAATATAAATATCAGATTACTGAGGGAACAATTTACGTCACTACCCTCGCGATAAACTTTTCCATTGAAAAAAAGAAGCAGATTAATTTATAGTTGGCCAAACATATTTTTTGGTTCCCGACTCTATGCTTACCGTTAAACAATTAAAAGAACTGCTTCGTGTTTATCAAAATCAAAAGTCAATTTTTTCTTCTGACCTGGATGCGAAAACAGTGAATATTATGCAGCAGGAGTCTGCATTTACCTTTTCCTTTTTTACTCAATTAATCCAGGGTCGGGATGATAATTCTTCTCTTGATAAAGACGCCATAATCTTCAGAAACTATTTTAAAAAGCGCTGGGAACTGCTGAAAAAATCGAATCTAGCCTATACCCGTCATCCATTTTTACCTGCTAACCAGTTCTGTCTCAAAATAGCAGAAGCAATTGCGGATCCTAAAGAAGCAATATGTCAGATTTTAATGCCTGGTCTTGTTGGTTTGAATCGAGAAAGTGGGAATCTCAAATTTGAAACAGAACAAGATGGACATTTTGAACTTGAAAATTATATTACCAATCAGGCTCATAACAAACTGATTCCTATAGCAGAAATCTTTCAAACGGCAAAAGTGGATAGCAATCTCGTGATTGCTGATTTCCAACCCTCAGCAAACCAAGTGGTCTATAAATTGGGCGGTAGAGATATGCTCAATCTAGAACAGGTTGCTGGCAAGGCCAGTGAAACATTTATTCAAGTATTAAAGAAACAACACAACCAAAAATATGATAATAATTCAATCGGTTTTGCGCTACATCAATTAGCTTTGGAGCTTGGAAAAGCGTCCGTTGCTGATTCAGGCAGTGAGGAGTGGGCAGATAACGAGGTTGTCGCCGGAGCAATTAAAACTTTTTATGAACTTTGGCGCAAGCTCCCCCAGGAGCTCAGTTTACCCGCAAATACAGCTTTAGCTGACAAACCGCTAATTAGGCAACTCAACCTTAAAAGTTATGGCCGTGCCGATCTGACTCTCGAGAGTTATTTATTGGCTTTATTTGTTCGCCATAAAGATTGTGTTCTCACAGATGAAGAGTTTAAGCGACAACAGCAAGAAAACATTTTTCCTTGCGCTCATCAAATATCCAATTGCCTCTTTGAATTCCTTAATCAATATCCAGATCTCTATAAAGTTCCCATCGATGCTGAAGCAAATCAAGCAAAAGAGGACTTACCGCCCCTAACTTCATTGTTAGATGAGGTATTAGAAGCCTTAACACATCGTCCCCAAATGTTGGATGGTGATGATGAGGGATTGCTTGATCAAGTGATTCAATTAATCCGAAAAAGTTCAAAATATCATGATCTAGAAGCAGCCACTTTTATAGAACCGTTGATTCAAAGTTTTCAGGATTTCATCAATTTGGCAGATCATCCCAAACTTTTTAAGGAAGTCGCAGCCTGTGTCCAGCCTCGTTTTGCTGAGCTAAACTCTGTCGCGAAAATCCATGGGCTTATCCATCTGTTCTCAAAAGAACAGCAACAACTCATTGTTGATGCTCAATTTAAAGCACTTATCCAAGAATACAATACTAAGGAGAAATATCAAAAATTATTCGCCAAACTTGTAGAGCCAGCAAAAAGTAGTTTGAGAAAAAAATATGCACAACAACTCGCCACTTCAATTACTTCCTGCCAGGACTTTTTGCTGTTAGGAAAAAGAGTAAGCCCTGAGTTACTTGATGAAGTGTTTGCATCTCTAGAAGATAAATATCCAGTACTGCTTAACAACTATGATAATACATGCCAGATTCTTCAAGCACTTTTTTACTACAGCAACCAACAAAAAAAAGTTCTAGCGTTTGTTAAACCTAATTTATATCAGTGGTTAAATCCCGATAATTACACTTCATTCCATCAATTTTTACTAAGCTATGACGCAGCAGCACTACATCGGATGATGGCCGACGAGATAAGCAGTCGCATCACCTCCTTTAAGGAATGGACTGCATACTATGTTGCCTGGAACAACCATGATGCGATTCAATCTGCTCTATTAGAACAGTTTTTTTTGCAGTTTAAAGATGAAATTAAAGAGGGCAATGCGCTACTTTCTCTATTACAAAAAACGGGACACAATTCTAAATTAAAAGTGCTCGAGAAATTTCTCTATCTTATTAACTCAAAAGATCTTTTGGAGCAATGCTTGGCTTTGATGCCCATTAATACACACGAACGCCTTTTATCAAAAGTTCCTTTTGATTCTTTTGTTTCTACAATTTCGGAACTGCAGGAAATTGCTGATTTGTTCCAATCTGACAAACTACGTCACATTATTTTTGACCAATTCCATCCAGAAAAATTAGATTGCACAAAAGAAGAGTTTGCATTATTGACTCAATACAAATTCGAACTCAAAATGTTAGAAGAGCTCTCTGAACGCTTTGATCCACAAGCAGCAGTGACTGATTTAAAACATTACATCGAGAGTAAATCCGGTTATAGTCATTCATTTTTTAGGCCAAACTCGAATAATAGAGTAGAAATGGCGATGCACTTAATCAATCGATTACAAAATGATAGTTTAAGTAAGTTAGAAAAATTGAATGCATTAAGAGAGGCTCAGCAAAAAATTGCAAATGAATATAATCCGTTTTCACAGTGGAGTTCGGCTTCAAACAGTCAATTATACTCCATTATTAGTGATAGCTTGAATAAAGAGGTCGAAAGCCAGGAGCATTCCTCGAATACTGATCAATCCTTTAGTAGTTTGAGTTTATGAGTGCAGTCATTTAAAAATCATTGACTGCGAAAAAAGCCAAACCAATCAGCTCGATTACCAAGGAGCCAAGAGGATTTTGATGTTTAAATTAGGCTAAAATTTATATATGCCGTGTTAGATTCTGGACTATGTATGGTATTAACGGTAAGCGACTTAGAAAAAGATATCTATATGGATAAAAAAGGACCACTAGCCGAACGTCAAAGTTAATTTATCAAGTTATGTGCTTATAATAAGTGATCAAAAACCAAGTTCAGAAATTTTTATAAATTGTAATTTAATAACTGAGTATCAAGATTGCTAGTCC
The DNA here is from genome assembly GCF_043161935.1 of Legionella sp. 227. Lineage (NCBI taxonomy): Bacteria > Pseudomonadati > Pseudomonadota > Gammaproteobacteria > Legionellales > Legionellaceae > Legionella > Legionella sp. 227. The sequence goes on along the minus strand of NZ_CP171154.1, from coordinate 2,492,796 downwards.
AACTCAATAAAATTGGATGGCTCCCTCTCAATAAAATGTTTAATTAATTGTTGCCAAAAAGGACGATATAAAATATTAAATAAAGGATGTGAATCATCCACTGGAAAACAAGGTCCATGATTTGCTTCCAATAACCAAAGTTTATTTCCCTCTGCTTCAACCATAAAATCAAAGCCAAAGCACGCAATTCGCGGCTGGCTATCTTGCCAAATAGAGGTAAATTGATTTTTCAATGCATTTACTAAAAGTTGGCAGATAGAAATAATAGTCATCTTATAAGGTTGAAAAATGGCGATTTCATCGCTTAGGCGTTGCACCACATTTAGTCGCTCCTCACTCAGATGTTCATTGGTAAGATGAGCCTCCAGTTGATTGAAGTTATCTTCTTGATACGGTTTTAAAGCAATATTCACATAGCCACTCGGAAAAAGTGCTGAGCCTGCATGTGTCGATAAGACCAACAATACTCGAATAGAAAACTTATGCCCCAAAGTGGGCCCTTGAATCAGTTGCGGCTTAACAATATAACGTTGCAAAACTTGGGCCCCTCCCATTCGCTGATGGGAAAGAAAATGTGCCTCAATGGCATTAAGATCATGAAAGATATGAATATGTTGTCCATTATTTAACATGGACGGTTTTAATATCCAAGGCGTGTTGGCAGACCCTGAGTTACTGATATTAGCCAAAACAGAAGGCCAAGTGTCATCATCGATGAAAAAGGTCTCTGGCATCAAATATTCGAGATGGTTTGCTTGTAAAAATGCCGCAAGCAGATGCTTATACTCTAAGGTTTGACTAATCAGCGGTGAAAAATGGAGCCATTTCTCATTCACTGACGCCAGCGCAGAAAACTTACTGGGCTTCCATCCTTCGGCCTTCAAGAATCGAGCTAAATTAGCATGTGTTGGTGTTTTATCTTCTACTAAATGAAATTTTCTCATAACCTTTCATATTAATTGTTTCAATTCTGTATTTAAAACAAGTATAGCCTTCATTAAATGACCCCGTAGTCACGTGAGGTATTCACACCGCACCATTAACATCAATACATCCCTTTGATGACTGGTCAAATAGCCTATATAATCTTTGTTACACAACTCAAAATCAATGGCTAAACGAGACTCAACCATTGCTATGGCTAAGGATACCCATGTTTCGATCCGCTTTAATAATTGCACTAATCACTTTTAGCATCATCACCCATGCAACCCTCCCTGCAGATCCAATTCAACATTGTTTAGATGTTAGAAGACTTGTGGATTTTACCTCAAGACAGAAAATGGCTGCCAAAGAGCCCGGTGTGTTGCGGTTTAAATTTCATAAAATTTCAGCTTCAGAACTGCCGTTAGATAACTCAGTGGGCAATATGGATGAAGTAATTAAAGCCTTAAATAATCAGATTGAAAACTGCAATAAGTACCATGGTGAATTTCAAACAGTGACTATTGCTGGCCATCAGTTTAAGCGACAAGAATGGTGCCTCGAAGCCAACAAAAAAATGCTCAGTCTTGCAAAAGCTGCCCAAGGCAATTTTCAAAAATATTTAGCGAGTATCAAAAGCGAATTTGACTGGTATAAAAGCGATGGTTGGCCTGAAAATCATGCAGGTTTTAAAAAAGGTGAATTTCAATTTACTGCCTATTATGCGCCAGCCGCTGTTGAGGCTCGCACCAAACGTGGAGGAGGATTTTTATATCCTATCTACAGTAACCCAGGTGTTGTCAATGCAGCTTCAGAATGCAAGAAATTTAATTTGAAAGCTCCTCTTTGCGGAGTTGACCCGCTTACCAAGATACCGCGTGGATTTTGTCTGAAAAATGCCGATGGCACGTACTCTATAGCACCAGACCGCGAAGAAATTGATCATGGAGCTTTAAATCCAAAATATATAATTGGTTATGTTAAAGACCCAAATGACCCTTCTTTTTTAATGCTTCAAGGATCTGGTTCATTAATTCTCGATGGCAAAGTATTTCGTATTAATTACGATGGCGCCAATGGCAGGCCGCGCACCATGCTGGGTCGCATAGTTCAATGTGCACAAGACCCAACCTGTGGTGGTAACCTGGATGCAATGGAACGTTGCGCTAAAGATCCTAAATGTCATGATGAAGCAAAGTTACGCTGCAACCTATCTAAAGAGATTAAACTAAGCGGCGCATCAGAAAAGCGAATTCGCCAATATCTCGATAACCCTCTAAACCGCGATAAAGCTGCTGACTTGCGAAATCGCGATCAAAGCTTTGTATTTTTTACTAAAGAAGCTGGAGGCCCATATGGTTCTGAAAATATTTCGCTCACCCCACATGCTTCATGCGCAACAGATCACCGCGTAATTCCTGTTGGTGTGAGTTTTATCTATAACTGCAAAAAATCTACTTCATGGTGTGTAGCCCAAGACACAGGCGGTGCCATTGTGGGCGCACATGTTGATGTTTATAAGGGTGAAGGCAATCAAGCCGGTATGGAAGCTAATGCGCTAAATCACTCAGGATCATTATTTGTGGCACTGCCAAAAAAATGAATAGAACCTCCAGCTACCAAAATCTCATCCGCCACAGCTTTCAGGAAGCACAAGGAGAGCGGGATTAAAACACGAGCCCACGCGGCCAAGCCGCTGGGGACAACAATGTGATCAAAAGCTAACTGCTCACAACCAAGCCACTTCCTGTAACAGGTTACCTATTATACATTGATCAATTGCTCAATAAATGATAACATTGAACCAATTATGAATAAATAGATCATTATTTAATTAACTCCACCTTCAGAACAGAGCCTGGTTACATTTGCTATATTTGCACAAAAAAGCAGAAATACAAACAGGTTCTAAGTATCGTAGCGAATATTTAGTATAGGAAAACTTGTCAATGCGCCTAAATCTCTCAAACAAACAAACCGCTCAAATAATCTCTGAACTCAAACAATTAATAGGCTCTGGAATCACCCATCTTGATCTGAAATTGAATCATCTTGGAAAAAAAACAGTAGCAGAGTTGATAGCGATATTAAGTACTCTCAAAGGTTCTGGAATCACTCATCTGGAGTTAGGAGGAAATGGCCTTGGGGAACAAACAGGGCCAGACCTGGTCGCCATATTGAGTATCCTCAAAGATTCCGGGGTCACCCATCTTGAGTTAGGGGGAAATAGCCTTTGGCAAAAGACAACACCAGAACTGGTTGCCCTATTGAACGCCCTCAGAAACTCTGGAGTTTCCCACCTTGATTTGTTTGCGAATGGCCTTGGGAAAAAAACCGAAGCAGAGTTAGTAGCCCTATTAAGCACCTTCAAAGATTCTGGAATCACTCATCTTAGTTTGCGCGCGAATGGTCTTGGGGAAAAGACAGGGATAGGACTGGTAACCCTATTGAGCACCCTCAAAGACTCTGGAATCACCCATCTTGATTTGAGTGACAATGACCTTGGGCAAAAATCAGCAGCAGAACTGGCAGCCCTATTAGACACCCTAAAAGATTCAGGAATCTCCCATCTTAATTTAGGCTGGAATGGCCTTGGGCGAAAGACAGCAGCAGAACTGGCGCTTATTGTTAAAGCAATACCTCAAAATATTACAACCGTGTCTTTAGCAACTGAAGAGCTAAAGAAAATGAGTACAGAACAACTACAAGCCATTCAAACTCGCTTCCCGAAAGCAAAGCAAATTATTTTATTTGATGAAGAGAATCAGAAACTCAATCCCTTTTTAAGTAGAGCGGATGCTAATCTTTATGCTCGTCTAGGATTTAAGGCCACTACTCCATCTTTATTTAATACCGCCTCCTTCTTTGTCGCCATAAATAAAGATAAATTTGGATCTAAAATTGAAGGCACACTCCCTAATGAGGCCATAGAAGGTGTGAATCGTTTTAGAGATTAAGCAAGCGCAAGGCAGACGCCACCTACATTAGGTAAAACAACAGGCACAATAACGTCCTGTTAGTCTTACTGAAAAAACACCTTGGAAAAAGATGAGTCACCTGCTTAACCCCTAAATTGTACATGGTGTTTGACAGACTATAAACAGACTTATCCACAGAAAATGTGAATAACTTATATAGTACTATTCGGATTTAAAAATAGAATAAAGCAGACTCTGTAAGGGCTTTTTATAAACTGTTAATTACTGGTTCACTATTGATTGAAATAAATATCCACAGACTTGGATTATTTTGAAAGGGAATTAGGCGTAGCTATCTTATACAAATAAAAATTAAAAAAACAGTCTTGACTCAAACTATTTTTCTTTTTTATTTGATTTTAGTAATTCATAAACCGTACGTTTAAATAATTTATTTGTTCAAAGAATAAAATTGTATTGGGTGATTCGCTTCGTTGGCTATGACAAACTAATAATCATTAAACCCTGTGAAAGAAACTTCAGAACAAATCGTTAACAACTCTTCAGGCTGTTTTGCAAGGTATGTAGGCTGATGCTTTAATAAAGTTTTCTCTGAATTGTAACCCCAGGTTACAGCGATTGATTTTATATTATTTCTCTTTGCTGCCTCAATATCTCGGGTTTCATCTCCAATATAAAATACTTTGCTTTTATCAATTTTGTATTTTTTGAGCGTTTTTTTCAGTAAATGACGTTTAGAAAAACAATTCGATTCATCATGGATAAAATTAAAAAAGTGGTGAATTTGATGCATGTCTAGCCATAAAAGAACATTTTCAACTGAATTAGAAGTCAAGATGCCGAGTGAGTATCCCGACTTATAAAAAGTCTCCAAGATTGTAGGAATATTAGCTATCGGCTTCATATTCACCATTTGTTCGTGTAAAAGATACCTAATCTGTCGTATTAAAGAAGGTATTTTATAAAAAGAAATCCCTAAAAAATTGATTAATTCTCTTGATGAAAGCTCTCGAAGGGAATCAATTTCATGCTCTTTAATCTTTCTGAAGTTGAATTGCTCAGCCAATAAGTTGGTGTTTTCAATCACGCAGTCAAAACTATCTACTAGCGTACCATCAAAATCAAAAAGTAAATGCATAAGTAAAATGTCCTGATGTGGGCGATAATTTGTAATTCATACAAAATAATAATAGATCTAATCATACCTATTAAGCAAACTGATGAATTGAGGCTTACCTTCTCGTGCAGCCAAAAAAACCAACGTAGATTTAGACCTTTCTACGTTGGTTTGACAATCACTATACTCTGACGAAAAGACTTAGCGATAATGTCAATAAAGTCATCACTGGCTCATTTGCGGTGGTGCCGCAATTCCTATAAACACGACCATCCCATCCCCTCCCGGATTAAAGTAATTGTCACTAAAAGGAAGTGGTTTCCAATTATTTGCAGCCCAAACATTTCCTGCTTGATCTGAAATGGCGTGAGTGAGACGCATTAAAGGATTAAAACTGGGTGGTCCACCTGCGCCATTAAGCGGAGTACCATCGGCGAGCAATACTTGGCTCCCTGCACTGGGTAAGGTATACCCGGTTGAAGGAGATATCGCATCACCTGTAGTTAATCCTGTTGGGCACTTAGCTGTGTTAATACCACAAAGTTTGGAAATTGAAAATTGAGGGGGAAAGCCAATGCCCTCAAAATTAGCCACCCAGATATTATCGTCACCATCCACAGTAACCCCCCAAGGTCCAGACACACCACCTTCGCCGTTATATGCAACAAAGGTTCCGTTGGGGGCAATTTTATAGATTGTGGAGTCATTTACAGATGCCACCCAAGCATTACCTTGCGAATCTAAAGAAACCTCCCTTGTTGAGCTACCGGCGGGTAATTGAACATCTAAAGTTTTGATGAGTTGGGTTCCGGAAATCACATATTTATTAATTACCGAACCTGGGTTGCCAGCAGAAGTTTTGCTGTTACTCACCCATGCAGAACCATCTTGAGCAATAGCTATGTCAAAAGGTCCACTGTTTGCAGGTTCTTGATAATAAATGGCAGAATTAGGATCGCCATTTAAATAAACAACAATCCTGTCATTACCATAGCTGGCCATCCAAATGTTGTTATTTTTATCTGAAACAGTACCTTGAACTCTATATAAAGCCGATATATAGCCTAGAGGGCCTGAAATTGGAATACCCGTTGAAGAAAATTGAGATACGCTCCCCTCGCCTCCTGGAGGCAAACAGGTATCACAACTCCCCCATCCAAAATTGCCTGTCCATATCGATCCACGCGTATCAATTGTAATTCCAAAAGCATTCCCTAAAAGACCACCGCCAAATAGTGGCGATGTGGGGGTATCATTTATTCCGTCCGCAGGTTGGCCGTTTGGCTTTAAAACAATAAGCCAGTTGGATGAATTGGGAGTGCCTTGAATCACATTATTCGTAATCCAGGCGTACCCGTTTTTATCAAAAACCGTTTTGGCTGGCCCACCAAAAGGAGCTGACAAACTGCCTGAATTATTAAATTTTACCGCTAAAGTCCACGCATCAGGTTTGGTTTTTAAAGAAGGTTGATAAGTAGCAAATTGATTCGATTGGACATAGATACCTAGTACATTATTCGCCGGATTATGCGCTATATTTACCAATGCATCTAAGGTATTTGTAGGTGCAAAACCATTGACTGTGGTTAATCCAAAAAGAACAGTACATGCACCTGGCGAATTTTGAACACAAGAGGCAATTAAATTAGATAAATTATTGAGGGAGCGCATTGTATTTGTTTGATCTGCATTGGGTGACGCAGTAATCACTTGCGATAGAGTACCTTGAATCGGTGAAACTAAATTATCATTCATGCCTGAGGCAATTTTTAATCCTAATGAGCTACCACTAATCTGCCCATTATTAAAAAATTGTGCCATTGAAAAAGCTGCGCCTACCGTCGTCAATTCGTTAATTGTAATCGCTGGAAGCAGATTTTTACCTATTACAGTCACCAGCTTGGTGTTATTTCCCTGGCGGGCAACTGCATAAAATGAAGCTGTTTGGGGTATTTGTTCAGGTGGAATATAAATAAAAAATTGTCCTGATCCATTGGTTGTCGCATTAGCAATCGGTATTGCAGACGCTGAACTGGCAGTGTAAATAGTAACATTTGCATTCGCGAGAGGAATTGCAGAAACATTCCCTGATTGCACCACCCCTTTTATTGTAGGTTCGAAGGCCCTAACATTTAAAGGTTCATTCGTCCCTGCGCATGCTGGAACATTAGGACTACAAACAAAAAGATGATTATGAGGATTAGGATCATGTGGATTAACAGCACCTGAAACCTTAAGTTCTAATGTACAGCTCCCTCCTGGCAACAAGGTAAAATTTGCACCACATAAATCAGAATAAGTTGTATCGTTGAGTACTTGGGTAACGTTAGGTGGTAAATATTTAACAAATCCCCCTGGTAGCGTACGACGCGTAGCATTCGTTACGGTATAAAATGCTGTTGCAGTATTTCCTAAAACAAGTTGAGTAGGTAACACCGTACCTGCTTTGGGTACAACATTGTAGGCAACCCCATAGCTCATCGTGCTTAACGAAGTGGCACTAATAAACAGAAATAAAGAGGACATCCTTTTATTCTTTTTCATTTTTCCTATTTCCTAAATTAAATAGCTTAGTTGTACTATGGCTTCCTGCATATAAAGATGGGGTAGTGTCAAAGTACTTGTGAAAGGTATTACATCAAGCATTCCTTCATCCAAATTCGCCTCACCTAAGCCCACATAACGATAACCGAACCCTAAGCGCCAGTTTTTACCTAGATCCATATCAATGCCAAGACCAAGACTATAAGCAAAATTCGTTGTTTTATGATCCTCAAATTCTGGGGTAAACGTTAGAAACGGGGGCACGCTGGTCTGATAATTTGAAGCATTATTGAACGCAGCTCCAAGACCTAAAGAGACATAGGGATGAAAAATCTGTTTAACAGAATGTAATAACTTGCCTTCAAAAAAAAGTTGGCTGCTTTTTATTTTATAATTGTAGGTAAACTCATCCGCTGATTGCTCATCTACCCCTTGTATTAAAATACCGCTACTAGAAAAATTATTAGGCCTATAATAACTTATACCAAGCTGCAAAGCCCACAGTGAATTAATTGGAACTTCAGTTCCAATAGACCCTCCCCATAACATCCGATTTGAATGGTCATGGCTGGGGGTATATTGATACGTTGTGAAATCACCTTCCATGTTTAAAGTTTGTGAATGTCCTGTCTTGGCAACTGCAACACCACCTGAGAGAGTAATAAATGGATGAAACCAATTTAAGTCTCTTTGGTTCGCTTGGTGATTTATTTTAGCTGGTTCAGCATAGCTTGCATTGGCAGTCACAATCACTGAACTAAAAATTATAAATAAAGAACGCATGGAAAAAGATGGTGGGAAATAATCCGTTTTTGTTCGTTTAAACATAAAATATTCTTCCTTTTCTCCCTTAAGTAAAAGGGGATTAAAATCCTTTCTGGCTAAGTCAATTAATAATCACTTTAATTTGGCCCACAAGATAGCTGATTTCGGTCTTTTTCTCAATGACAGAAAACCTAAATCCAGCTATTCTAGATCGCGCCCTGCTTTGTCGATCAAAAAAGATTAGTTTTACAAAAAGGGAGTTGTTTGTTTCTCTACAATTTATATTTATTTTAAAAGGAATTAACGTGACTCTTAAATCAATTTTATTCACAGCTGCCCTCATAATTTCATCTCAAGTGCATGCAGATAATTTATTTAAATTGACTCAAAAGCCTTTGACGATTAATCAATGCCCCATCACAGCGACAGGAAATGCACTCGATCTTGCTCTGCTCAACCCTGGTTATTTTGTTGTATCAAGTGGCAAAAAAAACAGTGAACTACTGTTTACACGTTTTGGCAGACTCTATTTAGACGCTGATGATTACCTTCGCACAGAATGGGGTGACTACCTTCTTGGAATAACAAAAAAATCAGCTCTCAAGCATTTAAGTAAAATCAAAATCCCCACAAAAAATTTAGCGCCTAAAGCCACCAGTAAAATAAAAATGGGGGCCAATCTTCCTGCTATGGCCAGTGAGGGTGATAGTTTTGTAGCCAGTTTAATGATTTTCGATTCTCTATCTAATACCGATGAATTAACGATTAAATTAACAAAAACTGGAGTTGGCATGTGGAAGGCCGAAGTATTTGCTGGCAAAGTAATGCTGGATGAAGGCACATTACGGTTTAATGCAAACGGTACGTTAACAAAACAACAGGGATTACACCATGTTCAATGGCCAACAGACTCTGGTATTCAACAATTAAAAATTGATTTTAAAGAGAGTACCCAATATGCAATCCCATTTTCTTTATTTTTTATGCATCAAGATGGTTATGGCGTGGGATTATTCACCACGGTTATGATTACAATAAATGGCGAAATTGATTTGCTCTACACCAATGGACAATCTAAAGCGTTGAAGAACCAGATAGCCGTCGCATTGTTTACCAACCCAAGCTATCTAGAAAATGTGATAAGCCATTTATACAGACCCACTGAAAAGTCAGGTCAACCAAGACTGTATTGGAAAAATAGTGAGCATGCTGTATTAAGTGGCTATCTTGAAGAAGAGCCTTGTATTGCTCATTAGATTTTTATTTGCTTTCTGACACTTACTGTTTGCATTCGCGAAAAAAATATTCGATACAACAAGATTGTCAGGAAGCACTCTCTGCGAGCTATGCTCCTCTATTAAGGGGCTAAAAATAAGAATCATAAACTCCTTCAAAAGGTTAAGACATGGATCCAGTGACGCATGCGGTTTTAGGGGCAGCCTGTTCTCAAGCAATTTTGTACAGCAAGGACAAACACAATGCCTGGCTTGTCGGTGGCTTGGCAGCCATGGCACCTGATTTGGATATATTCATTCAAGAATCAGGCAATCCAATGCTGTTTTTTCTCTATCACCGTCACTTCACACACTCCCTAAGTTTTATCCCCGTAGGTGCTTTAATCATTACTTTAACTTTGTTGATTTTTAAACGCTTTCGTACCCAGTGGAAATTTACCTTTTTAGCCGCTTTAATCGGTTACTCAACTCATGGCCTGTTAGACGCCTGTACTACTTATGGAACGGTTTTATTTTGGCCATTTTCTGATACTAGAGTGAGTTGGGATATTGTATCTATTGTTGATCCCTTTGTGACCATCCCCCTGGGTTTAGGAGTAATCGCAGCTCTGGTCTTTGATCAAAGAAAACCTGTCCTTATTGCTTTAGTCCTAATCAGTTCATTTCTGCTATTCAATATCGAGCAACATTATCGAGCAATGACGGCAGTTCGAGATGAGCTTGCCCAATTAGGAGTAAGTACAGACAAGGCACGTGTGTTTCCCATGTTACTCAGTTCCACACAGTGGAGAGGAATTGCATTAAATAAAAATCGTTTGTACCTCATTAATGTTTCAACCCCACTTTTAAAAGAATCAAGAAGCCAACTTGTGACACGTTATCGTGCGTTTTCTTATCAAAAATTACCTGAATATGTGAAAAACTCATCTTCATTAATGAGGGATTTTATTATTTTTAACTGGTTTACAGACAACTATCTCATCACCGTTAATAATAAACCGTTATTATTAGCTGATGGACGTTTTTTAGTAGACAACAATGCGACCATAGCTTTATGGAGCATTCTGTTTGTAGCGAATCAACCACACGTGAACGAGTTTCATTTTTTGCGCATAGCCAATTACAAACACAATTCTTGACGATCATGAGGTCTGTAACATTAATGAGTACCTAATCAAAAGCATTTGTTTAAAACTTATGTTCAGATATAATTTGAAAAAATGCTCTGGAATATCAAGAACCAATTTTTTTAACAAAAAACGATTACCATTTTATTAATTCACTAACATTATGTTTCATATCGCCCTTTACCAACCTGAAATCCCTCCAAATACAGGAAACATCATTCGACTATGTGCCAACACTGGGGCAAAATTGCATTTGATACATCCTCTTGGATTTTCATTACAAGAAAAAGCACTGAGACGTGCTGGCTTGGATTATCATGAATGGGCCTCTATTGACCAATATGAAAGTTGGGAAAAATTTATTCAACAACACCATCAAAAGACTATCTATACCTTTAGCGCTCGAGCCACACAATGTTACTCAACCGTTCAATATACCGTAGATGATCTGTTTTTATTCGGTCCAGAATCCAGAGGATTGCCTCAAGAAATTTTACAGAAATTCAGGTCGCTCTCTATCCCTATGCGTGAGAATAATCGAAGTTTAAATCTCTCGAACGCTGTTGCAGTCATTTTATATGAAGCTTGGAGACAATTGGGTTTTAACAAATGACAGAAGCTTCCTTATATACTCTGTTCATTTCAAGCAGTTAGAAGAGGTTTGGAAGCGAGTAACTTTTTAAAATACAGTTACCCGCACCCACAACTCATTTCACATTCTCATACTTGGGGAAGAAGGATAATTATTTTTCAGATTTTCCTCTCTGGTGTTGAGCTCTTGTTCTTTACAATCCACGCATTTACCACAGCAACAACGGATGGTTCGCGAGGCAACTAAAGGTGTTGTTCCTCCTGCCCCCATGCCTAAACAATAAGCGAAGTACCAAGGTATGGGCGTGAAACAGGAAACGAGAATCCCACCAATTAAACCGAAAGTAAAACCGCATCCTATGGCTAGTCGTTCTTCCTTAGTGATGCATGACTTTTTAAGTGGAACATCCCAGGTTTGTCTTATGTCATTTTTTTGAGTTGTAACAACGTTTCTAAGTTCCGCAATTGCGTTTTCTTCCTTGCGACGCTTTTGGCGAGCAATTTCGGCTTCTTTGTGTTGGAGGTGACCTATAAATTGGGCATGTATTTGTGAGTAGGTTCCTTTATATTCTTTATCACATATTTTAACGTAGATTTGCTTTGGATAATTAGAAACCAGCTTTTTGAACGTTGAATTAGTCATAGCGAGATGATTCAGCGACTTAACATCAAGAAAAAGCAATATCAGGTACATTACGTCATTAGGAACCTGAGAAAAATTTCCTGTATTTGTGGCAATTTTCTGTACTTCTTTTTTTTTAAACACAACTCCTCCACTAAAACGATTAAAAAATGGAATGTCGTACTCCAGCTCCGCTGATATTATCTAATACTATTGAATATTCAAGAAGTTATTTCATATCGCTCTTATATCCCTTTTTTCTGTGTTGAATGCTGAGTTCATTATCCCTGAAAAAAATGAATTGAACGCATATTCGATAAATTGAAATTAAATTCATTTTCATTGACAATAAAACCATGGATCTGTATATTCATAAAATGGATACATAGTGGATTCAAATTCAAATGAGCCGATTTTCAAACCTATTCTTATTAGCGATATGTATTTTTTTATCTTCTTGTAAAACGAAAAACAATGAGAATAGTCTGCATTTTGCCACATCAGCAGAATATCCACCTTTTGAATATAGCGACCATGGGGAAATAAAAGGATTTGATATTGATTTGGCGAAACTTATTGCTAAAGAACTTGGAAAAAAAGCTGTTTTTGACAACATGCAATTCAGCACTGTTCTTCCTGCAATCAGTTCTGGGCAAGATGATATTGCCATAGCTACAATCACGATTACTGATGCGAGAAAAGTCAATTTTGATTTCTCTGACCCCTATTACTTTGAAGGAATGGCCTCGGTATATCATTCCAGTCAACCCATCACCACACCCAGTCAACTTACAGGAAAAAAAGTAGCAGTACAGCTTGGTAGTACGATGGAGATATGGCTACGAGAAAATTACCCTCAGGTGGAGCTCACCACATTTGATAATAATAACCAAGCGATTGAAGCACTACTTGCAAATCATGTTGATGTCGTTTTATTGGATGGTGCCCAAGGTAAAATCTATAGCAAAAAACATTTGGAACTCTCTTCTTCGCTAATTGCTAAAGCAGACTATGGATACGCATTAGCACTGAAAAAAGGTTCTCCATTAACGTCAAAGATTAATAAAGCCCTGCAAAAACTGAATGCCAGTGGAGAAATTCAAAAACTAGAAAAAATCTGGTTCAAGGATTCATTATAAACATTAATTCAAAATCTAACAGAAACCATATTCTGATTTAATTTAGGAGGCTCAACATGTCCCTTTACACTCCAGTTAAAAAAACGCTTGTTGAAGAAACTCATTCTCAACCGATTAGCGAAGTAACCACCAATACCTTCGTGATCAATTTACAACAAGCACTATTTGATCTTGAGACAGGTACCTATCAAGACAAAGGACATAGCCCAGGACCATCAGAGGTAAAGAAGACATCCTCTCCCCCAAAAATCAAGCACTTTCTTACCGGAGCCGAATTAAGTACAGAAGAATTAAAGCATGTCTTAGAGAAAGCAAAGGCCTTGAAGCAAACCCCCTCGTTCTACAGTCAGGCTCTGGCTGATAAAAGCCTTGCCATGATTTTTGAAAAACCTTCTTTTCGAACTCGCCTAAGCTTTGCAATGGCAATTCAAAGTATGGGTGGAATAGCCATTGAAAGTGTAAGTAATACGAGAAAGCAAGAAACCCCTGCGGATATGGCTAGAGTTCTAAATGGTTATGCAAATTTTGTTATGGTAAGAACTCATGCGGATGAAATATTACAAGAAATGGCCGCTTATGCGAAAGTTCCTGTAATCAATGGCCTTTCCGCCTTACATCATCCGTGTCAGATTTTAGCTGATTTATTAAGTCTATGGGAGCAATTTGGCTCTTTGGAAGGACTGACTGTTGCCTATATTGGTGATGGAAATAATATTTTGCATAGTTTGATGCTGCTTGCGCCGCAATTAGGAATAACAATTAATTACTGTTGCCCCGCATCCCATCAACCTAATGCTTCAATTGTCCAACAGGCACAGGACATAAAGCCAGATAAGATTTATCATTTTTCCAAACCTGAAGATGCGGTTAAAAATGCCCATGCGGTATACACTGATGTTTGGACTAGCATGGGTTTTGAAGAACAGGAAAATCATGAAGCCTTCCAGGGATTCCAGGTCAATGAATCCTTAATGTCATATGCAAAACCAGAAGCCGTATTTATGCATTGCATGCCCATGGAACGAGGAAAAGAAGTATCCGAAACCTTGCCTGACAGTCCAGCTTCAATCATCTTCACTCAAAGTGAAAACAGAATGCATGTACAGAAAGCCTTACTTTTATTCTTAAATCTATAAAAAAAAAGTTCTGGATCAGTTATGGCTAAAAACCTTCTGTAGGTGCAGCCTTTGATCCACCTGTTAACGAATTCAATCTGGTCCATCTTTTTTTGTGTTTTTTAAAAAAAAGAAATTCATACAAACCATGATTTATTCAGCTCAGTCCTTCGTTGTAAATCCTTACAGCATTATATATAGTAATACAGGATTATCAGTGATAGGCTAGTACTACATTTGCTCGTTTGCTTATCATGTCACCATTGAGTTCTGCGCTGAAAAGCCAGATAAGCTCAAAACAAACTCACCTCAAATTGCCTTTTATTTGAAAATAGTTAAAACCAAAGCCATAAATTAATATTCGTTCAATATCCGGAGAATTTAAATGCCTGGCCCTTATAATACCCAAATCATAGTGAATGTGTTGCGCTCCTTAACACAACTTGTATCCCAACACCCAGGATTGTTAAAAACTTCTGGAGTTTTTCGAGTTGCAGGAGCAAAGGAAGAAACAGAAAAGTTACTTGAGCAACTGATCAGCGAACAATTTGATGGAGCTATTCTAAGTAACTATGTGATGAAAGAGGATAAAGTAAACAGTGAGCATCTACATAATAGTTTGGGAATGATTCCCGCTGTTCTTAAAAACCGTCCCTTATTAGACTCCAAAGATAATCTACAGATCAGTTTCTCTAAAAAATTAAAGTTATTACTGGGTGTTCAACTGAAAAAAGATATTACAAAAGCAGCAAATCAATTACTCGATGAGTTCATTAGTGACCTTTTACTGTCAAAACGAATAGATCATCAGCGTGCAGGAGAAATCATTTATCATTACTGCTATTTAATGCATCAGGCTGGCAGATTCCAAGAAACTAATCGTATGACGTACCATAATCTCGCCATTATTATGGCTCCCCGATTGACTCAAGATTTAGATCTCTTTCCAGCTACAGATCTTTTGGGTTTGAGCGGTTTTTTAAGTCAATTAACTCCCGTATTGGAAAATTACATCAGCGATGACAACTGGAATAAAGATTTTAAAGAACGTCATGCTGATAAACTGGAACATTTAGCAAATACAAGCCATGTAATACGCGAAAAACTGGAACATATGAGAGAATCCTCTAAAACAGTGGTACTTGTTTCTATGAAAAACTTAGTGACCCAGGCAACGAGCCTTAAAAACCAAATCAATTCGATTGAAAAACAATTACAAGATGATTCCGTGAAAAGAAAAGTGAAGAAAGCATTAAATAAAGAACTCGAGCAGTTAAAAGAAGAGCAGAGCGAACTGAGCTTGAAAGTTTCTGAATTAGTCCACAAAATTCCTGCCTTAAATCGTGGCTATCAACAAATACAAGAAGAAATCGATCTCATGTCTCTTTCTGAAAATGGAGAAAAGGCAGAGAAAGATCCGCATGGGAAGCAAGAACGCAGTTCCAATCTAGTCCAATTTGGCATTTTTGAATCGAAAAACGCCACTACTACACCTACTTCTTTATTTCCGGCTCCCGAAGCAATAGAGGCATTTAAAGTACAAGGAAAGGTTGAAGACGATCAGCACTTAGGAGGTCCCAATTAGACTCACCTTTATCTTCTCAAGTGTTGCTTCCGCATCGCTTGAGAGCGCTTTCTTAAGGTGAATGCCTCCTTAAAGCGTGAAGTGAGTATTGCTCTCTCTACTGCTTTTTTGTCAATTTTTCGAGCACTTATCACTGTACACTCTCCCGTAGTTCTTTATTTTGATGAATAATTTTAGATGTCTTTTTATTACTTAATAAATTCTTAATAAATTTGCTTTACTATGAGTTTGCCTTCGCAGGAGGGATGTGAAGAATATTGAATTATTTATATTTTTATTTATTCTTCATAGTTGCCAAATTGGCATCTTCAAATATTATTTAACCAAAAGGAAAATCGTATATGCGTAAATTATTGGTGTCATGTTTGTTTGCTCTATTGACAATGTCGTATGCAACTCTTGCTAACAGTTATGGTGTTCATGAAGATCATCCTTATGATTTTGTCGTTACCAAGGATGTTTATAAGTTTTCAGAAGTTTATCAAATTAAATCTCCCCAAAGAGAAACCTATCCGGGGTCAATAAAAAAGAGCGCATTTCGTATTCGTACAAACTATGATTTATCCAATAAAGATGGATGGCAAGCGACCGGTATCACGCGAATCATTTCTTTAGGTTCTTTATATCCTTGGGCTAAAGAGATTGATATTTATGATACTCGTGGCGTACAAATTGGTTTTATTGACGGGAATTTAGCAACACTGGAATCTGCAAAATTCACCATATATGACTATGATGAGTCAGGGAAAGCTACTGAAATTGGTTATGCTTATGCAAATCCCAGCTTTGACCGATTCGTCATTTTAGCATCAACGAGCGGTCCTCATCCTATTGCCGAACTCAATCGCAATTTTGGCGATAAAACTTGGAGTGTTTCAGTTCATTATCCTGAAAAAATAGATGATCGCATTGTTCGTATTTTTGCCGGTTTTGTAATTGATTACGAAGATAAATTTTTAGCAGGTCCAGATGAATCAGATGATGACGAGTTCATTAATCAAGAAAGATCAGTAAACTAAGGTTGCAGTCACTATCTGAGCGAGTATGAAAACGTTCCTCAGGGATATTTGGGCTTAGTTTAAAAATCGATAGGGATGTCGATTTTTTTCATAAGAATTTTGGCAACAAATCAGTTAACAATAATTTGAAAGTGAGACTTAATCTTGGGTACACTATTGTTAAAGGATACTACTCTTTTATCTCATTGTTGTTTTTTACTGTGTTTTTCTTGGCGTTTTTCAACATCTTCCCCAGACTCATCGGTTGCAGAACGTTCGTGTTTTTTAGATTGACTTGATACAGGCTCCGGCGTTTTGCTTTTACTCTGAAAAAACTCCATCCAATTAGAATAAAATCCTGGTTTTTGTGGAGAGGTTACTTTTATCCGGACACTTGGGCCCCATAAAGATCCTACATAGCTACTATCAGAGAGCATTGCAAATTCATCTAGAGTAAAAGGGCTATTACCACCCACTTCTCCATAACTTTCGGCTTTCGTAGAAAAATGTTCCATGCACCGCTCATATATTATTTCACTGGGAATATTAAGCTGTGAATAATGCGTTTTATTCATTGAGGCTATTTTTTCTTTAGATCGTAAAACCATTTCATACGCAGCTTTGTAATGACTATCCAACAAATAGGTTTGGAGATGAGGTAATCCTAGTTCTTTACCAAAACAAAGCAATAAGGAATTTAAAACAAAAGGAGAACGACAACTAAAACTAAATTGTTTTGAATCTAATGGATCATTGGAAGCGCGCATAGAATCCTCTACAGAATCCAATGTCATTTCCCAAAGACTTTGACCATATTTTGTTTTTACTGAAACCAACACTTCGAGTAATTGCACAAAGTTCAGTTTTTTTCCTGTTTTAAGATTCAAATCGATAACACCTTTTTCGATTGCGTGCGCAAATGCTTCAAGTAATAATCGATGGGAATAAGAACCATGTAACAGCACACGATCAATTTGCTTATTTTCAGTAAAAAG
Source organism: Legionella sp. 227 (assembly GCF_043161935.1). Classification (NCBI taxonomy): domain Bacteria; kingdom Pseudomonadati; phylum Pseudomonadota; class Gammaproteobacteria; order Legionellales; family Legionellaceae; genus Legionella; species Legionella sp. 227. Next base: position 2,475,100 of record NZ_CP171154.1, on the reverse strand, counting down.
TTGGCCGCTTGAGATGACTCGGTCCGCTATCATGCTACTGACAAAACCAATAAATTTAACCACATAACCATTTTTATTTACATCACGGGAATTCTCATGCTTCAATAATAGCGTATCCAACATCCTTGCCTTTTTTAAAGGTTGATAGGCATCTGGAGCACCTGGAATGAAGTTGCCTCTTCCTGCAATCAAATAAGGAGGACTATAAGTTCCTTGTGATGGAAAAATTTGACTTTCTTGCATTAATTTTCCCAGTTCAGCATCTAAATCTTTGAGATGATCTACCACTTTCAATGGATCATAAGCAAAGCCCATTAATTGGTTGGCAATGTTTGCTATCTCTTCAGCAGACATATCTTTTAATAAAGGTTCAGGGATATTTAAATCCTCCACCTTGACTTTTGGCGGTGGGTTTTTTGGAGCTTGAATCGTAATCTGTTCTTGCTCCATCCTAAAATCTGGCTTTACCATACATTTATCAAAAAAATCTGCGCTTCTATATTTGGGATCTTGAGTTAATTTTTTTACCGCCATGGTTACAGTAATACCATTTGAATTGATTTCAGGCGAATATTTCCCATCAAAAGACATCATGACCTCGCTTTGTATAATAATCATATTAAGTATAGAATATGGTCATTTAATATGCAGATGCTTTCTCTGAGCGTTAAAAAGAATTTCCACAAGAAGTAATTAAGATGATTAATAAAGAAAAATGGGAGAAATTAGCTGAGTTCATGGTGAAACTTCATATCAATGAATCCGAGCTGATTGAGAAATTTATTATTGGTAGTGGTAAGGGGGGACAGAAACTCCATAAAACTGCCTCAACAGTATATTTGAAGCATACTCCTTCAGGATTGGAAATAAAATGCCAAGATTCAAGAAGTCGTGAAGATAATCGATATTTTGCCAGAATACGGCTTTGTGAAAAATTGCATTCGATATTGAGTGATGAGAAAACAAAAGAACAGCAAAAAATTGAAAAATTAAAACGTCAAAAGAAAAGGCGTTCAAGACGAGCGAAACAAAAGATTTTAGATGAAAAATCCAGGCAAAGTGAAACTAAAATGCTGAGGAAAAAACCTGATTCCCATGAATAAAATGATTTAAGAAATGAAAAAAATGCAGATCGTAAAAGCACTACCATTTAATCTGATAATATTCCCCTTCCACGAGCTGTGTAGTAGGTTTTTCTATTCTCTTTGAAATTTCATGATTTTTAATTAAAAACTTCAGATTTTCGTCAAGCACTTGATGTTTTTTTTCAAAATGTTCATGCTGCCCCTTATAGCTACCAAGCAGTTCTTTAAGTTTACTGTCATAGCTCTCCTTTAATACAGATAAAACTTGATCATGAGCTCGGGTATCTTCTGATTTTCCTTTAAAAAAGGCTAAGCTACTTTGTGGAACAAAATTTTTAGGACTCTTGATTAGATTCTTTTTAATTTGCAGGTATAAATCATTCAGTTGAGTCATTGCAATTAAAGGATTTTCATCGAGCGTTTTCCCCAATTTTTTCTTAAATGTTTTAGGATGATTTAAAATAGAGTTTGCATCAGACTCCTGAAGCAAGGTTGATGCAGAGGAAATATTGGGTTGGGCCCCTGCTTTTATCAATTTTACGCATAACTGATAAAAATGTTTCGATAGAGCAATATCTAACATGGTTTTGCCATGCATATCTTCTGTATTTAAATCAACTTGTTCCTTTAAAAGATAATTACTTAACGCCATAAAGTTGATTTCAGCATCCTCCGAATATCGAAATACTTCAGCAAGTCCATGATGCAATGGATTCCTCCCGGCAGGATTTCTTTTATGAAGTAAAGTAGGATCTCTAGATACAATTTCATGTATCATAGGCAAAGGAGAACGACCTATTGTTGCATGCAAAATATTATTTCCATCTGTATCTACGTAGTCAACCTTTGCACCCATTTTCAATAATAATTGCATCGATTTAACATCCCTCAATACCATAGCATTGTAGAGAGGAGGACAATGATTATCATTTAGTTGATTCACCAATCTTTTATCTTGCTTCAATAGAACTTTTATCAGTTCTTCTCTGTTTTTTTCTTGAGTATAAAAAACATAATGAAGCGCTGTATATCCTCGTCCATCGGTTTTACTTGTATCAGCACCTTTTTCTAATAAATAATTAACTAGTCTTATATCCCCTCTTTGAACAGCCAACATTAATGGTGTTCCCTTATCATCAGTTATCGGAGTATTAATGTCTATTCCAGTACCCTTAGTCTGCAAAAATTGCTTGACTATACTTCTACTTCCTACACTCAGAGCAATATAGAAAATTTCTTTACTTGTAAGAAGCTCTTTGTTTTTTTTAATAATTTTTTTTAATGCCTCTTTATCATTCCGCACCAATACTTCATCTAAAAGATCTTTGGTGATCTCTGCCCCAGAATCTAATAGTTTCTCAAATACCTCTTGTTTGTGATTCTTATAGGCTAAAAATATAGGTGAAGAACCCCTGTTATCGGTTTGATTGATTTGAATCTCATCTGTGGATGTTAAGGCAACAACCAGCTCGGGATTTCCGTACTCCGCTGCATAATGGAATGCCGTTTTTCCCTGATTGTCTTTAGCGTTCAATACGGCAAGAGCATTATTCTGGGATAGTATAACCGTTAATATTTTCCCCATTATCTGCATATTTCCAGATTCAGCAGCATAATGAAGGGCTGTTTTGCCATCGTAATCTTGAATTGATAAATCGGCTTTATTAGCAATTAATGCATCGATCATCCCGATGTTCTGCATCATCACTGCTAAATGAATAGGGGCTTTACCTACATAAATTGGAGGTGCACCCTGCTTGATGCATTCATTTATCTGAGCTTCATCAGAATCAAATACCAGCTCTTTGATATCACGTGGATCGCTCAAATAAATTGCCCCTCGATGAAGGGGATATTTCTTTTTTAATGGCTCAAGACACTCTCGCGTGTTGTCGTATAGCCTTCCAATGTCTAAAAATGAAAAATCTATATCTCGAATCTCCTGGTAAGAAGGACTATCAAGCATATCCATAAACTTTGCCTTATCCTCCAAAGTTTCACTATATCCATATAAAGAAATACCTTTTTTATTGTGCTCAAGAATCTCCACTGTATTTAAAATCGCTTCTTTAATAACGACTACTAACTGATCAGCACTATATAAATCAAAAACATTGGGCTCATAAAATGTCGCTGGGGGCAAACCCTGTTGCATTAAAAGAATATTTAATAAATTGTTTACAAAGGTTCTTCCATTGGCATCCTTAAAAGGATGCAAAACTTCATATTGCCGAATATGCTTAGCAATAACGTAAAGTTTTTCATCAAGGTTTTTTGCGGCTTTAATTTCCTTGTTATAAGATTGAGTGATTGCTTCCAGAAAAACATCAACTTTTTTTCTTACTGCTAGATAAAAGTGGTTTGTATTACTGTAGCCATGCGCACTCATATCTTCATATATTTTTTTAGCAAGCTCCGGTATTTTTTCAGGGGTCAAATCTTTAAAATAGTCCCAATCAAAGCTAGGACCAAACGGGCCTGGATTTCCAGGACCAAATGATGCACTACCATCAATAAGAAAAGATAGTTGGAGAAATTCTTCTATCCCTTCAATTGAGGCACGACATGCTGGAATACCAAATGATACAGGCTCATCTGTTCTGATTTCACCCGGGCTCTTATCTTCTAACGCCTCTACTTTCCGTCCACACTTTTTATGTATTTCTTTAATTAAATCGACACTTAACTCAAATGTCTCACCTTCTTTATAAACTTGCAGTGCAATGGAGCACAAACTCTCTAAAGCAGCATTAATTGAACCTCGTTCTCTTGATTCATAACCATGCCAGCCCTTTTCTTTTGACCAAAAGCGTCCATCAACCAATAATCTCCATATTTGTTCAGGGGGGTAGGATTTTAGAAAAAATAATCCAGGCAGGTTTGGCATAATTTTACTCATAAAGCATCATTATTATTTATAATAATAGCCCAAGGTGATTTAAATATATTCAAATAACTCATATTTTATGTCATAATGCCTGGCTTTATTTTGTTAATTTTTCTAAAGAAATGTTTTGAAAAATGACTAAATGCAATATAAAGACACGAGTTGATGAGATACTGTCATTCTGATAACAACTATCTCCAAAGATGGTTTATTATGATTTGAGCTACCCATATTGATTTATGTAGAGAATGTTATGAGAGATAAAATTATCACCAACAAGAAAGTTATTTATTCGTATTCAGTGGCACAAGATCGCTGTAAAAAATTGTCTGGCTTTTTATCAGAAAGATTTTATTCCATAAATCAAAGTCATAACAGTACTATTCTTATCGGCTCAAGCTTATCTCATCAGGATCACGATATAGAATCCGATAAGATTCTTGATAGTTCGGGCACATCCATTACTAAAGATAAGAATGGTGTTATTAACGGCGCACGCATTGCAGTTACCGACGGCTTGGGTGGAGGAGCTGGAGATCAACAAGAAGATGAGGAGATACATAGAGTATCTCTAGCAACGTGTGAAGCATTTTTGGATAGTGATGAAAATATAGATACGGCTCTCGTCTCAATTGGCAAATTAACTTCTGTAAGGGATAGAACTAATAAAGAGCGTGCGCATGCATCTATGGCAGCATTTACCTATAAACACGAGCAAGGAAAAAACTATTCTGGTGAATTTGCAAATATTGGCGATGGATTAATTATTGTTTTAGATAAGCAATTTCATATCAAACACACTCTAAATGCACGCCATGTTTATCGGGGATTTAATGCATGGTCTCCATCATCTGTACAAATGTTTGCATCACCTTCTAATAAAGATCGCGCTCTAATTCACAAAAATCTTGAATTAACCGAAGGTGATATTGTCATTTCGATGACGGATGGCATATGGGGAGAGCTGGCCTCCCATTTGACCTCTGAAACAGAAAAATACCGTGATATCAATATTGCTGCCCATCCATTTGAAGCCTTATTTGACCAATTAGGTGATACTCCATACCCTTCTTCATTTGATATAGCTCACATCATTACCAATCACGCGATGTCCCAAAGCTTACAACGCAGACAAACTTTAGTGGAATTACTTCTTGAACTCGAACAACAAAACTTTCAAGAAAAATCGATAACAACCATCAGTGAAGTATTCGCTTACTTAGATAAAACAAGTAATCCAAAAACAGCTGATACTTTAAAAAGCATTTTGTTTAAGCATGGTTTAAATGATGGAATAGTTTATTTTGAAAATATTGAGATTCCCCTCGCTGTAGTGATGCGCGATTTAAAAAGTCGTACTGTTGGGGATTGTGCAACAATCAATGTGGTTCGAATTCCTTATCATTTAGATGAGCTCATACGATGTTTTATAAATCATCCTGAAAAACGACAGGCATTATCGCCACAACTTGAAACGACGATCCAATCCGAGGCAGAGATAGAAGAGGCATTTAAGCGTCTTTCTCTTGAAGTCATACAATCTGAAGTTGATTCCAGGCTTTCTGATGTGCATTTTCAACCGGCATTTAAAAAAGAAACTCTTGATAGAACCCATAATCTCCTAACACAGTATGTTCGACTATCTGGTCTCTTAGACCAGAAAATGGATTATCATAAATTGTTATCTAATTTAAATGCATACCTCACTAAAGAACCCTCTCTAGAAAAAAATGATATTGAATTGTTACTATCAATGCTAGACAGCAAAATCAAACCTAAAAAAGGAATTTTTCATACATTACTTGGGGAAAATCACAACAAACTCTATAAATCATTTTATAAACAAATCGAACTACACTTTTTAAGCAATGAATCAAACAATACGCATCAATTGAATTAGATGTAGTCTTGGTGAAGTGACTCAGTGTTTTATAAAACTCTTCTCATCAGTAAATTAAAGTATCAATTTCGTCCAGGATGGGCCAAATACACCCTTGGGGTGCATGAGGCCTAAACAGAGGCGTTACATCTTATGCAACATAAGTCAGGTTAAACATGACCCCATTCGTATAGAAGTGATTTAGGCTTATACCATCCCCCATTGTTTGACCGGGTGCACGCCCCAAACGACTTTTACCCCAATCAGCAAATTCATACCCCACACCAACTTGCCAATTCTGATTCAATGCTTTTTGTACTCCCGCCCCCACTGTATAAGTAAAGGCTGTTTGGGTATGGGATGTAAAATCAGGATTTTCTATAGCCTCAAAAATTTTGGGCTCATTGTTAAATGCATGAGCGTCATTAAAACCAACACCAATACTGCCACTCACCCAAGGCATCACGATAAACCCCATATCTGCCAATAACTTTCCTTTTAAAGCAATATGAGAATGCTGGATTTTATAACTGTAGGTGTAGTTGTCAAATTCTGGATCAGCATCATCCCAAATGTCCCCTGAAAGACGAGCATTAGTGGTTGCAGCAACTGCGAGGCCTAATTGTCCCAAAAGTGTAGGAGTAATTGACCGTTGCAAGCCTAAAAACACTTCAAAATTTGCAAGAGCGTTGTTGGTATCGTCAGCATCATAAGTTTTTTCAATGTCAGGGGCCAAAAAAAAGGTTTGGGTCTCACCTCCAGTCGGCCATACTGGACCAATACTTAAAGCAGCAACGTAGTTAAAACGGGAAATGGGTTCACCCATAGTTCCCGCTACACCACTACTAGTTAAAAGGCACGCTAATAATCCTAATAAATAAGACTGATTTGTCATCTCAACTCCTTGTATGCTTAAAATGATTGATTGAATGCATAGTACGTTTTTATTTTTTTAAGGGAACTAAACAGGTATCAACAGTTACGCCCCCTGGTATATTTGCTGGATTGTATAGCGCAAGGTTATCCCCTATATCTGCATTGTTGTCAAAAAATTCATTCGAGGCAACACAAGAATGAGCGAGGTTCACAGGGAAGGGAGTTCCTACACTGCCTCCAACTAATATTGCCCCTCCTCGATTCTCTTCTTCCATTGGCTTTTTCAAGGCAGTATTTCCGGTAAAAAGATTATCAAAAATTTGAGTATTCCCAGAAAACTCCACTGCAATTGCACCACCTCCAGGTGCCATAGCGGTTACTGTAGAACTTCCGGAACTAAAAATATTGGCAACTAAGTTAAAGAAAAATAAAGGTGATACGGCACCTGCAGGAACTCCTATAATGGCATTATTTAGAAATTTGTTATTTGAAATTTGTGCTTGTGTCTGTATTGAAGAATTAAATATGGCATTCCCATAATTTGAGGCAAAGATTCCTCCACCTTCCAACTGTGCTTTATTATCGAGAAAGGTTGATCCTGTTACTGTTGTTGCAATCGAATCCAGGTAAATTGCTCCACCAACACCTCCAGTATTGTTGGTGAATTCAGAGTTCATAATCTTAGCTTTTGAACCTGGATTAGGCAGGATTCCAAAAACATTAATAGCACCTCCCCCAAATGCAGCGGCAACATTATTTGTAAACTTGGAATTCTCAACATTTAAAAAATAAGGGGTCCCGTCATCAAAAGGGATGTGATAAAAAATAGCGCCCCCACCAAAACCTGTAAGAGTTGTTAAATTTTGCATAAAAGTGGTATTGGAGACTGATAAATTGGTATTGATCACACCAACAGCACCCCCACTTGCATCTGGAACTGGACCATTTAGCACGTTATTTTTGAATTGACTTGCTGAAATAATGACATCACCTGCATCTTTACTACGAATTGCGCCACCATTGCGAAAAGCAATATTCTGTTCAAATTCGCTTGATGTGATAGTATAAGCAGCGTCAATTAGATTTTCCAAAGCTCCCCCACTTCCCCCTGGAAATAAAGCACTGTTATTAACAAATCTGGATTTTTTGATATTAATTGCAGTATCGGTATCTATTGCTGCTACAGCTCCCCCACCTGAAGCCAGGACAAGAAACTCTCCAGCAAGAATTTCCGATACTGTTGCATTAAGGCCATCACTGATATTTTGCTCAAAAACCACTTGATTGAGTTCAACTCTTGAGCCATAGCGTGCCAACAGCCCCCCGCCCGCAGCATGCTCATAGTCTAAACTCTCAAGTATATTATGGGCTCCCAAAACTCCATTATCTGGACCGTTTGCATAGCCCCCTCTAATAATGAGGCTGTCCAGTTTAACATTTTTAACTCCTGTGCCAGGAGGAACATCACTTCCGGCCATCAGCACATGCCAAACTCTATCATTGCTACTACTAGGTACATAGGGGGTAAGACAGGTTGACGTCATATCCCCACATAAAATTGTAGGATGAAGTGTTGCGTTTCTTTGTGCACGTTCCGATTCAACCCCGGAAAATCCTCCATATATTGCGGTATCACTCGGTAAATCAAAGGTTCTTAGCTTAGGGGTATTAATGCCATAAGCACCACCAATTATTCCTTGTGGCGCATATACTCGAGAAGGCTTATAAACTCCTTTCGCCAACCAAATTTCGACAGCACCTGGGTCTGCGTCAGCAGCTTCGAGTGCGGACTCTAAATTATTAAATGCATTGGCCCAGTTACTTCCATTCCCGTTAGTTGCTTTATTGCCGTTAACATACAATACCGTTGCATTTCCTTGAATAATATTCAAAATCTCTGGAGCATTGGGTTGATAACACTGCAAGCGATTGCCTTGATTACAAACGACTGGACCTCCAGATACGTTGCCCGTTAAGTCACTGCCATTCACTTGCAACGTTAAGGTGCATGATTGTTTAGAGCGTAATGTAAAAGGATTGTTGCAATTTCCAGAACCTGAGGTGATCTGGTTGATACCAACAATAGAATTCATGATTAAGGTATGTGTTTTTTTTGATTGATTGGTAATGGTGTATTTCACTAAAGCAGTACCTGTTGGACTCACAGTCAACTTAGGTGGAAAATTTACATCCGATGTAAATGTCCATAAAGGGTTAACAGTCGATACCGAATTGATAGGATCAGTACCGGCAAAGGCACTATAATTTAGAATATTTAACAATAAAATGAAAAAAAAAGGATATCTTTTCAATTAATGCTCCTTGCACCAAAAAGTTATCGATTATAATAAAAGAGTGGTTGAAATAAAGAATGGTCGGTAGTTGTTATAACACCCATGATCGTAAAACGGCTTGGAGCATCTAAGCATAAAATTTTATAAATATCAATAAACTAACATGGGTATTTTTTCATAAAGTTCATTGCAAAAAGTCCCGATTATTTTAAAGTAAGATGAAAATCTTCAGCCTCATCACGGGGAGAAAATCCGTCTCTATATTTAAAATGTTCACAAATGTGGATAACAATAATATAGGTTCCTTGTTTGGTTTTTTTTAAAATCCAAGTATGCGTTAAATCCGCGATGAGTTGTTGACTGTAAGCTGCCGGTGATTGCCAGATTCGTGCATACCAAACTCCTTTAGTACTTAAAGTAATTTGATCGTCTTGAGCTTCACTTTTAATGAGTTCACATTCAAATTTTTGATCGAAATAGATGAGTTTGCCTATCTGATGATCAGCAAAACCCGCAATCCCCTTAAAAACTATATCACTGCCACGCAAAGTAATAATTAAATTTTCTGGATCAACAATCGGTAAAAAATCGGAGATTGGCGCCCGTGAAGCATTTAAATGATTAAATTGCTCAACAACTTTAAACGCCTCTTTTTCATCATGCTTTGCTTTATTCATCAATTCATCACCTCTTTTGGTTTTATTGTAGAACAGCCATATAAAAAATTCATCATCTAATGAGCATGAGCTACAGCAAAAGCTTCTCGCTTCATACCCATATTGGGGTGAGATATTTATGATCCCATCAGACGATCAAGCGCCTGCACTAAAACTTTCATTAGCAAATCAAGCTGCTACGAATATGATTGCTCAAGGAATAACTCATATGGGCTATTGGCGTCTGCAACGGGATGACAGTAATTTGGACTATGGTAATTTATTTACAAAGCTACTCGGTTTATCCTAGGCTATCTTTTTTGAGGACAGTTAAAGCTGTCCTCATTTTTTATCATGAATAACGTATTACATCTTATGTGCGATATCCAAAATCATATAAGCACCTGCTGTCGACAGTGACTTGTGAACCAGTCGACAATTAAATCCTTTAAAAAAAGCCCCGATGCCATGATTCTTATAGATTTGTGATGCGATCTCCCCGATGGTTTGCTTGGTTTGATTAGTACAAGCCTGTTGGTTGCTCTTAATCACATCAAGGGGTGTCGTTGCAAAAGTTACCGGTGCTGAAGCAGCGGTTGCCCAAAAAATCGTTGACAGGAACGTTTGTTTTTCACGCCTGGTTTTAATTGCATTGTACGTCATAAATAAATAAAACCAACTTGGAAATGCTTTTGCCTGTGTAGCGCCACTTCCGACAAAAAAACCGGATAATCCTCTTTGCTGATAAATGCTTTTCATTGCTTGAATTGGAGTTACTGGTTTATTCTGACTTGCAATAGTTTTCATTTGTACTGTTTTAATATTCTCAAGCGGACTAACAACTAAGGTATCAAAAGTACTCGAAATGGAAGCTTTGACTAAACTTCCGACCAACATAGGAAATTGCAATTTATCAACCTCCTTTGGCATATGAGTAATCAGGAGAGGTCGGTATATTACTTTTCCTTGTTGACGAACAACGCAAGATAAAAAACCTGTGGAAAAATGGTTTAAATTTGCGCCTAAAAATTGTTTCGTTACTGAATAAGGACTTTGAGAAAGATTTGTTTGAATTGCAACTTTCAATCGTTCCGCTGGATGCCCTATTAACGTAGTAAATCCCGTATAACTCATACTAAAAGCATAAGCATCCCAAAGTGTCTTCTTTTCTTTTTTTTCTTGCCCCATAAAACACCCTTCTGCTAACAAAAAGGCGCAAATAATAACACATAGAGCATTTTAGAGGCATTTTATTTTTCATTTCCCAAATCTAATAGATAAATAGGAACTATTTTATTCTCTCTAATTCACTCTTTGAAAGATATAAATGTGGTAAATTCGGATGACATTATTTAGTATTGTTTGCTTGTTGAAAATTAAATTTATAAGAAACAACCTTTGTAAAAAAAATACGTTTCATAAATAAGAACATTTTCAATGTTTATTTCTTATTTTGAGTTTATTACTACTAAAAAAGGACATTAGAGTAAAATGAATCAATTCATAATGGCAAATATTTTATTTTTTATGTTGAATCAGGCCATTGCAGGGAATCCTATTCTTCATTCTTTAGATAAACCATTCCCAACACAAATTTCCACACTTGGTGGTAGTGTCACGGCTACGTATACTTTTACGAATAATCTTCCTTTTGCATTTAAAAAACCATTTCAGGTGACACCCATGCTTTGCGCCTCTGCAATTCAAGAATGCACTGCTCGTGAAGCCGAATTTAAATACCAGGATCAATGCACGGGTAAAAAATTACAACCTAAAGAAAGCTGTACCTACAGCATTACCTTAACACCAAATAGCATTGGCCGGAAAACCGTAATGGTCGCATACAGTGGGTATGACAATAATGTGGTGCACGTTCAACCTGCATTAACAACCCTTGCTACAAACAGTCCTGCGGGTCTTCTCGGCACCTCCAACTTTCCTTCAGCACAACCTTTGCCAAGCCAAGGATTTGCAAATACGAACTATACAGTAACCTTTACGTTTACCAATTATGATGCATCTACAGTCAGTTTTACTCAGAACATCACTCAAAATAACAATCCCAACCACCCTAATTTCTTAATAACGAGCAACAGCTGCATTCCATCAGGAACAACTGGAACTTTGGCAAGTGGGGGGCAATGCAGTATTACGGGTATTTTCAATGCCCCAACTAATGGCTCATTTAGCTTAGCAGCTCAATTAATTGGCAACCTAAGTTCCAATACACTCAGTACATCAACGAACATACAATCCGTTTCATTCAATCAACTCATCGGTGTTGATTATAATCCCAACCACTATACGAATAACTATCCCTTTAATTTTCATGATGTTTTTTATACTGGGACACTCAATAACCCTGCAGCAACTAATGTGTATGCAGAGCTACAACAATTGCAAAATGCAGGGTTTAGCACAGTGCGCTCCTATCAAACAGAGCCCTATAGTTGGATCGATATTATTAATCAAGCAAACGCTTTAGGAATGAAAGTAATTTATGAGGCAGTGATCCCGCAACTCCCTAGCGACACCAATTATCCAGGATGTCCATTAGGTGCTCAAAATTATATTCCGTGCGCACAAGCCACATTAAATGCGGTAATTCAAGCAGTTACTCCTGCCGTGTTCAACAATACAGTCATTCTGGTTTTTGCTGGCCATGAAAACTATTGTAATGCGGGCAATACCGTTCCACCATGCACCGGAACTTCCAATGTGACTTATTTAACGAGCGCGGTGTCGTCTTTACAAGCGACACTGACTGCACAAGGATTGACAACTCCAGTAAGTTCCGCAGTCCTTAGTGGAAGTTTAGTTACACCGAGTCCTGCAATTTCTGCAGATATGCAAACACTCATTAACTCTTATTCACCAACTGCTCCATTAGCATTCGACCCGTATCCCTTTCAATTTGGCGTATCCCCAGCAACAGCCGCAGTATGGACTCCTCCATTAAGTTCAACAGTTCAACCCACTAACTCACTCGCGTGGGATTACATTCAGGTCGTCGGTTCAACAACACCCCCTGCTTTACCGATGGCTAATCCTCAACCATTTTATACTGCTGGTCGTGTCTTGTTGTCCGCTGAAACAGGCTGGGCAACTGCAGGAACTACCACGGGATATGCATGTAACTCCCCAGGCCCATGCGCACCCTCCGTGGCTAATGCGTCAGCCTATTTCCAAACGCTTTATCAACTCGGTACCAGTAATTTTCTACAAACATCCGGATATAATATAGGGGTTCTTGCATTTGAGGCCTATGATGAACCAGCAAAAGCAGGTCCTACAGCAGAGCAAAATTATGGTCTTTTTGACTCGAGTTGTAATCAAAAAGGCGCAGGACTGGTTCCCAACAATACGATAGTGTCCGCTACCGGATGTCAGGGATTTACTAACGGTACTCTACTCTCCATTTTTGGGACTACCCCGCCGACTCAAGCCTCATTTACGGTGCAAATTACCTATCCATCAGGACAACATCCAACAATAAAGGCAACGATACCGGCTAATTCTGGCCTATCCCCCAATATCAGTTCTGTAACCCCATGGCCACAATTCTTGGTTTATCAAGGGGCTCAAATTACTGTTTCTTCAGCAACAAGTGGACAATCATGTACCACTACAGCCACCGCAGTTACTGCATCCCCATCTTCAATTACTTTTGGGCCAGTGACCTGTCAAAATCCTCCTCCCAGCAGCATGGGGTGTTTTGGCTTGGGTTGCCAATTATCGAATCCTTTTTAAAGTAGGGGTTAGAGAATTTTAAAAATTTAATTTAGAAAAAACATTTCAAAAGTGTCGGGCCAAGGCCCGACCCACCCATTATGACCCCACAAATCAGCTACGAAACGTAATAATTTATTTTTTTAACAGGCATATGACTCAAATCTCTTCGTGTGCTCGCTCATCATTTCTTACTCAAACAACGTGATCAAATAAAGTGCATTGTGATTATAAACTTGACCAAACCGTGTAAAATGATGTATTATTGTCCCACTTGATTAAATAACAAGCATTTATAGGTGAGATACAACATGCAAATGAAACTTTTTAAACAACAACCTTTTCCTAAAACCAGTCTAGAAGCTTTTGATATATTAAGCTCCACGGATGATCTAGCTGATATACAGAGTATTTTTTTTAATTTTATGCAATTAGTTAATATTAGGAATAGTGTATTGACTTCTCATGCTCTTCCAAACTCAAAAATAGCCAATAATCAAGCATTTATCATGGATTTAGAGACTCGCATCAATAGATTGCAAAGAGCTGTGGCCGAAGATAAACCTTATCCATCTTTATATGGCGACGTTTGTAAAGTAAAAGAAGGTCTAGGAGTAATTTTAGGATATTATCAATCTGAGATTAAAAAAGGTCAGCCAATTGTAGGAAGGTTCCTAAGAGATGCTCAAAGTCGTTCTAGCCAAATTACAGCTTTAGCCTCTGAAGTTGCCAGAAATGAGCACCCTAATCTTGATAAAATTGACTCAAGGATGCTAACTAAATACACAATTAACTATTGTGCAACGGATATTATGCAAGATGATGTCGCAACGATTGCAGAGATTGTTCAAAAACCTTATTTAGCTGATCATAGCGATGATCCAAAATTTTCCTATGTTTAGTACCAGGTAATCAGTGAGAAGTATCAAAATATCTTTTTGGTACTTCTTAAACCTAGGAAGGATTGGGTGCTATCATTAAGTCTTTCGTAAAACAGCCAGGTACAAATTGAGTATGCTTAAAAAAAATTTGCTATTTTTTCTTTGTTTCGCTCTCTTCTTTCCCTTAAAGTTTGCCAACGCTACTCCAGAAGCAGTAAAACAAAAAATTAATCATGCAGTTACTGTTTTTATGCAGCATAACCATGTCCCTGGATTAGCATTAGCAGTACTCAAAGACGGTAAACCGTTTCTTATAAAAGGATATGGCTATGCCAATATCGAAACTAAAGATCCGGTTAACACCAAGACCTTATTTGGCATCGGCTCCGTTTCCAAAGTGATCACTGCTTTTGCGGTTATGACTTTAGTACAGGAAGGGAAAGTGAATCTAAATCATTCCGTATTAGACTATGTGCCCAAAGCCCCACAGAAATGGCGCAATGTGACTATCCGACAATTACTGTCACACTCTAGCGGTATTCCCCAGCATCGTGGCCCCCATCTACCCTGGATTAAAGTTTGGAACAACCTGGCTAAAAAGCCCATGCAGTTTCAACCAGGATCGGCAATTACTTATAATAATTTTGCCTTTGCTGTATTGGGGCGAGTCATTGAAAATGTAAGCCATCAAACGTTAATCAATTACTTATCCAATACACTTTTTAACCCTTTGGGAATGAACGATACGGGCTTGCCTAATTCACTTTTTCCTCCAAATTTAGCCACCGGATATCAATCAGGAGCTGGCAAAATGATTCCCAGTCCGAATCAAAAACCATGGCAACAGATGGGGGGGTCAGGTGGGATCGTATCGAACATCAGTGATATGGCAAAATGGGACAATGCGATGTCTGCAGGAAAAATATTAACCCCAGCGGCATACCGGCAAATGTGGACACCCATTTTTTTGAACGATGGTCAACCTGCAGGCTATAAAAATTGGGCTTGGTCTTTAGGATGGCAAATTGCCACTATTGATGGCAAACGGATTGCATTTAAAAATGGTGCGATAAGAGGATATAGTAGTTGGATGGAGCGTCATCTTGATGATAAGGTAAGTATTATCATTCTCACCAATACCAATCATGTCCCTTTAAGACGCCTTGCTAAGCGCATTTTCATTCAGGTTATGCATGGTTCAAAATAGGGTCTACCTGCTCCTTTATGTTAAGGAGCGCGACAGCAACTAAAAAGTTTTTCCTCCAAATCCGTAGTGCCTATTCGGTGTTTTAATATCATTCATTTGTTTCAATTCAGTCAGTTGTTGCATTGCCTGCGTTCTTTGTAAACTATAATCAATTGTCGTATAACGTACCTGATTTGCAGCCCCTACTTTCAATAATTGTGCGTCACAAAAATTTAAATTCTGCATAATATCACCATGAAGGGTGATTTTTTTATCTATAGAGGCACTACTCAATTCCTCTTCTGCGATTTTTCTGGTGCATTTAATGGCGCAGATAATGGAGCTGGGCAACACTTGAAAAGCTATTGCTTCATATGCATGAAGTGGCCAACCCGCACTTAGCGTCATTGAGGACTTAAAAAAATCATTAATATTTCTTGTTTGCACCGTTTGCAGTTCGTTCAAATCAACCACAATTTCTTTATTGTCAGTTGGAGTATCTTCCGTTCGTGACAAAAGCACTTCTCCATTACCCAATCCGACATATTCTATTTGGGTAAAATCTGGAAGCGCAATAGCATAGATATAGGTCTCTTCATTATTGAGCGGAAAAATAGCTGCGCTTTCAATTTTAGTACTCATGCAAATGCATACCGCAGGATCAGCATCAACAGCTTTATCATCAATTCCTCGATCATTAATGTATCCTCGAGACTTAATTGCCTCTTTCCACCAATCGTTACCATAAGCTTTGATTCTTGGAACGAAGCCTTCTTTAAAAATGAGTTCGGGTGGTCTGCTATCTGAACGAAAGTAAATTCGTCCATGTACCTCAGGAGGTGCGCTTTTCTTATTCAATATCTCAGTAAATAACATGATGATTTCTATGCCCAAATAATTATTTTATCTTTTCATGATTTCAAAATATGTAATGTATTGCTACCCCTATATTGATAGTTGCAATATATATTTACTTATTGAATAAAAAAATATCTTAGCTACAATAGTCTTTTTTTTCAGGCAATCATCATGGGATTTTATTTTAATACATTCAGACAAGAACAAGGCGATGCAGCTTACAACGAACAAAAATATGAAGAGGCATACAAGCACTATTCAGAAGCATTAAAAACTTTGCAACTTCATGCTGCTTCTAATGGTTCTCGACATAACGATTTTTATGATGCTCTAGTTTATGTACTTTCCGAAATAGTGCATACCAAACTTATGCTCATACGTCGTGAAGTAGACAAGTTGAACTTCGATGCTGTCGCTCATTATTGGGATGATATTCCAAGTATGTTGCATGAAATGGAATTGGTTTATAAAGAACATCTTACAGGATTATCTCAGTCCAATAGTAATAAAGATCACGTAGTAACGCGCGTTAATGAATTGCTTGCAACAGTTTGCGAGGAAGTAAGTGATGCGTTAGTCGATCAACTCGATGAACAAAACCAAAAGACGCTTATTGACTCCCAAGGTGTACTATCAAAAGCGGTTCAGTGGATGAATAGAGCGATTGATTTTCAGATAAAAATAGAAGGAAATCCTAACCTCTCAAGTAGTTTAGGCTATTTAAATTTACTTGAACAGCAATATAAAGAAACCGGAAATAGAGATAGCCTGCGAATGATGTCCGAATATATTGATAGGCATAAACTCTTGGCGTTGACCATTGAATCAGCCTTGGAGAGACTCGAGCTGCTTAGTTACGTTGCAACAATAGCTCTTGCTAATGGCCAAAATGTCGATGCCCTGACCCACGAGTGTCAAACCCTTTATACCAAACTCGAAGAGGAAGAAAAAGAAAATCCCATTTTGGATGACTTGCGTGCTTTAATTCAATTAATCCCTCAAGAGGAAGAAGAAAACGAATATGATGATAAATTGAATGCCTCTGAGAATGAAGAGACAAGCATGGATCAATCACTGGGTGATTTAAGCAAAGACGGATTTAACACTGAGGATTCTTTTACAGACCTCGGAAATGATATGCTTGTTGACTCCGAGCCTCATCAGGATGAGGATACCCCTCCTCCTCTATCAAGTGACTTGGGATCTTCCAATCCATTAATGATGGAAAATGATTCAACAATACCGCTCATTCTGACTCAACCTTATGGTTTCGTCGTACAACAGGGATTTTTTTCTCCTCCTTCATCCCCCTCTCAACAAGTAGGGGATGAAATGCCTCATAGCCGCGCCCTGCAATTGGCATTTAAAAAAATAGTAACTCACTCGAACCAACCGAAATTTTTAGCGAACTTAGTGTCTCTTATAGCAGATTTCTTTTGTAGATATAAGGCTGATGGAATTCAAAAACAAAATGCGATTATATTAGCTTTCGATCTCTATCAACACGTAATTAAAATAGATCCTAATCATCATAGAGCGATTGAAAAATTAAAGGAATTATCCTCTCAGCACCAACCGTTGATTGGTTCATATCAGCACTATAGTGAACCCCAAAGTCCTATACCAGCAACGGTCCAATTATCAGGGGCAAAAAATCGTTTTTACCAGGCAATAGAAGAATTAACTATTCAATTAGAATGTCTTTTAATGAATGATAAAGATAAAATTCAAGAAGCGATAAACAACTTAATTCACTTTATCGGAGAAAAATTAACCAATGGAGCAATTACCAGAGGGCCAAGTCCGGAAATAAAAGAGCTTCTAATTCAAACTTATTGGGAGGAGCTTCAGGAATTAGTACCTAATACTATGAGTATGCGTAGGATTCGCTAATTTTTAAAACCTTATGCTCAAAACTGGAAAACACAAAATTAGGTATTATGACTGTAAGCTATTACTCTATCTTTGCCTGCCAGTTTTGCAGCATAAAGTGCAAGATCAGCAGCCTTTATTATTTCATCAATAGAAGCCCCATGTTTTAGTGCTTCTGCAACACCAATTGAAATAGTAATGTGATTCAAGGGATTGCCTTTAAAGTAAATTGATATATTTTTTATCTTTTCACGAAGCTCTTCCATTTTACTCACTGCATTGTTTAAGGTAGTGTTCAACAAGACGATAACAAACTCTTCTCCACCGAAACGTACAGAAATGTCACTTTCACGGAAACTGTCTTTTAATAACTTTCCGATGGCTTTGAGTATCTCATCCCCCGCTAAATGACTGTAAGTATCATTAAATTTCTTGAAATTATCGATATCCAACATCGCAACGCATAATGTCTTTTTTTCCCGAGCAATTCGAATTAATTCCCGTGACAAAATGTCATTTAAATAACGTCGATTGTATAAATTGGTTAATGGGTCATGTAAGGACAACTCGCTCAATGATACGCGCAGGTTAATATTAGCAATGGCAAGCTTCACAATATTTCCAAAGGAATTGGCCATGTCTTGTTGATGTCGTGTTAACTTTCTATCTTTTGGTGCGAGGAGATGGATAACACCTATCAACTCATTTTGTACCATAAGCGGTAACGCCATATATCCACCTTGAGGAGGCGTATTATAATGGGCACAAGGTACTGATTTATTGGGATCATCCACTACATTAGTGGCTGCCTCGCGAATTGAAAAGCAATCCATAGGCAGGAATATATCAGGTAATAATTGTTCTTTTCCCCACTGAACTACTGTTTCCATTTGCTTGATCGTTTTATTATAAATTGATAACCCCCCACTTAAGTCTGGAAATAAATCTTGAGCAATTAAATGGATTCGGGGGTAAGCTTCTTCTGTGGTAATGCAAATTTGTAGTGAGCGATTCAATTTATTTAATAAACTTTCATCATGCTCCAGCAGCTTCAATTCATTTAACATTTCCATCGTTTTTTCATTTAACTGTCGCATTTTTTCTTCATTTTGTATGCGATCACTTACATCCTTCATTTGCATAATAAAATTAATTGGCTCTCCCTGTTCATCACGGATTAGACTCGAGCTAACCATCCCCCAGATAATACTTCCGTCCTTTCGAATATAACGTTTTTCCATATGTGAAATACGCAATTCACCCTGAAGAAGTTTATTCATGGCATCTCGAGTCATCAATCTATCATCAGGATAGGTGATTTCCACCATGCTTTTGTTCAGTAATTCTTCATCACTGTAACCCAAGGTTTCTTGCAGCGTACGATTTGCATGAATACATTTTCCTTCGGGTGAAACAATGGCCATACCGATTGGTGCATTTTCAATAGTATTGCGAAAGCTTTCTTCACTACGTCTTAAATCGGACAAAAGATTTGAACTGTATATTTCCAGATAAAGTGATTTTAATAAAAATTGACTTAATTGTGCTGTTGCATAAATGAGTGTAAGCACAAAAAGCAAGATCGCTAAAAGTAAAATCAATGATAGTGAGGGTGCAATGGATACCGATAAAAAAATCAAGAGCACCCAAAGTGGTATCATAAAAGCAATGTATGCGTTATGCATGGTTAGGAGCTTTGCCGCTGGTGCTCCAAGAAGACCAATGAGATAAACAAAAATTGCCATGCGATGCAGCGGATCATCGACATAGATAAATAAAGCTCCTCCTAAAGACCATAACACTCCCGACTGAAAATTATTCACTACAAAGTACTTTTTCCAAAAGGCTGGATGAAATAAACCATCCTGCCTTTTTCGACGATAATATTGATATAAAAATAAACTTCTCAATACATGATTAAAGAGGAACATCACCAAGACCCATGTCACGATTAGAAGTTTGTTATTCACTTGCTGCCAAATAATTGCGGCAAAAAAAAGGGTGGCAAAAAAATCTGCAATAATTAACACATAAAATTTATTATAGGACGCGGCTATAAGCTTATTTTCTATTTGATCGCTCTTAATGCCCGGGAAGTCCATATTGTCCTAAATTATTTATCAATTATTAAGATCATAGTATTTATTTACAAAATATCCAAAAATGCTCCCGAGCTTTCTTTACAATTTTGATATAAAATTGACGATTATGAAATAATATCTTATTTTAAAAAAGGCAGACTATTCGTACTTATGTAGGTATAGAAATTTATTATCCATATTACAAGGAGCGTCCAATGTTAATTAAACTGATGCTTGGAGTTCGTCAATTTCAAGACGAGTCGTTTAAACAAATGAAGGATATTTTTCAGCGATTGAGTTCAGGACAAGACCCGGAAATTCTATTTATTACTTGTTCTGATTCACGCCTGTTGCCAAATCTTTTGACACAATCAAAACCTGGTGATTTATTTTTCATCCGTAATGTAGGGAATATTATTCCCCCCCCTCATGTTCCTTCAAGTGAAGCAGCAGCACTGATGTTTGCCTTAAGTGAGCTTCATAGCATTAAAGACATTATTATTTGTGGCCACTCACATTGTGGCGCCATGAAAGGTCTTTTAGCTCCTAATCCAGACGCAAATCATCCTGCAGTGGCCTCATGGCTTACTCATTCACATTCTGTCTTAGAAAAAATCAATGACTCGAAAGAATCTTATAACGATAATTTCGCTTTAAAAGTACGACACGCCACTATGCTCAATGTTTTGGCTCAGATGGATCATTTAAAATCATATCCACTCATAGCTGAAAAACTGAGGCGTAAAGAACTCACTATTCATGGCTGGTTCTATGAGTTTGAGACTGGTGAAGTACTGGTTTACGAACCCAAATGTAATGAATTTTTTCCACTAGAAAAAGCATTAACTTTTGCTGTCTCGGCGCGAAGGGATAAAATTATTGAGCAGGTAGTCATGAGCCATTTGGAGCCTTTAACTAAACCTCAGACTGCTGAAGAATATAAGAAGTTAATGCACCTCTTTTCGCACCTTGAGAACGATTTAAAACCTATCTGGCAAGCAATAAAAAAAGAACTTATCCAAAAATTATGGGAAGAATTAGGAGGATTGTATTCCAGTATAGAGGATCCCCGATTCAACGATATGCTAGAAGAAGGCTGTCAATTTAAGTTACCTCATCTAAAAGATTTTCAAAAAAATATTATAGACTCGGCAGGCTATCAGCACTATATGAGACAGATAATGCGCCATTCATTCTTTATGCAATCAACTCCTTTTATACAATCAATTCCAAATGAAATTTCAGAATCAATTTGTAATTCGTTTACTTTTAATCATTAAACATACAGACCAGAATAACCTGGTCTTTAGTGCTGATAGAATTTTTACAGAGTCATATCCAAATTCTTAATGCCTGTTTCTTAAATGGAAAATATTCATTTATTTTACAAAACAAATTTTTTAGGCTACATAATATTAAAAGGAATTTAAATTGAATACTTATGAAAAAATGGACTGGTTTCTTTGTGTTACTGGTAGTACTTACTCTAGTGGCTTATTATGCCATTGGCCTCACAATTAAAAGTACTTTAAATAAAAATATAAATTCGATACCTAAATCTTCCGCATTTAATGTCCGTCTTCACGAATACCACAGCGGATGGTTTTCTTCTCATGCGATTATATCAATCAAGATGCATATTCCTGCGCAAACTACAACGGATAAAAATGGTGTCGCCAAAACAGAACCACCCGTTGATTTTGATACCGATATACCCATTCTCATCAAGCATGGACCTTTTATAGTTACAAACTATGGAATACGTTTTGGAATGGGGATAATTACGACTCAACCTGAAACGCATTATGAAGCATTTATTAATTACCTCAATAGAACCATATTTAGGTACACACTCCCCTCTTTAGCCATAGAAGGCAAAATTGGGCAAAATGAAGGCGATTTTCAACTCTCTTGGGAGGGATTAACTTCCTTACTTAGTGTTTCTTCTAATCTTGATCGTATTGAGGGTAATTTAGAATTATTAGGATTAAGTGGATCCGCCAATAACCCTGCGAACTCAGAGAGTAATGTGATCTTTAAAGTCGGTGGAATTACCTATGATTTTAATTTAAAACGTTACCAAGAATGGTTGTGGTTAGGCCATTCGCGCTTTGATATTCCTACTATATCAATCAATCTAGCTGGCACCCCGTTATTTGAACTCACCGGATTTAACTTTCTAGCGCGCTCTGATGTGAGTCATGAAGCATTAAACATTGATTTTAGACTGTCATTACAGAAATTATTTGCTAATAATCAAAACTATGGACCAGGAATGATGCATTTAAGTATTAGAAATCTGGATCCCATTGCTGCCGCAAAAATCAATCAGCAAGAATTCAGCATGATGCAAAATAATAGTGATCCCAATATGATCTCGCTTGCATTCCTGAATGAATTACCTCAGCTGCTTGCTAAAGGAGCAGTCATAGAGCTTTCTCAAATGACTTTGAATTTACCGGATGGGAAAATTGCAGGAAATTTTAAAATAACTCTGCCAAAAAATGAGAGCAATGATTTATCGCAGATCATGCAAAAACTACAAGGTGAAGGCTCCTTTAAAGCCCCAATGGCGACGGTAAAAACACTGCTGATCGCTTCGCTTAAAAACGAATCGTCCCCCAATGATACTCAAGCTAATCCGGTGACCTCACCAGTATCTACAACGAGTCCGACACAAATTTTAACAAATCCTGATAACGATGCGGATAAAAAAGCAGATAAAATATTGCAGGATTTAGTGAGTAAAGGTTTTTTAAAGATTGAAGGTACTGATTATGCCTTCACCTTTAAATTAGAAAACCAAAACATTATCGTGAATGGAAAGGTTTTTAACCCCGATCAGCTTAAATAATTTAATTTCCTTATCAAACTGTAAAATCATTTTAACAATATAGAAAAGCCCATATCTCGGATTGATATGGGCTTAGAATTTTTTACATCGTTAACGATGGGGTAGCCGTTGTAGCGCCTGAAGAAAGACGACTCTCCCGCTCCATATACTTGTCCATAAGCTCGGTCAAAAAACCAATTTTCTCCGCCATAGAAAGATCTGATGACAACACGCCTTGAGTAATACCCTGAAATATTTGACTCAGCGGGGATGATTTATATTCCAGATCTAATTTTTTACTTCTTGACAGAGATTCTTTATAAAGAGCAAGGCCAACTCCTGCAGTTAGTGCAGAAGAGATGTCATCTCTAGTTCCTTTTGGCAATAGACGTTCCAGGTTTTTTTCTTTTCCATTAGAAAGCTCCATCACTATAACCCCTTCATCTCTGGAGCTCGATAATGTCGAATGATTTACCGAGGATTGAGGATTAGAGCTGTGTTTCTTAGGAGAGAAAAAAGTAACCAGGTTGCTTAACTTCTCGGTCTTAACCGGTATTACAACCGGCTGAAATTTTTCAACGTTCTGAGATTCTTGTGGTGGCGCAACATCCTCAACATCCTCAACCTCATCAACTTCGTCAATTGCTTCAGCTTTCTCAACCTTTCCGAGATTGATTATTTTTTCGTCATTTTTTGTTTTTTTATCTTTTTTAGGTTTTTGAGTTTTTTCATTTTTTTCAGCTTTTTCACTTGTAACAGTTAAATCATGGCTTCTTTTAAAATTCACTTCCAGCCAATTGACAAGTAAAGAAGGTTTCGCAACGTGAATGCTGTGTTTATCATGGAAACACTCTTCTTGAATATTCCGGCCCTTTTCAATATGTGGCACATGATTTTCAACAACAAAGAATTCTTTTGTTGCTTTAAATGGAGGTAGAATGTTACCTGGGTAAGTAATGAAATTATAACCGAGGGAGGCCGCTAACAACATAATAGAAGGGCTTTCTTCAGTAAGATAGCTTCGAGAGCGAGCACGCCACAGTTCAAGTTCATCACTTTCTCCTTCTTCGAGATGACGCTTAGCAAAGTCACTCGCAGCTTGCTCAATAGGTAACTTAAGACCATCTATGGAGCTATAAAGAGGCAGGATTTCAGTTAATGATTTCTTAAAGTCATTTTGAGACTCCCAGGTATGCCAACGCATAATCTCAAAATTTTTTCCTTGTTTTAACGCCAGGTCATTGATAATCGCAATTTGTTCATCCGTCGATTTACTAGAATATTCGCGTTTAAAATCTTCTGGAGTAATATTCAAAGGAGCTAAAAAAGCACCTAAATTTCTTTCAAAATACGACTCACCCAACTCTCGGGCTTGCAGTTTCAGCACATCCCCCCCATCATCAGATGTTTTCTTGAGATTATGCCAGTATATTTCATCAGCAATTAAGAACGTTGTCTTACCTTGTGTACCCGAGTGACCATTAGGCGTTTGATGCATCGCTACTGATTCATTCACAATAGCCGCCAAATACTCGCCTGTACAAAACTCATTTCCTTTAATACTTAAAAGAACTAAGTTTTTTGTAGTCTTTAATGTGGGGAAAAAACTTTTACAATTATTTTTTTTATCGATTGAATCAAAACTAGCAGTAACAATCTTACCGTCTTTTGGACCTCTAACTTTTGGCATCTAAATATTCCTTAGCGCTTATTTCTATCACATCAGTACGCTAACCATTTCATGAACCGACTTAAATAAATTTTATATTCGATACTACCGCGTACTATAATTAATCTGGTTTTCTAAACTCTAATAATCTTGAATTATTCGACTAAAAATATAGCCATAGTATAATTCATTTTGAAAAAAAAATAACCATTTCTTCGGCAAATAGTTTATAATAGTCTCATTAACATTTTATTAAGAACAGAATATTTTGAGGACTTTTTTTCAGCGTGTTGTAAATTAGTCTATTAACATCTGTCCAAGCAGTTTAGGTAAAAACAATTTTACTTAATAATGACCCTGATTTTCATTGTTAAGTTCATTTGAAAATGGTGAAAAATGGATTCTGAAAAGATACACGAATTACAAAAGATTATTAATCAAAAGAATGAGGAAATTACTCAATTAAATCTTTCTTTAGAAGAAGAAAGATTAATATTTAAAAATGAATTACAGGCAGTTCATGATTATTATGAAAATATTATTGCTTTAATGCCAGGACACGTTTATTGGTTAGATAAGAATAATGTATTTTTAGGTTGTAACGATGCGCAAGCGGCCAGCGCAAGGCTGCAGTCAAGAAAAGATATTGTCGGGAAAACTAATTATGATATGCCATGGAAAGATCAGGCTGAAGAATTAAATAGACTCAATACATTAGTCATGGAAACAGGCATACCTCATACTGCGGAAGAATATGCAGTCATGGCAAATGGAATGGGCATTTACTATTCGCAAAAAGTTCCTTTACGCAATCAAAAAAATGAAATTATTGGCGTTTTAGGTATTTCCCTGGACATCACAGAACGCAAAAAAATGGAAGTTGCTTTACGTCGTGCAAAAGAAAACGCTGAAGTAGCCAATCAGGCTAAAACCGAGTTTATTGAAAATATGAGCCATGATATTCATACTCCATTAAGTGGTATTGTCGGGATGTCAAGACTTTTAGAGGAGAAAGCAGAAGATCCTGAAAGAAAACAATATGCACGTTGGATTCATGAAAGCGGTGAGAAATTATTGGATTTACTTAATGGTGTTATGGAAATCGTTAAAGCAGATAATCTCCGAGAACAGGATGTCCAAGAAGAATTATTCGAATTACGCAAGCACATCAAGGATATCGCACATCTCGTTCAACCAACCCTGGAAATGAAAAAGATTCAACTCAACATTGAGATTGATGATACAGTACCCAATGCAGTAATTACGGATGGAACAAAATTACATCGAGTTTTGTTAAATCTTGTTGGAAATGCAATTAGGTTCACAGACACCGGTACGGTCACAATTAAGGTAGAAACCCTTTCCCATGAAAACAGCTATACGCAACTTCGATTTAGTGTGATCGATACAGGAATCGGTATACCGCAAGAACTAAAGAGCAAAATCTTTGATCGGTTCTTTCGTGCCATCCCTTCTTATAAAAGCCAGCACAGCGGTTATGGCGTTGGACTTCATGTGGCACAAAAGTACTTAAGTCTATTGGGTGGCGAAATACATTTAGAAACCGAAGTTGGAAAAGGCTCTACTTTCTATTTTACCCTGACCATGAAAGTGGGGTACGATGAGTTCAATCCTTCATATAATCAAACTCAAACGCCTGCGCGACAAGGAGCAACTGCAGCGGATTCTCCACTGATTCTTCTCGTAGAAGATAATATTATTTCCCTTCATATGATTGAAAATGTTGTAGAACAGGCTGGGTATCAATTTTACTCAGCGATTGATGGCGAGCATGCTCTAGAGTTGTTAGAAGCAAATAATTTTGACTTAATTATTACTGATGTAGGGATATCAAGTAATTCAGATAAAAATCTGGTTCAGTGCATTCGCGATCTGGAAAAACAAACACAGAAAAATCCCATACCGATTATTGGCTTAACAACAAGTACCTCAGATGAGGTAGTATCAAAAAATTTGGGTATAGGGATGACTAAAGTGTTGACCAAGCCCATTCATTTAAAAGCACTACAAGAGGTAGTTAATGCACTTGATTTATCCTCAAAAGAAAAATGATTTTTTCCAATCCAATGAAGCGGAACCCAGGTCTCCAATGCTCTTGTTCTCACTTCTGATAAGCTCGCCTGGGATACGTCGTCCTAAATGAGATAGAGATAATAGTATGCCCTATTGAGGAGCTCCTTCGTCGTAAGCTCCTCAGGATGACGTGAAAGCCCTGACCAGTACGTTCCTCCGCACTCACTTCACCGAATTATTTCATCGAGTTTCAAAATAATTCGTGTCAAATGGATAACAAACCCAAGTCAAGGTGGAGCCATTGTAATTCACCTCAAGTGTTGAAGTATCTAAAGAAGTTAAGGAAGGTTGTTTGTCTATATAACAGACTCGCTTCGCCCCCTCTACAGTTACATAGTAATAAGATGTTGTTGTTTTATAATCAGCCGGGACATAATAAACATCTCCTTGTTTTTCCAATATAATGGGTTGTCCTGTAATCAAAATTTTGTCAGCGTAAGAACTTACATTGAGTATCATCAACGAAAAAAATGCTAATAATAATTTTTTCATAATAATTTCACTCCCTGAAAAGATGCGCGATTATGGTTAAGTATAGAACAAAAACCCTACTTAATTTATTTTTTCACTACATCTTAATCACTGCACGAAATCGTACTTTATTTGCCATCATATCGGCAAAAGCTGTTTCCGCTTGTTTCAGTGAATATTGTTGAATCATAGGACGAATTCCCGTCAGCGCACAAAACTGCAATGTCTCTTCTATATCGATTGCGCTTCCAGAAGGCCAACCTTTAATCGAGCGATTCGCAGAAATAAGTTGAGTCGATATGACCTCAATTGGATCATGAGAAGCGCCTACAATAACCAGCTCACCTTTATTACTAAGCGCGTCAATTAAGGGCGATATTGATTTACCACTTGGTGCTGTTGCTAAAATTACCTGGGCACCACCCAATTTTTTTAATTCACGAGTAACATCTTGGTTGTCAGAATCTATATAAATGTGAGCGCCTAACTTTTTAGCGAGGGACTCTTTGTCTGCTCCCTTAGACAGAGCAACCGTTTTAAATCCCATTTTATTAGCAAATTGAATTGCTAAATGACCTAATCCGCCTATACCCTGTATTGCCACTAAATCACCTGCACGAGCAACACTATGTCTTAATGCATTAAAAGTAGTAATACCTGCACACATTAATGGCGCAGCATCAGCAAATGAGAGCTCATCAGGGATTGCAGCAAGCGCTTCAACCGGCGCGATCATATATTGTGCATAACCACCGTCATAATGTAATCCTGTAATTTGATGATTTTCACATAAGATAAAATCCCCGTGACGACAGGGAAGGCATTGACCACAACGCGCCCCCGCCCAACCTACGCCAACACGTTGACCCGATCGCCATTGGGTAACATGAGGTCCAATCTCATCAATTACACCTGCGATTTCATGACCAGGAATTCTTGGGAATTGAAGATTAGGCCATAAATTTTCCTTCACAAATACATCGGAATGACACACTCCGCATGCTTCAACCTTGATACGAACTTGATTTGTTGCAGGCATCATTATGTCTCGTTCAACCGCTTCCCATTCACCGGATTTATTGACCTGTACGACGTTCATCTTGTTCATTGTTCATTTCCTTATGTCATCAATAACAGAACGAATTAATTGATTGATTAAAAATCCCTATCCTCAATTGTAGACAATCCCCACAAAATTTCATGAATCATGAGGATTATGAAAAAAGATGTTTCCTAATGTTGTTAGGGTGTTTTGTGCGGCAAGAAAGATTATAATCGCTTGAAAAGAGTTTGAGTTTTGTACTGCATACCATTTAATTTTAAAAGGAATCTTATGAATACTTTGGATTGGTTAAAAAAACTGACCGCGTTTGATACCACCTCACGCAACTCCAATTTATCATTAATTGAAACTCTAGCCAATGCATTGAATGATCATCAGATTAATCCCATTTTAATTCATGATGACAAAGGACTAAAAGCAAATTTACTTGCATCCATCCCAAATCGCTATGGTCGACTCGATGGAGGACTTATTTTATCTGGACATACAGATACGGTACCTGTTGATGGGCAAACGTGGGATAGCGACCCCTTTCAGGCAACGGTAAAAGACGAAAAAGTCTACGGCCGCGGGGCTTGTGATATGAAAGGTTTTATTGCCGTAGTCATGAATCTCATCCCGAAATTTAAAGCATTAAATCTTGAATTCCCAATACACTTTGCTTTTTCATATGATGAAGAAATTGGTTGCCTTGGTGCACCAAGTCTTATTGATAAAATGACACAGCTCAATTATAAACCGCAAGCCTGTATTGTGGGAGAACCCACTTCGATGCAACCGGTAATCGGGCATAAAGGAATACAATGCTATCGTTGCCAAATTCATGGTGTAGCAGCTCATTCATCGCTGACGCCTCAGGGTTGTAATGCCATAGAACATGCTGCATCATTAATTACGTATCTTCGCAATATCGCGCATCACCTTAAATCTCAAGGACATCGTGATATAGCCTATGATGTACCGTATACAACGATATCTACAAATCTCATTCAGGGTGGGAATGCATATAATACGATACCTAGCTTGTGTGAGTTTATTTTTGAAATTAGAAACTTGGTAGCAGATAATCCCGATGAACTTCATCAACAAATTGTTGATTATATAGAAACTCAACTGCTTCCCACACTCCGTAAGGAACAATTGAACACCAACATTATTTTAGAAAGGCTTGCGAATGCTCCTGGGTTAGATACTCCCCCATCAGAACCAATTGTTCGCGCCGCTCAATTAATTTGTGACAATGACCAGCTACTTAAAGTGGCTTATGCAACCGAAGCAGGTTTATTCCAACATGCGAAAATACCGACGATTGTTTGTGGCCCAGGGAGCATTGAACAAGCTCATCGTGCCAATGAATTTGTTTCACTGGAACAATTGCATCGTTGCGAACAATTCATTATAAAATTTCTACACTCACCATTCCTTAATTCAGTTAATTAGATTAAAAATCACGATGAGCCAAGAGCATGATTATCCTATATATTCCATTCTGTGAAGAAAATGATTTAATAGCTAGTGCAATTTATTGGCAAAAAGTGCTCAACACTCAAAATCTGCTCATCATACAACATGGTAAAAAAATTAATTATCAATCTATGATGAAAGAATCCCTTACAATCTATGTGCTGGCGCATGGTATTGATTATTTGTTAGAGCAGTTTCATCTGGCAAGCACTTTTCCTACTACCGCTCAGACTACACTTCTTAGTATTGATAAAATAGCTGAGCGTTTTAACTCCGATTTCCTCTATCTGCATCATCGAATAAGAAGCATTAAACTTTATTTTTGCAACAATAAGGGAAATCAGAAATCCATAGCAGAGAAATTTCATCAAAATTTAATCTTATTTAATGCATTCATCGATTATTATGCAGGAACCCTTTTTAGCCCTTCAACAGATAAAAAAAAATATTCATGTCATAATGGCCAACGGCTCCCCGCTTCCAAGGTACGCCAAACATTAGATAAAAGCAGAAGAGATGAAGATTCGCCTGAGAGAATGAATATCAAACAGCTTAGCAAGGCGGATTTCATTGATGAGACAAAACAAAAGAACCTTGAGTTTATGATTCAACGACAAAAAAAAGTACGCCAGGAGTTATTTATGAATAAAAGAAATATACGTCTTAAACATCCTGTAGATAGTGAGCCAAGATCAGTCAATCCATTTTAGGTTGATTTCATTGATAGGCCGTATAGGGTTCGAACCTATGACCAAGAGATTAAGAGTCAGTTTTTCATCAATTTCATAAGCTATCAAAAAAGTTCAACCACAACCAACAGTCCTTGTAATTACTGAATTTAAACATTATTCTAGATATCAAAGAATAACAAAAAAATTCATCTAAGCACATTAAAAAGTACCCACCAAAGTGCCCACTGAATAACATAGGATTGTTATGAATCAATTTACTGATACCTTTATTAAACGATTAAAACCACAAGATAAACGACAGGAAAAATTTGAAGGTGGTGGCTTTGGTATTCTCATTTATCCTTCCGGAACTAAAAGCTGGATTTACCGCTATAAAATCAATAATAAGAAAGATTACATTATTTTTGGTCACTACCCAGCAATGACGTTGGCTGAAGCGCGAAAATGTTTTAACGAATTAAGAGAAATTCGTCGTTCTGGTATTAACCCAAAATTAAACATCGAGCAGGAACGAAAGCGTGAACGATATACCATAGAGAAACTCTTCACCTCTTGGTACACAAACTACGTCGAAAAAAATCACAAGCAACCCTTGAAAATTAAGCAGCATATTGATGCAAACATCATCCCCCTGCTTGGAACAATGGAAGTAAATCAAATTCAAACCATGGATATTACAATGGCACTTGACACTATTGTACAGCGTGGAGCACCTGTGCATGCCAATCGTATTTTAAGTACATTAAAGCAGGCGTTTAATTACGCAGTTAGCCGTGGAGCAATGCAACAAAATCCGGCAAACAATATCCGTGCACGTGATATTGGTGGTGTAGAAAAACCTCGTGAACGTTACTTAAGCATCGATGAAATACAAAAAATTTGGCATTTCTTAGATAGTGAAGCCTGTAAGATGTCTATCCAAACGAAAAGCGCCATCAAAATCATTATATTGACTGGCGTTAGAACTGCAGAAATCCGCCTCGCCCAGTGGCATCACTTTGATTTTAGCAATTCTATTTGGACTGTTCCTCCTGAACATAATAAAGGTGCTGTCACGGTTAAGATTCACTTACATCAATTAACAAAATCTATTCTTAAAGAACTGCAATCCATCAGTGACTCCCCTTTTGTTTTGATGGGTCTGGATCCTGAAAAACCACTGGATGAAAGTGCCTTACCACGAGCAATTAAACGTATCCAGGACCGTGTTGGCATCCCGGAGTGGACAGCACATGATTTAAGAAGGACCTTTGCCACTCAATTAGGAGAATGTTTGAATATTGACCCCGTTGTTATAGAAAAATGTCTCGGTCATAAAATGCCTCGCATTATGGCTACTTATAATAAGAATGAGATGTTACCTCAGAGAAAAGAAGCTCTTGAGAAATGGGCAATATGCATTCAAGAATGCATTGGATATAATTCTGAAGCCACAGTCGCTTTACAAAACCGTGATCAAGAATGTATAATTTAGATAACATAACCGCCACGCCTAGAGAGCTTCGGCCCTTGCGTAACCTTGGCGGTTTTTTTATATGTGCGCTATGAACACTAAAACAAAAATAAAATACCTCAAGCCCGCCCTTAGTTTTCAGGAACAACTGATACAATTAAAAGATCGTGGACTGATCGTCAATAATGAAGAAGAAGCCTTAATAATTTTATCCAATATTAGTTACTACCGATTGAGTGCGTATTGGATACCTTTCAAGAAAAGAGATAAACAAGGAAAACTCCTTAATCAATTTCAAGATAATATTTTCTTTGAAAATATTATTGAGCTATACGAGTTTGATAGAAAGTTAAGACTTCTTATTATGGATGCCTTAGAACGTATCGAAATATCGATAAGAACACATATCACCTACCATCTAGCCCATCATTATGGTGCATTTGCTCTTGAGAAGAGCGAAAATTTTCATAACAAGTTTGAACATAAAACTTGGCTTTTACAGATACAAAGCGAAATCATTCGCTCCAAAGAGCCATTTATAGAACATTTTATGCATAAATATGAAGGCTTCCCTACGCTGCCCGTTTGGATGGCAACCGAAGTTACGTCTTTCGGATCACTTTCATTTTTATATAAAGGTTTGAAAAATGAAGATAAACGAGTAATTGCTGAAACCCATTATAATTTGCATCCCAAAACATTAGCTAATTTCCTGCATTTTTTAACTTACGTCCGAAATATATGCGCACACCACAGTAGACTTTGGAATAAAGAACTTGCAATTAGGCCAAAACTAGATGGACTTGATCAAGCATGGCTTCCACCCATAACCCCAAGAAGTGATCGTTCCTTTTTTATTCTGCTTATTCTTAAATACTTATTGAATCATTCTGATAAAACTCAACAGTGGGCAAAATCCTATGAGGAGCTGATTCTTCCAATATTGGCGAAATATAAATGGAGTGCAAGCTCAATGGGGATACCAAATAACTGGCAAAATCATCCACTGTGGAATTAATGAATAATTTTTTTCACACAAAGGATAATTTTAAATCCAAATGAGCAACTTATGCATTTCGTATAGATGGAATTAAATGCATCATTGATGTAATATTGCGCACTCGATCAAATTTAGATCAAAACACTCTTAACTCCTAAAAATACAAATATGGAATTGTGAGACAAGAATTTCTATGGGTTTGATGTTGTGTAATCAACATCCAAGATAAAACAAACGAGCTAAAGATTTGAGGTCATTAATGCAAAATTACTCCAATGCGGATGTCGATGAGTCTATTCAAGAAGTAACTACTCCTAGCACTATAGAACAGGAACGCTTTTTATCTCTTATTGAATTTGCTCAGCAATCTGCTCGTTTAAAACTTAACCCAGTCAAAGATGTCAGTAAGCATGGAATATTTCAACGTTTTGAGCATGAATTAATTGCTTTACCAGGAGTGCATTTCGACACGAGTGAAGACGATCAAGA
This sequence comes from Legionella sp. 227, assembly GCF_043161935.1. Lineage (NCBI taxonomy): Bacteria > Pseudomonadati > Pseudomonadota > Gammaproteobacteria > Legionellales > Legionellaceae > Legionella > Legionella sp. 227. Next base: position 2,441,588 of record NZ_CP171154.1, on the reverse strand, counting down.
TGAAGTATGGTTACGAATTGAAAGATTAACCGAAACATCGCCACCAATACCGGAAGATGATCGATTAATCGTATGGCTAGATATATCAAATAAAGCTGAAACAGAACCTCAGTTAAAAAAAGCTGTTGGGTCAGATAAAATTTATGATTCTATCGATCCTGTTACTGAGAACTCACAAAAACAACAGAATATAATTCTTTTATCTGAATATGAAAATCGCGATACTATAGAAACTCTCTTTCAAAATTACATTAATAATCAATGGGCTATTTGGTCAACCGAAGAAAAAAAACGTAGACTTACAATCAAATTATATTCTGAGCTTTTTACACTGAAACAACAACTTGAAGGAGCAATTACCGATACACAAATTGAATTAGTGTGGGGAATTGGACTTGGTATATGGAAAAGAACAGAATTCAATATTAGATATCCTCTAATTACTCAGTCAGCTGAAATTTCATTAAATCAAAAAGATATGGCCATTGAAATTCGTCCAAGGCGATCTGTTGAGCCAGTTTTTGAAATTGATGTGTATATGTCTATAGATAATCTAGGGGTAACTGACTTTCAGAAAGCATACAATGATATGATTTCACAGCAATCTCAAGACTTATCACCATTTGAACGACTTTCATACGAACCACAGTTACAATTGGCAGTTACACATTTGGATTCTAAAGGCGTTTATTGGCCGAACCAAACCAAAGAAGATGATCGCAAACTACCAGAGGCTAGTGAAGAATTAAAAGTTACTGATACATGGATTTTATTTGCCAGACCTCGTAGTAAGAATCTTTATATTCAAGACTTAGAAAATTTCAAAAAACAATTTAAAGATGAAACGAACCCCGAAATAACAAGCATTATCAAAGAAATTATCACAGAACCTTTAAATGAGCATCGAGAGATAAAGCTTACTAACTTTCGAGGCTTATCAAGTATCAGTTATTCCTCAACCTCAGAAACTGCGGAAGTTAAAGAATTATTTTTTCCTCTACCTTTTAACGAAGAGCAAGTAAAAATTGTTCAAAAATTAGAACATTCAAATGGAGTTGTTGTACAAGGTCCACCGGGTACAGGAAAGACACATACTATTGCAAATATTATTGCCCATTATATGGCGAATGGTAAACGTGTACTTGTTACATCGATGAAAGAACCAGCCCTATCTGTATTAAAAGAAAAATTACCTCCCTCAATCCAACCTCTTGCTATTTCGCTTTTAACTAATGAACTAGACGGAATGAAACAGTTTGAGTTTGCAATTTCTAAAATTGCACAAGAACTACAAACTATTAATCGTATTGAATTAGAAAGTGAAATTAGAAATGACGAACTATTTATTGATAAGCTCCATGCTCAACTGGCATGGGTCGATCGATCAATTTCAAATTGGGCTATAAATAATATTCAGTCTCTCTTCATGGATGGTCAAGAGATTCGACCTGAACAAGCTGCACAGGAAATAGCTGAAGCAGATGGAGAATTTAATTGGCTTGACGATTTAATTATCATAGGAGATGAAAATAAACCAAGGTTCGATAATACTGATATAGTTCATTTGAGAGAAGCCCGGCGTAAATTACAAACAGATCTTATTTATCTTAATAAATCATTACCTAATCTTGAACAAATTCCGAAACTTAATACCATTTTAAATTTACATAGCAAATTATTAAAAAATAAGACTCTGAAAGAAGAGGTTTTATCTGACAGCTCTCTTCAGTTTGTAGACATATCATCAGATATTTCAGTAATTGAATCCGTTCTGCAGTGCATTTATGAGTTGCAAAACCTAAGAAAGCAGATTGAAGCTGCAAATAAATCTTGGGTTAAATCATTAGCCCTTTCTTTGAAAAGTACAGATACAGCTCAAATAATAGATATTATCGAAAAAATTTCTGCTGACGTTAATGAATTACACATTGAAAAAAATTCTTTTTTAGAAAAACCTCTCTCAATACCCAAGGATCTTCAATTAACCGAGGACGTTATTCAAGCAATTGCCAATAAAAGCCAAGATAAGCAACCGTTCGGTATAAGTGGGATATTAACTAAACGATCATTAATTAAAAAAATTGATGAGATTTTTATTTTAAATAAACCAGCCAAGACCAAAGAAGAATGGCTATATATATACCGTTATGTTTTATTTTGTAACCGAACTAATGAACTGATTTTGAGATGGAATTCAGTTGTTACAGGAATGTCAATCTTCACATTAGTTAATGAAGAGCAAGTTAACTCTTTAAAACTGATAAAAGAAGATCTGGATATTTATTTTGCAATTAAAAAGAGTAAGGAGCTTGAATCAAAGATTTTAGAACAATCAGCTTCAGTATTACAAAACTACTTATATGATGATCTTTTTGAAAATGATCATCGCTTGCTTGAGTTAGTGGATTTTTTTGAGAAAAATATAAATTACTATCACTCATCGAAAGCATGGTCCGATAGAGAAAATATACTCAACAGTACATTGGACTTTAATGGTCCAATTTCAGATGCAATCAGAACATTTCTTTCTGAAACATTGGGTGATCCATCGCTTAACGATATTGCACTACAAAACCAATGGACAAGCTTGATTGAAGAATTACGACGTATTCAAAATCTTAAACCAGCTTTTGATGACGTACAATCCATAACTGATTTAATATCGCAATCTGGCGCTACTCAATGGGCTCGAAAACTCAAGGAAAATCCATTAGAGGGTACAATAGATCATTTACTTCCTGATGATTGGCACCAAGCTTGGCGCCTTCGCCGTTTAGCAAATTACTTTCATTCAATAAATCACTTTGATGAGTTTAAAAAATTAACGTCTCAAAGACATGAGATTGAACGGGAATTAGCAAAAACCTATCAAGATACTGTGGCTAAACGTACATGGTTAAAATTATCCAAGAATGCAACACCAGACATTAGAGCTGCTTTACAGGCGTTTCAATCGGCAATTTCAAAAATAGGAAAAGGCACAGGTAAAAGAGCAATTCGTTATCGACGTGATGCTAAAAATGCAGCAGCACTAACCAATAAAGCAATACCTTGCTGGATAATGCCTCATTATAGAATTTCTGAATCATTACCTCCTGAACTTGGATGTTTTGATCTCGTTATTATTGACGAAGCCTCCCAATCAGATTTGAGCGCACTTCCGGCTATTCTTCGTGCAAATAAATTACTTGTTGTTGGCGATGATAAACAAGTGTCACCCGATGGTGTTGGTTTAGAAGAAGAAAAAATAAATAATTTAATGGTTCAATTTTTAACAAATCAAGTTGAAATATATAGACAAGCCATGTCACCTGAGCGATCAATTTATGATTTGTGTAAAGTTGTTTTCGCTGATTCACAAGTTATGTTACGTGAACATTTTCGTTGTGTAACTCCTATTATTGAATATTCAAAACGTGAATTTTACAATCATGAACTCAAACCATTACGATTACCAACAAAATCAGAACGGCTAGATCCACCATTAGTAGATATTATTATTGAGGATGGATTTCGTAATAATAAGGAAAATATTGCAGAAGCAAAATTTATTGTAGATGAGATAGATAGAATCTGTGATGACCCAAACATGGCAAACAGGACAATTGGTGTAGTTTCGTTGTTAGGTAATGAACAAGCACGAAAAATTTGGGAACTAATTCAACAAAGGATCTCACCCGATAAAATAACAAATCACCAAATCACTTGTGGGGATGCTCTCACGTTCCAAGGTAAAGAACGAAATATTATGTTTTTATCAATGGTTGCTACCCGGGAAAACGTTAAAGCCGATACTCGTGACTCATATGCTCAACGATTTAATGTAGCTGCCTCTAGAGCTCGTGATCGAATGTATTTGGTACGAAGTGTTGAACTCCAGGATTTAAGTATCGTGGATCGTTTACGGCGTGGTTTGATTGAGCATTTTAATTCGCCTTTTGCTCAGGATGAAATAAAAGTAAAAAATCTTCGTGAACTTTGTGAGTCAGGTTTCGAAATAGAAATCTATGATTTACTCGTTGAACGTGGTTATCGAGTTATCCCTCAAGTGAAAGTTGGAAATTACCGATTAGACATGGTAGTGGAAGGACATAATGACACCCGATTAGCAATCGAATGTGATGGGGATCGGTACCATGATGCGTCAAAGTGGGAAGACGATATGAATCGGCAGAGAATCCTTGAACGTGCGGGATGGAAATTTTGGAGATGTTTTGCCTCTACATCTGTTTTGGATAAAAAGTCTATTATGCAAGATCTAATTCGTTCATTAACCGAACTCTGCATCGAACCTATTGGAAGTGATGGAGTGATTAATAGTATCCATTGTGAGCAACGTCGCGTTAAAACACTAGCACAAATGGAAACAGTAGAGGAATAAAAGTGCGGTGTAGTCTCGGTGAATGAGTTTGATGAGTATGAGTGCATTTGTTCATAGACCCAAGAAAGTTGAAATAGTAAATTAATTATTCAAATAAAGATTTTGATGTATCCATTGCTCAATAACATCATAGTGCCAAGATAGTACGCTATCATTCAACTTTACAGGCTTAGGGAATTTTCCAGTCACCCACCATCTCCGTAGTGTAAGTCTGTTTCGACCAACAATTTCCTCAACATCCCGGATAAATAATATTTGCTGTTTAAATTGATGCTCTCTCATGGTTACTCCTGTATACTCACTTAACCCAATTATATGCTCAATACGAGCATTTATTAAATCATAACGAGTATTAACAATCAACAAATAAATGCACTTCTTTTTGATAAATTGTCAATCACATTCACGCAATTGCATTGCGCTCTAGAAATATTTATATCAGAATTTCTCATACGTATTAAAAATGTCTATCTCAAGAAAAAAATAAATTTAGAGTACGATACACACCTTTCGCACGACAAAAATATGCAATTTATCTGTATGATTAATAAATAATTTTTCATAAATTTTGCGAATTAAAAGCAAAAATGGCGGTGAACACATGATGAAGCAAGTGGTGAAGGATAATCCTTTACCCTACTGTATTAGAGATTGGTTTTTCACCACTCATTCACCACCAATTCATCAGAATTCACCAAAATGCATCATTGTTTAATCAGTGCTTACAAGATAGAGGGCTGAGAACTTTGAGAAAAAAACTCCATGCCATTGGCTTGACTATTGGCATTACTTGAAGAAAATGACATTGTTTTTGTTGGTTCAGTATCTGCTTCACATGGATTTCAAAACATCTCTTTTGAATTTCCGTGTTTAATGTATTGAAGATTTTTTTTGAGTAATGAATTCTCAAAATTTAGAAGCTAGAAAGCGTTCCATGCAAATGGGATTTCTTCTCAGGATAAAGCAGTCAAAATTTTTCGAATTGCAATAATAAATAAATATAATATTATCTTTATGAGGTATGGCGGCTTTTTGAGATTTTCCTATGTCGGCTTTTAATGGCTCAAACTCAGATAAGCCAGTATTTACAAGGAATCCCTCATGCAGGTTTATGGTGGCTTTCTGTGGCGGGTTTATGGCGGCTTTATTTTGGACGGAATAATGCCTTGTCGCTGATTGGCATTCTAAAATTAAATATATCCCACAGACTGAATAGTAATAACATCGCACGGACTAAACCATATAACACTCAACCTGAGGCTCAACGTATAATTGATAATTCATAATCAAATCCATTTACTCACTTCGTTCTTTCTTCTTATCGTCATAAGGTTCTGATTGTGTTATCTTTTAGACGATGGACTACATTAAAATACTCTAAATGAGCAATTCAACTCATAAAGAGTACAATTTAGCACGTATTGCGCTTAAGTCAATATCTGCTAATTGGCTATTTTCTCAGAAACTGGAAGGCTCGGTAACGATATGAATGTCAAAGAAAAAATTGGGCAACGGATAAAACACGAACGTATAACCAAAGGGTTGACCCGAAAAGCATTAGCCGAATTGACTGATAGTTTAAATATTTCCCGAATTAATAATTATGAGCGTGGAGAACGAACTCCTGGCCCAGAGGAAATTACCCAACTTGCAAAAGCATTAGAAGTCTCCCCTGCTTTTCTAATGGGTTTATCAGATGATCGAGAAGGACAATTTAATAGGTCAGGATTAGGAGCATTAATTCCTCTACTAGATTATAAAAAAGCATGTGATCCAAAATTTTATATTGATAAAATAAAGAATGAACTCCATCCCGAAAAATTAACATTTGTCCCTATAAGTCCGGAAATTGCAAGCATAATTGATGAAAATGCATTTGCACTACAAATTAAAGATAACAGTATGGAACCTGAGTTTAGAGCAAATGATATTTTAATCTTAAATCCCAACGCCAAATTAAATCCAGGAGATTTTGTTGCAGCTCAAATTGGAAATGAAGATGAAGTTGTTATCCGAAAATATAAGCAATTATCTGTTTCTAAAACAGAACCAGTCTATGAATTAATTGCATTAAATGAAGATTGGGCAAATCTTCATGTTGACAATCAAATTGTATGTAGAATCATTGCTAGGGTTATTTACTTGAATAGAAAAATTAAATAATTTAAAAAATTATTCATACTCCAACAATACTCTCTAGAAATCTCACGGACGGACACGTTGCACACCTCCGTAGTATTACATTTAAGGACTTTTATTTATTTGAAAAAAAGAAGCGTATAGATTTTTAACACATTAATTACTGGATGCCACAAAATTATTTTGGATATTTTTCAATTAGGGCCAAATACCAATGAATAATTATCAGGAAATAACCAACAGTTTAAATAAACTTAAAAATGATCCATATCAATTGATTAATGCGATGTTGAATTTACAAAGACAATATCCATTCGACTCAGAGGAGTTTTGTTTATTAATATCTAAATTTATAAATAATATGCAAATAGATATTTTTTGTACTGCTCAAATAGCTATAAATTCAGGAATAAATATTTTTGATGCTTCATCACTTCTTATAAAAATTTTAACTAGACTTAAGATTATTTCTCCTGACTCATTATTGGATTTCTTAGCTCTTTTCTCTGAAGCTGCAGAAAATGACCTTGCTTTAGGGATGTTCTACGAGCCAATTAAAGAGCTTGCCAGAATAACCAATAAAAACACAGATAAAATTGATAAAATTGAATCAGCAATTTTGGCAAGAAAAGATTCAAGATTGTATGGTTATTTAAATTCTATTTATCTTGGCACCGTATCAAAGGATTTTAATGTGGGCTATGAAAAAATAATAAAGATGCTAGATTCGGAAGATAACGAAATAATAGCAACCGGCGTGAGATCGCTAGGAATGATACATGGGCTTTCTATTGAAAAAATTCACCAAACCCAAAATAGAGTTGCTAATTTATGCTTAAATGAAGACATGCAAATTGCTTCAAGTGCTGTTTTTACTTTGTGTAAATTTGCTGAGAAAGATAATAGTCTGAAAGAAAAAATTTATGCTTTGTCTGAAAGTAAACATCCTGAGATTCAATATGAAATTGCTAAATATCTCCAATCTAAAAAAGGGGATATGGATAATGACGATATAAATCTAATATTAAATATTTGCTGTTATAACCTCAAATGGAAGGCAATCTCCCAAAGCTTAGATTTTATTCTTTTTGATTTAACAGAAAAGAATAAAATTAAAGAATCCATCCAAATTATTAATAAATGGATATCTTCGCATGCTTTAGAAGATTTGACCCTAACAAAATTTGAAGAAATATTTCATTATTCTATTAACAATATCGTTAAAAATAAGATTATTATGTCTTATTTAACAACAGATTGGCTAAACTCAGACGATCCAAGGTTTCATAAGGTATTAAACGAGTTATTTAATTTTATAAATACAATCAAATCAATATATATTGAAGTAAACCCTGAGTTGTTAATTGATTTTAAATATAATGATTTCTTATATGTCATGAGGAAAATACTTGGATATATTAATGATTATGATCATTCAGCATATTTGGTGGCGTCGATTCTAAAGGTTCCAAATTTAACCACCAATGTTGAAAATTTAATCAAATCAATTTTAATAGAATATCATGGGATAAAGTATCATAATAAAATCAATTGTATTTTAAACGGTTTGTTATCAAAAGAATTCGGTTATTCAGTAAAAGCAAAAAGGATTATAAAAGAATGTATCGCGGAAATTGATCAAAAAAATAAATTGAATAACAGTCTTGGCAAGATGTATGAGCTCCAACCTAATCTTGATAATCAAATTAAAATAAATCGTGCCGTACATCAATCAATTTCAAAAGCCTCTGCGGCAGCGTTAAGCAACTCTACACTCCTAGAAAGCATTAATAAAATTCAAATTAAAGAAGGAAATAGTTGGTTTTCTTACAACCAAGGGCAAGATATTGTAATTTATAAAATGAATACACTATCACATACTATTGAGATTCCAAGAGGTGAAATTCTTGATGAAATTGGGTCAGCAATGGAAAGATTTAATTTTAGACGGGTAAAAAGAGGTGAAAATTGAGACTTTTAATCCAAGAATATTTAGGTATGTTAAAAGAAGATGGTGAATTAGAATCAATAATAATAGAGCTTGTTGCCTCTATGGGAATGATTGTGCGCTCGAGTCCCCAAAAAGGAGTTAGACAAGATGGTGTAGATATTCACGCAGTTGGAGTAGATCCTGATGATGGTAATAAAAAGAATTTTTTAATTACTATCAAACAAGGCAATATTAGTCGTACAACCTGGGATGCTCCTAAACAAGGCGTTAGAGAGAGTTTAAATGAAATAATAGATGTTTATATTAATAATAAACTTAGCAACTCAGATAAAAAACTGCCTATAAAAATAATTACCTGTTGTGGTGGAGAATTAATGCAGGATGTAAAGTCTAATTGGGATGGTTTTCAAAGGAAGTATAGCCAATATGAATTTGACTTATGGAATGGAAACAGTCTTTCTAGAGACATTCTTAAATTTTTATTGAATGAAACAATATTTTTTGAAGAAGCTCGGAATAAAATGAGAAGGACATTAGTTGTCCTTTCAGACACAAGTTACGATCTTTATCATTTTAAATTGATGATTAACGAACTTTTCTTCAATAGTAAATGGCATAATTTAAAAATACCTAAATTAGAAAAACAAGCAATGAAAGCCTTAAGCACAGTTCTTGTCTGTTTAGGTATGATTTATGAATATTCTAAAGAAAACAACAACTTAACCCACGCATTGATGGCAACCGAATATTGCTTATTAAAGTGTTGGCACTTCATTCAGTTTCATAAACTTGATAAAAATAAAACAATAATAAATAAGCATGCTGAAATATTTAATCTTTATTTTCAATATAGTAGTGAATATTTCAGTAGAATATATGCTCATTGTTATGTTAAAAACGCTATTACAATGGATTGTTATGAACGAGTATCTGCATCTGAAGTTGTATTTAAACAAATAGGTTTGATAAGTACGCTTGGTTTAATTCAGTTATCTCGCACAGGGATATGTGATAACAGCCAAATTATTGTAAGGTCTTTAATAGAGTTAATTAATAATAACGGTATATCTGGATCTCCTGCCTATGATAATTTAACAATCGAAATTTGTCTTGCAGTGTATTTTTTAGCTTTATCCGGTGAATCAAATTTTATTAAAAAATGGTTTAATGATCTAATTAGTAGATTTCATTTTTCATATCTTTATGGTAAAGGGTTCCCCATAGCATATGATTCAATTGATAAACTAATAGAATTTGAGTATAGAAATGAATACACCAAAGAAGATATGATTTTATCTTCTCATTTATTGCCTACTTTAGCTTATTGGTGTGCAATATTGGACTTCCCAGATGTTTACGCTAACCTTCTTGATTTTGTTGAGAGTAATTTAAAAAAATGCTGTCTGCAGATTTGGTTTCCTGCAAAAGGGATCAAAGATAAGTTGTTTTCAGGTTACGTTGGAAATGAGTTTGGGATTGTAGAGGCACCAATTATCTTACCAAAGAAATTAGAAGAATTAAGGGCCCGTCTAAAAGATTTCGTAATATCATCAAAGACGAACAGTTGCTTTGAAACTGATTGGCAAGATCTCACATTAATTTTTTCAATAATTGCATCTAGACATTTTAGAACACCTGTTAATCCCTTCATTTGGTTAAGTCGTATTCATGATACTCATTAAACTTTACTTTACAGGTCTTTGCCATATTTCGGCCTTGAACTAAGTACCCACCAAAGTACCCATTAAACCATTTAAATTTTCTGTAAAAATCCATAACTCATTGATTCTATTGATAGGCCGTATAGGGTTCGAACCTATGACCAAGAGATTAAGAGTCTCCTGCTCTACCAGCTGAGCTAACGGCCCATTTTAAAAGGAATTATAATTACATCCACAACATGTTGATTACACATAAAATAGTAGCTGATAAAGATAAATTTTTCCATATGACCATGAATTATCATAAAAGTTGATATTAGCGTTTATTTTAAGTGCTGGAATCTCATTCTATTCAATAACAAACAATTTAATCCCAGACATGGCAAACCATTACCATTCCGGGATTTTTTTAAGTAGGAGACTCTACAGGATAAAGTTTTGCAGTGCCATAATTCTCCCGATACGTCAGAAACAGGAAACCAATAACACCCATTGCCAGGGTAACAGGAATAACGCCTACCCCATAAACAAAAGCATTTGCTTCACGAATACCGCCATTTGCATTGATTACAAAACCAATCACTGAATGAAAGGCATAGCCAAAAATCATGATGATCATATTGGCAATCGCCGTAGTCAAACCTGCAAGGTGCTCTGGCACAAAAGTTGAAACTTTATAAATCGCCAAGATTTGATAAGCGCAGCACATTCCAACCAATATAAAGGATATCGTAATAGTGGATACGGTTAACATCCCAGCAATAAGTAAGGAGAAAATCACGAACATGGTTATTCCTGCGGCAATAATCGTTCCCAAGTAATATCCGGTTTTTTCCGCGATTAAACTTAAAATGGGCGAGCCAAAACACATTCCTATGAAAATCATTGAAGGCAAATAATTTGCTGTCGAGGTATTCAAACCATAAACCTGTTTTAAAAAGCCCGATCCCCACACATCAGAAAAACCTTCAAGTGGACCTAGCATCAATCCTGCAAACAAACAGAGCAAAATTACTTTTTTGTTGGTAAACACCGTTTTAATATTTGTAAGGGCTGATGCCTGATAAGTAGGTTTCTCATCAGGTACAATAAAATAAGTGATGCAGGCAAGAATGAGTCCAACAGCAATAAATACTTCGACTACCATTTTATAGCCTACTGCATGACACATATAACTAACAGGACCGCCACCATAAACAGCTCCTATCAGTCCTATCATCACAGAAAAACTGAGCATTCTAGAAAAATGCTGTTCTTTGAACGTCATCCGTATTATTTTAAACGTCCCCAAAATTGCAGCTGAAGAGCCAATACCAATGAGTGCTCTTCCTATAAGAGGATAGGCCCAATGGTCTGCAAAAATAAGAGGTAACAATCCAACAACAGGAAGCAAAATGCATAAAGTCATCACTTTTCTTGGACCATAACGATCCAGCATAATCCCGATTGGCAAATGCATTAAAGAATAACCAAGATAATAAACACCAGAAAACTGCCCAAATACTGTCGCATCAATGTGAAATTGCGATGTAATATCATCCATCATGATATTGGGCATTACTCTTAGAACATATTGGTACGCATAAAATATGGACGCAACAATCCATACAAACCAGGCAACAATTCGTGATGTAGACATAAAAATCCTCGAAAAAACAAGCAGCCAATTGATGCACAATGACTATAACCTGCGCATCAGTATATTCTAATTCATTTTTTGTGAAATTTTATTGCAAATATTGGCGGTTAATGAATAAATTTGAATTTTAATTTCATAAAATTATTATTTCTTAGAATAGAATGCTAAAATATAAAATATTTATGTAATTTTTAAAAATTATGGACCGTACAGATAAAAAAATTCTTGATATCCTGCAATCCAATTGCCAAATCAACAACCAGGAACTCGCGGACATGGTGGCTTTATCTCCCTCCCCTTGTCTTCGCCGAGTTAAGTTGTTAGAAGATCAGGGTTACATCAAGAAAAAGGTTGCCCTTCTTGAACCTGAAAAAATAGGTTTAAAATTATCCGTGATTGTTTTAGTTGGATTAAACAGTCATCAGCCTTCCGTGATGAATCAGTTTGAAGAAGCGGTGCGTTTTCTTCCTGAAATAGTTCAGTGTTATTTAATCACCGGACAATCTGCAGATTACGTATTGAAAGTGATTGTACCTGATCTCAATGCCTATCAATCTTTTTTATTAGATAAACTAACACGTATCAATGGGGTAACCAGCGTACAATCCAGTTTTATTTTGAGAACGATTTGTGAAACAACCACGCTACCATTAGATCATCTAGATTAAATTTTATTCCTTCATCCATTAAGTAATTTAATTATAAAGCAATTTTATTGATTTAATTCCATAAAAAAAGTATTGTGCCAAAGAATTTTAATAAGGAGAAATTTATGACATTGAAGTTTTTACCCTTGGCTCTTTTAGGGTTATTTTTTGCAAATGCTGCATCTTCTGCTCCGCTTCCCAAATACATTGACAAAGACGGCCCTGTTTGCACGAGTATGCTATGCGCCTTTAAAAGCCCCGGCGGCCTCTATGTAAGCGGTACTGGGTATTATGTACAACCAAGTGAAACCGGGATTGGTTTAGTCACTGACAGCTGGTTATTCGTTGTACCTGGTGGCACCCAGGCAGAAAGCAAACCCTTTGATCCCGATTATCAATGGGCTGGAAGTGTTGCTCTGGGTTATGATATACCTATGTCTGCAAATAATATTGAAGTCAACTATCTTTATTTAAAAAATAGAACCCACGCTGTAAATAGTTTTGCTAACGGCTCCATTTTATTTGGAAGTATTTTATTCCCAGATGCCACCATCCCCAAAGCTTTTCTTCCAGGACTGGTCAGTGACGCTTATTTAACTTATAGAGTGGACCAAGCAGATGTGCGAGTAGGAAGAAAATACAGTGATACTTCCGGTGCATTTAAAATACGTCCCTCTCTTGGGGTGCGTTATGCGCAGATAACCCATAACCTTTCATTTATGGCTCCCGGACTTGTAACAAGCAAATTCAGTGGTGCTGGTCCTTTAATCAGCTTAGATGGCCATTATGACCTAGCCTATGGTTTTGGTTTGCTTGGTTATTTTGATTATGCACTCATGGCAGGTTCTATGCAGTCCTTCTCAGAAGTTTTCCTGGGAACCAACTTCAGTTTCAACTGGCCTAAACGCAACCGGGTTGTTAATAGCGTTACTGGTAAAATTGGTCTGGACTATACTCATGCCCTAACGAATACAGCAACATGGACTGCTGCAGTTGGATATCAAATCAATGAATATCTGAGTTCTATGGATACACTGAGAGGATTTACTGGAATAGGCGGTTTAGGACCTCAGCGCATTGCTGGCAATGAAACCAATAACTTCTCATTCCAAGGATTATTTTTAAGCCTTACTTTGCATGCATAAAAAGGTTGATTAGGACAATCCTGGCTACACCCAGGATTGTCCGCTTTTAAAGCACCTCTCTTCTATTCTCTCTACATTCACCTCAAATTAAAATTTCTGGAATTTGCTTTCTTCATATACCCAAGGTATACAATTTAAGGTAATACTTACAGTGTCTCATTGAATGATATCGATAAATTGCAGAGAGCAGATGCTTACCGAACCACATATATGTCATTGAATAAAAGGATATAAGAGATGACAAAAACAGTTGATTTTTTACTCATTGGCGGAGGACTTTCCTGCGCATTTAGTGCGGACACTTTGAGAAAAGAAGGTGCTAATGGCAAAATCACCATACTATCGGAAGAAAATTTTCTCCCCTACCTCCGTCCTCAACTCGCTAGAGGATTTTTGATTGGAGCACGAAAAAAAGAACAGCTGGTTTTATTCGATGCAGATTATTATAGAAAAAATGATATTGAGGTTCTACTTAATACCAAAGCGCTATCTGTTGATACCGAAAAAAAGAGAGTCAAAACGGATCAGGCTGGCTACATATACTTTAACCAATTGCTTATTGCCACAGGTTGCAGCCCCCAAAGGGTTTATCTACCAGGAAGTCAATTAGATAAGATCTACTACCTTAAAACGATTCTCGATGCCCAACCCATCATTCATGAAATAGAAAATGCAAAAAAAGTCGTCATTTGGGGAGGAAGCTATATTAGCGTTGAGATCGCCTCCTTATTGGTCAAAAAAAAGATAAAGGTCACCATTGTTACCGAAGAATTCCATTTGTTCAATGTCAGTTCTTCTGCTGAGGTTGCTGCCTTTATAACTCAAAATGGCGTTGAAGTACTCCTCAATCAAACAGTAACAAAATTTAACGGTAAAAATCAGGTTCACTCAGTGGAGACCAGCACAGGAAAAATTTTATCATGTGACTTTGTCCTCATTAGCGATAAATATTTTCCGGTTACTGATTTTCTCCAAGGCAGTGGCATTGAAGTCAATGACGGCATAATAGTAGATCAATACCTACAAACAAATAAAAAAGATATCTACGCCTCGGGTGATGTTGCTAATTTCTTTGATCCCGTATTTAGAAGAGGGCATCGAAATGGAGGAGTGGATAATGCGATTAAACAAGGAAAAATTGCCGCATATAACATGATGGGAATGAGAAAGAGCTACCACAGTGCATCCTATTTCAATCTCCATGCCTTTGATACATATATTGTCATTATTGGTGATGCAACAGATGCTACAGAGCAAATTGTAAGAGGATCTATTAAGGAAAGGAATTGCTCAATATTGTATTTAAAAGATGGATTGTTGCAAGGTGCCTTTTTTTCTGGACGCCCTATAGAAGAAATTAAAGCTGCAGAATCACTCATTATCAATCGAGTAAATATAAAGGCCCATAAAAAAAAGCTTTTTGATGTAAACTTCCGCCTGGAGAAAATTGCACTCCAAACAATTCTTACTCTACAGGGAGGAGGTGCTTTAGGGGCTTTTGAATGTGGCGTGGTCAAGGCCATGGAAGAGCATGGCGTTTATCCAGATATTGTTTCCGGAATTTCTATAGGCGCATTTAACTCCGCAATTATTGCTGGAAATCCAAAACATGCTACTGAGGCATTAGAAAGTTTTTGGAATGATCTTGCTTTGGATACGTTGCAGGTTTCCGATGAACAAACTCGTCGTATTCTCTCTTCTTGGCAGGCTATGATTTGGGGCTCCCCTAACTTCTTTCATCCCAAATGGACAATGCCAATATTTAGTGCCGCTCAATCTCCAATACACTGGACAAGTTTTTACGATACTTTTTACGTTAAGGATCTTTTACGCAAATACATTAATTGTGATACGTTAAAGGACAGCCCCATTCGTCTGCTGGTCATGGCAGTTAATGTTGAAACATCTGAATTTGAAACGTTTGATAGTTACACGGATAACATCACCCTAGACCATATTCTTGCCAGTGGCAGTTTGCCTCCAGGCTTTCCATGGACAACAATTAATCATAAACATTACTGGGATGGGGGAATCATAAGCAATACACCAATTGATTCAACACTCGATGTCTGCGGCCAATCCAACAAAAAAATTTATACCGTTGAGCTCTATTCAAGGCATCGGGCCCTTCCTCAAAATATGATTGAAGTTCTCTCAAGAAAAGATGAGATCTTATACTCAGAAAAGATAAGAAAAGACATACGAACTACCGATCTTATCAACAACTATAAAAAGCTAATTGAACAAATTTTGCGTTTATGCGAACCCAAAGTGGCTGAAGAAATCAGACAATTTCCTGCTTACATTCAAGCAATGGGTGATGCGGGCATACAATCCATCACGCGAATTATCCGCGAAGTAGGAAAAAATGAACCCTATTCATGGGACTCTGATTTTTCAAGAGAGACTATAGAGCAACATAAGAAAAATGGTTATAAAACAGCTAAGAAAATCCTGGAAAAAGAAGCATTGAAAAAGAAACCGCTTAAATAAATCGGACTTATCCTGATAGGACTAAGTTAAGCCAAAATAACTCCTCCCTACATCCCGAGAGGTAGAAATGGACCAAATTGAGTTAAAAATTCTTTACCTAGTGTCATAGAGACAGAATGTAACCTACAATTAGACTAAAATTCATGTTATATCGGTTGTATTGTTTCTCAGTATGAAAAGGACCATCATGCTCTGGGCACTGATTTCTCTATTTTTCTTCTGGTTAGTTTTTCGAGAGCTCACAGGCAATTTACCCATATCCAAAGGATATCTTATCACGGTACTGAGCTTGGCTTTGTTATTTGCATGGCCTCCATATCATCACTGGCACTTTGAACGTTTTTTAACAGCTATAGCCGGCCAACTTGCTGAAAATCACCCGGCAAAAGTACATTGCAATACTTTATTTGACACACTGTTTGATGAAGAACCCAGAGTTTATGGTCATGCTGATCCTAAAACTGGATATATTGTCATCCAATATCCGAGATGCTCTCTATTAATGGATTATCTTCACCATCCTGCACTCGCAAACATGCAAGAATTGATTAGTTTGGATATCCTGACCCATGAAAGCATGCATGCACGTGGTGAATACAATGAAGCGAAAACTGAATGTGAGGCAGTACAAAGAAACTATCGCACAGCAAAACTGCTTGGGGTTCCAGACAATATTGCGAAACAAAATGCTCTTGACTACTACAATGGCTTTTACCTGAAACGTCACGATGGTTATTTCTCAAAAGAATGTGCTCCAGGTAAAACTCTGGATGAACATTTAAATGATTCAACCTGGGATGAATAATTAGGGATGCTTAAGGCGAACGCAGATAACCTTCAGCAAGTAAACGCGGCAAAATCTGTTGTCCCAAAATTGAAGCAAATTGATGTCCGCTCGTCTTAAAATGAGCATCTAACCATACAAAATGATCAATCTCACTGCCAGGAACTGGAATGCCTTCAATACGCACAAAATAGGTACGCATCACCAATAATGCATCTTCATATATAGCCTGTGCTTGGAACTCATCATAAGGAATAACGGATAGGACACCGACATTCAATTCTTCAAATAATTCCCTTCTTAATGCGTCTTCATCCGTTTCTCCACATTCAATCTTACCTCCAGGGACAATATACTCATTGGGTGGTTTCCCACGTTTATGTACTGCCAATACTCGATGCTGTGCATCAAAAATTAATGCACCGGCTTTAAAAATAGTTTTCACCAATTGATTCATTTTCTAATACCTTATCTGTTAAGTCAGTTAATTGGTTTAAAATGGCTATAGATGGATTACTAATACTCTTGGAAGTAGTAAACACCGTATTACATTGTTCGCATTGGTGTTGCTGATGAGGAACTACAGCAAGAACTTCTGTATCAAAATGAGCGTGATAGCAACTAGGACAGCTTAGACTAGTTAAATAGAGTTTGAGTTGAGGAATTGCTTTTTGAATTTGCAATACACGTACCATTTCAATATCCAGAAGAATTCCATTGACCCAAACTTCGCTATACGTGTTATCGATAACGCGCTTTTTTTCACTATTGTACGCGTGGACATGAATTGCACTTTCTTCCAAACGTGGTGCCGTCCAAATAATTGAAGGATTTGCCCCCCAAATCTGAAATCCACCTGGATATCGTGTGCTGTCTAAATATATTTTACGTTGCGGCATTATCGAGGGTCGCTTTACTAATTTATCATCAAGTATCTCTTTGAATCGAATCACCGGATTTGCAACACAACGCCTGTTGGTTAAGGTTAAACCGCCACAAAAGGTACAATAATGTTCAAAAGAAGGGAGAACTGAGGCCAAGTCTTTATCAAGTATTTCTGCGCCGCAATGACTGCAATTCAAACTCACGATATCAAAATCAAAAATTGAGCTCATGGTGTAACTTAGAGCACACTCTTCAGTAAGTGTCATCGTTTTTTCTTGCCAGATGAGCTCAACTTCCGGGAAAGATTGGTCTATGATTTTTTTGCGCGAGTGAGCCATTCTTGCATGAATATGAACACCGCGATCAAATTTCTTATCGTGGCTATCAAACACTGCAGGTAAAGCACCCCATGCAGCCACTCCCCCAGGAAAATCATCCAGATTGATTGAAATGGATGTACGTTTCAACATTGAAATGTCATTGAGCATAGAGATACCTTAAAAAGAATCAAAGTATCCCTCGCCCTACAAGTTGAATAAGACATTACAAATCGGGAGGGACTCGAGAATAGATGTAATCATCAACTTGCGTGGATGCAATAGAATATAGAGAAAACTTTTTTGGATGTCAATGTAAAGAATAAAGTGCGGTAGTTGACTAAAGCTAATCATTTCAAGGAATATAAGAATATCTAAATGATATAACTATTCAAATTACAATGATAAAAATACCCCTATTCCATACGATGATTGGTTCATGCTAAAAAAAATAACACTTTTAATATTATTGTTAACAGGATTGTTAAGCTGCAATAAACGGGTTGAACAGCCAATCTTCTCACCACCTAATAAATTTCCTTCCAGTACTAAAAATTATAAGCCGGTAAATGATTTACCCTATGTTGCCTGGTGGCAGCAATTTCATGATGACGAGTTAAATCAATTGATTGAGACTGGCTTAAAGAACAATATGGACATTCATATTGCTCTAGGAAACTTACAACAAGCACAAGGCGAATTGCAGCAAGTTAAGCTTAGCTGGATACCTATAGTACAAATATTTGCTGGTTATTCCACAAACCCCGCACTGGGGGCGCCTGGGGCATTTTTAGGAGTATGGCCCTATTATTTTTTGAATATTATGAAACTTTATACGCAACAGAAACAAGTTACGTATAATGTTCAATATCGTCTCGCTGCAATTGATGCAACACGTCTTACATTAATTGCTCAAGTAGCATCAGCTTATTTCACATTAATCGCTCAATTAGAACAATTGAGATTATTACAACAATTAGATAATGACTTAAAATCACTCGTTAAATTGAGCGAAGGAGAAATTAAAATTGGATTAGAAAATGAAATTACTTTAAGCCAATTGCAAACCGATGAGCAACTTGTTGCAGCCCAAATGAAACCTGTTTTGTATAATATCGTATTCAGTGAAAATGCACTTCGTTATTTGATTAATGCAAATCCAGGGAACGTTAAAAATAAACATAACTTCTCAAAAATTGATTTTTCTCGCTTTAAACCTGGCAGCCTACCTGCTACGGTATTAAATAATCGTCCTGATTTGAAAATGGCTCAATATGCATTAAAAGCTTCTCATGAAGGAATTAAAGTGGCTTACAGTGATTTTTTCCCTGGATTACAACTCGATGACTTTCTTGGTGACGTACATCTACCCCATAGTAACTTTGCTCAGGCAACGGATGCCTACGTTAATTGGACTATTCCACCAAGTTCTCTTGGTAAAATTGCAGCAAGCAAAGGAGCTTATAATGCTCGAGTTTCCGAATTTAATAAAACAGTGAAACGAATTTTAAGAGAAGTTGATAGCGATTACTCTGCCAATAGGCGCATGAATGAAAAATTTGTGGCTTATTTACGCGCTGAAAAAAATTATCGCCATAAATATAAATTGCAACAAGGTCTGCTAAAAACAGGGCTTCTTTCTTACAAAGAATTATTACAAAGCAAAATCTATTTGGATAACTTGGCACTCTCAACGAATCAAGCTAAATTGGAACTTGCTATGTCATTGGTTATTTTGTATCAAGACTTGGCTGGAGGATATGCTTACAGTAACTAGTTATTGGGAATAGTCGTAGCTTCACTGCATTTTAGGGGCTTACATCCAGATTGGCACCAGGGATCTGCATGGTGTAGCACCGTGTTACGATGCGAGATTCCTTGTGTCACTCGGGATGAAGGATTTTTCGCTGTGCTCTATCCCGGGCTTGTATCTTTAATCTGTAAGCAAAAAAGCTTAATCTCAAGGGCACTTGAGATGGGAGAAGTGATCTTGTAACCGGGCAAGGCATAAAAGCCTGATGTGTAGATTAGGACCTTCTCCCCACTTATCAATCGACCGAACAGTATCTTAGGCCGCTCTCGTCAAAGTAAGCCTGTATTCGCAAGCTTGGTCAATGATAAATAACCTCAAGTATTTTTTACAGCCATTGGAGATTAGCATGAGTGCATATGATTTTATAGGTGTTGATATCGCTAAGGATAAGTTTGATAGTGCTCTAGCAATCAATAACCGTTACAAACATGCTGTTTTTCCTAATAACAAACAAGGATATCAAGCATTTCATAAATGGCTTGAGCAACACACAATATCTCCTTGGGTCTGTATGGAAGCAACTGGTCATTACAGCGAGGGGCTTGCTGACTTCTTAACGGAAAAAGGAATTCGAGTGAGTGTCATTAATCCCTTTCAAATTAAGAGCTTTGCCAAAGCCTCCCTAGCACGCAATAAAAATGATACGATTGATGCAAAAATCATTGCCCAATTTGGTCAACGTATGGAACCCCGCCTTTATCAGCCAAGCTCTATAGAGCAAAAAGAAATAAGAGAGTTAACTAAAGTATTGGATATGCTAAAAGCCCAGGTCATTCAATTAACGAATCAACTACATAGCCTTAAGGGACATGCAGCACAGAAAAGCGTCAAGAAAATGATTGAGAAGCTGGAACAAGAAATTAAAGCCATTCAACAACAAATTGATGAACGCATTGATAATAATAAGCAGCTTAGAGAGCAATTTGAATTATTACTGTCTATTAAGGGTATTGGAAAACTTACTGCCTATCAGATATTGGCACGTATGCCTGAAGTACAATGCTTCCAAACAGCAAAACAATTCGCTGCCTATATGGGGATTACTCCCAAACAACATCAATCAGGTTCTTTTATCGGCAAAACTACGATTTCGAGACTCGGTGACAGCCGATTAAGAAAGGCTCTTTACATGGCTGCTTTAGTTGCCAAACGTTACAATAAATCGCTGCTTCCTTTTGCTAATAAACTTCAAGCGAAAGGCAAAACACCGAAAACAATCATTTGTGCTGTGATGCGCAAGTTAGCTCACATTATTTTCGGTGTCTTAAAAAATAAGCAAGCTTTTAATGAACATTTAACTTGCTTTTAAAGACAGTATCTACATACTCATTTTAAGGCTGACCGTATATTTTATGATAAAATTTACTCGAACTCGTATACACATTAAACAAGGTTTTACTCGATTAAAACACTGGCTCACTATAGCCAATATCATCATTTTTATTGGCTTTTTAACGACAATTATCTATCTTTTTTCTTTTTTATTTCCTTTTACCGATAATGCATTTGTCGTCAATAATGTGCGCCCTGTCGCAGCCCTTGCAAATGGTTATATTACAAATCTTTATATAAAAAATGGTGATTTTGTCAAAAAAGGCCAAAAGCTTTTCACTGTATTTCAAAAACCCTATATCTATGCCCTAGAACAACTCAGCGCAGACTTAGCAGGCGCAGAAGCAAGACTTGCTGCTTTAAAAGCAACCTATGAACGCCATCTCAAACTCAGTCAAAATGAGCAAAGGAATTACATTAAACTCAAGTTGGATGACCAAAAATTTCGTAAAGGTTATTTATTAAAATCGGTATCGCTGATTACCTTACAAAATTCGCAGCAAGAAACAAAAGCAGCTAAAGACAGATGGGATGCGGCTTTAAAACAACTAGAAATTGATCAGCACCAGATAAGAGCCCAAGAAAATGAAATTAAATCCCTGTATGCCCGTTTAAAAAATGCGAAGGTCAACTTGGAACAAACCGATGTATATGCGCAAAGTAATGGCATTATTCAAAATTTGTTTTTTAGTGTCGGAACACCGGTAAATATGAACCAACCACTTTTTTCTTTAGTTGATACAGATAATATTTACATTCAAGCAAACTTTAACGAAACCGATTTAGGTCAGGTGCGTAAAGGTTCGAAGGTATTGGTATTCCCTAGAATGTATTTGGGAAGAAAAATGTTTCATGGTGTGATTGACTCTGATTATTGGTCGGCCAATAGGCAGTTAGTGGATAACCGCACTCAGTTACAAAATGTCATCAACGAAAATCAATGGATCTTATTACCACAAAGACTGCCGGTGATTATCCGAATCACTGATCCCGATCCCGATTACCCACTACGTCTTGGAACAAGTGCTTATGTCTATATCAAAGTTTGAGCAATGGCTTGATAAGGTTGATCCATATGCCTTACAAAGGATCACTCTTTATAAGTCTCTTGTTGTTGCGACAGTACAAGTGTATGTTTATTGGTTATTTCAACCCGTCAGTTTTCTGGCTTTTTTTTCACCTTTTCTTTTGTTGTCCCTCTATGAAGCGCCAGTGCTTCCTACCTTTAAAGAAAAGGAATGGTTACTGATTTTTATCGGAATTGCAGTGATCCTCATTAGTGTGTCTTTTTATCTTGTTTACCCATTCCGTGGCGTCTTTTTCTTTTTTTCAATATTTGTCTTCGCAGTAACCTATTTTTGCGTATTAAAATATTTCTATGCGTTAAAAAGTTTATCCATGCTGCTTATCGCTACCGGAGCCGTTGTTCTAAGCACCGAACCACCTGCAAATCTTGAAGTAGCGTATGGTTTTATTTCATCCACTGCGTTATCAATAACCACGACCTTAATTTGTTTGAGATTTTTTCCAAATATGTATTTGATCATATGGAATAAGGCGCTGCAAAAATTCATTTTATACCTCGAAGAAGATATTGATTCGGCCCTGAATCAAGATCGTAAAAGCCCTATAGGAGAAGAAATTCAACATTTAGGAATGGTTCGAAATTATCGGCGACTGCTTCCCAAGAAGTACGTAATGCAAACTTATCGGGTTTCAGTATACATCCGAAACATTCAACATTCTTTGGACAATTTATATTATGAGACCAAGAGTGAATTATTTTGGCATGGTGTCAAAAATAATCTTTCTCGGCTGAGACATAATATGAAAACTTATACTCCATGCGGCACGCCGACCCTATATGTAGCCCCTAAAACCCAATTGCAGTTTTATATTGCCCGCTGTCTGCAACTGGCTTTTCTCCGTTGGAATAAATTATGCTCACTGCGGAAAAACTAAAAAAGAAGCTTGATTACGCACGGTTTACTCAATTGACAATTATGTTTATGGTCGCCATGTGGGTTTATTTATTTACGACTATTCCTCACAAGTGGTGGGTTTTGCTGACCGTAATTATGGTCAGTGCGGGAATCGAACCTGGGTTAATTATTAGAAGAGCCATCCATCGTATTGGGGGTACTTTTGCCGCGTTGTTCGTTTTAATTCCCTTGATTTATCTAATGCAGGTAAATTATCGATTAATCCCGATTGTATTTATTGTCGCGATCATTGGATTAGCTGTCACAGCATTAAATACAAGACGGTACGATATCAGTGTTTTTTTCATTACGCTTGTCGTTTTTTTGCTTTTAGCGCAAACAACCGACGCAAACTCCCCCGAGGGGCCATTTGAAATGGTACTGAATCGAGGGATATGTACGCTGATTGGCGTTTTTATTGTTTTGGTTGGCGATTATTTTTTATTTCAAGCCTATCGTTATTCACAAAAACTTTATTTATTTCACCAAATGATGGTATACAATTTTTTTAACGATACCATGCAGCAAATCGTCAAATGCCGAGCTAAAAAAATTAATACCTTTATTTTTGTTGAAAAATTGCGTGGCCAAGTCATTAAACATTGTGCTCCTATCGCAATTAGTTCTGAGAACTTGAAACTTGAAGTAAAAATCAGTGCCGAAACCAAAAAAAGGGTAGACCTTTTCCAAGAAACAATTTGGGACCTACGAAGGCTTATCTTTGCGTTATGTGTTTCAGAGTTTGTTTTAAATTCCTCAACAACAACCGAGAAACATTTACAACAGTTTAAGATACTAATGAAGAAAGCAAAGGACAATTTTATATATACTGAAGATATTTTAGAGTAGGCTCTCCTGGAACATAAAATGTCACAGTCGCACGCTCCAGGATGACGGGGTTCGTGACACGTCATCCCGAACGTAGTGAGGGATCTCCAACCCGTGGCTCGAAATTCATCAAGATGACGGACTTGGGCATTTGCTACATTCTATTAGCCCGTTCAGTATTATATTCACTCGCTCCTGGGGTAACCTGATTTAAAATTTCGGCTCTCTTTTCTGTAATAACTCGATTTAAAATTCTTAATTCAGAAATCGCATCCGTTTTCTTTTGCTCTAAGGCAGTCAAAAGCTGAATCAAATGATCAATTTTTTCAGAGTGATTTGAAATTTCGGTGACTAAATGCAACTTTTGATAATCATACTGCTCCATCGGTGAAGCACCCGCCGCTTGTCTTCCAAGAAAACGATCAGTCCTGCTGGAATCTGCAAGTACGCTATTTAACTGCGCGCGATATGCTGCTTCGGAGGTTTCTACTGTGTCATAATTATTTAGATGCGCTTGTTTTCTTTCCTCAAACCGCTCCAAACGTTCTTGCGCATCAACTATGTTTTTATTGCAGCGCTCAATTCGTTCTTCCAACTGCTCAAAATGCGGTCCGTATGAGCGGTTAATTTCGAGTAATTGGCCCAAGGTCAATTGTTTAAAATATTGACGCAGTTCAAAAGCAGTTCTATTTGGAAATTTTGACATGGTTTACTCCCTAACTTACAAAAAAACAAATAATATCCTTTTGTTACCCAAATAAAAAGTTATTTTACCATTTTGGATGTTTATAAAACATTTCTTGATTGGAAATTATGAAAACCTGGAGTAAGTAAAGTGGTTTACAAAAAAATGTTATTTTATTGTATCTCACCTAAGGTATTAGAATTATCACCATGAAGCGTGTGAATTAGATTAATTTTAATGAGCTCAGCCAATGTCTTAGCCTCCATTTTCCGCATGACATTTGCACGATGAACTTCTACAGTGGATATCGATATATCAAGCTCATGAGCAATTTGCTTATTTAATTTTCCCTCAATAACAAAATCCATCACTTGCCGCTCACGTTTGGTTAGTCGTTCAAGACGTTCAAAAAAATCAGATTGAGATTGGAGGGGATAATTATACGTTTTTTTAAGCAATTTTTGCGTAATTTCAAGTAAATGCTGATGATTCACTGGTTTAAGAATAAAATCGGATGCTCCGGCTTTCATTGCACGAACAACCATTGGAATATCACCATAACCCGTAATCATAATCACTAAAAGTTGCGATTTTGATACATTCAGATGCTGCTCTAGTAACTCCAAGCCACTCATGACTGGCATACGCACATCAATAATCAAGCACCCTCTTTGCTTCATATCATAATGTTCAAGAAACTCCTTCGCATTACTGAAGGTGTATACGGGGATGTTTACTGATTCAAATAACCAACGAAGCGCTTGGCAAAGCTCAGGATCATCATCTACGATAAAAACTGCAGCATCGGTGAAATCCATCTCTATTTCCTTAGTGAATGAGTACTAAGTTGAAAGCAAGTAATTCATACAACAGGATATTGCTATTCCCAAACAGAATCCAATTACAATGGGTTCGTTGTCTTGATAACTCCGGTTCCTTCATCACAAAATTCACTCTTATTATAATTTTAGCAGTTTTTTCTATCTATTGTGACGCACTGAGGTTTTTGAGTTTATTAGGGTTTACCTCAGCTGTGTAAACCCCATTAGTCATATTACGATAACGATTTGAATAATAACAAAACAATTTAATTGAGCAAATAGAAAAAACATCCAATTTTTTAGCAGGAGGTTTATTTATGGAAAAAAAAGTAGCTCTTGTTACCGGTGGTACTGGAGGGATAGGTACTGCAATTTGCAGACGTCTCGCAGCGAATTATAAGGTTGTTGGCTGTTACTTTAAGAATGGCAAACATGACGAAGTATTGCAATGGCAAACCCTGCAAAAAAAAGCAGGTTATAATATCGAAATTCTTTTTGCAAACCTAGTCAATTTTTCTGATTGTGAAGCAATTACAAACTCTGTTATAGAACGCTTTGGTCGTATTGATATTTTAGTAAATAACGCCGGTTCTACCTGCGATGTCAGTCTAAAAAAAATGGAACCACATCATTGGCAACAAGTAATTGATGCCAATTTAACAAGCACATTCAATATCACCCGTAATGTACTTCCTTTCATGATAGAAAAAAAATTCGGGCGTATCGTGAGTATTTCATCCGTTAATGGCCGAAAAGGACAATTGGGTCAATGTAATTATGCTGCTACCAAATCCGCCTTATTTGGATTCACTAAGAGTTTAGCGCTGGAAGTTGCAAATAAAGGGATCACCGTGAATACTATTTCTCCCGGTTATATTGAAACTTCAATGCTGGCCACTATGAAAAAAGAAGTCATTGATAAAATTACCAAGAGCATTCCAGTAGGACGCCTTGGAAAACCTGAAGAAATTGCCAACGCCGTATCTTTTTTAGTGAGTGAAAATGCGGGATTTATCACAGGTTCTAACCTGGATATCAATGGGGGCCAATATATGTAACGCCGAGCATATTCATCTATTCTTCCAACTATGGTTCCTAAAAATTCGCTCTGTGTTTGGGGGGCTTCTAACCTCTTTAAGCAGCATTTTATTTTTACCATCGATTTATTCCCTATCAGTGGACCCAGCCAAGCTAAAATAGTGCCTTTTTCATTCTTTCTGTAATAAGATGAAAATAATAAAGCATTTTTTACTCAACGATAATTTTAGTATGAAATAAATAACCAACAACAATAAGGGCTGTTTTCAATTCGCTGGCTTGAGCCAAATTAGTAGAATGGTACATAGCCCCTACGTTCATTACTTTTTTTGTAGGAGATAATCATGCCAACGCTTCATCATGATATTGAGCTCAAAGAAGTAAAAAAAGAAAAGCTGCCTGATAAAATTGCCTCCTCTTTATCAAAGGGAATCACTGAAAAAAGAATATTAAGTGATCAATTTGGGACCTATTATCTGATTAAAAAGCCAGATGTTTTAACTATAGAAGACGTATTTAAAGGATATCTTTCTCATCAGGAACTGCAAAAACCCTCCTTTGACACCATGGAACATATTTTTTCAATTAAACTTGAAAGTGCCTTTCTGGAAATTTTAATTCCGCGGATGGCAAAAAAAATGTTTGAGGGGATTTTAGAAGTCCCTGAAAATTACCTACATGTAGATAAAGACAAATCCATTGGTGTCATTTCAAAATTCATCAATAGTTTTTCTGAATTTTTATCGCAAAAAGAAGCAGTCAAAACGAAACCATTATTCGAACGCGAACAATTACCTAAACGTGATGATTTATCACTTACCTCTGAAGAAGCACGATTTCTAGGCCAATTGTACGCAGTAGCACTCGTTTTTAATTTATGGGATTTATTAAATTCCAAATTGCTCAATTCAGGCTATTGTGAGGATAAAAATCATGTAAGGCGAGCTGCTATTGTTGATTTTGGTTGTGGAGGCACTCTAAGTTATAAGGGAAGACATACAGATACACTGGCTTTTGATGATCCTGATTTTTCTCCAACTAAAAAAGTAGCTTATTCATTTTTCGGACAAAACTATCGTGAACATTATCGTCATGGTTATGCCTTACCTTTTGATAAATTGGTTGCCCCTCTTTTACCTCATACGATAATTGCTGATTTATTTGATATGTCTCAAGAAGATAAAATTAGCCGCTCCATGCTTGAAGGTTTTTGTGAGGCAATTACCACAGCGGAGAAAAACATGGCTCAAGATCCTCGTTTATTAGAAGACGCCTTATTACAATCATTCAACGCAATTACTTTAGATTCCTCGATACAAACAAACGATTTGAAATCTCATTTAAATGCAGAATTTTATGGGAAGCCAGAGAAAAACTCACATTCTTTAGTGACTATTCTTCAGCAACGTCTTGATAGCGTCAAAATGCTTCTCATGCAATTTAAAGTAGGAATATCAGCAACTGAGATTCAACAGGAAATCAGAGACTATTATTATTACTCCCAAAATTGGGTAAAACCCTAAAGGAACTGTATCGATCGTCAATCCACTCAATTGGAATTTGCTATTTTAGAATTTTGTGTGTATTAATTTAATATTGTGATGCACCATTTTTTCGCATCTTTCTAAAATATGTGAGGCACTTCTATGCATTTTCACCCTCTTGATAATCGTTATCTTTACAATATCTATGATTTTAATATGCGTTTGCTTCAGCCTTACTCCGATTATTTTGACCATATGGCGAAACGTCTTCGCAGAATTTCTGACAATATTAATTTGCCCGTTAACATTCCTTATATGCCCAATGAAGGACAAGAGGTGTTGAAAAAAATATTGGATTCATCTTCAGGTCATTTTCGTAGGTTATCCGGTTACTCCTATGTATTTCATATTATTACGAATGTTTACGATAAACCCCAATTTGATATTAATGAAGTGAAAATCCATGATGAATATTACGATGTCCAAGAAGAAATTATAAATAAAAAAAGTTTTTGCAACCTAATTCGTTTTAAAAAAGTAAATGCGGAACACTTGGATTTACCCAAATTACTCGTCGTCGCACCAATGTCCGGACACTATGCAACCTTGTTGCGAGATACCGTTAAAAATTTACTTCCTATGTACGATGTCTATATTACTGACTGGAAAAATGCTCGTGATGTGCCCTTAATTGAAGGATCGTTTGATTTGGATGATTTCATTGATTACATCATTTCCTATTTAAATTTACTTGCACCCAATTTAAACGTCATGGCAGTTTGTCAGCCGACGGTACCGGTTTTAGCTGCCGTTGCTCTAATGTCCACCAATAATTCACCCAACCTTCCTCGCACAGCAATATTGCTCGGGGGACCTATTGATACGAGCCAATCACCTACTTCGGTCAATGAATTAGCTTCTTCCAGAGGAGACGATTGGTTTCAACAAAATGTCATCTCGATTGTGCCCTCTCGTTTTCCAGGTGCAATGCGTCTTGTATATCCTGGATTTATGCAACTTGCAGGTTTTATGAGCATGAATTTTCAGCGTCATATGGAATCACTGCAAAAAGCAGTCGATCGATATGCAGACAACCAAAAAGAAGCGGCCTTCAAGATAATCAAGTTCTACCTTGAATATTTTTCAACTATGGATCTGACTGCCGAATTTTACATGCAAACAATCAATACAGTTTTTCAAGAAAAACTATTAACTACTGGACGCTACAAATCGCGCGGACATAATGTGCGCTTACAGGACATAAAGAATACTTCTATTCTGGCAATTGAAGGTGAACGAGATGACATCACGGGCGTAGGCCAAACAAAATCGGTGCTTAGCTTATGCAAAAACTTACCAGATTCCATGAAAAAATATTTCCTTGCCGAAGGCGTAGGTCATTATGGATTATTCAACGGCAAAAAATTCCGCAACATTATTATTCCAGAAATTAAGGCCTTTACAGAGGAACATTCTGATTCCTAAGGCTTGGTTTACAAATGATATTGTCGAAGGCAGAGCATGATTTTATGCACTTTGATATGCGTATACTTGATGTATGCCGCACAGTTAATACCCCCGAAAAATAACGTCATTCGGACTTAATTTAGCGATTGTTAAAGAGCCGACTAATTTACAGATGAAATTTTCTTCGAGAATTCAAGAGAATTGGCCGCATCGATATTAAAAATAAGCTATATTATTAAAGTTAGACAATCAAAAGGAACTGATATGGCTACTAATCATGTTATTCATCGTCCCGAATCAGAACTCTTGCAACATCATCGAGGATGGCTCTTTGGTTTTGGAATACTGCTATTACTCTTAGGGTTTATTGGTTTAGGTATGGAAATCGCATTAACCATAGTGAGCATGTATTTTTTTGCAGTACTCCTCATGGTTTCTGCACTATCACACATTGCAGATGCATTTAAATATAAAAAATGGGAAGGCGCGATTTGGAAAGTTTGTATTGGCATATTGTATCTTATTGGAGCCTGTATCATCTTATATGATCCCTTGTTAGCCTCTACAATTATCACTGCCTTACTGGCTTGGACACTTATTGTTATTGGTGTTACTCGTATTTTCATGTCGATTTCGTTACGACATACCACAGGCTGGGGGTGGATCTTTTTTGCCGGAATAACCTCCTTAATACTCGGGATCCTAATTTTAATGCATTGGCCGATGAGTGGATTATGGGTCATTGGAATGTTTATTGCGATTGATATGATAGTCAGTGGTTGGACTTACATTATCATTGCAATTGCTCTACGCACCTCCAAAAGGTTACCCAGCTAATAATCAGTGCGCTGAATATCGAATCTATGTGGGTCATTTTGACCTGAGTTATTGTCACCTTTTGTGAAGAATTTATTAACAATATGAACTATGCAAAAAAGTGACAATAACTCAGAGCATAATGACTCAAAGCGATTTGCTGTTTTGGTTTTTCTTGCACAATGAGTACAATTAAGTTTTAGAATTCATTAAAAATGCCTATACCCATTATAACTTACTTAGCGAATTTGCATGTCCCTAATCTCACTATGGATTTTCCAAAACTTTTAAATTAGCGAAACATTGGAACTATCACTTTTAATAGAGCTATTTATGTAAAAAAAATCTAGAATTATAGAAAATAGGAGTGAGATATGGACAAGATTCCCAAAGAAGGTTTTATTCTTTCTATCCGTAGCCGATTAGTTATTGGCTTTGCAACACTTTGTTTGCCTTTATTGATATTAATTATGTTATTGCTCCCCAAAATAGATTGCGTCATGCAATTGAGCCAATTAATTAATCGCGAAAGTTTACCTCAAATTCTTGATACCCAAATTTATCAAGCCCAAGATATTCTTGAACATTGGGCAATGACGGGAGATCCCCAGGATAAAGACGCTTTTGCGCGGATATGGAGAGAAATTAATGAAACCCGAAATCTATGGAATCAGATTATGAACTCCACCGAGCTGGATAATACGGAGTTACAGAAAAAATGGGACAAACTTCAAAACTTGTATGGGCCTCTCTATGAAATCCAAGCAAAAATAATCAATGCCCCTAGAGATCCAAATGATCCCAATAATGTAGAAAATAGTAGAAATAATACAAAAGAAATTCAAAATGCAATGATTGATATTATTGATGGTCCCTATTCTTCTGATGCAGGAAAAAGAATAGGAGGTTTTTTTAATGAAATATCATCAGAAATTGACAAAAGTACAACTAGAATAAATGAAAGCCTAACTTCTTTAAAAAAATCGGCTTATGGATTACTTGTTTTAGCCATTGCTTTAACTCTTATTGTGCCTTATGTAACCCAAAAATCGATATTAGGCGCCGTGGGTTTTGCGATTGATATTGCGAAACGAATTGCTGCAGGTGAGCGTAATATTCCAATTCAACTTCGCTCAACAGGTAGGCTAGGGAAATTGTTTATAGCACTTAAGGCCATGCAAGAAGCAATTGCAGCAAATGATGAGGCTCTACGTGCAAAAGAAGTGGAAACTCGAGAATTATATGAACAACTAGTCAATTCATCAAAAAAATTTAGCGAATTCAGCAGCAAAGTTGCTGCAGGAGATCTTCAAGAGCGACTTAAACTCGATAAAGAAGACATATTGCACGATTTAGGCCGTGATTTAAATTCAATGACCGAAGGTTTGGCATCCATTACTAGAAATATTACCGAAGTGAGTACGAACATAGTCACTATGGTGAACACGGTGATTACTTCTGCAGAGGAACAAGCAGAAGGTATTACCTCACAAGCATCCGCTATTAATGAAATCAGTGCTTCACTGGAAGAAATGGATAAAAGCTCAAAACAAACCATGGAAAAAGCTCAAACGCTGCGAGAAGTAGCTAAGAATACTTATGAGCAAGGGAAATTAGGCACACAGTCTGTAGAACAAAGCATTCTGGGTATTAGAGCTTCAGAAGAAAAAATGAAGCTCATTGCCCAAACCATACTTGATTTAAACAATCACACCCAACAAATCGGTGACATCACCTCAGTGGTCAATACTTTGGCACAACAATCAAAGATGTTGGCATTGAATGCTGCAATTGAAGCATCAAAAGCTGGAGAATCTGGAAAAGGTTTTGCAGCAGTAGCTAAAGAAGTAAGAAATCTAGCCGAACAATCGGAACAATCAACAGTACAAGTACAAAAAATTCTTGAGGACATTCGTCGCGCTACTGAAAAAGCGGTCATTGTTACCGAAGAAGGGACAAAAACATTGGATTCAGGAGCAAAATTGATTGAGAATGCAGGTAAAATCATTCAAACACTGAGCCAAATGATTAATGATGCCTCCATAGCAAGTCAACACATTGAGGTAGCCATTCGTCAAGAAGCAGTCGGAATCGAGCAAATCGTTGAAAGCATGAATGAAATTAATCGCACAACCTCGACTTTTTCCAGCGGCATCAAAGAAATGATGACATTTATTCATCATTTGGACGAGATTGCCAAGCAGCTCAAAGATGATGTGGATGTGTATAAAGTTTAAAAGGTTGGATCAAAAGGATCCAACCAGCTTGTTATAATTATCTATGCCAGGTAGATCCATAGCGTGTGGTACCACAATGACCGTTAAAGCAACCTTTATTTACACTCGTATGGTGACAATTGCCTCCACGACAGACGGTATAGCTTCGGTGATATCCCCAAGCAAAAGAGTTAGAAATAAAACCGCTCATAACAATAATCATCGTAATTTTTTTAATATTTTTTGATAACATATACCGCTCCTTGTAATTATTTAATCAATAAGATCATTAAAAGTACAATTATGCATGCTAAGTATAGTTTAGTTTGATAGGCTTTGTGGTTTTTTACGAAGCTTTTTACGTTCGCGTCCCTACCAAGAATTAAGAATAGTTTAGGCCGAATCATTTGCATTTCAGCAACTTTTAATGGTTTGATGATGTTGACTCGAGTTAATTACAACATCATAAAATCTGTAATGCATCAAATTACATGGACGATAGGCTAAAAATAATTCCTGCAATGCTGAGTTTGGATTACAAATTCGATGAGAACGGTGTTTGCTTTGACGTAGTAAATACGAAAGATGAATCTATTTTAAAGTTTATAAGGGTTCTTTTTATTGAACTTCATAAAGTTTACTAAACTTAATAATAAATAACTCTCATGTTTTCGATACATATGACGCCTTACGAAAATAATCAAATAAATCATGTGGACACTATAGCCATTTTTGATTTTGATGGCACCATGACGTACAAGAATACCACCATTCCTTTTTTAAGATTTATTGAGGAAAAACACTTTTTCTGGAAATTTTTACCCAAAGTCCCTCATGCACTAGCCTATAAACTTCACTTAATCGATGTCGATGGTTTAAACAACATTATTGCAACACATTTTTTAAAAGATTTATCACAAGAGTTCCTCTATCAAAGCGGAGAAAATTTTGTCGATTCGATATTGCCGCAATTAATTAAAAACTCGGCAATGCAACGGTTAAAATGGCATAAAGAACGAGGTCATCATTGCATTTTAGCTACGTCTGCTTATAACCTTTATGTAGATTATTGGGGAAAGCAAAATGGCTTTGATCATATCGTCTCTACACAAATTGATTTTGACCCTCAAGGTAAGGCTACAGGTAAGTTACGAGGTAAAAGCTGTAACGGCCAAGAAAAATTAAGACGTGTACTAGAGTGCATCAATAACCCCAAAACACTTTATGCTTATGGCGACAGTAATGGGGATAAGGAAATCTTAAATTATGCTACTCATCCTTACTATCGCCTATTTAACTAGCTTTTTATCCTAGCGAGCAGCTCACTTATCATCATGTCCATTATTGTTTGAGCTTCTTTCTCAGTCACCAACATGGGATTAAAAATTAAACCCAGAATGTCTCCTTGAGAACTACTTCTTACCATTAAATTACATCGCTCCGGATTCGAATAATTCCACAGAGCGACCTGTTTGGTTTCCTGAATTATTGTTTCAAACACATAATCTGCAGAATTAAATTTCAGGGGATCGATTAAAGAATACTGATTGAAAATAAACTGAGGCTGTTTGTAGTTAATTCGTGTCATATCCTGCAGTAAAAATGGAAATTCAAAGCGAGAAACTAACTCTACTATCTTTATTTGCAAAGCCTGTAATTGAGAGATAAGAGGGTCATCGTTAATGGAAACTAACAAAGGAATGTTATCAGCATAATAACCCACTATATTATGATGCTCCAAATGTGTTCGATTCGATTTTACAATACTGATATAAACTTCTTTATTACCCCAATACTTGGCAATACTCGCACAGAAAAGATGGAGATAAAAAGTATAAAGGGATATTTTATTGGTATGACAAAAATCAGCTATTTTCTTGGAATAAATTTCCATTACCTGCTGATAAACCACACCACCATAATAAGTCTCTTTTACTAAAAACGTATCTTGCTTCCTGGTAAGGTTTACTGAGGCCAAATAATCCGTGTAATCATTGAGTCTTAATTCATAATTTTTATAATCTGCAGCAATATGATTTAAATAGCTTGAGTCCTGCTCAATGATGCTTGTTTCATCAGGGTGTAAATAATAGTGTTCGAGTTCCTGAAAAAAAATCTCTGCAGACAAACCGTCACAAACCAGATGATGAATTCTAATTAATAAAATGGGCTTTTCTTCTGTAGATAAAACAAGATACCACCGTAATAAGGGAGGGCTATCTATAGCAATAGGCTCTAGTAATAATTCACCCAGCGTTTGATAGAGCTTATTTGTTTTTACTTGCTTTAAAGGTAAGTGCGCCTCTTTTCTAGTGAGAATGAGCTCAAGCTTTTCTTCTTTAGGGGTAAAATAGGTTCTCAAGGCTGGGTGCTTACTAATGCAAATGCGCATCGCATTATCTAATCGTGCTAAATCAACATCCTTCTCTAACTCTTTAATAAGGGGAATATAATAAGGCATGCCATTAGGATGCGATTTTAATAACTGCCATAAATTTTGTTGTAAAATAGAAGCATTCATGACGGTTAAATTAGCTTTTTGTGCATTAATTTTTTGATTTTTTTTCTGAATGCAGTTGCTGATCAAGGTCATCCATTGCATTAATAAGGCCTGTGCTAGATTATCTCTTATTTTATCTGCGCGGTATTTTAACGCTAACTTGAGTTCTGTGGGTTCAAGCAATGCTTTAAAAGACAAAAGCCTAGGCATTTCTCCCCACAAATAATTTTGCACATTACCACTTTTTGCAGCAGTAACCTTAAGTTGTGAACTGGTCACACGTATTTGAACACCGCGCTGAAAATCAAAAGAAATTTCTGGAAACTCAAGGCCGTTTTCCGGGAGCATAGGCATGCGTAAATATTGCTTATCGACTCGTGATAAAATTTGCTCTTGTAGTGCCTGCGCATGCTGTAAAATATCCTCGCATT
This sequence comes from Legionella sp. 227, assembly GCF_043161935.1. Classification (NCBI taxonomy): domain Bacteria; kingdom Pseudomonadati; phylum Pseudomonadota; class Gammaproteobacteria; order Legionellales; family Legionellaceae; genus Legionella; species Legionella sp. 227. The sequence goes on along the minus strand of NZ_CP171154.1, from coordinate 2,406,133 downwards.
GATGGGAAACTATGACCACATCACTAGAGGTATCACCGAATACTGAAGTAAAATTGCCATCTTCTCGGCCTGAAAAAAATACTACAATACCTTGCTTTTCTCTCTTAAAAGACTTAAGGAGTAAATCAAATAAATGAGCAAGTATGAAGTTACTTAAGGAAAGTTTGTTTTTTTCAAGAATTTCCAATGTCTCATTTAGATTCTCAAGAGGTATACTGGCTGAAATAACACGGGCCTCCATAGGACAATGGGTGACACAGACAAAGGGAACACTCAAAGGAATATCTTTTAAATAATTCAGCCAATAATCTTTTAGACTGCCATCAAGTAAATCCAGGACATTATTCCATTGCCAATACACATAATCACTATATTGCTGAGGTTTTTCTTCGAACTGCTGATCGTCATAATGTGACATCACTTCCTGAATAAAAGAAGTTACTGTATTACCATCACAAATCAAATGATGAAAAACAATCAGCCAACGATGTTCTTGCTCATTAACACGAATGAGTCGGTTGCGTATCAGTGGTGGCTGCTTTAAATCTATGGGGGTAAGCAAAAATTCAGCTACCTCCCCTGCATCATAATTATCACTATATTCGAGACAAACCGCTACATCCTGATGAATATGTTGGTTAACCTGATGCAAAATTTTGTGGAAACCATATCGGAAAATATCATGACGCAGCATTGTCTGTTTTAAAGCATACTCAAATTTTTCTCGGGATATAGTTCCCTCTATCTTTATTTCCATAGGAATTTGGTATGCCCTTTTATCTTGACAACGATTAAGAAAATTCCATACCTCTTGCTGCTGTAATGATAGAGGAATAGTGTTCGCTGTAGGAAAAGTGTTTTCTTGTGCTATGTAATCAGTTAACCTTGCTTGAATTTGTGTGGCCAGTTCTTCAGCTGAGGCATGCTGAAATATATCTTTAAAAGAGACAATATTGTCTTTGTATTTTTTATTCACTTGATGAACCAATTGTGTTGCCATTATTGAATCCATGCCGGCTTCGAACCAATTATGGCTTCTCGATAAACTATCATCATCCGCTTTTAATATCTTTTGCACCATATGGAGAATGTCATCTACACGACACTCTTTTTTGCCCGGTGTTGGGGTTATATTTGCAGAGTCATTGGAAGATGTTTGCGTGTGCATCGCTTCTTCATGAGTTGCAGAGGCATTATCATTAAGAAAATTCGCAACAATAACCTTGTTTATGCCAACTTTTTCTTTCACTACTGCCCGAATTACTTCTTGGGTAATTGGAGCAATTCCTAATGAAGCCAAGTAAGGAGTTAATGATTCTTCATTTTTTTTGAATAAACCCGTATTTTTTACCGGCCCTAGTATCCAATTTAAACCAGGTTTCCCCTGTTGTTGGCGTAAATCAGTTAAAGCATCGAGAAAAGCATTAGCTGTTGCATAGGCCGCTTGCCCCTGACTTCCTAAAACACCAGCAATAGAAGAAATACAAATAAATTCTTTAAGTTCACATGATGCTGTTGCACGATGTAAATTAAAAGCTCCCAGTGCTTTGCCTTCCAGAATAAGTCTAATATCCGTCTCTTGCATAGCAAGCCAAGGTTTATCGATAGTGACTCCAGCTGCGTGAATAACACTGACCAATGGAGGTAATTGTTTATTAATTGCTCCAATTAATCGTTCTACCTCATTGGCTTCGGCAATATTACAGCAGTAATAGTGAATCTGCGCGTCATGTTTGAGATACGATTGGATCACTGGAGACCAAATTCCAGGTTTTTTCCTGCGTCCTACCGCAACAATTGTTTTTACTCCTTGCTGTAGGAGCTCTTCAATTAAAACTTGACCTATGTCGCCACAAGCACCTGTAATTAAATAGCTATTATCCGGGTAAATCACCTTATTACCCAAAATTAACTCAGGCATAAGTGGAACAATGTTTAACGAATAATAGCGTTGATTTTCATAACGTAAAATCCAATCGTTTTCCGACTCACCAAGCAATATATTAACCCAATTCTTATCGGTCTCTTCTAGAGTGCCCTCTCGATAGTGGACAGACCACTGGGGATACTCCTGCTTGATGGATTTAAGCAGAGCAAGTAGGGCAGTACCTACCACAGAGGAGTTAGCATTTAAGAAAATAAAAGATTTATACATCTTATTTTTAATCAGTAATTGCGTTATCCGAGCAAGAAAAATAGTCTCGGAAATTACTTCCTCTTCATCAGCTTCACAGCAATAAATAAAATGAGACGCGTCTTTGAGTTGTGCTAAAATAGTCGCTTCCTGTGCTTCTCTAGCAATCCGTACCGTGGTAATGTCATGCTGCTTTAACAGGAAATTCAGAAGCTCTATTTTTGATTCTGTGCGAGCCATGACAGCAATTTTTTGAGTGGAAGAAATAGAAGACGCGTGCCAATTCAGTTCCTGCCATTGCACCTGATATAAATTTTTTCGCCACTGCCCCTGCGATGTGTTCTGCTGTTGCGAAAAAGCAGGTAACCAATAATCCTTTCCTGCAAAAGGATATTTAGGCAGCGATTCTTTGTGAAAAAATGCCTTCAAATACAATGCACTCCAATCAATGCTCCAGCCTCTTAAATAAAGTACTCCCAAGACCTGAAGCAGGCTTGGCCAAGGATTCTCTGCGTTCATAACCGATGGCAAGACTGTGAAATCCCCAAGGAGTTGAATTTGTGCCGTTAAAACGGGTTTGGGGCCAATTTCCTGATAGAGATTAATCCCCTGTTGCATTAACGTTTGGAGCCCTTGATAAAAATTAACTGTTTTTAGCAAGTGCTCACACCAATATTGCGCATTTATTTCCTCAGGATTCAATTCTAAACCCGTAACATTGGAAATCAGCGCTATTTTGGGTTGATTGTAGGTTACTTTCTGGGTTTCCTTATAGAAATCAGCCACAATAGGCTGCATGAGTGGTGAGTGAAAAGCATGAGATGTCGCTATAGCGGTACAACGCAGATTATTTTCTGCGCAATAATTTTTTAAAGCCTCAATCGCCTCACGAGGGCCTGAAACAACAGTTTGCTGTGGACTATTCTTTACAGCAATGACCAAATCTGGGAAATCCAGCAATAAATTTTCGGTTTTTTCGGAGTTCACAGCAACAGCCAGCATTGCCCCCTCTTCAGGCAGAGAGGCAATCAACTCTGCACGAATACATACTAAACGCAGGGCATCTTCCAAAGACAGGATCTCAGCAACACAAGCGGCAACATATTCTCCCAAGCTATGACCAATTAAAGCATGCGGACGAATCCCCAATGAAAGGAACCATTTGGCCAGCGCATATTCATAGACAAATAAAGCGGGCTGGGCATAACGAGTATGATTAATATTGATATGCTCGGGGGTATTGAGTAAAACTTCGTGCAAATCATAGGAAAGCAAAGGATTAGCGATAGAACAACAGTGATCCACAACGAGTTTAAATAATGGCAATGTTTTATAAAGTTGGGCCGCCATCCGTGGATGGAGGCACCCTTGACCGGTAAATAGCCATACTAATTTATTATTGTCACTAACTTCACCTTGCTGCCACTCCCCCTGTTCCAAACTCTTCTGCCACTCGCTCCTATCTTTAGCTACGATAAAGGCACGGTATGCAAAATGGGTGCGTTGGCTAATTACTTGTTGGCACATTGCAGCAAAATCCACAGGTGCGTTTTTGCTGTATTGGCGATAAATTTCTAAATAATTTTTTAAAGCAATTTCTTCTCGGGCACTAACTACCCAAAGATGATAAGGATAAGTTTCTTGTTCGATTTGAGGCTCTGAGAAGCGGGCATTTTCCAAGATAATATGGGCATTCGTGCCACTAAAACCAAAAGAACTGACACCGGCATAACGCTCGCTCATTTGCCAAGTTTGACTTTGTGTGGGGACATGCATGGTCTCTTGTGGCGTAATTTTGGGATTAAACTGTTTTAAATGAAGATGACTTGGGATTTGGCCGTATTTAATTGCCAAAACTGTTTTAATAAAACTCGCAATACCGGCAGCAGCCTCCAAATGCCCTATTCGTGTCTTCAAAGAAGTAATATAAAGTGGTGTTTTTCGTGCAAGCGCATACGCTCGTCGTATGCTTTCCCATTCAATAGGATCACCTAATGACGTTCCTGTACCATGTGCCTCAATATGAGTAATTTGCTCTGGAGTTAAATGAGCAAGCTTGATGGCATCTTGCATCACCTCAACTTGTGCTTGTAAATTAGGCGCAGTTAAACCATTGCTCGCCCCATCTTGATTTACCACACTGCTGCGAACCACCGCATAAATTTTATTTTGATCGCGAAGAGCATCTTTTAAACGCTTTAAAACAACCATCCCGCAGCCTTCTCCTCTAACATAGCCATCGGCTTCGCTATCAAAAGTACTGCAGCGATTCTTAGGGGATAACATGCCCGTTTTACAAAAAATAATATTGGTTTCTGGTGAAAGGATTACATTAACACCCCCAGCCAGAGCCAGATCGCACTCTCCATCTTGCAAGGCACGACAGGCTTGATGAATGCTCACCAATGAAGAGGAGCACGCAGTATCAATTGCCAAGCATGGTCCATGGGTCCCTAAAAAATAAGCGATACGCCCAGCGGAGGTAGAGAAACTGGTTCCTGTTGCTTGATAGGTAGTTAATTCCTCCAAGGGAACATGCTTTTGAATCAAAGCATCATAATCATGAGTACTGATTCCAAGATAAATGCCCGTATGTGTGCCGCTTAAATCAGCAGGAACAATACCGGCATCTTCCAATGCATGCCAACTCACCATTAACGCCAGACGCTGCTGAGGATCCAAATATTCAGCCTCTCTGGGTGCTATATTGAAAAATTTGGTATCAAATCGTTTAATTTCAGTTAAAAAACTTCCAGCAGTAGAGTACATCATCCCTTTTTTCTGGGGATCGGCATCATAAAACTGCCTATTATCCCAACGATCTTTTGGAATCGGCCTGATACTGTCCTCTTGACCTTGCAGGAATTTCCAAAACTCATCCACATTTTCTAAAGTCTGATGAGAACCTGGAATACGACAATCCATGCCAATGACGGCGATCGGTTCATAATCTTTTTCCAATAATCTACTCTCTTCCTTATTTTTTTTAACTATATGCTGGCTTAAAGCGAAAATGGTCGAGTACTCCCAGGCAAGCCAGGGATCTAAAGGTTGCTGGATAAATTGCTCCAACTCATTGACCATCGTGACTAATTTAATGGAAGTAAGCCCAAATTCTGCGAAAGCACGTTGCTCATCAATATCGTCATAACGAACGATGCTATTGTTTGCTATCCATTGCTTAAGCCAAGAAACAACTTCCTTGTTATCTTCAATGGTTACCGTTGGGTTTGTTTTCTCTTCTTCGAACTTTTCGGGCAATAAAAGACGTGCGAGATAATTGAATTGTCCCTCAGTGTAGGCGTGCTTACAGGCACTGCGCTGAATTTTGCCGCTGGTGGTCTTAAGAATTTTTCTAGGAGGAATCAGCAATATATCATAGAGAACAACGTCGGTAGCCTCAAAAACCGCTTTTTTTATTTTATTTAGAATTTCGCTGTATCTTGCTGCCTCAAGATGGCGGTTTACTTCAGCAACCACAACACATTCTTCTGAAGATGTCCCTACGATGGAAAATGCAGCGGCGCCATTTTGAATTAAATTGGAATCAGCTTGATAACAAGCTAATTCAACATCCTGAGGATAAATATTACGACCATTAATGATAATTAAATCCTTAACGCGCCCACAAATCACTAAATAATTTTGCTCATCTATAAAGGCTAAATCCCCCGTTCTCAAGAAAGGACCATCACCACCAGCAGTAAACGCATTAAAAATTTCTGCAGTTTTTTCTGAATTGCGATAATAACCTGCAGCAACAGAAGTTGCCTGCAGCCAAAGTTCACCAACCACCTGTGTAGGAAGCTCTTTCCGAGTAGTCGGATCCACAATTTTTAGGGAATAATGATTAGAGACTTTACCACAACGTACTAATTCAACTGCCTCCCCCTGAATGGAATGAGGCCTAACTCGTCCATTGCTCAATTTTTCTTTATCAACCAAGAGAAATCGATTCTCAGGATTCTGGTTATAGAGGGAAATGACCAAGGTTGTTTCGGCCATCCCATAACCAGTCTTCATCGTTCCTGGTGCCAAATTATAAGTTTTCAACTTTTCTTCAATCCGTCTCACCGTGTTTGGCTTTACCGGTTCGGCGCCGTTAACCAAATGGCAAACAGAACTAAAGTCTAGTCCTTGATATAAAGAAGCGTTTTTTTCCAAGGCATCAATCGATAAATCATAAGCAAAGTTAGGAGCCATGGTATAACTTCCCTTCTCTTCGCTAATTTTTTGGAGCCAAAAGAAAGGATTTTTTAGAAAGGTTAATGGCGCCATAAAAGCACATGTTCCCCCACGATACAAAGGCAATAAGGTATTACCAATTAATCCCATATCATGGAAAATAGGTAACCAGGAAACACAGGTGTTTATTGAACTTTCTCCTAGGTACTCTACGAGCAGATTCAGGTTAGCATGGAGATTTCTATGGGTCACTATTACCCCTTTGGGCGAACCGGTAGAACCCGAGGTATATTGCAAAAAGGCAATATCATCCGGTTGGGCAATTGATGGAGAGGCAATAGAAGAGTTTTCTATATCGAGCATATCCACACAAATTAAATCAGCGTTTGGGAACATGAAATGATTGGTATCACAGTAATTTTTAACTTTTGCGGTTGTCAAAATCATCTCAACTTGCGAATCCTCAATTATTTTTAGCAGGCGCTCCAAATGACGGGTTTGCCGAGGAGGATAGGCTGTAACTGCAATATTTCCAGAGTGTAATGTGGCTAAAAATGAAACGATATAATCCAAACTCGAATCAAAAATTAATAAAATGGGGTGTTGTCGCGCCGATTTTTGTTTCGTAAAACTATAGCTGGTAATTACTTGAGAATAAGCAATAATTTTCTCTTTTAATTCACGGTAATTAAGCTGCTTTTCAGAGAAATAATCTCCCTCGAAAAATTTTAAAGCGATTTTTTCCGGTTGGACTTCCGCATAGTGGAGGATTTTAGTTAAAATTAGTTCAATAGTCATGGCATACCTTCTTTTAATCTATACAGCATTTTTTGATTTTAAATTTCTTAAAAAAAAGGAATCTTTTCGAAAACTATTAATTCGCATAGGTAATTTCCTCTTTAGAAAAATAAGAATACTGTGGGTAAAGTGAAAGATGGGTGAAATACATCTGATGAGGTAGAAATAAAGCCAGAAACACCATTTCAACATAACAATACAGACACTTGGCATTGACTCTTCTCGTTTTGTATAATAAACAACAACCCAACGGGTTCTAAAACCAATTTTCGGTAAATTATAGTACAAAAATTAAACAATTTTATTAAAAAAAACGACATTTCCTGAAAAAACTTGGTTTTATTTCAAAAAATGGTTATGGAAAGCTAATTCTGATGTGTTGAGACTAAAATCTTATAAGCTCTCCATTTTGACCTGGGGTCTAAGACAACATGTTGAATTAAATAAAAAACCGCTCATTAAATAATATACTATTTGCGTTCTCATGAGCTAAAGTAGATTTTATGGATCTAATCGATGTAAAGGATTGCAAATGAATCATATTCTTATTGTCTATGCACAACAAATTGAAGATTACAAAAAGCATTTTATCAGTATACTCGAAGATTTTTTAACACAGAGAAACTACGAGCTCACTGTATGTACTTCATTAAAAGATGCTTATGATGTGAGCAGTTTAAATCCACGAATTGTTACTATTCTTTATGATTGGGATGATTTTGGATTTGATGATTTACATCATTTTTCGAGTCATAATAAATTGTTACCTATATTTGCAATGGCGAATAGACATGCCTCCATTGACATTAATCTGAGTGACTTTGATCTCACTCTGGACTTTTTGCAATATGATGCAAACTTAGCACACGATGATTTTAAACGCATATTACTTGCCATCGAAAAATATCAACAAGAGATTTTACCTCCATTTACCAAAGCGCTGATGCATTACGTGCATGAATTGAATTATGCATTTTGTACACCCGGGCACTTAGGAGGCACAGCATTTCAAAAAAATCCGACCAGTGCCGCATTTTATGACTTTTTTGGCAAAAATATTTTTCGCGCTGATCTTTCAATTTCAATTGAAGAGCTTGGAAGCTTACTGGACCATTCAGGACCTCAACGTGATGCAGAGCAGTTTATAGCCAATATCTTTAAAAGTGATCGTTCATTAATTGTAACGAATGGCACATCAACATCCAATAAAATAGTGGGAATGTATTCGGCAACTTCCGGCGATACCGTAGTGATTGATCGTAACTGTCATAAATCAATCGCCCATTTTTTGATGATGGTCGATGTTATCCCTATTTATCTAAAACCAACACGAAATACTTATGGAATTCTTGGTGGGATACCTAAATCAGAATACACAGAACAAGCGATCCACGATAAAATTCTTGAACATCCAGAAGCTACTGCTTGGCCTACCTACGCGGTCATTACTAACTCGACCTACGACGGTATACTTTATAAGGTTGAAAATCTTCAAAACGAGCTCAAGGTAAAACATTTGCATTTTGATAGTGCCTGGGTTCCCTACACCAATTTTCATCCCATTTACGCTGAAAAATTTGGGCTCAGTTTAACGCCACAAAAGGATCAAGTGATTTTTGAAACGCAGTCAACCCACAAATTATTGGCAGCGTTCAGTCAATCATCCATGATCCACATTAAAGGCTCTTTCGATGGGGCCATTCTTGATGCCAATTACATGATGCATATGAGTACTTCTCCTTTTTACCCTCTTGTCGCCAGTTGTGAAGTCTCTGCGGCAATGATGGCCGGTAATCAAGGCTATGATTTAATCAATGAAGCGATTGAATTAGCAATAGACTTTCGCATGGAAGTAAAACGCTTAAAAAAACAAAGTACCGATTGGTATTTTGACGTGTGGCAACCGACAGTAGAAAGAAAATCATCCTGTTTTCCCTTAAAACCCAATGAAAAATGGCATGGTTTTCATCACGTAGACGAAGACCATTTGTTTTTAGACCCAGTGAAGGTAACCTTACTTTTACCAGGAATCAAAAATGATGAGCTCGATGATTGGGGAATTCCAGCTGTCATTGTCGAAAAATTTCTTGCATCCCATGGAATTATTGTTGAAAAAACAGGCCCCTATTCCATGTTGTTTTTATTTAGTTTGGGAATTACTCGCGCAAAATCGATGGCATTATTGGCTGCTTTAAATAAATTTAAACAACTTTATGATGAAAATGTACCGGTCAAAGTCCTACTCCCTCAGTTGTATCAAGAACATCCTGAATTTTATGAAAAGATGTCCATTCAATCCTTGGCTAAAACCATCCACGGTTTAATGCAAAAACATAATTTACCCAAAGTGATGTATCATGCTTTTGATACATTGCCTAAAATCGTCATGACACCTCATCAGGCTTACCAAAAACTCATTCGGCAAGAAACACAATTGATCCCCCTATCCCAATTGAAAGATAAAATCTCTGCTGCAATGATCCTGCCCTACCCACCTGGTATTCCTTTAATTATGCCAGGAGAACAAATTACTGATGACAGCGAAGTGATTCTTGATTTTCTCCTCATGCTGGATGATATAGGAGAAGCACTACCAGGTTTTGCAACTGAAATTCATGGCGTTGTCACTGGAGATGATGGAAAGAGTTATGTGCAGATCATTAAAAAAGCTTAGGGCAGCAATGAGGCTGGAGTACGTTGCCTTAAAATCGTTTAGACATAGGTACAAAGGCTTCTTTTTGATCAGTTATGATATAATTTATTGTGTAACTAATGAGCTTTGATGATGCGATATAAAATTACAGAGCAATTTGCGCGCGGCGAAGAAAAACTCATTGCTGAGTTCGATGAATTAAAAAATATGAATGTATTTATTACTAAAAAGGTCGCGAATTCAGCTCAAGAAAAGCAAAAAATTATTTATAGAATCTACGATGATTCTGAATTATTGCATGTGTTAAATAATGAAAATGTCTCTATAGCTTATGCAAAATATGCAGAGGGCAATGGAGATCTTAATCTTATCCAGCTTCCATTCATGGTACTGAGCAAGCCAGAAAACGTACAGGAAAAAACTGAAATTGCTCACTTTAGCGATAAAATCGATGCAGATTCATTTATAGAGGATAAGTGCGAATTAGATGAAACGGTCCAAGATAACGATCTCTTCTTTCTATTTAAAAATCAAAATCTTATTGACACCTTAAACAGAGTGATCAATTCACATCGAAAAAAAGAAGCAATTGACTTTACTGAAAATGAAAACGGAGCAAAATTTCATCCATCGCCATTACCAAACCGCCCAAAACCTCCAGGTGGTCCTAGCGACTGCTGGATTGAAGAAGATGAAAATAATTGAGAAAAACAGTACCCACCAACAACGTGAACTTAGACCACCCGTTCTCAAACTCTTGGTGCGGTGAATGAGCAAATTGTATCCTCATTAAATTCAGTGATAAAATTCTTTAGAATTTTTTCAATTTCAGATTGAATGGCTTCTTTGGCTTTTGGATCCATATTCTTAATATATTGCTCCGGATGATGAAAAAGAGAATCTAGAGTAATAATTTCTGCCGAAGATACAGCTTTATTGAGTTGTCCCTCAAGAATCAGATTAATCGCAGAAACGATATGGTTAGGATCATTTTGTTTTCTTAGACGATTAAGTATCGCTTGGACATGGATCTTAAATGTATTAACTTCTGTAAAAAATTTATAATTTTTAGTTTCACGCATAATAATGTTTATCGATTCTTGCAACACATAACAAAAAGTTGCAATATTGTATAATAACTTACAACTTTATTCCATTTTCATGCAAAGCAAATCTGCATTTTTCGCTTCCAATGGCTATTTTTCCATAGATAACTTTGATTACGTCTTTCGAAAAATGGTCTTAAGTGCCTATGCGAAGCGTTTTAATAGTGTGGCAGATGCTCGACTTTATTTAGCGATATGCGGAGTAGACATAGAATCCACAGTCAAAATACTCTTAACAATGGAAAGAACTGGACTGCTCACTACCCCCATAGCCGAGGCTATTTTTGCACCAGTGGGATGTGGTGATATTGCAAATGCATTTTGTAAGCTGTTGACTGGCGATATCATGATAACGGGAAAAAAGGGAATTGAATCTCTTACCCCGCTCGTTGAGGCACTCGAAAATGATTTGCCCAAAATTATTCGCATTGATATTCCTGGACATTCTTATGTGATGTTGGCTTGCGAAAAAAAAACGGAAGGAGTTTTGGGGTACATTTATCAATCTAACGTAGCGTATGACATGGAAGATAATGCTTTTTCCCTTGCAGCATGGCTAATGGATGCGAAATCGTGTAAAACAAATCTCTCTGAACATCTGCAAAAATTAGCGCGACTGATTAATCCCGCTGTTTCTAATTTAGAGAAAGAAAGCATCTATTTTGAGTTATATTCTGCCAAACCCATCGTCGATGTAAAAGTTCCCGCGAACATGAAAGAAATGGTCTCATACATTAATGAGAATATGAGTTTTCAATACACCATCAAATCCATAAACGCTAAAGACATGCTCCATGTTTCAAAACGAATACAGAAAATAATAAACCAGCACCCTGAAGAACAATTCCAATCCTTAGAGAGTTATATTTCCAGAATGAGAATAGAAATAGAGTGTGATAACGAATTTTATCCTGTAACAGAGCCCTCCTAAGACCCGTCAAATGAATGCCTACTTAAGGATTTGGAGATAAAATCGGTGCTATGCGTAGCGTAGTACCAAAACGGTTTCAGTATCTTGGGCATAGCTAGGCATAATTTGGTGAGCGATTACCTTTCATTAATGATCAATTATGTTACAATATGGACAACAATAGATTGGAATTAACTCGTGTCCTCCTCAGTATCCCCAAAGAACTATCAATGGATAGCCAGTCTCTATTTTTTTCAAAGTATACCCTATGTGGTCGTCACGTTGATCGCAACCATCATGTTTCAACAATATGGGATGACCAATACCCAAGCTGCGTTTTTGACCAGCTTATTTATGATCCCTTGGACAATTAAACCGCTGTTTACACCTTTTTTGGAAGATCGTGCTACCAAAAAAAAATTAACCCTTTATGCACAAGCCACCTTGAGCTTCCTTTTTATGTTCATGGCATTTGGCATCGATACGCCCTATTTTCTAATATTGAGTTCATTAGGTTTTGCAAGTCTTGCCTTTATTTCTTCACTTCATGATAGTGTTTCTGATGGTATTTACTTACTGTTAAATAATGAGGAACAAAAAAGATACGTTGCTTGGCGCAGTTTCTTTTATCAAATGGGAAGGTTGCTTATTAAAGGAGGCCTATTGGCCCTCATTGGCGGCCTCGCCTTGCACTATCAATTTAATGTATGGCGAATATTTTTTCTCAGCTTATTTGTCATAGGGCTTCTGCTGACCTGTTACCACAAAGTGAAAATCCCAGAAAACGACTCACGAATCGAATCGATTAACCCCAACTATCAGCAAATATTTAAAACGCTTTTCTTTAATAAAAAAATCTATCCTATATTACTCTTTATTTTTTTCTATAATTTTTCCGAAGCGCAAATGCAAAAAATCATCCCTTTATTTTTATTGGATCAAGAGGGATTAGCGCTCAACTTATATCAAGTTGGAGAGCTCTATGGGATTTTTGGAAGTACCCTATTGATGTTAGGTATTTTTATGTCGGGCTGGCTTATTACTCATTATAAACTGGAGCTCTGTATCAAAAAGGTAACGGTACTCTTGCTCCTTGGTCATTCACTCTATCTTTTGTTTCCCCTTTTTAATGCAAACCATAACCTACTTTATCTGGTTATTTTATTGAATCAATTCACTGTAGGTTTGGCCAATGGAACCTATATGGGCTATCTGTTGGAAGCAGCCAACAAAAGCGCCTACCCAATGTCCATGTACACTGTTTGTACCTCCATCATGGCCTCAAGTTATGTGTTTTTTGGTGCACTGAGTGGGTGGATGGAGCAACAACTCGGTTATTCTGTTTTTTTCCTTTATATTTTTGCAGCAAATATAATGCTTGTCATAATAACCTTTAGAATGATGAATCAGTATGACTGACTTACTTGTAACCTTAGAGAATCAATTAGTACAGGCATGCTCACTTGCTGATTGTGATCTTGCCTTGAGTTATTATTTAAATAAAAAAGGGATTACAACCTTTTCATTTACTTATTATGCATATCATCCCAATTCAGCCAATCGTTTAAAATATGATATGTGTTCCGCCAATTTCAAAGCCTGGCATCAACACTACCTTGCAGAACAATACCAAGATATTGATAGTACAATGAATTTTGTTTATAACAATCATTTACCAATTTATTGGAATTTAAAACAGCAATTGGCACAAGCAGCCAGTGAGTCAGAACGTAAAATGCGCGAGGACTCAATTGCGTTTGGCGCAGAAGCAGGCTTATCAATCCCTATCCATGGTCCACATAATAATTTTGCCATTTTGTTATTGGTGCAAATGCAAAATCAGCACTGTAATTTGCAGGATAACCGTGCACACTATGATTTTTTTGTTACTGCGCATCTCTACTATCACTACATCCAAACTCATCTTCTCGATCAAATTAGTGAGAAAGAAGCTTTCCATTTAACCCAGCGTGAAATTCAATGTTTGCTGCTGATCGCAGAACAACATTCCGTCAAAGAGATATCTCAACGGCTTGAAATCAGTGAACGAACTGTTAATTTCCATATCCAAAAAATCAATAAAAAATTAGGTACTAAGAATAAATATCAATCCTTGGCTAAGGCCTTAGAATATCAATTATTAGTCTTATGATCCCCCTGTCACAATTGACAGTGGTCAATGACCAATTGACGGGATTAAAATTTAACTTCCTGTTCATTGGAGATACATAATGAATTTTTTTAAGAAAATTATTCAATTAACTACAATTACTGCTTCCCTAACTCCTATAGTAGGAAATGCAAGCTTAACTTTATACACGACCAATTGGTCTATGTATGGCCAAAATCCTTACGAGTATGATGGGGCTTACAAAATAGGTCGGCCTTATGGACAGTTAGCTTATGTGTACAATCCGGAAATGGTCGCTCAATTCAATAAAGCGGATGTAGTCGCCTGGAGTTTTTTACAAGTATGGAATAGCAAAGACCCCAACCAGGCTCAATATCAAATCCCTTCCAGCTGGGATGGTTTAATGCATTTTGCAGATCTCTGGGGTGAGCTGCCTTTGGAAGGTTCCTGGATCTCACCTTTACCACCAGAAACTAAAGATTTCCTTGATTTTTGTACCGCAAATCAAGGTGCATGTACTTCCATACAAATGAATGGCAACACCGGACAAAAAGAATTATTTAATTACACAGACCAAAAAGGTGTGGGACAACTCAACAGTTTTGGTGCATTTATTCATTCCAATAAATATACTGCCAAACGCATCATTGCAATTGGTGGTGCCAACACAGTAGAAAATAAAGGAATCAGCACCGCTACATTTGCTGCCATCTTCGCCAATCAAGATAAATTTTTAAATCAATTTAAATCCTGGATGAATCATTTTAAAAATTTAAAGGGAATTGATTATGATTTTGAACCCCCTATTGATTTGCAAACAGGTGGCCAATTACCTCCTGATGCCAATACTCTGGCTGACTACAAACATCTTTTTGATTTAGTCAAAGCCAGCCGACAAACCTTAGGAAAAGATGCCTATATCTCTGTAACCATCACGGTGAATAAAGAATATTTGGAAAAAATCAATCAATCGGTTGATGGCGGCTGGTTTAAACAAATCGCCAATTATGCCGACAGCGTTAATTTAATGACCTATGATTTACATGGCCCTTGGTCACAAAGTAGTGATCCCTATACCGCTGTACATGCCTATTTAAAGCAACCGGACACCAATCATAAGGATGAGTTTGCGATTAACTATGCAACAGACTCCATTACCGAACAAGTTCTTGCATACGGTATGCCTAAAGAAAAATTGCAAGTAGGTTTAGCAGCCTATGGCCGAGGATTTTCCGGGGTAGCGTCTGGTGAAAATCCTGATCTTCCTGGTTTTGAACAACCTTGGACTGGGGCAAGCCATTTTGCCACTGAGTATTCAATACAAGATGGTCTACTCCCTTATAAATCTGTAGATAAAGTGGTAAACCAACTCAATTATAAGAGCTATCGAGTCAATGCCTTCGATGAGAACAATAACCCTTTTATTACCGGTTCTTATCTCTACAATGCAACAACCAAACAATTTATTGGCTATCAATCTCCCGAGGTAGTAAAGGAGGTATGCCGATTTATCAAGAATAAACAACTAAAAGGTGCCATTATGTGGAGCGCTGATACCGACCTACCTGTTTCTAATCCTAATAGTTTGGTTGCAGCGTATAAGAGTATGTGTAACTAATCCTTGTAGCCTGGGTGAAGCGTTAGTGGAACCCGGGATTTTTTTTGCCGTCATCCCGAGTACAACGAGGGATGACGAGTTTCTTGAATCTCCATAACTCCTTGACTATTATTTAAAAATACCAAATCTCAAACTCAAAACAATGAACCCATTCTCTTTATCAATAGCATCGAAATGGAAAATGATTTTGGTTTTCCTCTCATTGATTGCTATTTTCTTATACCTCGTGATGAAAATAATGAATGCTCCATTAGCTGAAGTGCCTTTATTGATCATTATCATCATTGGAGGCATCCCCTTATTTTTACAAATCGTAGGTAAACTATTTCAAGGTAATTTAGGTGCAGACTCCTTAGCCGCTATTGCTTTAGTCACCGGTACTCTCCTCCATGAATACCTGGCTGTGGCGCTCATTATTCTCATGTTGGCTGGTGGACAAACGTTGGAACAATATGCCATGCGTAAGGCATCCTCTGTTCTAATGGCCCTCGCCGCGCGTATGCCCACTAAAGCCCATCGAAAAACAAAAGATCAAATTGAAGACATCTCACTAGATGATATTCGTATTGGTGATGACATTGTTATCTATCCCTATGAAATTTGTCCCGTCGACGGCAACGTTGTGGAAGGACATGGCATGATGGATGAATCCTATCTGACAGGTGAACCTTATATGATTTCCAAAGCGCCTGGAACTTCTGTGATTTCGGGTGCAATCAATGGTGAATCTCCTTTAACTATTCAGGCAGTCAGACTCCCTTCTGATTCACGTTATGCAGCTATTGTTGAGGTACTTAAAGAAGCAGAACAACGAAAACCTTCTTTACGACGATTAGGAGACCAGATCGGCGCCATTTTTGCTCCGTTCGCCTTGATCTTTGCCTGTGCTGCCTGGTACCTCACCGGGGATTCGATGCGCTTTCTCGCCGTAATCGTCATCGCCACACCTTGCCCATTACTCATTGCCATTCCCATTACCTTGATTAGTGCGATTTCTATGGCGGCAAAACAAAGTATTATTATTCGTGACCCAACCGTTCTTGAGCGATTACCGACCTGTCGCACTGCGATTTTCGATAAAACAGGAACATTGACCTATGGTAAACCCGCATTATCAGAAATCCATGTTGCCCAAAACACATCCCTGAATTCAGATCACATTTTGCAATACACTGCAAGTTTAGAACGTTATTCAAAGCATCCTCTGGCTCCTGCAATCCTGAAAGCTGCTGAAGAGCGTCATTTAAAATTGCTTGACGCCTCTCACGTTTCTGAAAAACCAGGACAAGGGCTAATTGGTATTATCGAGCATCATCAGATTCATGTTACCAGTCGTAATAAATTTCTGCTTAATAAACCCGAATCCGCTAGGGAACTTCCACCTGAATCTCCAGGGTTAGAATGTATTATTCTCTATGACGAACAATTTATAGGCTCATTAGTTTTTCATGATGCACCGCGTAAAGAAGGGAAATCCTTTATCAGCCATTTATCCCCTTCACACCAGTTTAAAAAAATAATGCTGGTATCCGGTGATCGTGAGTCAGAGGTTAGATATTTAGCTTCCCAGTTAAATTTGAAAGAAATTCATGCCTCACAAAGTCCAGAACAAAAGCTTGCCATTGTTCGCGAAGAAAGAAAAAACTCGCCCACCGTATTTATGGGGGACGGTATTAATGATGCTCCAGCACTCACCGCAGCAACAGTGGGAATTGCCTTTGGACAATACAGCAATATAACCTCTGAGGCAGCCGGCGTCGTAATCATGGAAAATACTTTGAAAAAGGTAGATGAATTAATTCACCTAAGTTTGGATACCCGCAAGATTGCATTACAAAGCGCTGTTGGAGGAATGCTACTTAGTGTTATTGGGATGGGCTTTGCATCAGTCGGTTATATCACTCCCGTAACTGGTGCTATTCTTCAGGAAGTAATTGATGCAATTGCAATTGTTAATGCGCTCAGGCTTGCATGGGGCGGCAAAATTAAAATTGATTTACCCCCTGTTTCTGCCAGCTAAATTGTGTCGATGGTAACAATTTTAACTCCAATTGTGCATTTATTTGCACCTGTTTAACTATAATAAATATAGGAACACGAAAATTGGAGGTATTGGATATGAACTCACTCCGGCAGAAAGACCCATATGAGGCCAGAGTTACAATTGAAAACAAAATTATCTCTAAAACTACTGGACAAAATATCGATGCGTTGAAAGTACATCTAAGCCAACAATGTGATTTAGAACATTCGGGGGTGGAAGGAGAAATTATTGAACTTGCCACAGGCAAGATCGTATATAGGTGTCATAAACAAACGATAATCGATCAATAAATTTTCCCCGAAATCTCTCATAAGTACAGATGATCTATGCTTCATATTAATCTTTCAACAAAATATGTAAATCGCTATAATAGCAATTCACTTAAGACCAAGGATAGGACATGCGAAATTCATACGGGTTTGGCAAAAAAGTCGACTACGCATTCGATCAAGCACTTGAGCATGTAACAAATGAACTACAAAAAGAAGGCTTTGGGATTCTTACGGAGATCGATGTATCCGCAACCATGAAGCGGAAACTGAATAAAGACATCCCGCCCTACCGCATACTTGGAGCATGTAATCCCCATTTAGCTCACAGTGCACTGGAAACCGATCCATCTATTGGTTTATTACTTCCCTGCAATGTTGTTGTCCGACAGGATGATAACCAACAAGTCCATGTTGAATTCATGGATCCTGAAGCCATACTCCAATTGGTTAATAAACCAGAGATTAAACAGCTAGCCCAAGAGGTAAAAGCTCGCCTACAACGAGTTCTCCAGGGAATTTAAGAACTGATGTGCCCCTCTGTCAACCCAATTGAATGTCTCTATATTAGGTGTATAGCGTGATAACTCGAGGAACTGTTCAAAAAAAATTATTGCTCTTGGGACTAAGCCAGTTCCTGGCGTCTTCATTCGTAAGTGCTGAGGTGGTGAAACCCATCAGTTATATTGAAGCGGTGCGACTTTCACTCAGTAGCAATCCCCGCATTGGTGCGAGCCAAGCCCAAATTGAATCAGCCAGAGCAGCAATTATAGAAACACGGGGAACCGGGTTACCCAAGCTAGGCATGGAAATGAATGCTGCTCGCAGTGATAATCCTTTAAACGTTTTTAGTTATAAATTAAGCCAGGGCAATGTTTCATTTGCTGATTTTGGTCTGGGGCAATTCACAGGTCCCGGTTCAATTAATGTAAGGCCCCAAGCATTGGATTCACCTGGGTATTACAGTAATTACAACGCAGGATTTAAACTAACCGTACCCATTTACTCAGGGGGTGAAACCAGCGCAAGACTGAGAAATACTAATGCCCTGCTTCGTGCTGCTCAACACGGTGATCAAGCAGCACGTATGCAATTAGCTTATGATATTCTCCAAGCTTATGAAGGTGTTCTTGCTACCAACAAACTCATAGTTCTTGCGAAAGAAGAAGTCGATGCGGCTACCGCATATCTCAAAACAACGAAAACACTTTTTAAGCAATCGCTGGTCATAGAAAGTGACTTGTTACTCGCGGATACTTATCTGAGGACAGTAAAAATATCTTTAATAGCAGCGCAAGCAGAATTGCAAAACCATCTTGATGAGTTCCGCAGCTTAATTGGCCATCAAGAAGGTTTGTATGTTCCAAAACATTCCGTTCAGTTTCCAACAACAAAAAGAACGATTGCCGCCTTGACACAAAAGGCATTCATCCGTAATGCACAATTGCGTGCCATTAAATCAACCATAGAGGCGGGTCGCGCCAATGTTGATGCAGTAAATGCAACAAACAAGCCGCAGGTAAACTTACAATTACGGCAGGATTGGAATGGGAATACTGTAGGTGCTGGACTTCCATCAAATCTCATTGCCCTTGGTGTCAATTGGGAATTATTTAGCTCAGGCGAACATTCAGGAGCAGTCCAAAAAGCGGTTGCTGAGGTAAAGCAAGCTACTTTTCAATTAGAAGATACTGCGAATGCACTGCGTCTTGCACTTATCCAGGCACGACGCGCTGAAGAACTTGCAATGGTTCAATATCAAGCACATCATGCTAACGCAATGCAAGCAAAAAAAGTTGTAGGCCATCTTAGCAAAAGATATGGGCGTGGATTAGTACCACTTGGGCAATTGTTGGAAAGCCAAATGAAATGGGCTGAAGCGAAAAATCAGTGTATCCAATCACAATACAATCAAATTCTTGCGCGAGGACGATTGTTAATGCTAACGAATGAGTTAATTCCATCAGAGAAATAAAATAGTGTAATTTATTGGACAAATGGGAGTTGCTACTAACAAGATGTTTTTACAACTCTTTCAACAAAAATGCATCGGAGCACATGGATTTTGAATAAAAATATCCCAAATAAACCGCTATTAAACAGTGCTGGCCAAATGGCTAGAGCCTTTATTCACTCAAAACTCACGCTGCTCATTATTCTTAGCTCCCTGCTGTTTGGTGCGCTTGCATTAGAATTCACACCGCGAACTTATAATCCTGAAATTGTAGTGCCTGTTGTTGCAATTTCCGTGAGTCGTCCAGGCAGTGATGCTCAGGAAATGTTGCATCAAATTGTAAGGCCATTGGAAGGACTTATGGCATCTATTCCTGGAGTAGATCATACCTATGGCATGGCAATTAATGACAATGCATTAGTCACAGTACGATTTAAAGTAAACGAAAACGAAGAAAACAGCCTGGTTAAAGTATACAATCAAATCAACAGCAATGTGGATAAAATGCCTTCAGGCACATTAATGCCTTTGATACAATCAATCAGTCTGTATGATGTCCCTCTGTTGACAATTACGCTTAGCTCCTCGCAATACAGTTCCATTCAACTGCAGAACATGGCAACCAAAGTACTCGAGCAATTACGCGGGGTACCTCAAGTAGGTAAAAGCTGGGTTATGGGTGCATCACCTTCCGCGCTGCGAGTATGGTTAGATCCTGATAAAATGGCTGCGCATTTCATTCCATTGCAAAAAATCAAACAAGCGCTCGAGATGAATAATATCAGCCTGAATGCTGGGAAGTTGGAGCCTGAACAGCATGAAGTTCCTTTACGTATCGAAGGAAATCTCATCTCTGCGGCTGATCTGAATAAAATCATCATTGGAGTCGATAATGGTAAACCCGTCTTATTAAAAGATGTTGCTCGCGTTGAGTTAGCGCCAGCGGATGAACATATTCGCTCCTATCTCGCCTTTGGCCCAAGCGCCTCGAATCAGCCCACAGGAGTACTCAAACCTGCAGTGACGCTGGCACTGGCTCGCCAAAAAGGAAGCAATGGGGTGCTTGTCGCCAATGCACTACTTGAGCGGTTAAAACTCGTTCAAGAAAGCAACATGATACCCAGCGATGTAACAACTACTGTAACACGCAATTATGGTGACGATGCAAATGACGCCGTCAATACGTTGATTGAGCATTTAGGAATTGCGATCGCTTCTGTAGTACTTCTTTTAATGCTGTTTTTAGGTTGGCGTGAAGCATCTATAGTGATTTTTTCCATACCACTGATTCTCTGTATTGTACTTGGGATAGGATGGATATCAGGACAAACAATTAACCGGATCACCTTATTCGCATTAATTCTGTCGTTGGGTTTATTGGTAGATGACAGTATCGTTGTGATTGAAAATATCCATCGTCATATGATGCAAAAAGCACAACATAACCTCACTCGGTTGATCGTATATGCAGCAAATGAAATAGGAAAACCAACCATCATTGCTACTTTTACTGTCATTCTTGCGTTAATTCCCATGGCTTTTGTTTCAGGCATGATGGGCCCTTTTATGGCCCCTATCCCATTTAATGCGCCGCTGGCCATGCTTACTTCACTGATTATTGCCTATACCGTTGTTCCTTATTTGGCTTATAAATGGCTAAAAACAAAACACCGGTCTTATTTGCACTCAGAAAACCAGATCGTAATTTCCCAAGAAAAGCACCACTTAAGCTTTATACATAAAATTTATATTTATCTTATTACTGCGCTTTTAAGATCGCGATGGTTACGCTATTCATTTTACGTTTTTATTTTTGTTCTTTTATTTCTAGTGATGTTGCAACCTTTATGGCAGTTCATCCGACCATCAGGTAGTAATGGCCCGTTGAGTCCCTTAGGTGTTGAGCTTAAAATGCTTCCTGATGATAACGTGAATACCTTTTTACTTGAGGTGAACTCTGGAGCTGGTTCCTCGTTAGAGCAAACCCTAAAGATTACAGACGATATTTCCAACGTTCTTGCCAAAAATCATTTTATAACCAATTATCAGCTCTTTTTGGGACAAGCAGCCCCCGAAGATTTTGCAGCGATGGTTCGAGGGGATACCATGAACAGCGGCACCCATTATGCGCAAATTCGCGTTAATTTAATTAGCAAACACGAACGAACCATTGGATCGCATGAAATCGCCCAACAGGTTTATGATTCATTGTCTGAAGTGCGTCATACTTATCCTTTGGCCCATATCAAACTTTTTGAAAGTCCTCCAGGACCTCCGGTTCGCTCACAAATGGAAGCAGGATTGTATGGACCAAACTACTATTATCTAAGAGAGCTGGGACAATACATCAGCAATACCCTTTATCCCAAAATCTATGGAATGATTAATATTGATAATTCAGTCACTGAGGATTTAACTGAATACAGCATTTTGATTAATCGAAATGCTACTGTTTTCTCAGGCCTGCTTCCTAACACACTGGCTAACGATATACGTAGTTATTTTAAAGGGGTTAAGGTAGGTAATGGCCACAGACCAGGCCTTCTTGAACCCGAAAATATCATACTTCGCTTACCCAGAATCACGCGAAATAATATTACATCTCTAAAAAAATTGTATTTATTAAATCAGCAAAATCAACTTATCCCCTTATCAAGGGTAGTTGATTTTAAAAATGTAATCCAAGAAAAACCCATTTTCACCCGCGATCAACATCAAGTTGTTTATGTCACAGGTGAGATGCTGCACTCAAGCCCAGCCTATGCGGTAGCAACCGTAACTCATATGCTGCACAATGAAAAACTGCCTCACGACCTCCATTTAACCGTTGGAAATCTTGGCTTTGCAGAAGAGCAACCGCAGAATATTACTAAAAATCAGATACTTTGGCTTGGTGAAATGCGTTTAACTTTAGACGTATTTCGTGACTTGGGCTCGGCTTTTATAGTAGCAATTGTACTTATTTATATATTACTGACAGGGTTTTATCGATCCTTTTTCATCCCATTGATTATTATGGGAGCTATTCCACTCACGATTATTGGTGTATTCCCCGGTCACTGGATTATGCATCAACCATTTACGGCTACTTCCATGATTGGAGTGATTGCTCTGGCAGGAATTGTTGTACGAAATTCTTTATTACTCATCGATTTTATTTTGGAGAACCAGCGAGCCGGATCTTCAATCGAATCTGCAGTCACAGAATCCGGCGTGGTTCGGCTCTTGCCTATTCTTTTAACAGCTTTTGCAATTATTTTAGGCTCCGCAGTGATGTTATCTGATCCTGTTTTTGGTGGGCTTGCCATTTCATTAATATTTGGAGCCTTTGCTTCAACTATACTTACATTATTTCTCATTCCTTTAATTTATTTGGGTTGGTGGAAATGGCGTAATTCTTAGCATGCTCAAAAGGAGCTCCTCATGAATCAGTTAGAATCGACTCAGTTTACTTTCATTAGGCTATAATTTCAGTTAGGAAGGAACCACTATGAAAATATATCTCATTCAGCATGGAGAAAGTCTGGGAAAAGAAATTGATCCCCAGCAATCACTGAGCAAGAAAGGAATAGCTAACATTGAGCATTTAGGGCATTTTCTGAATCATAAAAAAATAGAAATCGCTCGGATATGTCATAGTGGCAAACGTAGAGCCGAGCAAACTGCGTCAATACTAGCATCCAATTTGGCCTTTTCCGGGGAGATCGAATTTCATCAAGGGCTGGAACCTTTAGATGATGTTAACCCGGTTGTAACTGAAATAAATCAGCTACAACATAATATCATGCTTGTAGGGCACATGCCTTTTATGGGCAAATTGGTTGGTAAACTTGTTGTTCACGATGAAGAAAGAGCTCTTGTTGCTTTTGTTCCGGGAACTATCACATGCCTTGAGCGAACGGATGAAGGTCAATGGATTATCAATTGGATTAAACGCCCTGATATATAGAATGGGGTATTGCAAGCAAGCGAATGGATTATTAAATAAATAATTTTTACTGGCAAGGAGGTCTCATCTATGTACAAACAAATTATGGTCGCTGTGGATGATACTAAAGCCTCCACTTTAGCGTTAAAGGAAGCCATTAAACTTGCAAAAAATCAAAACTCCAAACTTCGCGTGATTCATATAATTGATACCTTGTATGAAGGTGATGTCGATCGCGAATCATTTGTTGAACTCACTAGAAAGCAAGGACAGGAGGTCTTAAATTCAATGAAAAAAATGCTGAGTCGTGCAAAAGTAGAATTTGAAATGAAACTTTCTGAGTTAATCCCTTCTAAGGCTGAAATTGCTGAAAAACTCGTTGATGAAGCAACAAGTTTTTCTGCTGACTTAATTGTTATAGGGACCCATGGTCGTCGAGGAATTCATCATATATTGACAGGAAGTGTAGCCGAGGAGGTCATTCGAATTTCCAAGACTCCTGTACTGTTAATTAGAGGTTAGAAAAATAACGATGGACTATCAATTAAAAATTACTCTCGATTTGATAAATTGACTATATTCTACTTCACTTAACTCATTTGAATTCATTCTTCATACCTATTTTTGGAGAAACTGCTGTCTCTTGCGGTAAATTAAGACTCCTTTTAATAAAATCTTAATAATCTTATGCTATAAATTATTAGCCGGCAATTAAACATATTGATATAAATATGACCAAGCCATACTCCAAGCAGCGTATAAATTTCGATTTGTTGACTGATATGGATCTGCCTCGCTATGAGTATCATCGAACCTTGCGTCAGGCAATTGATCTATCTGCTACGAGCTATTCACAACAACAAACGAGTGATGGGGTAATTTATCAATGGGATAATATCGCACCAGAAATAGCACTGGTTATTCTTCAAGAGGCTCAAAAACAAAAAATTAATATCCAAGATGAAGTGATTCAGGGCATGGGAATTGAAGCTTTTCATGAAGCACGCTTGCAACGAGCGATAGAAAAATTACAAAACAATCCAAATTACTCTTTATTTATTCAAAAACTGGCCTTACATAGTACTGCGAACAAATCTACAGAGCTAACTCTAAAACAATTAAAATCGGCAGGAATTGTCAGCCTCGAGCAATTCGATGAAGTATTCACTAACTTTTTATACACACAAAAGAAATTAAGCAAGAGCTTTCCTAATTTCAAAAAAATAACTGAGGAAGATGATTTTTATCAATTCATTACTTTTATAGCAAATGAACCCTTATATGAATCGTTCCTTTTGGCATTTACCCAACATCTTGCTGCCGAATTTAATCAAAATAGAATAAAAAATAATCAGGTTGAAGTTCCTAACGAAATGGATAACAAAACTCTATTAAAATTTTTCCAGTCCATTAGTTATGATTTAAGTTTCAAATTTCCAAAATCCGGCCCCCTACAAAACAATACCTTGTACCTTGAAATACTTCATGACAAGCTAAACTATGCGGTCATTGATCCCTCTGGGAATGAAATTAGCGCCACAATCAATTTTAGTGAACTTGGTTTTACCCTAGACGAAAAAACTACCGAAGAAGAGTTAAGAAGTCATTTACCTAAACTGTTGAAAATCACCTCGCAAAGAGGCCATACCGGGAACATCGCCCTTAATAGCACCGCAGCGTTAAGAGATAAAGGAATTGATTTTTTGGAAAGCGATGTGGGTACTAGTTTATTTTTATCCCATTTACCAGCAGTCGATCTCGTCAAAGACGAAGGATATCAATTTACTCTATATCAGTGGTTAAATCAGGGAAATTTGGAGCGTTTAAACGATCTATTGGTTTCGGGGGCTTGCCAACGTTATAACCAGGAACTTGACGCCTGGATAAAAGAGATGAAAGCCCCTACAGAAATAAATGAAGAATTTCAACACGAGATCGATGCAGTCGGTGACTTAGTGAAAGAAATTACCGCAATAATCGCTACTCTTGATGATGATCCGCATGCACAAGATAAAGAATTAGATAATAAAATAACGTCACTGTTCCTCCATTTAAAAGTCCTAAAACAATTCTATAGCGACACCCCTTTTTTAAATCCTGGAGAAACATTACCCTCCACAACAGGTCATTTTGAACAGTTCATCAAAAGAATTCTATTCAACTCATCAGGTGATAAATTAATTCAATATATACCAGACGATCATGAGAAAGGCCGAACTTGGAAATTAAATTTGGTGAGTTTAGTTAATGGAATAGTGAACAACAGAAATTTTGTTTCGGTTCGTGATGTAAAGAATAAAAACGAGCAGTCAATTTTAACCGATGAATCAGGACTTGTTGTAAACCCTTCTATTGTTTTTAGAGAACAGCTAAAACAGAGGCTTACAGCCTATCTTAAAAACGATGTTCATCATTATCATACCGTACAGAGTTATCAAAATGATAAATTAAATATCACTCCAGCACCTGTTGTTTTTAGAGGCGGACATTTTACTGACTCTGTGGGTGAAACAATACAGTTTGCTAAAAAAATGACGAGAACTGGTGAGTATACTGCGGACAGTCATTTATTAGCTGGGCAAGAAAATAATGTTAAAAAGCATGAAATTCGCTCTGGAACAGCATCTACCCTGGCGGCTACAGGGGTTGCTGGAACACGTTCTGTTACGGATAAATTTGATGTAGCAATCAAATTTGGTGGAATGAACGAGGTAAAGATTCTCTATATCGTTCGGGGTAAGGAATCATTTCATTCACAACCTTTTGCAGAAATTGTAGGCAAAACAAAATTAGGTGAAATAGCTTATACCCACCTGAATCCTCATGATTATATCATGACAATCCTTTATAACCGCCATAATGAAATTCTTGATGTGATCCCTGGAAATTTAAGTGGGGAAATTCAGGAGGTAAGTGAATTTACCAGGGAAGTTATTACTTCGGGAATTGAGTTTTATAATAAGAAACAAGACAACTCGTTGACTTCCAAACCTTTAGTGAAGCTCCCCTCCCCCGGACAAAAACAGATGGCAACAATTCATTTACCTGAAAAAAAACCCTTAATTGATATTCTTCACTCTCATAAAACAGAATTAGCTCCAGCAGTTCACACAAAGTCTGCTCCAAAAAAATTAGACAGCATCAGGATCACGCGAGGCATGCATCAAGGTCATAAAATGCTGTCATTAGAAACCTTGCGCTCGGAAGTAGCAGTCATGAAGCCAATGAGCGAAAAATTAGATCTTCCACAGGGAACATTCAAATTAGTTCCTGGAAGATTAAGCGAGGTAAGAGAGGCAGCAGTAGCTCATTTCAATATGCGGCATGTTTTAACGCTTAAAGATTTTAACCGATGGAGTGTTCAAGAAAGAAAGTTGCAGGAAACTTATAATCGAATTTTACAGCCTAATTTTATGGAAGGGGACATCCAAGAGCAGTTAACACATGCCAATATAGCTCATGAAGAGTGGTTAACTGATGTACTGGTGCCCAAATTGCAAACGGCGTTGATGCTTCATCTCGCAGCACGCTTAATAACCGATTATCGCGTTGACACTGAAGAGGTGAATGAGCTCGCTCAAAAATTATTCCATGACATTCTGGAATTACAGGAGAGCGGTTTGAAGCTAATGACTTTTTGGTCAAAAATTCATGAATCCCTGAATAAAGAAGAAGTACATCACTTTTGCGTGCAAAGAGCGCATGAGCGGATGGAACAATTGTACCCCTCCTTGAGCAAAGACAGTAGCGAGTATACATTCAAATATAATTCATGCTTGGTGATAGAAAAGAATAAAATCCAAAGACAATTAGTCAACAAAACGATGTCCGAGTTTTTGGATAAAAATCTGGATGGTTTTGCTCAAAAATATAAGCTGGAGAAAAAAACAGTTTATCCATTCGCTGATAATCATGATTTTGTTTTTT
Organism: Legionella sp. 227; assembly: GCF_043161935.1. Classification (NCBI taxonomy): domain Bacteria; kingdom Pseudomonadati; phylum Pseudomonadota; class Gammaproteobacteria; order Legionellales; family Legionellaceae; genus Legionella; species Legionella sp. 227. The sequence continues at coordinate 2,378,476 of NZ_CP171154.1, read as the reverse complement.
TAGGCCCGGCAGCAAGTGGCAAGAGCACCATTTCCAGTCAATATATTAAAAAAGAAAATAGAAAAGATTATGTTTCATTGGCCACAGATGATTATCGAGGCATTTATATGCCATTTACCGAAGAATTTGAAAAACAAGAAACCGATCAGGCCTTTATTCGCACCCAAGACAGCGCCTATTTAATCAGTGAACTCGTTGAAGAACGAATGCATGCTCAGAAAGATAAAAGGCCTAATGTAATCGTTGATGGGGTAACCTATAAACCATCTCAAAAAGCTTTGGTCGAAAGAAATAATAATTCTATTGTAGTCTGTGCTTGCTTGGATGATATGTCCCAAGTGGTTAAGCGTTGCTATGATAGAGCAAGACAAGAGGAAAGTGGATCAGCGGATAAAGGACGATATGTCAATACAACCAGCTTACTCCACATGCATAAAACGGCAAGCCTCAACTTATTAGTTCATTGTGCACCGAATACAAAAATTGATTTTTACAATACGAATGTCCCACGAGGCATCACTCCTCCTTTAATTGCTACGGTCGATACTCATGGAGAAAAAACACTCACAATTAATCATAATAAAGGCTCTTTAATGTATTTAGCTTCTTTTTTCAATAAAGCTCGCGTTAATGTAGGGGCTAAAAGTGATCAACATCTCTTTTTAGAAAAATTAAAACAACCCGAATTCCAGATTGATTCATTATTCTCAGTTATGGAGTATGGATTTAAAATTATGTTGCTGGGCGAAATGAACAGTCCCTGTTTAACTATTAAAAAGAATGGTGATGGAATTACTATGGAAATTCTCCATCCAGAACAGCTGAAAAATAAAATTGAAGAAAATCAAGCTGAAAAACCTCTATTGCAAATGCTTTTATTGTATGGGCATCTTGGTGGTTTGAAAGCAGTTCAAAAGAAATGTTTGGTGCATGAAGATATTGATTTAATTGTAGAACAAATAATTGATACCCAATCTCAAACCCAAAAAACCGCTGTAAGCAATGGAGAAATGCCCTTTTAAAAAACAGTTTGCAGCTACAATATATAGAATATGAAATTAATAGATATAATGCATTCCTAAATCGAAAGGAAGATACAATGAATAAGCACTTACTAAAAAAAATTGAGAGAGAGAAAAATAAAATAGAACATTTTATTGATTCTATGCGTGATTTTTTCTCGAAAACTCATGATGAATCTGAGAGAAAGAATCGTCTTGAAGTGTTTGATACTTTATTGCTTTTAGCCACTTATGCGCAAGCCGACGAACTTGAAAATGAGTTTCAAAGTGTATTACCACGTAATGAACGAGGAGAGGCAATCAATTATTTATGTCAGGAACTTCGAGAAATCAATGGCTTTTGTCAAAGTTCATTTAGCGATGAGCATGACGTATATAGAGATTTATTCTCTGAAATAAAGTTTCCTACTGCAGAAAAAAAACACGCAGTGCGCAAAATTTTAAGTACAACGATTACTGAACTAATTTTTGAAAAGACCAATACCCCGTCAAACCGTTTAGGTGCATCAAAATAGTACATCCTTCTTCTTTTTTCTCATTTTCTCACCTCTTCAAATAAAATTATGTTCAAATTTTTTTTATGATAAATACCTGTTTCAAAAAATAAAAATTTACGTTTGAATCCCAAAACCAGATGAGATATGATGACGATTTGTTGTTTCTGTATTTTTTGAAAACAACCATAGGATTAACATTAGCCATTGTTTCTCAGGAGGGTTATTCTGAGTACTTTTTTTAATGCAACACGCATCGCAGCGTACGCGATTTACGCTGAGCTCAAACTTTACCCTTATTATAATTTTGGTTTTCATCTCGATGCCATCACCAGTTTTTTTTGTCATATACTGCGTGCTCTATATGATTTGAGTGCATTTCTATGGCGCGTATTCATTACCCCATTTTATCTTTTAAATCCTTTTTCTTGGCCCAGTGTACCAGGTCATGCCTTAAATCTTATCGATGATGTAGTGGGTTTTGGGCTCAGTGCAGTCAGTATTGCCATTCACCCTATCATTTTTGTTCTCCGTACCTTAATTTCTATGATTCGTGGTTATGATGAAGGAACAGATTACGATTGGGATGGGGGGCTTACCGAAGAAAACGACCTAGAAATGGCAATGACCTTTTGGTAGGGGTTCAAATACAGCATTATTTCTCATTTAGGTATGTGTGTTCGAAAATTCATGTTGAGCCTAGACCTCGCTTATTAAATACGCATGCTTTTCCCGAGCGTGAATCCGTTCACATACTACTGATCGACCACCTGTGCAAATGATCCTGTTTTAAGAAAACTCATAATTAATTGCCTGGTTTTTGCATTATTCATAATAAATGTATGATTGGAGTTAACAATAATCGGATCATTTTGTCCTTGTAAACGCGCTGATTCAGGAGGAACTTTCGCATCATAGCGCCCTGCTATAATTCCGATTTTAATGTTTGGTACGGGGACACGATGTACATAGGACGTTTGCTCAGAACTCAGTTCAGCCAGGGGTTTTATTGGGGAAGTAAACATAGGAAATATTTTGGAAGACAGTTTTGCCATTTTTGAGCCTTGATTTGGGGGTGCCAACATGATGAGACAACCGATTTGTTTTAATTGTTCTTGCGACCAAGTAGATAATGCCTGACGAGTAATAATTCCGCCAAGACTATGAGTTATAAAACTAACCTTCACCCCTGGGTTTTTTTCTAATAAATTTTTAATAAATTGATTTAAAATTATTCCGTGCTCTTGAATACTGTATTTTGGAGATGGATAACTGTAGGAATAAACCTCATAGCCTTGTCTTTTCAAATAATTTTTTAATGGCCACATACTAAGGGATGTGCGCATCAAACCATGGATTAGCACGATGATTTCCCGATGATGAGCCGGTTTAACTTGTGCTGCAGAAGGCACTGCATAAAGTTGCTTGCTGGTATTGGATAATGCGTATGCTTGAACCATACCGATCATTCCAATGGCCATCATTAGAATGTATCGCACAAATGGGTTGGTTTTAAAAATGGTTGTGGTAGCCATTGTTTCCCTTTCTTTAATTTTATAGGGGTCTGCCCCAATTATCCCTTATTATTTGAAGTGAATTAATATAGCAGGTTCAAAAAACTTTCCAATTAGAGTAAGTACGTATTCCTTTTAAAATCAGCTTCCTCGACAGATTAACCCTTCTCTCACTGCAAATTTTGTGGATTTATTGTTCATATTATGGTACATGATAACAGTTCACTGTAAAGTGAATAAATCATTTTAAAAGATCTAGTGTATTAAATAGTATCATTGTTCGATTCAATTAAATCCAAACCGATGAGGAGTTTATTATGTTGAAAAAAGTGATTGTCGCTACACTGTCTATTATCAATTTCTCTGTTTTTCTTCCTGCCTATGCCAATGAAGATTTGAGCTGTAAAGTTGAGGTTGCTGTTGCTACTCCACCGGTGCAATTTGATCAAAATGTAGCATTTAATGTGACTAATGAATTCGGACTCAGCAAATCACTTACCCTTCTTGGAGGCAAAGCACCTCAATTTATCGATAAACTACCTTGTTCTCCGGCGCCTTTAACCATCAGTGCCACCTTATACTCAACTCCAACTCATTCTTTGCTACAAGGCCCCATCATTGGTCAATGTGTTTTAAAAGCAGGACAAGTCATGTTAAATGGTTCAGATAATAGTGTTTCTGTAGTATTTCCTTATGATTTTAATTGCAATTAAGGTAGGACGTTCCCTTCTCCCCTGCTCTCGTCATTCCGAGCAAAGCGAGGGATCACCATACTCGTGTCATAATGAGAAGTGCTCTCGTTGGTTCGGGATTTGATGGCAGGCTGATGAGCCCTCCACCCCACCCCTCTTCCACAAGTAGGAGAGGGGATTTTAACTTCAGGGCACGAGTTAAGAATTTATAGGGTGTCATCATCTCTCTTACAACGCATTCCCCAACGCGCTCCTACACAAGTGAAGATAGCCCCTAAGAAAAAGAGCGTGAACATAATAAATGCCCCTGAGGTCAAATTAGCGGGAGTCACATTAACCTCTACCACCGCTTCATTTTGACCATTTTTCATGGCAGAAGAAATTTTGGTGGTACCTACTGGGGTTGAAATTTGATTAACTGTAACTGGAACTGCGACGACAGTACGGGAAATAGAATTGGTATAGGTTGCTACGGATTGGCTTAAAAGTCCTATCAATACAGCGCCTAAGATTAATGCCATAACCCAGGTGATAAAGCCATATATCACTCCCAAATTACGTTCAGGACAATACAAGCGGCCCAAATAACCAGCAGTATATCCTGCAACCAGCGAAGAAATCACAACACCTATAATAATTCCCAACATTCCGCCAACGACGACTATAACTGAGCCATTACTCATGGTTTTAAAGGCACTTAGCCCTATAGCAATTCCGAAGAGATTCAATAAAAAACTGAGACCTAATGCAGTTAATGCACCAGCAACAACTGCTGTCCAAGAAATGCGTTTATTAGGATGTATGTGGCAATGTTCTCGAACCGATGAATTTTCACTTACCATTTAAATCTCCTTATTTCATGATGAATGTGTGGTTGGGGGAATTATATTTGAAGTTTGCTCTTTCGGCTGTTACTTCAACTTATATGAATTGTATAGGCTCAGCTTGCATTTCTACCCTCTTGGCCAAGCCGAACCCTAGTACAGGTAATTATTTTTACTAAAAAATTACCCCATATATTTATATTTTTCAAGAGCATACCTTCTCTGATAGCGAGGATGTAAGCGCTTAACCTCATCTACGGCTCAGCGATTTGATCTATATTTCGAGCAATATTTTTTGCGATAGCACTTAAGGGTAAATCGTTATCTTCCTTACCAAAAGGTTCTTCCAAGTCCTCAGATAAGATTTCCAAACCCAATAAAATATATACAATCATAACCATCATCGGGATAATCATAAAACCGAATGTATCTACCCAACCAAAGGGGAACATAATGGCATAAAAAAGTAATGCTTGTTTTACAAAAAAGGCAAAGGCAGGCGGTACATGGGTATTTGCGATTCGTTCACAACCTCCAGCCATATCAATCAAATTGGCCATATGAGTGTCCAAAACCAGATATTGTTCCAATGTTAATTTATTTTCTTGGCGTAGTTGATTCAGCATACGATACATTTTTTTAGTTACTAAGAGGACCGGATGCTTTCCCTCAAACTCATGAATGCACAAAGAAAGCAACTCTGTTTGCACCTCTCTACTGTCTTTTCGTAAATGGGCTTTAATAATAGCAGGTAATTTTTTCAACAACTCATAAAACTCAGGATATTCCTGCAAACCCACATAAGTATCGAATTTTAGACCTAAGTTTCGACAATTATTTACAATTGACCCCCATAAAACTCTTCCCTCCCACCAACGTGAATAACTGGTATTTACTCTAAAACCAATGACTATAGTCAGGATAAAGCTAAAAATCAGATGAAATTGACCTAAATTATAACGAGTGGCATTTTCAAAAAAATAAGCAATTATTACCGCATAGATAACTATAATGATGGTTATGGGTAATAATTTTCGAAAAACTTTTTCTTTATAAAACAAGAAAAGATGAGGAATCCAGGTTAAAAGATTATATGTTCTCAGTTTCATCAATGCTTCCCTACATAAAAAAATACAGTGTAACTTGACTGTTATCTCGAAGCAAAGTCTTAGATCGTGACATGAATTATTAAAAGAGTTTAATATGCTCATCCGATTTAAATAAAAGGATGTATCATTATGTTGACTTATATTACTCAACTCTTAAGCAGTGGGCTTGAAGGATTTGATGAAACGTTTAAAGACACTCCAGCCCATCAGATCGTTTTTGCTACCGCAGCGCTTTATTTTCTTTGGCAACAATACCCCGCAATAGCTCAAGCGTATCGCTCTCGAAATAATACAACTTACAAACAAAGTGTGATTGATGTCGCCTTTAGTTTGGGTAAAAATTTACCGCAAGTAAAAGCCTATCTCGATAAGGAACTGAACAAGGATCTCCAAAGCACGAAAGACAAATTAAAGGAATTACGCGCTCAGATGGCGCTACAAGATAAAATTCCTGAAGAAAGCACTTCCCCAAGTCTCATTTTAAAAGAATTTGGCATCAATCCAGAGGAATGTCTTTTTAATTTTGCAGGTGTAAAAAATAACGATACGGCAAGACAATTTACGGTCCAACAAGGAGATGGTCAGGATTCAGGTGCACTCTATGCAGTTCATCCTCAAGAACTTAAAGAATTACTCAAGGAAGTATATGCCAAAACTGCTTTAACCAATCCGTTGCATGACAAATGGCCACGCATTATTGCCATGCAGGCTGAAATTATTCGCTGGTGCCAGGGGTTATTTGGTGGTTCTAAAGAGGGTTATGGGCTCATCACTCATGGCGGTTCGACAAGCATTATTGAGGCAATGGCTGCCTATGTCATTCACGCTCGAGCCAAAGGAATTAAACAACCTGAGATCGTAGTACCTGAAACCGCTCATGCTGCTTTTAAAAAAGCAGCAGACTTGACCGGAGCTCGACTAATTACAGTTCCAGTCGATCCTAAAACCGGCGCAGTTACTGCAAATGAAATGAGAAAATACATTTCCAGCAATACGGCCGTAATAGTTGGCTCAGCACCATCCTTTATGAATGGAATTAATGATCCTATCGAGGACTTAGGACAATTAGCTCTAGAAAAAGGGGTCCCACTTCACGTCGATGCCTGCTTAGGCGGATTTTTAACCGCATTTCTAGATACTTCCAAAAAGCCTATGGATTTTCGTGTTAAAGGGGTAACTTCCATGTCAGCAGACTTACATAAGTATGGTTGCTGTCCTAAAGGAACATCTGTATGTCTATTTAGCGAAGACTCTCCAGCTTTATCCGTATACGCTGCCTTAAACTGGTCTGGTGGGCTTTATACTACTCCAGGTATTTTAGATGGCTCAACCAGTGGTGCCCGCGTTGCAGAAATATATGCCACATTGTCATATTACGGACGTCAAAAGTATCAGGAAATTTCTGAAAATATTATAGCCCTGCGCCAACGACTGCAAAATAAAATTGAAGAATTATATAAACCCAATGAATCAGGAAAGCGAGACGTCACTATTTTTGGAAATCCTCAATGGTCCATATTGGGTTTCCGTAGTGATACATTAAATCCCCACTTTATAGCAGATGAGTTAGAAAAGCGGGGTTGGAAACTTAATCTGTCACAAAAACCGGATGGATTTCATTTATGTTTAACCCATGTGCATACCTTGGTTGATCACTTTGAGGAGAAATTTATTAGCGATCTTGATGCGGCAATAACTGCAGTAAAGCAATATCCTGCTGACAAAAAACCTACAGGAAATGTTAAAGTTTATGGCACCATCGGCATGCTACCCACCGCCGTACAAGAAATGGTATGCAGGCAATATCAAAAAGCTCGTCTTTATTATGAAGCGACGTGTACTAAGTTAGGATTTTTTGCACCCAGCAGTAAACAAGAAATCAAAGAGGATACGCAGGAAGTTAAGAATGAACTAATTTTATAATTAGCCATTTGGGATCAAAGGAGGACTCCCTCATCCGCCCTAACGGGCACCTTCTCCCCTATGGGGAGCAGGGATTCAGAAATAGATTGAACCTCCCACCGATGGGAGAAAGAATTCAAAAATAGATTCCCCTCTCCCAGCGATGGGAGAAGGGCTAGGGGTGAGGGTTATGTTATGCCCATTGTCTGATTTTATTTTCCACTTCCAACGATAATGCTCGGTGAGCCATATCAGTAGGATGAACTGAATCAGCAAAAAGATAATTGTTTGAAGTTTGCTGACATAAAATAGCCAATGGAGCAGTACACACTGGATCAGTAACGTTCTGAAATAAGAAAGGTACACCACTTACCACTGTTGGCTCCCCTGCTTCTGCATTTAGGATTAGATTATCCAAAGCCATATAAGTATCAAAATATAAAATCTTGACTTCATGACGCTTATAACGCTTCACAATAGCACCCAGCTTTTGATTTAACAGTGAATCAAACATAAAGCTGAGATTTTTTATATTTCCAGGAAGCGATGGATCCCCTATTGTTACAGCCAGTCGAGTGATAAAGGGGGTAACACCGATGTTAGGCAAAGATAACACTACAATTCTTTTTGCACCCCGTGCAGCAAGTGCTTCAACCTGTTGGACAATCTGGGTTGTGGTCACGTCGATCAACTGCATAAAAGCAATTGGATTAAGTTGTGACGAAATACCAAAAAGCATGTCATTTGCACCAGACCAAATGAAGTACATTGCTTTGGGATCCAGTACTTTTGGTGCGGTAGATAAATAATTTTGAACTTGTCGTTGAACGGATGGCGCCCAATAAAAATTAATGCCGGGCTCGGCTGCAGTTCTAGCCCCTCCACACGCATAATTAAACCAATTAAGCGGCACGACTGGTGGTGCTGGGGGACGACTTGGATCAACATAGATAGGCGTTGTATTGTTGGTCATCTTATCATTAAGTGATGGGAATAAGGTGCCAGGGGGAAGAAGAGGAACACCTAAGATATCATGCGCAATATACTGAGACCAGGTATAGCCGTCAAAGGTTGTGAAGGTAGGGGCTTTATCAGGAATTCCATTTATAAGCGTAAATGTATTATTGAAGCCACTATCCGTTAAACTATCACCAAAAAACACCATTTGGCTAATTTCACTAAATGGAACTGCCTGCGCGATATTGGACAAAGTACAGCATAACGAAAACATACCAACGAGCACCGTCAATTGTGTTTTGGCATGTAATATCATTTTTCTAATTTTGGCTAACATTAAATTATCTCCTTATAATGGCCTTAGCAACTGTAACGTAGTCCCAGTGATACAATATTATTTGTTCCTTTATAATCAGCGCTGACCTGATTAATTTCCAATGGTGCGACCAAGCCAGGAACACCTTCATTAACCTGAGTGATGTTCACAGATTGCTTATGAATAAATATGTGCGAATAAGCTCCATCAATGGAGAAATGGTCGTTTACCAAATAACTCAATCCAAAATTTAACCAATATTGATCTGAGTCAGGAATCAGTGGAGTACGGTTTTGAGAACTTATTGGCGACTGATCCCAGGCAAATCCGCCACGTAGTGTCAAAGCAGAGTTGTAACGATAATCAGCACCTAACGATCCGAAAAAGGTATTGTGCCATTTCATTGGAACAACATAAACAGTCTCAAAAGCATCTGGGGTTGAAACAACAATATCACCCAAATAATCCCAGAAGTTCACTTGTGCTGTTGCTTTGAGCGTCCACTCATTAATATCACGAGCTAGACCAATGGTTAATACGCCGGGAGTTCTCAGCGTGTTACTCACAGAGGTTTCCGTATTAAACAAAAAAGTAGTTGCAGGCGAAGGAACTATATCACCAATGATCGTATATTGTTCGCCATGACCACTCAGTTTGGTAGAGATTTCTGAACGATAGCTCAACCCTATACGAGTAAATTGGTCCATCTGATATAAGGCACCCACAGTATAGCCATAACCCCAGCCATCACTTTTCATATGAGTTGGTTCTGTTGCTGAAATCAACGCATCAATGGGAGGAACCCCAGTGTTAATTCCGTCAAAGTGAGAAAAAATTGTTTTTAAATACTGGGCTTGAAAACCAGCACCCACAGACAGTTTTTCATTAAGTTGGTAAGACAGAGAAGGATTTATATCAACAGAGTTAATCTCGGTCTTTACCGATGCATAGCGTAAAACGGAGTCTTCCGAATATTTGTTATAGAGGTAGAATGGTTCAACAACAGCTAAACCTAAGGTTAACTTATCAATAGGAGTTCGCCAACCAGCATAACCTTGAGGAATAAAAACCGCATTACTGATGTTATGTTCTGATGCATCTCCTTGTACCCGGCCCACAATGCTTGATGGTGGCGTGCCAGGTACATTAAATGTATGAGTAGCCGCTCCATCATACATACTAATTTGAGGAATAAATTCGCTCGCTCCAACATATATCTGGTTTTGCTTTAATGTAGATAATGTTGCAGGGTTGTTAAATAATGCAGAAACATCATTATTAGCCGCAGCAGAACCGGCCATTGCCGAACCTTGCAAGCTGGGGCTAGTCTCATTTAACTGAAAGCCACCCGCAAATACAGGCAAGCCAACAAAAAATTGACCCATTACAAGGGCAACCGCAAATTCCTTATTTAATAAACGTGAATTACTCACCTTAGACTCCTTTCTTCATTTCAGTGCGCTTCATTTTTAAAACTCAGCAATTACCTTGTCAGATTTATGCAAAAAGTTCAAATTTATTTTTATTTTTCTTGCCAAAAATTAAATGTTTTCTGAGATCTATTGCCAACACGCCCCCTTATCACTCGTGACATAGAGAGAAATTTTTCGTGGTAAGGGGGTATCAATAACCCTCGATTGCTCCCCGTCTTTAGTCCGGTTAATATAGATGGAATGTAACAATCTAAAGGACTGGATTGATGAGTGATTTTTTCCAAACTCCCCCCCGTTTGGGTAATCAATATGATGAAGATCGGGTTTTAAAGACGTATCTAGAGTGGAAGCTTCCTTCCTCCATGCTGACCGAAATTCAACCTGAATTGCATCACCTCGGCCAACGAGTCATTGAAGATATCTATCAATTAGGACAAGAAGCGGAAGCACATCCACCTCGACATATACCCTATGATCCATGGGGAAAGCGCATTGATCACATCGAGGTTTCTCAAGCATGGAAAGAACTCGACCGAATTTCTGCGGAAGAAAAATTAATTGCCATAGGTTATGAGCGCCAACATGGCGCTTTATCGCGCATACATCAATTTGCCAAATTGTATTTATTTCACCCATCATCAGCAATTTATACCTGTCCTCTTGCCATGACCGATGGCGCTGCGCGAGCATTAGAACTTTATGCTGATGAATCTTTAAAAAAACATGCGCTTTCCCATTTAATTTCTGCTGATCCTAACTACTTCTGGACTTCCGGCCAATGGATGACTGAACGAACAGGCGGCTCTGATGTCAGTGGCACATCAACCATTGCCAGACCAGATGGCAACCAGTTTCGTCTTAGCGGAGTCAAATGGTTTACTTCTGCTACCACATCCCAAATCGCCATGACCCTTGCCCGTATTGAAGGCGCTCCTGAAGGAAGTAAAGGTTTAAGTTTGTTTTACGTGGAGCTTAGGGATCAAATGGGTAGACTGAATGGAATTCGCATCAATCGCTTAAAAGACAAGTTAGGTACTCGTGCCCTACCTACTGCAGAATTAACTCTGGAAAATGCGCCTGCCGTACTGGTGGGTACAGCAGGTGATGGCGTTAAAAAAATTTCATCCTTATTTAATATTACCCGCATTTACAATGCCTGTTGTGCCGTGGGTTATATGAGACGCGCTATCGCTCTAGCCCGTGATTATGCAACAAAACGTGTCGCATTTGGCCATACCTTGTCAAAGCAGGTGCTCCATTTAGAAACATTGGCGAATATGCAAGTAGAATTTACTGCATCGTTCCATCTGGTTTTTCATGCCATTGAACTATTGGGAAAAGACGAGTTAGGTGAAGCAACAAAGGCCGAACAAGCTGTGTTGAGGCTTTTGACCCCTCTTGCAAAACTTTATACAGCAAAACAGGCAATCGCCGTGACCAGCGAAGCCTTGGAAGCTTTTGGTGGAGCAGGTTACATTGAAGATACGGGTCTACCTCAATTACTAAGAAATGCGCAAGTACTCTCTATCTGGGAAGGAACAACGAATATTCTAAGTCTTGATGCCTTGCGAGCGATACATAAAGAGAATGCAGCAGAATTTTTTCTTGACGACATTCAACAACGACTGAGTCATATCCATCATAAGGAACTCATACAGTCTAAAGTGAAAACTGAGCACACCACACAAAAAATAAAAAACTACATTCATTCCATGCCTAAGATGAGTATTGAAGAACAACAAACTGGTGCACGACAACTTGCCTATGCATTAACACAAAATTATGCAGCCAGCCTATTGTTGGAACATGCTCAATGGTCTTTGCAAAACAATAAGGATACTTTACCTACAATTACTGCGATTCGCTGGTGTGAAAAAAATCCATCTGAACTGATTTCATTTTCGGAAAACTACAACAAAGAATCACAATTACTGGCTATGGATTACAATGAGTTCCACTAGAGCAGCTGCTCTTTGGGTTCTGACTGTACTTTCAGATAATTCAATACAGGGAGTTATAAAATATGAACCTTTTGCATTCGCGCATTGTACCTTTTTTCTTTTTATTTTTTTTATTACCCTTTTCTGCACAAGCTGCGACTGATAATTCAATCAGTCTGGTTGGGGATCAAGGCTATGACCTTGTCTCCTATCAACAAAAAAGTGGGCCTGTACGAGGAAGTGGAAATCATGTCGTCATGTATCATGGTATTGCTTACATTTTTGCAACCCAGGAAAATAAAAAAGCATTCGCAGCAAATCCTGAAAAATATTTACCTGCCTATGGGGGTTATTGTGCTTATGGAGTTGCCTCGGGACATAAAGTCATCAGCGATCCTTTAGCATGGAAAATTGTTGCTGGGAAACTTTATCTTAATCTGAATAAGCAAATTCAGGCTATTTGGGCAAAAGATATTCCTGGCAACATTAAAAATGCAGATGAGCAATGGTCTCAAATAAAAGATAAAGACGCATCCATTTAAATCAGTAACAACTGTTTTTTTAGACTGGAATGAGGAGAAAAGCACAGGCTTAGCTGTGCTTTTTTATTACAAAAAAAAATCTTGCATTAAATCTTAAAGCTCTTTATTGTTTAAACCCCAAATCACTAATTTTATGAAAATTAAGGGAATTTATGAAAAAAATAGGACTATTAGTGGGTTTCTTGTTTTTCTTAAATGATGGTTTTGCTAAAACGCCCATTGTTGCCCCCCAACCAACTTCTTGTATTACAGGCAGCTTCAGCTCAACTGGTACAAGTAGCTGGCAAACCGTTTCATTGAAAATAACCAACAATTGCAGTCAAACTGTAGATTTTCAAAACTCGACTATAACTTTTTCTAATGGCAGCAATCTTAATACCTCTTTTTGGGGAAATTTTTCGCCATTATCTTATCCAGTGAATACCTTGCAAATCACGTCACAACCTCAAAGCGGTACCTATTTATCCTCGCTCTCATTACAATTTCCCACCTATCAAGGAGCCAACAGTAAACTCCCCAAAGGAAGTTCATTTACCATTATTTACGGGGAACCAACTGCAGATTATATAGCCAATAGCGTCTCTGTTTATTTAAATTCTCCAGTATCTACTGGCACTGTCAATTTAATTAACGCTACAGCAAAACCTGCCAATGTAACCCAAACCTATGCACTGGTTAATTTAACTTTAAACGGTCAAACAGTGAGTGCGCAGGTTCCTTGGTCTGGACAACAACAGATATCTGGCCTTGCTGCCGGAACTTATACTGTTTCGCCTACTAATGTAACGGATAGTAATGGAGTCGTGTATCAAGGAGTGGCAAATCCTGCAAGCTTAAACGTTTCAGCAGGCGCTACTGTTTCTTCTACAGTGAACTATGCTGCAATGCAAACAACAGGAAACATCAACATCAATTTAGCTGCATTGCCTTCTCAATTATCTGGTTATACAGGCAATCCAACCGTAACCTTAACTCGCATGGATAATCAAAGTGCAACCAATGCTCAAGTGAGTTGGAGCACAATTAACGTAGTCAGCCAGTTATCCAATGGGGTCAGCTACGCTTTTTCTACTCCAGTAATCACCTATAATGGATACAACTGTACTCCGACCTTTACACCAACATCAGCTGTTGCTGCAGTGACTGCTCCCACAGTACAACTCACTTATAATTGCGTTCAAGTAGCCCAAGACAGTATTCCCGTTACCATAACAGGAGCACCTTCATCTCTTTCCGCCATTAATGTAACCTTTACTCCGAGCGGCAATGGCACACCAGTTAATGAAACCATTTCATTAAGCAACGGAACTGGTACAGCTAATGTCAGCTTAACCGATGGAATGGTTTACACTGTAAGCGCTACATCAGTAAATGGTTATGCGGTAAGTTATGCTCCCCAACCGTTAACTGCATCATCCTCTGCCACTGAAACCATTACTTATACTCAGAACACAAGTACCGGAGGCAGAATTATAGGTTACTTGCCTGGCTGGGAGACTCCACCCTCTGCTACCGCGTTGGCAAATGCGGGTTATACCCACATCCTCGTAGCATTTGGAGTCTTTAGTACCACCAATCCTGGACAAATCACTTCTGCATTTGATACCGTCTCCGCAAGTTACATTCAGTCCTTGCATAATGCAGGCATTAAAGTGTTACTGTCCTTAGGTGGGGCATCATCTGGTATTGCGAATACTACGGTAGATTTTCATCAAGTATTATCAGCAGCCTCTTCACCTACAGCATTTGAACAAACTTTTATTAGTTCCTTAGAAAACCTGCTCACTCAATATAATTTTGATGGATTTGATTTTGATATTGAAAGTGGATTAAATGCGAGTGGAACTTTTAGCAATCCAACAGGTGATATCGCTGTTCTTGCGAATATTATCAATACAATGCATACGAATCATCCTAATTTGCTTCTTACTTTAGTACCACAAACTGCGAATATCGCTGCTACCTCAGGTTTTGATGCAACGTGGGGAAATTATGCTTCTTTAGTGATGCAAACCCATCAATCTTTAGCATGGGTCGGTATTCAAATGTATAATGCGGGTTGTACGTATGGCATTGACCTGATTTGCTATGATCCGAACAATACAAGCAGTCCAAACGCTTCAGTAGCGATGGCCACCGATTTACTTGAAAATTGGCCTGCGATCACCAGTTCTGGACAGCAAACTGGGTTCCAACCTTATATTAGTTATCTAACTCCATCTCAAGTGGTATTAGGTTATCCTGCACCTAATGCATCAGGACAAAGCGATGGCTCACCTGCAGCAGTTATTGGTACAATCAAACGAGCCATACAATGTTTACGGACTGGAGTTGCCGGCGCATCCAGTTGTGATACCTACATTCCACCACGGACTTATCCAGGATTTGGAGGAGTCTTTGACTGGGAAGTTATTCATGACGAGAGCAACAATTATCACTTTGCCTCCAGTTTGGTAAACTGTGTCATTAATGGGAATTGTAATTAAATTAAATTCCCCTTCTCCCCTAGGGGAGAAGGTGCCCGCTAGGGCAGATGAGGGCAACTGACTAGCATATTCACCCCTCTCCCACTCTTGGGAAAGGGGATTTTTTTTATTTCGAAGTAGCATACTAGAGAATACACCATGGAAAATACCGGATTATTTTTAATCGCAATGGCCTTTTTGCTAGGTATCCGCCATGGTTTTGATTTAGATCATCTGGCAACCATAGATTCCGTCGCACGAATAGTCAGTAGACGTCGAACTCTAGCAAAACTTGTAGGATTTTTATTTTCCCTAGGACATGGTTTAGTAGTCATTTTAATCAGCTTAATTATTGGCAATGGGGTTAAGCCAGTACTTGTTCCCAAATGGCTCGATGGGCTTGGCAATAGTATATCCATTACCTTTTTATTGATTTTTGGATTACTCAATCTTTGGAATATTTTCCGAGATCCCGCCCAATCTCCTTTTCCAACCAGTTTCAAAAACTATTTCTCAAAAAAATTAATCCGCAGTCAGGCTAACCCTTTTTTTATCGTATTGATTGGCGCCCTCTTTGCCCTGTCGTTTGATACAGTAAGTCAAGTGGTCTTATTTTCCCTTTCTGCTCGGGCGATGGCAGGATGGTTATTCTCAGGGATGCTTGGCCTTGTTTTTATGTTTGGGATGATGGTTTCAGACGGATTAAATGGATTACTTGTTTCAACTTTAATCCAACGTGCCGATTCAGTATCTCTGTTATTTTCCCGGCTGGCCGGCTTTATGATTGCATCATTTAGTCTGATTATTGGTATGATTAATTTTATCAAAATGTATAATTAGAGTCGTCTCATGCATGAATTATGGGTATGTAAAAGTATTCTTGAGATTATTAAGCAAAAAGCAGCTGCAACAGAGTGTACTCGTGTAAAAAAAATCATTTTAGAGATTGGCCAGCTTGCAGCAATTGAGAAAGACGCCCTGACTTTTGGTTTCAAAGTGATTACAGAAGGAACGATAGCGGAGCATGCAGAACTTTATATCATCGATATTCCAGGTGAAGCACTTTGCGAATCGTGCCAAAACCGGAGTCCTTTACAGCAATATTACGATGGATGCCAGGTTTGTGGAAGTCATGAATTAAAGGTCATTCAAGGTGAAGAATTACAAATTAAATCAATGGTGGTTGAATAAAAATGTGCGGAATCTGCGGTTGTACTGAAGAACATAATGAAATGGAGCATCATGATCATACTCATGAGTCGATGCATCACAGCCATGATGAACATCTAATCCACGTGGAGCAAAATATTTTAGCCAAGAACCAACAATTTGCTCGTGCCAATAAAAATTTTTTAACCAGTAAAACTATTTTGGCCTTGAATATTATGTCAAGCCCAGGTTCTGGTAAAACAACCCTTTTAGCAAAAACCATTCTGGATTTAAAGAATGAAGTGGATATTGCGGTTGTGGTTGGCGATCAACAGACCAATCATGATGCAGAATTAATTAAAGCCAGTGGTGGTAATGCTTTACAAATCAATACAGGAAAAGTGTGTCATTTGGATGCGCATATGGTCGGTCATGCCTTAGAAGATCTACCTTTAAAAGAAAATTCACTCTTGTTTATTGAAAATATAGGTAATCTTGTTTGTCCTGCTTTATTCGACTTAGGAGAACAATTTAAAGTGGTTATTCTTTCAGTGACCGAAGGAGACAATAAACCACTAAAATATCCAGATATGTTCCGTTGTGCTGACTTAATGCTCATCACAAAAATGGACCTCCTGCCTTATGTGAATTTTGATCTAGACCAATGTATTGAATACGCACGTCGAATTAAGCCATCCATTGAGACACTAACCCTCTCAACGGTGAATGGCAATGGTTTAGAAGCCTGGTACGAATGGCTCAGGAAAAAACAAACGGACACTCGTGTGAATTAATGGAACGTCTAAGAATAATCATTCAAGGACAAGTCCAAGGTGTTGGCTTTAGACCCTGTGTGTACCGAATCGCCAAACAACTTGCGCTCACAGGTTGGATCCAAAATAATGCTGTGGGCGTATTGATTGAAGTACAAGGGATTTTGGCCTATCAATTTATTTCTCATTTACAAGAAAATCTCCCCCCGCTTGCCAAAGTACAACAAATTCAATCTGAAACGATTCCCTTAAAACACAATGAAACAGTCTTTGAAATTATTGAAAGTCAAAAAGGGAGAGTAAATACGGTTATTACCCCTGATGCGAGTATTTGCACCCTATGCTTAGACGAACTGTTTGATCCTCAAAGCCGCTATTTCCGCTACCCCTTCTTGAATTGTACGCATTGCGGCCCCCGGTTCACAATCACCCGAAATCTTCCCTATGATCGCCATCAAACCTCGATGGATTTGTTTCCCTTATGCCTGGATTGCCAAGCGGATTACAACGATCCTGGAAACCGACACTATCATGCCCAACCGACAGCCTGTGTGCATTGTGGTCCTCAACTTTCATTACCCGTGGAAGAAATTGCCCGATGTATTACACAAGGCGAAATCATTGCTCTCAAAGGTTTAGGCGGATATCAACTAATTTGTGATGCGCGTAATGAGGAAGCGGTAGCCAAGTTGCGCATAACAAAGCGCCGTGACGAGAAGCCTTTTGCCCTTATGGTCGCAAACAGCTTAAGTGCAGAACAGCTTGTCACAATGAATCAGCAAGAACGGGATTTGTTAGAGAGTATTGCGCGTCCCATTGTATTGCTCAAAAAAAATGATGTATTGAACACATACAGTCCTGCAATCGCTCCAGGATTAAATACCTTGGGAATTATGCTTCCGTATACTCCATTACATTATTTACTTTTCAATGCTCTTGCTGGAAATAAAAACGGTTGTGCGTGGTTGAATGAGTATCAAAATACCGTATTAGTAATCACCAGTGCCAACTTAGGCGGCGCCCCCCTCATCATTGAAGACCATAGTGCCGAACAGCAACTCAATCACATCGCCGATAAAATAATTACCTATAACCGCCAAATTATCACTCGTGCCGATGATTCGGTCGTTCGCGTAGTCCGTCATGGTCCTCTATTTATTCGCCGCTCTCGAGGTTTTGTACCAACTCCCATTCAGCTCTCGCATGAAATTCCCCCCACTTTGGCAGTAGGCGGACATTTAAAAAATACGTTCTGTATTACTCGTGGTGATGAAGCTTTTGTTTCTCAACATATTGGCAGTTTAAACAATAAAGCAACTATTGAGTTCTTTCATGAATCATTAGAGCATTTACTGCGTTTTCTCGATGTGACCCCAGAACGGATTGCTCATGATTTGCATCCTGATTTTTATACCACCCATTTTGCCCGACATTATGGAATTCCTGCTTTTGCCATTCAACATCATCATGCGCATTTAGCTTCAGTTATAGCGGAGTATGGGATTAAAGAAAAGGCATTAGGACTTGCGCTTGATGGGTATGGATACGGTATCCATGGTGAAGCTTGGGGTGGAGAACTTTTTCTATTAGAAAATTCAACCTGCACTCGGGTGGGATCTTTTTTACCTCTTTTACAACCCGGTGGAGAAATTGCAGCACGGGAGCCCTGGCGAATGGCAGCCAGCATTTTACATCATTTGGGCCGTAGCGATGAAATTAGCGAACGATTTTCAAATCATCCCCAAGCGCACATTATCCATCAACTGCTGAATAAAAGAATAAATAGCCCCAGCACAAGCAGTTGTGGTCGCTTGTTTGATGCAGTAAGTGCCTTATTGGGAGTTCAATTGATCTCGCACTATGAAGGTCACGCTGCCATGCGTTTGGAAAGCATGGTCACTCAAGTACAAATACTCCCCAATGGATGGCAAATAAAAGAGGGATTCTTTGATATGATGCCTACCCTAAACGTATTAGCTAATCGATGTGAGCCGATAACTGGTGCGAATCTTTTTCATGGAACACTCATTGCTGGTCTTGCAGCATGGATCACGGGAATCTGTCGAGAAAGAAAAATTGATGTGGTAATATTAAGCGGAGGTTGTTTTTTAAATCCAATATTAGCCGAAGGATTAATCACCACGTTAAGTGAATCAGATATTACCTCTTTTTTACCACGTGTTCTTCCACCCAATGATGGAGGAATTTCCCTCGGACAAGCGTGGATTGCTGGGAATTTATAACCATAACAGGGCTCTAAGAGCTTTTCCCTTCTCCTTTATCCTCGTCATCCCGAAAGTAGCCAGAGATCTCCATCGGAAACACTGTGCCACAGCAAGGGATCCCTGGCTACGCTCGGGATGAAGAAGCTTGGGGAGAAGCTGCCCGCTGGGTAGATGAAGATCAAGATATTATAAAAAAAGGATAACTTATGTGTTTGGCGTTACCTGCACGAATTACTCAAATTCTTGATGATGACAAAGTCCTAGTGAATATAGGTGGCATCACTAAAGAAATCTCAACTGCATTACTAGACAAAGTCGTTCTAGGAGATTATGTCATTATTCACGTTGGCTACGCTTTAACACGACTCGATGAGCATGAAGCTCAGACCACTTTAAATTTATTTGCGCAAATGGCGAAGGATGAATCCTTATGAAATATATCGAAGAATTCAGGAATGCCGATTTTGCAAAAGCACTGGCCAGAGAAATTGCTGCACACGTTGCTCCGGATCGACATTATCAGTTTATGGAGTTTTGCGGGGGACATACCCACGCCATTCATCGGTATGGAATACCCAGTTTGTTACCCAAAAATGTGGAACTGATCCATGGCCCAGGATGTCCAGTCTGCATATTACCAATGGCAATCACAGACAAAGCCATGGCATTGGCATCATTACCCCATGTTATTCTCTGCAGTTATGCAGACATGTTGCGAGTCCCTGGTTCAGGACAAAAAAATCTATTACACGCCAAGGCAACGGGTGCTGATGTGCGGATGATTTATTCGGCAAGTGATGCACTAAAAATTGCCAAAGAAAATCCGCAAAAAGAAATCATATTTTTTGCTATTGGCTTTGAAACCACAACGCCCCCCACAGCCGTAATTATCCAACAAGCGCGTAAACTGAACCTCAAAAATTTTAGCGTTTTTTGTAATCATGTTTTAACACCGGTCCCCATGGACCACTTGCTGCAATCCAATGACGTCAGCCTCGATGGATTTGTTGGCCCAGCTCATGTCAGCATTATCATTGGCAGTCAATCTTATGAATCAGTGTGCAAAAAATACAATAAGCCCATCGTGATTTCCGGCTTTGAACCTTTGGATTTACTGCACTCCATTTTAATGTTAATTCAACAAATCAATGAAAAACGGTGTGAGGTAGAAATTCAATATACTCGTGCCGTGAATCGCGAAGGAAATTTACTGTCGCAACAAATAATGGCTGACGTATTTGAATTACGTGATCAGTTTGAGTGGCGTGGTTTAGGATTCATTCCTCAAAGTGCTTTAAAAATCAGAGCAAAATATGCGGAATTCGATGCGGAGCAACGTTTTGATATTCCTGATTTTGTCTCCCAAGAACACAAACAGTGTGTTTGTGGTGACGTACTTCGCGGTGTAAAGAAACCCATGGAATGTAAATTATTTGCCAAAGTATGTGCCCCTGAGAATCCGCTGGGATCCTGTATGGTGTCGTCAGAAGGTGCATGTGCCGCAGTATATGCTTATGGACGGATGAATGGATGACTGAAGCAATCATAACGAATACACCAAAAACACCTAAACTTAATGTTCGAGAAGGAGTTATTAATTTAACTCATGGGAGCGGTGGACGTGCTATGACTCAATTAATTGAGCAAATGTTTTTAGCTGCTTTCGATAATCAGTGGCTTGCTGCACGAAATGATCAAGCCTGTTTTTCAATATCTGCAGGTCGAATGGTCATGACTACAGATGCCCATGTCATTTCCCCTTTATTTTTTCCAGGCGGTAATATTGGCTCTTTATCGGTACATGGAACAGTGAACGACGTTGTGATGTCCGGCGCCAAACCCTTATACTTATCTGCCAGTTTTATCCTCGAAGAAGGATTTCCATTAGCGGACTTACAAAAGATCGTCGAAGCCATGGCTGTCGCAGCGCAACAAGCGAATATTGCCATCATTACTGGCGATACAAAAGTAGTCGAACGTGGGAAAGGAGACGGTGTATTTATTACCACTACGGGAATAGGCATAGTTCCTGAAGGAGTTCATATTTCCGGAAACAGGGCCAAGCCAGGTGATCGGGTGTTGATTAGCGGGTTCATTGGCGATCATGGAGTTGCGATTATGGCGCATCGAAATAACTTGCAATTTCATACCGAAATTCAATCGGATACTGCGTCACTTCATGATTTGGTCTCTTGCATGGTTGATGCAGTACCTGACATTCATTGTTTACGTGATCCTACGCGCGGGGGGCTGGCAACCACATTAAATGAATTGGCGATACAATCCAAAGTTGGATTTATGATTGAGGAAAATAAAATCCCTATCCGCACGGAAGTTGCCGGTGCATGCGAGTTATTAGGGCTTGATGCGTTATATGTCGCAAATGAAGGGAAATTAGTTGCCGTTTGTGCTGCTGATGATGCAGATACATTATTAGCTGCAATGCGAGCACATCCTTTGGGAGTGCATGCAGAAATCATAGGGGAAGTGATTGAAGATCCACACCATTTTGTGCAGCTTAAAACAAAACTTGGAGGTATGAGAATTGTCGATTGGTTAGCGGGTGAACAATTACCACGAATTTGTTAATGTTAATTAATGTAGGGGAATATCCCTTCTTCCCAACGGGAGGAGGTGCCCTTTAGGGCGGATGAGGACATTACTTGCGATTAAATGAGCCTCACCCCCGTCCCTCTCCCAAAAATGTGAGCGGGGATCTCTTCAATTTAATGGCAGTGACATTGTGCTGCACCCAGGTGAAAGGAATTTTATGACAGCAAATAAAATAAGCTATTTCATGCCTTATTTGAAATTGCAGAATTTATTGGACACCCTGCACGATGCAGGATACTCCTGTGTAGGCCCTCAAGTACGTGATGGAGCGATTGTTTATGATGTGTTACAACACGCCGAACAATTACCTTGGGGCGTCCGTGATCAACAAACCCCGGGTAGTTATCAATTAGAAAAAATTAAGGAACATAAAGCATTCGCCTTTGCAAATGGTCCGCAAGCAATCAAACCGCTTCTATTTAAGCCCCAAGAAACCGTATGGAAAGTAGAACGTAACCAAGAAGGAAAATTAATTTTTCAACCACATCAAGCAGAAGAACAACCGATTGCGATTATTGGCGCTCGTTCTTGTGATTTAGCGGCAATGAGTATTCAAGATAAAGTGTTTATTGAGAGTGCCCATCCCGATCCTCGTTATAAAAAACGTCGTGAGCAGTTATTGGTTATTGCGGTCAATTGTTCTTATTCTTCAAATAATTGTTTTTGTGTTTCCGCAGGAACTGGACCTGAAGTCAGAAATCCTTTTGATATTCTGCTGACTGAAATCGATGATGGATTCGTAATCCAAACTGGCAGCGAACGGGGTCAAGCAATGATTGCCAATTTAGATTTACCCAAAGCGGAAGCCCATCAATGTAAAAAAGCCAGTCACAATGTGGAACACGCGGCAGCAATGCAAACCAAAAGAATTCCCTTAGAGAATAAGCAGGGTTTACGGGATTTATTATTTGCCAATTTACATCACGCAAGATGGGACGATGTTGCACAAAGATGTTTATCATGTGGTAATTGCACCTCAGTGTGCCCTACCTGTTTTTGTCATAGTGAGGTGGAAAAGCCCAGTTTAGATGGCACAAGCAGTGAACATCAGCGCGAATGGGATTCTTGTTTTACCGCAGGCCACAGCTATTTAAGCGGGAAAGTCATTCGTGACAATACCCATAAACGCTACAGACAATGGTTGACGCATAAGGTCGGCAGTTGGTTTGATCAGTTTGGTACGAGTGGTTGTGTCGGCTGCGGACGTTGTGTTACCTGGTGCCCTGTTGGTATTGATATCACCGAGGAACTCGCGGCAATTTCTGGTGAATCCAATGTAAGGATAAAAGAAAGTGATTAACTCCATTCCCGACCCCTATCTACCACTTGAAGCCATCATTATGGAGAAAACCGAAGAGTCCTCTTCAATTTTTACCTTGCATTTGCGTTTTCTTGACCCAGATCATCATGAACGATTTCTCTTTTATCCAGGCCAATTTAATATGCTCTATCTGTATGGCGTCGGTGAAGTTGCCATTTCCATTGTCTCTGATCCGGAAAAAAAGGATATTCTCACGCATACCATTCGCGCCATAGGGCGAGTGACCAAAGCATTACAAAAACTCCAACCTGGAGATCGAATAGGAGTTCGTGGACCTTATGGACGCGGATGGCCGCTTGACCAAGCAAAAGGTAAAGATGTAGTGGTGCTTACAGGAGGACTAGGTTGCGCCCCCTCGGTCTCCATTATTGAATACATTTTGGCGCGCCGAGAACAATACGGTCATTTGAGTATTCTGCAGGGCGTGAAGCACAGCGATGATTTTATTTTTAGGAAACAGTATGCAATTTGGCAAAAATCGCCTGATACTGTAATTCATATCGCAGCAGATCAAGCCGGACCGAAATGGCCATGGGCTGTAGGTTATGTTACAGATATGATTGATAAACTTCATCTGAATCCTGTAAATACCATCGTGATGATGTGTGGACCGGAAATGATGATGAATACCGCAGTCAAAGTACTTACGCCACGAGGAATTTCAGAACATGATATATATTTAAGCATGGAACGAAATATGGAGTGTGGTATTGGACAATGCGGCCATTGCCAATATGGAGGGGTTTTTATTTGTAAAGATGGCCCGGTATTTGCCTATTCAGAAATCAAAGAATTATTTAATGAACCAGGATTTTAGCAACGATGAAGCCACGTTTGGCGGTACATAAATTTACATCCTGTGATGGATGCCAATTGGCCTTTTTAAATGCCGGAGAGGCCTTAATCACGCTATCAGAATTAGTGGATATGATTCATTTTTCGGAGGCGGGAGCGGTCGATCTTGATGCCAAGGTTGATATCGCCTTTGTTGAAGGCAGCATTTCCACGCCCGATGAAGAACTACGCATTAAAAAAATTCGCGAGAACAGTAAATTCATCATTACCATCGGTGCTTGTGCTACCGCAGGAGGTGTGCAGGCTTTGCGTCATTTTGCAGATACGAAAGAATGGGTCAGCAGTATTTATGCGTCTCCAGAATACATTCATAGCCTAAGTACTTCCACACCCATTTCCCATCATGTGAAAGTGGATTGGGAGTTATGGGGGTGTCCGGTAAATAGCAATCAAGTATTGGAAGCAATTCGTTTTTTATTATCCAATGCGACGCCCCGCATCAAACAAGATTCTGAGTGTATGGAATGTAAACGTAAAGGCAATGTTTGTGTTTTGGTTACCCAAAAACAACCCTGTATGGGCCCTGTAACCCAATTAGGCTGCGGTTCTCTTTGTCCCTCAGTAGGACGGGGATGTTATGCATGCTATGGCCCCAAAGAAAATCCAAATCCTAACTCTTTGGGTAACTGGTTTGAACAGCTTGGTTTATCAAAGGAAGCCATCGCGCAAAAATTTTTGCATATTAATAATCAAGCTCCTGCATTTAACAAAGCAGGAGCTTATTTTAAGGGAATTAAAATAAGCAATGAGTAACACCATTTCCATTAATGTTCCTATTTTGGCGCGCGTTGAAGGTGAAGGAGCGCTTGAGCTGCACATTCGTAACAGTAAAATCAGCAAACTCCAATTAAAAATTTATGAACCACCAAGATTGTTTGAAAAATTTCTCGAAGGCAGAAGTTATACGGAAGTTCTGGATCTTGTAGCGCGGATCTGTGGGATATGTCCTGTTGCTTACCAAATGAGTGCAACTCAGGCTATTGAACATTGTTTTGGTCTGCAACCCTCCCCTTGGGTACGCGAGATGCGCCGCCTCTTTTACTGCGGTGAATGGCTTGAAAGTCATAGCATGCACATTCATTTTTTAGCTTTACCTGATTTTTTAGGATTTAAGTCAGCACCAGAAATGGCAAAAAGTTATCCTGAAGAAGTACGACGGGGCATCCGTTTGCAATCGTTTGGTAATGATTTAATCAAATTATTTGGTGGTCGTTCGGTTCATCCAGTTGGTGCTTGCGTGGGTGGATTTTATAAAGCACCCTCTCTGACGCAAATCAACACCCTATTAGAAAAAGCAAAAGCCCGCATTGAAGATTGTGAAGTATTAATTCGCTGGCTTGCAAAACATTCCTTTCCGGATAACTCACATGAGTTTACCTATGTTTCTCTTTATCATCCTACAGAATATCCATTCAATGAGGGCAGACTGGTTTCCAATCATGGCTTAAATATCAGCATCGAGGAATTTGATGCCTATTTCAAAGAAAGCCAAGTCCCATACTCTACCGCCTTGCATTGTTTATTACAAAATAAGCCTTACTTGGTAGGACCTCTAGCACGAGTGAACAATTGTTTTGGTCACCTGCCTGCCCCTATCCATCTACTTTTACAGGAATTAAAAATAAACTTTCCCTCCAAAAATATGTATCACAGTATTTTTGCACGCGCCGTTGAAATCTATTTTTGTGTTTTAGAATCGATACGTATCATGGAACAATACAAAATTCCCAAAGAATCCCATCCTGAAGTGAAACCACGTGCCGGAATAGGATTTGGGTGTACTGAAGCCCCCAGAGGGACTTTGTGGCAACATATTCACTTGAATGAGCAAGGACAAGTAAAATCGGCACGCATCGTACCACCAACCAGTCAAAATCAGGCACGTATTGAAGAGGATTTACATCGTTCTTTAGTGCAATATGGCCTTGATCAGGATGAGGATTCAATACGTGCTTACAGTGAAATGATCATTCGCAATTATGATCCCTGTATTTCATGTTCCACTCATTTTTTAACGATTAAAGTGAATCGAGAATGAAAATCATCAAAGTTCTAGGAATTGGTTCTCCTTTTGGTGATGATCAGGTAGGTTGGAAGGTAGCCAATGCGTTACAACAACACCTATCAAACCATCCTCATCTTGCAGACCTTGTACTCATTGAAAACCATGATCGGCCAGGTGTGCGACTCATTGAGCTAATGAGTGGATTCAATACTGTTTTTATCATTGATGCAGTCAAATCAGGGAGTACAATTGGAACCATTCATCGATTTAAAAATGAATCAATCCTCGATTCAGAAAATAGATTCTCGACCCATGGTATCAGCATCCTGCAAACACTTCATCTAGCCCGTGCTCTTAATGAGTTACCTGCTAACCTTTTATTTTATGGAATCGAAATTGATGCAATTACGCTGGATGAAACACTTTCCCCTCAGATAGAAAAAGCAATTGCGGAGGTGACGCGCCGATTGATCAATGACCTAGTTACTGCTTATGAAGTCTAGCATGAAGCCCGTATCAAGCTCGATACGGGAACTTTTTTAATCTGTCTACCTAGTGCTTTGTTTTTTCTTTAGCAACGTCGCCAAACAGCCAATCCGTGCTCACTTCAAGTTCATCAGCAATTCTTTGCATCGTATTGTCATCGAATGCCACAACACCATGCAGGAGCGCTTCAATTTTAAACTTGGGCAACTGAAACATCTTTGAACATGCTTGAACACGCTCTGTCATTAATTCAGGAACACCTAATTCATCAAGCTCATAGTTCAAACGTTCAGTTAATTTTTTGTTTGACATGGTCGTCTCCTTTTTCACTTTTTATCAGTGTAAAACAAGCAAGCTTAAGGATTGATTAACAAAAAGATTTTTTTAAACATTATTTTCACGACAAGCTGGATCACGCTAATAGGCAAATATTTGGAACAAAAGGATGGCACAAATATGGCGCTAATGTGCGGAAATGCTAATGAGTATTTGGCCACCGCACCTCTTAATGTATTTTTAATAATCATAGAGTATTATATATAGTTAATTATAACCCCTTATCGCCTTCATTGGAGACAGTATGTTGCCACTTAATTTTAAAACTCATGGAAGTCTTGTTGTTCCAGCCAACATTGCCGTTCCTTTAGTTTTCCCGGGAGTTCGAGGAAAAATCAAAAAAACAATTCAATTACCTAATGATAAATCATTAGAAGAGAATAGCTTGGCAATAATACAGCCACTGAATTTAGATAAGCCAGGAGAAGTACAGAGATTTAGATTAACTCCTTATGTACCAATCGGTGCGAGTCGTGATGACTTACCTGAAAATCAAAGAAACATTACCATTGATGAGAAAGCTAGTTGCGAAGTTGAACTTGATAATCCAGAGCAATATTTAGGATATAACATTGAACAATATCAGCAATCCAATGCTCCTTTATTTGGTGAGGGATCACCCTCCATAGAAGATGTTAAGCAATACAAGGTACCTGATTGCTTTTTTTTAGCCTCACTGGCAGCTATTTTAAGTCAACCTGATGGAGCCAGCTACATTCGTAGTATGCTGAGACAAAATGATGATGGCACAACAACCGTTCGTTTATTCAATCCTAAAACGTTAGAACCAGTTTATGTTCGAGTACAAAATTCCTATATTGTAGACCAGCAAGGTAGCTTAAATAAGCATACGGGCTTATGGGTCGATATACTCGAGAAAGCAGCAGCGTCTGTTCCTGAGCTCTTTGGAAACACTAATCCCTCCATGAGTGGTGCTCTGAAAGGCGGTTCAGAGTCTACTGCGTTGAAAGTATTAACGGGTTGTAACGCTAAAGAAGAATATATTAATTATGATAAATTTTTTGCTTGGGATATAGGTAACTTTTTTGCTGATGAGCTTGAACAACTAACTGTGTTAAATCAACAGAAAAAAATCATGCAAGAGGAATTAGGGGCAGAGCACCAATCAGGAACGGATGAAATTATTACAGAAATGTTATCAACAAGAATTCGAGCATTTGAAGAAATTTTTGGTCAGGAGGACGCACAGGAAAACTGTTTGAAATTAATCGATTTTTATTCAGAAAACAAGGAAGAGTGGGAAAGAATATACTCTCAAGATGCTAATGGTCAACAGCGCCTTGAACACTTAATATCGCATTTTTCACAAGATGAGAAAAACAACCAAATAATTGATATCTTACAAAAATTATTTACTTATTATCATGAAGATGTAGAAAAAGCGGTAAGGCGCGATAATCAAGAAATATTTAGTGGAATTTATTCACCTGAAGAGCTGAGTATTTTTAACGACATAAAATTGAAAATCGCGAAAGGTGAATCTTTAACAGCAGGCACACCCCAAAGATACGATGAAAAAGTACCAGGCTTAAGAGCAATGCATGCTTATACAATTGTTGATGTTGTTGAAACAATCCGTCCTGTAGATCAGGATACTGATGAAATGCGTCCAATTAAAATGATACGCATTAGAAATCCATGGGGTTTCACTGGACGGCTTTATTTACCAAATATGGAGAATCCTAATCAAATTGACATCAAAGAAGAACGTGTTGCGGGTACTTTTGATTTAGAACTCAAAGATTTTTGTCGTTATTACGAAAGTTATACCAGCACACAACAATTCTCTAAAGTTCGAGAACTGACTGCCCAAAGGCAGCGCTTGGCCTTAAAAATGCAAGATCTCTTAAAAGGAGATGATGCTTTAGCAGGTAAGGATTCTCAGCATGATTTATTGCCAAAAATAGATGCTTATTTTGAATGTAAGGCTGATTTAATTAATATCCAAATAACTGCTGTTCAACTATTAGATGATAATATTCATGAACAAATCAAAGAAGCATTAAGCCAAGAGGATCAAGATTCATTAAATAGAATTATTGAAGCAAATAAAGTAACAATGATGAATATTTTTCAAACTTCAGATTGTGAATTAATTGCTGCATCCATTAACTATTGGTGGAAAGTTTCGAACCAACAGCTTTCCAAAGAGAATGAAAAAACTTATCAACACCAATTGATTCAGTCTGTTAGTAAAAATGATTTGCTGTGGAGTAAATTTATTGAAAATTATCAGATCAATGCTTCTATAGTTCTTAGACCATTAAATAAATCGCAAAAATTAATTGATGAGTTATTTGGAAGTATTGAGGAATCACAACAAACACTAAAATCATTACTTCCAAATGATGAAGGTTATGAGCAACTTCTAAAAGCCCTATTTCTCCAAACAGATTTGCTAAAGCACCATTTTAGTTATCTTGAAAAAAATGAAAAACTTCTACAGCGATGGGGTATTGAAATAGATTTATATCGTGAAAAATTAGCAAACCTTAATGCTTATATTGAGGATTTGGTAGAACAAAATCCAATTGCTGAGCGTGTAAAAAAGCAACTAGAAAAAGAGTTACCTCAACAAAGTTCATCAATAGATGATTTTACACGCGACACTGAAAGACTTTTACGGAATATGGCTGGAATGGAATTGATTTTAAATAAATATAAAGAAATAAAATCAAGCCAACCTGCATCAAGTCAACAAAATGAAATTGAACAACACAAATCAAAACACTTTCCTCAATGGTTAATTTCTTTAGGAAGAATATTAGATCGAGTTCTTGAGGCAATAACGAGATGGAAAAGCCCCAATAATACGAATCAAGAACAACTGCCTGGGTATAATCGAAGACCGGAATCTGATTCAAAATATCCCAGTCTGGATTCATTTGGCTTTTTTGAGCGCGTCAATCCTGAGGAATCCACTCCTTCTGTTCCTCAAGACAAACCCACAAATCAATGCTAATAGGTAAAAAGGGTTTAGTCACAAGCGGCTAAAATTTAAAGATTAGCCGCTTTATTTATTGATTAACTCATTCGTTCCAAATGAATCAAACTCAATAAAATCCCTTACCATTAAAGTGAAAATTACATTCAGCAATGTTATGCTTTCCACACGAAATTAACCGATGGATTGGTATAAAATTATGCCCAACTCAAGAGAAATGTTATTAAAAATTTTAAATCGAACAAGAAATTCACTTCAAAATAAAGTTCCCCCCTTTCAAATAGAGTGTCTTGATATGTTTCAAAAAAAGATTGAGGCCATTCAAGAGGATGAAATTTCTGAAATGGATGTACAAGTTTGTGATGTGCTTCTTGATAAATGTTTTTGTGACTTAGATGATATAGTCCCAAGAGAATATAGGATTATCGGTCTTATAAATAAAGCAAATCTTAAGAATGATGATTTTTATACTAAAGTTGCCAAGATTTTTGATAATGAAATTACAAGAATCAATAATTTATCGAGAAAGGGCTTTTACGACCAAACACTTACCAATGTCAAGAGGATAGTGATTGATATGAAAACCCATTTGACCAGTTTAAAAAATGAATTAAATCCACAATATCATGATGAGAAATCTCACAATGGTTTCTTCAGGTAAGAAATAAGGATTTTTTTCATTCAAATCAAGTGCTGGAGCATTCAATGTCACACATTGCAGTGATTACAGGAGCGAGCAGTGGTATCGGGCATGCATTAACTTTAGAATTAGCCTCTCAAGGCATTACCGTAATTGCGATTGCCAGAAATAATACGAAGTTACTTAAATTAAAAGAGAAACATCCAGAAAAAATCAAGACCATACCTGCTGATATTACTACTGATGAAGGGCTAAAAAGAATTGCCAATGAAATGAAATCATCGAATATCAATTACTTGATTCATAATGCAGGCATTATTTCCCCTCTGGGCTTATTACATAAGGCGACGGCAGCTGATATAAGAAAAATAATTGAAACCAATCTTATTGCGCCCATGTTACTTACTCAAAGTATGCTTCCCTTGTTCTCCAAGCAAGGAGGCCGCATTTTAAATATCACTTCCGTAGCTGGAGAAAAGGCGGTTGCAGGAGCAGGCGCTTATTGCATTTCCAAATCAGCATTCAACATGTGGACGAACGTCTTACAGGCTGAATTACCCCAGGGAATAGTGGCGACTGATGTTATTCCAGGTGAAGTAGATACCGGTATGCA
This sequence comes from Legionella sp. 227, assembly GCF_043161935.1. NCBI lineage: Bacteria > Pseudomonadati > Pseudomonadota > Gammaproteobacteria > Legionellales > Legionellaceae > Legionella > Legionella sp. 227. Next base: position 2,347,285 of record NZ_CP171154.1, on the reverse strand, counting down.
AAAAAATTTACGGGAATGTCCTGTAGAATTATTTCCATTAGCTGATGAATTTAAGAGAGCATATCAAGAAAAGACCTTGATACCTCCCACAGTATGCGCTGAGTTTTTAACGTTCCTCTTATTAAAAACGACTCCAAAAGAGTTTTCGGAGAAAAGGTGGAACATTTATAAACACTATACAAAACCAATTCCTCTTCCCTTAAATAAAGACAAACTCGATGATTAAACTCACATCATCCCGAGGGTAGCGAGGGATGACGTGGTAGTGAGTAGCACAGTACGTCAAATTACAGCATTGAGGCGTGCGACTTGTAACTGACACTCATTAAATGGCAATCGTTATTCAAAGAGTAATGCCATAAAAATATGATTTTCATATACTCCATCGATACGGACAGCATTTTTATGGACTCCTTCTTTGACGAAACCATATTTTTCATACAATGAGATTGCCGCATAATTATGTTCCCGGACAGTAAGCTCTATCCGTGTTAACCCCTTTAATTTTGCCATTTGCAATGCCGTGCTTAATAATTTCTCACCTATTCCCTGTCCTCTATAGGGTGCAAGCACACCAATCCCCAAAGCACCAACATGAGCAAAAACAGGTCGATCAAGCGGGCTGATATCACACCAACCAATCACCTGATCCTCATGCATCGCGACCACTTGAGGCCACCCCTCTTTAATATGCTCTAAAACAAAATCTCGAGTTAATTTGATGGGAGGCCCTTCTAAAAAAGCTAAAAATTTACGTTCACGTGCCACACTATCTACAGCGTTCCAAAAAGCTTCAATATGTTTTTCTTGGATGGGAACAATAGTAAATTGCATAAGAATCTATTCAATAATTAACCTTGGGATAAGTAAAAAGGAGATTCTTTCTTGAGTCAATAAACAATTGCCCTAGGACTGTAAAACGGACAGCCAAAACTAAAGATAAAGAACAGAGAACATGTTATAGTGCAAAATAGAATCTCGGTAACAATGAGAAAAAATATGCAAGATATTACTATTTATCATAATCCTCGATGCTCCAAATCACGACAAACTTTGGCACTTCTGCAAAGCAAAGGTTTTAAACCGGTAATTATTGAATACCTTAAAACCCCACTTAGTTTAAAGCAATTAAACGCATTAAAGAGTCACTTTGCTTTTAAGGATTTTGTTCGTACCGATGAGCACGTTTTTAAAGAACTTGGATTATCTCTGGATAATGAAACTCAAGTATTAAGTGCAATGGTCAAAGAACCCATATTAATGCAACGTCCCATCGTCACTTACCAAAACAAAGCAGTTATTGGACGCCCCCCCGAGAAAGTCCTGGAATTACTTGAGTAATATTTAGCTGTTGATCTTAATTCTCGCTCCCTATCAGGGAGGTGCACGACAATGCGAATGAGGAAATTACACCCAACTCCCAAGTGGGTCCCGTTATAGCCTGGAAGAATAAGAATATTGTCACACTGGATGTCATTGCTGCTAAGTCAGGAATGACATCCAGTTTTTCAAAAACATCACCAATGAGCTAGGCGATTATTGATGAGGGTCACTGTTTTGACCATCCTGCTAATTGGAAGTCAATTGATTAGGGCATCCCGATTGATGGTAAGAAACTAATGCACTATATATTCCTTGATAATCTGCAAATGCATTCCTATTCTCTTTAACATCGTCAAAAACTGAATTTGTTCGCCCACAAGAGCCGAATTCGGTGAGATTTAAATGATCACCATTTGCTTTTTTGTAGGCAATAAAAGTTTCACCGCAATGTAAATGGGGGCGTTTGTTCCCTGCATTCCCTAAAAATTCCACATTACCACAATAGGTTTTCTTAAAGTTAACCTTGAAGTTGGGTGTATGTGCAAAAGTATTGATAGAAATAACTGCGATAACGCAGGCTGTTGCAATTGAAAGTTTATTCATCATAGAGAATTAAAAAAAGTGTTAAAAATCAAATTTAACACACTCCGTTCCTACAACCAAGAGCTGACTGCAAGTTTTTGATGTTACTTTATTTTTGCAGCACATAAGTTCCTGGTGCGGAGGGTAACGAAGAATCCAGCTCTGGAGGTGAAACAAACCTTTGCGAACTGTTGTTTACCAACCAATGATGCCATGCAGTCCACCAGGAACCATCTCTTCTTTTTGCTTTACTGAGCCATTTTTTCGGTCCTATATAAGGCATCGTCTTTTTGCTTTCCAGAATAGAATAATAACGTCCGGGATGGTTGGGTTCACTGACAATTCCTGCGTTGTGACCGCCGCTGGTCAACACAAAGGTAATATCCGTATGCATCATCAGGTGGATTTTATATACAGATTCCCAAGGGGCAATGTGGTCATGTTCTGTGCTTACTGCAAAAATAGGTAAATGAACATTTCTGGGAGCTACTACTTCATCTTCGACCTTAAAATGTCCCTCAGCAAAATCATTATTCAGAAACAATTTTTCAAGATATTCCGTATGCATTTTATAGGGCATTCGAGTTGAATCGGCATTCCAGGCCAGTAAATCAATCATCCCCCGCTTTTTGCCTGTCATGTAATCATCAATCATTTTTGACCAAATCAGATCATAAGTCCTTAACATTTGAAAAGAACCGGCCATATGTTTGGGATCAAGATACCCTTTTTCCCACATCATATTTTTGAGAAATGCTATTTCACTCTCTGTAATGAACAACATCAACTCGCCTGCCTTTGTAAAATCACCTTGTGCAGCCAAAAGTGAAAGGGTTTTAAGGCGATAATCTTTATTTCGTGCCATCGCAGCAGCAGTGATCATCGCTAAAGTTCCTCCCAGGCAATATCCCATTAAATGAATTTTAGTATTAGGTAAAATAGAACTCACTGCATCGATTGCTGCCATTGCACCAAGGCGATAATAATCATCCATTCCTAAATCCCGATCCTTCTCATCCGGATTACGCCATGAAACGATGAATACCGTATGTCCTTGCCCCACAAGCCATTTAACTAAAGAATTTCCAGGAGATAAATCTAAAATATAATATTTCATTATCCATGCTGGTAATATAAGTATTGGCTCTTTAAAAACCTTTTCTGTTTGTGGTTCATATTGAATTAATTCAATCAAATGGTTAGTAAACACGATTTTGCCAGGGGTAATTGCAACATTCTTGCCCGGTTTGAACTTTCCAGCCCCCGGGGGAGGTAGACCGACTAATCTTCTTAAAGTATGTTCAATAGCAAGCTCTGTACCCTGAATCAAATTGACCCCACCGGAGCGAATCGTTTCATAAAAAAGATCAGGATTGGTCATTACAAAATTGGAAGGCGATAAGGCATCATGTAACTGGCGAATATAAAATGAAACCGTACGCTCTGCTCGACCTGAAAGGCCAGGAACTTTTCGTGTTGCAAATCGCCACCACTCTTCGCTCTGAAGAAAAACTTCTGCATAAAATCGCCAAGGCATCAATTGCCAATTCTCTTTATGAAAACGAACGTCAGTCCCTTGTGCTGGTTGCTTATCACACAGCAGATGCGTAAGAAACTCATCGGAATGTGTGATGTGAAAAAAAGCCAGTGCTAACAAATGCCCAGGTGATTGGGCTAATTGTAAAAGCCAAGCACAATGAGAAGTCCCGATTACAGCTGGACTCATTCCCATAGTAATCTTACCAAGATTTGCCTGATATAATTTATTGATATAATAAAAAAAATCATCCAACTGATTCTTAAATATTTCGTACTGAGGCTTAGCCCCACTCTCGGCTGGAGAAGTAGATTGAATCTTTAGGTGTCGAGTTGAAGCGTTTGTTTTCTCAGTTCCTTTCATAGTGAATATCCTTGGGAGCATTCCAGCATTGATTGGGTGAACAATAAAGTGTTGATATAAATTATAGTATTATTTTTAAATAGAGTGCATGAATTACAAAAATAGAGAAAGCAAACAAGGAAATCTTGAGTAGTTCCGATATTAGAGTATGCTTAAAGGAATAAACCAAATAAGGAAAAAAATGAAAAAAATATGGATTATTTTATTGTATGCCGTTCATACTGCGTCATTTGCTGAAGATTTGGGTAAAACAACTTATGAGATATCATGTCAAAATTGTCATGCAGCTCAATTTGCAGTTGGAATGAAAGCTCCTGCCGCCTTTGATAAAAAAGCATGGGGTGTACGTTTTAAAAACGCAGCGCTGGAAGCGAAACAAAATCCCACAGAATATAAAACGGCCATGGATTATTTATTATACAGTATGAAGCGAGGTAAAGGGCTAATGCCTCATAGTGGTTTATGTAAGGAAGTGGATGCCCCTCAGAAAAATTGTTCTGATGAAGCATTCGTTCAAGCCATTCAGTACATGTCACAAAACTGATTATAAACGTTTAGTAAATGGGCTTAAGAAGGATCTATTTTTTAGCAAACATATTCAAGGCTTATCATGATATAAAACAATTAATTCCTTACTGGAAGAACAGCCTAATAATTCCATCGTTTTAGCTAAAGTTCCTTCTACAGTTCGGTAAGAGATATTCATTTCCCGGGCGATTTCTTTGGAACTTTTTCCCTGAGCCAGTAATCTAAGACAGACGGCTTGTTGTTCTGATAAACGCATGGGTAAATGGGTCGCTTTATGAAACAGCACCATATCCTTTTCGTTTAATGAGACCGGTTTGGCTTTTTCTGTTGTGTTTTCAGCAACGCGCTTAAGCGTTTTTAATACATGTTCTTCCAAAGCATTATCATCCGTATCAAGAGAGATACTTGCTGTAGTTTCGAAAAAGTGATCGCGCTCGCTATGCAGCGAATCAAAAAAAGTTTTGAGATCAGTCGTTAATAATGGCATAGGATTTCGTGAAACTCGTCCTATTTGTACGGCAGTACTGACTTGCAAAAATACGACAACCTCTGATGACAACAATTCTCGAATTGCTTCATCACAAATAATGCTGGCATCGGTGGTTGCTACAATATGTTCTTTAGCTTGTAACCCTATCAATACTTCCTTTTGGCATTGATAAAAATTTCTTTGTCCCTCTGCACCCAAAATCTCATGCAAAGTACGGCCCATATGATATTCGATTCCAAGATCCACATCGATAAATTCCCAGCCCAGTTTTTCAGCCAGAAGCTTTGCGAATAAGCCTTTGCCAGCACCAGGTAGACCGACAATAAAAATACGTTTAGGTTGATTCATCATTTTTCTCCTATGCGTGGCTTCCAATAAGCTTTGAATCTACTCATAGTATAAAAACGTATTTAAATTGCATCAATACGTAAAAATACGTATCAAATATTAAATTTTTTATACAAAGTTTTTATCCCTTCTGTTTTACTAACATGTGCTTTACAGTTAATAAATCAAGATATGCTTTTTTCTTATCGGCGGGATTTCGCAAAAGATAAGCAGGATGATAGCTCACGATAAAAGGAATATTATTGTAATGATGGAGTGTATTTCGCAATTGTTTCAGCGGCAGTGGTTGATTAAGTAAAAATTGACCCGCAAAGCGTCCTAAAGCCAAGATCAAATGCGGCTCAATCAGCTCAATTTGCCGTGCGAGATAAGAACTGCATTGGGTAATTTCCTCAATCTGAGGATCTCTATTATTGGGTGGTCTACATTTCAAAACATTGGCGATGTAGACATCTTGTTCCTGCATTTCAATGCTCTGTAACATTTGATTCAATAAACTTCCTGCTTTACCTACAAAAGGTAACCCTTGCTGATCCTCATAAAAGCCAGGAGCTTCACCAATAATCATTAATTTTGCGTTCGGACTGCCACGGAAAAAAACAGTTTGCGTCCGCGTTTTATGTAAAGAACATCGAGTGCAAGCAGCCACTTCTTTAGCTAAGGCAGATAATCCTTGTTCACTGGAAGGATGCGAGCTACGTCGCTCCCAGAGATCGATTCCCATAGCCTGTAGATAATAACGATTTAAAGGGTCTGACATAGAAGGCTCATTTTACACAATAATTGCTCGAGAAAAGTTGGATGGTTATTTTCGTTTTTAATTTTTGATAAATCAATGCTTCCATAATTAAAAAATCCCCTGATCCCGAGCCTAGTGAGGGATCTCCATATCGTAGAAGAGTGCTAATGGATGGGAGATCTCTCGCTAGACTTGAGATGACGTTGGAAATAAATTAGCCGATTCGTTAAGTATCATTTTGCGAGCATTTAGAAATTGCGTCTCATTCCAAATGTTTTCTACAAGTAATGTTCCCTTATCGAGACATTCTTCATAAGCAGCTAACCCGATTAATAAATGGGAGAATTTAATTTTTCTAAATTTGCCCAACGCCTCAAATAAAGTCAATCGTTCAATTTCAGATCCACATATATCATCCCCGCACTCGCCATCAATGCCTTTAAATTTTGCTGCAAACCAATCCTCTAAAGGCTTTCCTTTCATAATAAAGCTATGGGAGATTTGTGAACCACCAAGTACTCGAGTATCTAAATATTGCTGAATATCAACACAAATTGAGTTGTTCTTTATGTATTCCAATGCTTCAGTAAATAATGGGCTTAATTCGAAAGTTTGCACCTGAACTATAGCACGTAATTCCATCAATGATTTAAGTCTATTTTGTTGTTTTACCTGATTTTCTATAGTCTTATTTCGCGAAGTTTGTACCTCCTTTTTCATCGCCTCTATTTGATTATCGAGTTTAACTACAATCTTGTGCAGACGAACAGAATTTTTTCCTTTCGTAACCATTTGATCGTGCAACCAACTACATAACTCTGGAGATAAAGATTGAGTTTGTTTGCTCGAAAATACTTTGGTTAATGCGGCATTGAAATCATCTGGAGTTAGTTGATCATAGAATTCGCCCGCTTTTAAATAAAGATTCGCATGCTCTTCCTCCAGATGCTCCTCCAACATTTTCCGCTCCCAATCATCAATTTTGGTAACGTTGGTTATTTCGATCATCCCGCCTCCGGGTAATAGATAAGAACCATAATGTTTTGCAAAACGAATTCGACCCTGTGCATCGACATTAATCCTATCCACCGCTTCATTTTCAAGCGATCCACCCATTTGAATCTGAATAGGATAGAGTTGCTTCACGGGAGGATGAGCAATATCGAGCTGATCCAAATTAAAAAGATGAGATGTGTTCGTTTTCCTTAAATGGGCTTTTTGGGCTTGACGAAATTTTTCCCAAATCTCTGGCGTATACTCAGAGATTGGATGTTTCAATCTCATCTGCCCCGGAGTATTACCAAATTCAAACCAGGCATTTAATTCGTCATCCATCTCCATATTATAAAAATCGAATAAAATTTCAAAAAAGTTCTGATTTTCCATGCGTTGCAAAACATCAGCATAATTAATCAATGTTGCGGCATACGCTAACTCTTTATAATGCGCCTTTACTTGGCTCTGATGAGTCACTTTACCTGCAAGTTTTTTGATGTCTGCCATTTTATTCAACATAATGGCTTGTCGACCTTGGGGGTTCGCTTCTTTATATTGAATCAACATTGGGCCAATATCAGTAAATAACTGCACCATGTTTTTCCTTATCAGAGATTTGATAAATGTCAGTTTATAACAAAAATGTAAAATTTGAATACACTTAATAAAAATCAAATTATAATACTATTTGAGCTAATTTTATGCTTTCGTTATGCCTCTTATTATCGATTCGCAAAATATTGCAAATAATGAATGGATTTGGGATTATCTAGAGTCTCAGCGTCTCTTAGGGAAAGAGATTTGGAGGCCGAATGAAGTATTTACCTATAACGGCACTTCGTACACATTTCAGCAACCTGTATTTGCAAGAAAAAGAAAAAATCCTGCTCAGGGCTACGCTTATGAAATGCTATCCACAAAACGTCTCGGCGCAGGAGAATATGGATCAGTTTATCGCATTTCCTGCACCATTAGCCGGGGTAAAACAGATACCTTCCAGGTTCAAGACAAACATCGAGTCGTAAAGTTTCTAGATCCTAATGATGCCTTGTGCGAGTATAACGCTGGACATTATGCCGAACATTTACATATGAAAGCGCCAACCCAGTCTTACCTGGTAATGAAGGAAATGCCTGGTCAAACGCTCACTAGTTTTTTACATCAATATTCTCGAACGCTAACCCGAGAGAAAAAATTAGAATTAACTAAAGCAATCACAGATGCAATCAAAGAACAGCTTATTGATAGAAAACTCATTCATAAGGATCTTCATGGAGGAAACATTTTAATACATTATGATCCCTTGTCATCACAAAACCTTTTTACCGTTAATGTTATTGACTACGGCCTCGCGCATTACTCCCCGAGATTAAATATCGATTGGCTCAACTATGATGTTGGGTCATTATGGGATTTCTTATGCGCGATATGGGCGAATGAACCAGATAGACCTGAAATCATCAATGCGTTAATCAATATGCGATCTAATCGTTTCAGTGATTACTTAATGCTTGATGAAGTAGTTATGGCACCTACGCTAAAATCCCAAAAACCATTGGATCGCATGCTTGCCTACTTAAGACAATTGGCAGAAACACACGACGAATTAGCAAAAGAATTGCGACAGGATTTATTAAGTGCAGTAAAACAATCTGATGCGAGTAATTTGACGCCAATGAGAAAGGCTGTCGAACAATGCAAAGAGTCTCTAATCAAACACAATATTGATCTTTGTCCTTTTCCTTATCCAGTTTTTACGGAAAACACAGAGAAACAAAAACAGTTAAATGAAATTTATGCCTACCTCAGGCATCTCGAAAATAAAGGAAAATTCCTGATGTCCTATGATCAGGAAAATGAAGGAAATGAACTTTGTGAGCTGGCACACAACCTAAGACAGAAAACGTATCAAGCCGCTATGATGCCTCCTCTACAACAAAGAGTCGCTTTCGCTGCATGCAGCAAACAATGCAAAGAAATTTTAGACCAAAATCAAGAATTGCTTAATTTTCACCGAGACTCCAATTACATTTGGGCAGAAATTGGGGTAGCCCTGTGTTCTCTTATTGTGTTCTACCCCCTAGTTGGTTTTATTCATTATCTTGCAACGGATAGGTTTAGATTTTTTAATCAAACAGAATCAGCTGCAGGAGCCTCTAAAATGGAAAAGAATTTTAATCAATTATGTGATATTAAAGCCTACTAACAGATTTTTTTACAATTTACTTTAAACTCAATGCCTTAAACCACTACCTATAAATTTTTTCCCATAATAGTTAATGATTCAAAATTATTTTGCTAATATAGCTGCCGTTGTCATTATAAGAAGAATAATTTATGACATTAGCAAAAAATTCAAATCCCTATTCAGCAGATACTGCATTTCAAGATGGCCGATTGCGCCAAGCGCAGCTAAAAATGCTCACTATGCTGGAAGTAGTAGACGCTATCTGTAGAAAACATGGTTTGGATTATTGGCTTGATGCGGGAACTCTTTTAGGTGCTGTCCGCCATCAAGGGTTTATTCCCTGGGATGATGATGTGGATATTGCCATGCCCCGCGCCAGCTATGAACAATTTCTACGTGTTGCTCCATCAGAGATTCCAAGCTGGATGTGGTTGCAAACAATCCATAGCGACCCAGGCTATTTTAATATGGCTACTCCTTTAAAAATCAGGGATCGTGCCAGTCGTTTTATTGAAAAACACGAAAAAGGGAATGAGCCGTACGTTCAAGGTATCTTTATTGATGTATTTGTCTATGACAGGATGCCAGTAGACCCAAAACAACGTAAGCGATACAAATTCTATGCTAAAAAGCTCTCCCGTTTATTAAGCACTAAATACAGTAAAGTAAAAATAGGACACTATCCTACCCTCTATAAATTGATCGCCTCATTTTTTCCTAAACCTCTGCTTGAGTGGAGTTTGCAGAAAATCATCCATCAAGCAAATGCCAGTCATAGCCCATATATAGGACGAGGTTATAATTGCGTAGGCAAAAATTTAATTAAAAAAGAAGAAATCTATCCTTTGCAGCGCGTCTCTTTTGAAACCAAAGAATTTAATATCCCTCGTAACGCGGAAGCGTTCCTGATTCAACAATATGGTGATTATTTGCAGTTACCTCCAGAAGAACAACGAGTCATGAGACATTGTAAGGAACTGATTCCCCACCTGGAAGAAGCAATATAGCCCCCTACTCCCTGAGTATTGACAGATAATCATGCAATCGGATAGAATTGTACCCAATATCTAACAAGCACATCTCTAAGAGGCTTAAACTATCATGGACATTATTTCTTAAGTACGCCCTTTATTTCGGGCGATGACGGATGCAGTCAAAATCACTGCCCATTTAGAATACTTAAGAGAGTTACATGATGCATAAGCCTATTCGATTTGAAGATCTTAGTCTTTCTTTCCCCCACAAAACATGTTTTGTGGACTTCAGTGGCCAAGTTTACAACGGCAGTCGAATTGCAATTATTGGACGCAATGGCACTGGAAAATCAACCCTGCTCAAAATACTTGCAGGATTGCTTCAGCCAACCGAGGGTGACATCCATTTTCCTCAAGCATTAAATATAGGTTATGTCCCCCAAGTCATTGAAGAATATAACTCATTAAGTGGAGGACAACGTTTTCAAAAATTATTGACGCAGGCTTTGGCTGCGGATCCAAATCTTTTAATGCTCGATGAGCCTAGTAATCACCTGGATCGTAAAAATCGACATTCTTTAATAAGAATGCTTTCTGATTATCGAGGAACCTTAATTATGGTGACCCATGATATCGAATTATTGCAATCCACTGTGGATACGATTTGGCATATTGATCAAGGTAAAATCAATGTTTTTACTGGATGTTATGAGGATTACTTGCGAGAAATCACGATTCAGCGCCATGCGATTGAAGGTGAACTTGCCGAACTGATACGTCAGAAAAAGCAACTGCATGTCGACATGATGAAAGAACAAGTACGAGCTAAGAGCAGTAGAACTCAAGGTGAAAAACACATTCAACAGCGGAAGTGGCCAACCATTGTGTCACAGAGTAAAGCTAGGAATGCGCAAGAGACTTCCGGACGTAAAAAAAGCGCAATCAGCCATAAGAAACAAGAGCTAAGCCAACGTTTATCAGCACTCTACTTGCCAGAAACGATTCAACCCAAATTTGCTGTGCATGGAGTTGCAACCAACCAGACCTTAGTAACAATCAGCGAGGGTACTGTTGGTTATGTTGAAAACAACTCTATTTTGCGTGAGTTGAACTTTTCAATAAAAGCACGAGATCGGATCGCGATTTGTGGCGATAACGGTTCAGGTAAATCCACTTTACTCAGAGCCATTTTAGGTAGTCCGTCTGTCATCAAAACAGGAAATTGGACGGTCCCTCAAACAGATGAGATGGGCTACCTTGATCAACATTACACGACTCTGCCAGCAGAGAAAACAGTATGGGAGGCGATAAGCTGTTACTTAATGAATAAATCCTATACCGAAATAAGGGAGCATCTAAATGATTTTTTATTTCGAAAAAATGAAGAAGTTAATGCTTTGGTTTCAACCTTATCTGGTGGAGAAAAAGCCAGGCTCTCTTTGGCACAAATTGCGGCGATTACTCCCAAAATGCTGATTTTGGATGAAATGACAAACAACCTGGATAGAGAAACACGAGCTCATGTCATTCAGGTACTCAAAGTTTATCCTGGGGCCATGATAGTTATTTCCCATGATGCTGATTTTTTGCATGCTATCCAGGTCACTGATCAATATGAAATCAAAAATGGGCGATTAAGCACCTTTTAGTTGTACCCAAAACCGAGTAGAGATTATGAATAAAAAAAACAGTTCACTAAACACTTTTTTCCTGAGTCTGATAAAACCATACCGTGGCTATGTTATTGGATTATTGCTTACTGCTGCTTATTGGGGAATTAATAATGCCCTTTCTCCTTATGTATTAAAACTCATTATTGATAAGGTTGCGGCATTTTCGGGCGATAAATCAGCCCTATTTGATGCCATAAGACCCTATATTATCGTGTACATTACATTGTGGATCTTAATTGCTGTGGATATGCGTCTTTCAGATTGGCTCCGATTGAAGTTATTTCCCTACTTACGATATGACCTGGTTAATAACATGTTTGCTTATTTGAATCAGCATTCACATCGTTTTTTTCAAAATAACTTTGCAGGCAGTTTATCCAATAAAATCTCTGATATGACCGCAGGTACCATCTCCATTTTTACAACAATCGATGATGCTGCCGCGCAAATTGTCGGTCTTATTATTGCGATTATCAGCATGCTGCTTGTGCAACCGATATTTGCTTTGATTTTATTTGTTTGGGCCATTACTTTTTTAGGTGTCGCACTCGCTTACTTTAAACCGGTGCAAGATCTTTCTAATTCTTTTGCGACCAGTAAAACCACTTTAGTTGGAAAAATAGTTGATAGCATAAGCAATATCACCAACCTGCGCTTGTTTTCCAGAGCAGACTTTGAGAGTCAAGTGATTCGAAATGCAACCCAGGATACTACAGATAAGGATCAGACCATGCAATGGACTATCTTGAAAATGCGTATCTATTGGGATGTGAGTATTATCGTGTTGATTGCTGCCAACTTATATATGTTGGTCGTTATGTACAGTAAGGGTCAAGTATCGATTGGTGATTTTAGTTTCGTCATTTCATTGTCACTGAGTATTTTCTATAATTTATGGTACCTAGCGAGCCAATTCGTACATTTTGCTGAAGAACTGGGCAAGTGCCGACAAGCCCTAACCCTGATTTCAGAACCCCATGAGATCACCGATCAACCGAATGCGCAGCCACTTACAGTCACTCAAGGTCGTATTGAATTTAAAAACGTGAGCTTTCACTATGATGAAGGAGCCCACCTTTTTAAAAATAAATCCGTTGTGATTGAACCCGGACAAAAAATTGGTCTGGTAGGCTTATCTGGCTCGGGAAAAAGTACGTTTGTCAATTTGATTCTTCGCCTGTTTGATGTGGAGTCAGGTAAAATTTTGATTGATGGACAAAATATTCGCGAGGTAACTCAAGAATCACTACGCGAAAATATTGCAATGATTCCTCAGGATGTAACCTTATTTCATCGCACTTTAATGGAAAACATTCGTTATGGCCGTGTTGATGCAACTGATGCAGAAGTAGTTGCTGCATCAAAGAAAGCACATTGCCATGAATTCATTTCCAGACTTCCTGAACAATATGATGCGTTAGTTGGTGAGCGTGGAATTAAATTATCGGGTGGACAACGACAAAGAATAGCCATTGCACGAGCCATGTTGAAAAATGCGCCAATTCTAATTCTAGATGAAGCAACTTCAGCCCTGGATTCGTTAACTGAAAAATTGATTCAGGATGGCTTGCATGTGTTAATGCAAAACAGAACAACCATTGTAATCGCACACCGACTCTCCACCTTATCTGAAATGGATCGCATCCTGGTTTTTGAAAAAGGCCGTATCATTGAAGATGGCTCTCACGAGGAACTTCTCAAAATACCGAGTCATTACAGTCGTATGTGGAAAATGCAAGCTGGCGGATTTTTACCTGATGCGTTGTAATGATCATTAGTGAGTGGGGCAAAATTTGGGATTTTTTGTAACTATCCCCTCCCCCTATCCCTCTCCCGAAGGGCTTTGTTGAATAAATCAAATTTTTAACAAAGCCCTTCGGGAGAGGGCTAGGGTGAGGGTATTAAACTAACTTTTCCTTAGGGTTAATCCTGAGAGATACACAAACCGATTACGCTATGCTCATCAGAACCACTGAAACAGTGAAACAACTATTGTGTTAATTCAGTGACCGCTTTTTTACTCTGCTCATACTGAATGATCATTTCAGAAAGTGCTTCTGGTGAGACGTCTACTTTGGGGTCAATTGCTTGCTCACTCCATTTAGGAATTCGTACTGGCTTAAAATAACGACCTTCGGCCGGTTCAGAGCGTTTATCATACTCAACTGTATAAAGCTTCCCAAATCCTGTGATTTTTCCCTCATCATCTGCCTCTAATTCTACAATAGCCTTTTGGATTGCAGTTTTGGCGTCTATTTTTTTACCCTTAATTCCATCCTCCAGGATCTTCTTAGCATCTTCTATCGTTTCATAAAACAAGACTTCATGACCTAATGAATACCCACAAACTTGCTCAAATGCTAATGTATGAAGAGGGGAAACGAAATAAGAAGCCAAATCAGAAAAACTATCACCAATTTTGGTATATGGAGGTTTCACTAATGCGTATATTTTTTTCATTTTATTCCCTAAAAATTTAAAATATATAAAAAGACAGTTCTCGAATGGGAACTAATCACAAGTCTCCGTTGCGTTTGAACTTGAAAAAAGCAGTGACGCAACCTATAAGTGTTTCTTATATCCAGAACAGTAAACACCTGCAGTAGCATTGCAACCATTTTTTTCAGGTTAAATATTATCACACTTGTTCTATTTGTATATAAGCTTCTGCCCCCACTTTTTATTATGAATCCATGGCATTTATTTTGTGTCAGGGTAAAAAAGTACGGTAACAATTTCAGTACAAATTTGATGCAAATTCCTTTAGACAATCTCCTTTGAATATAAATGAACATGGAGAATAATTTTCACCCACTCAACTATACTCAAAATAACCCAGTCGAAAAATTGAGAACTTGCGGGATGCAATACTGGGCTGACTAAAAAGGAGTTTTTTTATGAAAGTTAATTATCTGCTCGCCTCTTTTATTTTAATGCCACTATGTGTTTTCAGTCAGACTCATGATGATGTGACCACCTTAATGATTTCACAAAACCCGGAGAATAAAAACAACCAAACCCTCACTTATTCAAATGAAATAGATAACTTTAAAAAAAATAAATCATTTATTCGCAGCATTGATTTTCCAACACAAATCATTCGTATGGATCAAAACATAGAAAATCAACAACTCACCTGTGATGAGGTAAATGGCCAAATTGATAAAATCTTAGTGCAAAAAATAGTGAATGAACAATTTAGTTATGCGATTTATATTAGTTGTTATTATAATCCGGAAACTCGATTAGCAACCCAATTCATTATCAACAGCTATTTTGATCCTTTAAATGACGAAGCAGTTACCTACTTGGAATCCTATCTTAGCGAATACAATGGCACTGATTTATTTGGGACGAAATATAAAATTGAATCTGCAAAAGGTCTCATCATTTCCTTAGAAGTTGCTGCAGGAATGAAAAAAAAGCCGAATAGACCTCCTTTTGTCGAGTATCACAAAGACCGTAGTAATTTCTACTTCAAAAGCAACTATGAAATGAAAAATAAGTTATTCAGTGATATCTATCAAAATTTCTTTACTCCTGATCCTAATAAAATACTGCCTTTCCTAGATAAATGGGTTTCATCTCATGCAAGCTCCATTTATAAAGCAGTCTTAAGAGATTCAAATTATGTTGAATTACAGCCCGAAAAAATTTTTCTTATGGAGAATGAGGAACTATTTGTATCTAACTTTAAACAATATTTTGCGCATTATTGCGAGCCTTATGAAAACCATCGATGCTTGAATCCTGGGGGCAGAATAGACAATGAGGAAAATCTTTCGAAAGTAGCTTTGTAAGGTATGAAATGAATCTTGCAGCAAAATTCCCCTCATCCCTCGTTGCGCAGGGGATGAAGGGGATTCTATTTAACCCAATTCGGCTTCATAAGAAGCTATTTTTCTCGGTTTTAATTCGGCTTGCTCCTCGGCAATTGCTTTATCATTGACGATCTTGGTGACACAAGCATCAGACCATACATTTAAAGCAGTTTCTAACATATCAATTAAACCATAGAAAGGTAAAATAACCCCCATTAGCACGATAGGAACGTTCATACTGGATAAGAGGCTAATGCTCAGGAAGAAACATCCCATAGGTACCCCAGCATTGCCAATAGCAGCAACAGTCGCAACGAATACCCACAAAACCATCGTCCCGTAGGAAATGGGCATGCCATGATTCTGCATTAAATAAATCACCGTAGCAAAAATAAAGGCCGCACAACCATTCATGTTAATGCTGGTGCATAAGGGTAAAACAAAACGGCTTACTGCTGGCTTTACCTGTAAATTCTTTTCTATAGTATTCATGGTGACCGGTAATGTCCCTACGGAAGACTTAGAGAAAAAAGCCACTGATAAGGCAGGAAGCATAGAACGCATTGCAGCAAAGGGTTGAATATTATTCTTTTTTAGCCATAAAGGTAAGACGACAAAACCTTGGACTAAATTGGCTAAAACAACGATCAGTAAATACTCACCGATCCCTTTGATATCCATACCTGAACGCAACTGAACTACTGTGGAGGTAATAAAGCCGAACAAACCTAATGGAATTACTGCAATAATCCAACGCGTCATCACTAAAAACATACCGTGCGCGCCTCGGAAAAAGCGCGTAATGGTATCACGTGCTTCTTCATCAGGTATTTGCCGCACCGCAATACCGATAATAATACTTAAGAACAATACCCCCATAACTTGTTGCTCAAGAAAAGGAGATAATAAATTAGTGGGTATAATATTCG
Source organism: Legionella sp. 227 (assembly GCF_043161935.1). Lineage (NCBI taxonomy): Bacteria > Pseudomonadati > Pseudomonadota > Gammaproteobacteria > Legionellales > Legionellaceae > Legionella > Legionella sp. 227. The sequence goes on along the minus strand of NZ_CP171154.1, from coordinate 2,330,794 downwards.
CCAGATACCCCAAATAACCTAAACTGCTCGTTGATGTGGTTGTTTGCGCATCCAAATTGACTTGCACCGAACTGGGTTGAATGATGAGATAAAGCAAACAGCTGATCACCGCAGCCACTACCGTAGTTGAAAAAGTATACTTTATTGTACGTTGCCATATTTTTTTCATATACCCATCAGTTTTGTAGTTTGCCAAAGTAACGATGATGGATAAAGAAATAATGGGTAAACTGATGCACTTAAAAAGTTTAATAAATAAATCAGAAATCAATAGACCTGTTTCTTTCAAAACAGCAACATTTGACATTCCACTGGCAATACCCAAACCAATCATTAAAGCATAAATCACAGGGGTGCTGAAAATGAGTTTTTTCTGTTGTTGATGTGCTGCACACATGTTGGGAATCCTTAAAAAATCAAAAAAATGAACATAACGAGATTAAGTTAGCAGCAACAACAAGAAACAAGTTTAAAATGAGCGAGGGTTGAACGGTGCATTGTTTGGTTCGAGTGAGTTAACATAAAAACCTTATACTCTGTCTGATTAAAATATGTACAATGAGAAATATTCTAACACATCTAGCATGTTCGTCAAGTTATTTATGTCAAACCACAATCGTTTAATACTGATCTTAAAAGAAATTTCTCTCGGATAAACGAAAAGAGAGCGCATATAAAAGAAGATGCTTATAACTAATTCTCCGCTTTTGTTAGCCATTCATAATCTGCACAATTCATCTCCTTGGCGATGGGAGGAACTATGAGGCCCTCGCCCGCGCGAAGAATTTGATTAAAAATAAACTTTAAATCGCGGGAGATTGGGTGATATGTTTTAATTAAAATCAAAGTGAAGTACAATTAGGCAAAAAATTATTGAGAGTATCTAGATTATGTTTGTAAAACAATTTCCTGAAAACCCACTTATTAAAAAAATTAAAATTAGTGGCCCTTTTATTAGCGTTTATGTACCTGAAGCTGAATTAATAAATTCCCAAAAAAAATATGCAAAGCTATTAAGCCAATCCTCAGTTTTATCGATTGGCGAAGGATTAATGCATGATTTTGCTCATTATACTCATAACAAAAGCCTCTCGTTTCTTTTAGGAAAAAAATCGGAGAAGAAGGAACATTTCCATTTCATTTTACCTGCAACGGTCACTAGAGCTAACTTAACAACATTTTTAAAATTTTTAAAAGATGAAGACTTAAGTAAAGAGCAAAAACAACAACTCTTAAAAGAATTTAATGATCATTCAGATACAGTGACTCTAGAAACATTATCAGAGCAAATTAAATCTTATAACTATCTTATATCCGCTTTGTTACATGAAGACCCATACCTTTCAATAATGATGCCTTTATTTACTGAAATGGTTCGTAACCTAGAACCTTATTTGAATGGTAATCCAGATGAGCCTGTTGATATATCTCCATCGATTATGATCAAGGTCGGTGACCATCAGGTCTCTGCTCGTGATGCAATGAATAATTTTACTGCATTTTTAACCCACTTAGGATTTTTATCATCCTTCGAAAAGATTATTGACCAATTGAATAAAGATGGGAAAAAATCAGCTACCCCTGAGACAATAAAGGAACTAAACAGACTCTTCAATTCTGCATCTACTACTCCATTTCCCAATTTTAGTACATCACCTTATCTATTCAATGAATTGGTAGCACATTTCCCCTTTATCGATGCAAATTTAAATAATTTATACGGAATGCTACAACAACAATTCGCAAGTTTCTTAGAAACAGAAGAGCTTATTTTTGCCCCACAAATAACTAAGCTTCCTCCTGAGGATATTTCTTACAATGATGCGATACTTTTCTTGAGTAAGCAGGGAAATATAGGATTAAAAATCATGGAAACTATGGCTCGCTTACACGAAGGAAAAAAGAGTTTGAACCCCTACTGGATGAACAGTGGTACAAAACTTCAGAGTATAGTGGATGCCGTATTAAAGCTTAAAAAGGGAGAGGATGTTCTAAGTGAAGTAGTTCAAAAACCAGAATCCGAGCTTTGTTTGGCGCTTAATAAACCTCGCCTTTTACCTTTAACTTTCTTAGGAAGTTTTGCAGTTAACAAATCACAATCAATGATCAAAGTTGAAGCCGAAATTTCAAATTCACTTACATACTGATAAGCATATAAGCAAGTAAGTTGGGTCATTTTAACCCAACTTACGTTTGTTAAATAGGAGCAAAGGTATGTATAAAGGTAGCTCGTTACATCAACATGCTTGACCAGATTATAGTAAATATAAAAGTATGTTGAAGAGATTTTCCTGTGAATTGTTGGGTCCGACTCAACCTACTTGCTCCGTAGTGCTTTGGATGGAAAAACCAACACCCATGGTGTATAATTTTAAAACAATTGAAAAGCAATAATCAATAGGTGTCAATATGTATAGTTTCACTAGAGCAGAGGAAGTTGATATTGATCTCAAAGCCCAACTGTTGAGCTATTTAAACAATGTTGGATCTGACGTCAAACAAGTCATTATCACCATTGGATCAGGGCCTGCGCCAAGTGACTCCTATGCCCAAAATATCGTTTTTGATTCAGAAAACAAACACTTAATTATAAATATTGATACAGGTTACCCAGGCGACTTTCCCTGCGGTCTCCTTAAAGTGTCTACTGATCCGACAAAATCCAGCTTTACCCAAAATATGGGCAGACTATTAGAATATAAACATTCTGTAATTTTATATAATGATGATCTTTATTATGCATCACCTAAGGATTCTCATATTTATAAACTTGATACTAAGGATGCCAATCAAGATGACGTTAATTTATTGAAATCGAAGTGCGCCGATACCTATCACCAGGCAAATGATGATGAATTAGAATTAGTCATCCGTGTAACAGGCCGTCGTCAACATATGAAGGCTGCTAGTGTGAACACTGACGATAAAAAATATTTAAGAATGCATTTTAATAGTTCAGTGGCTGCGATAATTAAAGAACCGATTACTGATTTGCTCCGAAACAATGTCATGGTGGTTATAGCTGATTTTCGCTCACCATCACTTTCAAAAGATGTTCAAACCTTGGTAATGCCTCTATTGGATTATTATAGAAGCCCTAATAGCAACGAAGGCAATCTGATACTAACACAGGGATATTTTGATTTTTATCCTTTGTTTTGGCCAACAAAAGAATATCTCTCCACAGCAAGTCTGAAGGATACGAATGACTATTCCGACGCGATGCATCAACTTCGTAATAAAGCAATAGGAAATGAAGCTCTAAGTAATTATTTTGGTAAAGTTGAAGATCCCGTATGCTCAATGACGGCATTATTACCCGGCCATGAAACTGGCATCCTCTTTTCTTATCCCGCTATTGGAGAAATAAGCAAAGCGAAAGTAGCAGAAAAACCAAAGGACCAGGATGAATCTCAACCAGTTTGCATAATATCTTAGTGGGCAATTGCCCTCAAATCCAACCAATTCCATATTGATCGGTTAGCAAATTAGAAAATTGCCAATAATAATTAAGGAAATTATCCTTTTGTTCATTGCTGTTTGATTTTGGCTATTTTTCAAGTGGGATCTCAGCTACCAGGGGTAACATCGTTGCATAGTTTGTATCGTGCAAATTTATGCGAGGTAAGAATTGATACAATGAGTTAGGAACAGGGATGATTGAAGGTAGGGAATGCGTTTTTTCATACCTGCGATAATTTCAAACAGGATCCCAAATTAAACAGAACATTTTTAATAAATTCTCAAGCCATTGGCGCAAATTAAGCAATTCCCTTATTTATGTTAAGCTCATGTGCAGTGCTTTGGGAGTAGTCTAAAAAAGTGTGAATCAATTCTAAAAATTTCTGTCTACCACATAATGAGCTATCGCTTCTAATTTATTCACTGGAATACCCGTTTTTTTTAAATGTTTTAAGGCTTTATTGAAAATTTCATTTTCTTTTTGCTTCGCTTTCTGCATCCCAATCAGGGTTGGATAAGTAGGTTTGTTTCTTTCCTGATCCGAACCTTGATGTTTACCTAAAGTCTGGGTATCAGACTCAATTCCAATAATGTCATCATGGATTTGAAATGCTAATCCGATATAGTCTCCAAATTTTTGTAAATTATTTAAAATATTTTTATCATCACAATTGGCAGCGAGGGCGCCCAGTAAAATACTGGCGGTAAGTAAATATCCGGTTTTTAGTTTATAAGTATTTTCTAATTCATTTAAACTTACGTCCTTATCTTTCATCTCAATATCAAGCTCTTCCCCTCCAGCCATCCCTAAAGACCCAATTGCTCGCGCCAGGAGGCGAATCATTTCTATTTCAATTTCAACTGCAATTTTATTTTTATCCAGACTGGCAATAGTTTCAAAAGCCAGGGTCTGTAACGCATCACCCGCTAATATAGCAGTAGCCTCAGAAAATGCTTTATGGCATGAAGGCTTACCTCGACGTAGATCATCATTATCTAATGCAGGTAAATCATCATGGATTAAAGAAAAAGCATGGATCATTTCAATAGCGGAACCAAGGTGATCAAGTATATCAAAATCAGCCCCTAGTGCTTCTCCTGTTGCATATACTAAAGCTGCACGTATCCGCTTTCCTCCATTTAATACCGCATATCTCATCGCTTTATGCAGCTCAACAGGTTGTTTATTTTCTGCTGGTAATAAACAGGTTCCATTACTCAGGAAATGATTAATTCGTGTTTGATATTCCTTAAGATAAATTTCTGCATTCATCATGTTGTTTCACCTTATCAACCATTTTGTTATTACGACACAAAGAGCAGCTGAAAAGCCAAGCTTACTCCCCTAAGGATTGGAGCGATCCCCAAAAAGCTCCCTAAGTGCTTTGTCTCATTTCCTTAAGAATTTCGAGTGCATCAGTCTCGTTAACACAATGCGTTTGCTCTAATTTTCCTATCAGCATTTGACTTAAAAGAGGTATCTCTTCTTTTTGCGCACCTACGGACAAAACCAAATTTTTTATATGTAATTTCATATGGCCATTAACAATACCATCAGAAACGAGGGCATTTAATGCAGCAAAATTTTGTATCAACCCTACAGCCGCAACTACTCGGGCAAGCTCATCTGCCCGAGTGATCCCAAGTATCCCGAGACAAATTTTAGCAATCGGATGAATTTGCGTTACTCCTCCTACCGTCCCCAGTTGAATTGGAGCTTCAATCCGCCCATATAGATTTCCATCACGCATTTCCCATTTGGTGATTGAACTGTATTGTCCATTCCTAGCTGCATAGGCATGAACTCCAGCCTCAACCGCTCGCCAATCATTACCTGTAGCAATTAATACCGCATCAATGCCATTCATAACCCCTTTGTTATTTGTTGCAGCTCGATAAGGGTCTATTTGAGCAAATAAAGAAGCCTCTTCAATACGTTTTCCCAAGATTGGATCAATGTCATAAATTACTGCATTAGCAACAGTGATTTTTTGATCAGACAAATTGGATAAGATACACATGGTTACCTCTTCATGTGTGTGCGCCTCGATTAGCTCTCGCAAAAACTCACAGGCTTGATTAATTCTATTGGCCCCCATTGCATCACTTGGATCAATTAATACATGTAAAATACCCATAATTTTTTTATCAGGTCGTTCTATAGTACGAACAATGATGTCTGATGCCCCCCCGCCACGCTTGATTAAGGAGCTGAGAACTGTTTGATTTACCTGGTCGAGAAAAAACTCTTTCTGTTCACGAATTTTTTTCTCAAAACGAACTGGATCACGAAGACATGCAAATTGAATTTGACCTATAGCGTGTTTCCCTAAAATTTCGGTGCTCAAATCGCCATGAAGGTTAATAAACTTAGCTGCCTTGCTGAGGCCTGCGATAACGGAGTGTTCTTCAATCACCATTGGAATAATAAAATGTTTTTTATCGATACAAAAATTAACAGCAACTCCTAATGGAATCCCAAACCAACCAATTGGATTTTCGATTAATGTTTCGAGCAGTTCCTCTTTAAAAGTACCTCCATGCTGCAATGCAACGACACCCTCGGGATCCAAAAAACCCGTTGCAACGAGTCTTTCAAGTTTCTCTTTTTTAGTTAACTTGGAAAAACCTTCCCATACTTTTTTACCATTTAAACTAATACTGTTCATCTCAAATTACTCGATACGTTAAAAAAATTTCCCTTTGAGCCCAGCCCCAAGTTCCTGTCCCAAGTAAATAATCCGTAAATTCTTTTTCATACACCATTCCATAAAAGATCCTTTACTCTCAGACTCTAATAAAACAAAAATAATATCGGCACTACTTGGCGCAAAACCTCACCATTCCAGGCACTATGAGAATATGCTGCAAGAGCACCGAACAGCTCCTTATCTGTCGCATTTTTTAAATGCATTTTAAGGGCGTCAACCAAGGCAAATTGCGCACTTGAAGCACCTAATCCTCCTATCCCCTTATAGGGGTCAAAAAAATCAAGATTAAAATTCTTATAAAAATTAAGGTGACGATTTATAAAATTACCTGCAGGGCTTTCATAATTGATAGGTTCAGACAAAAAACTGGGTGCATCTTTCGCAGCAGAAACATTAAGGACAAAGGATGGATGAGAAGTTAGCAGAATCACCATCCCCCCTCTAAGGACCAGATATTCTCCCAAAATGAACGTTTTTGCAGGTACCGATAACTGACAATTCATTATCGTCATCCTTTTATTAGGGATTCGACTAAGTTGGACTCTTTCTTATTGCGACGACGCATTTGCATATAGGCTTCTGCATTAATTTCTTTTCTGTTTTCCAAATCCTTGTTCACATCCTCTCGCCATTTACCCTCTGCTGCCAGGTTACCTGCCGTCAATAGAAGCAATTCTGCTCCACAGCCTGAACCATAGGAGAAAGCAGTGATTTGATCGCCAGCATGTAGGCCGCATAGGGTTTTCGCTACAGAAACCCATAAACTTGCCGTATAGGAATTACCGGTTAAAGAATTCCATTCCATTGTAGGATTAACTTTCTCCATGAAGAGCTGTTCACATTTTTGAGGATCTATTCCTGATGATAGGCATATGTCTGCAAACGCCTTTTTCACCATTTTAGGAAAGGGTACATGAAAACAAAGCGCTTTATAGACATCAAACAAATTGGCAAACTCCATTTTTTTATCAATACACAATGCCTTGAAGCAGCTACGTGCGGCTTTTTTATAACATTCAAGACTAAAATCCCCATTGACTAAAGGAAAGGGTTCATTCTCCGGCCTCCAAAAATCAAATACTGGCTTGCTGAAAGGGTATGATGCAGAATCGATTGCAGCAATATCGGGAGTATCAATGATAAATGCTACAGCACCCGCTCCTTGCGTGGGTTCTCCGGGATCACCCACTTTATAGAGAGAGATATCAGCAGCAATCACCAACGCGGCTTTTTGGGGGGCAATATTGGCAAGTTTCCACTCCAAAGCTTGTCTAATGGCTAATGTACCTCCGTAACAAGCATGTTTGACTTCATAGGATCGAACAGCACCGTGAATGCCTAATTTTTCTGCTACGAATGCACTCAAAGGCCTACTCATGTCCGGTGCACTTTCAGTGCCTACTGCTAACAACCCAATATCATCCAGTGTACCTCCCCATCGAGAAAGAGCACGTTTTGCTGCCTCTACAGCCAGTTCGACTACGCTTATATTTTCAGGACAAAGTGAAATTTTTCTGCAACCCAGTCCAATAGTGTATTTATCAGGATCTACATTTCGTAGTTTTGCCAGATTTTCCACAGAAAGAAAAATGGATGGAAAATGAAGCCCTATTGAAGAGAAACCAACTTTATTCACCTTGCTACTCCTTACACACATCTTAACGGTATAAATTTATATATTTACACGATACAATTTGAATGGTAGATCTACTGTCGGCTCTTGTTTCCATAAACTTAGAACGTATCCTCCATAACCTGCCTCTATGACTTTGCAAGCTAAAGCATACTTTTTGAGAATATCTATATGGCTCTTAACTCGTTCTGATATGAGTCCCCATTCAAAATAACATTCATTCGCGAGATTCAGTGCATCTGCTAGCAAGAATAATCTGTACTTTTGATTACTTTCCAAAGCATGTCTGGTTTCAATAGAGGAAGTTATCATTTTTTCGTCAACAAGAGCGGCTTTAGAAGGCTGCAATAATCTCATTTCATTAATTTTTTGCAGGCAATCGTCACTTATTGTGGTTTCTTTGGTACTTGATATATAAAGATGAGGGTGCCATGTAGGGTTTAATTTTTTTATTTCGCGTGAATAGGAGTACATAATGAGGCTGGGTGACATCACTCCTGCAATATCGGCTCCATTGCTGCTTTCCCGGAGTGAGCTCTCTAGTTTTAAGGTAAACTCAAACAAATTACTTCTTTGCATGAGGCCGTAATAAACAAGCCACTCAGCCACGGCATAATAAAGAGCAGCAAAAAAACCAAAGCCATTACACGGAGGGATGTTGCAATTTAATTCAAAATATCCTGTCAACACGGAGCATTCCTTGCCGAGCAATTCCAAAGCCCGGCTTATCACAGACCAAAGAATTATCTGGGTGGAATTAAATCCCTCTCCGGTTATCGTTCGAATTGTTTTGATTTCATTAGGATAATATTTTAGAACTAATTTATAGCGCTCAAATGGACTGATAATTGCACATCCTTTCTGGTTGTTAATAAACTCACCGCTTAATATGCATTTTGCAGGAATACAAACTTTAAAACCCAACATAAACATCATCGAGAAAATTAAGGTATCTATAAATTTAGCACATAATTACTCGCTGTGTATTATTTTTATACAATTTCAGAATATTCTTTGTGATTTCGAAAGTCTAAATAATTGCGAATTAACTCCACTCACTTAGCTCATAAAACTTAAAATTAATCAGCTATACTTTTTTTTATGCTATGAATAAAAATTGAGACGGTGGAGACGGCAATGACTTTCAAAATTAACGTACCAGCAAAATGTATTTTAGCTGGTGAACACCTTATTCTGGAACGTGGTTATGCAATTGTTGCTCCATTTCATCAGTATAATTTAACCCTGAGTTATGAGCCGGATAAAACAAAAACAATGCATCTTATATCTGCTGAAGCTAATGATTCCTTTGGCATTATATTATGGCCGGCGATTTATAAAGCATATGAACTATTACAAAAAGATCCTCATAAAATTACAGGTGTTTTTGATATCAAATCAACCATCACTCCTTGCGGAGGTCTAGGTTTTTCCGCCGCGCTATGCGTTGCCATCACCGAGTGGATTATCTATCAAGGATTATTACCTCGTTCTCAATTATTTCAGTTTGCAGTAGAGTTGGAAAATATGTTTCATAAACAAAGTAGTGGTGTGGATATTGCCGGTGTAACGGCTAAAAACATAATAAAATATTTCCCTAATCGTGAACTATGTGAGATAGACCTAGCATGGCAACCTCTTTTTTATATTTCTTCATCCAATGAAACCAGTTTTACTGGACCATGTGTTAAAAAAGTCCAGGAATTAAAAAAGGAAAATCCCCAAAAATCGGAAATTATTTATGAAAAAATGTTACATGCGGTTCTCTTAATTCAAAGTGCATTAGAAGAAAAAAATGATCAGAGTCTGCGTATTTTGGCGCAGGGGCTATCAACTGGAAATGAATGTTTTTATGACTGGGACTTGGTATCTCCCCAACTACATAATCACATCCAGCAATTAAAAGAGTATGCATTAGCCTGTAAAGTAGTGGGCTCAGGTTTTGGTGGCCATGTTTTAAGTTTATGGAAAGAGCCTCCTCCTTCTGATTTTCCTATCCAATTACATCCTCTGATACTAAATTCAACTAAAAAAGCAGAGCTAGCATCGTAGATATCGAGGAGTGTAGGCAATTTTTTTATTTATGTTTATTGGTCAGTCATTTTGAAGTGCTTTAAAAGCATATTTTGGAGGTTTTATGAAATCCATGAGTAGCAATTTCCCTATAACCAACTTTACTACAACACTAATTAGACTAATAAAATCTCGTATAGTAGTTATCTATCGGCCAATTTTTGCCTTATTAACTTATCTGGCTTCTGCTGGACCTGATTATAAGATATCGACCAGTATTTTAGTTGTACTAACAGTTTATCTTGCGGGATTTGGGACATATCTTTACAATGATTTGAATGATTTTGAAGAAGACAGTATGAATAATGAGGTGACAAGTTTTACCTATGATGTCACTTTATATCGTACGATATTGATTGTTTCTATTTTTTGCCTGTGCAGCGCATTACTTTTAGGAATTTATCTTAGTATCTACAATCTCTTTATTGGATTGTTTAGTTTATTATTAGCGTTCACTTACTCACATCCGAAAATTCACCTCAAGACTTATTTCTTAATCAAAACAATAGCCACTGCTGTAGCTTCCGTATTAGCAGCCCTTGTAGGTGTTGCTGCATCGAATCATTTCTCCTGGAAAATTTGGCCTTTCTTGGCCTTGGCATTCCTGATTTCATGGGCAATTTCACCATTGAATGATGTTCGAGATATCAAGGGAGATAAAATCAGCGGACGAAAAACCATTCCTATTGTACTAGGAGTTAAGGTCACTTTTTTCATTACTTGCAGCGCGGTTCTACTCTCTTTGCTCATTGCGACTCTTGGTGTCTATAGCATTACCCTAACTGTAAATTACAGTTCTATGATTTTAGCGCTTATAGCGGGTTTTTATTCGCTGTATTTGCAACTGTGTTTGTTTAATAATCAAACAGATAAGCCTCTGATGAAAAAGCTTCTTAGTCACCTTCAGATCTCTATGATTAGTATGCAAGTTGCAGCATTAATTGCCTTTATATGGAGTTAGTCAATTTGAAAAAGCGATGAATTTCTTGCATTCGTCTTGACCCTGATTGGGATAAAAATTATGTCATATAATTCGTTAGAAGAGCAAAACACCCATGTTATTTTAGTCGATTCACAAGATAACTGCATCGGAATAATGGATAAACTGTCTGCCCATCGAGCAGGGAAACTCCATAGAGCTTATTCTATATTGGTATTTCGCAAATATAGAGACACCATCGAGCTCCTTATCCAACAGCGTGCCAATAGCAAATATCATGGAGGAGGACTGTGGACTAATACATGTTGCAGTCATCCACAACCCGGCAATGATTTACTTGAGGATGCAACGAAGAGATTACTTGTAGAAATGGGTATCAAAATAACATTGATTGAAGTTGGAGTATTCCAGTATTTTGCCGACTTGAATAATAATATGTTTGAGCATGAGATAGACCATGTTTTAATTGGCTATTGGGTTGAACAGAACGTTCATCCTAATCCTCTGGAAGTTGATAATTATTGCTGGATAAGCATTCATAAACTACAAGAACAGCTGGCAGAATGCCCTCAAGTATTCACCCCCTGGCTACCTCAAGTTTTAAATATTGCGTTAACAAGCAAACAGTTTATTCATTATTTTGGTCAATTAAAGAGATTATCATGAAGATAAAATACCCCTCTCATTTAGCGATTATTATGGATGGAAATCGGCGTTGGGCAAAAAACCGGTTTTTACCCGCGATTACAGGATATATTATTGGAGCTAAAACAGCATGGAAAATTCTGTGTACCTGTATGGAGTTAAACATCCAATATCTTACTTTATTTTCCTTTAGTACCGAAAATTGGCAAAGAACTCAAAAAAAACAATCATCTCATCTTCTTAAATTTATAATTTCCTATCTATCCCATCATGTAGAACGTTTTCATAGTAAAGGTATCAAAATACGTATTATTGGTTCTAAAAAAAGACTCAATGAAAACTTATTGAGAATGCTGGATGAGGTTGAGAAAAAAACAGCACAAAATTCACGTTTAACATTATTTATTGCTTTAGATTATGGCGGAAAATGGGACATTCTCAATGCGACCAAACAAATTGTTCGGCAAGTGACAGAGAAACAATTAGATATTGAGAATCTTGATGAAAAAGATTTTGCCAAATTTTTGGCGACTCAAGAAGCCCCTGATCCCGAGTTGGTCATTAGAACAGGAGGCGAACTCAGGCTTAGCAATTTTTTATTATGGCAAATTGCCTATTCAGAAATTTATTATACTCCTGTATTGTGGCCAGAATTTAATGAGCAGGAATTGTTAAAAGCATTTGCTGCATTTACAGAACGCCAACAAAATTTTGGAAAATAAGAGCCTGTCAGGAAAGTGCCTGCCCCCAATGCCAAAGCTTTTGTCCCAACAGCCATGTTTAGCCTGAACTATAGACTTTTATGACTCATGTTTGGTGTGTTTTATTTCTCTTATATACTCTACCAGGAGTTTCTTTTGCTCCTTTAGCTGATTCGCGCCAAACCCCATATAAATCCCATGAATTTCCTATAACCTCAAGAGACTTTAAAACCTTAACCACTATAATTTATTAATAAATCTGGGTCAAAAAACGGTAATCTCCTTAGGTGAACTTATGTACCAGGGGAGATGTTATGAGTTCTTAATCAACTAACTCAATGCACTTAATTTGTTGCTTTAAACGAATGATTCGACGGTAGGCATCTTCGATACGTTGTTGCTCTATTTTTTGTTCAAAAATAAGTCGTTCAATTACTTCAATCACTTCTGGAGCCGAAATTTTTGCTAATTGATTTGCGAAGATGAGCATATCAGCCCCTGCGTTGATTGTCATACATAGGGCATCCTCAAGTGAGTAATGATCTGTAATTGCCTGCATTTGTAAATCATCAGCGATGATGACTCCATCATACCCAATGGTCTCACGCAATAAGCCTGTTAAGATAGCATGGGATAAAGTAGCAGGTAAGCCTTGCTTATCCAACTGTTTATTCACCACATGCGCCGTCATAATCAAAGTAGGTTTATAAGCCTCTTTTGCTAATCGATAATAAGGAATCAACTCTTCCTTATGAAATGTATTCGTAACATCCACAAATCCTTTATGGGTATCACCCAATGCACTCCCATGTCCTGGGAAATGTTTATAACAACACGCGATACCATAATGAGAAAAGGCATCAACAAATTTTCTAGCCAAATGAACTACATCATCAGGATTGCTTGAAAAACTACGCTGTAAACTGCCAATAATTCCTTGCTCTTCTTGTAGATGCAAATCAACAACTGGGCTGAAATTAAGATTAAACCCTAAAGACTTTAGGGTAAATGCCATTTGTGTCAGTTCAGCCTGCAACGCTTCAGGAGATAATTGTGCCATCGCGTAGGCACTCATAGTGGGCATGCATCCTTCAATCCGTGACAATCGATCTATGGCGCCCCCTTCATAATCGAGGGCAATTAATAAAGGCAATTCATTGTTTTTGTAATTTATTTCTGAAGAATAATAATTAAGTTGGTGTGTTAAGCGTTTGATTTGTGCTTGATTTTTTAAATTCCTACCATATAAATCTGTAGAAATATCGTAATCGAATAACAGAACGCCACCTAATCCATCTGACGATAGCCATTCAGCAACAGGGCTTTTGTTGTGAATATCACAGCCATCAAACCCCATGACTAACATCTGACCAATTTTATTTCTAAGAGTAATCATCAGTCGCTCCGTCAACAAATTAGGAAAAAATCCTTCCTAAAAAATTAGTTTATGTTGTGACGAGAATCATACACAAAGATAAAAATTAATGCCATTTATATCTTTTTTGGCGGTATCGCCGGAATATCATTAAAATTGCAACTGCAATTTCCTGATGCATCGGGAGGCAGCGGAACCAGTGAAAAATCACTCGGGTAACAGACCGTGACATTCCAGGCTGAATCTCCAGGATTTACAGTATTGGGCAAAGACCAATAATTTTTAGCAATGTAAGTTTTCCCTTTGTCACTTTCCCAAAAAACTGGTGAAAACTGAGCTCGATACATTAGTTTTTGCCCAGGTTCGCAAGGGAAAGTCTGTCGTATCCAAGATTTTCCAGAAGGAACTGCTACAGTTGTTAGCGTTTTACCTGATGCTGCATCCATGATTTCCACAGATACATCATATTTAGTCCAACAATTATCCTTAACTAAAGTGTAATAACAGGTAATAGCAGCCCAAAGAGAACTTGATGAAATAAGGCTTAAAATAATAATAAAAGTTCTTGCTAACATAATTTAATCCTTTTAAATGGTGCGTGTTAACAATTTGCTTGGCCTAAAAACAAACAATTAAAGTGGATTGTTAACAGACTTTAGAGCCATTTATTAATAGTATATACAATATCAATTATAAATTATGTAGATAAGTTATCAATTTAGGCCCGTACAAGGGTTGATTTTATTATCCGACCTGTATAAGCTTGCCCGAATTGGAGAGATGGCCGAGCGGTCGAAGGCGCACGCCTGGAAAGTGTGTATACGGCAACGTATCGAGGGTTCGAATCCCTCTCTCTCCGCCAAATTCAATAAAAAAACGGTTAAATTATGCTTAAAGTGCCTACCGTTTTTTTATGTTTACTATTCCCATAGGTACTTTTGCAGTGATGGAACTAGGGGCTAAAAAATTCAAATTATTGGCATGCAAAAGTATGATTATGAACAATTCATTTAGGGATATGGCATATGAAATTAATTATAATAGGAATTTTATTATCATTTAATGCAATCGCTGGTGATTATTTCCCTAAACTAACATCACAAGATCAACCATGGTCTGTTACTGCGAGTGCAGGCACAGGCAATTACCAAATTTCTTCCAGAGACAAAAATGCTCCAATAGGACGGTTAGCCCTCGCTAATGAAATGATGCTTGCAGGAAATATTGCTTTAGGCTTGGAATTAGGACTGCAAACTGGGACTCGGATAAAATTAAACATGACCCGAGAAACACTCCAGGCGCTTAAAAAATGGATACCCATGCAAACTACTCTTGCTCCTACGCTGGATTTATTAATTACCACCAAAAGCGACCCCCTGGGAAATAGTTCTTTTTTTGCTCAATTAAAAGGGGGGCTGGCTTATCGGCATTGGCGTGACGATCGTGTTCCTCTTAATGACATCTCCCAATTAGCTGGCGAAATACAAGCAGGTTTTGGTTATCCAATTACTGCTTTGGCTAGCCTAAGTTTGTTGTATCAAGGAATATTTAGTGGTAATGGTCCAAATTTTCATTTGGAAACTTATTCTAAAAAAGAGCAGTTATCTAACATCCCTACATTACACGCCGTTCTCCTAGGTTTATCGGTTAACCTTTAAAAATCCCCATCATCCCGGGAAATTTCTCACTGCGTTCGGGATGATGGCAAAAAGATTCCGGATAAAAGTCAGATGGGTGTACAGATTGAGAATCCTTTTCACGCAAGATGCGCCAAATGTGGCTTTTCCTAGACTATAATGTAAGCAAATAGGTCCTCTTCTCCATTGATTTTCAGGGAGTATTATCATGAAAGAACAACATTATGCCTATAAAATAACGCACAGCGCATCAGGTTTGAATTGCCCACATTCTGCATTGGAAAATGCTAAAATGGTTGACTTGCTAAAAGAAATAGAAAACCAGCATAGCAATGGAATATTTTGGGTATTTAAACAATTTGGTGATCAACCCCAAGAACCACTTTGCATCATAGACTGTTCAAAAAAACGTATTTACTTTCATTATTCCGGTGAGGTTGAAGATTTAAAAGATGCTATAGCCAATTTAAGCCATTAACTTATATTCTCAAAGCCTTGTTTGTTTTTTAAATCAAAATGGATATTATTTTTTTATTTTGATTTTATTTAACCCATGCCAAGTCTAGACAAATGGACTTTTTTTAGTCACCATTCCCTTCCTTTATTCCAGTTGAAGAGAATACCATGTCTTTAAAAACCAAAATAATTATTTTAAGCGCGCTTTTTTTTAATTTATTTACCTGTGCTTATGCAAGCTCTGCAGCAAAGCCTGTAGAAAATGATACCGCCATTCAAAACGCTGTTTTATTCTATATAAACCAATACCGACAGCAACACGGCTTATCTAAACTTACAATGGATAATAAGATTGTAATTCAAGCCAAGCAACACTCTCAGGATATGGCCAACCATCGTATGCCTTTTGGCCATCAAGACTTTGGAAAGCGCATTGCCAAACTGCGTTCTCAAATTAAAAATACTGGCGGCGGCGCCGAGAATGTCGCATACAACTACAAAACGGCTCAAATCGTAGTCAGCCAATGGGTTCGTAGCCCAGGACATCGAAAAAATATCATGGGTAATTATAATATTACTGGGATAGGTGTTGCTCGTGACAAACAAGGCAAACTTTATTATACCCAAATTTTTCTACAAACAAGCAAGAATCCACCGCAAAGCCACGCAGCAAGAAGAACTTACATTGGCGTCCCCTTTTTTGGTATTCAGCGTCGTAGTTAAAGATTCGTTAGCCTGGGTGCAGCGCAGCGAAAATCCAGGCTAAATTTTCTTCATTAATTCAACACATTAACAAACACCTGTTCAATTTTAACGAAATCTTTGCAAAAAACCAGCAAAATCAAGTGGCAATAGAACGCATATTGGCCTATCATAGAATCATAGACAGTACACATTGTTCAGCCAACATTATTACTTTGGGAGCCAGAGTGAGAGTGCGGTGCGCAAGCTTAGCAAGTACTAAGAAGCCTAAAACACTCCAGAGGAGTCCACCTTGGTAAAAAGGACTGTACTCAATCTTACTGTCTATCCCAAATTTCAAAAAGGGCGTTTAAAATACGCCCTTTTTCATTTCTATGTCCCTGTGTAAATTATGATTATGAGTTTTGGTGCTGTTTAGCAGCTTCCTGTTATCCCTCACGGCACTCGTCATGACGAGGTTCTAAGGGGGCTTCACCCAGACTATGATACCCACTCATTTTGTTCGATTGTTTTTTTTAATGTATAACCACTATAATCAAACAGTTAAAACCTGAATTATAATTAAATACATACTTCTATAATGGACACTCAAGCAAATGGATATTTTATTAATTTTTCTTATCCTATTCTTTTTTAGCTTATCCTTTGGGCTAATCCGATTCTTTGATTATCTAGCAAGGAGTGAATCATGAGTTTGTATTTAAGCTGCGGAATAATTGCTTTATGTTTGTTAATTTATTTGTTAATTGTGTTATTCAAACCCGAGTTATTCTAGGCTAACCGATTTAATTTAAAATGGGAATGGACCCCTTATGACTAAAGTTGGTTTTCTGCAAATTGCATTTTATTTGATCTTCCTATTACTGCTTGTAAAACCATTAGGTTGGTATATGGCCCAAGTCTATCAAGGACGTCCCTGTTTATTAGATGCCGTTTTAAGACCGTTTGAACAATTGATCTACAGGATTTGTGGTATTCGTACTCAAGAGGAAATGGGATGGAAAACCTATTTATCAACCATGCTCTTCGTTAATTTAGTTGGATTACTGTTCGTTTACCTCATACAACGTATTCAATTTTATCTCCCACTGAATCCTCAGGAGTTTACTTCTCCATCGCCTGATCTTGCATTTAATACTGCGGCAAGCTTTGCCACCAACTCCAATTGGCAAGCCTATAGTGGTGAAACCACGATGAGTTATTTTACACAAATGGTCGCACTAACCACACAAAATTTTATCTCAGCAGCGACAGGCATGTCGTTATTCATTGCACTAATACGGGGTATCGTAAAAAATGAAAAGAATACCCTAGGAAATTTCTGGGTGGATACAGTACGCGGAATACTTTATATCTTGTTGCCCTTATCTTTAATTTTGGCACTTATTCTGTGTTCTCAGGGAGTCATTCAGAATTTCAAACCCTATCAAAAAATCAGCTTACCGTACCCCTTTACCTACAAACAGCCAATAACAGATGCAACAGGTAAAACGGTATTGGATAACCTAGGCAACCCTGAAACAACACCGGTAAAAATAACCGAACAAATCATTCCTATGGGGCCGGTAGCCTCACAAGTTGCCATTAAACAACTGGGTACAAATGGTGGTGGTTTTTTTAATACTAACTCTGCTCACCCATTTGAAAATCCTACTCCATTGACCAATTTTCTGGAAATGGTAGCAATCCTACTCATTCCTGCCGCTTTTTGTTTTACGTTTGGCACTATGGCTCGCGATAAAAGGCAAGGCTGGGCTATATTAAT
Organism: Legionella sp. 227; assembly: GCF_043161935.1. Taxonomy (NCBI): domain Bacteria; kingdom Pseudomonadati; phylum Pseudomonadota; class Gammaproteobacteria; order Legionellales; family Legionellaceae; genus Legionella; species Legionella sp. 227. Next base: position 2,312,694 of record NZ_CP171154.1, on the reverse strand, counting down.
CGCCATGGCCATTCTTTTTGTTCCATGGTTAATATTCGAAGTTGCAGTCGAGCAAGCAGGAAATCCCTCATTTCAACAAATGGGGATTGACCCTATCGTCCAATCTGAACTTTATCCTGCCGGTAATATGGAGGGTAAGGAAACACGTTTTGGTATTGTCAATTCAGCAATTTGGGCAACAGCTACAACAGCAGCCTCTAACGGTTCAGTAAACTCCATGCTCGATTCATTTACTCCCCTAGGAGGATTTGTTCCTTTGTGGATGATGCATTTAGGAGAAGTCAGTTTTGGCGGCGTTGGTTCCGGGCTATATGGAATGTTAATGATAGTTATTCTTACTGTATTTATTGCAGGACTTATGGTTGGCAGAACCCCTGAGTATTTAGGTAAAAAAATTGAGCCTTTTGAGATGAAAATGGCGTCCATCGCTGTTTTAATTATGCCTTTAATTGTCCTCATTACAACAGCCTATGCTTCAGTAACTCCTGCTGGAACAAACTCCATCGCAAATCCTGGGGAACATGGTTTTACAGAAATACTCTATGCATTTACGTCTATGGGAAATAATAATGGGAGTGCTTTTGCCGGTTTAGATGCCAATACCCCTTTTTATAATATTATCGGTGGCGTGCTGATGTTGATCAGTCGATATTGGCTAGCTATTCCTGCACTTGCAATTGCAGGTTCGCTCGTTAGAAAAAAAAGAATTCCCAGCAGCTTGGGCACATTAACCACTCATACCCCGCTTTTTGTTACTTTATTGATTTGTATTGTCATTGTTATCAGCGCATTGTCCTTTTTTCCAGCACTTGCTCTGGGTCCTATTGTGGAGCATTTGATGCTTTGGGGGAAGTATGGCAACTAAATCACATTCTATTTGGGATTTTAGCATTATTAGAGGCGCGCTACTGGATTCATTTTTAAAATTAGCCCCTCACAACCAAATAAAAAACCCGGTCATGTTTACTGTATATGTGAGTTCAATTGTCACTACAGTCCTTTTTATACAAGCACTGATAGGGTATGGAGAAGCTGCACCGTGGTTTATTCTAGCTATCAGTTTATGGCTTTGGTTTACACTCCTGTTTGCTAATTTCGCAGAAGCTATGGCAGAAGGTCGGGGTAAGGCACAGGCAGAAGAGTTGCGTCGCGCACGACAAGAAATTCAAGCTAAAAAATTGGCTAAGGCATCTAAAAGTGCAAAATTCACGATAATTCCATCCGTGCAATTACGTGCAGGGGATTTGGTTTTGGTTGAGGCAGGTGATTTTATTCCCAGTGATGGGGAGATTATTGAAGGAATTGCTTCAGTTAATGAAAGTGCCATCACCGGAGAGAGCGCCCCGGTAATTCGTGAAAGCGGCGGGGATCGAAGCGCAGTAACCGGAGGTACTCAAATTATCTCAGATTGGCTTATCATCCGTATTACCTCTAATCCGGGTGAAACCTTCTTGGATCGGATGATTGCTCTGGTAGAAGGTGCTAAGAGACAAAAAACACCGAATGAACTTGCATTGACGATCTTACTTGCTGCATTAACCATCGTGTTCCTGGTCGTTTGTAGTACCCTGCTCTCTTTTTCAATGTTTAGTGTGTCCGTCACTAAAGCAGGTTCAGCAATTTCTATCACAGTGCTTGTTGCTCTTTTTGTTTGTTTGGCACCAACAACGATTGGCGGGCTCCTTTCAGCCATTGGTATTTCTGGCATGGATCGCATGATTCAGGCCAATGTGATTGCCTTATCTGGACGCGCGGTTGAAGCGGCTGGAGATATTGATGTTTTATTGCTGGATAAAACCGGAACGATTACTTTAGGTAACCGACAGGCAACGGAATTTATTCCTGCAGAAGGCGTCGATGTCAAGGATTTAGCTGACGCAGCTCAACTCGCCTCTCTTGCTGATGAAACACCCGAAGGCCGAAGTATTGTTATTCTTGCTAAAAGAAAATATAAGTTACGCGGCAGAGCACTTGCCCAACTGGATGCAACGTTTATTCCTTTTACAGCACAAACCCGTATGAGTGGCGCGAATCTTGGAACCCGACAAATTCGTAAAGGATCCTCCGAAGCCATCGAAGAATACATCAATGAGCTGGGAGGTAACGTTCCTGAAAATGTAAAAACTAATGTAGAAATTATTTCACGCCAAGGAGGCACAGCCCTGGTTGTGGCAGAAGGAAAAAACGTCTTAGGAATTGTTCGCCTTAAAGACATCATTAAGGGGGGAATTCATGAACGATTTGCCCAGCTAAGACAAATGGGGATTAAAACCATCATGGTGACCGGCGATAATCCTCTAACTGCGGCCTCAATCGCCGGTGAAGCAGGCGTGGATGATTTTCTAGCCAATGCAAAACCCGAAGATAAACTTAAATTGATTCGTGACTTACAAGCTCAAGGTCATTTAGTAGCAATGACCGGTGATGGGACCAACGATGCACCTGCACTGGCCCAAGCTGACGTTGCGGTAGCCATGAATTCAGGAACACAAGCCGCAAAAGAAGCAGGCAATTTGGTTGATCTGGATTCAAATCCAACTAAGTTAATTGAAGTAGTTGAAATAGGTAAGCAGTTACTTATGACGCGCGGCGCCCTAACGACTTTTAGTATTGCGAATGACATTGCCAAATATTTTGCTATCTTACCCGCTGCGTTTGCCAGTACTTATCCCGCATTGAGTGTTCTTAATATCATGCACCTTGAAACGCCACAAACTGCAGTGCTTTCCACAGTAATTTTTAATGCGCTTATTATTATTTTCCTGATCCCTTTAGCGTTACATGGAGTAAAATACCGCCGACTTCCTGCGGCACAACTCCTCAGAAATAATGTAATTATCTATGGGTTAGGTGGATTAATCGTTCCTTTTATCGGCATTAAAATGATTGATTTACTCATAACAGCGTTGGGTTTAACAGGATAAAAAAATGGTTCTAGAAACTCTAAAACAAATAAAAACTGCCTTAATATTTCTACTTCTCTTTTCAATTCTGACCGGCTTAATTTATCCAGCACTGGTTACTGGATTAGCTCAGCTATTTTTCCCTTATCAAGCAAATGGCAGTTTGTTATGGAACAATGGCCATCCGATTGGTTCTACACTCATTGGACAATATTTTGATGCACCCCACTATTTTTGGGGACGCCCCTCCGCCACTACCCCATTTCCCTATAATGCAACGAATTCTTCAGGTTCAAATATGGGACCTTCTAACCCCGAATTTTTGGATACGGTAAAAAAACGAATCGCTGCGCTTCGGCAATATACTTTGGCAGATCAACATGAGACCAGACCATTAGTACCAGTAGATTTAGTTACTGCATCTGCAAGTGGATTGGACCCTGAAATAAGTCCACTCGCAGCCTTATATCAGATTCCTCGTATTGCCAAAGCACGCCATATTTCAGAACAAGAAATTCAAGAATTGGTAAATCGGTTAATAAAAAAACGTACCCTGCATCTTTTAGGAGAACCACGAATCAACGTATTGGAGCTTAATTTAGCTCTGGATCATCTAAGGACAACTAAATGACCGACAAACGCCCTGATCCTAATGCATTACTACAACAAGTATTAGAAGAGGAACAACAAAAACAACGTGGGAAACTCAAAATTTATCTTGGTGCCGCACCCGGAGTTGGAAAAACACATTCCATGCTTCATGAAGCAATGCAGGAGCAAGCTAAGGGATTAGATATCGTAGTCGGTATTGTCGAATCTCATGGACGGATTGAAATTGAGGAAATACTTAAAAATTTCGTCATCTTACCTAAAGTAACCATTGATTATCACGGAAAAAAATTACAAGAATTTGATTTGGATGCCGCCCTGAAAAGAAATCCAGGATTAATTCTCATGGATGAAATGGCACATACAAATGTTAGTGGTGTACGGCATAAAAAACGTTGGCAAGATATTAAAGAACTATTAGACCGTGGAATTGATGTATGTACCACCCTCAATGTTCAACACATAGAAAGCCTCAATGATGATGTCTCACAAATCATTCATGCCCCCGTTCAAGAGACAGTCCCGGACTCAATGATTGAAAGGGCGAATACGATTGAGTTAGTTGACTTAGCCCCCGAAGATTTATTAAAACGCCTCTCCGAAGGTAAAGTCTACGTCCCCAAACAAGCCCGTCTTGCTGCAGAGTTTTATTTTCGCAAAGGAAATCTAATGGCTTTACGCGAATTGGCATTACGTACTCTAGCAAAGCGGGTGAATACGCAGGTACTTTTATACAGACAAGGTCAAGGTATTAAACACATTTGGCCCATTATGGAAAAGATACTCGTTTGCGTGGGGCCAGGTCCTGAGTCACATAAATTGATTCGAGCAGCCAAAAGAATGGCTACCAGTCTGCAAGCCGATTGGATTGCCGTATATGTAGATTCCACGCGAATTCAATTATCTAGAACGCAACGTAATCAAGCCATAAAGAATTTATTTTTTGCAGAACAGTTAGGGGCTGAAACTCATATTTTAATGGCTTATGACCTTGTTAAAGAAGTCATCAATTTTTCTCGTGATCAAAATGTCACCCTCATTATGATCTGCAAACAAATTCGTACGCGATGGAGAAATTTTTTCTTTCGCAGTTTGGCCGATGAAATTTTACGATATAGTGGTGAAATTGATGTCTATACCATGACCATAGCAGCAAAGAAATCAAAGGGTAAAAATCTTCCCAAACCAAAGACGCCATGGTTCTATTACCTTTTATCGACCAGCATTGTCACGGTCACGACACTGATTAATTATTTAATTTATCCTCTGGTCAACGAAACCAGTTTAACTCTGGTTTATTTAATAGGAATGATTTGCATTGCATTATTAGGACGTACTGGACCTGCGATTTCAGGAGTTATTCTCAGCATTTTAATCTATGATTATGTGTTTATTCCACCCTATTACAGCTTTCTCATGGCACAATCCGATTATTTCTTCACTTTGATTATGATGTTCATTATGGCGCTGTTTATTTGCCAGTTAACTTTAGTCACCCGCCGTCAATCAGAAATTGCACGGCTTGCAGAATATCAAACCTCTGCCTTATATACCCTAAGTCGGCGATTATCGAGAACACGAGGGATAGTCAGATTACTAAGAACAGGGGTTAATTATATTTCAGAAATTTTTCATTGCGAGATTATCGCGTTGTTACCAAAAAATGGAAAACTCGTTGTTCATGCGAGCGCAAAATCACATCAAGAATTAGATGAAAAAGAGTACAGCATTGCTCAATGGGTGTTTGAATTAGGACAAAAAGCAGGATGGGGAACTGATACCCTCTCCTTTTCTAATGCCTTATTTATTCCGTTACTTGGTGCACGCGGTACGATGGGAGTTTTAAGGGTCCAACCCACCAAGAATGATGATTATACAACACCTGAAAAAATACAGCTTCTGGAATCATGCGCCAATCAAATTGCACTAGCTATAGAGGTAGATAGTTTGCAAGAAGAACAAAATAAGTCAGGTAATACTTCTGTTTAACTACTTAGATTGCCTAGCCTGGTGCAAACACCGTCATCTCAAGCGTAGCGAGGGATCTCCATGATCTAGCACAATGTTACGATTGAGAGATCCCTCGTTACACTCGGGATGACGCCAATATCCCTTATCAGAATTTGCCAAATTCTGATCCTTACTCTGGAAAATTATCCTAAATTACAATAGGATAATTAATATTTAGGTAAAAAGGATTTACCCATGATGATCGCAACCTTACTAGCACCAGGTAATGAAACCCGAGTGGCCATTACCCCTAACTCAGCGAAGCACTTTATTAAATCAGGCTTTGAAGTCGCTATAGAAAAAAATGCTGGAGTCGCTGCACGTTTTAGGGATCAGGATTATGAACAAGTTGGCGTATCGATTCAGAGTAAAAAAAGCATATTAGAAAAAACCAACATTCTGCTTTGCATTAATGAACCAGATCCCAAAGAGCTAGAGGGTTTATCCCCAGGCGCGCTAGTCATCGGACATATCGATAACGAACCAGAAAGTAAATTAATCACCTGGTGCAAGGAAAAACAAATTACCCTATTTTCAATGAACCTGATACCACGCATCAGTCGGGCCCAAAGCATGGATAGTCTCTCCTCACAAGCTAATTTAGCAGGCTATAGAGCGGTCTTAGAAGCATGTACCCAGTTTCATCGTGCAATTCCCATGATGATGACGGCTGCAGGAATGATTCAGCCGGCTAAAGTACTCATTCTGGGCGCTGGAGTCGCAGGCTTACAGGCAATAGCAACAGCCAAACGTTTGGGTGCCGTAGTTTATGCGTTTGACGTTCGGCGTGCAGCAAAGGAACAAGTTGAAAGTTTAGGTGCAGAATTTATTGAAGTAAGCCAGGATCAAGATAGTGAAACGAAGGGAGGATATGCTTCCGAAATGAGTGAAGAATATAAAAAACTTCAAGCAGAACTGATTGATCAATACGCGAAATTAGCAGATATCATTATTTCCACAGCCTTAATCCCCGGTAGAAAAGCGCCTATTTTATTGTATAAAAAAACAATAGAAGAGATGAAACCCGGTTCAGTTGTCGTTGATCTTGCAACCTCACGAGGTGGTAATTGTGAAGTGAGTGTTCCTGATAAAACAATAAAGCATGGAGAAGTCACTGTCATTGGTTTAAGTAACATGGCTGGCTTGGTTCCAGCTACTGCAAGTGAGCTTTATGCCAATAATCTGGTACATTTAATTAACCTCTTAGCACAAAACCCACCCGAAATTACGTTAAATCCTAATGATGAAATCATTCAGCAAGCAGTACTTTGTCATCAGAATCAATATCTACCCTTCCAGGTAATAAAGGAGACACAAAATGCATGAGATGAACTCCCTAGGAAATCCATACATTGCCATACTGACCATTTTCGTTTTGGCCTGCTTTGTTGGATATTATGTGGTTTGGAAAGTCACCCCAGCCCTCCATACGCCGTTAATGTCAGTAACTAACGCCATATCCAGTATTATTGTTTTAGGAGCACTCATTGCTGCGGGTACTCAGCTAACAGGGAAAATCACTTGGATAGGCGGCCTCGCAATATTTATCACCTCAATTAACATTTTTGGTGGATTTGTTGTTACCCAACGCATGTTGCGTATGTATAAAAAATAATGACAAACATTATAACCATTGACCACTCTTTTAAAACCGTGGGAAAAAGTCATATTTTAATCCTAGATGGAACGAATATGGCTTTTCGATGAACCGTAGTGAATCGTTACAAAAATAAGGATGATTTCTCATGACAACCCTGGTCCCTTTATTTTATCTATTATCTGCCGTGTGCTTTATATTGGCGCTAAAAGGCTTAGCCAGTCCCGCATCGGCAAGAAGAGGAAATCTTTTGGGTATTGCCGGCATGATCCTCGCGGTAGGTTCAACCTTGATGATGCCAACAACATACCATCAGCCCCTACTCATTAGTTTAATCATCGCAGGAGGCATAATTGGTACGTTCATTGCCTTCAAAATTAATATGACAGCTATACCGCAGCTTGTCGCAGCCTTCCACTCTTTAGTGGGTATGGCCGCAGTTTTAGTTGCTTTCTGCGCGTTCTTATCCCCTACCTCTTTTCATATTGGCGTTCCAGGAGCAATTGCCAAAGCAAGCCTTATCGAAATGAGTCTTGGTTTAATTATAGGTGCCATCACTTTTTCAGGTTCAGTCATTGCTTTTCTCAAATTGCAGGGCATTATGTCGGGTGTCCCCATTAAACTCATAGGTCATAACACCATTAATTTGATTACCGCGGTAGTCATCCTTATTTTATTTGCCTTGTTCTTAATTAATCAGACACTAACGCTGTTTAGTGTAATGGCAGGACTCGCTTTTTTACTCGGCGTATTACTCATTATCCCTATTGGTGGTGCAGACATGCCCGTCGTCATTTCTATGCTTAACTCTTATTCAGGATGGGCAGCCGCAGGTATTGGATTTACACTAAGCAACCATTTGCTTGTAATTACCGGGGCTTTGGTCGGTGCGAGCGGAGCCATTCTGAGCTATATCATGTGTGTTGGCATGAACCGATCTATTTTCAATGTCATTTTTGGAGGTATCCAATCATCAGGAAGTCACTCACAAGGAAATGCAACAAATGAATCACGTACAGTACGTCAAGGTAATGGCGAAGATGCAGCATTTCTATTAAGTAATGCTAAAGATGTAATTATTGTTCCTGGATATGGCATGGCCGTAGCGCATGCGCAACACGCAGTTAAAGAATTAGTTGATGCTCTAGAACGTCGCAATATCAAAGTTCGCTTTGCAATCCATCCTGTTGCTGGTCGTATGCCTGGGCATATGAATGTGTTACTTGCTGAAGCCAATATTCCTTATGATAGAGTGTTTGAACAAAGTGAAATTAACCGTGATTTTACAAGCTGTGATGTAGCATATGTTATTGGGGCAAATGACATCACCAATCCGGCAGCAAAAACTGATCCAGGCTCACCAATTTATGGCATGCCAGTCTTGGAAGTAGAGAAAGCTAGAAATGTATTATTTGTCAAAAGAAGTTTGGCCCCAGGCTATGCAGGGGTCGAAAACGATTTATTTTATCATGATAATACGTACATGCTTTTTGGTGATGCTAAAGCGATGACTGAGTCGATTGCTAAGGCTTTGGAAGCATTATAGAAAAGCCCACCAAATCTTCACATCAACTGAAAAGCTTCTGAGAAATTCTCAAAAATTACAATCAACTTCCCTACGTACCGCGCTTTATGCGCGGTATCCAGAAGATATTGCATCGCTTTTAGAATTTTTTTCCTTTATGAGGCTAAGGATACTGCCTAGAAGTTTTTGAAAAAAATTTTAGCAATAACTTGTCAATAATTTATCCAACGTTTGCCATGCATACAAAATACGGGTATCTTAGGTCGTTTACAATTATGGAGTTATATAATGCTACAAAAATTTGGACTTGGCTTACTGTGTGTCGCCGCGTCTTTAACTACAAGCGCGCATGCTGTGGAAAGTTTGCCTACTAAGACTATTGGAGCCACAATTGAATACATTTTGCAAAGCAATGTTCCCGAACCAGTGGCTAATTTTTTTATGTGGACGATAGAGGCTGAATGTAAAATTGTGTCTGAAGATCAAAGTAATGATATTTTATTTGTAGCTCTGGCAAAAAAAGGAAAAGTCAATAACATGGATTTAGTCGCAGGACAATCTTTACTGCTGACTGTTCATCCGAATGACATTGTGAAATTAAGCGCAGACTCAGGGGCACGAGTTGATATCACTAATTTTGGGCCCCACACAGTTAAAGCAATTTGTACTGCTTAATAGAAATTTTAACTCTAATAGAGCGTCGCAATGCTCGGGATGGCGAGGGAAGCTCCCTCCCTAATGTTCCCGAGTTGCATGAAATTTAATTTTAGGATACCGCTCTTCAGCCATGGTTAAATTAACACGGGTTGGAGCAAGATACATCAATGCATCGCTTCCGTCCAAAGCCAAATAATCATGCGCTTTTGTACGGAATTCACTCATTGCTTTATCATCATCAGAGTAAACCCAACGAGCACAGGCGACATTCACATTTTCATAAATACAATCCACTTTATATTCATGTTTTAAACGATGCGCTACGACGTCAAACTGCAACACACCCACTGCCCCCAGAATTAACTGATTACTATTTAATGGTCGAAATACTTGTGTTGCCCCCTCTTCAGATAACTCGATTAAACCTTTTAATAAAGCCTTACTCTTTAAAGGGTCTTTTAAACGCACTAACCGAAACAATTCAGGTGCAAAATTGGGGATACCGGTGAATTTTAATTGCTCACCTTGAGTAAAGGTATCACCTATTCGAATCGTTCCATGGTTATGTAGACCAATAATATCGCCAGGCAAAGCAACTTCTGTATGTGAACGATCACCCGCCATAAAAGTTAAAGCATTAGCAATTTGCACTTCTTTGCCAATACGCAGGTGATTGATTTTCATTCCTTTTCGATAAGCTCCGGAGCAAATTCGTAAAAAAGCAATTCTATCCCTATGTTTTGGATCCATATTAGCTTGGATTTTAAATACAAATCCGCTAAAAGCATCTTCCTTAGCAGAGACAATACGCTCTTGGGCTGTCCGAGGTTGTGGACCTGGAGCATAACGTACGTAATCATCCAATAACTCTTTGATACCAAAATTATTAATTGCAGAACCAAAATAAACTGGCGTCATTTTACCCGCTAAATAATCCTCTAAATTGAATTCATGCGAAGCCCCTTTCACTAAATCAATTTCCTCACGTAATTCTTGGGCGCTTTCCCCCAAGAGCTCATCCAGTAGAGGGTTATCCAAACCTTTAATTTGCATTGCTTCTTGCTTTTGGGCGTTCTTACCGGGTTGATAGAGATACACGATATCTTCATAACGATGATAGATGCCTTTAAAACGTTTCCCCATACCTACAGGCCAGGTCACTGGTGCGCATTGAATACCTAAAACAGATTCAACTTCATCCAACAAATCAATAGGATCACGACCCTCGCGATCCAATTTATTAATAAAAGTCATAATCGGTGTATCACGCAAACGACAGACTTCCATCAATTTAACCGTTCGCTCCTCGACCCCTTTAGCTACGTCAATAACCATCAGCGCTGAATCTACTGCGGTCAAAGTACGGTATGTATCTTCAGAAAAGTCCTCATGCCCAGGGGTATCTAACAAATTCATTACATGCTGATTGTGTACAAACTGCATCACTGAAGTAGTAATAGAAATACCGCGCTCTTTTTCCATCTCCATCCAATCGGAGGTCGCATGCCGATCGGCTTTACGTCCTTTGACAGTTCCTGCCAATTGAATTGCACCTCCGAACAACAGTAATTTCTCGGTTACTGTGGTTTTACCTGCATCAGGGTGAGAGATAATTGCAAAGGTTCGCCGTGTATTAAAATCCTGATAAAAATCGGACATGAAGTTCTCTAAATAAATATAATGTTAACGTATGTAGTGAATTTTAAGACATTCCTGAACAAATACAAGACGAAGGCGTTGTTTCTAGCGTAAACACCGCTCGAAAAAGGGAGATTACACTCATAAAACGGGATTTGAATAGTCATTAACGCATAAAAACGCTATGATTAAAGAGGATTATGAAATAGGTGAACTGTATCTCTGCTTAAACTCACAGATGCAGCACACAACTACATCATCCCGAGCGCTGTGGCCCTGAATGACGGGACTATAGCCGCCCAAAATCACTAAATAAAATTTATAGGAGATAAGTGTTCATTATGAAACGTTGCCCTTGGGTTGGTACTGGCAAACCTTATTATGAAGAGTACCATGATAAGGAATGGGGTGTTCCCGTACATGATGATCAAAAACACTTTGAAATGCTTATTCTTGAAGGAGCACAAGCTGGTTTGAGCTGGGAAACAATACTCAAACGGCGGGAAGCGTACCGAAAAGCATTCAAACAGTTTGACCCTCATGCTGTAGCAAAGATGAGCGATGAGGAATTAAATAGCTTGCTTAACGATTCGGGGATTATTCGTAATCGTCTTAAAATTTTTTCGGCGCGCAAAAATGCGATTGTGTTTCTTAAGATCGCGCAAGAATTTAGAACTTTTGACAACTATATTTGGCAATTTGTGAATGGAAGTCCCAAAATAAATTACCCTAAAACACTTCAAGAAGTCCCTGCCCGTACTGCTGAATCTGACGCGTTATCCAAAGACTTGAAAAAAAGAGGAATGAGTTTTGTCGGGTCAACGATTATGTATGCTCACATGCAAGCAGTAGGTCTGGTTGATGATCATCTTGTCGATTGTTTTTGCAAAAATTGAAATCATGGTGCATAAAATCGGTTAATTTAAGGCTTTAGGAAGGACAAAAGCCCCTTCTCGAAGGCTCTGCCCCAAGACTTCGAGACAGCGCTGCGCTTCCTCTGCAAGGGCACAAAAGAATTTTGAAAGATGCCTCAGCACCTCGTTTCGCTCAGATTAAGATGAAATTCTATTCAAAATTTCCTCAATAGGTAAACCCATAACATTATAATAAGAACCTTTTATTTCTTTGACAAACTTGTCATGAACATTTTGAATACCATACCCTCCCGCTTTATCAAAGGGGTCCCCTGAGTCAACATAATTTTGAATTTGTCGCTCTGTAAGCGAGTGAAATGTAATACTGGTTGTTACGCAATCAACCCACCACTTTTGTTCGGGTAGAGAAATTAGGGCATAACCGGTATAGACCTCGTGGGAGCTGCCACTGAGCATACGCAGCATTCTATAAGCATCTTCAGGGTCGCGAGGTTTTTCTAAAATATGGTTCTGATAAGCTACGGTAGTATCTGCTGCCAGAATAAAATCTGCTGCTCCTACTTCAACCTGAGACAAAATAGTTTGAGCTTTTTCTCTGGCCAGTCGAGTTACATATATTTTAGCTTCCTCATCTTTTTGCAGAACTTCTTCAATATTGGCAGGCATAACAACAGCAGCCAATCCGTGCTCTTGCAATATTTGCAATCGTCTTGGAGATGCGCTAGCTAAGATGAATTTTAATAGATGCTTAGGCTTCATGAGTTGTGTTTCTAAAAATAGGATTAGATCAATTATCAGCCTCTATTTAATTCCATGCAATATTGACGCATGATACATTAAGTGATCTTCGATAAAACTAGCGATAAAATAATAGCTGTGATCATAATGCTCATGCATTCGTAGGTTCAGTTCGACTCCAGCCTTCAAGCATGCTGCCTGAAATAATTCGGGTTTGAGTTGCTCCTTTAAATAAGGATCCTGTGCACCCTGATCAATGAGAATGTGTTGATGTGGCCATCCTTTAGCTAAGATAAGTTCGCAAGCATCATATTTTTTCCACTGCTCCTTATCATGCCCCAGATATCCTGTGAATGCTTTTTGACCCCATGGACATTGCGATGGGGCGCAAATAGGTGCAAATGCAGAAACCGAACGATAGTGCTTAGGATAAGTTAATGCCAAAATAAGCGCACCATGCCCTCCCATTGAATGGCCAAAGATACCACATGCTTGATGATTAAGCGGGAAATGCTCTTGCAGTAGATGGGGTAATTCTTCATGGACATAAGTCGACATTTTATAATATTTTGACCATGGAGATTGTGTGGCATCCACATAAAATCCCGCACCCATACCAAAATCATAACTCTCCTGAGCGCCTGGCACATTATCTCCTCGAGGACTTGTATCCGGAGTAACCAGTGCTAAACCTAATTGGGCAGCAATCCGTTGCGCTCCTGCTTTTGTAATAAAATTTTGCTCCGTACAGGTTAATCCGGAAAGCCAATACACTACGGGTACGCTTTTTTTCCGTGCGAGAGGTGGTAAAAAAAGACCAAAGCGCATAGTACAATGGGTTGAATCAGCTTGATGGGCATAAACCCGTTGAATACCTCCAAAACAGTAATGTTCTTCAATGAGTTCAATGGCCATTTAATTTATTCCTTGAAACACGCTTTTAAAAAGTGAGCACCGTACGGATTGATTGACCAAAGTGCATTAGATCAAAAGCTTGATTAATCTGCTCAACCGGAAGAACTTGGGTAATTAAATCATCCACATTGATTTTCCCATCCATGTACCAATCAACAATTTTAGGGACATCAGTACGTCCACGTGCACCACCAAATGCAGATCCCTTCCATACTCTGCCAGTGATCAATTGGAACGGTCTAGTAGAAATCTCTTGACCTGCTCCTGCAACCCCAACCACAGTACAAACGCCCCACCCTTTATGGCAACACTCCAATGCCTGACGCATCAGTTTTACATTCCCTACGCACTCAAAACTGTAATCAGCGCCCCCCTTAGTCAGCTCAACAAGATAAGCTACCAAATCGTTACTGATTTCCGAAGGATTAACAAAATCGGTCATTCCCATTTTTTCTGCCAAAACCTTCCGTTGAGGATTAATGTCCACCCCTACAATCTGTTCGGCTCCCACCATACGAGCACCTTGGATTACATTAAGCCCGATACCTCCCAAGCCAAAAACAACAACTCGAGATCCTGGCGTCACTTTGGCAGTATAAATCACAGCCCCCAGACCTGTAGTTACCCCACAACCTATATAACAGACTTTCTCAAAAGGAGCATCTTTACGAATCGCCGCAACAGCAATTTCAGGCAATACAATATAATTAGCAAACGTTGATGTCCCCATGTAATGGAATATTTTTTTTCCATTAAGGCTGAAACGGCTTGTTCCATCAGGCATAACCCCTTGACCTTGTGTTGTTCGAATTGCCTGACAAAGGTTGGTTTTTTGGGAAAGACAGTATTCACATTGACGACATTCAGGGGTATATAAGGGAATCACATGATCGCCTGGCTTAACAGATGTCACTCCCGCACCAACATCTACAATAATACCGGCACCCTCATGTCCTAAAATGACTGGGAAAAGACCTTCAGGATCATCACCAGATAAAGTAAATGCATCCGTATGGCAAACACCTGTAGCCTTAATTTCAACAAGCACCTCCCCCTTTTTGGGGCCTTCCAAGTCAACCGTTTCAATTACTAATGGCTTCCCAGCCTCATAAGCTACTGCTGCCTTTACTTGCATCAAACCTCCGGTAATGAAAGAAACATCATCTTAAGTAATCTGTTCATTTAATTAAAAAAAACGATCTAAATAAGATAATGTAAATGCAGATGATCGCTTTAGCAATGAAAACTGTAACTAAACTACAACTTATCAATTCGCATTTTTTTCTATTTAGTATTATTTTATACTTAAAGACTAAAGTAGCACTATAAAGCTTAAATAAATCTCAATCCATAGGGTACTAGAGTATGATCATTCATAGTGAATTTAAGCCTGCTTGGTGGTTAACCAATGCGCATGGACAAACTCTGTATCGAACTTTAACTCATCGCATGAATGCCTTTGTTGATTCTTATGAGCGGCTTGAATTGCCTGATGGCGATTTTATTGATTTAGCCTGGAGAGTGAATGGATTAAACAAGGATGCTCCTCTAATTATTTTGTTGCATGGATTGGGAGGTGATGAGAATTCAGCTTATGTTGCAACCTTATTCAATGCATTCAATCAATCAGGTTATCGAACCGTTTTGATGAACTTCCGTGGTGCAAGTGGCGAACCAAACCGTTTACCACGTTTTTATCATGGTGGCGATACTGCAGATTTGGCTTTTTTGCTCCAGGTTATAAAACTGAGAGAGCCCACAACAAAAAAAGGGGTAGTCGGTATTTCTTTAGGCGGTAATGTGCTCCTTAAATGGTTAGGAGAAACAGGGTCTCAATCTCTAATTGATGTTGCTGTTGCAGTTTCTGTACCCTTTCAATTGCAAAACGTGGTTCATAAAATAAATAAAGGATTTTCTCGGGTGTATCAGAAACATTTGTTAGAAAAATTGCGTAGGGTTTTTCTCCAAAAATTGGATGTTATTAATAACCAATTGCCGCTGTCTCAACAAAAACTTTATTCAATAAAAACTCTATATGAATTTGATGAACAAATAACTGCTCCGTTACACGGATTTACTAGTGCAAGTGACTATTATCAAAAATCCAGTTCGCGGCAGTATCTATCTATAATCAAAACCCCTACTTTAATTATTCATGCTTTAGATGATCCTTTTATGACATCTGACATTCTCCCAACCGCCAAGGAGTTATCTCCCGATATTCTCTTAGAATTGAGCCAACATGGAGGCCATGTAGGATTTATCGCTGAAAGAAGACACCATTGGTTGGAGCAACGCATACCTAATTTTTTAATGGATTACTTTCCGCACCCTTCTTATCTACGTGAATTTGAAAAGATTAATTAATTACGTGCTGATTACAAAGCGAATACCCAGCAATAACGCTTCAAAAACTAACACTCTGTGTTCCCTATATTTATTTGATGAAGTTGGCACTTATCCAGTTCGACTTAACATCAAATGACCAAAAAAAACCCATTATGTTCTATACTTACAATTAGAGTTTTTTTAGAGCCTAGATGATGATTAGAACAAAAATAATTAAGAGCGAAAGCCTACTTAAAATCTATGCAAGCAATTACTCGTCTTTGGCCCATAATCGCGCTGATCTGGAATACTTTAAAGAATGTAAAGTGCGGATATTTTTTAGAGAATCAGAGGAAAAAATGCTAGCAGGTTTTTGCATCAATTCAGGTCCTAACTATCGTACATTTCTTCCTTTAAATCCATCTCAATTACAAAAATTATATAATGCTCATCGCTTTGATCGAAAGAAACCCCATGAAATTACATGCCTTTGGATAGAGAAAAAGTCACAGCATGCTACATGGATTATATTTCTTTATTTTATGTTATTTCTAGATGTGCTGTGCCTGCATCCAGGCCCCCTTATTTTTGGAACGCACGGAAAAAATATCAGTACCTTTTTTTCCATACCGTTTCCTAAAACCATTTTCAATGAAAAGCTATTTGTACCTACAAAAGGAGAGGAATGCGATTTTTGGATTAGAAAAGGTTCTAAATTGCAACTCCTAAAAGGTTTTATGGTCCTTGCAACCATCAGATTTTTTGGGGGGAATAAAACTTTAGCTCGCTTTCGCTTGTGGCTTGATAAAAATAAGCCAAGTTGAACTAAATTCCTGAGCAATAGCATGGAGAGTTGTATGAGTAGTATGAAAAGAGAATATTCTTCTTTGAGACAATTGGCGTTATATGGAGGGTCTCCCATTCGCCAAAAACCATGGCCTACCTATGACAAAGGAAATGTCATCATTGATGAGGAAGACACCGAACTTATCTTAGATGTGATTAAAAGTAAGCGATTGTTTCGCTATGATAATCGTGAAATCAAAGATACTAAAGTAGGACAATTCGAAGAGGGGCTGAAGGAATACTTTAAGAGTGAATTTGCACTGGCTGTCAGTTCAGGAACTGCAGCAATTTCATTACCTCTTATGGCTCTCGATCTACCTGACGATTCATTAGTGGGATGTCCTGCGTATTCATTTACAGCAACACCGAGTGCCATTATACAAGCAAAATTAAAACCACTCCTAATCGAAGTCGATCGCGATCTCCATATGGATCTTACGGATCTTGATAATAAAATTAGTCGCCTGAAAGCATTAGTGGTGGTTCATATGAGAGGATTTCCCGCCCCGCTACCCCAAATTATGGAAATCGCCAATAAACATGGTGTGCCTATTATTGAGGATGCGGTACCTAGTCTTGGCTGTAAATTAAAAAATAAATATTTGGGTACTTATGGTTTAGCCGGGGCATTTAGCACTCAATCAGATAAATCATTGAATACCGGAGAAGGGGGATTTATCTTAACCAACAACAAAGACCTCTATCTAAAATGTGTTATTTTATCAGGAGCTTACGAGCGTCTTTATGAAAAGCATTTTTCCGACCAACCGTGTACCATTGACTTCACCAGGTTGCCGTTATTTAACTTTCGCTTGGATGAAATCCGTGGTGCACTTGGAGTATCCCAATTAAAAAAATTAAATAAGCGACTTGACTTGTTGTCCCAAAATTATGCTTACGTCATTCAAGGCATTAGCCCTTTAAAATATTTACGACCACGTGCTACCTGGGATAAAACTGCATTGCCTTTGGGTGATAATTTGCTTTTGGAGTTAGAGGGCTCGAGCGAAGACTGTTGCTGGTTTGCCGAAGCACTTACTGCAGAAGGGATCGACACGAAAGCGCTTGGTGACCCCAATAAAATCAATGTGCGAAGATTTTGGGACTGGGCCTATTTATTCAAGGATGTATCCAAACAAGAAATTCCCGAGCTTTATCCTAATAGTTTTAGATACATTAGTTCTTATATTGATATTGCGCTATCACCCACATTGGGAAAAGAAGATCTGGATGAACTTATAACTGCTATCAAAAAGGTGCATGACCATTATGGACTCAAAAAATGATTTGAATCATTGTGTTGCTTTAGTTACAGGGGGAAATGGAGGATTAGGCCTAGCCATGGCATGTGCTTTGCAACAAGCAGGCGCACAAGTTATCATTTGTGGCCGAGATCAGGAAAAATTAAAACACGCCCAAATACACCACTTAATTCCTCTAACAATGGATGTGAGTTCGGAGGCCAGCATTCATGCTGGCTTTAAAACCATTGAAGACCAATTTAAAAGATTGGATATCCTGATTAACAACGCAGGTATCTATGAGGACCAGCATCTTTCAGCTCTTTCACTGAAACATTGGGAACATCTCATCCGTACCAATCTTACTTCAGTTTTTCTTTGTTCTCAAAGTGCGGCACGTTTCATGAAACCACAACAACGTGGAAAAATTATTAATGTGGGTTCTATGTATTCACTATTTGGACATCCTAATTCCATTGGCTATGCCACAACAAAAACAGGGATTTTAGGTCTCACTCGATCGCTTGCATTAGAACTTGGCCCCTGGAATATTCAGGTAAATGCTATTTTGCCGGGTTGGTTTGAAACCGCAATTAATGGCTCCTTGCCACAAACAGCTCGCGGCGAAGAAATTAGGAAGAAAACAGCACTCGGTAGATGGGGAAAACCACAGGATATTGGTCCTTTAGCCGTTTTTCTCTCTTCAAGCGGCTCAGATTTTATCACCGGAGCCATGATCCCCATTGATGGAGGATACTCCGTTTCTGATCGAACAATCTGGTGATGCATTCACGGAGGTGCGTCAATCCCGAACGCCGTAAGGATCTCCAGTACTATCAATATTTGAGCTCAAAACAGGAGATCCTTCGCGTACACCACTCTGGATGATAAGTAAGACATTACCTCGATAAATTACTTGGAGTTGGCTTAGAGTCTAATTCAGAAATTGTTGCAATCACTGAGTCCATTAACTTTTGTTCACTCATCCTTGTTTTTTCTGGCTTAAAATTCACGTACGTATTATCTATCACTATATCATAGTAGCCGTCGTCGCAGCGCTTTATCTTAATATGGATTGATGAGTAGTTCTCAGGGAGTTGTATTCCGGCATTTTTGATAAATTTTTCCACATTATGTTTTGATTTATTAATCTCATTAAACCAATCAATAAAAAAATGTTCCTTATTCTTTGATGCAAGCAATTGATGAAGTTCCATAGGTAACTTTTCGCTAAATTTTTCTCTATTTACTTCCCATATAAAGTGCTTCATTACTGCATTAGCACTGATGTTCTTTAATGAGGTTGGTTGATCTGGCATAAATATCTTCTCTATCTATTTTTTGACCAAAATAAAAAACAATTATGACATAAAAATACACCATGTTAATAATTAACACATCTTGCCATCGAAAAATGTGTATCAAGATTTTCAGGTGGTAATTCCTTTTTATTATGAATCAATTAAATGGAGAAAATAAAAATTCAGGCTCCGATTTAGGCTGCTTTTTATCTTGATCATAAGAAAATAACATCGGGGAATTCTTAATAGCTGTAGATAGAGATTCTTGAAATAAATAATCAAATCGTTGATGTGAAAAATCAATCCCCCTCACATTGGTCTTTAATGATTTGAAAATATTAAGCTCATCTATATCACTTTCTGTTTTTCTTTTTGGAAGTAGTGCATTGTATTTCTCCAATAATGCCAAAACAATTTCGTTCTCAGTAGCATCTTGTATCTTTAATTTTTCGCATTGATACCTGCCATTTCCTTGATATATGCATTCTACACTTGCCCATTCGCGCTCGGGACAATCAATATGTCCACATATCACTACGCTATCCCCAGGGTCTATATCTTGCTCATTAGCATCAAGTCCCATTGTTTCACTATCTATGCTTTCCTCTTTAAGATCTATAGGATCAGCAAGAAAGTCTTCATTGTAGACTTCTAAAAACTCATGCTTAATTTCACTTTCTGTCATTGCTTTAGGTAACCCAAAACCTCGATATTTATGATCGCCCATCGCCATAGAATGCAGTCCACTCCCATTTTTAGATGCATCAAATAAGGTAGCCATCCTATATTCAGAGAAATTGTTGAGATAGAGCCAATCCCCGGGAATTAACTCCTCTGGTGTTAAACCAAATTTATAAGGAAGTATTTCTTTTAAATCATCTGCAAAATCTCCGGATAAAAACATACCGTCTGCAATGATGAGTGGCTTTCGTGCAAAAAGAAGATCAAAATTCTTCGCACCCACGGTATCTAATAACGCTTTATATTGAATAGAGAGCATCCAACTATGACATTCAAGTACAACAAGATGAGAACCATCAAAAATTGAGTTGATGGCTTCAGAGGGACGCTGTCCATTTTTTAATATAAAAAAGCCATTTTGCTTATCCGGCATATGCCAATAATGCTCATCGAGTTGCAAATAATTTTCTTTTTGTGTTGGATATCTATAATGTTCTGCCTCTAAATGAAATTTATCGGTATCCATGAGCTTTATTGCATTATATCGAAACAATAATTCCGCATTAAATCGTTTATAAGATTTAAAATAACGAAGACTATTAACCATTTTTAAGAGGATATCTCTTTTTAAAGGATCCCCCTCTTCCTTTGTTAAAGCTAATCTTCTGATTTCCAATTCTGAGGCCATTTTTTCTGGGGAATCCCCAAATTTTGTGAGATTGATTTCATAGAGTCGCGTTAGAAAACTACTGCCTTTAAAAAACCGTTCATAGGTTTGAATTATCTGGAATCGTTTAAAATCCTCAATTAGTTCCTGAAGATTACTAAAAACAATTTTCTTCTTATGGTTTAATATCATATTAAACCGACGTTCATTGCCTGCGACTGCAGATTTTAATTCGTCAGATTTAAAATCGTGAGTGATCTCAACATACTTTTTATTTTGGTAAAAACGGAACAGGAGCATGAATTTAAAATATATCGTAAATAGGTCACATATTGTTACATTTATCCCTCCAAATTGGAAATATAACTTACACTAGGGATTATTAATTCGCTATTTGAGAAGAGTAAGAACAACTTTTTTAAACGAATTAAGCAAAGCGAATGTCCCGACCTCAACTAGTTGTTGGCCTATTTTGCCACTCCAATGCTTTCGTTCCAGTTTCCAACCTATAAAAAAAGCAGAAACAAGCAATAACAAAGTAGGTACATGAAAACGAGTTAGTTTACTTTGGGCAAAATACTCTTGATGTTCAGCTACTTTGTTGCTCTGGAATCGCAACTTCTTGTCCATCAGTGCAATTTGTGCCCGAATCTGTCTTCTCGAGTTGCTCATGCTCTTCGCTCTTTTGAGAAAAATATGCTCTTGATTTAGGAAAACTCATACTTTTTAAGTTATAGGATAAATACTTAAGCAATCCAAGTAAGAATCCCACATTCAACAGTAAAACAAGGGAAATAGATAGCAGAAAACGATTAGATGCCAAAAATAAAAAATAACCTAGTAAAAACATAGCACTTAGCCATACCGTAATAAGCACCACAAACAGCATGCATATATTCAGTAATAAAGGAAAAACGCTAAGTCCAGCTAACTTTGCCTCAAGACGAATTAAAGACCATACTGTTTTAATAACGGATATTTTTGCAGTAACTAGAGCTTCTAACTGTTTAAAAACTTCCATTACTTTTTCATTAACCGAGACAATAAAAAGCCAATTCCTCCTGCGATTAAAACAGAAGTTAATGGATTGTCTTGTACTTTCTTGATTAAATGATCAGAATATTCTTTGACATTTTCTTCTACTTGATTTGCCTTAGATAATCCTTCTTCATACAGTTGATTTACCTTTTTTTTCCCTTCATTTAGTAATTGGCTTGCAGCTGCTTCAAGATGGTCTCTAGGAGTATATGTTGGTTTCTCACTGGAACTTTTCATGTTATTACTCTCCTTAGTTAACAACGTTTTCTTCGTACATTTCGTGAAACATAATATATAAATATAGTTATTGCTGGGGATAAATCAATAAATACTTTCCTTTTTTATTGTGCGTTTGACTCTTTTTTGGACTTCTATGGAGTCAATTAAATTGTCGCGCATTTCCCGCCCATTTGGAAAATAAAATAATAAAATCAATTTTATTAAGCGGTTTTTAAAATACTTAAAAATTATTTTTATCAATAACTGCCAGCTTATCATTTATAAGTTGGCTAAGACATAGAAAATTACACAACTTGATTAAATTAAAAAATTATGTACGATACCTGGCCATTATCAACGGAGTAAACCTTATGAACAACCCCTTTCTTCTAAGGAATTTACGGCAACTCGAAGAGGCTGTAACCCTTTACTGTCGGCTCAAAACCCAATACTTTACCCCACAAGCTTCCTTTAACTTTTCTTTTTTTACAGAAGTTTATCACTCGATTCAATCCATGCCTTTAGACCACAAAAAAATTGAGTTGATGGAACGTTTTCAACAAAATGTATTTGCGCCAATCACTGGTTTTCATCCTAAAATTTTTTACACTTTTAATTTTGCTCCTTATATTGCTCAATATAAGCCTTTGATTGAGCAATTAAACGTGTTACAAAAACAAGCATCACACCTCTTCACACATTACTTTGATGCAGAAAGCCCAAGTTTTAATTGGCAAAAATTTCATGATGTTCGAGCCCAAATCGAAAATCTACCTGACTCCGCAGATAAAATACAACTCATGCGGTTATTCGAGTTTCATGTATTAAGTACAATCTCTTTAGTAGAGCCTAAAGCATTCACGAGCTTTACTTTCTCATCCCAATTAGCAACGGAGGAATTGTCTCTGCCAACCCCCTCTTTTCACTGAATAAAATGATTATGGGGAGCTTGTGGATCGCAGGTAATAAACTATTTTTTATTTAAGCTATTATTATTGTATTGGAAAACATATGAGATAAGGAGATAAATATGTTGAATCTCGATACAGAAACAATTCGTGATCTTCTGGATAAAGCGCGACAATTTCAGGTTAAGGAAGAAGTTAGTTTTCCAGAGGTCACTGAGGACATGGATGCTTTCTACGTATTAGCTGATTATCAAAATGATCCAGTTTATCAAGAAACCGTTGAATACATAGATAATTTACGTCCTGATCAGCAAGCAACCTTAGTGGCTCTCATGTATTTAGGCCGGGGGGATTATACTCGGGAGGAATGGAAAGATGCGTTACATTTTGCCCAGGAAGAAATAACCGACCATACCGGTGAGTATTTACTATCCAGACCAACAGTAGCAGATGATGTTGAACGAGGTTTAAACATGCTTGGTATTTCCTATCAAGAATAGCTTCTAAGGAGTAGGGCTATGCCATTCGTCAATATCGGCACCTCAGGATGGGTCTATAAAGGTTGGAAAGAAATTTTTTACCCTAAGTCTGTTGCAGAGAAAGATGAATTGGCGTATTACGCGAACGTCTTTAACACTGTTGAGCTCAATAGTAGTTTTTATCGCGTACCCTCTCCAAAATCCATTGCAAAATGGAAAGAAACTACTCCAGAAGAGTTTATTTTTTCCTGCAAAGCCAGTCGCTATTTAACCCATGTAAAAATGCTGAAAGACGTTAGAGACAGCGTTCATTATTTGCTTCAGGTCATTGAGGGACTGGAAGAAAAACTCGGACCGGTTTTATTTCAACTCCCACCTTATTGGCCTTTTAATCTAGAGCGTCTGGAGCAGTTTGTTAAAGTATTACCTGAATCATTTCATTACACATTTGAATTTAGAAATAAAACCTGGTTACGTCAGGAAGTTTATGATTTGCTTGCTAAATACAATATTGCGCTTTGTTTTTATGATTTTAAGGGATATCAGTGTCCAGAAATTATAACCAGTGATTTCATCTACTTACGATTACATGGACCGCATCTTGATCCCTATCTGGGTCATTATGAGCAAAAAACGCTGTTAAATTATGCCCATAAATTTGCCAAATGGCAGCAGGAAGTGAAACAAATTTTTTGTTATTTAGATAACGATCAAAAAGTAGTTGCACCCTCCGATGCTCAAGAATTGGAACGATTAGTACAATTGACATTTAATAGCCCTGATCAATAATTTAAAGTCTATATGGAACTCTTTTTATTTATTAGGATGATGAATGAATTTTGATAAGCAATATCAACAAAAATTATGTTCTGCAGATGAAGCAGTCAATCGGATTCCTCGATCTGCAGTGATTTCTATGGGCATGCGTGCCGCTACTCCTCCAGCCTTATGCCATGCACTTGCTGCGCGCGCCAAAGCAGGTGATCTAAAAGAATTAAAGGTTTACTATCTTCGTTGTGGTCCGATTGCCCTAGAAACTATTTTTCAAGAAGAATTATTGCATATTATTCGACCCTACACTTCGATGATGTCCAAAGGAGAAGTTGAATTAGCGGAACGCGGGTATCGTCTAGGTAAAAAATACATCAATTTTGTCCCCATAAGTTTTAGTCGTTATCCTGACACCATTATGTCCATTACCAAACTGGATGCGTTCATGGTTACCGTCTCCCCTATGGACCAGTTTGGTTTTTTTAATTTAGGCACTAACGGCGATTATGCGATTGAATTAGGGCGTTATGCGAATCAATTAATCGTTGAAGTAAATGAAAACATGCCCAGAACATCGGGCTCTACATTAATTCATGTCAGTGAAGTGGATGCCATAGTCGAAAATACCACCGCTTTGATTGAGGAACATTCAAAGCCGGCTAGTGACTTAGATCGTCAAATTGGCCAATACATCACCTCCCTTATCCCCAATGGAGCAACCATTCAAATGGGAATAGGTGGTGTACCTAACGCAGTATGCGAACAATTAATCGATCATAAAAACCTTGGCATACACACAGAGGTGATTACGTCAGGAATGGTGGAGCTTATCAAGAAAGGAGTAGTTACAAATACCAATAAAAAATTAAATCCTTACGTCAATGTATTTACCTTTGCAATCGGTGATCGCCGATTATATGATTTTATAAATAATAATCCTTCTATGTTTTGTCTTCCGGTCTCCTATGTCAATGAACCTAAAGTGATTGGGAAAAATAACCTAATGACCTCTGTTAATGCCTTCATCGAAATTGATTTTAGTGGCCAAGTCAATGCCGAGTTTATTGGTCATCAATTTTCAGGTGTGGGCGGACAATTGGATTTTATTCGTGGCGTTCATTATTCTGAAGGTGGAAAGACCATCATTGCCAGTAGTTCCACAGCAAAAAATGGGACCCTATCCAGGATAGTCCCCCGGCTCTCTTCAATCGCTACAGATACCCGACTTGATATTGATTATGTGGTTACAGAATACGGGGTAGCTCAATTAAAAGGGCGTTCTACCACTGAAAGAACGCACCAATTAATTAAAATCGCCCATCCAGCCTTTCGTGAGCAATTAGAACAACAAGCAAAAACACAAGGATTTATTTAAAATGGATTTATCACGCTCACCCGCCCTGCTCTTTACACCCGGTAATAAACCGGAGCTTTTTACAAAAGCACTGGCTTCAGGGGCAAATGGTCTTATTTTAGAACTGGAAGACGCTATCTCAGCAGCAGAGAAAGACCAAGCCCGAAATCATGTGGTTCAATTTCTAAAGAAAAAACATCCAGAACTGCTCACTATAGTGCGCATCAACCATATCACTACTGATGCAGGTCTCCCTGATTTGCTCGCCTTAAGACAAGATGATATTTATTGTGATGCCATTTTATACCCCAAAGCAGAAAGTGCTGAAGAGTTAAATATTGTTTATAAAATACTCCATTTAGAAGCGCGAAATATTAAACTTTTAGCATTGATTGAAACAGCAAAAGGGTTGCTGAACTTAAATTCAATTGTTACTCATTCCCCAGTCGCCGGTTTAGTTTTCGGGGCTGCAGATTTTGCCATCGATATAGGGTGTCAGATGGACTGGGAGGTTCTTTTGAATGCACGCCATCAAATCGTTCAGGCAGCTGCACTTGCTCACATTCCAGCAATTGATTCTCCTTTTTTCGATTTTACAAACGAGGAGCAATTAATCTCTGAAGTGATTCGGGTTAAGGAACTTGGTTTTAAAGGAAAATTAGCCATTCATCCGAGACAAATCATTCCCATAAAACAAAATTTTGCACCAACCCAAGCAGAGGTTAAACGAGCCAAAGAAATTGTAGCGCTGTTCGAACAATCTGGAGGCAAAGCATGTCAATACCAGGGACAAATGATCGATGTCCCTATCTACCAACATGCTCAAGAGGTACTTAAATTATCAAACAATTAAAAGGTAATGAATATGTCACATCAAAGCTATAAATCGATAGGAAGCAAGCGTTTGCGTGAAGATTTTGGTTTTTACTTTGAAGATTTTGAAGTGGGACAAATTATTGAACATAGACCCGGAAGAACCATTACCCAAAATGATAATATATGGTTTACCTTGCTGACAATGAATACCGCTCAATTACATTTTGATGCGCATTATGCGGAACGCACGGAGTGGAAAAAACCTTTAGTTGATAGCACATTTACTTTGGCGATTATTACAGGAATGACCGTTAATACGATCTCCAAGAAAGTAGTCGCGAATCTAGAGTGGGATAAAGTTAAATTATTAAAACCTGTATTTGAAGGAGATACGATTTACGCTGAAAGCGAAATAAAAGCGAAACGTGAATCAAAATCAAGACCAAATCAAGGAATCGTTACTGTAGAAACTCGGGGAATTAACCAACATAAAGAGCTATTTATGTCTTTTGAACGAACTGTTTTGGTATATAAGAAAGGAGGTGCGCCTGAATATACCATTTAAATTATTTTATTCGTAACCAGTGAGCTTGCAACAGCCCTTTCTACTCTGCTTTTTATGCTTTTCGACATGGCCCAAATGCCTCAAGGTACCGCAGCTTGTCTACGGAATTGAGGGAAAAAGCAAACGATAAAATTTTGTGGCCCCCTAAGGCTTTGCGCCGTATTCAGAGATTTATTTAAAAAAGCACTCAAGTACTGCAAATTAGGGTGAGCAAATTCCAGGAAAACCTTAGCTGAAAAAAATGAATAATCTCTAGCTAATTCTTAAGAAGATAAACTAAAATGGAGTAGTTTAACTGCTGATAAATAATAATTTTTTACACAGGCATCCATTACATGAACATTCATACTGTTGTCAAAGAGCAGAGAATTTTTTCAGCTGGCGGAGCGGCGAAAGCTATCGATTTTCGTAAACAGCAACTGCAGAAATTAAAAACCGTTCTCAAACAAAATGAGCAACTGCTCTCAGAAGCCCTTTATGCGGATATAAAAAAATCACAATTTGAAACCTATTTAACTGAACTTGCCTTAATTTATCATGAACTCGATAAAGCGATTAAATGCGTAAACAAATGGGCGAAACCCAAAGCAACACGAACCGAACTTGTGAACCAACCAGGAAAAAGTTTTATCTTGCCCGAACCTTATGGGACAACGTTGATTATTGGGGCATGGAATTACCCTTATCAGCTTACATTAATTCCTTTAATTGCTGCTATGGCGGCAGGGAATACCAGTATCATTAAGCCAAGTGAATTGCCGCAAAATACTTCATCTGCGCTCGCCAAAATAATCAATCAAAATTTTGATCCCGCCTATCTTTATGTTGCAGAAGGCGGCGCTGACGTCACGCAAGAGCTTCTTAGTATGCGTTTTGATAAACTCTTTTTTACAGGCAGTACCACAATAGGCAAAATAGTAGCTAAGGCTGCTGCAGAACACTTAACGCCTATTACTCTAGAATTAGGTGGAAAAAGCCCTTGCCTTGTTTTTGCCGATGCCGATCTGAAAATTTCAGCACAACGAATTGTATGGGGCAAGTTTTTAAATGCAGGGCAAACCTGCATTGCACCCGATTATCTTTTAGTTGAAGAAAAGATTTATCAACCCTTATTGGAAGAGCTTAAAAACCAAATCGGCAAAATAATTGGTCCCAATCCCCTTGAAAGCGACAGTTACACCCGCATTATTAATGAGCACCATGTACAACGCTTAAAAAAGCTCATTGATCCCCAAAAGCTATTCACGGGTGGACAAGTCATTGACACCGAAAACTATATTGAGCCTACCATTCTTAAGGATGTAAGCTTTACAGATGAAATCTTGAAAGAAGAGATTTTTGGTCCAATTTTACCCGTTATTCCGTTTAACGATCTAGAATCTGTCCTGCAAGAAATCAAATCACGCCCACGTCCTTTGTCCCTTTATATTTTTGGGAAACATTCAAAAGTGCACACCCGAATTTTAAACGAGATTTCTTTTGGTGGTGGATGTATTAATGATGTGATTATGCATATTTGCAATTCACACCTTCCATTTGGCGGTGTAGGCGACAGTGGCATGGGAAGTTACCATGGTGAAGCCGGTTTTAAAGCATTCAGCCATTTCAAAAGCATTTTAAAAAAACCATTTTGGTTTGAACTTCCCATTAAATACATGCCCTATACCCAATTGAAATTAAAAATAATCCGAGCAATTTTAGGGTAAATAAGCTTGGAAACATAGTTCATTGGAATCGATTAAGAGTTTACTATGGATCTGAATGTTAAAAGGATTTTTTGTTTCTTATGTTCTATTTTCATGTGTTCAACAGGTTTTACAGAGACGCAAAATTTTGGCACTTTTTGGTTAACAGGAGTTTTTATTGGTCCTTTTGTAACAACTTATAAACAATGGAAATATTACTTGGAGCCAAGATTGGTCCTCATTGATGATCGATATGGGCGGGATGAAGAGCATATCTATTTCGGTACCGGTTATCAAATCACCCCTAATTTCATACCCTTTATTGGTGCTGCCTATTTCATCTCAGAGAATACACAAGGGGTTATTGCACACGAAAATGTACTGTGGCAGCAATTTCATTGGAAAATATATCATTCCAAATTCTTTAATGTGTCGAATCGTTCTCGTCTTGAAGAACGAAAAAATACTTTATTCTCTGAATGGGCAACACGTTTGAGGGAGCAAATTACGCTTAAAATACCTTTTCACAATACTCAATATTCGCTTGCAACGTACACTGAGTGTTTCTTTAATTTCACTCATCCATCCTGGGTCAGTGATAAATTTTTTGCTGAAAATCGATTCTTTTTTGGCATAGAACGACACCTTTCAAAAGTAGCATCATTTGATTTAGGGTATTTAGAACAAACGAAATTCCAAAGACAAAACCGAAATTTATTAACCCATGGCTTATACATGAGACTTAACGTAACACGATAATAAACTGTCTCTAATTCAACTCAAAATCGAAGAATTTTTATAAATAACCCTAAACTACCCTAGCTTAGGTTTTCCCCAAGTGTCTGCTTCTTTTTTCGCCATACGCTGCGCCCTTTTAGCAATCGCTTCTTGTAACTCAAGAAAAAAAAGAGAAGGCCGCAAAGAGGTGTTCGATTCTGACTCCGATTGTTTCCCCCATGAAACATCCAGTTCTGATTGAATGTTTAACTCAGTATCCAGCATTGAGTCTAAAGCTTGAGTCGTTTCTTGATAGGCGATTAAAAATGATCTGCATTCCTGAGCAAAGGATGGATTTTCTTCCAAAATCAATGCAGAGGAGCTAAGAAAAGCAATAAGCCGTTCGTCTTTATGTTCTTTTTTATGCTGTAGCACGAGAAACAAAAACTCTTTTAATAAAGGATAAATTAATAAGTAATCTTTATCTTTCTTTCCATATTGTTCATAGTGATCCACTAATTTTTGCAACAGCTGAATGCATTCTTTACTCACTGGCATTTTGAGCTCCATGCAAATAATATACATTTGTTTATTAAAGACCTTGATGGCTCATTAGGCAAGAAAAGACACTATTTGATTTTCTAGAAACAGATAAACCCACTTTGATGCATTTCCTGAAAATATGAATTGCTTCTCTTGTAGGTGTTGAATAATAGGTCTATAACTTTAAAAATAAAGAGAGCAACTTATGCCAGAAAATAAAGACTGCTTTCTGCAATTTTGTAGAAAAATATTCCACAGAGTTGCCTCCTAAGACTTTAGCATGATTCAGTACTATATCTGCATTTTGCAAGATTGAATTTTTTCTGAATAAGGCTTCCTAGGACATTGGATACCTTTTCTAAAGCGCCCCTGTACAGAGGTTTATTGTGGTCAACCTTGCCGCAGCGCTGCAACGCAGCTTGCAGCAAGATTTAAAGTTTAAAACAAGGTACAAGAATGCATTGGGCTTGGTTTCTGATTCGAAGGATCTGCCTTTTCCTGCCCCTCTTTGTAGTCAGCGGCATAAAATCCATATTGACTTCGCCCCGGATTGCTTGTTTGTGAGTTGACGGTCATTGACTCAGCAGGCAGAGCTTGCTCGTTATCATCCGCTTTATCCACGTCTTTTTCTACTTCCTGTACTTCAACTACTGCATCACTTGTAGCTTTATTGCCTTTAAGGGCAGTCTCATCAAGGCCAAGCTCCTGGCAAACCGACTTGACCCGTTCCGTTACCTCAGCCGGCACACGTTCACCCTGATATAAGTCTGGGTGTCTGGCAAAGTACTGTGCAACAATATCCATTAAGGTCTTGGGATTTTCAGGATGGATAGATAACTTTGCATACTCATCCCGCAGGATATAAAATCTTTTGATCAACTCAATGGTATGCTTAGCAAAATTAAAATAAACGACACCCTCACCGTCAATACTGCTGTGTAGAGTCGGCTCTCCACCATCATAGTGGTTTAAATTTAAGGTCACACCCTTGGGAATAAGGTGCTGATTTTTGGAAAAAAACCGTTTTGTGTTCTCAATTCTCTCCTGATTGCTATCAAACACATCAAAAATAATGTCTTCACCAGGATGCTTAACAGAAGCATCCACAGCTGCTTTTTGCAGTTGCGCGAAAAGTAGCGCTATTTTCTCATGATCAAAGGGGCAGGTTGGGTGGCCTTCGTTGTTAGGATTAGCAATAAAATTCCCGTTTTTTACTTCTGTTATGGCCTTATTGAACGCTGTTCCATAGGGCAGCTTATTATATAGATCGGCTAAGAGAAAGGGATCAAAGCCGATGCTTAAATCTTGACAAACAGTCTCAATTGCGGAAAAAGCTGAGCCTTTGAATCGGGTATAACCGGTATTATCTAAATCTATTTCATAAGATTGTCTATTGGAATAAAGAAAAGCATAGACAGAATTATAGCATTTGTTTTGCTCCCTTAATGAATCGAGAAAGGCTTTATTATGCACTAAAACGGCATTGCCTAAATGCTTTGTGAAATTTTCATTATCCGCATTTACATAATTCTTATTAAACAGCCCACCATCAATAGGAAAAGAGATATAGCGTATTGTCATGTGACACCTTTTTAAATTAATTTGTTAGTGAAATAAAAAAATAAAATTGTTAACAAATCACTAATCCCAAGAAATCTGGTCAGTTCGCTGTAGATTTTGATATAGAAAGGTTTTAAGAAAGGGTGTTGATAATCGTAAGATACATAAATCCAATTTTTTTCTTAATCAGATTGTTTCTTGGATGACACTGATAAAACTTAAAAATCTATTTCAATATAAAATCCAGCTTATTGATTTAAGATTATCTAAGTTGTACCAGCCCTCCGCTCATACAGATATTAACCGTTAAATATAATCTGTACGAATAATTTATAGAATGGCATTATTTTACGCAAAAATCATTAAGGAAAAATTAAGTGATTTAAAGTTTTTTATTTTTTAAACGATTTAGAGTGGGGCCAGCAAGTGAACAATAAAATAAAACATTACAAGTAACTATTTGTCGAGTTAAATTAACCGGTTGGTAAATGAAGTTTCTTCCGGAGCTCATAAACTTAAAAAAAAACCTAGCCGAAATCTTCATTCAAACGGCACTTTTTAGCGACTCCGTGCTAAAAACACGCGGCCTGATTTATCCACCCATCATCGGCTTAAGATCAGCGTCTTGTAGTTCTGCAAGCTGCACTTCAAGATCGAGTAATTCCTTTGTTCTTAGCGTCAGGAATGTCTGCATAGCGACCAAATCCATTTCGAGTAATTTCGCTTTAGCTACCGGAGTTCCTGCTCTAAAACTTTCCGCAC
The DNA here is from genome assembly GCF_043161935.1 of Legionella sp. 227. Lineage (NCBI taxonomy): Bacteria > Pseudomonadati > Pseudomonadota > Gammaproteobacteria > Legionellales > Legionellaceae > Legionella > Legionella sp. 227. The sequence goes on along the minus strand of NZ_CP171154.1, from coordinate 2,280,746 downwards.
CATTTTTAAATCCCTTACAGATAGCCACCTCCGAACCTAATCCGGAATCCCTACTGTACCAATCGAGATATTTTTCTTCTTTGAAATAACAATAGAATTGGGGTTTGGAGTCGACTCTGTCTTCAAACTTCGGTGCAGGAGAAAAAGGTTCACTGCTGCAATATGCTTTAGCAATACACATCGGTAGTAATTTTTGGGCTCCACCAACTCCTTCTACAAATAGTTTATTAAGGTGATTACCACTATCCCAATCTACAGGATATCTCCTTCGATAATAATTCACCTGAAGTTGCAACTGATGAATGAGGGTAGACTCAAGATCAAAGTGGGTTTCTCCGGTGGTCATTTGTCCATTCAGACTGTAGGAAACACCTTGTTGGCGTAATCTGTTATATTGATCGAATAAAAGCTCCAGAATTTCTTTACCTTCTTCGTCTGCAGGGATGCACTCTATAATTAATGTCCACATGTGTTTGTCGAAAGCCCAAAGGGCATATTCAAGACCGCTAATTGCAAAAAAGGTTCGACCAGAGCAGTCAGTCACTTCATTTCTATGGAAAAGTAAACGGATATTTCTCTTAAGTGCGGCCCTAACAGAATAGTATTCTCCACGCACTACAAAATCTAAAAAAGTAGCTTTATCGAGTTCATATTGTAATAATTCTTTCTGCTCTTTGGAGCTTCTATAAAAATTGAATAAATCCAATTTAGGTAATTTATTAGTTACATTAACCCAGATTTCCGCGGGTAAACTGCTACTTTCAGTAGTACTTTGTATCAGAGGGTATTTTTCTTTCATTGAGTTTCCAACAATGACTACAAGGATTAAACCAAGGTATTATCAAAAATCAGAATATTAATCTGAATAAAATCAGAAATCTACTCCTGGTAGAGTACGTTTTAATGGGAAGGGCAAAACAGGTTTAAGCACTGGATATCTTTCTGTTATTGTTACAATTCCTTTGACTAAATCAGCAATAACTATTACCAGGGGAAGGACTTTTCATGTGTATCACATAACTTCTGATGGCAGATAGCTTTTAAACCGTCAATGACTTTTCTAAAATCCACTGGTTCAACTGCCAATAGCAAGCCGGTGCTGCGGAGTTATCTGTAACATCTCTACCTCATAAATTCTGTGATAATATGGCTGAGATGGATAGGAGAGTGAGTAGGTGTCTAAAAGCTCTTTTACTTGCTCCCATAGGTAATCAGGGATTTTGCCTTGGCTTGTTCTGGTTTCGCGCCAATGTTTGAATGCCGCCTTAACAGACACAAGCTTATCAACTGCCTTATTCATAAGGATCGTCTCTTGAAAATTATCGAAGCTATAGCTTATCCAATACAGATGACCATAGTCATGCAGGCTTCTCGAAAGCTCAGAACCCACTTTGACGCATTTCATGAAAATATGAATTGTTTCTCTTGTAGGTGTTGAATAATAGGTCTATAACTTTAAAAATAAAGAGAGCAACTTATGTCAGAAAATAAACGTAATAAACCTAAAACCTATCATTGCAAGGCACCCCCTACCCCAGCTTTATCTGCAGAAAACTCATCGCTTACATTAAGCATCATCAAAGCATTGCCTGGAAGCATCTATTGGAAAGACAAAAATGGAGTTTATTTAGGTTGCAATGACGCTATGTTGGAAATGACTGGGATGAAATCCATCATTGGAAAAACTGATTTTGAAATGCCTTGGGCTGCATCTGCAACAACGATTCGCAACAACGATTTAAAAGTAATGAACCTGAATTCCTCATTGGAATTGGAAGAAATTGGGACCATAGCAAATGGAGAACAAGTAGTCGTATTAACCCGTAAAACTCCTTTACATGATGAACACGGCAATGTCACCGGGATTATAGGCATCTCCTTAAATATAACCAATCGAAAAAAACAAGAGGCGGCTCTCTGTTCAAGCCAAGAAAAAACACAATCCACCTTGGAAAATATTTTGGCCAATATGCCAGGGCATGTTTATTGGAAAGACAAAAACGGGGTTTATTTAGGATGCAACAATCGCCAAGCTCAAAGTGTAGGGTTTCAATTTGGCTATGAAATCGTAGGAAAAACTGATTTTGACCTGCCTTGGGGCAAAAACCAAGCTGAGTTATTTCGACAAAATGATCTTCATATTATGCAAACAGGTGAAACTGAAATCATTGAAGAAAAAGCGCAAGTAGGTGGTAAAGATGCCATTTTTTTAAGCCATAAATCTCCAATGCGCAATAAAAAAGGGGAAGTTACCGGGGTGCTAGGGATTTCCATTGACATCACAGACCGAAAAAAAATTGAAGCAGAGCTCAAAATTGCAAAAGAAAAAGCAGAAGCAGCAAGTCTGGCAAAAACAGAATTTCTGGAAAATATGCGTCATGACATTCGCACCCCCCTTACCGGTATCGTAGGATTTGCAGACCTTATCCAATCTGAAGCAGAAAGTCCTAGAATTAAAGAATATTCAGAGAACTTAGTTGCATCCAGTCATGCTCTACTTGATTTTATGGATGATGTACTTGAAGCGATTCATGTAAGCTCTGGCGAAATCCCTAAAGTGAGGAAAAAATTCGTATTACAAAAAATAGCGCAACATGTGATTGATCTGAATAAAGCCAAAGCATCTTCTAAACGACTGACATTATCTCTAGAATTTGATCCCGATATTCCCAGATTTCTTATCGGAGATCCGGTTCGTATCCATAGAATTTTACTTGAACTGATTTCGAATTCATTGAATTTTACCGATGCCGGGTTTGTCACTGTAACAGCCAAGCTGGCAAAGCGAGAAAACCGTGAAGTGATCATCCAATTTGTCGTGGAAGATAGTGGCATGGGGATTCCGAAAGACAAGCAACAAGAAATTTTTCTCCAATTCAAACGTTTAACCCCTTCCTATAAAGGAATTTATAAGGGAGCAGGTTTAGGCCTTGCTGTAATCAAACAGTTTATTGATGAATTAGATGGAGAAATATATGTCGAGAGTACTGTTGCTAAAGGAACAAAATTTACCTGTATCATTCCCTTAAAAACAGCACTTTTAGAAGATGAAACAGGTATTGATAAAGATTTTGACTTCAATATATCCAGTCTTAAACAAAACACTGCCATACCCATCCCCTATTCAAATCCATCAATCCATTCACTCAAACATCGCATCTTGCTCGTGGAAGACAATACTGTAGCGCAAACCATAGCAAAAGCCATGTTAAATCACTATCACTGCCAAGTAGATATAGCGGTTGATGGACAATCTGCGTTACAACTTTGGAAGAAAAATAGATATGACTTAATTTTTATGGATATTGGTCTGCCTGATATGGATGGTTATCAAGTCACCCATCACATTCGCGTACAAGAAGTTTCAAAAAAATATCACACCCCCATCATTGCACTTACCGCCCATGTTGGTGAGGAAAATAAACAGCGATGTATCGAATCGGGCATCAATGCGGTGATCAGCAAGCCATTAACGCAAAAAAAATGCGGTGATATTTTGAGCTCATTTATTCCTTCCATACTCAAAGAAAGGACAAACTCTCCTGAAAATTGCATTTCTGAGAGACCTGCAACAGAAGAACAACTCTTTGATCTTTCTAAATTTCCACTACTTGATGTTGAGGAAGGAATTAAAACTACGGGTACAGAAAATACACTCCGCGACATGCTCAACCTAATGCTCGATCACTCTTTAGTCGAAGATGTTGCTCTGCTCAAAGAATCACATGATCAAGGTGATTGGGAACAAACCCAAAAACTCATTCATAAAATTAAGGGAGGTGTAGTATATGTTGGTGCCACTCGGATAAAAATGGCTTGCCAATATTTTGAAGATTATTGGAAATCAGGACAGCGTGATTTATTGGAGCAATTGTATCAACAAATTATACTGGTTATTGATAAAACGGCCTCTGAAATTAAACAATGGATCGCAGCAAAGACACCTCTCTAGTATCCAGAACGCATCCCCTCTTCCATAAATGAGCATTATTTTATGTCATTTCTGCCTTCGCAGGAATGACATCTATTCACTTTGACAACTTTCTTATTCTTCTGTTTATAATGCCCACCCGTGGGAGAAGGGTGAGCGTTTCCTCATCCACCATGAGTTGAACATCCTCCATTCCTATAATCGACTCTAAGCCTCAGGTCATCCATCCCGAGCATAGCGAGGAATCTCCAGACGGTAGTATAATAGTTAAGCTAGGAGATCCCTCGTTGCATTCGGAATGACGGGGGGCGGAGAAAGAGGATTTGCAGGATATTTTTTAAATCGAAGTGCAACAGGTCTTAAATAGTTTGGATAATGAGGTTTAATTAAATATTCATAGGTAGCAGCCATCGCTTTGTTTCGGCCACTGGGATAAACTTCAAAATCGTATGCCTTTTCTGTCCACAGACACATTACAGAACATTCTTCAATCAAATAATCAAGACAAAGTCGAAACGCCCTTTCAGAGTCAACATTTTCAGTAGAAAATCGACTCAGGTATCGGGTTAAAAATTCATCGATATTGGCATGAATTGCATGACGGAATGATTCATTGAGCTCATATTCTTTTTGGACGCGCACATGACTGTTAATGAAATTGTGACTGTTGTACCAATCATCCCAGCGCATGATCTCATAAGGGATGGTTAGCTGATTGTAAGCCATTTCATTTCGCTTTAGCCAATCATCACCTTCTTGCACCGAAAGTTGATATAATTCATCCGTAGTAGCATGATTCATGATACCCATTGTATGACGTTGCACACTATCATCAACCAGGATGGTACATTGTTTAAATGAAGCATTAATCAGTTTAATGACTGCGGCAAATTTTTCGCCTTCATGAATAGGTTGCCCTACACTAATGGGCATAAGGCAGGAGGATTGAGGAAACAGTTTTCTTTCCTCTACTGGATTTTCTCTAAAGGAGGCTTTTACAATCCTGTTATCAACTAAGCTCATCGTCCTAACCTCCTTCTGTCTAACTCACCGCTATTTTTGCATAAAAAGAGATCATATTTTATTTTATTAAAATCATCCTGTCTATTAATAAATCATTGACATAATAATTAATTAAGGTTTCTATTATATAATATAAATATTAGAACCAATACGAGTGTGAAATGTCTTATAGAATCAATAATCCTGGCGGTGGCGATTGCGGATTTTTTGCGTTTGGAATTGGCACCATAAAAGACATTCAAGATGAATATGCACTTCACCGAAAAAGCCCAACCTATAACCTGTGGAAAAGAAAAGGGCTTCGTGGCGTTAGCCTGCAAGAGCTCATCGATTTTGATTTAAATCGGTTGTATGAGTCTCCTTATGATTATAAAAAAGAGCTTTTGTCTACATTACAAATGTCTTTAAGGAACATTGCCGCTGATGCGTACAAGATCGATCTTTTAAACAGAATACGAACTGAAGAAGTATCGAAAGATGAGGAAACCTTGATTGAAGGTTCACCTGTATATCACAAATTTATGGAATTAGTACGCTTTTATTTAGGTAAGGAAAAGAATACCCTCCCCGAGATAAGTAAATTTAATGAGTTAGCTTTATCTCCTCAAGTCAGGACCTTAGCAGAAAGTACGGCACAATCACTGCAACCCAAGCTTACTGCGAGACCCCTTTCTGAAGCAGAAACAAATAAAATAGAAAATGCCCATGTCAAAGAAGCATTATTGAAAGACGTCATGCATGGTGATAAACCAAATCCAGGTTCTGTTATTTTAAAAGGCGTAGATAAAATTAAGGAACAAGGACGATGGGCAACACATGGTGATTTGAAAGAAATTGCAGTACAACTTAATAAAAATCTCTACGTAGAGGGCCAACTTAACGGAGACCCTGATCCTCGTTTGCGTACTGTAGTTTTAAATAACGAAGATAATGCGCATTGGACAACCCAAATTGAGCAATTACCTCCTAAACGTCAAGAGTTAAAGAAAGAGGAAGCTCCTTTATCAGCAAAAGCAGAACAAGTGATTCCTTCGTCCGTAAGCAAGCCAGTTAATGCAGAAAAAGTAGACGGTTATCAACAGCATGTAAATGATTTGATTCACGCTGTATCAACCCAAGGCTTGTTTTCTCAAGTTAAAAATAAGATTAGTGTTGATGAGATTGACTCAGCAAAAGCATTAAAAGGCGAGTCGGATGAGGATTTTGCGAAACGCTTACAAGAAGCAGAATACAGACGTGCTTTTAAATAGAAGCTGAAAATTGAAAAGTGAACGCATTGAGGAAAAACGGCTCTTTGCTTTTTAAACTAATTCACAGCATGAACGTGGTCAAATGACTGTACCTTAACTCTTTATAATGCTATAAAAATCTCAAGGAGTCTTAATTAAGGTACTTGCTGATGAGCACCATTCATCGCTTTATCGAAGCCCAAAAAGGCAAAAATTCATCTGCCTCATTCCAAGAAGCTTATGATGAACTCAAAGCAGGTGGCAAACAAGGCCATTGGATATGGTATCTCTTCCCTCAGCTCAAACAACTTGGATTCAGTTCAACAGCCCAATATTTCGGGATTGTTGATTTCAATGAAGCCTGTGCCTATTTACAAAACGGGGAACTTTTTCAAAATTATCTCGCAGTCACGCAATTAGTAGATCAACAACTAAAAAGAAAGATTCCTGTTTTGACCCTTATGAATGGACAAATTGATACTATGAAGCTGGTCTCAAGCCTCACCTTATTTCGGGCTGCGGCTTCATTTCTTTTGCATCAAGGAGATACCTCTCAGGATTTTGCCGCACTTGTAGATTGCTGCGATCAGATTCTTGCCGAGACTTCGAAACAAGGTTATTTTCCCTGTACACGAACCCTTGAAGCGTTGACTGCAAAAAAGTGAATTCATTAATGTTTTCTCTTTTTCAAAGCAGTGTATGATTGCTTTCATGTCCATAACATAAATATTGGAAAAGTAATGAGAAAGCTTGCCTGTTTATTTTTTCTCTGCTTCTATCAAATAGCGAATGCAGATAACCTCAATGCAGTAGAAAAACATATCGCTCAGTACATTACTACCAACTCCCAAAAGCAACTTTCATTATTGGAACAATTAGTGAATAAAAACAGCGGGACTACCCACATTGAGGGGGTTCAGCGCGTAGGAAACATGGTACGCAAACAATTAGATCAACTTGGATTTAAGACTTATTGGGTTAATGAACCACCTGCACAACATCGCGCCGGCTCTTTGGTTGCAGAACACTATGGAAATAAAGGCAAAAAACTGCTTTTAATTGGACATCTTGATACGGTGTTTCCTGAAAATAGCCCGTTTCAACATTTTAAACAGAAAGGAGATGGTGCAACTGGACCAGGAGTCATTGATGACAAAGGTGGAGTAGTTGTCATCCTTTATGCCTTAAAAGCGCTGCAAGAAGCAAAAGCTCTAGAGAATGCAAATATCACGGTTATCTTAACCGGCGATGAAGAAGATTCCGGGAAACCTATCTCCATTTCCAGAAAACCTTTAATCGACGCTGCAAAAAAGTCCGATATTGCCTTGGATTTTGAATGGGCGATTACCCCAGATACGGCAACCGTTGCACGTAGAGGAATAACACACTGGACATTGGAAGCTCATGGCAATGAAGCACACTCGTCAGAAATTTTTCAAAAAAAGGCAGGTTATGGTGCTGTTTTTGAGTTAGCACGAATCTTAAATACGATGCGTTCCAAGCTCAGTAGCGAACGCTTTTTATCATTTAGTCCCGGCCTTATTTTAGGGGGCACCACGACGAACAATAAAAATAATTTTCAGGGGGACGCCTTTGGCAAAGGAAATGTGATCGCAAAAATTGCTTTGGCAAATGGAGACTTACGCTTTATCACTGAAGATCAAAAAAACGATGCAGAGAAAAGAATAACCGATATTGTTGCCGATCATCTTCCTGGAACTTCAGCCTCCATTAAGTTTGAAGATGGGATTCCCAGCATGCCACCTACTGCTGCTAATGAAGCTTTATTAAGACAATATAGTCAAGTGAGTGAAGACTTAGGGCAAGGGATGATACTTCCTCTTGATCCAGGAACACGAGGTGCAGGTGATATTTCACACATTGCGTCCCTGGTGGATGGTGCATTAGCTGGTTTAGGTCCTGTAGGTACAGGAGCACATTCTGCCGAAGAAACGTTAAACATTCCTTCTCTTACAACCCAAACTCAACGCGCGGCTTTATTGCTTTATCGGTTAAGCACTCAATTAAAATGAAGTCATCTTATTAACCCAAAAAATTATTCCATCTGATATATACTTATAAAAATAACACTCCCTCTTGGAGTAATTTATGAAATCAAAGATAGAAGAAGAAAAAAAGGCTGCAAAAGAACGGTACGAACAACTGTTAGAAGCATTGGCTGTGACGAATAGAGCCCACCAAAATGTATTATTTGAAATTCGACCTAATCCGACTTTTTTTGAAGAAATGTATGATAAGGGTAAAGTGACGCCGCTACATGTTGATTTTGTATCTAAAAATTCAGGCGCCAAATTTACTATAGAGAATAAATTTTATCCTGATAGCTGGGTCATTAAAATACCAGAAAATGCAACCAAGGAAGAAAAAGACTGTATCAGGGATATAACTCTTGAAGTCATTGCTCATCCTAAAAATCCAGCTCCAGGTTATCAACCTAAAATGGTAGCGTTTTTTCCTGATAATACTCCGGAAGAAGAGATTGTTGATTTTGTTAAAGCAGCTAAAGAGAAAGGAATAGCAGTTAATTTATTTATTGGAAAAAAAGAAGAATTTGACAAAATCCAAGAGGTTCATGAAAAAAAGACAAAAGAGATTATTGCATCAGGAAATTTAGATAAACTTCCAGGGTGGGATGGTTATGCAAAAACCATTCAGCGAAGTGAGGGAGGAAGAAAAGGTGAAGAATTTCTAAGCAAATATAACTCAGAACAAACTAGCTCCTTAACTCATAATTGAAATTTATTCCTTTTATTCCTTTAATTTTAGCAATGGTTCCTAACAGAGACGTTATAATATAGATAAGAGGCTCCCTTTTTTCAATTTATTGCTATTCAAGGGATTTTATTAATCATTCAAGAACATAATTTTTATGGATTGGCCCAATTTGATTTCTTCAATTTATTGCAGTTCTTATTTAAAGTTGCCCTCTAATTTTTATGAGGTGATCGCCCCAACTCCGATCGCAGCCCCATATTTCGTCAAATACAACCATGAATTAGCTGCCTATCTTGGTGCTCCCAACTCCTCTACTTCTGCTAATGAAGATGAGCTCTTATCTTTTTATGCCGGGAACTCAGTCCCCCCGCAGCTTAAAAGTATTGCCTTAGCCTATGCAGGCCATCAATTTGGGTACTATGTTCCTCTTTTAGGAGATGGTCGCGCTGTGTTGCTTGGCGAAATACGGAGTCATGATGGAAAACGATGGGACATTCAGCTCAAAGGTTCTGGAAAAACAATGTTTTCACGAATGGGTGATGGCAGGGCACCGCTTTCTGCAGTCTTAAGAGAATATCTGATCAGCGAGGCAATGCATGGATTAAACATTCCTACCACCCGTTGTTTGGCTGCAATTGCAAGCAAAGAAAAAATTTATCGCCAAAACGGCCTCGTACCTTTAGGTGTATTAACACGTGTTGCCTCCAGTAGTTTACGAGTTGGTTCCTTTGAATATGCTGCAGCTCAAAAAGACAACCACTTGCTGAAAATGCTGGCAAATTACGCCCTTGAAAGACACTATCCTGAGATTGTATCCTGTGAAAGCCCTTATCTCGAATTATTTAAAAAAGTTGTAGATCGCCAAGCATATCTAATTGCTGAATGGATGGGAGTAGGCTTTATTCATGGCGTCATGAATACCGATAATATGACGATTTCCGGCGAAACAATTGATTATGGACCTTGTGCATTTATGGATGAATTTGACTTTGGTACTGTATTTAGCTCCATTGATGTTACTGGTCGTTATGCATTTGGAAATCAAGCAACCATAGCAAAATGGAATTTAGCACAGTTTGGTAAAACCTTGTTGCCTATATTTGAAGCAGATAAAGCACCTCAACAATTACAAGAAGTTCTCGATTCGTTTAATACGCTTTTTGCTCAATATTGGAATAAAAAAATAAGAGAAAAATTGGGTTTGTCCGATAATAATACGAATCCCGCAGATCTTATTAAAAATTTCTTTGGATTATTACAAGAATATAAACCAGATTTTACCAATACCTTTCGCCTCCTCAATCAAGCAATTGATTGTGAAAGCCATCAGAACGAGTTAATCAAAGCTTTAGGAAATCAGCCTCATAGTAAGCAGTGGGTTGCTGACTGGTTAAATTGTATTAAACAGCAAGATGTTGATGTGACGGCAATAAAATCTAAGATGCATCAGGTAAATCCAGCATATATCCCAAGAAATCATTTAGTTGAAAATGCAATTAATGCAGTTATTGAAGACAATGACAGTACTTTAATGGATGCTCTTTTAGCCGTATTGAAAAATCCTTTTCAACAACAAGAAAATACCGAAAACCTACAGTGTTTGCCTTCGCCAGATGAACGAGTATATCAAACGTTTTGTGGAACTTAAGTTCATCCATTTTGCAAGAAAGCCCCGACTTCACGGCTGCAACTTAAAGAACTTCCCTTCTCCCATCGAAAGATGCCCACGAGGACAAAACTCATGGGAGGAGAAACGTTTCTCTTCATGGCAATGATGCTGTGCACAACATTCAAATTCTAAATTTTTTGGATGCTAAAACTTACTCAATTACTTTTTGATACAGAACTTCTTTTAATAATGCCCCGCCCTCATAAAACTCTTCTAATTTGGTTGCGCTTGTGGCTTCAAAACCTAAAGCATCATAAAATTTACGTGCTTGAATATTGTCTTCAAATACCCACAAAAGTATCTTTTTATATCCTTGACTTGCAAGTTCAGAAATTGCAGCCATACACAGTTTAGTCCCCAAACCTATTCGCCAATAGTCTGGATGTAAATAGATCGCACTGATTTCACCCATCGAGTTGTCTGCCCTAAAATCTCGAAAAGGACAAATGCTTGCAAAGCCAATGAGTTGACTGTTTACTTCCATCACTAATACTTTAACATCCTGTTTTATCAAATCATGCCATTGTTGCGTTCGCTCTTTTAAGGATAAGTTTTGTAATATAATTTCCGGAATGAAATCTCGATACATCTTTTGCCAGGAGCAGATATGAATCTGAGCGATCGCTTCGGCATCCTCTAATGTAGCGGTTCTAATATCGGGCGTTGAATAATTCTTAATCATAATAAAAGCTCATAAAGACGTAATTAATTTCTAACAGTCAATAATGATTCACGTTTTTTAAATTCAATATTTAAGTAATGTATTAGTGATATGCTATGTTAGAATAGAAAAATTGTCACTAAAGGATTTATCCATGAAGAAAAATAAACAAAAAGAACAGGTGATCATGGGTGCTTTGACCTTATTTATTGCGTCAATAGCTTCTGCAGATACAGTAACAAGTGATATTACCACCACAGATGGAACTGCAATAGGAACAGTTGTTTTTGAAGACAGCAAATACGGTCTGCTGATTAAACCGCAATTGACAGGACTTCCTGCTGGCATTCGTGGTTTCCATATCCATCAACATCCTGACTGTGGTGATCATGCTAAAAATGCTGGCGCTCATTTAGACCCAGCGAACACCAATAAACACCTTGGTCCTTACGGCGAAGGCCACTTAGGTGATTTGCCTGTGTTAATTGTTGATAATAATGGAACAGCCAATACTCCCACATTGGCACCACGTTTAAAAACCCAAGACATTAAGGGACATGCCGTAATGGTCCATGGAGGTGGGGATAATTATAGTGATAATCCTCCCTTGGGTGGCGGGGGTGAGCGAATTGCTTGTGGAAAAATTACGGGCTAAGCACTGAGGCGAACGTTTAGATAAATTCCTGTCATTCCTGCCCGCGCGGGAATGACACAATCACTAATTTGTCCTATAAAAAACCAATAAATGACTCAAAAAAGATGATATTTCAGCACTGCCTCATCTCCATTATTCTCATCCTAAGCCAACTAATTTTTAAGACAAAGTATTTTCTTTTTTTTTATTACTTGGCATGATACGCGCCTCAAAAATAATAAAGAGGGATAAAGTATCATGGCTGGTTTTTTTTCATCAAAGTGGAATAGATATTCTAGTCTAAGAAATAAATACGCTGAATTAATTCCTATTCCTAATCCATCCTATTTTAAACCTATTCATGAGCTTGGTGAATTTACTGACCTGCTTGTTCGCCCAATCCATAGCCCTATCTGGTTAGGAGTGAACGCCTTTTTGCTCTTTTTGAAAAGTTTTATTTACTTGGCAGCGAGTATGTTATTAGTTATACCTGCCTTGTTATTAGCAATTTTTGCCCCGAGGTCTGAAATCAGCGCCAATACCTCTTCTGCATTTAAATCGTGCGTTGCACATACTGTTGTTGATGCGGTAATGGGAATTATTGCAACCTGTGCAGCCATTGCTTCTCTTATTTTTAATCCCATCTATCTATTTACCCGATGTCTAGCCAGCGTTGTTGAACATCTCAATGATGTAACTGAAGGATGCTGCGATTTACAGATTGCCCGATTTTAATTTCTTGTAGGCTGGGAATAGCGGTGAGGCTCTTAAGTTGCGATCCAATACCCTCATCCGCCCTGGCGGGCACCTTCTCCCTATGGGGAGGGATTCTCCCCAGCCCTCACGTTCATTTTAAGAGGATTGACTGTATCTCCCAATTAATTCGGTCTGCTCTATAATATGATTTTGCATCGCCGTTTCTATCTCTTTTTTCGTCGCATGCTCACCTAAATTTAAGAAGGCATCTAAAGCATACAGCTTGAAAAAATAACGATGAGTACCGCTGGGTGGACAAGGCCCACCATAGCCTGTTTTTCCCCAACTATTTCGTGCACTAATTGTTTGAGATGGAGTGTCAGTTCCTGTTTTAAGCTCATGACAGCCAGCAGGTAGATTAAATAAAATCCAGTGCACCCATAATCCCATAGGTGCATCAGGATCATCCATAATCAAAACAAACGATTGGGTATTCTTTGGTGCATCATTCCACACTAAGGGAGGTGAATGATTGACACCATTACAGGTATATTCTTGAGGAATAAAGGCATTATGGGTAAATGCGGGACTCTCAAGTATCATAGCACACTCCTTATGCGAAAGCTTTATTTGCAATTTAGACTAATTTTGCTCAAAAATACAGGAACGTAATATAGTCCTCCTGAATTAAAACTTTAATTTCCCACTCAAAATCTGCCAGAGCATGACAAAATCTCCCATTAAACTGTATAGAGGATAATGAAATGTTGCCGGTTTATTTTTTTCATAGACATAATGTCCGATCCATGCAAATCCATAGCCTGTCACCAGCATCAGAATAAACCATAGCCAATACCAGGAAATAAGAAAAAAAAGGAAACACAAACAGGCCAAAGAAGTTCCAATAACATGCAAACGCCGGCACATTATTGTTTTATGCTCATTGAGATAAAAAGGATAGAACTCATTAAAATTCACAAATTTCTTTTCGTTCATCACCGTGTATAAAATAGCCCTAATTATTTAAAGTATAGTTTAAAATCTCATTCCGATGTTATGATTAAATAAAGATGCTTTTTTATTCATCAACGTGGCGCATGGCAAATAATGAACGAGATTAACCCAGAGCAATTAAAAAATTTACTTAGCGAAGCAACTCAAAGTATTGAGTCATCCAAAAATCTTCTCCAGGAAATACTGAACGCTCCTACAGAAGAAGACTCTTCTATGGAAGATACCATTTGCTCAATCCAATTAGTTCTCCAATATCGGTTAAATAGTCAGGATGCTCTTGCTATTCTGTTAAGCATTGATCAAAACGTACTTTTTCTCCTAGGCATTCAACCTCGACATTCCCCTAAAATGAACCTTGATCGTCTTGCCTATGCTTTAGGTAATGAAGATTTGAAGCAACTACTCCATGCGCTTTCTCTCCTCGTGAATTCCTTATTAAAAATCGCAAACCGATATCAAAAAAATCATTTAAGTTTTGAATTAAGTCATCAAAGAAAACCCAGCCGACAGAATATGCTAATTAAAGGGATGCAAAAACTAATTTCACAACAAAATCATTTTTTAAATTTGATAAAGAAACTTGAAGAAAACGTAACGCTGCTTTTAGAGTATCAGTCCGTTGGGCCACTTTTTGATCATATAGCTGCACTTAGAGGACCAATTTCACAATATTACCAAGCCATATTGAATGGTCTTGATGAAACAAAACAACTTTACGAAAAAATAAATAAGCCTGAATTGTTGGAGCACAAAGTAGAACTGCTGTTAAAACAAGCTGAAGAAGTACTCAACATCATGCCTTCCCTATACAAACCTCGCCCTTCGTACAGCCCCCAACCAAGCAAGATGTCTTCAGAACAACTGGAACAACGTGCGACTGCAAAACGTTTACGCCCTTTTTTCTAGAATGTATCTTTCTTTCATTAAGCTATCTGTCGCTCACATTCGCTATCGTCCTCGCAAACGGTCATACCGTTGCTAGGAAGAAAGTGTATGTGAACTTTCCGAAGAGTTCATTGAGTAGAATGCGCCAAATGCAGCTGTTCAAAGGGTAAAGTGGAAAGGCAGACTTAAGCTCAGATTGAACGAAAAGTATGCTAAGTAAGCGCAGCATTCAGTATGCGGGCAGTTATCCGCATATTTTTTCGTTCAACCTGAGCCAAACATGGCTTTCCAGTGAATGCTTATAAATAACAACCCACCCCATCATAACCAATCACATGGCATGACTTGTAAGCACTTTGATCCAATCGATAACTTACAGAACCATAATAAGCAATAATGTTTCCATTTTTATCTTGTTCTATATAAGGCTTTTGGAAACTTTCTGCGATATCACAATTCGTATGATTTTGTATCCAAACCCCATCTCCTGAAACAATGCGCGTTTTGCTAGGAGTTAAGGCGTTCTTTCCACAATCCTTCATTGCTAAATACTCTACTTTAGGGGCAGAAAAGATAAGATCATAACCTGCCGCAGCTGCTTTAACTGCATTTTCCGCATCTAGAATGCCATGTCCGCAAGGCTTTTTACCCACACAGGATTTATTGGGGTCAGTACTTACACCAAAATCATGGGTTGTGGTATACAGGAGTTGTTCCACTTGTTCCGGGCTCAGTCCCTTTTCACTCGCAGCTAAAATCAATCCAGCAACACCCGCAACATGTGGCGTAGCCATGCTCGTTCCTTGATAAAAATCAAACCCTGATCCATTATAACCACCACCTGGGTTCACTGTAGATAAAATCCCACCCCAAATGCCATAACGCTTATCTCCGCCTGGAGCAGCTAAGGTAACACTTGGACCATAGTTGGAAAAATAGGATCTAAGGCCTTCAGGGCCGGTAGACGCGACTTTAATGGTTCCATTACAAATTGCTGGCGCATTAAAATGCTCCCAGACGTTGTCATTTCCCGCCGCAACGGCCAATACCGCACCTTTCTTGCGTGCAAAAAAGACTGCTTCTTGTAGGGCTTGGTCACAATAATCAATTTCGTCTTTAGGGCCCCTATCCACCCCAAAGCTCATATTCAATATTTTTGCTGGATGAATGTTAGTCGGAACGCCGGGAACCTCGCCACCTACAGCCCAATAAATCGCGTTAATCACTGAACTTTCATAAAACATGCCATTAGCAGCAGGGATTTTTAAAGGAAGAATTTTTAAATCCTCACCCATACCGCTCATGACACTCCCATAGCCTGCAATGGTTCCTGCAACATGAGTACCATGATAAGAGCGGGTTTCATCGATCAAGTTATTATTATTTCCTGCAAAATTCCAACCCCATAAATTACCTACACTGTCCTTCACCAAGTTGTTGATCAGACTATCATTTAAAGCAATCCCCGTATCGAGGACGGCTACAACTATTGGCTTTTTAGAAAGCCCTGTCGTATAGGCCCAAGCACCATCTCTAAATCCAGGTTTCGATTCCAACATAATTCCGGCAGGAGGAGTAAACTCATCCCATTGGCTTTCATGAGATAATAAATTCCCTGCATCTAGAATTTCAGGATCAGGAACCGGTTTAAAGTAACTTATTCTGTCTTTAACCGCATATAAAACTTGAGGGTTTTTGCGTAAACGCTCCAAAATCGAAGAAGTTTCATCCTCATCATTTACTTTAGCCCAGGGACTGTTTGTGGTGTCTAAAATTAATAAAAAAGCACCATTCGCCATAGGATTAAATTCTTTTACAGGTAGTTGGGTTACTTGTTTTATCTGTGACTTTAAAGAAGAAACGCTGGTTATTTGTTCTTTATATTTGATAATTACTCGAACTGCATTTTGCTCCGGTGCAGCAAAAACGCCATGAGCTATTGATAAAAGACCTAGAGCTAAAATCCCTGATTTAAACATGCAAAAATCTCCTTATAATATACATCGCAATTCAGTATGCTATAAGACACAGGGCAAAACAAGGGCAAAATTGTCCAAAAATGTTACTACATTATCCCGAATGTATTAAAATAAAAACCACATTGAAATTCCTGGGATGCTCGATATACTGTATCTATCTCTTTGTTTGTATTCAACAATGTCATGGACTTGCGATCACTTTTTTTTAAATCAGCCACACGCTTGATAAGAAAATTACAATCATGGTTTGGCTTCATAACCCTTGGTTCGCGGGCTATTATTTTAAATCGTGATCATCAGATCCTTTTGGTAAAACACACATATCAACCGCATTGGTATTTACCTGGTGGTGGCGTCAAAAGCGGCGAGTCAGCTCAAGAAGCTCTAATACGTGAATTAAAAGAAGAAGTCGGAATAATTCCTGCTGAGGAACCGCAATTATTTGGTATTTATTTCCATACCTACATGGGAGTCAACGACTATCCGATCATCTTTATCGTTAAAAATTTTACCTCTGTAAAAGCGTATTCTCACGAAATTGAACAGATGGCCTGGTATGATTACGACCATTTGCCTGAGATGGTAAGCCCAGGAACGAAACGTAGGCTTGATGAGTATTTTGCTAAAAACGCATGTTCCGATAGATGGTGACTCCCTGTATTTGTAATAGGTTGGGCTACAAGCCCAACCCTCAACTAATATCGATATTGCTCAGGTTTATAAGGACCATTAATCGCCACACCTAAGTAGTCTGCTTGTTCCTTAGTGAGTTGAGTCAATTTTGCTCCGATTCTTCCTAAATGCAAACGAGCTACTTTCTCATCTAATAATTTGGGAAGAACATAGACATCTCGGTCATATTGATCCGCATTTTTAAATAATTCGATTTGAGCCAAAATTTGGTTGGAAAAAGAGGCCGACATCACAAAACTTGGATGACCTGTAGCACATCCTAAATTAACCAAGCGTCCCTCAGCCAAAAGAATTAAACGCTTACCGTCAGGAAATATTATATGATCAACCTGTGGCTTAATATTTTCCCATTGGTATTTCTTTAAACTCTGTACATCAATTTCAGAATCAAAATGACCAATGTTGCATAAAATAGCCTGATTATGCATACGCTGCATATGCTCATGAGTCACTACATGGTAATTTCCCGTTGCAGTAACAACGATATCTACCTGCTCGGCAACATCATCCAGAGTCACAACACGATATCCCTCCATTGCCGCTTGCAGCGCACAAATAGGATCAATTTCGGCGATTAAAACAATCGCACCCTGGCCACGTAATGCCTGTGCACAGCCCTTGCCTACATCCCCATAACCTAAAATTAGAGCTAATTTGCCAGCAATCATCACATCAGTAGCTCGTTTTATTCCATCCAATAAAGATTCACGACAACCGTACATGTTATCAAACTTGGATTTGGTAACTGAATCATTCACATTAATTGCAGGAATTTTTAAGGTACCGTTTCTGGCCATTTCATACAATCGGGCGACACCAGTAGTTGTTTCTTCCGAAACTCCTTTAATTCCTGATAATAATTCCGGAAACTTTTGATGTACTACTTGAGTCAAATCACCTCCATCATCCAGCAATAAATTAGGAGTCCAATGATTCGGTCCGGAAAGCGTTTGCTCAACACACCACCAATACTCTTCCTCAGTTTCACCTTTCCAAGCAAAGACCGGGATACCCTTGGCTGCTATAGCTGCGGCAGCATGATCTTGAGTAGAAAATATATTACAAGACGACCAGCGAACCTCAGCACCTAAAGCAATTAATGTTTCGATCAGTACGGCTGTTTGAATTGTCATATGCAAACAGCCTGCTATACGAGCACCTTTTAAAGGCATTTTTGCAGCAAATTCTTCACGCAACGCCATTAATCCGGGCATTTCAGTTTCAGCAATCGCTATTTCCTTACGCCCCCAAGAAGCCAGCGACATATCTGCTACTTTATAATCTTTTACCATATTGCTTCCTGCTCCTGCTTTATTGGCTAATTCCATTAGAGTCTCCTTTATAAGGCTTTACGTAGCTCCGTCACTTTATCCAATCGTTCCCATGGAAAGTTTTCACGTCCATAATGGCCGTAAGTTGCTGTTTGTTTGTAGATTGGGCGCAGTAAATCATGATGTTCAATAATACCTTGTGGCGTTAAATCAAAATGGGTATGTATTAATTCAATGATTTCACTATCTTTTAAACGACCTGTGCCAAAAGTTTCAACAAAAATAGAGGTAGGCTCAGCGACACCAATTGCATAAGAAATCTGTAACTCGCACTTATCAGCCAATCCTGCTGCAACAATGTTTTTTGCTACATGCCGTGCTGCATAAGCTGCAGATCGATCCACTTTAGAAGGATCCTTACCCGAAAAACATCCGCCGCCATGTCGCGCCATACCACCATACGTATCTACAATGATTTTGCGGCCAGTAAGTCCACAGTCTCCCAAAGGACCACCTATAACAAAACGACCTGTTGGATTAATAAAATAGCGGGTCTTATGAGTTAACCATTCGGCGGGTAACGTTGTTTTAATAATTTCCTCTCGTACCGCCTCGATTAAATCACTGTATCCAATTTCAGCCGCATGTTGCGTGGAGAATACTACCGTATCGACTTCAACAGGTATTCCCTTTTCATATTTTAAAGTTAATTGACATTTCGCATCAGGCCGTAACCAGGGTAATGCGCCTGATTTACGTAAATGAGCTTGTTTTTCCATCAAACGATGTGCATAAGCAATAGGGGCAGGCATGTAGACATCTGTTTCACGGCTGGCATAACCAAACATTAAACCTTGATCCCCTGCGCCAAGAATTCTTGTTTCTTTATTATCTACACCCTGGGCAATATCAGGAGATTGTTTACCAATAGCAGAAAGTACAGCACAAGATTCCCAGTCAAATCCCATTTGCGAGCTGTTATAACCTATTTCTTTAACTACTTGCCGCGTTACTGCTTCCACGTCCACCCAAGCTTTGGTAGTAATTTCCCCACCAACTAAGACCATTCCAGTTTTAACGAACACCTCGCAAGCAACACGCGCAGCGGGGTCTTGCATTAAAATAGCATCTAGAATTGCATCAGAAATCTGATCTGCGATTTTATCAGGATGCCCTTCAGAAACCGACTCTGAAGTAAAGACGTGAGTGTCATTCATTAGTTAATCCTCTTTAAATTTTATATATCCTATTTCATCAACTGTATAAATTCATTAAATATTATTTCTATATCATGGGGTCCAGGGCTAGCCTCAGGATGTCCTTGAAAGCCAAATGCCGGTTTTTCCTTATGCTTGATGCCTTGAAGGGTATTATCAAATAACGAACGATGTGTAATCGCGAGGCAGTCAGGCAAACTCTCTTCATCCACAGCAAATCCATGGTTCTGGCTGGTTATAAAAACACGTTTTTGCCCTTCAGTTTCAATTACAGGATGATTTGCTCCGTGATGACCAAATTTCATTTTTTTTGTCACGCCCCCACAGGCTAAAGCCAAAATCTGAAAACCCAAGCAAATGCCAAATAAAGGAATATTATGAGCCAAAAATTCTTGGGTTGCACGAATGGCATAATCACAAGCTTGTGGATCTCCTGGGCCATTTGATAAAAATACCCCATCAGGATTCATCGCTAAAACTTCTGCAGCAGAGGTTTTTGCTGGCACTAAGGTTAAATGACACCCTTTGTCATGCAAAATACGTAAAATATTGTGCTTTACTCCAAAATCATAAGCAACCACGTGGAATTGTTGAGGCTGAGAGCCTTTACCCCATTCGCCTTGCCCCTCATGCCAGCGCTCTATAGTTTTCCTAGAAACTTCTAAAGCCAAATCAACTCCCTGTAAACCAGCGAAGGAACGTGCTTTTGCCAAAACCAGCTCGGGGTCTTCTACACGGGTACTGATGCATGCACCGACAGCACCATGCTCTCGTAAACGAAGGGTCAAATCGCGAGTATCAATGTCAGCAATAGCAACTACATTATTTTTTTTGAGCCAATCAGGAAGAGAGAGTTCAGCGCGATAATTACTATGGATTATAGAGGAATTACGAATCACCAAACCCGCACCCCAAATTTTATTAGATTCCATATCCTCATGAGTGCATCCTGTATTGCCTACATGAGCTGTAGTCAAAGTAATGATTTGCCGTGCATAAGAAGGATCTGTAAGCATTTCCTGATAACCGGTTAGAGACGTATTAAAAACCAACTCTCCGACAGAATCGCCTGTTGCTCCTACCGAAATTCCTTCGTAAATGGTGCCATCGGCTAACACTAAAATTGCTGGTTGGTTCATCATGGTCTACTCTGTTAGTTATTCAAAGTGTCTTTTGAGCGGCCTTGGCGAATCCGTAGCTTAGGTAATCGAAGCGCAACTCCTGTCATCCCTCATTGCATGTGGCATGAGGTCTAAAAGATTCCGATTTCGTTTCGCTTCAACCTGGACTACAATCAATAACGATTAAAAATCCCGCAGCCAGAAAGCTCAAAAAATACACATTTAGACAAATGTGTGCAATTGTAACTTACTTGCTTCAAAATTTCATGTCTTCAAAGAATTTTTTCACACCTGCGAACCAAGAATTAGAGCGTGGAGAGTGTTTTCCTTTAGCATTTTCCAGTGATTCTTGAAATTTAGTTAATAAATCTTTTTGCTCGCGTGATAAATTCACTGGGGTTTCTACAACTACTTTACATAATAAATCGCCTTGACCATGCCCGCGTACGGATTTCATCCCCTTTCCTCTTAAACGAAACACTTTACCGGTTTGTGTTTCTTCAGGGATCTTTAAAGTAACGCGTCCTTCTAGGGTTGGTACTTCTATAGAACCACCCATGGCAGCGATAATGAAACTTATGGGTACTTCGCAATGCAAATCATTTTCATGACGTTCGAATATAGTATGTTTTTTTACACTGATTTGTACGTAAAGATCGCCCGGGCCTCCCCCATGCATACCGGCTTCGCCCTCTCCGCTTAAACGAACACGATCTCCATTATCCACCCCGGCAGGAATCTTAACTGTAAGCTTTTTGCTTTCACGGATTCGACCCTGACCATGACAATCGGAACAAGGATCAGTAATAATGGTTCCTTCACCATGACAGCTAGGACATGTTTGCTGAATGGAGAAAAAGCCTTGCTGAATTCTGACTTGCCCCATACCATTACAGGTTTCACACGTCTTTGGCTGGGTTCCTTTTTTAGCACCGCTACCACTACACGTAGCACAAGCACCATGTCGAGGAACAGTAATTTGTACTTCTTTACCCAGCGCAGCCTCTTCCAGGGTTAATTGGACATTGAATTGTAAATCAGCGCCGCGTTGGCCACGAGATTGTCGTCCTGCACCGCGTCCGCCTGAAAAGATATTTTCAAAAATGTCCTCAAAGACATCGCCAAAACCACCAAAACCGCCAAAACCTCCAGGACCACCTCTCATGGAAGGATCAACGCCCGCATGACCGTATTGATCATAGGCTGCACGCTTTTGTGGATCGGAAAGAATGCTGTAAGCGTATTGGATTTCTTTAAATTTTTCTTCAGCAGCAGAATCGTCAGGATTACGATCTGGGTGATACTTCATTGCCAATCTACGATATGCCTTTTTAATTTCGGCATCACTTGCAGTTCGACTTACCTCTAAAAGTTCATAATAATCCCGCTGTTCCATAACTACTCACATATTAAAAATTAAAATGGACAATGTAGCCTGATACGCACAACATCACTGCCTTTAGTTAAAATCTCCTCTCCCGCTTGTGGGAGAGGGTGAGGGCAAGGGTTAGTTAGCCACAATCCATTCCCTCATCAGCCCTAAGGGGCACCTTCTCCCCGCGGGGAGAAGGGAAACACATTAACTTAATAGGCAGTGACATTGTACGTATCAGGCTACATTCCTAGACGACTAAGTCACGATATAACTGATTATTTCTTATCGTCTTTAACTTCCTCGAACTCAGCATCAACAACACCTTCATCCGCTTTAGCTGATTCTTGAGCGGATGCCTGCTCTTGTTGCGCTTGACCTTGTCCTGCTTGGCCTTCAGATGCTTTTTTAGCATAAACTCGTTCAGCCATTTTTGCAGAAGCATCACTTAGCACTTTTAATTTGTCTTCAATTTGTGCTTTATCGCTGCCTTGGATCGCTTCTTTTAATTCAGCAATGGCTTTTTCAATACCTTGCTTCTCATCTTCAGCAAGTTCAGCGGCTAAATCTTTCATGGATTTTTCACAGCTGTGAATCAAACTATCAGCCTGATTGCGTAGCTCTGCCATTTCCTTAAATTTCTTGTCTTCTTCGGCATGAGACTTAGCATCTTTGACCATTGCTTCTACTTCTTCATCACTCAAACCACTTGATGCTTTAATCACAATCGATTGTGCCTTACCCGTAGCTTTATCTTTTGCAGAAACATTAAGGATACCATTCGCATCGATATCAAAAGTTACTTCAATTTGTGGTACACCACGTGGTGCAGGAGGAATATCACCTAAATCAAATCGACCCAAGGATTTATTCGCTGATGCTTGCTCTCTTTCGCCTTGCAATACATGTACAGTAACCGCAGTTTGATTATCATCAGCAGTAGAAAATACTTGATTGGCTTTGGTAGGGATTGTGGTATTTTTCTCGATGAGCTTGGTCATCACCCCACCCATAGTTTCGATACCTAAAGATAAAGGAGTTACGTCAAGTAACAGAATATCTTTCACTTCACCCGATAAAACTGCAGCTTGAATCGCAGCACCCACAGCAACTGCTTCATCAGGGTTAACGTCTTTGCGTGGTTCTTTACCAAAAAATTCTTCTACTGTTTTTTGTACCAAAGGCATACGGGTTTGACCGCCTACCAAAATAACTTCATTAATTTGGGATACATTCAATCCAGCATCTTTCAATGCGATTTTGCAAGGCTCAACGGTACGCTCAACCAATTTCTCAACCAAAGACTCCAACTTAGCGCGAGTCAATTTAATGTTTAAGTGTTTTGGTCCTGTAGCATCAGCCGTAATGTAAGGTAAGTTAACATCTGTTTGTTGGGCTGAAGAAAGTTCAATTTTCGCTTTTTCAGCTGCATCTTTCAGACGTTGTAATGCCAATGGATCATTATGCAAATCAATGCCAGTATCTTTTTTGAATTCAGAAGCCAGATAATCAATTAAAGCCAAGTCAAAGTCTTCACCTCCCAAGAAGGTATCACCATTCGTTGCGAGTACTTCAAATTGGTGTTCTCCATCAACTTCTGCAATTTCAATAATTGAAATATCAAAAGTACCACCACCGAGATCATATACAGCAATAATTGAATCACCACGTTTTTTGTCCATACCGTAGGCAAGAGCTGCAGCAGTAGGTTCGTTAATAATACGTTTGACTTCAAGTCCAGCAATACGTCCTGCATCTTTGGTGGCCTGACGTTGGGAGTCATTGAAATAAGCAGGTACGGTAATTACCGCTTCTTTCACTTCTTCGCCGAGGTAATCTTCAGCGGTTTTTTTCATCTTACGCAATACTTCAGCAGAAATTTGTGGTGGCGCTTTGTCTTGGCTTTTCACACGAACCCAAGCATCACCATTATCCGCTTTGATGATTTTGTAAGGTACCATTTTGATATCTTTTTGCACTACTGCGTCTTCAAAACGACGACCGATTAATCGCTTAATTGCAAATAAAGTATTATCAGGGTTGGTTACAGCTTGGCGTTTTGCAGATTGCCCAACCAATACCTCACCATCGTCAGTATAAGCAACGATGGAAGGCGTGGTTCGGTGGCCTTCACTGTTTTCAATTACCTTAGGTTTATCACCTTCCATTACCGCAACACATGAGTTGGTGGTACCTAAGTCGATTCCTATAATTTTAGCCATTCTATTCATGCTCCAAATTAAGTAATTTCTAATGCGATGGTTCTTATATGGGGCATAACCTGTCGATTTCAACCCATATAATCCACATTTTTATTTTTTTGCTACGACAACACGCGCCGGTCTAATCACTCGGTCGCTCAATTTATATCCTTTTTGGAATACCGCGAGCACTGTATTGGGTTCAGCACCAGGCACATCTTGCATCGACATGGCTTCGTGAAGCTGTGGATCGAAAGGCATGCCTACAGGATCGATTTGTTGCACATCAAATTTCTTCAATACATCGGTAAAAAGCTTTAAAGTTAATTCTAAACCTTCCTTCATTGATGAGTCTTCCGCTTTGACAGCCAATTGTAAAGCCTGCTCTAGACTGTCAATTACAGGTAACAAATCAGAAATCAACTTTTCAACGCCATAGCGATGCGCATTAGCTACTTCGCGCTCGGCACGACGACGTACGTTATCTAACTCAGCTTGAGCACGCACTGCTTTTTCCCAATTTTCATGAGCCTGTTGTTCAGCAAGAGTCAGTTTTTCACTCAACTCGATATAGCTTGGATGATCTAAGGAAGGTTCAGGATGTGCTATTTCTTCGGGTAAATCCAAAGTATCCTCATGATCACCTTGTTCCGATTCTTTAGATTGATGTTCTTCATTTTGATGTTGTTCTTTAAATTGATGCCAATTTTTTTTGTCTTGTTTACTCATGCAAATTACTCCTCTCCACAGCCTAGCAACGTGAAAACCACAAATGGGGGCAGCAAATAAGATTTCAAGCCCTTAATTATTTTTATTTTATTGTAGCCTGGTGAAGGCTATGCGATAACCCTGTTTTTTTATCGTCATCCCGAATGCAACAAGAGATGGCGAAAACTCCAGCAGTTGGGCCCAAGCTATCTATCCTAGAGGATAATCACTAGAATAATAAGCCGTTCGCTTGCAGTATGTGTTCATTTATTCCATACTTAGACTCAAAAAAGTTACATGGGTTTTTTATGCAAAAATGGTCGCCTACCTCTTGGCTCCAATATTCTTATTTACAAGCTGCAAATTACGCGGATGACGAACAGTTAAATAAAATTGTAGAGCAACTGAGCCTTTTACCTCCACTAGTTACCAGCAGTGAAGTAAGAAATTTGAAAAAGGAAATTGCACGTGCCGGGCGTGGAGAAGCGTTTATTCTTCAAGGTGGCGACTGTGCTGAATCGTTTAATGATTGTCGATCAGAGATCATCAGCAATAAATTAAAAATCATCTTGCAAATGAGTTTGATTCTATTGCATGGCTTACGAAAACCTATTATTCGTGTTGGACGAATTGCAGGCCAATATGCAAAGCCTCGATCTTCGGATTATGAAACAATTGAGGGTATTACTTTGCCCAGCTACCGGGGTGATCTCGTAAACTCCCCGGAGTTCACTCAAGAAGCACGTGAACCCAACCCCAAATTATTGTTGCAAGCCTACAGCTGTTCGGCTATTACTTTAAACTTTATTCGCGGCCTACTCGACAGTGGTTTTGCCAGCCTCAATCATCCTCAACAATGGGACTTGGGCTTTGTGGAACATTCCAAACAAAAAGAAGAGTACCAAACGCTGGTTAAATCAATCGCTGATGCTTTAGATTTTTTGGATACCATTGATGGGATACAGTCCAGTAATTTATCCAAGGTGGATTTTTATACTTCACATGAGGCTCTGCATTTGCACTATGAGCAGGCATTGACTCGTCAGATGGATGATGGTTTATGGTATAACCTCTCCACACACCTGCCCTGGATTGGGATGCGTACAGCACAGCTCGATAGCGCCCATTTGGAATTTTTACGTGGGGTAGAGAATCCTATTGGTATCAAAGTTGGACCAGGAGCTACTCCAGAATGGTTGGAAGAAGTATTGCAAAGAGCCAATCCGCAACGTGAAGAAGGACGTCTTTTGTTATTCACTCGTCTAGGAGCAAAGCACATAGATAGGTTGCTGCCCCCTCTTATCGAAACGGTAAGGAAAACAGGAGTGCCAGTTACCTGGTCTTGTGATCCTATGCATGGCAATACAGAAACTACATTGGATGGCATTAAAACCCGTCACTTTGACAACATTCTTTTAGAGCTGAAACAAGCTTTGGAAATTCATCGCAATATGGGCAGTTATCTCGGTGGTGTTCATTTTGAACTAACAGGCGACAACGTCACAGAGTGTATTGGTGGCGCTCGCGGGTTAGCCGCTGACGATCTAAAAAAAGCTTATCATAGCCTCGTTGATCCTCGGTTAAACTATGAACAATCAATAGAAATGGCCATTCAATTGAGTAGACAATTCAGGAACGAATAACGCCCAATTAGTTTATCTTGATTAGGGTCTGTTACAGACCCTATTACTCATCATAAGTACGCAATACTCTTAATGCCTATCCTAAGAATCAAAACACATTTTCACTTCTTCTAGATCAAACGAAAACAAGTTCTCAGCTACAAATAATAAATTCTTTAGTAAACCTATTGAACAATTAGCACTTCCTGAAAACATAGATACAGCACGTTTAGTTGCGGATTATTAGGAGGGTCTTCTTGTATCTAACTTAGCATTATTTCACTGGCATTATTTTTATTTCTCATAGAAAATCCTCTTACCATTAATAAACCTTTCCTTGACATGTAACCATTTGGTTACATATACTATAGATATGGACAACGATCTTATTTTTAAAGCATTGGCAGATAAAAGTCGGCGAACCTTGCTTGATGCATTATGTGCTCGTAACGGCCAAAACCTTAATGAGTTGTGCGAGCATTTGAGCATGAGCCGACAGGCTGTTATGAAACATCTTCATATTCTGGAGGATGCGAACCTGGTCGTTGTTCATTGGGAAGGCCGAGAAAAGTTGCACTATCTCAATCCAGTACCGCTACAAGAAACGTTCGGACGCTGGATCGCCAAGTACGAACGTAATCGGCTACTCGCTTTAGATAACTTGAAAAGTATTTTAGAACACGACAAGTCATCATCGTCACCTAAAAAAAGGAAATGAACATGAGCAAGCCACAATTCGTTTATACAACTTATATTCAAACTACAGCTGAAAAACTGTGGGACGCCTTAACGAAGGGCGAATTTACTAAAGAATACTGGGGTGGTTTTCGTATTGAAAGTGATTGGACTGTAGGGGCATCTATGAAATTTTATGCACCCGATGGCAGTCTGGCCCATTCAGATAAGGTATTGCGTGCAGATAAACCGAAGGTACTTTCATACAGTTGGAAGCCCTTAATGGAATCGATGCCTGACGAACCCGCATCAACAGTTATTTTTGAACTTGAACCCGAGGGTAATCTGGTGAAATTAACGGTCACACACAGCGGCTTTCCTGAACACTCCGAGATATTGCCCAAAATCAGTTACGGCTGGCCACTTGTTCTTAGCAGCCTTAAGAGCTTCTTGGAAACAGGCACAGCGTTGGCTTATTCGTTTAAGTCTGATTGCAGCAAGAAATAAAGTAATAAGGCCATAAAAAGACTTCAAAAGAAGTAAGATGGCGTCAACTTAAGGACGTGTAGAAAATTGTAGTCTGGCTGAAGCAATAGCGTAACCTGGGATCGCTACCCACATAAGGTTTTGATCCCGGGTTACGGCTTTGCCTTCACTCAGGCTACGTCTAAGAAAGGCATATCATAGCCTCGGTTGAACTGTGAACAATCAATAGAAATGGCCATTCAATTAAGTCGACAATTCAGGAACGAATAGCTCTCTATGAGTCCAAAAACATTTCATTCCTACCCATTACATCGTTTTTATTACTAATTATAATTTGGTTTAGCCCAGTCATCCTCATCATAAGTAGTGCTTACTTTAGTTCTATAAATATAAGAAGCATCAATCGCTTTCGTATAATGATGTTCTTCAAATAAGTTCTCAGACGCACTTAGAATAAGATCCTTTAGCAAATCGGTTGGTGATGTTTTAGGATTTGAATTTAAAAAATTTGCCACAAATTCCGGGTAAAGAGCACAGAGCTCCGATAGGCTTTTATTAAAGGGGTTGTCACTACCGCTGAATTGATTATAGAACTCTAAATACGCTTCAGTATAAGCGCGTAAGGCACGTTTCTCTTCTTGCTTATCTACTTCCTGAGTGTATTTTTTTCTTAAAAGTGACACTAATTGACAATAAAGTGTATCAAACTCCATTATTGCTTCCTGATTGTTGGCAGATATGTTGAGATAAAAAGGGTTAAGGAATTCTTTATTGTGAATCATTATTTTTTTTATACTACAAAAGGGTACAGCTAAGGCAATATGCTCTTTTTCTCGTTCCATTCGAGCAGGTAGAGTGAGGCTATTTTCACGATAGCTTGCATGGACATCAACAATATAATTGGAGAATAAAGCAGGGTCGATGGTAATAAGGCTGTCCCTTCCCCACTTTGATGCAATCTGCAGATCTTCTGACATACTCACCATATGAAAATCATTAGATAAGTTGGTTAATTTGTGCAATCTTATTTGCTCCATATCAATTACTTCAGGGAAGCATTGACAAAAAACCCCTGTAAGCAAGGTGGGCATGAGAAAAATTATTTCGGGAAGATGAACATCACCTCGATATAATGTTTCGATTGCAGAGGAAGTTTTTTCAACATGTGAAAACTCCACACATGGAAAAGACTTTATCTTGTTACTGGGAAAAAATGCTGGATATTTACTTTGCATAAGCTGTTTCATGTCAGGACAGTATTGCGCAATAATATATCATATTGATCATAATAATTAAACAATGTCAGCGCACAATACTCTTGGCAGATGGATATGTTGGACACCGAACCATAAAAAGACTTCTGTATCTATCTGTAAATGATGTATGGATGGTGCTCCTGGCAATGCAGACATCGTTCGACTAATGCTGCAGCAGGAGCAAGATACTCCAGCTTCGAAATGCTAAAACAATCAGTAATAATTATCCAAGTAAAATCTCGAGGATTCCCATGAATTAAACTCCCTCAAGTAACACATCGAGGTCAAGTGATGAATTTTTTCCAAGGTTTTTCCCATGCTCCGTGAGAAAAGCTTCAGCTGCACGACGTCCTTCGTCTCGCAACATGAGCAAAAAGTCCCATTCAGCATTGAGCTTTGAGGAAGAACTGAGTTCCAGCATAATGTCACTGCTCACCCGGTGTATTCGCATGCCCGCCCATTTAGCCCCTTCGGAATTACCTGGATGCGCCAATTGCCGTAATAAAGCAATCATGCGAAGCTCTTTAAGTAATACCGTGTTAAATGACACTTCATTTAGGCGGTTGAGGATATCTCGTGCAGACCGAGGAAAACCTGGTCGTGTTACGGGATTAATTTGGACTAAAATCGTATCTTGTGATTTACATTCTCGCACAAGCGGTGTAATTGTCGGATTTCCTGAATATCCTCCATCCCAGTAATGCTCCCCATCGATCTCGACAGCCTTGAAAATAGTGGGCAGGCATGCCGAGGCAAGAAGCACATCAGGGGTAATTTCGTTGTTGCGAAATACTCTTCCTCTACCCGTGCTCACGTTGGTCGCAGTAACAAATAATTTGATTGAGCTTTGTGATAACCGTCTGAAATCAATGAGCTCTCCTAAAATATTGTGGAGTGGATTAATCCCAAATGGATCCAGATCATATGGAGAAAACAGTCGAGACAATACATCCATGGTGATGAAAAAAGGAGAATGATCCAGAGACCATTGCCCCAGCATCATATCAAGAGGACTGCGTTGCAAGGGACTAAAGCGTGCGGCATCAGAAACATTCTTCCAGAACAATTCGAGCGCATAGCGTGCTCCTTGAGGACCATCTTTGATATATCCGTCAGCAAGAACCACCGCATTCATAGCCCCTGCTGATGTGCCAGAAATACCATCAATTCGGAGCTTCTTTTCTTCTAACAAACGGTCCAGTACGCCCCATGTAAAAGCACCATGAGCACCACCACCTTGAAGCGCTATATCAACAAGAACCTCATCCGCTATTTTTTGAGAGTGTGTCATAATAAACGACTTCCATTTCTTTGATTGTATGTATCGAAGAATCCATTTCTTGATCTATTAATGAAACAATTTATTTATAGCAACTTGACTTCACAATATCAATTAGCTTTCTTTAGAAGAGCAGTTTCTTCATAGCAAAGAATCATTACTGAATATTCGTTGGATCTTTGCTATCTAATAACTCCCAAAGCTTAACAATTTTGCCTTTATTATCAAATTCAACAATTGCAAGATCATTGATGTGCTGTTTCATTTTAGCAGTTAAAGTAATGACGCAACTTAATGCAACTTTATTTCTATCAACTAACAATTCATTCAACGGTAAAGTAATATGCATTGAAGTGTATTGAATTCTAATCTCTTCATACTGTTTATATAAATCAGCATAACCTTTCGCAACTAGTTTTCCATTCGTATAAACTTCGATATTAGGAGCATAATATTGTGCTAAATCATTTTCACTGAAACGCGTATTGGGAAGACCAATTATATTTAACCAATTCACCCATGAATAAATCAGAGTTTTTGTTTTAGTCTTAGATAGTTCTTTGCTATACCCTAAATTTTGGATAAAAAAATTCAGTATAATTATCAAACTAATAAAGAAAAGCTTATGGAATTTAAACATAAATTAACTCATTTCTTGTCACATCATTCAACATCTTTTGCATAGTAAAAATAGTGACTAGTAATTCAAGACAGTTGCTTAAATAGAAATTCTATTTTAATTTTTGTATCATATCATCAATGAGGACGACCTCATCCATTAAGGTTTTAATTCTGGACGACCAGACCATAACATTGGAGCTTTTATGGACTGGTTATTTTTGTTTTTTGCAGGAATACTCGAGATTATATGGGCTTACTGTATGAAGCAATCTTTAGGATTCACAAAACTCATTCCCTCAATTCTTACAATCCTGGCCATGGTCGCTAGTTTTACACTTTTATCAATCTCCATGAGAAGCATTCCTTTAGGAACAGCATATATCATTTGGACAGGAATAGGTGCTGTAGGGGCTTTTTTAATCGGTGTTCTTTTTCTGGGAGAAGCGGCAAATGCACTAAGAGTTACTGCCGCACTCTTCATTATTTTTGGATTGATATCGATAAAGTTGTCTTCTTAATTAAATAACCTGGCGGGCTATAAGGAGGTGAATGCATGACATGGGTAATTGGTTTGATTGGGCTTTCTCATCAAGGGAATTTAAACCAGCTAAGAACTGTCTTAAATTAACAATTTAAGACAGTTGCTATTCACTGTATTTGAGCTGACTCCCCACTTTGTTCAGAATGACGTATCTCAGATAAGGTAGATAATTGATTTAAATTCTGACTAATTATAGCCTGAGTGC
Source organism: Legionella sp. 227 (assembly GCF_043161935.1). Taxonomy (NCBI): domain Bacteria; kingdom Pseudomonadati; phylum Pseudomonadota; class Gammaproteobacteria; order Legionellales; family Legionellaceae; genus Legionella; species Legionella sp. 227. The sequence continues at coordinate 2,249,021 of NZ_CP171154.1, read as the reverse complement.
TAGTGAAACCCAGGCCATAATGGATCTCAATTTTGATGATAATAAGGGCTGAATTCATGAACGGCCTCAATCATCGCAGCAACATGCTCAGGTGGTACGTCAGGAGTAACACCATGACCGAGGTTGAATATATGTCCTGAGCCGGTCCCATAGGATGCTAAAATCTTTTTAACTTGCTCTCGAATACATTGCTTTGAGGTTAACAATACCGAAGGGTCAAGATTTCCTTGTAATGCAACCTGATTACCAACTCTGCGTCGTGCTTCACCTATATCACACGTCCAATCCAGTCCTAGTGCATCACATCCGGTAACAAGCATTTTTTCCAACCATTGCCCTCCCCCTTTAGTAAATAAAATAACGGGGATTTCAGGGAAATTGGTTTTAATTTGGTGTACGATTTTCTGCATATACTGGAGAGAAAAATTTTGATAATTCTCTGGAGTTAAAATTCCCCCCCAAGTATCAAAAAGCATGACTGAATTAACACCCGCTTTGATTTGTTCTATCAGATAATCTGCAACTGATGCTGCTAATTTACTCAGTAAAATATGGGCAGCCTCACTCTCAGTGTAGATCAGAGGTAAAATGCGTTTAAATTCTCTCGTGCTTTTACCTTCAACCATATAACACGCTAAAGTCCATGGACTGCCTGCAAAACCGATTAGCGGAAGCTCTTTGGGCATTTCTTTGCGGATCAAGCGCACCGCATTCATCACGTAAGCCAAAGAATCCGGCTCCGGGATTTGTAAGTTGGCAATTGCTTGGGTATCTCGTATCGGATGTTGAAAACACGGCCCTTCGCCTTCAACGAAATATAAACCGAGCCCCATCGCATCAGGAATGGTCAAAATATCAGAAAATAAAATGGCTGCATCCAGTGCATAACGACGCAAAGGCTGTAATGTGACCTCACAAGCAAGTTCAGGATTCTTACAAAGACTTAAAAAATCACCGGCCTGTTCTCTAGTCTTGCGGTATTCGGGTAAATAACGCCCTGCTTGACGCATCATCCATACTGGAGTTCGCTCGACAGGCTGTCGTCTTAAAGCGCGTAGGAACAAAGATTGATCCCAATCATACATCATATTATCCCAACATTATCAAAATGCCCAATGCTAACATATTTACACTCTAAATTATGCAAGAATTGTTTCTGAATTGACTCTGAGCAAACTTGGAAACATAATCAGTCCCATTTTATTATCAACTAGAGCGTATTATGGGATTAACTAAAAATTTGTCAGAATCGATCGGAGCAGGATACCCCAAGAACACTGGCAGATTAAAACAGGTGCTTGGAAATTCTGAAACACCCCCAATAAAAGCTGCTTTTATGGGCGATTCTACGCTAGATAACCCCCATTGGGTAAGTGGGGAACCTTATGCAGAGAAAACACATACAGTACCGCATCAAACTGCAGAGGCGCTCGCTCGAGGTACCTCAAATTCTTACCTTATCGGTAATTTTGCTGTTGATGGCGCAACAACCGATGATTTATTGTCTGATTGTTCGTTGGGTAAAGTTCTAACCGATGAAGACCATATTCGCTCTAATTCGGTACATCAGCTCAAGGCAGTTACAGCATGGAAACCCGATGTTGTGGTGTTAAGCGTAGGAGGTAATAATTATAGAGAAGCTCTAGCGGATACTTTAATGGAAGAAATGAATTATCCTCAACTTCTTTTAAGAATTACGCCAGAAAATGCAAAACCAGCCATTCACTTAGCGTTTGAACAAGTAAAAGCCAATATATTAAAAGATTATAAACAAATTATTGATGAATTAATTGAAAATAATCCTCAACTTAGCCGTATCGTTCTCTTGTCGCAATATTATCCCTCGATTACCCAATTAACTCCTTATTTTATTTATACCGGATTTTCGCACCTGGCACGGGCGGAAGGAAAAGGACGAGCTCCTTTTACTGTAGTTGAAGAAACGATGAATGCGCTTTATAGGGAAATCCTGGCCTATGCAGCAGCTAAAGATAAAGAGATTGTTTTTGTTGATACAACCTCATCGTTAAATCCTTTAGGCGGAAAGCATGCTCTGCAGATTGAGCCTAATGAACAAGGTTCTGAGGTTATGGGGCGATTAATTGCCGGTGCGATTGAGTATAAATTTCCAGGATCTAAATCTGAGCAAGGTGAACCCTTCATTCCTAGAGTTTATTTGAGCTCTGATGAGAAGCAGATTCAAACACAGGTTTTAAATAAAAAAGATATAGAAGCATTTCGCGTCAAAAGTATAGGGCAGTTTATCAGCGAAAATCGATATCGTCATTTACGATTATTGTTTTCTCCCTCATCCAGCTTAACCGTACGTTTTGAAAGCGCTTATCGCGCAATTACAGGAAATCAGTTTGATGATGAATACACTGGATTACCTGCTTTTGGCTTACTGGATCTGACGCTACTGCCCGTTATGGCTTCTTATTTATGGCATGTTGCAGTAAATGAAAACGTTCATACCTCGTTGAGAGTAATAGCAGGTGGCGTTGCCGCCCCTATTTTATTAGGGAGAACAGTCCTTGGTTTATCATTAATGCTCGCACTTTCGTTGCCAATACTTGGATACGATAAAGCAGTACACTTGATTACGAGCCCAAATACTGAAAATCAAAAAGAGGATACTGAGACTAATAAATTAGAGGTATAAATGATCGTAGCCCCGATTAGCACAGAGTAATCCGGGGAACACACTCTATACATCATGATAACTATTTAGATAAAATCACCAATAAATCACTTCTGGATTAGTAGGAATAACATTGGATACCTTAAATATCAAAGCTCTTAATGTAAGCACCAAAATTGGTGTTTATGCATGGGAACAACGTATTCTTCAACAATTATTAATTGATATCAGTATCGATACTGATTTCAGTGACTGTCAGGAAGATTTAAGTAAGACCATAGACTACGAAGCATTGTGTAAGAATGTTACTCTTTATGTAGAATCAAAATCATTTCAACTCATTGAAACAGTTGCCAATGAAGTCGCAGATTTAATTAAAAGACAATTCAGTGTTTCGCAAGTGACAGTGGGAATCAGCAAACCTCATGCAATCAAAAATGCAGGAACCATTCAGGTCGTTGTGCGGCGCTGAAATATCTTGGGACTCCTTCATGTGTAGCCTGGGTTAGTCCAAGTCCTAACCCGGGTTTCAGCTGTTCTACCCCAGGCAATATAATTTATCCACCTCGTGTAACCATACCGTTTAGACGCTCATTTCTAGCCAAAGTCACCTGAGCTTGTTGTGCAAGAGCTCGGTTAGAATATGGACCTACCACTACACGGAACCAATTACCTTTTGCAGGATGGCTTACAGGAATTATGTATGCGCCAAAACCCTTAAGAATCAAAGAGCCTTTCATTTGTTCCGCATCTTTACGTGCCTTAAAAGAGGCCACTTGCACTAAAAACTTTCCTTTCTCAGTTGAAGCAGCATTTGATTGCGGTGGTGCTTTAGCCACATTCTGTTTCTCTGCTGGGGTTACTGAGGGTGTTGTATTTGCAATACTACCTGATGCAGTTTTTTGAGTTGCTGTAGATACTGAAGCGGCTGCCGTTACGGTAGTAGTAGGGGGATTTGTTGCCGTGGGCTGAGCCGAAGCTGTGGGGTTAGCATTGGGTTGTGTGCTAGGAACTTTTTCATTTGTGAGGAGCGTGTAAAACTCAAATTTTGGTTTAGGCGGAATCGCTGCGTGTTGTGCTTCGGGTTTGGAGGCTTCTTTTTTCATTTCATGATGAGCCAAAACCTGAGTATTTACCCAATTGCTCAACATTTCAAAATCAAAAAAAGAAGCGGTCAAATAACCTAATAAAAAGGTAAAAGTAATCGTTAGAAGCTGGTGTGGTGCATTACCGCGCGACCGTGAAGAACGCCTATTACCATATTCTCTTGTCATCACATACTCTCAGGAGCTGATACGCCCAATAAGTCCAAACCATTTTTTAACACCTGACGCACTGCCTCGAGCAAACAAAGACGAGCGCATCGTAATTGCTCATGCTCACACAAAAGTGGAACAGCATTATAATAACTATGCAAGCCATTGGCTACTTCACGTAAGTAATAAGCTACTTGATGCGGCTCACAATGTACAGCTGCTAATTCTACAATCTCGGGATAACGGCCAATTAAAGAAATCAAATGAGTTTCATGCGATTGTTCTAACAAATCGATATGTTTTAGACCAAGTGCCTTATCCCAGGATAAGCCTCGTTCCTTCAATTGTCTTAACACTGAGCATATTCTTGCGTGAGCATACTGAATATAATAAACCGGATTATCACTGGACTCTGACTTAGCTAAATCCAAATCAAAATCCATATGTTGTTCTGACTTACGTGCCACATAAAAGAAACGTGCTGCATCATTGCCTACCTCATGACGCAACTCTCTTAAAGTGACAAAAGAACCGCTGCGTGTAGACATTTGTACCCGCTCAGAACCACGATATAAAATAGCAAATTGGACAAGTAATACATCCAGTGCATTTTCATCATGTCCTAAAGCTTTAACCACGGCACGTAAGCGAGTGATATACCCATGATGATCTGCACCAAAAATATCAATTACCCGATCATAACCTCTATCGTATTTATTCCAATGGTAAGCGACATCAGAGGCAAAATAAGTAGTATGACCATTAGCACGCACCAGTACGCGATCTTTTTCATCGCCAAAATCAGTTGCTCTAAACCAAAGAGCACCTTCTTTTTCAAAAGTATGACCACTGTCTTTAAGCGCTTGAATCCCTTTTTGAATGGAACCATCTTCAAAAAGAGACTGTTCGGAAAACCAACTATTATAGTTGACACCAAATTCGGCGAGATCATCTTTGATATCATCAAGAACTGTATTCAATGCATGCTGATGAAACAGAGCAAAAACATCGGTACCTAATAATTGTTTTGCACGGTCCACCAACGCATCGATATAAATTTCTTTGTCTCCACCATGAGGTTCATCAAGGGGTAGGCCTTCAATGACAGTAGCCCATGGATGCACATACTCCTTGCCGTGCTCGGCTAAAAATTCCTGTGCTATTTCAGAAACATAATCCCCTTTATACGCATTGGCAGGAATAACCACAGGTTCGCCAGCAAGTTCCAGGTAGCGCAACCACACACTGGCAGCAAGAATGTTCATTTGCCGTCCGGCATCATTCACATAGTATTCTAAAGTAACATCATAACCCGCTGCCTTTAAAACATTTCCTAAAGTAGCGCCAAAAGCTGCTCCCCGTCCATGCCCTACATGCAGGGGACCTGTTGGATTCGCAGACACAAATTCAACCAATACTTTTTGATTTTGACCAATAGTACTTCGTCCAAAATGCTCCCCTTTTTCCAATATTTCACCAATAATTTGTGAACGAGAACTATTGCGTATGAAAAAATTAATAAACCCTGCCCCAGCAATTTCTACTTTTTCAACGGCAGAGTCAGCAGGCAAAGCCTGCACCAAAAGCTCCGCAATTTTGCGTGGTGCCTGGCGACAAGGCTTTGCTAAAATTAAAGCCAAATTACTGGCAAAATCACCATGAGCAGAATCTTTTGTACGATCAACCTTAATCTCAATATCTAAATCAGCAGGTATTTCACCCGATTTTTGTAAGGACATTAAAGCGTGTTTTAAAAGCTGCTCTACAGTATGTTTCATGCTACTCAGTTTTCCATCAAAAAATGATGCTATTATGCGCTTTTTTGCACCATATGAAAAGGTTCATAGTGGTACAATTTGCTATCGCGCTAAAAAGCAGCAAATTGTTACGGTACAAACGAAATAGGACCTAATAAACATCGATGCGATTATTCGCAAGAATGATGTATCGATTTTAATTTTGTGAATGAAAGTAGTGATGCACGTGCTCATTTCAATATAAGCCTTTTTCGATGGAACAAAATCAAAAGATGGATGTCAGACAGGATTAAAAACTTTCTCGATATTTATTGAGTCCTACTTCTGAGTTACACTTAAAACATTAACTCTTTCAATATCAGTAATAGCGTGTTATCTAACCCATGTGAATCGCTAACCGGAATCGGACCAACGCTTGCAGCAAAACTTGCTAAATGCGGTATCCATGTTGTGCGTGATTTGCTGTTTCACCTACCTTATCGCTATCAAGACAGAACTCGAGTAACACCCATTCAAGATTTAAGGCCCAATGATTGGAGTGTCATTGCAGGACGCGTGTGTAAGACAGAAATTAAACCCGGTAAACGAGCAATGCTGCATTGCTATGTTGAAGATAAGACAGGAATAATAAAGCTTCAGTTTTTTCATTTTAATAAAAGTCAAATCAATAACCTAAAGAACAGCACAATGATTCACGCCTTTGGTGAAGTGCGTGAATTCAATAATACCCTGACAATGACCCACCCAGAATATCAATTAATTGATGATGAAGAAGAATGCCAGGTCAATGAAACGCTGACTCCAATTTATCCAAGCACGCAGGGGTTAACACAGACACGATTAAGACAACTGGTGAATGTCGCCTTAAAACGTTGTGAACAGGAACTTCAGCAATTGGAATGGATGAGTGAAGAACAGTTGCGAACTTATAATTTTTTCTCGGTGGGAGAGTCAATTCAATTACTGCATAATCCCCCCCCAGATATCTCCATACAAGCTCTTGAACAAGGGCAACATCCTGCACTCAAACGATTAGTTTTTGATGAGTTGCTAGCACAACGTCTTAGCATGCAATTTGCGAGGAAATCACGGGAAGCGCTCCGTGCTGTCGCGTTGCCTGTTGATCAAAACTTAAAGCAACGTTTTTTAAACTCGCTCCCGTTTAAACTCACAAATGCACAGCAAAGAGTTGCAGAGGAAATCAGCCAAGATTTAATACAAACGAAACCCATGCTTCGCTTAGTACAAGGAGATGTCGGCGCAGGGAAAACTGTGATTGCTGCTCTTGCAGCATTACAAGCGATTGCAAATGGACAACAAGTTGCTTTTATGGCACCAACAGATTTACTGAGTGAGCAACACACCAACAATCTCATCCATTGGTTAGAACCTTTAGGTATCAGGATATTAAGATTAAGTGGAAAAATGAAGCTGAGTGAGCGTCGTATGGCCTTTGCTGCACTTGCAGATCATAGTTGCCAGCTGATTATTGGTACCCATGCCTTATTTCAGGAAGCCGTTATTTTTGCTCGTTTAGGGTTAGTCATTATCGATGAACAACATCGATTTGGCGTAGAACAAAGATTGCTTTTGCAACAAAAACGGCAACAAGAACAACTTATTCCTCATCAGTTGTTAATGACGGCTACCCCTATCCCAAGAACCTTATCTATGACTCACTTAGCCCATTTGGATATTTCGATTATTGATGAGTTACCTCCTGGACGCATACCCATTGCCACAGCCGTATTGAACCAAAATAAACGAGAATCAGTCATTGAACGATTGGAGGTTGCTCTAGCCAGTGGACGACAAATCTATTGGGTTTGTACCCTTATTGAAGAATCAGAAAAATTGCAATGTATGGCAGCTACTGAAACAGCACGGGCGTTACAAGAGCAACTGCCTGCTGCTCGCGTAGGCCTAGTCCATGGACGAATGAAACCTATAGAAAAAGAAGCCACTATGGCCGCATTTAAAAGCGGTGAAATTAATTTACTAGTGGCCACAACAGTGATTGAAGTTGGCGTTGATGTCCCTAATGCCAGCCTAATGATTATAGAAAATGCCGAACGTTTGGGTTTATCTCAACTCCACCAATTACGTGGTCGTGTGGGAAGAGGCAGTGCACAATCTCATTGCATTTTGCTTTACCAATCCCCTCTCTCGCAACACGGTGCAGAACGATTAAAAATTATGCGTGCCACCAATGATGGATTTATTATTGCAGAGAAAGACATGGAGTTAAGAGGTGCCGGTGAAGTACTGGGAATCCGGCAAACAGGCTATCGCCAATTTAAAATTGCTGACCTACAGCGCGATCGCGACCTACTGCCTCTTTTACCGTCGATAGCAAAACAATTAATAGAGGACTCACCTCAAACTGCTTACGACTTGACCCAAAGATGGTTGGGTGATTTTGAACAATTTTTGCAAGGTTAAAAATATTTTTAAAAATTCTCAAGTCAAGACTGTTTTTTATTTTTTTCTTTGTTAATATGTTCGGGCAGATTATCTAATCTTCCAAAACCTCAATTGTGGATAACTTCATTTAATCGAATGTACACTCCCAATCAAATTCTTATAGCAGATTCCCAAAAATCCTTATTTTAAAAGACTTATCGGCCATTCTATATCCTTTAGTCAAAAAATTATTTATCCACAAAATCTGTGGATAATCCTGTGAACATGATGTAAAACACCATATAAAATCAGCCTGTTTTACCTCTGCTTCCGAACTTTCCAAAGTGCTTCTAAAATTTTGCATAGATAAAAACCTTTTAATTTTTTATTTCTTTTAGTTTTTTAATCAGTAAATTTTTTAAACATCATCATGAATCAGTTTTATTGAGAATAAAATTTTTTAAAAAACACCAAGTCAAGACTGTTTTTAATTTTTTTCTTTGTTAAGATAGGCGGGTAATCTTCTTATGCTTTCAAAGCACATCCTGTGGATAACTTTCCTGGTCATATCGGTTAATAACAACTCAAACTTCCTTATGGCACCCAAAAACCCTTATTTCACAAGGCTTAGCACTTATTTACTCTTTTATTGTCCAAAATGAATTTATCCACAAAATCTGTGGATAATCCTGTGAACATGATGTAAAACACCATATAAAATCAGCCTGTTTTGCCTCTGCTTCTGAACTTTCCAAAGTGCTTCTAAAATTTTGCATAGATAAAAACCTTTTAATTTTTTATTTCTTTTAGTTTTTTAATCAGTAAATTTTTTAAACATCATCATGAATCAGTTTTATTGAGAATAAAATTTTTTAAAAAACACCAAGTCAAGACTGTTTTTAATTTTTTTCTTTGTTAAGATAGGCGGGTAATCTTCTTATGCTTTCAAAGCACATCCTGTGGATAACTTTCCTGATCATATCGGTTAATAACAACTCAAACTTCCTTATGGCACCCAAAAACCCTTATTTCACAAGGCTTAGCACTTATTTACTCTTTTATTGTCCGAAATACATTTATCCACAAAATCTGTGGATAATCCTGTGAACATGATGTAAAACACCTTGTAAAATCAGCCTGTTTCGTACCGGGCATAAAATGTACTAGACAATTACCCTTGTCTTCACTGGACCTTGGCCTAAGCTATGGCTCTCAAGAGTCCGAACAACTCAATTTAATGTAATTATTAATCTATAAAAAAATTCATAACCATGTTTAAATAGAGCCACTAGACAAAATGGACTTGAAATTTTCACTATAAAACTCAAATTCTTATTTTGTCTTACCTGATTCCATTAATTAAAAACAACATGACCCAACACGACAGATATTGGCAGGCAAAAAAAGTAACACTTTTGGGAGCTGTTTCAAATGCACTATTAGGCATTATAAAACTCATTGGCGGCTACTTTTTTCATTCTCATGCACTTGTCGCAGATGGAGTTCATTCCCTCTCTGATCTCATAACAGACGCCATGGTATTATTTGCTTCTAAATACGGAAGCCTTGATGCTGATGCCAGTCATCCTTATGGACATCAGCGTATCGAAACGGCAGCAACCCTATTATTATCACTTTTACTCATTTTTGCAGGTGTTGGTATCGCGTGGGATTCAATCTATGACTTGATCCACTCTAATTATCTCATGCCAAATTGGTTAACCCTGCCAATCATTTGCATTTCCATCATGAGCAATGAGGTTTTATTTCATTACACTCTATATATTGGAAAACGTATTAATTCCAAATTGATTACTGCCAACGCATGGCATCATCGTTCAGACGCAGCCTCTTCGCTTGTTGTATTCGTTGGTTTAATTGGCAGTATCGCGGGTTACAGTTATCTTGATGCTGCCGCTGCAATTATAGTTGGATTGATGATTGTTAAGATGGGCTGGGATTATGCTTGGAATAGTGTTAAAGAATTGGTAGACACTGCGGTCAGCCCAGAACTATTAGCATGTATTGAAGAAGTAATCCAAAATGTGGACGGAGTGGAAAAAATTCATCAATTACGAAGTCGTTCGATGGGAGAAAATGTATTAATAGATGTGCATATTTTAGTTTCGCCTAAAATATCGGTGTCTGAAGGCCATTATATTGCGCAACACGTACACCATGCACTCACCGATCAAATAGAAAGCGTCAATGATGTGATTGTACATGTTGACCCCGAAGATGATGAGAGCTCCTGCCCCTCCTTACACCTACCCAGCCGCAAGATCTTACAAGAACTGCTATCCAATGAAGTCCGTATTGATTTCCCTCAGATTTTATTTTGGAATTTACATTACCTAGATGGAACAATAGGGATTGATATCGTCTGCGATGAAACATTCAATCAATGGCAAGAATTACATGAACGGGTAATTTTAGCATTGAAGTTACAGTCTGATATTATCGAAGTTCGCTTATTTAGCTTGCATGAGACCATGCATCACAACTAAACTATGTGGTTTAGGTTAGACCGAAGCTACCTTTAAGTTATAAAAATCTAGAATAAATAACAGGATAAACAATGGTATCAGCTACCAGTTTAAAAATATTTTTTGCAATTTCTATTTTTATTGTCATTTTAATCGCGGGCTGGTATCCCTTTAGAAAACGTATTAAGGACGATCAACATATTGATTTTCCTGTCGGTGAAACCCTGGCAACGGGTGTGTTTTTGGGAGCAGGCCTTTTGCATATGTTACCAGAGGCAAATTCTCTATTTAAAAAAATGGGGTACAACTACCCTTTTGCCTTTATTATTACTGGTGCAGTTTTCCTGATTTTTCTCTGGTTTGAACATTTGGGTAAGGAACTTTATCATCATCATAATACGAAACATCCTGCTTTTGCCCTTTTAGCTTGGGGGATGCTCTCTGTTCACTCGATAATGCTGGGTGCCGCCTTAGGCTTAGCGCAATATAACTCAATGATTATTATGATTTTTCTTGCAATTATCACCCATAAATGGGCAGAAAGCTTTGCCATTGCAGTTCAATTAAATAAAAGTACGATGAGTATGAACAGCAGTCTATTCTTTTTCATTTTATTCAGCTTTATGACCCCAATTGGAATCTACTTGGGCTGGCATTTCGGTCATGGTGTAGAAACAAAATCTCTTTTTGATCCCATTTTAATGGCCGCATCTGCAGGAACATTCCTTTATTTGGGAACCCTTCATGGTTTAGAGCGCTGCGTTATGGTGGAGCGTTGTTGCAATCTCAAAGATTTTAGTTTTGTAATAATAGGTTTTTCACTTATGGCTTTGGTCGCGGCGTATGTCTAAGTTTTTACAACAAAAACCTATCATTCTTGCTTCGAGCTCGGCCATAAGATTGCAATTGCTCCAATCGCTTGGGATCGAATTTTCGGTTGTTCCTTCGCATTGTGATGAAGACGCAATTAAAGCGTCCTTCAAGTCAGAAAGCACTCTCGACTTAGGCTACGCACTTGCAGCCAGCAAGGCTTTAGAAGTGAGCCAACATCATCCAGACCATTTCATTATCGCTGCAGATCAACTGTGCTTGTTTGGCCAAACATTATTAAATAAGCCCTTGAACCATCCAACTGCCGTAGAACAGTTAAGTTTACTAAGCGGCAAAGAACACCTGCAAATTGCCTGCCTTTGCATTGCAAAAAATAATGAAGTACTTTGGCAACATCATGAAACAGCCTACTTAACACTTCATCATTTAAGTGAGAAAACAATCGAGGCCTATTTGCAAAGTGAAAAACCCTATCAGAGTTGTGGTAGTTACCACTATGAACTCCAAGGAAAATGGTTATTTAAAGAAGTTCAAGGAAATGAAGATACCATTTTGGGTTTGCCTTTGTTTTCTTTAACCCAAGCATTAATGAAGCTTGGCGCGGTTAGTTTCTAATAATTTTATGTATGTAGCCTGTGGGCAGTTCCCGTCCCGAAAATAGGTTCCGTTTGGCTACTCCCAGGCTAAACGTACATCAAAAAACCAAAACATCTACTGAATGATTTGTTTTTATTTATTACGAGCATTTTGTTATGATTCTTTACCCAATGCATTGAGGAAATGAAATGGAAGCTAAAACCGAACACCCTATAGTCCCAACGCAGAATGCATTAAGTGTGTTTGAATTTAAAACTAAACTCACAAACACCATGAAAGAATGTGCTATTTCAAAATTAACTTTTGAAATGCAAATTGACTCATCAGAATTAAAAATGAATCATGGTGCTCTTATTGAGCTACATGAACAGATGATTGCAAGGGTTAAAAAACAGATTGTAGCTTATCAAGGGCTATCTCAAGATGCAGCGTATTATGATGAATATAATAAGGAAGAATTACAGTCCCGCATTAGTAAAGAAATTGCTCGACAAACCAACTACCAGGAAAAACTACAATTAAAATTACCTCAGATAAATTCTTTAAAATTTTTATTCTCTTTACCGCCAAATGAATTATTTCAAGAAGCAGTTAAAAATAAGTCGTCTGCTTTGCTCATTATTCAAACCCCTGAATTAATTGCACAGATTGCTAATTATCAACTAGAACATATTACCCATGAAGACCATGAGATTGTTCGATCTCTAGCTTCTATTTTAGCGACACGTGAGTACACTTTTGAAACACCTAATATTTTCGCTGCCTTGAAACAACACGTTCAGGCTGAGTCGGACACACAATTTATTGCAGCAAAGGAAAATTCAGCTACCCATAATTTGTTACTCAAAATTAATAATTATCTGGATAAAAAAATAGCCCAGGCCTTAAAAGAAAATTCTAATCCCTGGGCACTAGGATATTTTGGTTCACGCCATAAAGTAAACAGTGATGGTAAAAAAGTACCTGTACCCCAAGGGGTCTATGAGTTAAAAGCACAATTAATACAACTTGGTACACGGCCTCCAACAGAAATCTTGACCAAAATGCAAGATATACTGCATACCAAGAACCTAGAAAAAAAAGATGAATCGGTATTGAAGCAGTTTATACGTTTGATCAGTTATCTTTTTGGATACTCTCAATCCCAAGAGACCGCTGATGAATATGAATATCTGGAACAAGTCACAACAGGAAAACAATCTATACCTTGACAAAAGAGGTACGGATCAAAACAATATTCGACTTTTTAACTGGTGAAAATCCATCACTTGTTCAGATTGACAAATTTTAATCGTAATCAGGACCCAACATGCAAATTACAAAAATTCAAGCCCGTGAAATTTTAGACTCTCGCGGTAATCCTACTGTAGAAGCAGACGTTATTTTAAAAAATGGAACGCAAGGAAGAGCGAGTGTTCCCTCTGGGGCATCTACCGGGAGTCGTGAAGCGTGTGAGTTACGCGATAATGATGCAAACCGTTATAATGGTAAAGGGGTACAACAAGCTGTTGCTCATGTTAATCATGAAATTAATCAAGCACTTCATCTTTTTTCTGTTGAAGATCAGGATGCTTTGGATTATCAATTGTGCCAATTAGACGGTACAGAAAATAAATCCCGTCTTGGAGCCAATGCGATTCTTGCTGTGTCACTTGCCGCTGCTCGAGCTCGTGCAAATGAACATAAGTTACCCCTGTATGCCGCATTAAATCAAGGTGAAAAAATGAGCATGCCTGTACCCATGATGAATATCTTAAATGGTGGGGCACATGCAGATAATAATGTTGATATTCAGGAATTCATGATCATGCCTGTAGGTGCTGCTGATTTTCCAACTGCATTGCAAATGGGTGCTGAAATTTTTCATGGTTTAAAATCCGTTTTAAAAAAACAAGGATTAAATACTGCAGTGGGAGATGAAGGAGGTTTTGCGCCCAATATTAAATCGAACCGTCAAGCGTTGGATCTCCTGTGTGAGGCAATAGAAAAGGTTGGATATAAGTTGGGAGATGAAATAGTCCTTGCCCTAGATGTTGCAGCCTCGGAATTGTATGATCAAGGCATGTATCATATGGCATCTGAAAATCAAAAATTCACTGCAACTCAACTCATTGATTACTATGAGAGTCTTGTCAAAAGTTATCCTATTATCAGCATCGAAGATGGTTTGGATGAAAAAGATTGGAGTGGATGGAAACAATTGACTACCCAATTAGGAGGAACGATACAATTGGTAGGTGATGATGTATTCGTTACCAATCCTAAAATTCTGCAAGAAGGCATTAACCAAAAAGTAGCGAATGCCATACTGATTAAAGTCAATCAAATCGGTACCTTAAGTGAAACCCGGCAAACGATTCAATTAGCCCTTCGAAACGGATATCGTTGCGTCATGTCACATCGCTCAGGTGAAACAGAAGATACCTTTATCGCAGATCTTGCTGTTGCTACTGGCTGTGGGCAAATTAAAACCGGTTCGCTATGCCGTACCGATCGCATCGCAAAATACAATCAACTGTTACGTATCAATGAAATGGCCGCATTGCCTTATGCAGGAAAAGCTGTATTGAAGTAAATCTAAATCATTGCTGGCGGATGCAGCTCTGCGGTGCACTGCATCCCGCCTGCAATTCCATAATATCTTAATCCTCAGAAAAATGGATATTGGTATTGTACTTGGTGCGATTAAGGCAAAAACTGCTGCGAAATACTTTAATATTTGCTTCATTTGCAAACACTCTACGCGCAAACTCATTGTAATGATTCATATCTGCAACATGAATTATGAGCAAATAATCGGTCTCACCGGATACAAAATAGCATTGTTTTACTTCTTCTTGTTCCGCCATTTTACGTTCAAAATGAGTGAGCAAGTCCTCTCTTTGTTTTTCCAAAGTAATATTTGCAAAAACAATAAGCCCTCGTCCAGCTTTAAAAGGATCGACCAAAGCAACATCATTCACAATGATGCCCTCATCACGTAATCGTTTTACACGACGAAAACAAGGAGGAGCAGAAATTCCTACTTTTTCAGCAAGCGCCAGATTGGTAATTTGATTGTCTTTTTGCAATAAATTTAAAATTTTTCTATCAATTTTATCTAAATATACCGGTTCTGCTCTATTCTCTTGTGAATACTTTTCTCCGTATTTTTTCATATATTACCCTAAAGTCAAAATTGCGCATTATAAAATGAAATAAAACATCATTAAATTAAAAATTTATTCACTTTTATTTCATGATACATTCATCACCCTGTTGAGAAAGACCAAAAAGGAAACCATTATGATAAGAACAGCACAGATTGATGAGATAAATATCTTAAACCAACTCATTGAGCATTCAGCCCGTGGGTTAAGCCAAGAAGACTATACAAATCTAGAAATTGAAGGAGCAATTCATTCCATATTTGGTGTGGATCAGGAGCTCATTACCGATCAAACCTACTATGTAATAGAAAAGGAAGGTAGCATTGTTGCCTGTGGGGGGTGGAGTAAACGGAAAACTCTTTTTGGAGGGGATCAATGCAAAACCCGGGAGGAAGGATTTTTAAATCCACACACAGATTATGCCAAAATAAGAGCTTTTTTTGTCCATCCAAACCATGCTCGACAAGGACATGGAAAAATGCTCCTGCACTATTGTGAACAACAAGCTTTATCCCATGGATTTACAAAAATGGAAATGATGGCAACTTTACCCGGTGTAAAGTTGTATCAGGTATGTGGTTATCAAATGATTAAGGCAGAATATTTTGCTCTCCCAGGCGGTAAAAAATTTAAAATGCTAAAAATGATCAAACATTTTTAACATAGAACAACTTAAGCCCTAGCCTTGTAGAGAGTAATGGGATCTTTTATCGTCATCCCGAGCGCAGCCAGGGAACTCCCAATATAACAGGTGTTCCATCATGGTGCTGCCAGGCTGCGCTCAGGATGACGAAGGGTTACGCTGCACTGAACCCAGTCTAGAAATTACCGAGGTTACAATCCATATACCAATTACTTCTTAGAGTGATACTCTGGGATTTCCTTTGGATAACAACCTTTTATAGTTCTAAAGAACTCGAGAATTTTGGGGAAATCCCTATCGATGTCTCCCGTGGGTTGGAACTTCTCATGAATTCGGAGTTCCTTAGATGCATAATCAGGTCCGACCATGACTATCGGCAGCCCTGCTTGACACGCAATATGATAAAACCCTTCTTTCCAACGTGTTACGGGACCACGCGTCCCTTCTGGGGTAATGGCCAGTTTAAACTCATCACGAGACTGGAATATTTCTACTACTTGTTCCACAGTCTTACTTTTTTTGGAGCGATCAACGGGAGCCCCTCCTAATGCTTTTAAAAATAATCCTAGAGGAAAAAAGAACAATTGATTTTTCGCTAAAAAGTTAATTTTAACACCCACCGAAAAACGAGCAAATAAACCCACTGCAAAATCCCAATTGCTTGTATGAGGAGCAACAACAACCATATATTTCTTATCTTGTGGTAGCTCACCGACAACTTTCCAACCAAACAGTTTTAAAATAAAGCGTCCAAATTTCTTCATAATCAAAATCAATAATTATTTGTTTTAGTATATACAAATTATTAGGTTGATTCACCTCCATTGCTGATGAATCTAATTCATTGAGATAGGTCTAAAGTAATAAGAATAAAAAAAATAGAACAATCCCTCTGTAGCGACATATTTTATACTAAAATGATACATATACAGGTAGAGCTATGGAGTGCCAAATGACTAAACAAGATCCCGCACTTAACTTTTCCAATTCGCGTTTACTGGCAGCCCTTTATTATGGATTACTGTCCGTTGTCGGAACGATACTTATTGATGGTTTTCTCACAACAATTGGCATAGAAGAACTTGTGCCTCTTTATAAAGCAATTATTCTGGGAATGATTGTCGCTTCTATAACTGGAGCTCTTTTTGGAAAAAATATCATCCACTGCCCCAGGCCCTACAAAGGTAAAACTTTTTTATTGGGTTTCATTATGGTATTGGTTTCCTTGCCATTTTTTGATCTTGGGCTGGTGCTCTCGATGGAGACATCAGGCAACCAGGTGCTGCCAATAAACAATTTCAATGATTTTGTCTATGCGTATCTAATCGTCCTTGGTTACAGCTACATTCTTTTTGGTGTTTGGCTCGCCATTGCGTCAGGTTTTGCCTCAATCTTTTTACGTGGCAGATTTGTTTATCAAGTCCTGCGAACCGATAAACGAGATAGCCATAGTTTACCACGCTATGTAGGCGCCTCTGACAGAACCAAACCTAAACCCGCTCGCAAAAAACCAGCAGCCAAACCCCGGGCTTTGCAGCGCAAAAAAACTTAAGTAAAATCCTTATCGCCTATGTGCAATAAAAGGAACACTGGGATCAAGTTAAGTAATGTTTCTTCTCCCCCGAGGGATAAGCTAACTAATGCCCCCTCGCCCCACCCTCTCCCACGACTGGAGAGGAGATTTCTAATGACTGCACCAGGCTACAATTAATCACCTTTGCTCTGGATTTTTATGCCCATACATACTTTCACGGATAAAGAACACCTTTTTCTTCTTTTGGCACAAAAAGCCACGGTTCTCACCCCCAATAATCGACTCAGCGATATCATACTTCAGCATTACTTTGCTCAATGTAAGAAACAAACTGTAGATAAACCGATATGTATGCCTTTTCGAGTTGCCCTAATCAAAGCCTATGAACAACTCAACTTTAACAGTGCACATCTTGACCATCCCACCTTATTAAACAACGCTCAATGTCAGTATTTATGGCGTAGAATAATCCAAGCAGAATCTCATATTATTTACAGTGACGGTCTTCTTCAAGCGGTTATTAGTGCTTGGGAACGTTGCCAACAGTGGCAAGTTAATTTGGAAGATCCAGCCTTTCATCACACGGCACAAACGCGACAATTTCAACGCTGGTGGCAATTATTTGATACGCAATTAAAACAACAAAATTTAATTACGGAATATGAACTAATTCCCTATTTACTCCATGCAAACAGTTCTTTGTTTTCCCAAGAAGTTGTGTGGGTTTGTTTTGATGATTTTACTCCCCAACAAGTACTCTTGCAGAATAACTTAGCTCAAAAAGGTATCCTTCAATATCAATACGACTTAAAGAAAAAATCATCAAAGGTCCAAGTCCTGGCTGCTCAAGATAATAAAGAAGAATATCAACAGCTCATGGCTTGGTTGCATATAAAAATAAAAGAAGGAAAGCAAAATATCGGTGTCGTTGTACCGAACTTAGAACAAGAATTTCATTCATTACAAAGAACCCTAGCCCATCATTTTGAGACTTCAGATTTTAATATTTCCTTGGGACAGCCTTTGATTAATTTCCCTTTGGTGGCCCATGCCCTATGTTGGCTTAACTTGGATGACACGCATCTAAATCCGCATCAAGCAAACTTGCTGCTGCAATCGCCTTACCTAGGCAACTCCAAAGAAGAATTCATCGCACGCTCTGAGTATTTGCAAGAAGGAACATTACTCGCAAATCATTCGATTCCCTTAAATCATTTAATCGAAGAACTACGTGTTCAGGCCCCAAAACTTGCTGATTTATTAAACCATCTTACTCCATATCCTCAAGAGGCTACGGTACAAGAATGGATACACTTATTTCAAAAACGTCTCAATAATTTAGGCTTTCCGGGCGATTATACTCTTAACTCCGAGAGTTATCAGTGTCTTAATCGTTTTATCACGGTTTTTGATGAGCTGAGACAATTTGCTTTAATTCGTCCCATTTTCACAAAATCAGAGATACTTGAAGTAGTGCACCATCTTGTCACAAATACTATTTTTCAAGCGCAAAAAACCAATGCACCAATTCAAATTTGCGGTTTACTGGAGGCATCAGGGTGTGAGTTCGACTGTTTATGGATCACTGGTTTAACGGATCAATGTTTGCCGCAAAAGGTACATTTATCTGCTTTTATTCCGCCACAGTTACAACGTGATTTATGTATGCCCCATAGCTTACCAGCTCGTGAACTGCAGTTTGCACGCCAGATTCTGCAACGATTTCAAAATAGTGCTGATTCCATAGTATTTAGCTACGCTCAACTCCAGGCCGATACGCCCAATTTACCGTGTTCTTTAATCACTGATTTAGCTGCTTTTGGACGCTTACCAACAGCTTACCTATCAAAAACAACTCCTGATTTAATGTTTCTGGATGAGTGTTTTAATGTGCCTATACTCCCCAATGAGCGCATTCATGGAGGCACAGCAATTCTTTCGAATCAAGCCAAATGTCCCTTTAAAGCATTCGCAGAACATAGACTCCGTGCAAAAGCTTCCTTACACACAACCGATGGTTTGGACAATAAAAAAAGAGGACAAATTATTCATAAGGTAATGGAGTTGTTATGGCAAAAATTGGAAACTCAGCATAAGTTACTTGATTTAGCTCCTCACATTTTGGAACAGTACATTGAAGAAGCCATTCATACTGCTTTAGCCCCACTACAAAAACAGTTTGGGGAATTATTCTTCGATTCCATTCAAGACGTGGAATACACTCGCTTGAAACGACTGGTGCAAACGTGTCTTGAATGGGAAAAACAACGCCCCCCTTTTGCCGTCGCCGCCATAGAACAATCTTATACGATTCAATTAGCAGGTCTTGATTTTCAAGTCCGCGTCGATCGCTTGGATCAAGTAGAAGATAAAAAATGGGTTATTGATTATAAAAGCAGCCTTCCCGCCAGCAAACCATGGAATGAAGAACGGCCTAAAGAATCGCAATTATTACTTTATGCGCTATTGGATGAACAGATTAATACCTTATTACTCTTACAAGTGAAAACTGGAAGGATAAACTCAATGGGACTTAGTGAAGACAAACTCAGTATGAGTGGAATTACCCCTTTAAAAAAAGAAGAGACTTGGGCGGGGTATCGGGAAGTTTGGCAAAGACAACTCATTGACTTAGTTAAGGAATTTCAAGAAGGCTATTGTGCACCTCAACCAGCTCATCTAACCATTTGCCAACATTGTGATTTTCAAAATTTATGTCGATTTCAAGTGGAAGAATAACCTTACGTCATCCCATAGCCATCACGTTAAGGAAAAAATGCACCCAATCCCTCGCTGCGCTCGGATGACGTATAGTAGTCTAGCCACGATAATCGACACGGAAACAGTCCTTAAAAAATAAGGGCACTTAATGATGTCGAACTCAGATTAATTATGATATAAGACACTAAGACCATTCAACTCAATTGAAATGGTTAAACCATGGTTTCCCGACAATAATAATAAAGAGACGAATCATGCCCGTTAATCATAGTAAATTTGAACTACGTTTAAACACCTGTGACCAAGAATTACAAGCCCTATTTGATGATGTTCAAATTGGCGAAAAAATGCAGCAAAAAATAGACGCCGTAAAAAATTATTATAACCTTTCTTATACCAAAGCAATTTCGCCAAAAAAAGTCGAGGCGATTGTAAGCAGTTATGAAACATTTATAAAACAATTAGATCAGGTAAAAAAAGGGAATCTGCCCCCCAAAAAAGCATTAGAGACCGTGGGAAGTGGTTGTGAATCAAGAAAAATTGGTGTTTTATTTCATAATCTCGCCAAAGCATGTGAATTAATGTTCTATGCAGCAACCGCATTTTCCCTGTATGCAGGAATTTTTGGGATCGCACTTCCGGTGCTGATTGTCCAACCTGTTTTAGGGGTTGCCGTAGGAATAACCATTGTTGGAGGTATGCTTGCAGCGGCATATAAAGCATTATCATGCTTTACAGAATTTAGATCATTCAGCCGTCATGATGCTGAATATACCAATGAGTCAGGTTTAATTCGTTTCTTTAAACCAGAACAACAAACAGAAAAACTTCATCCAGTTGCATTGAATGATGATTTAGAATTTTCTTGTTGCTGATCATGTTCTAGCCTACGTACAGTACGTACCCCGGATTAACTTAGGAGAATCCGGGCTCCAAAACCTCTTCAAATATCATTCCATTGTTACAATTCTGAATCCATAGGCTCTAAGTATTAAGTCATTACAATTGCGAAATTTAAGTAGATGTTTAATAATGACAAAATCACTGGACTAGGGAGTGAACATGTCACTCAAACGAACTAAAACACGAATTCTCTGCTTTGGCTTAATCACCTGTTTACTGAGTAGTTGTTTTCATCCACCTTATAATAATTTTAAACCCGTACATCCCATGCCCAAAAGAGTGGTTACCGGGGCAGTTGTCGGAACTGCCGTAGGTGCAGCGGCAACTGGACATATAGCTGGCGCACTGGCTGGAACTGTTGTCGGTGGTACTGTGGGTGCCATTGTAGGCCTTAATAAAGCCAGTCGACGCAGCATCATTAAAGAATTAAACAAAGAAAACATTCAATACGTACAGTACGGCGATACGATGACCTTAATCGTACCTGTTGATAAATACTTTATGTTTGAAAGTCCCCGCCTTAATGAAATTTGTTATCCCGGTTTGGAAAATATTATCAGGTTATTGAAGTTTTACCCATTGAGTCCTGTTTATGTTGCGGGATTCACAGATAATGTAGGTTCAGATCACCATAAAAAATTATTGTCCCAAGCACAGGCTGAAACGATGATGACCTTTTTATGGGCTAATAATATTCCAGCTCAACTGCTTAAAGCAGAAGGTTATGGCGATAAAAATGATGTAGGTGATAATAAGTTGATTCATGGCAGCGCATTTAATCGACGCATTGAAATTCAATGGTTCAATAGTTATGGTACTAAGACTTGTGCAAACTGCCCAGCTCCAGTACCATCACCTGTAGTTTATGCAACCAAGTAAGGCAAAATTAATGCGTTCAAGATTTATCGGTGGAATTCTTTTAATCGTTGGTACTTCAATCGGCGGGGGGATGCTTGCCCTGCCTGTTGCCAATGCAGCTACTGGGTTTTGGCAATCTTCAATTGTTTTATTTCTATGCTGGGTTTTTATGACTTTAGGAGCATTTTTTATTCTTGAAGCAAATCTTTATTTACCTAGAGGCAAGCATATGGTTTCTATGGCTCAAGCCACTTTAGGTAATTATGGTTTGCTTGCTGCCTGGGTAAGCTATCTTTTTTTGCTTTATACCCTTCTGTCTGCCTATATTTCTGGCGGAGCAGATGTCTTAAATAGTCTTCTTTTTAAAATAGGTTTGCATTTGACTGATTGGCAGGCAAGTTTAGTCTTTACGCTTATTTTTGGTATGGTTGTGTATGGCGGGATTCGGTATGTGGATTATGTAAATCGAGGACTGATGTTTGGAAAGTTAGCTGTTTATTTTTTGTTAATACTCCTTATCGCCCCGCATATAGAAATGCAACATTTGCATCATGGCGATATGCGATATATCGGCAGCGCGATTATGATTTTAATTACCTCTTTTGGATTTGCCATCATTGTACCCAACCTAAGAGACTATTTTGATGATGATGTAAAAAAGCTGAAAAAAGTTATTTTTATTGGCTCGTTAATTCCTTTATTCTGTTATTTAGCTTGGGATGCTGTGATTATGGGTGCCCTTCCTTCTGAAGGAAGCCAAAACCTTGAGAGCCTAATGCATAATCCGCACACCACCAGCGCGTTGGCAAGCATGCTCTCTAATAAAGTACAAAATACAACGATTAGTGCTTTATTTAATTTCTTCACGTCCATTTGTATGCTGACTGCATTCCTGGGCGTTTCCTTGTGCTTATACAGCTTTCTTGCTGATGGATTAAAATTACGCGAGCGAGGAGGCCATGGTCTTGGGTTGTTTTTACTTACTTTTGCCCCCCCTCTCCTGATAGTAGTTTATTATCCGGGGGCTTACATCCATGCTTTAGGCTACGCAGGTATCTTTTGTATCATTCTGCTACTACTTTTACCTGCTCTAATGTGTTATTTTGGCAGGAGAAAACATCATTCTGTCTTTATAGTTCCCGGCGGCAAATGGACTCAAGTCGCTGTCGTTGCTGTTTCGGTCGGACTATTAATACACGAATTTTGGAATTTGATGTAGGTACCCCTTAAGGAAGCGCCCTCATCCGCCCTGAAGGACCCCCTCTCCCTCTTATGGGAGAAAGGTTAGGGGTGAGGGAAAATTTCGTACATCACCTCTAAATGTCAAAGGGCATGATACGATTGACTTGAAATGAATAACAAAGTATCATATTGAATTATTTTTATACTATTTTGGATTATATCTTATGATCAATTCAAAACTAATAGGCGGGATATTACTGATAGTAGGAACTTCAATAGGTGGAGGAATGCTTGCCTTGCCTGTCTCTACAGCGGAAGTGGGCTTTAGCAATTCAATTTTCTTCCTATTCTTTTGCTGGCTGATCATGACTGCAGGAGCATTACTAATGCTAGAGGTCAATTTACGTCTCCCAGCAGGCAGTAATATGATTTCAATGGCAAAATCCACCTTAGGTTTACCAGGACAAATTATTGCCTGGATTACTTATTTGTTTTTACTATACACCCTCCTCTCAGCTTATATTTCAGGAGGTAGCGACGTATTCAATAGCTTATTGCATAAAATGAATATTGATTTACCTAACAGTATCACTGCAATCCTGTTTACCCTTTTATTCAGCTTGATTGTGTATAAAGGGATACGCTCTGTAGATTATGTTAATCGTGGTTTAATGTTTGGTAAATTAGGCATTTACATTTTATTAGTCGCAATTATTAGCCCTCATGCTTCTACACTGGGTTTAACTGATGGTTCTGCACGTGCTTTTACAGGCACTTTAATGATTCTAATCACTTCATTCGGTTATGCATCAATAATACCCAGCTTACGAGACTATTTCGGGGATGATATACGAAACCTAAGACGAGTTATTCTATTAGGTTCGCTTATCCCTCTTGCTTGCTACATTGTGTGGGATGCGGTAATTATGGGTGTTGTCGCACGTGAAGGAGAAAATGGACTGCTTGCACTCATGAATTCAGACCATGCTACCAGTGGATTAACTGAGGCGTTAAGCCAAGCCGTTCAAAATCAATGGATTAGCGGATTCTTTGGCTTTTTCACTTCCATATGTATGCTCACTGCTTTTTTAGGAGTTTCATTAGGATTATTTGATTTTCTGGCAGATGGATTAAAACTGAAGAAATCGGGTAATCAAGGAAAATATATTTTAGTCTTAACTTTTCTTCCTCCACTAGCAGTAGTTTTACTCAATCCGGGGATTTATCTGCATGCATTAAGCTATGCTGGCATATGTTGTGTTATTTTATTGTTATTATTGCCTGCGATCATGGCTTGGCGAGGGCGCCGCACCTTAGTCACAACTGAAAGTCACTTGGTTCCTGGAGGTAATTCCAGTCTCGCATTAATTGGTTGCATTGCTACTGGTTTACTCATCATTGCGATCCTGTATTAAGCCAATAAAAATCGTGATGTCTGGATACTGCAGCACTGTCATTAAGAAATCCCTTTGAGCCGCAGAAGGCGTTAATTGTGGCTCATGTACCCTCCCCATCTTACCTTCGCATTTCTTAAGAGGAAGAAGTTTTTTTTCAAGTTATCTCATACGGGCTATAATTTAAATGAATAATCTGTTCAATATTAACACAAGGAGGTTATTATGTTATATTGGGCCCTCATATTTTTTATTATTGCAATCATTGCTGCAGCATTTGGATTTGGTGGAATTGCAGTGGCAGCTGCAGGAATTGCAAAAATTTTATTCTTCTTATTTCTTGTTATCTTTGTCGTATTTCTGGTAATGGGGCTACTTGCTCGACGCCCACCACCACCCCCATTATAAAATAAGATAACAAACAAGTAATGAGATTTACCATCATCCCGATTGCAACGAGGGAGCTTCCCTCGTTCATCGCAACATCGTAGGATTATCTATTCAGTGGATCTACTTGTATTGATATAGATTTGAGCACAAAATGCGCGAACATGATGTGAATGAAACCGGGCTTTCATCAGGATGTAAGGCTTCCCAAGCGCCCTCTTCGCACAAGAGACGCCAAATAGCTGTTCAGTACATGGAACGTAAACAAGGTACCCAAGAGCTTTCTCGGAATAACAAAGAGTTTTATTTCATTGCTTCTAAATTAATCAAATAATTTAATTTGCATTGCTTGAGAGGAACTTTGCCAAGCTCTTTTCATGACTTCTGTATTAAAAGAAATTCCAAAATCACCATTTCGATTCAGGGCAATGACTCCCATTTCGCCATTTAACTGCTTATTGCGTTCATGTATCACATGATCGCATGCCTCTTGTAAAGGCATATCAAACTCCATCATCATAGAAATCGTATGAGCAACCACGCCCCGAATTAAATATTCACCTTCCCCTGTTCCAGATACCGCACAGGTTGCATTATTGGCATAACATCCAGCGCCAATCACGCAACTGTCACCAATTCTCCCTGGAAGGCAATTGCTGATTCCACCTGTTGAAGTCGCTGCTGCAAGGTTTCCTTGTAAATCTAAAGCCACAGCACCCACGGTTCCTTTCATTTTTTTGTTCTGAATTTCGTCCATGGTTTCTATTTTATTGAGATTTTGATACGTCTCATACTGATTTGGGGTTATAAAATAAGATTCATCTTCAAGTTCTAGACCATATTTTTTTGCAATTTCTAAAGCGCCATATCCTGAAAGAAAGACATGTCTTGTTTTCTCCATCACCAACCTTGCCAAACGAATTGGATTTTTTACGGTGCGAACCATAGACACAGCACCAGCTTGCAAATCTTGGCCACTCATAATCGAAGCATCCATTTCCACTTCACCTCGAGAATTTAATGCAGAACCTTTTCCTGCATTAAATAATGGATTATCCTCAAGGATTCCAACTGCCTCTTGCACTGCATCTAAAGCCGATCCACCTTTATCAAGTACTAAATAACCCATTTCGACCGCTTTAGCCAAACCCAGTTTAAATTCCTTTTGATGTTCTTGTAAAAAGGAATAGTTTTCACTAGCACCACCATGTACTGCGATTGCAATTTTATTCATCACGTTATTCCATCATTTAGATTGTCTATTGCCAGGGATTGCAGGGTTCGCTAGAGTTCTATCAGCAATTGAAAATTGACAGCCCTTTACCAAAAGGTGAACAATTAAATTTTCAACGAATACGGGCTCCCCCTCTTCAACATCCGTGATATTCGTTTGATCAATATTCCTGCCGTCAATAATAACTACCATACCTGAGCCATAACACTCTGCCTCAGATCCATTTCGAATGACCAGAGCAGTATCCTCGCCTAAACCAATACCCAATTGTTCTGGATTCATAATAATTGCGTGTGCAAGACGACTAAATCGTCCTCTTTTGATGAAATGAGTATCAATAATACACGACAGTAAAATTCCTAATCCGGAGGAAGTTAACAAGTTTCGATACCTTAAAGCTTCTGATAAACCGCCGCCAGTAATCATCACTGTACCCATAACCATAGCTCCAGCGCTGGTTCCAGCAATGATAAAATCACTATCTTTCAAATAGCGCTCTTTAATAATATCAACAATAGGAGTGCCCCCTAATATTGTTGATAAACGAAATTGATCTCCTCCTGTAAAAAAAATAGCGCCAGCATCTGCTGCTCTTTTTAAATATTCGTTAGTGCGCGCTTCGCTTCTTTTTTTTATAGGAAGAAATCCTATGTTGTTGTAGCCCATATTATGAAAAACTTTTTGATAAATTTTTTTTACTTCATTCTGAATTTCCGAACCTGTTGTAATAACTTCTATTTTCTTATTCGATGGAGGCAATAATTCACTCAGGATTTCATAGCGAGTAAATTCTCTTTTTTGCTCCGAAATATCCATTGGTTCATCGTGACCCTTATCCTCGGCACCACCGATAATCAATAACTTAGCTTTGGGTGTCATTATAAACCTCATTCACCATCATCAATTGTTTTTCCCTTTTCTTGAGAAAATTAGTTGTTTCAAATACATCTTCAACGGCACAAAAGATAAAAGTATTGGGTTCTGCTATCCCCATCATATGTTCAATCGCCTCAATCTCATCTGAGATAATATTGATAGACGGTTTACAATCAGAACGAAGAATTCCGGAAACCAGAAGACGGTTCATTTCATGATGAGTTCGCCCTCGCCCATCCTTATCATGACGAATAACAATTTCATCAAACATAGAGGCAGCAAGATAGCCCAACTTTTCTATGTCCTCATCACGTCGATCGCCTACTACGCCTATAATTCCGATTTTTTTATCACAATGAATCGAATCAAGATAATTTTTTAGCTCACAAAATGCACCTTCGTTATGCGCATAATCGACCATAATTTGGCAATGAGGAAATTGAAAAAGATTCATTCTGCCTGGAAGATTTTCAACTGTGGGATAGAAAACTTGGAGTGCTTCTTTTATTTTCTCTAAGGAGAAATGACTAATCACTCCAGCTAATGTTGCCGCTAAGATATTTTGGATCATGCTGGTTGCAGTACCTTGAAAACTGAGCGGAATTGATTTTATATCGGCCAGAACTATTCGTTCAGACCCTCTTTGAACGACAATATTCCCTTGATCAAGAAAAGCAGCTAATCCACCTAAGCTGCAATGTTTTCTTACCCGCGGACTATCAAACATACTAAACAAAGCAATATTGCAATCTAAATCATTTCTTAAATTATAAGTTAGAGAGTCATCTGCATTTAAAATGCTATATCCGGTTTTTTTGGTGCTGCGCGCAACAACTGCTTTGACCTGGGCCATGTCCTCAAGCGTATGAATATCATTTAACCCCAGATGATCCCCAGTAATATTCGTTATCACACTAATATCGCATGCATCAAATCCTAAGCCTGAACGCAGAATACCACCCCGAGCACATTCTAATACTGCATAATCGACCTCAGGATCATACAAAACAGCTTGTGCACTGGCAGGGCCGCTGCAATCGCCGCTGTAAATTAATTTATTATTGATATAAATACCTTCTGTAGTTGTATAACCCGTATGATGATTTGCAAAACGTGCAAGATGGGCAATCAACCTAACCACAGTTGTTTTTCCATTAGTACCAGTAACGGCGACTATTGGAATTCTTGAAGTTAAATTTTCTGGATAAAGCATTTTTAAAATTGGTTCAGCTACATTACGAGGCGTACCTTCATTGGGCGATAGATGCATTCTTAATCCTGGCCCAGCATTTACCTCAATAATAGCTCCATGGTTCTCATTCAGGGGGCAACTAATGTCTTTTGAAATCACATCAATTCCACAAATATCCAAATTCACAAGTCTTGCTACACGTTCTGTAAGAGAGATATTAAAAGGATGAACTGCATCTGTGACGTCTTTCGCTGTCCCACCAGAACTTAAATTTGCCGTTTCTTTTAAATTTAAGATATGCCCTTTGGGTAAAATACTCTCCAAGGTCAGATTATTGTGTCTTAAAATAGAGAAAGTGGATTCATCTACTTTGATCTTAGTCAGTATCTTTTCATGGGATTCACCTCGGTTGGGATCCTCATTTGCCTGCTTAATTAATTGATTAATTGTACGTTCTCCATCCCCTACAATTTGGGCTGGAGTACGTTTAGCCACCGCAACCACTTTATAGTTAACGACTAAAAATCGATAGTCATTCCCGGGTATGGAACGCTCTATAATCAATTCATTGGAAATTTTTTTTGCGAGCTCATAACCAAATCTTGCTTTATTAAGATCAGTGATATTCGTCGTTACTCCTTTTCCATGATTGGCATTAAGTGGCTTAATCACTAAGGGGAATCCTAACTGTTCCACCGCAGTTTTCAGTTCTTCCTCAGAAGTAATAATTAATCCTGTTGGTGTTGGAATAAAATTTGAATTAAGAATACTCTTGGTCAGCTCTTTATTAGAAGCGATATCAACACCAATTGAACTTGTTTTCGAAGACACGGAGGCCCATATTTTTTTTTGATTTCGACCGTATCCTAAAGTAATTAAAGAACTGTGCTCATGGCGTTTCCAAGGAATATTTCTCTTTTTTGCTTCATCCACTAGAGCCTGAGTGCTTGGGCCCAAACCCTGTTTCTTAAAAATCTCTTTTAAATGATTGATTGCTTCATCAAGAGGATATTTGTTGCCTTCAGCTATGGAATGTATAAAATCGACAGCTGTCTTTCCTGCATACAAACCAGCCTCTTCAATCTGATAGGCAAAGATAACATGATAGACTCCATAGTCCTTAGTTCCATAAGTTCTACCAAAACCACAATCCATCCCTGCGAGATACTGCAACTCCAAAGCCACATGTTCAATCACATGACCTAACCAAGTGCCTTCTTCTATTCGTTTTAAAAATCCACCTTCGATGCCTAAAGAACAACGATGACTCTGTAAACTGGGTAACTCCTGAATCAACCTCTCTTTGAATCCAGCTAAATGGCTTGTAGGAAGCTCCTCATATTTTCCTATATCGAGCTTGATGACAATGAGTTCCTTTCTGAAATTTGACCAATAATTAGGCCCATTCAAGACTTGGGTTTTTAAAATGTTCATTCGCATTCCTTGGCATAAAATGAATTACTAAAAACTCCTTTTAGCATAGGAAGAATTATTAAATTCTTCAAACTTAAATTAAAAAATAACTCACTCATGAGTCATGGTGAACTATGGATAATACTTAATTATTTAAAAAAAAAGGATTTTTTAAGGAAAGTTACCTGTATTCCTTGTCAGGGAACACAGGTAGTTTGATTATTTTTTAACATTGCACGTGATTTGTGTGCAGTCTCGACAATGCTTTTGTGCAAAAGCAAATGATTTGGCAGCAGAAGCAGCCTTTTCTGACATTATTTTATCCGCATCTTGATCTGCTCTTTTTTCACTTGAACTTGCATTAGTTGTACAAACCCAATTTGATCCCATTGATGTCTTACTATTAGCATTTGAACTGGAGCTCATATTGCTATTAGAAGAACCACTTGGATTTGAACTCATGGAATCATCATGAGCAAATGAGGTTGCAGAAATCAAAACGAAACCGCTGAATAATATACTTGATAAAATATTCATAATTTTTTACCTCCTGTATAAAATCCGGTTATTGTCGTTTTAAATTCAGGTGCTGAAAAATTTGGCCAATGATTTTTATCAAAGCCAGGAGCATCTTTCAAATGTTGCTTTTCGACATTGAGAATAAAGCAATCATCTTTATTATCATACAAAAAAAGATTCCAGGGCACCGCAAAATATTTATTTCCGAATCCCAGAAAACCACCAAAATCTAATACTAGGTAGTTTACTTTTCCGGATTGTTTATCGATAACAACTTCCGCAATCTCACCTAGACTTTCATGTGCTGGATTCATAACCTTGGAACCTGTAAGCTCTCCAGATTTAACAATTCCTCTGTTTTCCATAATTAAACTCCCTTTATTAAACACAAATACCTTTTAATTAATGATGTATTTTTCTTTGGAAATCATGCACTGCTTTTTTAGCTTGTTCTTCTGTGTAGCCATAATACTTTTGGAGTTTTCCAAAAATTTCTTGTTGATTCCCTTCTATTTGTTTGAGGTCATCGTCTGTGAGTTTTCCCCAAAATTGCTTCATTTCACCTTTGATTTCCATCCATTTGCCTTGAAATATATTTCGATTCATTATTTTCTCCCTAAAATTATAAACCTATATAGAATTTTTATAGGCTAATAAATCCTAGACAATAATTTTTAAAAATGCAAAAAAATTGAACTGAATATCCAAAAAACTGGCAAAATCATGAGGGCATGTGAGGTAATTACCTTGGAGTGATCCGATTTTTTTATATTGTAATTTCCATTACGGTAACAGGATGTCCTTTAAAACGGTCTGTATCTATGATTTTCCATCCTAAGGATTGGTAGTAATTGGGTATCGTGCGATCAAAAGCAAAAAGATAAAGTATTTCATACCCCATTCTTTTGGCTTGTTCTTTAGTTACGTCCACAAGTCTTTTGCCAAGTCCTTGGTTTTGATATTCGGGAGCTACAGTTAAAGAACCTAGCCAGGGCATCAAATCAGGACGAATTCCATCATTTTCACGTAAACTACACATCCCGATCGGTTTTTCTTTATCGAAAGCGACAAACGTGAGAGGCATCGTATCGTGGTTTGCATGGTTACGAAAACGTTGTTCTACAACTTCAAGCGGCACATCAGGTAACCAAATTTTTCCAAGACCTTCTTGCCACATGCGGGCAAGTTCAGGAATCGCATTAAGGTTATTTTTCAATAGATCAATTTTAATATCCATGCCGTATTCAAGCCTTTAGAACAAGATTTACCCCATTTTATATTTCATCTGCAGCAGAATGTAAACAACACCACTTCAAATAAGAATTTATTTGCATTATTTTATCTATTTATCTAAAAATCATCATTTATTTTGCTAAAATATTTCCTTTAAAAACAAGTAATTAAATAGAGTTGTACATAATGAAAAAATGGTTAAACAGTTTATTGATACCTCGCGCACGTTTGAATCCCTACCAATTAGCAGGATGGACACCTCATCGGGTTGCTGAATCAGGTCTTGGTTGTAAGCTTTTTGCCGATGTCATGATTCCGATGCCCGATGGTGTACATATTTCTGCCGATGTATATGTACCTAAAAAATTGGGGAGATATCCAGTCATTCTCCAATTTTCTGCCTATAATCGCGATTTGCATACCACAGGACTTCCAACTGGAAATAATGAAATTGGCTCCCCCGCTGTAATTACTGATAGGGGCTATGTGCAGGTAATTGTCACTGCGAGAGCTATTGGACGTTCTGAAGGTGAATTTCAATCTTGGCAAAATGAGCAAGAAACACAAGATCATTATCATTGTATCGAATGGGCAGCACAGCAATCTTGGTCAAATGGGGATGTCTGTTTATTTGGCACTTCATACTACGGTATGAATCAAGCCAGCGTGGCGGTACTTAACCCGCCTTCCTTACGTGCTTTTTTTGCTAATGAAATTTGTACTGATTTTTACAGACATGTCTTCCATTATGGGGGTGTTTCTAATGCTGATTTTTTAAATTTATGGGTGGGAGCTAATTTTAATCCGCCTACAGTCCGTCGTTACCTGGCGCCATGGAAAAGAGCTTTACTCAGCTATGCTATAAGTTATCCTTGGTTATGGAAAAAGCTCATAAAGCCCAAGTTAGATAAAATTACTAGTGGATTTAAAAAAAATCAGGTAATTCCTGAGGCACTCCGCTGGTACATTCATCTGATGGTGGATAGTAATTCAAGAGAAGCGACTCAAATTGCCCAAGGACCGTTTCAAAAATTAAATCAAATTCATGTTCCTTTTGTTGTCGTGCAAAATCTAGGCAATATCGCATTACATCAATTTGGCTGTTATGACCTTTTTGAACATGCCGGTACCTCGCCAAATAAAAAATGGATGATTCTTGGTCCGGCTGAATATGAGTTACCCGTTTATTCCTGGCAATTAGAGGCTCTTGCTTTTTTTGATCATATTGTCAAAGGGGTTGATAATGGTTATGCCAGTTTGCCTCCCGTACGATATTGGGTTGAAGGGAAAAATCAGTTTGAATCAGCTACAAATTTCCCTAGTCCAAAGACCAAGGTATATAAGCTTTTTCTTCAAAAGAAATCCAAGCAGTCAGAGCCTAGGGTATTACAACATCAAATACCCGATGAAAGACATGATTCCTGGATCTCTATACCTCCAGGAATTGAAGTATTACCTGGAATAGAGCAATTCGAAAAACAAAAACTGGCGTATGAATTACTTTTTCAGCAAGAAACAACAATTGCTGGCCCAATTACCCTCCAGCTTCAATACAGTTGCAATGAAATTGACTCCTATGTAATCGCCAGATTAGGGAAAATCGACAGTGAGGGAATCTATCATCCTTTATCTATGGGACACCTTCGACCGGCTACACGTACCATAGACCAAACCAGTGGTTCTCGCTGTGAATTAGCAATTAATACCTCTATAGTAACTCCTCTTGAACCTAATATTCCTGTGTTATTGCGCTTTAGTATGACGCCCGTGGCTGCATCCTATAAAAAGGGGGAACGTTTAGTTTTAGAAATTGCCAGTCGCAGTGATCAACTGTATGTCAGCATGAAAGAAGGTTTTATTGTTCCATATACCGCTGTCCCACCTTATTTCGGTCGTAACACAATTCACTATGGAGCAGATTCATTTATAGAACTCCACTGCACGCAAGAAATGCAAACGGATTAACAAGAGGAACCAAGGGATTGGCAACAGGATTCCCTGGTTCCATTTCATTTCACACCAAAGGCAATCCATCCATACTCATCTATACTAAAAATAGTTGTTCGTGAGCAAAATAAGGAATAATAATGAGCATTCATTCTGGTAGCGGTCGTGGCGATTTCCATACTCTTTATCGAGGACAATCTGTAGATGACCTGATTATTGAGTACATGGAAGAAAATCATATTCCTGGAATGTCGCTGGCAATTGTTCAAGCGCCCTATATCACCCGAGTAGTCGGTTATGGATTTGCTGATACAGAAAAAAAACTTTTGGTTTCGACACGCACACTCTTCCACGTAGGGCAATTAACCCATGCCTATACCGCAGTAGCGATAATGCAGCTACACGAAGAAGGAAAACTGCAGTTAGATGACTCTGTTTCGGATTATTTAACCCCACTCCCGCAGACATGGCAAAAAATTACCATCCGACAATTATTAACTCACAGTTCAGGAATACCCGATTATACAAAATGTGATAATTTTTCGTTCCACAAAGACTATAAACCCGAGGACATTTTTAGATTATTTAAGAATCCAAACTTAGATTTTCCTTCAGGTACCCAAATGCAAGTCAGTGCCACAAATTATTACTTATTGGGTCTTCTTATTGAAACAATAAGTGGCATGAGCTATGAGAACTATGTAACAAAAAATCAAATTAATCGAGTGGGTTTAAAACGAACTTTTTTTGTCAAAAATAAATCGTCGATTGATAATGAATTGCACAAAGACACCCTACCCTTTAAACACAGCGATTTTTTGCATAATCCCAGCTATATAGACCCCATAGAAGTGGCTCAAGGTTATAATGCCGAGCATGAAGCAGTCCCGGACATCTCTTGGACAACTACTTTTTCACACAGCGGTGTTATTGCCTCTGCGGAGGATATTAGCCTATGGGATATCGGCCTGGCGGGTACTATTTTAGTCAAAGAAAAGGAGAACAGAGATTTTCTTTATCAATGCATTACCTTGGATAATAAAACAATCATTCCTGGGAATGCGGGATGGCTATTCCCTGGACATCCGGGATTAATGGAAATCAAAGGAAATATTCCAGGATTTTCAGCATTCTTAAGTCGTTTTACCGCAGCAAACGAACTCTTATGTGTCACTCTGTTGGCCAACAAAGAAAATTTGACTGATTTAGATATACTCGCCCGCAAAATCGCTGCAGCATTTGACATGAAGCTAGGCGCTCCTGAGGGCTCAGGATCACAAACACTACAAAGCCCTTATCCTGTCTCAAAAACCATAGAACGTATAGTTAATATAATTACTCAACAAGGTGGAAAAATATTTGCTCATATTGATCACAGTAGTGAAGCGCAAAAGGTGAATCAAAAACTACTTCCAACTGAGGTTCTTATCATCGGCAATCCTGCTAAAGGAACTCCATTAATGCAAGAAAATGCAGCAGTCGCACTTGATTTACCATTGCGAATAATGGCCACAGAAGACAACAGTGGCCAGGTATGGTTAAGTTTCACCGATCCGATTCAATTGGGTAAGGAATATCATTTACACAATAAAGAATTAAAACAAATCGCAACCGCTTTGCGCATGCTTTGTGAGAAAGCGGTATCGGCACAAAGTATCATTTAAGATTAGTACATGATTCGATTTAGCCTGGGTGAAGCGAAGCATACCCAGGTTTATTTCTACGGCACTCTTTTACGAAACCCCTGCTGCCGGGAAAAATTTTATCTCGCAGCCGAGATCCATAGCGATTCAGGCTAAAGAACAAAATTAAATACAATCAAAAGAAGCAACAAATTAAAAGAATGAATTAATCTTTACTTAGCCTAGGCACGACCTTGCTTTTCCAGACTCGTTCACAGGCAAACATCCCTTCTCGTAAATGAGTGTCAATGCCCAGGCTACACAGTACCAACTTCAAGCTGGACTAAACTTTTTCTTCGATTTGATAATCCTGAATTAATGCAGGATTTTCTGGTGATAAAGTAAAACTCACTTTAAGATTTGCTTTTTCACCTTTAAGAATAAAATATCCTCGTAATTGATTTTCTGGAATTACCCTACCAACCTTTAGAATTTTTCCTGCCTTCTTAAAAAGTTCTTGGGTTTTATTCTGCAACGAGGCAATGGATGAATCCAAAAAGAAATTCGCTGCAAATACGCCACTGGCTTTTGCATCCTTCCACGTAGGCAGTAATTTCACCAATGCTTTTTGTCGCTCATTCAATATTCGTGAGGGCGGTAACTCTCTTGGTTTAAGATGCGCCTCATTAATAAGCTTATTAACGACTTGAACATTAATGGTCTCTGCAGAAGCGTAGGTCACGTTGGTTAATAAAACCACGCCCATACCATATTCGGGCAATAGGAGCCAATTACTTCCAAAACCTGGTAATCCACCGCTATGTCCCACTGCTACCTTAGCATTACAGTCCCTTGACCATCTTAATCCATAGCCATAAGCACTTATTGTTGGGCATGCTCTGCCATATACTTCATCTTTTGAATCTACTGCATAAAATCGCCAAGGTTGATGCATTTCACGTATAGAACTTCGTTTTATTGGTCCTGTTTCTGCATCGTCTCGCGCAGGCCAGGCGGCCTGATGCAGCGTAACGTAATGGCTAAACGATTCGATGGAAGCAATCATCCCCCCCATGGAAGCATAACTACCATCATGTAAGACGGGCTCTTCCTGCCAATATCCATTCATCCACTGATAACCATGTGCTAATTGATTGGGTGGAACCTGAGCAAATTCCCAAGCCACCTGTTTCATATTCAGAGGCTGCCAAATATTTGCCGCAATATATTCTTGATAAGGAACTCCTGATGCCTTTTTAACAATCAACCCTAGGAGGGCAAATCCCAAATTACTGTATTCAAATGATGTCCCAGGGACATTGGATAGTGAAATTCCTTGCTTCACCAAAGCGATGAGTTCTTCATCAGTATTATTCAGATGTCTATCCCCCCAGGGATTATCTTCCGGGAATCCTGCAGAATGAGTTAATAAATCACGAATTGTAATCTCTGGTGCGTCTTGAGTTAATTTTTGATCCTTTAATTCAGGAATATAAAGAGATGCAGGATCATCTAACTTTAATTTACCCTCATCACGAAGTTTTAAAATTGCCATGGCGGTGAAACTTTTAGTCATCGATGCAATACGAAACATCGATTGAGGGGTAGCAGGAATTTGTTTTGCAATATTCGTGTAACCACCACTTCCTGTATGGACCAAACGACCGTCTAAAATAATCCCGTAAGCATAACCAGGGACATGATTTTCTTCTGCATACTTCTGATACATCTTATCAATGACTGGGAATGTTGCCTGAATTGCTGCTAGTCGATTATTCTGAGTAAAAACGGGTGGAAGATAGGAGTTGTTTTCACTGTGTGCAACGAGGGGGAATAGCGTAGCGAGAACAAAAATTTTTCTTGCGATAAAATGATGCATCATGGAACCTAATTAATCCGTTAAGAAAAGCGAAGTGTATATAATATTTGTTGACTGAAATAGACTTAAAATGAAAAATAAGATCTGCAAATAGCGACCATGCTACTGGGATAATCGAATGAAATTCTCAACATTATTAAGAATGATGCGCTTTTGGCCACCTTTTTGGGGCGCTGGGATCAGTGTAAAAAACTTTCATCCTGATGGTACTCATATTGTTGTTCAGTTAAAAATGCGCTTTTGGAATAAAAATTATGTAGGTACGCATTATGGTGGTTCTATCTACTCCATGACCGATCCATTTTATATGTTGATGCTCATGCATTTATTAGGAAAAGGATACATTGTTTGGGATAAATCAGCCTCTATACGCTATAAAATACCTGCTAAGGGAACTATTTATGCACGATTTGAATTATCCCGAGAACAGGTCGAAAAAATTCGACTTGAAGTGAACGAAAGGAAAAAAATTGAGTCAGAATTTATTGTTCCTATAACCGACAAAGAAGGAAAAGTCGTTGCTGAAGTAAAAAAGATTCTCTCGATTATCAAAAAATAAATAGTTATTTTATGAAATAGTCATTGTTTAAAAGGAAATAACATGCCAATTGATTCTTTTTCAGAAGAAGAACAGACCCCCCTCTTAAAAATCTATAACGAGACCCAAACGGAGAAAAATAAAATTCCTGGGTTATTACGCAATTACCACTCTGGCTGGCCCCTTTTGCAAGTAAGCCTCTTAAGTATCACTAAAGATACGACCGACCCTATAAATTATATCCCTGTATTAGGAGGGGGAAATTGTCATTTTTTTTATATTGGTGCATTTAATTTTGCAAGCCTTTTAACAAAAATCCCGGGAAGAATAGAAATAAGTATCCCTTTTCCCCCAAACCCCAAAAGAGAATTCGTTAAAGCGGATAATATCCATTCATTTTTAAGATCCTACAGCATTTACCACAAAAAATGGGGAATTAAAATTTCCAGTAATTCAGGGTTTTACGGTAAAAATTTAAATGTTGTGCTTCCGGAGGGAAATGCAAACCAATTTCGCGATGCATTGACTCATAGCTTTTCATTCGCATTAAAAAAAGGGGCTTCGCTCAAAGCGATTGACGGATGGACTGATTCCGAATATACACAAAAAGAAATTGAAGAAGCAATTAACCCTGGGGTTGCTGTTTTTCACAATGGTCAAATTTTTATTGATTTAGGAATGTTATTAGAACAAAAAGTAAAAGATGCAGAAGTAATCGCATTATTTAAAAATCTATTCAAAATTGAACCTTTTTTGGAGCTCCGACATCAATACCCGGAATTCAAACCTAATACGCTCAAAGCGGTAGAAGTAATTCAGGAGGCCCCTGCAAAAACACCTGAACTCAGCAAGTTCAAAACAACCTCCTTCTTCCAGGAAGAAAAAAAAGAACCCTCCCTGATTGATGGCCAAGCCTTTCGTGTGTCTTGTCAGAGATAAAAACGAAGGTGTTCATAGAAAACTCATGGGGTGGAAATCAAACATCAACTTCCAAAGGTAAAAGTGTATACTTTGAGGCCAGGCTCATTCGCAATAATCTGTAGATATCCGCTGGTGAATTTCTTTTGGGAGACTAGCTCATATAGGGCGTATTTATCGATTATAATACTTTTTTCTTGAAGTTTTTTACCGGACTGTCCATCAGTCAAAATGACTCTAACCTTAATAGGTTTTGCAGAACTATTTCCCATAACGGCATAGACTTTGCGTGCATTAAATTGTATTTTAATCGCTGAATTGACGTCTTCTGCGAGAAGATACTCTGCATTGACTTGCCATAATCCCTCTAAGCCCCATGCATTAGTCGATAATTTATCAGCAAAATGATATTGAGCCGTCTTATCGTTAATAAGTTCTGGACTGTAATTAGAGTCAGCCTTCGCATATCCTAAATAGGTTTCTGGTGTTTGGGTGAGAGTGAAAGAGGCGTTTTGCAAAGATTTTAAGGTGCTTAAGTCCTTAATCCCCAATAAAAAGCGAATATTGTTCTCCATAACATCGTAATCACCTTCACCGAAACGTCTGTAAACCACTTCGCCTTTTTTATTAATTAAATAATGTGCAGGCCAATAATGATTCTGATAGTTGCGCCAGGTAACGAACTGACTATCAAGTGCTACAGGATATAAAATCCCATATCGACTCACTGCCGCTTTGACGTTATCCAGATTTTTTTCGAAATCAAATTCTGGGGTGTGAATTCCAATAATAACTAATCCTTTATCATGATAGCGAGTATACCAGTCTTTAATATAGGGTAACGTGCGCAAACAGTTAATACACGAATAAGTCCAGAAATCGATTAAAACGACTTTTCCATGCAAATCGACTAAACGTAATGGAGGTGAATTAATCCAAGCATCAATACCTTGTATCGGTGGTGCCGGATAAGGAAACCATAAACCATTAATGAGTGAGTTCGATGTTTTAATTCCTGTTTGAGGCGTAACGGAAGTAGAAACAACCTCTCCTTCAAAGTAGATCATATAAACAACACTGGCAATAATCACCCCACCTAAAAATTTACGGAAAAAGGTGGCGCGTTTTTTCAAAAAGTCGAACGTATTTATTAATTTTTTCCCATATAGGGAAATAATAAACATAGGAATAGCAGCTCCTAGGGCAAAAGCCATTAAAGTAAAGAAACTGAAAAGGGTTGTTTTTTGTAATGCGGTTTGTACGATAATTGCAGCCAAAATCGGTCCTGCGCAAGGAGTCCAAATAATAGCAATAATTCCCCCCAATAAAAGGCCATTCCAAAAACCTCCTTCCGATTTATTGGCTGCTGAAAAAAAATTGCCTATGCGGGTAAACCCTTGAGTTAGTTTGCCAAATTGCTCGGTTAAATAATTGGAGATCATAGTGACCCCTAAAAGAAGCAAAATGGCATAACCGATATGACGCACTAAATTAAAATCAATATCTAAGTAATGGACCAATTGATGTGAAAAAAATACAAAGAAAGAAAAAAACAAAGTAAAACCAACAATGATTCCAATAGGTCTTTTTTTGGATCCACTAAGTGAGCTGGCTAAAAAAATAGGTAAAATGGGTAGAATACAAGGAGAAATAATAAGGCCAAATCCTTCGATAAATCCCAAAATAATATTAAGAAAATTTGCTTCCATTTTTATTTCCAGACATCAATACTCTCTGTCATTAATTTAGAAATTTTCTCTTCTCCCTCCTCATCCTGAGCATTAGTGAGGGATCTCCCATCATAATACTGTAGCTAGAATGCGGAGATCCCTCGCTAGTGCTCGGGATGGTGGAGCTGGAACAAGGTTAGAGTGAGGGGAAAATTTATCGCATGTCTTCCTGATGAACTATGTACTTATAAACGTACATGTGCCCCACTTTCTTGTAACCGTTTTGCAACAACTAATTGAATATTGTCTCTGGCTCGCGCAGGAAAGTATTGATAAACGGCTAAAAAATCTCGAGCGTTAATCGTAAGAAATTGACAAGCAGTTATTGTACTAATGCGCGCTGTTCTGCGAATATTGCGTAAAATAGCAATTTCCCCGAACACATCGCCTGGACCTAAAGTATTAATACGCTTCCAACCCATAGATTGTGTTTTTATGGAAACTTGCACGCTGCCTCGAATAATAATATAAAGCATATCACCTATTTCACCCTGCTCTATAACGATTTCTTCAGGCCTATAGTTTGCAATAACACATTTGTCAGCTAGCATTTTTTGTTCAATAAGACCAATACCCGTAAAAATAGTCGCGCGAGAAAGTATGGGAATTATATCTGCTTGAGGTAGATTATGACCCAGTTCCATAGTACTTTCTCCTTTGTATGTTCTATAAGACTCTAATTAGAGTATAGATTGATTTGTCTAAAATTATTAAACTTTAAAAGAATTAGGTAAGTTAGACTCAATTAATTGATGGCGCGGGTAATAATTTCTAAGCGGTTGGCAAAATAATTGACCAAGAAACAATAAAAGACCAATCAAATCGGCTACCCCACCTGGACTAATCCCAGACTCGGAAAAAAGTCGATGGATTTCCAAAGCCTTCTGTCTTTGTGCTGGCAAACTATCTTTAACTGATAGCTCTCTGATTTTGGATTTTGCATAATCTAAGCCAGGTTTTCCTTTTTTATAAAGAATATTTGTATCATCCATATTCTGTAAAAGTGCCACATAAGCAAATAAGCAAGCGGTATCCAGGGATTGAGTATCTATAAAAAGTGCAATGAAATCGGGAAGTAAATGAAAAATTAAATCATAACCACGTATTGCCATTTGCCTGGCATCAATTACTTTGTATTGTCGACGTACAATGGCCCCATGACTTTCTGGATTTCCTTCATGATGTTGTAAATGCTTTGGCCAATCATTCAGTAACTGTAGATGCACATCAGCTGGTGTAAAACATTTCTTTTCTTGAGCTAAACGAATCACTGAGACACAGGCAATACCCAAAGCAAAAATAGCACCACGATGTGTATTTACTCCCCAAGTTTTTTTTAGCATGCGCTCTTCCGCCTCAATCGCAATGTGTTTTAATTCTTCAAAAGAACGGGTGACTAATCCCTTTTTTGTGATGTGATAAAAATAATGACGCAAGGTAAAAAGACTGCGATAAAACGTATCGCCGTTCATATCGTGATGGGCACCGGCATCCACAAAACTGACTAATCCTGGTTTTGGGTATGCTTTCACTTCAAAATAAAGTGCTCTAACCGCCATTTTGGCGAGTGCTCTTTCACAGCATGGTGTAGTATTCATAAAGTTCAGTTCTTGATAATAACGCAACTTGGTCTTTACTCTTACACAACAGTTTTTTTGCCGATAAATCGAGTAATTCTTTAATTGGAATATCACCAAAATGAGGAAAACGTACCTCTCCATCTATCGTTCGATTAAATTTTTTGGTTAATGCCTGAATTGTTTCATGTAAATCACTCCAAGAATATCCTTGATAATAGATAAGTAAATCAAGATCTGAAGTGTGGTTAACAAAAGAGTATCCAGATAAATAATGAAATAAAAATGAGCCATAAACAGCGATATCTGAAACGGGATATAAATTAGTAATACGCTGTAAATCGGTAATCTGATAATACCGTGAGAAAAATTCATGCATCTCAATAAGTTGAGGAAGCGGCTTTTGTGTTTGCACAAAGGATGGAGCGACTTGCAAACCAATCCGATGCTTTTGATTATCATGCAACAGAGTTAAGCCTAAATTAATTGTTTCTTGACCGGCAAATTGTTTGGCATAAATACAAGGCAGTCCTTGTGCAAGCCAAAGAGCAGTCTTTTCGGCAATCATTTTCTGATCCTCATGACATGACCTAATCACAAAATCAGCATGGGGATTAAGATAAATTAAATGATGCCGTTGTGCATTCATAAGTGATTGGCTACCTTATTGATAATCGAGAAAGCAAGCTTTCTGCCCCCTCGCTCACTACCCAAGAGTGCCCGCTCGTCCTTTGTATTATTTTTTTGGATCGCTAAATTAATTTTTTCAGCCAATTCAGATGGATTTACTATCTCATGTATCCCACCCAATTCATAAAAATTTTGCACTCCTGGGGCGAAAACTGGGAATGTTTTACTAAGTTCCTTGAGAGTATCTAATTCTATTTTGGTTACTTTTGCAATGCCTTCCAACCACATCACCGCTAAGGCTGCATCCGGCAAGGCTAAAATGGTATCTGCAGTCAAACCATAAGCAATAAAAGCTCCTCCTAATGCTTGGTTATAAACCAGAGATATCAACGCATTCCCTTGTTGGCGTAGACACTCCAAACATTCAAGTAAATGACCAAAATATTGTTGCATCCCCAGCCATTCATCGCGCATGGTTAACTGCTGTCCAGCAACATCAACTAAAAGCAAAACAGGATCTTTTGATTGACGCTCAAGAATATCAATGACATGCTGAGCCATAATCAAGGCTTGCTCTGCACCCAAAAATGTTGATTCCTTGACTCCAAGAATGTGAAGCGGCTGATTCTTCAACGTCGCATGCCCATAAATAACGGATTGGTTTTCTGTCAACTTAATATCCTGAGAAAATATCTGTTTGAGAAGGCCCTTTAATGCGATCATTTCTTATTCCTTGTGTATTATCGCCAACTTAATACCCTTGTCGCTAATCGGGGCTACCAAACACCCGGGCGACAAGTCATCCGACTACGATTTTATATCTCTTGCTGCCTGTAAAAAGGTTTGCTCGTCCATATCAAAAAGCGTTGCAGCATACTTTGGCGCAACGTGGCTGAGATAAGCCCCCTCCTCTTGATATCCTTGCGTTTCTAGAAAGCGTTTTTTTAACAAAGCCTGTTTTTGTTTCACAGAGTTAAGATCCAGCGGCACATTCTTCTCAAGAGCAGCAAGCAATTGAGCACGTACCGCTGCAACATTTGAACCTACATAGCTTTGAGCAATATCCTGTAAATAGCGGGTTTTTCCGCCATATACACGCCAAACCAAAGCTCTATCCTGTGAATTAAAAGCATTGGCACCTGCTACCGCTTGAATCACCTCGGGGCCAGATACGCCAATACGCCCGATTTCATTAATGATGAGATAATCCAGACAAGCAGAAATAATTCCCATGCCGCCAAAAGCACCGTTTCTACCACAAATAACCCCTATAGTGGTTATTCCATGAAGTCTTGCCTCAAAAATAGAGCGAATTGTTTCCGAAATTGCAATTTCGCCAGCATTGGCTTCGTGCAAACGTACACCACCACTATCAATAAGAAGGATCACCGCCTTAGTCTGAGTTGCAATGGCAGCCTTGAATAAACCAGTAAGCTTCGCCCCATGAATTTCGCCCACGGCACCGCCCATAAAATCTTTTTGTTGCGCAGCAACAAGCACTTTATTTTTTTGTAGCAGAGCAGAACCTATGACAAGGCCATCGTCTGATTCACCCGGTAAATTTAAAGCCGCCAAGTAGGGACTGTATAGCTTTTCATCGGCAAGCCACTCCGTGAACGAGTCTTCATCAAATAGAACCTGGATTCGTTCTCGAGCATCAAGCTCTTCATAATTTGTTCCTATTTTGTAATTGCCTTGAAACTCTTCCAACGCTTGCCCTAAACGTAATAAAACAACGGCTGGAGTTGCTCC
This sequence comes from Legionella sp. 227, assembly GCF_043161935.1. NCBI lineage: Bacteria > Pseudomonadati > Pseudomonadota > Gammaproteobacteria > Legionellales > Legionellaceae > Legionella > Legionella sp. 227. Next base: position 2,205,219 of record NZ_CP171154.1, on the reverse strand, counting down.
ATTATCATTGATGGTAAATTGCAAACCAACAGGCTGGTGTTGATTCACAAAATCCCCAATAACCATTTTCCAAACGGGTTTATAATGTTCAATTGCCGTCTGGATAGTAAAAATTGTTTCTGGAGTCGTATTGGTTTCAATAATAACTTCTAGATTACCGGAGCCAACCACGCCACAAACTGTTTTTTTACCTTGAAGACGTGCACCAGAAAGTGTAAAACGAAATTCCATCTGTTCCATATTTTTGCCCTACCAATTTCTAAATTTTACAGGCGGTTCATATAAACCCTTAGAGCACACAACCAGATCACGAATTGATTTGGCCGCCAATAAATCTCGAGTTGCATCGGAAACTTTAATTCCCAAATCTTCCGGGCGTATTATTACTCCTCGATGTCGTAACTCTTCAACCTTCATCCGATCGCGCATTACTCCCACTTCAGTATATCCGGCAATACCGCGAATGGCTTGTTCGCGCTCCTCAAGAGTTTGGCACATCAGGAGATTAGCAATTCCCTCTTCAGTCACTACATGACTTACATCGTCTCCATAAATCATTACTGCAGGCAAATCAGCATTCATCGATTTTTGTAAAGCCCAAGCATCCAATTTTTCCACAAAGGTGGGTTGTGTTGCACTCTGAAACGTTTCTACCATTTGAATCACCAATTTTCTTCCTCGAGGCATTTTAGTTCCCAGTGCTTGGCTGCGTTCTTGCCCTGCCTTCAACCAAGCATAAGAAGAATGGCGTCGACCAGGAGCATCACAACCCATATTAGGGGCGCCACCAAAACCTGCTATACGTCCCTCAACTGCTGTAGAACTATTTCCCTCAAGATCCATCTGCAAGGTTGCACCGATAAAAACATCACACGCATAATGCCCAGCTAACTGGCCTAACATGCGATTCGAACGGAGTTCTCCTTCTTTACCGGTGAAAAAAATATCGGGACGAGCCGCAGCATAGCGGTTCATGCCCACTTCTCCTCCAAACGGATATATTGTTTTCACAAATCCCGCTTCTATGGCAGGGATCAAAGTAGGTAAAGGATTAACCACCCAGTGCTGGCATATTTTTCCCTTTAAGCCCAATGATTCACCATAGGTGGGTAAAAGCAACTCAATAGCACAGGTATTAAATCCTACGCCATGATTTAAGATATTCACTTGATAAGGTGCATATATCCCTTTGATGACCATCATCGCCATTAATATTTTGACTTCATCAATTTGCGCAGGATCACGGGTAAACAGTGGTTCGATATAAGCTATTTGCGGACCTTGAACAATCACATCAACCCAATCTCCAGGGATATCAACCCGGGGTAGGTGCTCAACAACTTCATTGACTTGCACCACAACCACACCGTTTTTAAAATTAGTCGCCTCTATAAGCGCTGGTGTTTCCTCTGTATTCGCTCCTGTAAATAAATTCCCCTGTCTGTCTGCCTTATCAGCCATTAATAAACACACATTAGGTGTCAAATCTGCAACTAATCGCCCAAAGAGTTCATTGTAGGTATGAATATTACCTATCTCAATTTTTTTATCGTACACCATTTTAGCAAGTCGCACGGATTGCGGACCAGAATAAGAAAAATCAATTCGATTGGCGATTCCTTTTTCAAAGACATCAAGGTGTTCTGGCAGGGCAATTGCTGATTGGATCATATGCAAGTGATTGACTTCTGCAGGATTTAGCTGAGCCATTGCCGTAGCCAAAAAACTCGCTTGTTTTTGGTTATCGCCTTCAATGCATACTCGGTCTCCTGAGCGTATGAGCAAAGAAAGCACGGAGACTAAATCGTGCGCCTCAACAAATTTGTTGTCTTTAAGATAAGATTTAATCTTGGACAGACGCTTTAAATATTCTTTTTTATTCTGGTCCCACATTGTTGCTTCCTGCGTTATTATTTTTTGAATTGATGCCTTAGGAACTTCTAAAGGTTGGGTTTTAGAAGTTCCTCGGGTCTCATTAGTGCAACTTGAGTCGCGGCTTCACTCTGCGACTTAAAATATTGGACAAGGTCAGCAAGAAAACTCGCCACCCACCATATAATGCCATTTGATGTTGCTTATATAAAGATAAATAAAATAAACGGGCTAACTTGCCTTCTATCATGAATCGATTGGTAATTTTACCCATTAAATTACCAATGACATGATGACTTAAAGTCACTAAAGAACCATGATCACGATAATGATAAACAGGTAAAGGCTTCCCTTCTAAATATTTATCCAAATTTTTATATAAAAACAATGCTTGTTGATGGGCTGCTTGCGCACGAGGAGGAACCGTTTTATCTAAATGGGTTTGTGGGCAGCTCGCACAATCACCCAGAACAAAAATAGAATCATCAAGGGTTGTTTGTAAGGTTTGCTTCACTACAAGCTGACTCATATGATTCACCTCCAAGCCATCCATGTGCTGCAAAAAATCTGGGGCTTTAATACCAGCAGTCCAAACCACCAGATCGGCCGGAATAAATTGGGTTGACTTAGTATGCAAACCACGTTCGGTCACTTTATCAACTTGCTCGTTGACACAAATTTTTACTCCCATGCGCGTTAATTCCGCAGATACTTTTTCTGAGAGTTCTTCTGGAAGTGCGGTCAATAATCTGCTTGCCGCTTCAATCAGGGTAAACGAAACAACGTCAGGCTGAATACCGATGCCATAATTTATAATTTCATGGATTGTGTTATTTAATTCTGCGATGAGTTCAATTCCAGTAGCACCACCTCCCACCACCACGAGATGAAATGGACCTTGCTGTGGCTGCTGGGAAAGACGCATGAAACGGTTTAATAATTCGCGATGAAAATAGGCTGCCTGGTCTATGTTATCTAAAAACAAACAATGCTCGCGAACCCCAGGAATATTGAAATCATTCGCGACACTTCCCACCGCAATAAATAAAATATCGTATGAAACGGCTCGTTTAGGCAAAACTTCTTGCTCGTGACTGAAAAAAGGGGACAAATAAATCTCTTTTTTGCTTCGATTTAGACCTTCAAGAGCTCCTAAAACAAAATGAAAATGATGAGTCGCTGCATAAGCAAGATAATCAATTTCGTTTTCATTGGTAAACAAGCTACCTGCGGCAACTTCATGCAATAACGGTTTCCAAATATGAGTGGGTGAGCAATCTACTAAAGTAATGGACGCTTTACCTGCTTTTCCGAATTTATTCCCCAATAAAGCAGCTAATTCCATACCTCCTGCACCACCACCTACAATAACAATGTTTGGTACTTTATTTGCCATAAGAATTCTTCCATGAAATAAATTATTATTATAGTAAGCTTTAAATAACTCCTCTTTCAATTTCCGTAAACGTATGTGTTCATTGAGAAAGCTGTTGCCAACCTACGTCAATCACTTGTAGCGCCGAGAATGACCATTTTTCCTGTTTACTCACTGTGAAACTGACACTCATGCAAAGGGATGATTTTTGTTTTTTTCATCCACTTATGGCCTAACCAGATCATAAGAAAAAGGGGTACTCCGATGTACGAAATCAACAAGCCATACCAATCAATGGGGGTCGCCATCAAGGCAGTATAATTCTGCCCGCCAATCACGATGAGGCATACGCCAAAAGCAAACAAGGGTCCAAAAGGATACCCCTTGGCCAAATAAGGCAGCTTGGCGAGATCTTTTCCTTGATGCAAATAGGCTTTGCGAAAGCGATAATGACTTAGTGCTATTCCCATCCAGGCAATAAAACCGGAAAGGCTTGTTGCATTGAGTAACCAAAAATAAACCGTCCCGTTGCCAAATATAGAGGATAAAAAAGCCAACATGGCAACCGCACTGGTTAAGGCTAAAGCATAAACCGGTATCCCTCTTTGGTTGACCACAGAAAAAATTCGGGGAACATGTCCCTCCTTAGCTAAATACCAAAGCATTCGACTACCGACATACATACTTGAATTAGCGGTCGATATAATGGCAATAAGAATCACTGCATTCATAATCATTGCTGCAAACGCTTTATTGTATTGTTGGAACACTAGGGTAAAAGGGCTCATTACCACATCAGAACTGCTCAACTGTGATGAGGTGTAGGGAATTAAAAGACTAATAACAAAAAGTGATAAAACAAAGAAAATTAATATCCGCCAAAAGACCATTTTTATAGCTTTGGGAATCGTTTTATCAGGATGTACACTCTCCCCTGCAGCTACCCCGATAAGTTCCGTTCCTTGAAAAGAAAAGCCCGCTGCGACAAAAGCACCAAGAATACCAATCCATCCGCTATGAAATGGGGCATCACCAATGCGCCAATTTTGGAAACCACCTGCTTGATACTCTGTAAAACCAAAAACCAAGAAAAATCCAGTTATAATGAACAAAATAACCACAGAAATTTTAATCAATGAAAGCCAATACTCCATCTCGCCGAATGCTTTAGTTGAGATTGCATTAAATCCCATAATCAATAAGAGAAAAATAGAACACCAAAGCAAAGATGAACTCTCAGGAAACCAAAAATGCATGATTAATGCAGAGGCAGAAATTTCTGATGCAATGTAAATAGCGCAGCTATACCAATAATTCCATCCCAGTGCATACCCTAAAGAAGGATCAAAAAAACGGGCTGCATACACATAAAATGCCCCACTAGTAGGTATAAATGCTGCCATTTCACCAAGGCTGGTCATCAAAAAATAGACCATAACACCCATAATCAAATAGGCAAGCAAGGTACCACCAGGCCCAGCCAAGGATAAAGCATTGCCACTCGCTAAGAAAATACCCGTTCCAATAGAACCACCCAAGGTGATCATTCCCAATACACGCGCATTGAGCTTTCGCTGGAGCGACGGTTCGGAGGTTAAATCATGCATCATTCAATCCTTGAATCTAGAAAAAGAGAAGGTTCTCAAGCTAGCATTAATTCGCTTTACGTCCTGCGAAACATTTACTCTTAATGATTTTATTGATTAATCATTAAGAAACTCACAAAGCAAACGTTGAAAATGGTGGGTTCCTTGTTCTTTTGTGGGTGAAAATCGACCGGACTCGTAAAAACGCGAACGGATTCCCCGTTGCACCGACTCGACGACTGCTTCATCTTCACGTTCCACTTTATCCAAATCACCCCCAGCTCCTTTACCTAACTTGGACTCATCAAGAACGTAGGTTAAGAATGACACTTTAGTTAATTCAGGTCCTAAGGGCTTTACTACATTTACAGAGCATCCCCATGGATAGAAGTTAAGCATTGTATTTGGGAAAATCCAATAATAATAAGCCGCTACTTGTTTCCCGTAATCAGGGGAATCTTTAGGCAAATCAAAACGTTCTTCACCGTGACTGGCTAGGGCCAATTGCAAATTGCAATAACGATAAAGCTCTGTGGTATAAGTAGTACAATCAATCACTTTTCTTAATGAATGATGGACAAAGGGGATATGTAAAGCTTCAAGATAATTTTCGCAATACAATGCCCAATGCGCTTTAACTAAATAATCACGGGAACGATTGCTATCAAGACGCATTTTTTCCATGGGTAACCAAAAAAGACGTTCTTTAATCTCTGCAAAAACCTCCCTAAACGACATTTGCGGCGCCAACGAAGCAAAGAGAAAGGGCTCAAGACAATCCAATGGGATTTGCGGCAAGTTGTCCTTTTGAGTTGGAAAGTTGCAGGTTTTCTCAAACTCAGGCATATGCAAAAGGTCTCCACTAAGGTTAAACCTGCGGCCATGATAGGAGCATTTAATTTTCTCGGCAGAACAAGGCGCCTCAATCAAGATATTACCTCTATGGGTACATACATTACTCAGACAACGGAACCGGTCTTGTTCATCATGTACCAATAACAAAGGCTCATCCAACAATCCAGGCAATAAGGTAAAAGGTACCAGCTGTCCCTCTAAGCGCAAACTTTCAGTGCTGCAACAAAACTGCCAAGTCCTGGAAAATATTTTTTCTTTTGCTTGTTCGAAACATTCTAGCGACGTATAAAAGTGCGCAGGTAAGGTAGAGGCTTGTGCAATATCAGGATCTACGTAAAACTTATTCATGATCAAACTTCCTTATAAATATTCCTATCTTTATACTTATTATTGAAAAATTGTTTGGGCCGATACGATAAGTACAAGCAGCCTCTTTGTCATTCCCACAAAGATTCGAGATAACCTCTGATTTTTCAATAAAGCCTTACTGATTGGGCAAAGCACTTTGGCGATATTAAAACACCAATCACTTTGGTTATCCATATCTTGCATTATCGTAACCAATCACTGCTGACAAAAACTGTCAGCACTATCTTTTAAACTCATATCTCCGTTAAATCACAAGGAGTTTATTATGCATCTTGATCCCAATTTAGTAATTTTTTACGTCGATAATCCTTTAGTCAGTGCACCTTTTTATGAGAGGATACTTAAGAGTCAACCGATTCAATCATCCCCTACTTTTGTCATGTTTGTATTGAAAGCAGGCATGCGTCTTGGCTTATGGTCGAAACACGCGGTTGAACCCCATGCCACTCTTTTTGGAGGTGGAAATGAGCTTTCACTGCAAGTGCACGATGATTGTGCAATTGATGAGCTTTATTCTCTCTGGAAAACACAAGGAATCCAGATTGCCCAAATGCCAACAATGATGGATTTTGGTTATACTTTCGTGGCACTTGATCCAGATAATCATAGGATTCGCATTGTCTCTTTGAATCCTCAGCTCAAAGCTGCTTAATTACTCAAATCACCTCTCCCACAAATGGGAGAGGTAGGGGTGGGGTACAAACCGGGTAGACTGGTAACACTTTAAACCGGGATGATAGGTAACACTATTCTAGGAGAAAAAGGTGTTACCAATGAATTGGCTGAATACAAAGGCTGAAATAGAGAAATTAAAATTTATTGGAGATTGGTTAAAAGGAGAATTTAGTTTTAGCGAGTTGTGTAAGCGTTATGGAGTGAGTCGAAAAACAGGCTATAAACTAATAAATCGCTATAAAGCAGAGGGAGAGGCTGCGTTGAAACCAAAATCCCATGCAAGGCATCACCATCCAAATGGAACACCTTATGAGAAGCAACGACGATTAATTGAGTTGAAATATCGTTATCCTAAATGGGGCCCGGACAAATTAAGAGATTGGTTATTAATTAATGAGTCCGAAGAAGTGTGGCCGGCAGTAAGTACTATAGGAGATATTTTAAAGAAGCATGGTTTAGTTAAGCCGAGGAAATACAGGAGGCGCGTATCAGCGTGTACAGAACCATTTAGGGAATGCAACGATTCAAATCATACCTGGAGTGCTGACTTTAAAGGACAATTTAAGGTAGGTGGCACCTATTGTTATCCACTGACGATAACGGACAATCACAGTCGTTTCTTATTGTTATGCAAAGGATTAGTTGGTCCTCGACAAAAAGAAACAAAAGAAGGATTTAGGCAGGCATTTATTGAGTATGGTCTTCCCGATGTAATTAGAACCGATAATGGACAACCTTTCGCTGGAATGGGGATTGGTGCCTTAACAACACTTTCAATCTGGTGGTTAAAACTCGGGATAATGCCTGAGCGCATTGAACCAGGTCATCCAGAACAAAACGGAAGACACGAAAGAATGCATAGAACTTTAAAAGAAGCGGTGGCTTCACCTCCAAAATTAAATTTTGAGGAACAACAACACTGTTTTGATGCATTTAGAAATGAATATAATCAAGAACGACCTCACCAAGCACTTGATGGAAAAAGACCTGCAGATATCTATCGCGCTTCATCAAGAAGTTTACCCAATAAACTCCCAGAAGTCAGTTACCCTTGTAATTATGAAGTGCGGAAAGTGAGAACCAACGGTGAGATAAAATGGTTTGGTAAAAAATATTATGTTTCTGAATTACTAAGAGGAGAACTTGTCGGCTTGCAAATCATTGATGATGGAAGAGCCTCTTTATTCTTCTCGAAACTAAAACTAGGGATGATTGATGTGAGACAGAATAAAATTTCTAGGCCCTAAAATTTTAATCTGTTACCTATCATCCCGGTTTAAAGTGTTACCCATCATTCCGGTTGCACATGGGGTGAGGGCATCGCTCATCCGCCCTAGGGCACTTCTACCCCATGGGCAGAAGGGAAATTTTCTTACCCGTCCAATCATGCTCCAGCTGCAATAAAACCTCAAATAAATTATGATTAGCTCATTGAATAAATGATTAAGGGGCTACAATGAATGTATTGGTTACTGGTGCATCAGGTTTTATTGCCTCTCACATTGTAACGGATCTGATTGCGTCTGGGCATGCGGTCACTTGTTGTGTACGCGATGTGGCGTTCACCCAAAAATTGTTTCCCACGGCACGGGTTATAGCTTGTGATTTTATCCATGATCAATCCATCAGTCTCTGGGTCGAACGTTTGCAGCAAATTGATCTCGTGATTAATTGTGTAGGAATTCTCTACCATCCTAATAACAAAATAATATGGTCAATTCATTATGAGACACCGAAAATCTTATTTGATGCATGCGTCCAGGTCGGGGTCAAAAAGATTATTCAAATCTCAGCTCTTGGCATTGAGACATCTGATGTCGCCTATGCTCAAAGTAAAAAAGCAGCTGATGACTATTTACTTTCCCTTCCTATTCCATCAATTATTCTACGCCCATCCCTAGTGTATGGACGTGGTTCTTATGGCGGTTCCTCTTTATTTCGTGGTCTTTGCGGATTACCTTGGATTACCCCTGTACCCGGGCAAGGAAGGCAGGAGTTTCAACCCATTCATGTTGAAGACTTATCTAAAGCCACCATCAAACTCGTAGAACTCCCTGCAGGTCCAAATTTGCTATTACACGCGGTAAGCGCCAAACGGATTAGCTTAAGTAATATCCTGTATCACCTGCGTGCATGGCTAGGTTTTGCAACATCAAAATTGCTTTTTGTCCCTGAAAAACTTATCCAGCTTGCATCGTTTATTGGCGATTTAATCCCCTATTCCATTTTAAATACTAACTCTTATAAGCTACTTGTGCAAAACAGCATCACAAGCCCTGAAGAGGCCCAAACATTTCAAGATAAAATTGGTTTTACTCCTCAAGAATTCCCTGAGGGAATGTATCGTCATCCTAGTTCTATTCAAGATCGTTGGCATGCACGACTTTATTTTCTTAAACCATTATTAAGGTTGAGTATTGCGTTTATTTGGTTATTTACTGCAATTAGTTGCCTTTTTTTCTACCCCAAAGCGGCTTCCTATGGACTTTTGGCCCAAATTGGAGTGAACCCGTTCTGGCAACCTATTTTATTTTATGGGGCCTGCATCCTGGATGCAGTTATCGGCCTAGCTGTATTGAGTAGCAATCGCTTAAAAAAAATCACTCTGGTACAAATGGTAATTATTTTAGGTTATAGTGCTTTATTAACCTGGAAACTTCCTAATCTATGGTTTGAACCGTTTGCGCCTTTAGCGAAAAATATTCCACTTTTGGCTGCGATCTTAGTTTATTTAGCCCTGGAGTCCGATCGATAATGCTCTATTTTTGGCTCAAATTTATTCATGTTATCAGCTCGACTATTCTCTTTGGAACGGGTATAGGAACTGCCTGTACTATGTTGTATGGACATCAAACAGGAAAAACCGAAGTGATTGCTGCTACAACACGCTATGTCGTGCTTGCTGATTGGATTTTTACTGGAACCTCTGGTTTTATTCAACCGCTTACCGGGTTTTGGATGGTCTATTTAGCAGGTTATGCATGGACCTCATTATGGGTGATGGGATCAATTATTGGTTATTTAATTGCTGCTTTTTGTTGGTTTCCTGTAGTATATCTTCAGATTAAGATGCGCGATTTTGCTGTGGAGGCGGCACAAAATAATATGCCTTTACCTCCGATCTATTTTCGTTATTTTAAATATTGGTTTTGCTTAGGTTGGCCAGCCTTTATTAGTTTGATTATTGTTTTTTACCTAATGACCAACAAACCTGCCAGTTTTTAATATGTATTCTAGCGTCACCCCGAGTGCAACCAGAATCTCCCTAGTTCCACCGTGCCACAAGCATGGAGGTCCCTCATGTAGCTCGGAATGACGGTAAATTACGCCTGATTACTCCTCTACAGTAATATCAATTTTTTTCTCAACCGCCATTTCCTTTTTAGGAATTGAAATTTCCAAAACGCCTTGTTTGTATTTAGCGCTTATTTTTGCGTCATCAGCAGTTTGCGGTAAGCTAAAGCGACGGTAAAAATGACCTTGAGAACGCTCCATACGTGTATAGTCATCTTTGTTTTCTGTTTTCTCAAAGTAACGCTCTCCACGAAGGGTTAAGATATTATGCTCTAAAGATATTTGTATGTCCTCTTTATTCACTCCAGGAATGTCTGCAAGTACTAAGAAGCGATCTTTTTCTTCTTTAATATCTACAGGAGGCGCCCATGTACTGGTATCAACAATTGAAGAGTCTGATTGGTGCCCTCTGAAAAAATTGTCTAATAAGGATCCAATTTCATTGTATACAGGAAAATAATCACGTCTTACGATACTCATCACTTTCTCCTAATTGTTATTTGACATATCCAAAAAATAGAGGCGTTTTATTAAATTTCAAGGGGTATTGAATAGTTATTTTTACAAACACGTGTACTCGATGCGCGATTAAGTTTATTATCCATAAAAGGACGGTTTCTAATTAAAAATGGAGAATGACGATGCAGTATCTGATACGAATTTTAATATTGGGTTTTATTTGTGTTTCAACAAGCTTTGCCAATTCATCAGAAACGCCTATTTTAGGTAAAACAATATCTCAAGAAAAACAACAACAGATGACACCGAAACAAGCCCTGCAACGCTTGAAAGAGGGAAACCAACGCTTTTTAACCAACACCCAAGTAACCAGAGATTATTTAAAGCAAGCACATCAATCCTCCTATGGTCAATACCCATTTGCAGTAGTGCTCAATTGCATGGATTCACGCAGTGTTCCTGAATTATTTTTTGATCAAGGATTGGCTGATTTATTTACTTTACGCGTTGCTGGAAACGTACTCAATGACGATATTCTTGGCAGTATGGAGTTTGCAACTAAAGTAACGGGTTCTCGCCTCATTGTAGTCTTGGCGCACACTTCATGTGGCGCGGTGGCTGGCGCATGTAGTGGAGTACAACTAGGACATCTCACTGATGTTTTAGACAAAATTAAGCCCGTTGTGAACGAAAGTATGGAAGAACAAAAAACAAAAAATTGTGCTGATCCCAAATTAATCGATGCAATCGCTAAAGCCAATGCGTTAAGAATCGTTAGGGAAATACAAAATAGAAGTCCAATAATTAACGATTTAATTAGTAAAAAACAAATTGGAATTGTAGCTGGATTACATGATATCAAGACAGGTAAAGTAGAGTTTTTTGAAGAAGAACGTTCTGTTCCTCATTAAGAAATGTTTTGTAACCAGGGTAAAGCGTAGCAAGCCCTGGATTCCGAGGTCACGAGAGATCTCCTCTCGTGACTCTGTGTCAGGGCATGGAGATCCTTGCTATGCCCTGAATGACGGAGTTACCCTGCGACACCACATTAGGACATTTTCTTCTTTAATGTCTCCATTAAAATATCTTCAAAGTGTTCTTTATTGATTGAAGTACAGACTCGCACCGTATTACCCTTTTTATCCACTACTGTAGTCCCCGAGCGCTCCTCTGGATTTAATACCACCCGCAATTTTTTATAATGGGATTTAACAATTGAATTATCATAGGCTACTACTGCAGAAAGTACATCCCAAAAATACCACTTATGCTCAAAGATTTCCGCCTCATTACGATGAAAAAGTTCATAGAAAAAATGATTGGCCAGATTCGTTTGGTTTTGTTTCAATTTTTCATAAAAAGCCGTTGTTACCGGAACCTGATTCGTCACATCCAGGCCAACCAGGGTAATAGGGATGCCTGACCGAAATACTTTATCTGCAGCATAAGGATCAATATAAATATTCCATTCTGCAGTGGTATTTTTAATTGAGTGATCCACTTCCACCAAATTCCCTGGGCTATCCACTGCTCCCCCCATAATATAAATCATTTTAATTTTATTTTTTATTTCTGGGATTTTGGCCACAAGCTCACCCAGATTGGTTAACGGACCAATTGCTAAAATCTCAACAGGCTCTTTTGCGTTTTTTAAAGTAGATTCCAACAATTGTATTGCATTCTGGGTTGGCACCACCTTAACTTTCGGCAGTAACTCTGCAGCACCTACTAAATTATCAGCAAGTTTCCGTAACCAATCAGGAAATTGATGCGTTCCAGTCATTGGGTTATTACGCCCACAGGCTAGTGGAATTTTTTCATGATGCATTAAGGCCAGCAATCCAGCGACATTGCTTAATCCTGAAGCACAATGAGACTCGCCAGTACCCACTATGGTTATCGCCTTAATATCGATGTCTTTTTGTGCTAACAAATAAAGGATTGCCAATTCATCATCCACCCCCACATCCGTATCAATAATAAAAGGCCTCATTGCATTTGCTAAAGACAACAAACAAAATAAACTGAAAAAAAGAAAAGCTTTTACTGCCAAATTCACAATGATACCTCCGTTTCTGCATCAAGTTTTTTAATAGTTAGTAGGGCGATACAACACAGAATTGCACTCACCATTAGATAAAAGCTGGGGGCAAGATTCGTGTTCAATTTTTCGATTAAATAAGTAGCAATAAAAGGGGTTAAACCTCCGAAAAAAGCAAATGCAAGATTATAAGAAATAGCAATCCCGGTATATCGAATAGAGACCGGGAATAATTCAACCAGCAAGCTGGGATAAACCATAATAAACTACTCAAAATAGCAAAAATGGCTAAAGCAATAGACAGTGATACTGTAGTTTGCCTGGCTAAAATAATAAATAAGAGATGACTTAATAAAATAAAACCAATCGCACCAACTAAAAGAACTAACTTACGCCCCACTCGAGCACTATACCAGCAAAAAAATACCAGTAATAAAGAAAAGAAACCCAGATTAATCGTATTGAATAAGGTCGCTTGCTGTTTCTGATAAGCAAGGATCGTTGAAAGATATGTGGGCATATATAAGAACAATAAATTAATCATCACGGAACCCAAGCAGGTTAAACCGATACCTTGTAAAATCTTTCGCCAGTATAAGGTAATTGCTTCAATAAAAGGAATTCGCCTATTCTCGGTTGAATTCTTAAATGCGAGGAATAAGGGACTTTCGGCCAACCGTTTACGAATGTAGAAACTGAATAGGCCAAGCAGTCCACCCAATATAAAGGGGATGCGCCAACCGAAGTTTAGCAATTGAGCATTTGAAAGTTGATTCGTGAGGATTAAACTAATCAAAGCCCCTAGAAAAATACCTAAATTAAGAAAAGAAAAAATCACACCGCAAGCCAGTGCTCGAGAACGAGGATTCACATGTTCACAAGCAAAAGTTAATGCCCCAGGAATTTCACCTCCAATTGATAATCCTTGCAATAAACGCAAAAAAATCAAAAGAATACTCGAAAGTATTCCTATGTGCTGATATGTGGGTAAAAAGCCAATAAGGACCGTTGGAACAGCCATCAGGATAACTGAGAAAATAAAAGTTTTCTTACGGCCGTATTTGTCTCCAAAATGGCTAAAGGCAATTCCGCCTAGGGGACGGATTAAATAACCAATTGCAAAAACGGCATACACACTCATCAGAGAAGCCAATGGGTCCGTTTCTGGGAAAAAAACTTGGCTGATTATCGGTGCAAAAATAACGTAAATGACAAAATCATAAAATTCCAAAGCACCACCCAAAGAAGCAAGGAAAATAATTTTTCGCTCACTAGAACTTAATCTCAACTCATGCACTTACAAATCCTTTTTTTAGCAAAGCTGTAAAATATCACAACTTTGCATTACGCTCATGAATTATTTAAATTAAGTATTTGTCTTCATTTTATTTTTTGCAGCTTTGTTGAAAGAAACCTGTCTAGGTTAGGAAGTTTGCCCCCTCACCAGTAAACTCATCAAGAAATAGTTCTTTTTCTTAAAGTTTAGTATTATCAATGGAAGTAGCACATTTTTTCTGATTACCCATGAAAAATCATTCCATTTCTCAACAAATTATCCAGCGTGTTGAGGCGGCTATTACTCAGGATCAGATTGATGCTTATAAAAAGGACGGGGCCGTTTGTATTCGCCAAATTTTAAGTGCTGAAGAAATAGAATTACTTCGCGAAGGCATTGAACTCAACCTAAAATCACCTAGTCCTAGGGTTAAAATTGCAAGTAACAGTGATGATCCAGGACTATTTATTGAGGATTTTTGCACCTGGCAAACCAATCCTCATTACCAACAATTTATTTTTGCATCACCGATTAGTCTTATTGCGAAGAAACTCATGGGGAGTAAAAAAACTCGACTTTATCATGACCATCTTTTAGTCAAAGAACCAGGTACTCGACAAAGAACTCCCTGGCACCAAGATCAGCCTTATTACAACATTGAAGGAAGACAAAATTGCAGTTTATGGATACCTGTTGATCCCGTGCCACGGAATTCCACTTTAGAGTTCGTTGCGGGTTCTCATGTAGGACCTTGGCTTATGCCTCGTTCTTTTATGGATAATCAAGCAAAATGGTTTCCTGAGGGAAGCCTCGCTGAGCTGCCTGATATTGATGCAAAACCTGAAGATTATCCTATTATCGGTTGGACAATAAGCCCTGGTGATGTGGTTTGCTTTCATATGCTGACGCTTCATTCTGCAAACGGAGTGAATTATAATCAACGAAGAAGAGTGTTTTCGGTTCGTTTTCTTGGTGATGATATAACTCATGCCCCTAGAAAATGGGTTACCTCGCCTGATTTCCCAGGTTTGGTCGAACAACTTCCAGCAGGTGCCCCCATGGATCACCCTTTATTTCCCATAATTTGGGAATAGAGATCAGCAATTATGGAAACAGATCCTAATCGTTCAACAAAAAAAAATTCTGTTTTTTTTCTTAAAAATAAGCAATACTTCTTTCTGAATAAATCGTGGTAAAACCTATGGTGAAAATAAGACCTTTTCTTAAATGGGCAGGTAGTAAATACAACTGCCTGGAAAAGATTATTCCCTTTCTTCCTCAGGGTAAACGTTTAATTGAGCCCTTTGCTGGTTCAGGCGTTGTTTTTATGAATGCGAATTATTCGTCCTATCTGTTGGCAGAAAGTAATCCTGATTTAATTCATCTTTATACCACCTTGCAACAACAAGGAGATGCTTTTATTCAGTTCTGCGAAAGCTATTTCAGACCTGAATTCAATCAGAAAGAAAAATATTATCAAATCAGAGCTGATTTTAATGACTCAGCTCATTCACCAAAAAAATCCGCACTTTTTCTTTACCTAAACCGGCATGGTTATAATGGATTATGTCGATATAATTCCAAAGGGTTTTATAATGTACCATTTGGGCTGTACAGTAAACCTTATTTCCCGCACAAGGAAATGCAGCTTTTTCACCATAAAAGCCAACACGCCGAATTCATCCATAATGACTTTAGAAAAACATTTGAATATGCAGAGCGAGGTGATGTCATTTATTGCGATCCGCCTTACGTACTACTCTCAGAGAAATCACACCATTTACCCTACACTAAAAAACTCTTTACCACAGAAGATCAAATAGAACTAACTGAGTTGGCTAAGGAAACAGCAGCAAAAGGTATACCAGTTATTTTGTCCAATCACGACACCGAATTTACTCGATACCACTATAGGAAAGCAGAAATCAAGAGTTTTCCCGTAGCACGTTTTATTAATTGCCAGGGCTCATTACGCCGACCGGTAAAAGAATTAATCGCTATATTTAATTGATATGTAGCCGAGAAATGCAACTCTGAACCTATTATCGTCATCCCGAGTGCAACTAGGGATGACGGAGATACAAAGGTACAATTTATTGAATTGGATGATCTTTATGATCTTTGATAAAGAAAGCAAGAATAGTAACGAGCAATAATGAAAGAGGCAATATAGATAAAGCAACCTGATAATCAACTACCGTATAAATATGTTCTCCTTCCACAATGCCACTGTCACCAAAAGTATCCAGTAATTTACCAACCAAGGGTTGGAAAATTACCCCACCAAGCGTTACTATCATATTTGTTGCGGCAAATACCGTGCCGGATAATAAAGCACCACTGCATTCTTTAGCCATGATAAATACAATAATTTCTGTGGCACTAAATACGCCATACAAAAACAATAAAACATTCAAACTGACATAGGATAGACCCGGCCAGTACAATACAATGCTAATACAAATCAAGGCTAAAATTGCACCTAAAACCAAAGGCAACAAACGTCTGCCTGAACGATCAGAGAGATAGCCTGCTATAGGAGCACCAACTGCCCAACCTAAAAAAACTGCGGAGACAGTTTTCGCGGCCTCAACTTTCGTCAAACCATGTGCTTGTTCTAAATAAGTTTTCCCCCACAGCTCCCCGAATACAGACAAAGAAGTATACAAACAGGCGCCGACAAAACCGATGACCCAAACCTCAGGAGCCATTAAGACTTTCAGCACATTTTGAAAAAACTCTGGCAAAGGATGCTTATTAGGATGATGTCCTTCAGGTCCATCACGCACTACAATGAATATGAATACACTCAATCCGGCACCTACAATTGCGATCAGTAATAATACCTGTTCCCAACCCATGCTTTGAGACCATTCGGTAATCTTCACTTCACCATAAACAAGACCTAACATGCCTAAAGTAGTCATCAGTCCGGCAACTAAAGAAAAATAACGTCTGGGCAACCAATGTAGGGCAAGAGACAATACTCCCACAAACGCAAAAGACGAACCAAAGCCCACTAAGAAACGCCCTGCCCCTACCAAAAACATGGACGAAGTCAGGGAAAACATCCAGGAACCCACAGTACAACAGATGCAGGCAAAAGTGAGAAGTCGTCTAGGACCAAATCGGTCCATAAGCATGCCTACAGGCATTTGCATTGGAGAGTATGCAAAATAATATAAGGCAGATATCTGACCAAAAGTAGTCGCAGAAATATGCCCGAAAGCGATGCTTAACTCAGTCTGTAAAACACCAGGAATAATGCGTAAGATAAACTCATAGCAATAAAAAACAGCTCCAACAAAGCAGATAAACATGCCATAAAGCAATTGTTTTCTTGAAACGATATTATTTAGGTGCATGAGCGTGAGTTTCCCTTAAAAAGAAGGTTAATAAAGCGGCAATTAACATACTGATCGGTATAAAAGCAAGTGCTATGCGGTAATCAGTCATGTTGTATAACCGATTAACATTTTCAACAACCAAAGCTGAAGAGATTGACGCGCCACCTCGTAAGGAATAGCTGAAATCCAATAAATGTCCTACTAAAGGCTGCAATAACATACCACCGAGCATGACAATCATATTCGTAAACGCCATCGCTGTACCCGCTGCTTCCCCAGGGCTCAACTCTCTGCCGACGGCAAATACGATTGCTTGTGCACTATAAAATAGACCCAGGAAAAACATAAGTATTTGGACATTCGTTTCGGTCAAACCAGGGAAATATAAGATAACCACCATGAGCACCGTAGCAACACTAGCACCTAAAAACATAGGTAATTTTCTGCGTGCAATTCGGTCAGAAAAATAACCCATTAGGGGAGCACCTACAGTAAAACCTAAGAAGAGCAATGAGTTCGCTAAACCAGCACCGTGCGCAGATAACCCATGAGCATTCCTTAAATAAGGAATACCCCATAATTCAGCAAACACTGTTGTAGGGAGATACACCATACAACCATATAATCCATTAATCCATATCTGCTTGTTACTGATTATTATATTTAAATCAACTAAACCTGTTTTCAAATCAGAAACAGTACCACTTTGTCTGTATCGACCTTTTTTATCGTGAATTCCTAACCATAAAACAAAGGTTAAGACAATCCCGAAGAATGCGGTCATATTTAAGGTTTTAATCCATCCTAATTGATTTACAAATAATTCTAAAAAATTATCGCCCAGCATGGCTCCTACTGTTCCTAACGCCGAAGTGAGACCCGAAACCATAGCGAGTTTATTTTCAGGCAACCAGATTGTTGCCAACTTCAATACCCCTACGAATGCAAACGCAGAACCTAAACCAACTAAAAAACGTCCAGAGGCGGCAACCCAAAAAGAAGTGGTCCCGGTGAATAAAAAAGTTCCAATGACACAGATCAAACAAGCAAAGGTTAATAATCTTCGCGGGCCATATCGGTCCATCATAATCCCTACGGGTAACTGCATAGGGACATAGGCATAATAATATATCGATGAAATGTGTCCAAACCCAGTGGCTGACAAATTAAAATGTTCACGCAGCGCGTTTTCCATCGCACTAGGTGCTATGCGAAGCAAATATTCATAACTGTAAAACAAGGCTCCAAGACCACAAATAAGCCATCCAATTAATGCGTAATTTCTACGGTTTTCAGAAATCAAGGCAATCTCCTTAATATTTGTAAAGCAAGAGCATTCACTGTTTTCAATTCAACAGTTAAAACTCTTATCTTTATAATTCACCTATTGTTATCCTCAATGTTATCAGGCATAGCTCATCCGGCATATGGTTACACCTTGAGATACCTTATTACACACAGGACCACTTTTATTCTAAATTACAACTCATTTGATTTGCGCCACTTGCTATTGCAGCCTGTGCTACAGCAGCGGGAACTCGTTCTCTTAAACGAGGATCTATGGGCTTGGGAATAATATAGTTAGGACCAAACTCCCAATGCGTAACACCTGGGTAATTGTCCTTTACTACCTGGGGAACGGGCTCATGCACCAGTTGACGAATAGCCTCAACTGCCGCAATTTGCATTGATTGGTTAATACACTTAGCGCGTACATCCAACGCACCACGAAAAATATAAGGAAAACACAACACATTATTAACCTGATTAGGATAATCACTACGCCCAGTCGCAATGACTAAATCATCACGTACCTGAAAGGCTAATTCAGGTCTAATTTCTGGATCAGGGTTAGACAATGCAAAAATAACAGGATTAGGTGCCATTAATTTCAATAAATCCGCATCTAATAAATCAGGCTTAGCAACACCAATAAATACATCGGCATCAACCAATGCATCAGCCAAAGTTCGACATTCAGTTGTACGTGCAAAAGCGAATTTATAAGCATTTAGATCAGCACGACCTGAATGGATCACGCCTTTGGTATCTAAAAGCAGCATGTTTTCTTTATTAGCACCTAAGGCAACAAGTAATCGCATAGAAGCAATTCCTGCCGCACCTGCGCCAATACACACAATTTTTGCATCAGCTAATTTTTTTTGTTGTAACTCAAGAGCATTAAGCAATGCCGCCGCAACAACAATGGCTGTACCATGCTGATCATCATGAAACACTGGAATATTCAATTGCTCAATTAAAGCCTGCTCAATTTCAAAACATTCAGGGGCTTTAAGATCTTCCAGATTAATCCCCCCAAAAGTGGGAGCAATACGTTTTGCCGTAGCAATAAAAGCTTGCGAATCATGGGCATCAATTTCTATATCATATACATCAATGCCAGCAAAACGCTTGAATAATACTGCTTTACCTTCCATAACTGGCTTGCTGGCGAGAGGCCCAAGATCTCCCAAACCCAACACCGCAGTGCCATTGGTCATTACCGCGACTAAATTTCCTTTATTCGTGTAACGATAAGCATCTTCGGGATTTTCTGCTATTGCAATCACTGGAGCTGCAACACCAGGCGTATAAGCCAGAGACAAATCACTCTGAGAGTCAGTTGATTTGGTAATATGAACACCAAGTTTTCCAGGGGTTGGAAACTCGTGATAATCTAATGCGCACTGCTTTAAAACTTCATTATCCAAAATACTCACTCTCTTACATATAAAACAAAACTTAGTAAGGTCTAAAAATCCTACCAAACCCTTAATCAATTCGTTACAACCGAAGTGTCATAGACACACACAAACATCTGACTATGAAACTCTTAAGGAATCAAGAGAAACAGCCATAAGATGATGAGGATTGAAACAAGAATTGAACGACAAGAACCTACAACCAACGAAAATTAGCATTGCAGGAACAATCTGTCAATAAGCTATACTTCGAGTGAAGTATACATAAATAAGGCGCAAAATCACGCGCCTTATTTCTTTTCGTCTTTCGCTTGCGTAGAACGCTGGCTGTAACGATCGCGGAACTTCTGCACACGTCCTCCAGTATCTACCAGTTTTTGCTTACCAGTATAAAAAGGGTGACATTGTGAACATACTTCAATATTCAAATCTTTACATAAAGTTGAACGAGTTTCAAATTGCTCGCCACAACTGCATGTAACCTTAACAGTTTTATATTCAGGATGAATTGATGCCTTCATAATACTACTCTCTATAATAATGAGTATCGCCACCTGAACCCAAGGCCAAGCACCATACTCGACAAATGACGCAAAACAATAGCAGAAAAATATGCGTAAAGCAATTTTTTATATCAAACAGCGCGGATACTATCTCTCACCTGACTTGCAACAAAAAAAGCAAAAAATGCAAATATAAACCAATAATCAATAACCGTAGGATATGATCAAGCTTATAATCCTTACCAAGATTATTATATTCCAATTCTTAGGTTAATTGCACTTTTTTAGTAATATTTTTCACCAATCTGCGGTACAAATTAGCAATGATGGTCTACTCTTATAAAAACGAATTAATTTAATGGGAGTTAAAATGAAAAAATTGGAATTATATAAGCTTGAAACACCAAATGACCTCGATATCAGAGATCGTCGTAGAATTGCTGAAGCTGTTAATCCACTCCTAGCCGACACATTTGCTTTATTCGTTAAAACAAAAAATTTCCATTGGCATATGACGGGTCCCCACTATCGTGATTATCATCTTTTATTGGATGAGCAAAGCGAACAAATTTTCGCAATGGTAGACGTTTTAGCAGAGCGCGTACGCAAATTAGGAGAAAGAACCATCCATTCTATTGGACAGATCAAACAATTACAGACACTTAAAGATGCTAATGAGACCTTGTCTGCAGAGGATATGCTGCAAAACTTATTAGAAGATAATAAGAGTTTTTTAAAAAACATGAGAAAGGTTCATGAAGTGTGCAGCAAAAAAAATGATTTTGCCACCACAAGCATTTTGGAAGTTTATATTGATGAAACAGAACGGCGAATTTGGTTTTTATTTGAAACGTTGCAAAATAAATGATAAGTGTGTAGATACTGTCTTTAAAAGCAAGTTAAATGTTCATTAAAAGCTTGCTTATTTTTTAAGACACCGAAAATAATGTGAGCTAACTTGCGCATCACAGCACAAATGATTGTTTTCGGTGTTTTGCCTTTCGCTTGAAGTTTATTAGCAAAAGGAAGCAGCGATTTATTGTAACGTTTGGCAACTAAAGCAGCCATGTAAAGAGCCTTTCTTAATCGGCTGTCACCGAGTCTCGAAATCGTAGTTTTGCCGATAAAAGAACCTGATTGATGTTGTTTGGGAGTAATCCCCATATAGGCAGCGAATTGTTTTGCTGTTTGGAAGCATTGTACTTCAGGCATACGTGCCAATATCTGATAGGCAGTAAGTTTTCCAATACCCTTAATAGACAGTAATAATTCAAATTGCTCTCTAAGCTGCTTATTATTATCAATGCGTTCATCAATTTGTTGTTGAATGGCTTTAATTTCTTGTTCCAGCTTCTCAATCATTTTCTTGACGCTTTTCTGTGCTGCATGTCCCTTAAGGCTATGTAGTTGATTCGTTAATTGAATGACCTGGGCTTTTAGCATATCCAATACTTTAGTTAACTCTCTTATTTCTTTTTGCTCTATAGAGCTTGGCTGATAAAGGCGGGGTTCCATACGTTGACCAAATTGGGCAATGATTTTTGCATCAATCGTATCATTTTTATTGCGTGCTAGGGAGGCTTTGGCAAAGCTCTTAATTTGAAAGGGATTAATGACACTCACTCGAATTCCTTTTTCCGTTAAGAAGTCAGCAAGCCCCTCGCTGTAATGACCAGTTGCTTCCATACAGACCCAAGGAGATATTGTGTGTTGCTCAAGCCATTTATGAAATGCTTGATATCCTTGTTTGTTATTAGGAAAAACAGCATGTTTGTAACGGTTATTGATTGCTAGAGCACTATCAAACTTATCCTTAGCGATATCAACACCTATAAAATCATATGCACTCATGCTAATCTCCAATGGCTGTAAAAAATACTTGAGGTTATTTATCATTGACCAAGCTTGCGAATACAGGCTTACTTTGACGAGAGCGGCCTAAGATACTGTTCGGTCGATTGATAAGTGGGGAGAAGGTCCTAATCTACACATCAGGCTTTTATGCCTTGCCCGGTTACAAGATCACTTCTCCCATCTCAAGTGCCCTTGAGATTAAGCTTTTTTGCTTACAGATTAAAGATACAAGCCGGTATGGAATTGGCAACACCATGAAGTGAATCATCTTTCCCTTCTCCCTACAAGGGAGAAGGTGCCCTTTAGGGCAGATGAGGGATTGACTGCCATCAATTAACCCTCACCCTTGTCTAACCCACATTCAAATCCAACTCAACCCAAACGGGCGCATGATCAGATGGTCTTTCTACTTTGCGCGGTTCTTTATCAATAACTGATTGCCTGCATAGTGCATTCAGCGGTTTACTCAGCAAAATATGATCAATCCGTAAACCCCGATTACGTCTAAAAGAAGCCGCACGATAATCCCACCAGCTGTATGATTGCTCCTCCTGAATAAAATTTCTAAAACTGTCATGAAACCCAAGTTGCAATAATTGCGTAAAAGCTTCTCGTTCAGCAGGACTTACCAACACAGAACCTATCCACTCAACAGGGTCATGAACATCGCGATCCTCAGGAGCAATATTAAAATCACCAACTACAGCTATATTCGTAAAGACATTCATTTGCTGTTGAATAAATGCAATAATTTTTTGCAACCAATCCAGCTTATATTGATATTTATCCGAAGTTAATTCCGAACCATTAGGAACGTATAAATTAATTAGACGAACACCCGCAACAGTAACAGCTATGATGCGACGTTGAGGATCCACAAAATCAGGAATATCGGTAAGAACATCCGATAAAGGATATCGACTGATGACAGCAACACCGTTGTATGTTTTCTGCCCTGAAAACACTACGTGATAGCCTTTCTCAGTAAACGCTGTAACAGGAAATTTTTCATCAAGCAACTTCGTTTCCTGTATGGCAAGAACATCCACGCCACTAGACTCCAGCCACTGTAATACTTGCTCCAGTCTTATCTTCAATGAATTTACATTCCAACTTGCTAATTTAAGCACACCAATCTCCTTTATATTCAATGAGCAAAGGAGCGTGGTCAGAAAAACGGGCTTCCCGAAAAATACAACTGTCAACCACATCCGCGATAAGGCCAGGAGTAATTACTTGATAATCAATCCTCCACCCCACATTTTTTTCCCATGCACGCCCGCGAAAAGACCACCAGGTATATTGCTCTTCTTCCTGATTGTGTACACGAAACGCATCAACAAACCCCATAGTCCCAAACAATTCATCCATCCAGGCGCGTTCCTCAGGCAAAAATCCAGAGTTTTTTTGATTCCCCCGCCAATTTTTCAAATCGATTTTTTTATGAGCAATATTATAATCACCACATAAAATCAGCTCGCGTCCTTCATTTTTTAGTTTTATTAAATGTTCGGCAAATTGTTTGAGAAAATCATATTTAACCGCCTGACGTTCATCACCACTAGTACCTGAGGGTAAATAAAGTGAGATAATACTGAATTTGGGATAATCAAATTGAATGTATCGTCCCTCATTATCACAATAGTCAAAGCCCATGCCTTTCACAACACGATTAGGTTTGTGACGGGCATAAATCGCCACCCCGCTGTACCCTTTCTTCTGCGCCGAATAATAGTCACAAAAATAATCGCGTGGATAATATAACTCTTCTGGAATTAATTGCTCCGGTTGAGCTTTCGTTTCTTGAATACAAACAAAATCAGCGTCTTGAACTGCAAGCCACTCATTAAATCCATTACGTACCGCTGAACGGATTCCATTGGCATTAAAACTAATTACTTTCATTTTTTTCACTTAATATTTATTGCATCCTAATGATACACAATGAAACCCAGGATATCATGGTCAAATAATTCTGAGCTACATCACATAATTTAGCGCATTTCATCATTTAATTTAAGGGCCGCCCGAGCCAAACGCTCGCCTAGATGTTTTGCTAAATTAATTTCATCCTGGCTCAGAGGTCGATCATTTGCCACTCCAGAAACATGGGTCACCCCATAGGGAGTTCCTCCGGTAACTGTATCATTTAAAGACGGTTGAGAATAAGGAACGCCTAATAAGACCATGCCATGATGCAACAAAGGCAGCATCATGCTTAACAAAGTAGTTTCCTGACCACCATGCATGCTGGCAGAAGAAGAAAAAACACAAGCAGGCTTATCCACTAAATCACCGGCCAACCATAAAGATGATGTACTATCCAGAAAATATTTCATAGGAGAAGCCATATTTCCAAAACGAGTGGGGCTTCCTAATGCAAGTCCATGGCAATTACGGAGATCATCTAAAGTAACGTAGGGTGCACCACTATCTGGAATCGCTTTATCTACCGCCTCACACGTAGTAGATACAGGCGGTACCGTTCGTAATCGTGCTTCAATACCCACAACACGCTCTACACCACGCCCTATGTATTGGGCTAACTGGGCTACAGAACCAGTACGCGAATAATATAAAACCAAAATATAGGGATCAGACATCAAAACAGCTCCATTACCTTAAAATTAGAAAAAACAGTTGTTGTTCAAGACAATACCATGAGTTTACTCACTATCAACTCAACTGTTTCTCCAATGTGTGAATTTAAAATCATACTTTAGTTGTTCTTCTAATTTCATTTCAATAAATTTGATTCGATAATACAAAGATCCTCCCTTTTCAGGTTTTAATATTTTCAAGTCAGAGACAATTTCATCAGCAGACTCATAATAATCCTTAACTGATATATTCGCGATAATTTTACTTACTGCTTCAACATGATGTCTATTCCAATGGCCAAAAATAATACGCCCAATAAAAGAACCAAAGAAGCAACTTTCTTTGGTGTAGTCTATAAGCAACGCTTTAATTCTTCGGTAATTAGAATCTCCACCTATTTTATTCCAAATCTTGGTATAAGAATCAGGAAAAACTAAAGTTACTTTTGATCGATTAAAAAAAGGATGTGCTCTTAGCCCAACACACGAAAAAAAAGAATGAGGTTTAGAAGGTAACAAAGACGCATCAGAACCTTTTTCTGTAAAATCAGAATCATCACTTATTATTGTAGCAATAGAACGCGAATCATAGGACATTTTTTTCTCCTCCGTGAGAACAGCTGTTTTTAATCACTTCTCAAAATTCCAGATGAATCTTGTTTCTGCTGACCATGCTATTATCCTGGCCGTAAATGACATGCTCTAATGCGTTCGATACTCACCTACTTCCTGTATTGGCGTTTCGGTATCTAAAATCACGTCGTTTTGGTTCAGCCTAGCGAATTGTCAACGGCTCCTGGTCCTTTAAAAATTAAATAAGCAAAGGCGAATCATCTGTCCAATTTCCTTAATTTTTGACAATTTTTAGTAGAAAAAGCAAATAAAGGCATAACTTAATTTTAGAATGGGGGTAGCAAGTTGAATTATTGACTTATTTTTAATGAGATGGAATCGTGGGGTCAGCAGTTTTTTTAGACTTGGGACAGCACAGCGTAACCCGAGATCTTCAACCACAAATTTCTCGGGTTACGGCTTACCCCTTAATATCAAAGAATATAACGAGCCAAATCCTCATCCGCTACAATCTGTCCGAGATTTTTTTCCACATAGGCTTTGTCAACATGAACTGATTCACCTGATTTATCAGTCGCTTCAAACGAAACAACCTCCAATAATCGCTCCATCACGGTATAAAGTCTACGCGCACCAATATTTTCTGTACGCTCATTGACTTGCCATGCCACTTCAGCAATACGTCTAATTCCTGTTTCATCAAAAGTCAACGTTAGTCCTTCAGTCGCCATCAAAGCGCTGTATTGCAATGTCAATGAAGCTGTAGGCTCAGTAAGAATTCGTACAAAATCATCCACAGAAAGAGCGGATAACTCAACACGTATAGGTAATCGACCTTGCAATTCAGCAATCAAATCAGAGGGCTTGGCTACATGGAATGCCCCAGATGCGATAAATAAAATATGATCGGAACGAATCATACCGTATTTAGTCGTCACTGTTGTTCCCTCAACCAGAGGTAATAAATCGCGTTGCACCCCTTCACGCGACACATCCCCGCCGCCTCCATTTTCAGCACGTCGTGCAACCTTGTCCAACTCATCAATAAAGACGATACCATTTTGTTCTACATTTTCGATAGCACGAATCTTAATGTCATCTTCATTAATTAATTTAGCAGCTTCCTCTTCACGTAAAATTTGCATTGCCTTAGCAATAGTCATTTTACGTGTTTTTGTTCTATGAGTACCTACTTGTTGGAACATCGATTGCAATTGGCTTGTCATTTCTTCCATACCAGGAGGAGCCATAATTTCGATGCCTATAGGTGTTGCTGAAATTTCTATTTCAATTTCATTTTCGTCAAGAATTCCCTCACGCAATTGTTTACGGAAAACTTGTCTGGCCGTGCTATCCTTTTCACTTGGAGTTAAACTGCCACGTGCTGGTGGAAGTAATACATCGAGAACTCGCTCTTCTGCGGCATCTTCGGCCAAATGTTCCACCTTCTTCATGGCAAATTCACGTTCTTGTTTTACCGCAATATCAGCTAAATCACGAAGGATAGTATCTACGTCACGCCCTACATAGCCCACTTCGGTAAATTTTGTTGCTTCTACTTTGATAAAAGGTGCACGAGCTAACTTAGCCAAACGTCGAGCAATTTCAGTTTTACCCACACCAGTTGGTCCAATCATGAGTATATTTTTTGGCATAATTTCATTGCGCAAAGCAGAATCTTTAATGTTCATGCGTCGCCAACGATTACGTAATGCAATTGCTACAGCTCTTTTTGCATCATCCTGGCCAATAATGTATTTATCTAATTCCTGGACAATTTCACGAGGAGTCATTACCTCTCGGATACTCTCAAGAGTCATCACTTTACTATTTTTCGTTGCCATTATTTAATTCTTCTATAGTTAAATTGTTATTGGTATAAATACAGATATCCCCAGCAATAGTTAACGCTTTACGCACTATTTCCACAGCGGATAGTTTTGTATTTTCCATCAATGCTCGTGCAGCTGCTTGCGCAAAAGGTCCGCCTGAACCAATAGCGATTAAGCTATGCTCAGGTTCAATCACATCACCATTACCTGTAATAATTAAGGAGGATTTTTTATCTGCTACGGCAAGAACCGCTTCGAGGCGGCGCAGCATTCTGTCCGTTCTCCAATCTTTCGCAAGCTCGACTGCAGCACGAACTAAATGACCTTGATGCATTTCCAGCTTACTCTCAAAACGTTCAAAAAGAGTAAACGCATCCGCAGTACCGCCAGCAAAACCCGCAATAATTTGATCTTTGTAGAGGCGCCGCACCTTACGTGCATTACCTTTCATCACGGTATTACCTAAAGTTACCTGACCATCTCCGCCGATAACTACCTGATTTCCGCGTCGTACTGAAAGTATGGTTGTCCCACGAAATTGTTCCAAAATTAAATCCTCAAATCAAACCGGAATAGCATACATGGGGATGATAAACAAAAAAACAAGGGTCTCAAAATGATAAATTCTAACTAGTCCTATTACTACATCACAGCTGTAGCGGAGCAAGCAGCCCTATCTTATGCATCATTCGTTATTGGAATTATCCTAAATACCCCGATAATTTGATATTTTTTCATTGATAAGATTTGCTGAATTGTAGGTTGAGCCTTGGCCCAACCTACAGCTTATATGGATTCCTGGTCTCAATCAATTTTGAGAATGCTGAAAATTAGATTAAAAAAGATACGCCATTAGGTAAATTTTCTAATCCAAGATGTTGTGCAATACTTTGCCCTACATCTGCAAAGGTATCTCGACGTCCAATGAAACGGCTCTTAAGGCTTGGTCCATAGACTAAAACTGGAATATGCTCCCTGGTATGATCTGAACCAGGAAAAGTAGGATCGCACCCATGATCTGCCGCAATAACAATAAGATCATCAGGCCTTAATAAAGCATCAAGCTCTGGAAGACGCGCATCAAACTCCTCAAGGGCATGCGCATAACCTATTACATCACGTCGATGCCCAAATGAAGAGTCAAAATCTACAAAATTAGTAAAAACCAAACTTCCTTCGGGAGCAGTGCTCATCGCAGTCAAGGTGGCGTCAAATAAGGCCATATTACCATCAGCCTTTATGGTTTGTGTGATCCCCTGATGCGCATAAATATCAGCAATTTTTCCTAGAGCGATTACTTCACGGCCTGCTTCCTTTAAATAATCAAGTAATGTTTTAGCAGGAGGCAAAGTAGCATAATCCTTGCGATTCGCAGTTCGTTTGAATGCTCCTGGTTGTCCTTTAAATGGGCGCGCAATCACGCGTCCAATCTGATATTCATCGACTAAAGTGCGGGCAATTTCACAGATATCATACAAGCGCTGCAAACCAAAACTTTCTTCATGAGCTGCAATTTGAAAAACACTGTCAGCAGAAGTATAAACTATGGGTTTACCACTTCGCATATGCTCCTCACCTAATTCTTCAAGAATTGTAGTTCCAGAGGCATGCTTCTCACCAAGTACTCCTGGTAAACCAGCTCGTTCAATAAAGGTATCAATTAATTCTTTGGGAAAACAAAAAGGTTGTTCGGGAAAATAACCCCATTCAAACGTCACTGGAACTCCAGCTAACTCCCAATGTCCACTCGGAGTATCTTTACCCAAACTCTGCTCTACTGCATAGCCATAATATCCTACAGGTTCCGGAAAAGCAGATAATTCAACAAAGCGCAATCCACTACTGGCTAAGGCAGCATGATACAGCCCTAATTTGGCCAGATTAGGCAAAGTCAATGGTCCTTGACGCACCCCTGCTTTGTCGCCCTCACCGCGCTCACACACTTGATGGATATGAACAAAAGTATTAGCACCTGCATCACCATAGCGAGACGCATCCAAACTGGCGCCTATCCCAAAAGAATCCATGAGTAATATACAAACTCGCCCTGTCATCTTAGTCCTTAATATGTTGGCAGTGTGTTTCTTTTAAACCAAAAAGCATGAAAAAGGCAACTAATAAACCCACTGGTAAAATAATTGCTGCATATTGATAGGCACTCAGTAGATAAACAGGTGTTCCATTAACCAATTGCATTCCGCTATGATTCGTCAATAAATAACTAAATAGATTTTGATACACAATGTAACCACCCTGAGTCAAAATCGAAATCACACTGACTGCTGTTGCGGTCATTGCAGGTGGGCTACTCTCAGCGACCAACGCATAACTAATCACTTGTGCTGAGGTAAAAAACCCAAGCAAGAAAAATAAAATTGCCATGACGTTATAAGAAACGGGAAGATAAAGCACCGCCAGCAAAGTCAATAAGGAAGCAAGCACCCCTATTTTCATCGGCATAATACGTAAACCCATCTTATCAGATATCCAACCAACCAGCGGCGAACCAACGATCGCTCCTAAAAATAACATGCCGTTCACCATTGATGCTTGGGCAGAGCTAATATCCAATCGTTGTACCAAATATAAAGTACCCATCATCGCGCCAAATACAGCAATGGCCATATTCATTAAACTGGCATAAAACGCTGCCCGTATATATTGAGTATTTAAATAGGCCTTTTTGGCAGCTGAGAGGACGTTAATTGGTTGAGCGACTTGTTTTACAATGTATTGGGGTCTTTCCTTTATCCAAAAAAACATTAAGACCAACATGGCAAAACCAAGAATTCCCACATTTTGTACTGCTTGGCGCCATCCAACCAGAATAACTAATTTGGTCAAAGGATATTGAGCCAACATACCACCGGCCATTGCCATAGTGACTATGGCTCCAGTGACTAAAGCCATCCGCTTTGGAGGAAACCAATGAGATGCCAAACGTACAGGGCCTAGGAAACAGAATGCACTTCCAATGCCGGTGATGAATCGACAAAACAAAGCTAAATAAAAGGAATGGGAGTAAGCCAAAAGAAAAGTACTGGCTACACACAAAAACATCGCGACTAATAAGGTATTTTTAATCGAAAAACGGTCAAGAACCATTCCAGCAACAAAAAGAAACAATACATTAGAAAGATAATAGATGCTTGATAACCAAGCCATTTTATCCGCTTGGATCTTAAAATCCTGCATGATGTTTGCAGCGATGGACGCAAACATATTCCCTTGTATAAATTCATAAAAAAAGAATAAGGTTGCAGCAAAACAGACCATCCAGGGCAGTAATGACGACTTTAGATCACTATATCCTTGAAACTCATCCACCACTTGCATTTTTACTCCTCACTTATCGCTTGCAATATGTTTCGCGGGTCAATAACACAGCAATTAAAGCCGCAATCGTAGTTATTGGGAATATCCACATAGCATATTGAAAATCAGCCACAGAATACGTTGTCACTGCCGCACCAGCATGATGCGCAATTAACCAACCAAAAAGCACTTGTCCTACGCCCCCGCCGCCCATGATAATCACTGAGGCGATGCCTGTCGCAGCGCCCGTATTTTCAGTGGAATTACTTTCAGCCACCAAAGGATAGGAAATTACTTGTGTGCTTGTAAAAAAACCTAAAGCAAAAAAGATAATACTCAGAGTTGATTGTGATAAAGCAATGTCCAAGAACAAAGGAATAACCGTGATAAGCGTAGCAATAGCTCCCACGATCATTAGAGGTTTACGACTTCCTTGGGAATCAGACAACCATCCCGCCAATGGACAGCCAATGACACTCCCCATAAAAATCAGACTAATCACATTACTGGCGGCCATTTCAGGTAGTTGATGCACCACTTGCAAATAGCTAGCACCCCATAAAGCACATAAAACCATAATAGGCAGATTAAGAAAAGAAGTATAAAATCCCGCTAGCCAGTTTTGAGAGTTAGAAAATGCTTGAATAAATCCAGCAAGTACTTGTCCTTGATTGGTATTAATCTTCATTGGTGAGTCTTTAGGTTTATCACTGACGATCCAATAAATCCAAAGAAGCAAAACAGCGCCAACTGCACCATCAATTAATAAAGCCTTACGCCATCCAAATAATTCATAGAGATAAGCAAAAGGTGTATGAGCCATCATCCCACCAACAAAAGCCATCGTAACCAAAGAGCCTATGACAAGCGCCTGCCTTCTTGGTGGAAACCAATGCGATACCAATACCACACAGGATAAAAAACAAAACGCATTGCCTATTCCAGAAAGAAAATGACAAAAAGAGGCCAAAATAAATGAGTGAGTTAGTGCGAATCCGACAGTACCCAGAACACAAATAAACATGGCACTTAGAATAACGGTTCGCGTAGAAAAACGATCCAGGATAACTCCTGCTGGGAGAAGAAATAGGATATCTGCCCACAGATAAGCGCTGGACATCCAGCTTAATTGAGTTGCATCAATACCAAAATCATCCCGTAAAGGCTGATTGATTACATCGAAAATATTGAGCTGAAAGAATTCATATAAAAAAAATAAGCCCGCTGACAGGCACACAGCCCAGGCCATTAAGTCACCACGAGGCACAAAAGTGCTTGAATTCACTGTAATAGATTGCGACACAGTTACTCCTTATGGCTTAAAAATTGCGCCCGATTATATCAAAACTCTAAATGAATTGGTATCTTTATTGAACAAACTTAGCCTTAACCTAAGCGCAATAAGGCCAAACGCTTGGCTCACGGTCATGAATTTTAGAGAAAATATCCTTTATCCCCTACTCTTGAGTGCAACGAAGAGTCTCCTATCGTAGCAGTATGCATAGCATGGAGATCCCTGGCTAAGCTCGTGAATGACGGGAGTAGGAGAACGTGGCCGTTGGGACGAATAAGGGATTTAATTGTGACAAATAAACCATCCCCTCTATCCCCTTTCCAGGAGCGGGAGAGGGGATTTCTTTTTAACATATGGCAGTACCCTCTTTAGGTAATCTACTGTTTATCAATGTTCTGCTTTCTCTGCACAAGATTCTTTTGCTGAAGCCGGAATACGCATCAAAAACAAAGGTTTATTTCCTGCATAAACACGTTGCACTAGAACCATCTTTGAAAATAAGTCAGGGGAAATTCTGTGGGTCTCGAGGGGCTCTACTGCCAGGTAATTTTCTTGACCATTGCTCAATAAGTTGCAAAGTCTTTTATCACTCAAAGCAAATTTTGCTCTGCCTCCTGAGTAAAATTGTGCTGAGAAATCTGCTTTGTAATCCCAATATATGAGATAGCTGCCAGCAACTGGATTTTGTTTTAACCAGGCAGCAACGACAAATTTTTGTGTTTTGGAAACGGCTTGTGGCATTGCATTAAATGCAAGAGTTGCCACCAAAAAAATTACCCCGATCACGACAGAAAGTCTAATAATAAGCTGCTGAGCTTTTACTACAACACCAACTCGATTCCAATATTCTACAAAGAACAATGAAAAAGCAGGAATGCTAGGAAAAACATAGGTGTAAATGATATTACTGGAAAATGTAAAAAAGAATAAAGGGACTACAGTGCAAAGAAAAAAATAACTCAACCATCCATCTTTATCTATGAATACTTTACGTAGGTTATGTCGGTATTTAACAAACCAAGCAGCACCTAAAAGACACCAGGGAAAAATACCACTTGCTGCATAAATCCAAATCATACCCCAAGGTTGCTTATGTGCATAACCATATTTATCGCCACTCCATCCCGGTTTTAAAAATCGGTTGAAATTCTCACCCACAATAAAATAATTTAAAAACCCAGGTGTACGTATCTCCGCCCAAATGTACCAGGGAAGTGCAATAACAAACATCAATAAGATACCTTTTATCCAAGGTAGTCTTTGCCACAAATTACGCCATTCATTTCTTAATAAAACCCAAAAAAAGATAGGCAATCCTGATAAAACCACAGCAACTGGACCTTTTGCCAGCAATCCCAGCCCAAGGCCTATAAAAAAAACATAAGACCAAGATGTACTGCTATCAACTAACGCACGCCAAAATGCAACTAAGACAAGAGTAATGCAAAAGAGCAAAGACGGATCAGTCATCACCGTTCCGGCATCAAGGAAAAAATCTAAGGTTCCAGCTAGAACTAAAGTGGTGATCATTGCAATAAAAGGCCCACTATGTCTTTTTGCCAAGTCCCACACAAGCCATAAGGTGGCCAAAGATAAGAGTAATCCAGGTAAACGAACAGCAAACTCATTAATTCCAAAAAGCTTCATTGAAAAAGCAGAAAGCCAGGTCGACAAGGGTGGTTTTGCCCAAAAGGGTACTCCATAATCATGTAATGGAGTGACCCAATTCCCCGTTTCCAACATCTTACGGGCAATCTCTGCATAACGCGATTCAGAAACATCATTCAAAGGAATAAAGCACATCGAAATGATTCGACAGACAAGCAGAAAGATTAATGCAAATACTGCATTATTATAAAATTGTTGTTGCAACTGTTTATCGTGTTCGATATTCAAAACGGACCTCATTAAAAAAGCTTCCTGTCACCGGCAAGCAATGTGTATTAAATAGATACAAACTCTGGTTCGATGTCTTTCATCAAGATGGCATTAATAAATGCCTTTAATAAAAATGACAGAAATATTACTCATTATTTAAATTAATACAAATTTTTTATATTTTACGATGATAAATAGTTCAACTTTTGGGTCAAATATAGGGGTTAACGTACTGAATTTTAAAATATTTTCATATAAAGGATAAATTGTATAATGAAAATACATGACGAGCGGATTAGTTTAGTTTACACTGAGACCTTGTAAGAAGATCTTACATTATTTATCCATTGGACATTTGGAGACTAACATGACGTTTGTACTAAAGGAACTAAGTGAATTAAGAAAACATTTTGATGATACCGTAGATATCATATTAAAACGCGAAAGTAAGGGAAAAATTGAAGATCTTACTAACCCCAACAGAAAATATGAACTTCAATTTCTCACCTCAATACTTCTTAAGCTCGAAGAGCAAGCAAAAGAAAAATCTCCTAATTTAGTATATCTCTCAACCGTTTTTTATGGGGCAATGCTGACGGTAATGCAAGATATCGAAAATAATCGGGGAGTAATGGAGTCATCTGGCTTACTCAATGATCGCTTAAAGGATGCTATAGGGATTGGTGATGAAGTCAAAGCAGAAGACAGACCTGACTTATATCAAAATGCTAAATTCCATACTGCATTAAATTCATTTCTAAATCAGATTTTTATAGAACATGATTCTCGTAAAGGCTTTGCAAAAGATCACATGTTGACTGCAGTTCCAACAGATAATTTAAGCAAACTGATTCAAACCTCATATAAGCTGGAAAAAGATGCTCAACGTGCAATTGTTGCCTCTTTTACTACCGATGGACAAACCATTTCTGAGCTCGTTAAATTCAAAGCAGCTAAAAAATCACCAATCTCTGCAACCAATCGATTTGGCGGCTGGGAAAAACTCAATGCGGATCTTGATGAATTAATCAAAGAAGAACTTGCTGATAAAAATGTTGCGAAGATTGAAAAGTTAAAGTCAAAAGAGCGTATCTGCCAACTTCATTTTCTAAATGCAATTAGAGAATCATTAAAAACTGCGCCAATCGATGAAGCTGAAAAAACTGCTATTCTGGCTGGTTCCATGCATCTGGTGCGTCAACAAATCAAGAATGAATATGCCTCCTCATACGTATCACATGAAGAGAACTCGGTGATTTTGACAGGCAAGAAGAAAAAGAAAGGATTAAATCAAATTCTTGCTGTTGATGAGGTTAACCCACAGGATGTTGAAGCACTGGTTACATCGGCAACTCAATACATTCAATTTATGGCAGTAGCACCGAAAACTAATGGTAAAAAAGCGATTCGTGCTGCCCATATTTTTTCAGCAATCACTGAATTCAATCCTGAGTTCAATTTACAATCTATTTTTAATTTACTGATAGACATGATCCATACTTGTCGTACGGATGCATTAAAAGTGGTCGTTGAAGAATTTAAAAAGGAAACTAAAGGACCTGAAAAACCTGCCAAAGGATATTTAGGCGGTCTCTCTTCCGCTTTAGGCTCTTTAAGCTTCTATAATAGAAGTAAGAAAGAAGATGATGAAGAAGAAGAGGATGAACTGGAACATAAGAGTAACATGACTAACGGCTAACTCGCTGTACCCTTAGAGCCTTTTTTATTTTAATCATCACAATAAGGTGACTGAATTATTCTTATTGAGTCGCCTTATTTTAAATATTTTAATCGCTGCCTCACTTCAGATAAGCCATTTAGGTTAATTTTTTGTTACAATGCCATTTTTCTCGAATTTGTTTGTGCCGTACGCCAATGAAAATTAAATTTATTATTAAAGAACTATTATTCTCCCTAATGTTTTTAGTGGTGAGTCAAAATATCAGTTTTGCATTGAAAAATCGTTTTTCCGAGGATGCTGATAATCAAAATAATTACCTCACTCATTCAGTAAAGCAATCTCAGGAAGACCGCGAGCAAAAAAAAGAGCTTTCGAAAAAATTACCTGCCGTATCCAAAAAAACAGTATCCATCACAATTGATGATCTCCCTTTTGTTGGTGAATATCGAAATTTTCATTTGAACATGATGATCGAGACCATGGCCAAGGAACAAGTTCCTGCTACCGGATTTATTATAGCGAGAGAAGTGCGCAAAGACAGCTGGGAAATACTCCGTAAATTTCGCGATGCTGGCTTTGGATTAGGCAACCACACTTTCTCGCATGCGAATCTAAACAAGATGAGCACTCAAGAGTATATTCAAGAAATTAAAGGGGCAGACCATATTTTGCATCCTGTTTTGACCGAACCTAAATATTTTCGTTACCCCTATTTAGCTATGAGCTCTGGACAAAAAAAGGAAGACATCCTGTGTTATCTTGCCAAAAAAAATTACCATGTTGCTCCCATTACCATAGATTCTAAAGATTTCGTCTTTAATCAACGTTTGTTATCTGTACCTGAGCTTAATAGACGGGCATATCTCGAAGAATTGAAACCCTTTTATATTGATTTTATTTGGCAACAAACGCTCCGTGCCGAAGAGCACAGCCAATTTCATCGCGATAATGAGCGATCACAAATTTTACTGATTCATGCGAATTTACTTAATGCCTATGTTTTGCCTGATATTATCAATTTGTATAAACAAAAGGGCTATGAGTTTGTCACCTTAGAAGATGCATTAAAAACCTTTAAAAAACCAATCCAATGCAGTCAACAGCCTATTTTTGCTCAAAACAAAAAAAAACCTCTACCACAAAAGACTGAACATGATATTGGGACATTTGTTGAATGGAATTAGGAATAAAGCATATTTGAACCGAACAAATTACGTTTCTGGTTATTAGAGTTTGCTTATAATTCGCTCGCTTGAGCACAAAGGCTGCGAATTAGATTTCGCTACAATTCACGTCACCCGAGCATTGGCGAAGGCTTTCCTGTTCTAATACTGTGCTACAGCGATGGGGATCCCTCTCTATACTCAGGATAACATGAGCTCTAAGTTAGGAAGTATTGTGGTGACTACCCCACACAATTGCACCTTTTATTCATTTTAAACGTGCTTATTCTTGGTAAAAAATTTAGCTTTCACCTAAACTAATAGATAGTGGACATGCTTTAGTTACAAGGGACTGATACCCATGTTAGTTAAAAAGGCAGCTTTTACCTTAATTGAGCTTTTGGTAACCTTATTGGTACTCTGCGTTGCGTTAGTTATCGCACTTCCTGCCTTAAGCAACATGCTCATGAACAATCGTTTAACCGCTTACACCGATATGTTTGTGAATGCATTGAATTATGCGCGCAACAATGCCCTTAATGAATCAATGAATGTGATCGTTTGCCCGTTCGGAGCAGCGCAATCTACTACGTGTGGCGGAAATTGGGGAGCTGGATGGATAGTAGTAACCCAGCCTACAGCAGGTGCAGGTATCTTATTGCAAAGCCAACAATTTTTTCCCTCAGATCCCACACTTTCAGGTACTGTGGCGAGGGTAACTTTTGATCCTCATGGATTAACCTCCACACCGAGTAATTTCAAATTTTGTGACAGTCGAGGTGGAACATTTGCACGCTCCATTGAGGTGTTGGCAACTGGATTTGTCCAATCTGGTTCAACACCCGGACAAGCTGTCTGGGACAACAGCGCACTTGCATGCCCTTAATGGAGACTGTTTATGAATTATTCAGGAAGAGACAACACCCAACAAAGAGGAATGTCCTTAATTGAAGTCCTTATTGCTTTTGTCATCTTGGCGGTGGGCATGTTAGGGATAGCAGGCATGTTAATCCTTTCGAGCAAAGCCAATAATTCGAGTTACGCCAAACAACAGGCAGTACAATGTATTTATGACATATTTGATAAAATTCGCGCAAATACTCAGGCAGCAATTAATGGTAATTACAATATCAGTAATATCAACAGCAGTGGTTCACCTACTCTTCCAGCAGCTCCTGGGGTGATGTGCAATCAATCGCCTTGTTCGAATGCTCAATTAGCTTCATATGATACCTGGTATTGGTTAAGCTTTGATGTGAGCAGGCTGCCTAATGGCAGTGGTTCGATTACTTCAGCTCCTGCACCAGGGACGGGAGGAAATACAATCATTACGGTAACTGTGCAATGGGACGATAGCCTGGCACAAAATCAAGTTGGCGCAAGTAGTACTCCTTCGCCAACTAACCCTAACTATGTTCAACTAAGCGTACAAAGTCAATTATGAATACTTATACTAAATATCAACAAGGTTTTTCGTTAGTCGAGTTAATGATTGCCACTGCTATAGGCCTCCTACTCAGTTATGCAGTGATGCAAGTCTATGTCACTCAAACTCAAGTCTATAGAACTACAAATTCACAAGCGCTTATTCAAAGTACAGAAAATGCGATTGCTAACTTAGTCATACCGATTATTCGCTCAACTGGATTTGTAGGATGTGGTTCAGACAGTACGGCAATGTCTAATTTAAATGGCGGCGGTTCTAGTCCCATTGGAACACTGAATGCGAACCCAACACTAATCGCGGGGTATAATCGGAATGGCGCAACCATTTCAATTACTCAAGATAATCCTAGCAACGACGGTAATGCAGGTGATTGGACACCTTCTCTGGATCCCTCTTTGGCAGGGAGCATAGAAAATACCAGTGATGTTTTGGTTGTCCTGGGCGCAGCTCCCGGGAGTTTTCCTGTTTCAGTAACGGCTATTGACTCAAGCAGTAGTTCCTTTACAGTACAAACTACAACAGGACTTAATCTCGCTGCAGGTCAATTTGCTGCAGTCTCTGATTGTGTTAAATCCTCTGTATTTGTCATTACTGGAGTAGCAGGAACATCGATTTCCCATGCGGCAGGCTCAGGACCCTATGACAATTCTACGTCTACGTTTATTGTTAATTATCAGGTTGGATCTCAGTTCATTCCCTTACAACAAACTGCATTTTTTGTAGGACAAGGACAAGGCGGGCAAAGCTCGTTAATGCGGGGAACCCTGACTGAGACAGGCTGGACTATTCAAGCGCTGGTTCCTGGTGTTGACGTCATGAAAGTCCAGTATGGCATAGGTGGCAATGGGACAATATCTCAATATGTTACTGCTGACGCAGTTCCAAACTGGGCTCAAGTTTATGCAATTCGGCTAGGTTTTTTAATTGAAGGGCAGGCTGCTTCAGGTAACCAAAATACCACTCAATATCAGGTGTTAGATACTGTAGTTACAGTGCCAAACGATAATCGTCTTCGTCATGTATATGAAGTCAATATTGCGTTAAGGAATGCGGGATCATGAAGCTTATTTCGCCAAATAAAAAATCAAGTGACAGATACGGTGATCTGAAAGGTCCGATGGATAAACATGCATCAATAAACGAACTGCCTTGGAAGAATGCGGCAAATGAAAAAGGATATATCCTTCTGATCACTATGATCTTGCTTATTATGCTTACTGTTTTGGCAGTTACAGATGTGTCACTCAATACCACACAGACACGAATTGCAGCGAATGCTACCGATAGCGAAATCTGTTTGGAAAAAACTGAAGGCGCATTAAATCAGGCAATTAATAATTTACTGAATGGAACTTACAATGCAAACAATTTTTTAAATAACAACAGCGGACTGTACCTATTAAATCCGAATAATCCACCATTATGGACAACAGTTAATTGGTCCAGTTCTACATCAGTAATTCCCAGTTTTCAAGGATACTCCAATTCCCAAGCAAGCTATATTATAGAACAACTGCCCTCGGTTATTCAGCCGGGGCAAAATATGAAAATGCCGACTTACATATATCGAATTACAGCACGCTCTTTAGGGGCTAATGGAAACACATCGGTAATGTTACAAACGACGGTACAAATTCAACCATAGGTAAGATTGATTATGAACGGTGCACGAAGCAAATATTTTGGTAAAGGACTCAAGATTTTCTTATTAATCTTACTGTCAACTTTTGCCATTGCAGCGAGCCAACCTACCTTGAATATCCCCCAAGTCCCACTGATCTTAGCCAGTCCGATTCATCCACAGATATTAATTGCCATTGGAAATTCCGAATCAATGGATGGGAACTTGGCCGGTGCCATCATGACGGGCTCCGGCTCTCTTACTGGAGGTTTAACTTCATTGAGCAATTCCAGCTCCCCTATCAATTATACCGTACCTACAGGATTTACCCCTCCAGTACAAGCAGCAAATAGTAGTGGGCAAGCGCCCTATACCGTCAGTCAAAGTGGTGTGCTGGTCGATAATAGCCCCAGCCGATTAAATGTGGCAAAAGCGGGCATTCAAGCCATTATCAACACCTACATGGAATCCACAGACTTTGCTTTGGAAACCTACAGTATCAGCGGTGTCGGAGTTTATAACACCTGGGTTTATTATATGTCTCCTCAAAGCAGTAATTTTTCATTCACCAGCACACAGGTTGCAGGTAATACTTACGTACAAAATCCCTGTTACAACTATTCTACTGCATCCTCAACCGTTCAAAGCAACTGCAGCTCAATCGCCAGCTTTTATGGTTCTTCAGTAGTATCTTCTAACTTATACATGCAAATTGGTTCATCAAGTGATTTCCCTTCCATTAATGACGTGCTTTATGCAAGCACTGGACTCCCAGGAGTATTTCTTACATACAGTGGGCCTTCACCTGCGACCCCTTATCCACCTAACTTTTCGATTAGCAATTACAATAGTGGCAATGTGCTAATTTCTTACTCCAAATCATTACCTAATATTGGTGGCTTTAGTACAAGCCCAACCAACGCGGGATTTGTGCCCTTTTCCCCACAGGTGCTTTATGTTCAACGAGGTTTTGGATATAACGGCAGCCAATCTGCTACAACAGGAAACGTTTTGGTTCCTATGACTAGTGCAGGAACAACGCCAACCCAGACGAGTATCAACAATGCCATTAGTGTATTTACGCCCTATTTACAACCTGAGACAAATTCCTCGTCAACCAAAGAGATTAAATCTGCAGCAGTGCAATCACCAATCGCAGGTCTGCTCACAAAAGCTAACTCATACCTCACCACATTAGGCACTACCAGTGGCAATGGTTGCCCACAGAAAAAATACGTTATTTTGATTTCTGATGGTCTTCCAACTCAAGATCTTAGTGGCAAACTATGGCCTCCCCTAGGCAGTGCCGCTGCGACAGGCTATGGTATTACTGCAACCTTTAATACTGATGGTTCGCTTAAAAGTACCAATTGCCAAGCCTTAACCGATGCAATAAGTACGATTACTACACTAAAACAAAATGGAATTCCAACCTATGTAATAGGTCTTGGCGCTGGAGTAAACCCCTCATTAAATCCCCAGGCAGCGTCTACACTGACGGCAATGGCTGTCGCTGGAGGCACCACCAACTATTACCCTGCTACCAGTTCAACCGATTTGGTTAATGACCTGAACTCCATTATGATTTCGATTCAAAATGGTTCCTATACAACCACTGCAGCATCAGTAAGTTCTACCCAACTGAGTAAAAACAGTGTGGAATATAAGGCCAGTTTTGTATCCAATGATAGCCCCTATCTCGACTGGACTGGAAGCTTAGTTGCCTTACCCCTTAATCCAGCAACAGGTATTCCGACAGGAGCAACCAACTGGAATGCCCAACCTCTACTCGATACTCTAGTCACTGGTTCAGGATGGTCATCCAACCGATTTATTGCAACCTGGAACCCTACAACCAATACCGGTGTTCCTTTTGAATGGGCTAATATAAGCACCAGCCAACAAACCGCGCTTCAACCTTCAGATTCATTAGGCCAGCAAAGGTTGCAGTATTTACGTGGCAATACAGCCCTGGAGCTCCATAATGGTGGAAGCTTTAGAAATCGCTCCCATATTCTTGGTGATATCATAGACAGCCAAGTCTTATATGTAGGCCCCCCATCAGCACCTTATACCAGTTCAAGCTATCTTTCCTTTGCCCAAGCACAAGCGAATCGTACGCCAATGGTGTATGTTGGGGCAAACGATGGGATGTTACATGCATTTAATGCCGTGAATGGTCAGGAGGTATTTGCTTTTATTCCTAATGGAGTATTTAATAATCTTGTTTATCTTACTAGTCCTCTTTACAACTTAAGTCATCGTTTTTATGTGGATGGCTCACCTCAATCAGCAGATGTGCAATTTTCCGATAGCAGCTGGCATACTGTGCTGGTTAGCAGTGAAAATGGAGGCGGCAACAGTATTTTTGGATTGGATATTACCAATCCTATCAATTTTGTGAGTGAAAGCAATTTGGCACAAAAGGTACTTTGGGAATTCACTGACACGGATATGGGTTTAGGCTATAGCCAACCTCAAATCGCTCAAATTGGTTCGAGCAGTGCAAACCCTGCTACTTTTGCGGTCTTTTTTGGCAATGGTTACAACAATCCAAATAATACGGCAATACTGTATGCGATCAATCCACAAACAGGCGCACTGATTAGAAAGATCAATCTTTGTAATGCGGTGCCGGGTTCATGCAGCACTTCAACGCCGCAAGGGTTATCCTCAGTCGCAGTGGCCAACCTGAATGGCTTTCAAGGAGTGCCCATTACTAATGTTTATGCAGGAGATTTACAAGGGAACATGTGGTCTGTCAATGTAAGCGATCCTAATCCTGCCAATTGGACTGTGCGCTTGTTGTTTCAAGCAAAAAACTCTTCCGGTACAGCCCAATCCATTACCACGGCACCGGTAGTAACCCTTAATCCCAATTACCCACGCATCCCCGGGTTGTTCGTTATGTTTGGTACTGGACAACTACTCCAGACCGCTGACCTGCTCAATACCCAAACACAAACAATTTATGGTGTCTTGGATAAACCGCAATCAAGTGTTACTTATACACGGACTAATCTTCAACAACAAACCCTGAATTTAGTTTCAACGTCAACTTCGGGTTTATCCGTCCCTGTTGTTACAGCATCATCCACTCCAGTGAACTGGAATAATCAATTTGGATGGTATACTGATATGATTACCTCAGGACAACGTATTGTTACCAATCCCACCATATTCAATGGAGCCTTTATCAGCACATTAAACACCCCACCACAATCGTGCGGTACCAGCTTTTCCTCCATGCTGCTTGAACTGAATTTCAAGACAGGTGGATCATTTCCTAATCCGCAAATTACCGGTGTTAGTGCCAGTGGCTCTCCCAATAATCAATATTTATACTCTGGGGTTGTAGGCATTCAATTATCCAATAACTTTGCAAATGCACCAACTGTTGTAGCGAATCAAAATAATTATGTCGTTCTGCTCATTACCCAAGCTAATGGCAGTCAATCGACTATATTGAACCCGAATACTTCTCAAAGAAAAACAGGGTGGTGGCAACTGCAATAAGGATACAAAAATGAATCAAACACGAAGACAAGGCTTCACCTTAATCGAATTAATGATGGCGATCCTTATTATGGCCATACTGGCTACAATCGCTTATCCTTATTACGTAAGTTTCTTGCTGAAATCACGTCGTTCTGATGCGATAGCTACCCTAGCCCAAGATCAGATCACGCTTGAACGCTGTTATTCTCAAAATTTTTCCTATAATGCGGCTTGCGGTTCATTACCCGCCTTTCCACAAAGATCCGCACAAGGCTTTTACAGCATCACCCTAACCAATTTAGGTCCAACATCCTACACGCTGAAAGCAACCCCCATAGGCAGCCAAACTGAAGATACGACCTGTGCCAGTATGACTGTAGATCAGGCCAACACAAAAACTGCTGTAGATTCATCAGGAACGGCGCAAACCATTTGTTGGAATCCGACTTAAATTCTTAGGATAGGTATTGAGGTGGTTATCCTAATAAAAAGTAACAGCTACATTATGCCAGCGGAAAAAAAGTTCAAAAAAATTTACTTTACAAATAAAAACCAATTCTCTACTATCCATCTCAACGGAAAGTCCAACGTAAAATGAAATGGAAATTTTTTGCTTTTTTCTAGGCATTCTTTATCTATACACCTCAAATTACTTCTTACCCCTAATCAACTTACTGATTTTTTACCTCAGTCCCAAATATTCAATAATTGGTTTTTTTATTTTAGGGATCGTGTTCGCTTGGCTGCACCAATCTTTGGCTTTACCCAAAGGAATAGCAACTATTAATCCTCTTTCGAAGCACGGGACCGGAGTGCACGCATCAGTACATGAAGATTTGAGCATCCTGCCAATGACGCAGTGGTTCTCTGCAGTAGCCTTTCAAAAGAGATCTATTGAAGTAATACCCAAGGTCACAATAGAAGGGACCATTGCATCTATTCCTACCCAAGATTTTACCAAAACCCAATTTTTATTAGCTCTTGAACAATACGATCATCTTCCTGCACAAGGTTTAATTCAATTATCCTGGTATAAAAATGCCCCCAAGTTACATTCAGGACAACGATGGCGATTCACAGTCAAATTGAAAAGGCCACGCAATTATCTTAATCCTGGAAGCATGGATTACGTGAGCTCACTTGCAGCACGGCATATCTTTTGGACCGGTTATATTCTTCCCCAAGAAAATAAACTGCTTACTGAATCACCTTCTAATTTTAGTTGGCTTCGATTACGTGAATATTTAAGCACTCAACTCACCCAATTAGCCCCAGATCAATCCACAGCAGGTGTTGTTGAAGCCTTAACTTTAAATTTAACAAGCCATATTAGCCAAGAAAATTGGGATTTATTTAGGCGCACAGGCACAACTCATCTTTTTGGAATCTCTGGAGAGCATATTGCATTGATATCGGGGATGATTTATTGGCTGGTTCGCTGGTTATGGCGTAAAAGTGCGCGATGCTGCTTATTGATTCCTGCCCCCTACGTAGCCTGCATTATGGGTCTCTTAGCTGCTGTATGTTATGCGTTTTTAGCGGGATTTGCCCCACCGGTACAAAGGGCATTAATCGGTTGTTTCTTTTATACGCTCTATCGCTTAGGAAAATTGCGCTTTTCTACCTGGCAAGTCTGGCGTTATGCTTTGTTTGGGGTTTTATGTATTGAGCCTCATGCAGTATTCATGCAAGGATTTT
The DNA here is from genome assembly GCF_043161935.1 of Legionella sp. 227. Lineage (NCBI taxonomy): Bacteria > Pseudomonadati > Pseudomonadota > Gammaproteobacteria > Legionellales > Legionellaceae > Legionella > Legionella sp. 227. The sequence continues at coordinate 2,160,411 of NZ_CP171154.1, read as the reverse complement.
ATTTTTCCTTCATCGCAGTTGCTTGTTTGCTTTTAACTCAACAACGCTGGCAATTAAAAGGTTATAAAGGAAATTTAGCCATACAATTAAGTTGTTTGATTGGCCTCATGCCTTTAACCCTATACTGGTATGCTTATGGCTCCATAAATGGATTTATTGCGAACTTATTTGCTATTCCTTTAGTTGGTCTACTGATTGTCCCCTTAGCATTAATCACCATGACATTCTGTTCCTGGAGTTTTGCTGGTTTATTGATGAAACTTTTGGCCTTACTGATTGCCTTATTATTTAAAGGATTAAATTTAATTGAGCATTTAGCAAGCATTAATATCAATGGATCCATTCAAGGTATGGAATGGGTTATTATTCTGATGGGAGTACTGTTGATGTGGGTTTTATTACCAATTAAGCCCTTTCAATGGATTGCACCACTGTGGGTTCTACTCGCCGTTTTTCCACATCAAACGCTACGATCCCCAGGAGAAGCAGTGATTGATGTTTTAGATGTTGGCCAAGGACTGGCAGTCGTCGTAAGGACTCAAAATCATGTTCTGATCTATGATACCGGAGATCGATTTTTCCAAGGAAATGATTTAGGAAAAATGGTGATCTTACCTTATCTTAAAACTTTAAGAGTCAATAAAATTGATGCTGTAGTTATTAGCCATCCAGATAAAGATCACCGGGGCGGCCTTAACTCACTGGAGAAAGGGGTACTCGTAGCACAACGATTAGTAAATGAGCCTTTTTATTATAATAATCATGGGGTGCGATGTCATGATTACCCGCCATGGAGATGGGATAACATATATTTTCGTTTTTTGCCCATCACCACTCATTTTAAAAATAAAAATAACAATTCTTGTATTTTACAAATAAGTACATCGGCTGGAAAAGTACTCTTAACCGGAGACATCGAAAAGATAGCCGAAGATTATTTAATAAGAACTTATGGAGGCGAACTCGCATCTGATGTTTTAATTGTTCCACATCATGGCAGTAAAACCTCCTCTTCTTATCGATTTTTACTCGAGGTTGCTCCCCGTTATGCAATAGCTTCTTTAGGTTTTGACAATCGCTTTCATTTTCCACATGCTAAAACATTAGCACGGATGAAATCCTTGAATATTCCCTTTTATAGAACGGACCATTGTGGCATGACACAAATCACCTTGCCTGTTCAAGGAGAAATTAAAAGCCCGATTTGTTTTAGTGGTCTTAAAAAGGTGTAGCAACCCGCTAAGTTAGGCTTTTGTTGCGCCAAGGCCCAACCTACAGTGAATTTGAGCCAAACACCTCCATGACAGAAAACCCTGAACTTGCGAATAATCAGTCAATATCATATCGTGGTATCATGTCATTTCCATCTAATTCAATGCCTGAATTTCGGCCGCACTTTTTTTTAAAAAAGCTATAGTAAGAAATGAAACAACTGATTTGAGCGATCCATGTTATCTAATTCGGTAAAGAATGAATATTACCAAGCATTACTTGCTAAAAATTCTAAATATGAAGGCATATTTTTTGTAGGAGTTAAATCGACTGGCATATTTTGTCGACCAACTTGTCCCGCAAAAAAACCTAAATTTGAAAATTGTGAATTTTTTCATACGGTGCAAGAGGCACTTCTTGCTTCATATAGACCCTGTGCGCGCTGCCAACCGTTGTCCTATCCTAATCAGGCTTCGCATTTAATTCAAAAGTTAGTTGCGGCGGTAGAGGCCAATCCTGAAAAGAGATGGAAAGACAAAGACTTTGTAGCGTTAGGAGTTGATACATCAACTGTACGTAGACAATTTAAAAAACGCTTTGGAATAACCTTTGTTGCTTATGCACGTGCAAGAAGAATGGGTATTGCCATGAAACAAATTCGAGAGGGTAAAATAGTGATTGAAGCGCAAGTTAATATGGGATATGAATCCAGTAGTGGTTTTCGTGATGCCTTTTCTAAAATTATGGGTGCAGCCCCTTCACAATTAGACAAGCATCATATTGTTTTAAAAGCTTCTTGGTTTGACTCACCTTTAGGACCAATGCTTGCAGTAGCGGATGAAGAGGCTTTATATCTTTTGGAATTCGTCGATAGAAGAGGACTAGAACGAGAAGTGGAACGTCTGAGAAAAAAAATGAACGCCGCTATTATCCCCGGAGAGGCGTCCCCACTGCATTCTATTGAAGAAGAGCTCAAAGCTTATTTTTCAGGAAATTTAAAAGTATTCAATACCCCAACCCATCTGCTAGGTAGTCCTTTTCAAAAAATGGCGTGGCATGCTTTGACGCTTATTCCCTATGGAGAAACGAGAAGTTATGCGGAACAAGCACAAGCATTAGATAAACCTACTGCATACAGGGCTGTTGCCAATGCAAATGGTGCAAACTCACTTGCAATTATTGTTCCTTGCCATCGAATCATTAATTCCAGCGGTGATCTAGGAGGCTATGGTGGTGGGATCGCACGTAAAAAATGGTTACTTGAGCATGAAAAGAGAAATAAATAATTCAATCACAGAGAAGTTCTCTGCATCGAAGTAGACTATCCCCATTATTTCCCTTCTCCCCAGGGAGAAGGTGTCCTTAAGGGCGGATGAGGGAACTACTTATCTACACTTAGACTAGGAATCCCAACCAAAAAATTTAGTCAACGAAAAAGGAGATGGATTAAATCGACTTACTTCGTCTGATACATATTCCACCCCAGTCTCTTCAACTTCTTTTCCTTCCTTATCTTTACGGACCGATGGTGACGGCTTTGTAGTAAAAGGAGTTAAACGAGGGGGCTGATTTTCGAGTTGTTGATTTGGGATATTTGTTTTAGGAAATAAGTGATTACTGATCAGTGCCTTAATAAAATTATTGCACACAACAAGTTCATTTTTATTAAGAGTTACCGTGAAATTATCTACTGGTACGCCCTTTTTTTCCAAAGTAATTTTAAATTGCTCGAAAAGCAGTTTTAGAAGCCGCACAATATCCTGGACATCCTTTTCTTGATATAATAAAAGACTAGGCTTAGGACGGATGGTGATTTCATTTTGTCCCAAGTCCTCGCTAAATAACAAAAACTCCATCATTTCTTCCAAATCAAATAAGTCAATTGCTGTTTTATCTGGTGCAGTTAATTCCTCATTTGATATGAGATCCAATGGCCTGCTTTGGGCAGCATCCTGTTTTTTCATTCCTATACGGTTTGGTTCAAGAGATAGGGCTTGAATTATGAATTTGCTACTATCTGAGTATTTTAAATAAGGCATATTTCTCCATCGATCATTGTCATAATGATCCAAGTTTTCATAATAACAAATGGCTCATCTCTCTTTTGATTCCTGCAACTATTATTTACATTTTCTTAACCATTTATTTGAATAAATTCTACTTTTTTAAGAGGAACTAACGCATCCACTGACAAAAGAATTAACGCGATGAGCCTCTCTTGATTTCAAAAATCCGATATAAGTTCAAAGGTAATAATAAAGAATGCAGAACAAAAATCGGATAAAGTGTGCTACCAAGAGCATAAAGAATAAATGCTACGTTAGAGCAGATTGCAACAAGACGCAATGTCAAAATCTTTTTGACATAAAAAGTCGCCAAAACCAAACAGCAGGCAATATAGCCAATAATTTCGATCGTTGATTCCATTTCAACTCCCAACTTACAATCCCTTCATATTCAACATACACCTAGTATGCGTGACTCGCAAGTGGCTTCGGATTTGTAATCTAGGCAAAATAAAACGAGCCATGACCAAAAAAAGATCAAAGCATAAGTGATCATGATTCCAGTTCGTTTCACTAGGCCAAGAGTCCGTTTTACAGTTCTCAGGTTTAAGTCAAAGTGCTCTGATTTGAGAACACCGAAACCCGGCATATATAAAGCGTTTCGAAGCACATAAAATCAAAGCATTTTTAATTTAATGGAGGTAAATAGATCCTATAAAGGCAGTGGTGTGGATGAGGAGGGAACAGGCGTCATAAACACTCGTTCATTCACAAAAGTTATTGCTTCTCGTTCAAATGTGGTTTTAACCGCAGAAAGGACTTCGTCGCGTACCATAGCCAAATCGTTTTTTGACCAATACAAGATTTTCAGTTCAACACCGCCCCTATCAATCATCTGCGATAATAAAATTTGAGTACTGGGTTTAGGTAGAATGTAGCTGCATTCCTCACAAATTTTATAGAGTAATGATTTAATCGTGGTGACATCATGTACTGCATCAATTCGAAGTACTATCTCATCTCGTTTTTGGGGGTAAATACTTAAGTTGGTGATTTCTGATTTAATCAAACCTTCATTAGGTATGCGGATCAATCGGTTATCACTGGTTTTGATTTTAGTTGATAACCAGTCGATTGTTTCTACTGTTCCTTTAATGTCTTTAATAGAAATGACATCACCTACTTGAAAAGGACGTTCAAATAAAAGAAAAACTCCACTAATGAGGTTGGATGCAGCAGTTTGCGAAGCAAAACTTAAGGCTACAGTAAACAAACCCGCGGTGCTTAACAATATAGTCAGTTTAAATCCAAGTTCATGCAATGCTGAAACTGAAAAAAGCAAAAAAAGGCCGTAATAAACCACGCGACTTGATAACATGGCATGATGTTTTGAAAATCTACTTTCAATTATTTTTTCAATCAAATGGCTCATTTTCTTTGCAAGAAAATAGCCAAAAAAGATCAAAAATACAGCAAAAGCAATACGCTCCCAGTCCACGTGTTTCAAATATTCTAATGTGTAATCCATAATTGACTCAAAACCAAGCTGCACAAAAGACAAAATAGTATCAATTTTCACCAATAGATACTATAAACTTTTTTATCGATGCAGAATTTTTATAGTGGGATTTATTTTAAATGTATTCGAGGAGCATAGGGTGGGCAAATCGTAGAGTTGATCATATAAGGTCGGTTGGCTCTTTGCGAATAAATTAAAAAAATTAGATACCAGGATCTTCAGGCGGTACACGAGATCGCGAGATCATGTTGTCGCGTACCGTCCTATCTGTTGGTTAAAAATCACTCTCTTAATTTAATAACAGGATTCTTGTAACCAACAATGTCCGTATCTATTGCATACCCGAACAGTTTGGCAATAATCGTTATAGTAGTAATCATCATTATAGTAAGGAACCCCAATAACAACACCAGGTCCCCACCAGCCGCCTCCCCAGCCGCCGTAATAACCACCATGCCAACCGCCACCATGGTAATAACCTCCATGGTAATAGCCCCCATTCCAACCACCACCATGCCAGCCACCGCCACCATGCCAACCACCGTGAGCAAAACTTGCCCCAGCAGTAAATAGGCCGAGAGCAAAAACCGTAGCGCATATGATTTTACTCATAATATTTCTGCTCATGATAATTCCCTATTTTCTAATGACCATAATAAATTATAGCTTATATATGCTTCAAAAATAATAGGGGTGTCAATTTTTTGCTACCTGAAATATGCATTTGAAATACATCTAATTAAAGGAAATAATAGGCTTTTTTAGTGTTAGAGTGAATCATGCAACTGACTCAATTTACTGACTATTCATTACGTGCTTTGATTTATATCGCAGTAAAACAAAATACGTGCACTATTCATGATATCGCCTGTGTGTATGATATTTCCCGCAATCATTTACTAAAAATAATCCATAATTTGTCTAAACTTGGAATTATTAAAACAATTAGAGGAAAAAATGGTGGCCTTATGATGGCTAAAAATCCTGCCGAGATTAATTTGAAAGCTCTGATTTTGCAACTTGAACCGCACTTTGATCTCGTACCGTGTTTCAACAAAGATAAAGCAAATTGTTGCATCGCCCCCCAATGTAAATTACGAAAGCTACTCCTTGATGCACAAAATGCATTCTTTACCGTTTTAGAGCAATTCAGTTTAGAAGATATCATTCAAAACAAAGTCGAACTTTATCCATTACTCAAAATAACTAAAAGAGAATTCGATGAATAAAATAAAAATCAAACGTATTTATGAACAAGCTGAGCCTTCAGATGGATGTAGGATATTGGTTGATAGATTATGGCCTCGTGGAGTTAAAAAAGACGACGCAGAGGTGGACTTATGGTTAAAAGATACGGCTCCAAGTAACGAATTAAGGCGATGGTTTAATCATAAACCTGAAAAATGGGAAGAATTTCAAAAACGTTATGCAAAGGAACTCGAAGATAAAGAAGAATCACTACAAACAATTATTGATAAAGCCAAAAGTCAAACCATCACTTTGTTATACGCTGCTAAAGATGAAAAACACAATAATGCACTGGCCTTGCTTGAGTTCATGAAGGCAAGAAAAAAATAATCAATTTTGGTACTATTTTAAAGTTGTATTTAAAATAGAACTTAAGTATGATTATCCTATTTATATCAGCGGATAGTAGTATGACGGAGCTGAATAAAACTCTTATCGAAAAACTCGTGACTCATTTTTACCAAAAAGTACAAAGAGACGAGATCCTCGCTCCTGTTTTTAATGATGTGGCACAAGTTGATTGGGATAAACATATCCCTCTGTTGTGTCAATTTTGGAATAGCATTATGTTGAAAACCAATGAGTATCACGGTAATGCCTATCAAAAGCATATCCTCTTAAAACAACTTACCAATATTGGAGAAACACACTTTATCCGTTGGCTAAATTTATTTCAGGAAGAAGCGGTAAATCAATTGCCTACAGAGAGTGCTGAGGAAATAGTTGAAAAAGCTACATTAATTGCAGAATCTTTAAAATTTGGAATGCTGAGTCAAGAAAAGAGGGTTAAAGCACATGATTAAGCCACTCACTCGTGATATTCTAATCACCTTAATTATTAAATTTAGCTTATTGATTTTATTATGGATTATTTGCTTTAAGGGTGTGGAAAAACCACATCAAAGCAATGAACAGTGGCTTTTAGGTTCGGCACAAACAAAAGAATATCTTTCTTCTAAAAACGAATAAATTAGGAAAATCCCCAGTATTTTCTAAAACAAACTGGGGATTTAAAGATTTTTATTAATAATCAATGTGAGGTAAGCAATGATTCCTGGCAGTGACCTGGTCGATCTTTCCCGTTTACAGTTTGCTCTAACTGCGCTTTATCATTTTCTTTTTGTCCCACTCACGTTGGGCTTGTCGTTAATTTTAGCGATCATGGAAACCATTTATGTAATGACTGGTCGCGATATTTGGCGACAGATGGTCAAATATTGGGGGATTCTCTTTGGCATTAATTTTGTTTTAGGCGTAGCTACCGGGTTAACCATGGAGTTTCAATTTGGTACCAATTGGGCTTATTACTCTCATTATGTTGGCGATGTTTTTGGTGCCCCATTAGCAATTGAAGGACTTATGGCGTTCTTCCTAGAAGCAACTTTTGTGGGTTTGTTTTTCTTTGGCTGGGATAGATTAAGTCGCGTGCAGCACATGTTTTGTACCTGGTTATTGGCTTTAGGTACAAATCTTTCTGCGCTGTGGATTTTGATTGCCAATGGCTGGATGCAAAACCCCGTTGGCGCTGAATTTAATTTCCAAACCATGCGTATGGAAGTAACTGATTTTGCTGCAGTAATGTTTAATCCAGTGGCACAAGCCAAATTTGTTCATACCATAAGTGCTGGTTATGTTACTGGCTCAATTTTTGTTTTATCCATTAGCGCTTACTTTTTATTACGAGGTAGAAATATCAATTTCGCCAAACGTTCAATGACAGTTGCTGCAAGCTTTGGACTTGCATCAGCTTTAGCGGTGGTCGTATTAGGTGATGAAAGTGGCCGCCTAGATAATGAAAATCAAAAAATGAAATTCGCAGCAATAGAAGCGATGTGGCATACAGGAGCAGCTCCTGCCCCTCTCACCGTCTTTGGTATTCCCGATGAACAATCTATGAAAACCAATTATGCATTGGATATTCCCTTCGTATTGGGAGTTATCGCAACGCGTTCTTTCACAGAACCCCTAGAAGGAATTTCTGAATTGATCGAACAGGGGAAACAACGAATCAAAGAAGGTATGCTCGCCTATGAAGCGTTGACACGATTACAAAAAAATCCTAACGATGTGCAAGCAAAAACAGATTTTACTGCACACAGTAAATATTTAGGTTACGGTCTGCTCTTAAAGAAATATACTGAAAAAGTAGTTGACGCAACTGAGGCGCAAATTAATCAAGCAGCACAGGATTTGAAACCTCGAGTAACGCCTTTATTTTTCTCTTTCCGAATAATGGTTGCTTGTGGCTTCTTCTTCATCCTCTTATTCGCCACAGGTTTTTACTTGTCCATGAAACGTAAATTACATACTACCCGCTGGTACTTGCGTGCCGCATTCTTCTCACTTCCATTACCTTGGATTGCTGCAGAGTTGGGATGGGTGGTCGCAGAATACGGACGGCAACCTTGGGTAGTCCAGGATATCTTACCCACGGCAATGGGTACCTCTAGTTTGAGTGCGACTCAAGTATTAACCTCAATAACCGGTTTTATTCTCTTCTACACAATTCTCGCTGTAGTTGAAATTTTCTTGATGGTGAAGTACATCCGTCTTGGCCCAGATAATATGGCTCATTAGGAGATTCAAAATGCCATTGGATTATGAAACATTACGAATTATATGGTGGATTCTGCTCGGTGTATTACTCATTGGTTTTGCAATCATGGATGGTTTTGATCTAGGTGTTGCCATATGGCTGCCATGGCTTGCTAAAACAGATATCGAGAGGCGTGTCTTAATTAATAGCATTGGTCCAACCTGGGAGGGAAATCAAGTCTGGTTTATTCTAGGTGGTGGTGCAATTTTTGCTGCCTGGCCAGCTTTATATGCCCTCTCTTTCTCGGGTTTTTATTTTGCAATGCTCCTGGTTTTGTTGGCACTCATTTTACGCCCGGTTGGATTTAAATACCGTTCAAAATTAACCAATTATCGATGGCGTACTTTTTGGGATTATGCGTTATTTGTCGGTGGTTTCGTACCATCATTAATATTTGGTGTTGCTATAGGAAATGTATTACAAGGCGTACCTTTTCATTATGATGAATATTTACGACCTTTTTATACGGGCAGCTTTTTTGGGTTGTTGAACCCCTTTGCACTATTATGTGGTATCTTGTCGGTATTGATGCTTTCTATGCACGGTGCTTTTTTCCTTAACTTGAAGACGGAAGGACAATTACAACAACGCGCCGTGAGCGCAGGAAAAATATCTGCACTATTGACGTTATTGGTCTTTATTGGGGCTGGTTTCTGGCTTCATTATGGTATTGATGGTTACAGTGTGACTGGAACCCTAGTTCATGATGGCCCATCCAATCCGCTTTACAAAACGGTTATTCGTCAAGCAACGGCTTGGTTTTCCAATTACCAAATCCTGCCCATCACTTTATTGGTGCCAGCAGTTGGAATAATTGGAGCTTTGTTAGCCTTTCTTGCAGCAAAACATGTTAAAACTGCTTTTATATGTAGTGCACTTTCTGTTGCTGGAATTATTGCCACTGTGGGTGTGAGTATGTTTCCCTTCATACTGCCCTCTTCATCAAATCCAGAACAAAGTTTGCTGGTGTGGGATAGCTCTTCAAGCCATTTAACTTTATTTATTATGTTGGTAGCAACGGTTATCTTTTTACCTGTGGTACTGCTTTATACGACTTGGGTCTATCGGGTGTTGCGTGGAAAAATAACAGAAGATACCGTTAATAAAAATCGAGATACAGCCTATTAGGAGGTTATTATGTGGTATTTTTCCTGGATTTTGGGTACTGGTCTAGCGTGTTGTTTTGCAATTTTAAATGCAATGTGGCTTGAGTTGGACGATTCGGATAATACGCCCATTCAAAGTGAAAAAAAGAACAGGAAGTCGGCTTAAATTAATACCTGTTTCCATTTCGCTAGCTTGAGCCAAAATGGCTTGATTTTCGAGCACCGGAGCGCAGAAAATCAGGTCAGTTTGGCCAAGATAGTAGAAATGGAAACAGGTCCTATAGTCCTACCCAGCGAATAAATGCATTAGACGCATTTAGATTTACCGAAGGTTTCCCCTCAAAATAAACCGTTATATTTTCCCTAGCAGAATCACCATTTACTTTAACTTGTTTGATTTTACCTAAATCAACAATTTGCATTTGCGTTTCATAATATCCCCCTCGAACGACCTTAAGAGTGGGTATTACAAAACGGATAGCACGAATCCCGTCATCTTGAGCAGCATCGTTTGGATTATTGTGATTCGCCAGGTAATTAAACTCTCCAGCATTTAATGCCACATATTCTGCATTATTGATTTGCCGACGCAGCATGCGTGATAACGGCGCTGTAGTATGAAATACACGTTGATAAGTATCTGCGGAAATAACTGCAACAGGATTCGTTTCCGTACGTTTGCCTTTATAACCACTCCCTACAAAAAAGATTGCATCACGATGTTCATCAGGAGCCGATGTAGGTACTTGTATCGTCGGATTACTCGTATATTGCGGGGCGGAACTTTTATCACAATTTAGAAATTTTGATTTAGCGAACCAGGCATCACTAGGATAATATATGACCAGTAAAGACTTATCCTTTATGGTATTAATGATTGCTTGAGAATTTTCTAAAGGAAGTGCGGGACAACCCCAACTTCGCCCTGGTCTTCCATATTTTTTGATAAAGCGTTCTTCTACATACCAACCAGAATGCATTACAACCGAGCGACCTGATGCGTTATCATTAAAATTACGGTCTAAGCCGTCTAAACGCAATGAAAGACCATCGCGACCATAATAAGCTTGTTGAGTTTGATAAACTCCGATGCTACTTGCTTTGCTATTGAATTTGTTTGAAAAATAATTGGTAAGTAAGGTACCGGATTTAATGCCATGGGATACATAGGTATGAAACAATAATTTTTTTGCGTTTAAGTCAAATACCCACAGCCGTTTTTCGTTGGAGGGTAATGAATAATCAATAATCGTTAAGATATTATTATGATCCACATTATACTCAATAGCACACTTTAAAGAAGTAAGTACTTTATTGATCACGAGTGGATTTAAGTGAGGAGCTTCATGAGCTAACATCAACCGAATGTCATTTAACGATTGATCATTAATTTGCACCGAAAACTGTGCTGCTTCGCTAATTAAACGAACATCATTCTTTACTATGGCTTGAGCCTGTGGAAACGCCAATGGCAGTTGCGGAAAATAGGTAAAAGTTACTGCTACACATAATAGCAGAATAGAGCCCATGATTTGTCCTTATTTGTTTTTGTTCAAATCCTGTATTTTTAATATAGCTCAAAATTTTCATTGCAACTGATTTTTTTATAGAGAATATGATTTATTTTTAAGCTGGTTGATTTTTCTTGATTTTCGGTCAATAGTCATAAGAGTTTAAGAGTAATTCTTCAGGCTATACCCTCTCCTCTGTCAAGAGAGGGTGAGAGGAAATCAAGTCCCCATATCTTCCTTACCGACAGCTTGGGGCTTTTCTGCCCCACCTATTTCGGTTACATGGTTTTTGTGGGAGTTGCGGAAGCAGCGTCTTGATTTGGATCATATTTATAACAAATACTGGTTACAGCATTGGTCAAATTTAATACTGCCTTGCCCACGTTAACTAACGTCGGATTCGCAGTACAACCCGAAGTAATGCCTGCATAAACAGTACCCAAACTTGTAAAGTTAAGTGCAGAATTTCCTATGCTGGACAACGCGTTATCATTGCTGCTAAAAGTAACTACGTTAAGCGCACACATTGCTATGTCAAAACCATTTTCCCAAGCAGTATCCGGGTTAGAGAATAAATTATAAGCAGCCATCATAAGAGCAAGCCCATTTGCTACTTGCATGGTTGCACGCCATTTATTTTCCGTATTAAAAAAACTTAACATTTTATCCTCCTTAATGCTGATAGTCTGTTCGAACTTTAAACATAGAGTTCTTGAAAATCAAGCACTTTATTTATTGATTAGTTTAATTTCAAATCGGAGGAGACTTCCGAAATTAAACTTCCGATATCATCTGAAGGAGGCAGGTCTGCAGGATTTTGTATTGAATTTAATAGCTTCTTAAGTGACGACTCCTCTTTTAAAGGAAAACAATTGTTACTACTGTAGTTGGTAAGAGCCGTTAACGCTTGGCGTAAAAAGTCAATTTTTGGGTCGTTCTGAAGACCTTGTTGTTCAATTTCTTTGATATCCTTAATGATTCTATACATTATCTGATAAACCTGAACCGATACAGAATGTTTGTAACATTCCATAATACCTGTTGCAATTAATGCCTCATTTTTAGGATAAGCTCGAATAAATCCAAGTGTGTTATTAATGTACTCATTGACTCTATCTACATACTCTTTGGTACCTTGAGGATTTAAATCAGATGAAGCCTTACCATATGCAAAAACTCCTGACTTAATTTGGCCCTCATTTTGCAAAAATAAATTGATATAAAAATCCAATGTCGTTCTAGGTTTTATATTTACTGAATTATAAGCAATATCGACATGGATAGCATGAGCAACATTGTCCAATTCACAAAAGTAAAATGTTTGACCACTACCATTGAAATATCTTGACGAATCATCATGTTTTTCCATCATTAGTTTCTGATTTTGCAGATCATCAAAAACCAACTTATCGTCTATTTGGAGCCGTTCTTTTACAAACTTTCTAATCTTCGTTTTTACATCTAAAGCAATTTCATAGTTTGTTGTATCACACAAATCAGCTAATTGTCTCAATAACAAGGTCCTATATAGTAAAAACTCAGGTGAGACTACAGTTTGTTGTTCTAATGGATTAAGGGCATTTCCTGGATAAATTCTTGGATTAAGGCGAAATAGAAATTCATAGGAATTATTCAGATATTCGTCGATGGTAGAACTGGTTACGTTGGAACATTGCAAATCATTAATACGACCAGGGAGTCCAAGCATTTCGCGAAGTGCAGCATCCCCTTTAAACCATTTTTTCCCTTCAAAAAGTGGTTCTTTATTTTTATAGATTATTTTGGCAGACTTTAAAAGCCCTTCATACGATTTTGTAGGCTCAGCAGATACAGGAATTGGGGCTATTTTAACTGCTTCACTAAGATCGGACTTAAACCCACCAAGCCCCCCTTGATTTATAGGTAACTCATAGAATGCTAATAATTGCTCCGGTACGGTTTCAACTGACGAGACAATATGGATGACTTGCTCTTTGATTTTCTGGATTAGCTCGAATTCCTCAATCGTTTTTTTATTGTCGGGTACTAACAAATACTCTTTTGTATCTTTAATAAATTGCTCTAAAAGTGTCGACTTACCCGCTGATAATTCCTTTACTAAATCCTGAGTTTGTTTTTCGCTTTCATTAATTAATTCAATAAACGAATCACCTAGGTCAATCTCAATTGCTTTACTATGACGATATCGGGTAGCATACTCCCTTAGCCATCCCTCCATAGAACCTCTAGCGATTTGCTTTTCGCCTATTCCCCAAAATCGATGAGTGGCCTTATCAAAATCTTTGCTCTGTTTTATATTGAGTTCGGAGGTTTCATGACTCTCAATTATTTCTCTATTTAATCGAAGAAATTCATTTTCGACTTGATCGACAGTTTGTTGAATCTCCTCTCTGTTTGCAGCAGATCGTTTATAATGAAGCCTATCAATATGCGTTACTATCAAGTAAGTAGAAACTGCTGCAACAGCAAATGCAACTAATGCAATCGCCACTATACCCCACGTAACAGGCCCACCCAATGCCAATGCTAAGGTGCCCAATACCAATGCACCCACAAGTATTCCACCTATGGTAGCAGTAGTCTTTGGATATTTGGCAAAAAAACCAGGCTCATTCATTTCCCTTAATAAATAATCCCGGCAAAGCTCCATGAATTTTAGCTGGATTTGTTGGCTTGAATTTTGTCTTACAGCCGTAGAGTCAAAATGTTGATGAAACCATTTTCTGAAGGGTGATGAGGTTTCAAGGTCAATTTCCTTTGCATGAGCATCATAAAGTTCTTTAAAGCTTAAATTAAATAACTTATTTAATTCTTTTAAAAAATAAGCTTCTATAGCCGCATTAATTGCCTCATCACTTTTATTTTTGAGATCTGCTATTTCGATAAATTTTTTTCGAGCATCGATTTCATTTGCGTTGTCGCTGATTTTTCCTAATAACAACATTTCACGAAAATGAAAAAGCTGAATCATTTGTATGGAAAGATTTTCTGCTTTATCTTTAATTAGTTTCGAAAAACCATCTTCTTTCTTGAATTCACGTTCAAATTCTTCTTTGGCTTTTGATTTATCCCCTGAGTAGGAACTAATAAATGAATCGTACAGTATTTTAGTTGTTAATGCTGCCAAAGCAGCTGAAAATACTCCACTTGCGGCTTGTTCCACTATGGAGCGAGAGTCCCCCGATCCTAAACCCATTAACTCTTTGACCCAGCCGATTGGGCTAGTACTGAATACTTTCATTGCTAAAAATACAGCGGATCCAAGCCCTCCTCCAGCTAGTGCAGCCAGAGCGCCACTACCAATTTTTTCTGCGATATTAGGGGAATTAGTCACCTCATTAAGATAACTATTTTCCAATGTTCTTACTTCTGCAATTTTTTCGACCCATGCCCCTATTATTTCTGGGTCTTCTAATGATTTATTTTTTAAACGAAGGTGAGCCACCATCTTTGATTGCAGTAATTCTTTGTGATTTTTTTGTATCAACGTAATTATTTTTTTTGCTTTGTCAGGTAGTAAAGCCATACCAATACCAACGAAGGAGCATAATTATGTTTAATTTTAGATCAATACTATTAAGTGAACATTAAAGAACAACAAAAAGCATGATGTTCTTAATTTAAACAGATTGTTTGCGAAACCCGTATCGGTCGGTATGGAATGGTACGTGCAGAAAAAATGGACTATCTATAAAAGCTTAGGATTACAAAAAATTCTTTATGAAATTCAATCCGAAAGGAAACTACTCTAATGGACAAATTCAGGAAAAAAGCACGTATAGATACAATCCTGGTTGCGAGTAACCAGGATTTCAACTTGATTCTCATACACTAAATTCAAATATAGTGACTCTGCTCCTCAATTTTACCTAGTAGGTTTTCGTGCAATCCATGAAAGCTAGAGGAGCAATCTACTACTTTCTTACTAACTCAAACATCCAGGAATGAAACAGCCTCTATCCAGCTAAGGTTGTTAGCATGCTTACCCAATGATCCACATTATCATTTAATGCTTGTACCGGTAGGCGCTCATCTCGGCCATGTGCACGTAAATCTTCAGGACTGATCACCCAAGTACCATTTACGCCATAAACAGGAATACCAACTATACGAAAGGGTCGCGCATCCGTTGCACCTGTACTCATACTCGGAATGATAGGTGCATCAGGAAAACGAGCATGAATGGATTTTTTATAGGCACTCAGGACATCGTGTCGCAATGGAGAATCTAGTGAGGCAACATGATCATCCAATCGTGTCACTACAATATTGGGATCAGCAACAATTTGTTCAAGCTCCTTCTTTATCGTCTCAGGTGAAACACCAGGCATAAGGCGGCAATTTATAGTTGCTTGTGCTAGCTGTGGTAACGCATTATTGGCGTGTCCAGCAAATAATCGGGTTGCAACACAACGAGTACGTGTTAGACCTACCTCACCAGGATCCGCCTCAATGACATCAGCTGCTTTGCTATCAGATGGGTTTTTCAACCAGGCTCTCATAGCACCGCCTAACGCATTCGCTTCTGATTTTTCTCTCGCCGCAAAATAAGCTCGTGTGGTTTCGGTCATCATCGGCTGAAAGCGATAAGCCTCCAGACGTTTTAAAGCATCAGCTAGTTGATAAATAGCATTATCGGCTCTGGGTTTTGAAGAATGTCCACCAGAATTGCGAACTGTGAACATATAATCGGTGTATGTTTTTTCAGCAGTTTGAATCTCAAATCCAAGCGGATGATTATTTGTATCAAATGCTCCACCACCAGCATCTGCATTTAATCCATATTCGGCATTCAGCAAATCTTTCCATTCAGTAGCTCCTTTTTGTGCACCAACACCACCTGTTTCTTCATCTCCTGTAAAAAAGACAATGATATCGCGTTTATTTTGAAAACCCTGTGCCTTGAGCTTCATGATGGCTACTGTGGTTGCTACCAGACCGTCTTTCATATCAATTGTTCCACGGCCGTAATAATAACCATCCTTTTTAACTAAAGTGAATGGAGCCATGGACCAATCGTCTTTTTTTGCTTCAACAACATCCATATGTCCCATAACCATAATGGGTTTCTCAGCAGTAGGAATCGCAGCTCGCCAACGCACAATTAATGCTGCAGTTTGATTGTAAGGTATAATATGAATGTCTTTATCAGGAATACCTGCAGCACGAAATTGATCAGCAAAATATTGTGCCAACTCCGGTACATGATTCTGTCCGACTACAGTTGGAACCTTTACTGCGTGCTCCAGCATTTGTTCGGCTTTGGCATACCAAGAATCAGTCTCCGATTGATTGGACGCATAAGAACTTGTGATACACGATAAAGCAACCGTAACTCCCAAAAGCTGGCGGGTAAAAATCTTCATAGCAATCTCCATTAAAATATCTTCTGTCTTTATATAACTGGAGAGGATAACATGTAAACCCTGATAGTGAGCATCGCAGGATTGACTGTACGGGAATGACTAGTTATGTAAGAACGACTTGAACCTTAAAAAACCGAATTAAATTTTTTAAGAGCTCACACCGCACACCAAAACTGGTTCTTCTGCTTCGTTTTTATTTCGTTCTGCCTTGAGGGGTTGAGACTTTTCAGCAAATAACGTTGATAGATTGTTCATCAGTAAACGTACTGTACGCTTGTTTGGGTTCAAGTTGTTCTTTTTTTCTTGGAGGATTTCCTGCATATCTCCATTAAACTGGCTTTTTATATGGCTTTTAATAGGAGCATCCAGATTTGGAGTATATTCGATTTGTCGTACTCCTTGCTCTACAGCACGTTGATATTCACCGGCTAATCCATCTACTTTAGCCTTCAGGGCAACAGCATCGTCAATCATTTTTGCTGTCTCTGTTTTAAAAAAAGCAAAGTACTGAGCTAAAAAATTGGAAATTTTTACGAAGAATCCATCATGCAACTGAACAAAGTCGTCCAAGGTTTGACTTGATTGCTGAAGCTTATTAAGAAAAAGTGCATTTTGTTTTATGGTAGTAAGTAAATTACAACTGGCTTGTACAGCATCTTTCATCATATCATTTGCTTTTTTTAATGCCTCAAGTTGTTCGAAACTTTCACTTGCTAACCATAGCCTTAGTGATGTATCGCGATTAAAAAAACGATTGTTTATTGCAGCAATTTGACTCTCTTTCTTTTTCAACTTGTTTTGCAAATCCAACAAACATGCGTATACCAAAGCCTTAAGCTCCATTTTGCACGCACCATCCCAGGTAGCAGGCAGTGTGGAGCCGATTGCTTCTTGCACTGCTTGCGGTGTGGTAGTTCGGTAAACAACTGTGAGCGGAGTAGCCATCCAGCTTATTCCCTGAATAGCCCCTGAAGATAAATTTGGTGACTCAAGAGAAGCCTTCAGTTGCGATATTTTGTCAAGAAGTTGTTGTTTTTGCGTATCTTCTGTATTTTCTAAAAGAAACTGATATAACTTCTTATGT
Source organism: Legionella sp. 227 (assembly GCF_043161935.1). Lineage (NCBI taxonomy): Bacteria > Pseudomonadati > Pseudomonadota > Gammaproteobacteria > Legionellales > Legionellaceae > Legionella > Legionella sp. 227. The sequence goes on along the minus strand of NZ_CP171154.1, from coordinate 2,142,763 downwards.
TCTTCGATAAAATCTAAAAAATCTTTTCTTCCAATAATTTTCTTATCATTTTCATCTAATGCTATGAGTAATTGACTCACTTTTTCTATTTCTTCATCAAGCTCGACTTTTTTCCTTCGCGACTCATAGATGCTGAAAATTCCTGAAGAAACTTTTTCTATCTCTGCTTCAAGCTCAGTAAGGCTCTTAAAAATATTTTGATTTACTTGCTTTACCTCTGATGGCAGCAACCTAGGTGCTCCCGGTGCACCGTGTTTATGTACGGCACCTGTTTTTGTGGGCTTCACTTTGATTAAAGGACTGAGACCTAATACCTTAAGATAACGTTCCTTCAAGAGATCTTTAACTGGCTTTAAGGGATCAACCTCATCAATTTTTTTTGCTTCCAGTTCTGGATGATTTAACCGCTCTATTCTTTCTTCTATTTTTTGCAAAAAGAAGTCAACTTTAGCTTTGATTACATTTAGATCAAAAAAAGCGGAAATCACGAGTTGCGCTCTCCAATCAATTTGCGCAATGGCTACCTTAATAAGGTGGCATAACATATATGAAGAAAACATAAATGTTTTATAGTGATTTTGATCTGTAAAAGGCTGTGTATTTAAAAGAAATAATTTTTCAATATTTCCAATTAAAGTAAAAACATTTTCCTTGGTGTTATTTTTCCAGTTTTCATACAAGGTAGATGCAATCAGACTGGAGTGAGCAAGGATTTTTTTTTCTTTTGCCGCTGATTCTGGTAGTTGTTCAATTGCTTCATCAATAAATAGTTTGGCAAAAACGATTATTCCATAGGTGCGCGCTTTAAGTTGCTCAAAATCTTTAAATTTTTGCCCTGCATTGACTTGGATTGTTTCAAGATTATCTACTGAACTCACATAGTCGCTAATCAGCATTGCAGAGTCGAGGATGTTTTGCTCTTTATCGCTTTGGCTTCCACGCCATTGTTTAAAACGTTCTCTTTTACTTTGCATAACGCCTTAGTGGATTCGTTAAATGGCTCTTAACTACATTCTACAAAAACATCGATTAAAATAAAACCATAATATCTATCAATTGCACCCAAACGAACCCAATCCAAAACAAATGAATGAGAACAGAGAAGGGAATGCAAGTACCTTTAAAATCAGCTATTCTAAATTCATAAGTCTAAGGAGAAACAAATATGCCATCAAAAAAAGGAATCTACCTCTTTACTCTAATCGGTTTACTCCTTGGATTTGCTGTTGATGGGTTAATTCGAAATGAAATTACCAAAATATTCGATTATGCCTTAATCGGTCTCTTTGGCCTTTTGTACGCACTGGCTTATAACAACAAAAATTGCGTACGCTTGGTTGCAAGCAGCTTCTTAATCGCCTTATTTTTGTCTTTGCCCTTGCTCCCTATAGAGGCGCGTTTTACCTCTTTACCTCTGGAGCATTGGTTTACATTCTTATGCGCCTTTCCAATATTTGTTTATGTAGGTCATTCATTTCACTATGCATACCATCATGACAATACTTGGCGTATCAGCTATAACAGTTTATTTGCTGCCGTATGGAATACTATTCTTTTACTTTTTGTTGCTTCGGTGTTTTCTGCCTTAGCAAATGTGCTTATTTTATTGGGCGCCTTTATATTCAGAACTGTAGGAAGTGATTACTTATGGAATTTGTACTCCGATAATCTGCATTTTCGTTTGATTTCCCATGTTACCTTGTTTTTTATAGGACTAGGAGTTGGGCAACAAAATATCCAAATCATTTACAATTTGCGCTTTTTATTGTTAAGAATGATGTATTATCTATTCCCATTTCTAGCAGTCATCAGTATCTTTTATTTTTTCCTTTATTTAGGCCACTCTGTAAACGGTGGTGAAGAATACATTAATCCTCTCGCGATTTTAATCCCTCTCACATTTTTGGGGATTATATTTTTCAATGCATTTTTCCAAGATGGCAGCGTAGAATCAGGAGCCCCTTTTTGGCTGAAATTAATATTACGTATTTATCGTATTATTTTATTTCTTTTGGTTTTAATAATGACTCATAAAATTTTCCTGTCCTATTCCTTAGATGTTAATGTAGTCATTTGTATCATCATGGTGATCTTATTTAGCCTGACTTATGCCATTACCGCCTGGTTGCCTGAAAACAGCGAACAAAAATGGATACGAATAGGAAATATTTGTTCTGCATTGTTTTTTATAATAGTGCTCTTTCTATTCAATCTTCCGTATATGCCCATAGTATTTCAGGTAGGTACCCAACCCACGTTATTATCCCTAACATCTCAGTAAGTACCCTACATAGATAAAACTGCATGTCCTTTTCAGGGGGCATGCGTGCATCTTGGGGAACAGTTGGATTTTTTTAAACCAGAAGCGCCCAATACAGCCGTGCAATGAATCAGTGCGAAATACTTAGTCCATATCAGGGGTAGGTCTGACATTTCCTAATCGGGTATTTTCCTCAACTACCTGATTAACAAAGGTGTTTCCATAACCGATCCAACTCCCTTTTTTAATGGTCGTTCCTGGGCCAATCGCGGTGGACATACCAATAAAAACATTATCTTCAATAACGACAGGAGCAAGAAAAAGTAAGTTGCCTACATCGGAGTGACAACAAATTGACACTCCACTACCAAGAGTGACATTTTTTCCTATAGTAATTAAAGGACAATCAACAAAATCGATGTCAAAAGAATTGACTATTTGAAAGGAAACTTTAGCACCTAGCGCCCGCCAGTAACAAAACTTCACCACGTTGAAGGTTTGCAGTAAAGGGGTCAGCCCAATTACTTTAGCGGAACGAGTCAGCGCAAAATGACAAAACCAAGCAAAAGTCATTTTATTCATTTCTCGTTTATATCGACCTGGTTTTAAATGAGGCAAACACAGCCTAATCGCTGCAATAATCAGAATAAACGAGGCAAATAAAACAAAGGGAGCCAAAGGAAGAACAAACCACGTCTGCGCATAGCCATGATAAATAAATAAGCCGGTTATGCTAAAGGCAGCTACACCGGGCATCAAACTAAATAAGATGGATACCAGGTCAATAAGAATCAGCATCGACGGTGATAATTCGGTCTTTGCTGGTGCTTTTTTTACCTTGGTTTTATTTTTCTCGGTCATAACATGAGTTCCTTTTATAAAAGCCTGGGAGAATGCCCCGGAGAGCCACTGTCATTAAATTAAAAAAAGGACAGTAAGCCCAGAGGAGTCACTTTTCATTATCATCAATAAGCAAAGAACCTATTTATTTTTCGGTAATAACTTGCTGAGAAATTAACTTAGGTTTTGTCTGTGCATGATTATCTGCCAATAGTTCATCTTTCGACAATTGCAATAAAACCATGGGTAATACCTCTTTAGTCATCACACCATGTGCATAAGATTCATTGATTTGCATTAAGCGCTCGTGCATACGCGCTAATAACGCATCGGATATTTGAATTGCATCGTCAGTGACAAAAACAATTCTATTGCCTAAACGATTGCGTGCAAAATACCAATGCGGCTCAATGTCAAAAGAAATATCGCTCAGCATGTTTTGTAATTCAGAACCTGAGACAGAACAACTTTCTAACTTTACCATTTGGGTTTTATAACAAAATTCAAGTCGTGGTGCTTTATTTAAGAAACCGGTACATTTCACTACATCTTTTAACTGATAACGAATAAAGCCCATTGCTGTGGTTAAGAATATTTCATATTTTTTACCCGGCTCTAACTCCCAACATTGCAAAAGATTTTCTTTCTTAATCATATTGCCCTCTTCAATAAACTCCACGATATGGGCACCAGGATGCAAAAAACCACCTGGTTGATTGTCTATAGGGACAGTAAGCCATCCTTCAGTAGCAGAAAAAGTGCCATCAACCATGCCAACTCCTGGTCCTAACAATTTTTGCAATTGAAGCGCAGGATATTCACAAAGACCGGAAATCCAGCAACCAACAATACTTAAAGAAGGCCAAAATTCTTTAAAGGAGCTAGGCTCCTGTTGTAGCAGCTGCTGTAAATAACGTCGACGTTTTCTTGTAATTTGAATTGGAGGCAAAAAATCAGGAACCGGTTTTTCCCCTAATAAATAGGGTAAAAAATATTTAAAGTCGTTACGACAACGCTCAAAAAAAGCATCAATAACCATAGGAGTTACAGCAAACAATGCACTCAGATCGGTTGCTAAAGCATATAAAGCAGACCATTGTTCATAGACTTCGGCATTATCGAATACTTCATCAGGCAACGCATAAAAACGTTTAATAATAGAAGGTAAATGACGATAGTTAAAATTGCTAATCCAGCCTGAAGGAGTGCCAGCTGGAGATGTTTTATACGAATCGACTGCGGCCAAATACACTATTTTTTCTTTAAACAAACCAGGAACGCGTTGAGTCAAGGTATAAATATAAGGGGGCATCGTTCGCTGAAACTGCGTCTGAAATGACGTAGTGATTGGGAAAAACTTTCGAACGCCTGAAGTTCCCGAAGTCTCTGACCAAAAAAGTAATTTTTCTCCATTAAAAGGTTGAGTATGGCTGTGTTGAGCAGCCAAAAGCGCTGCCTCATAATCGTCATAATTCGTAATGGGAAAATCATCAAGACTTAAGGTTGGGCTATTTTGTAACAGAGCCTGCCAATAGGAGGATTTTTTTAATAAAGGAACGATCTCTTGATTCCATAAACGTTCACGAGAACGCTCAGGATATTGGGTATCCTCAATAAAAGCCTGATATTTTTTTCGGGTAATTGCTGCAATAAGTATTCTTTTCCAATTCATTCCTATTACTGGCCAAAATGAATGCGATGCGAAATGATAACCTCAAAAATTCAAGTTGGCGAGGCACTTTTCTAGGTTAGGCGGGTATTGTTATTGGAATCACCGAAAATAATTTATGTTGCTCGTAAAATTGCGATAAACTGCCCGCCATAGATTCTTGCAGTCTGTTATCAATACTTGGGTATGAATTTAATTTGTTAAGAATTAATTGAATTGCCAACTGAATCCAGTCTATGCCCAGTAATTCTTTAGCCATCAATTCCTGATTAAAATGCCAAAAGTGAAGGCAACAACTTGCTGCAAAAATCCAGCAATATTGTTCTGCTAAGCGAAATGCGGCCAAGCTGCGTGGGTCAAATTGTTTTTGCTCATGCAAAGAAACAATTTCGCGATCCAATCGAGTAAGCTCAGCACGAATTGCATGAATTAAGGGATTGATGTGTTCCGATTCTAATACGGATAAACCCGCTAAAATATCGTCTTCTGCATGCGTAAAAAGGCCTAGGCGATCTAGAGAAAATTCGGAGCAAACACAATTGAGATTAAAAATAGACTCCAGTTGGGGTAACTGACTTGGAAGGCAACTTCCCCTCATCCTGGCCTGTGGTAATAAACTTCCTGCAATCACGGATAAATTAACCTGACTACTCCCATCAAATAAACCAATTACTGCGATATCGCGTCTGATTTTCTGAAACATGGCCCACTCGGTTGTACGCAAATAAGCCCGAGCCCCCATTACTATGCTACATTCTTCGACAATTTCTTCAGTTATTTTGGGAATGAGAAATTTAATAATAGCTGACCAAAAAGAGAGTTGTTGAGGCATTACAGAACTCGCACGAGCCACAGCTAAAGCCGTGCAATCGGCGATGAGTAATTGCGTAAACTGTTCTCCCAGCCGTTGTTTTACCGCAGGAATTTCATATGCAGCCTTCCCATATATTTGTCTTTGCTGGCTAAATGAAAGCGCCAAGCGTAACGCTGTATCTGCACCGCCAACAGAAAAAGAAGCACATAAAGTTCGTGAAACCTGCAATGTTTTATAAATAATTTCCAATCCGCGTTGTTTATCACCAACTAATGCATCTTGGGGCAAAAAAGCCTGTTCCAAAGAAAAACCACTAATATCCAACCCTCTCACCCCATGCGTAGGAAGCTTAGGGGTTGGTATGAAACCGGATTGTAGTTTAGATTTATTCAGAAAAAAAACCGAGAAGCCTAAGGGCCCTCCCCGTTCATGAGTTCGACAAAGAAGGGTAATATTTTCTCCCTGAGTAGCAAAATTAATGCACCATTTTCTTCCGGATAATTCCCACCCATTCTGAGAAGGTTGGGCTACGACTTCATTGGCCATGATATCAGAACCGTGTTCTTCCTCCGTCAACGCACATGCCGTAATTTCACCACGTCGAAAAGAGGCCGCCAGCTCTTTTTTCTGCTTTTCATTGCCTGCTATCCAAAGAGGTAAAGCACCTAGGAATGGCAATCCCAGGGCTATGCCTGTGGTTAAATCGCGTCTACATATGGATTTAACCAAAAAATATCCCACATCAAGCGAATTAAACTTCCCCCCAAGATACTGAGGAATGAGATAATCCATAAAACCCCATTGCTGAATCCGCTTAATTTGCTTCCAGGCAAGCTGTTCTTGCTGATCGTAGTGCAAGCTTTCTTGAAAATTGATCGGGCTATCTTGTTGTTCAGGATTGCCTAAATAGGTCTCAAACGAATGAATTAATTGCAGTAAATCGTGGTAAGAAGACATGATGATCCTTACTAAATTGTAGCGTGTGATACCCTCGCCCCGGTGGGGGAGGAGAAAAGATTTCGTTCTTCCCTTCGCCCCCGCGGAGAGAAGGTGCCCTGAGGGGTTCCACTTACCTATTCTTGCTCAAAAAAAGAGAGCGCTTTCTACACTATAGAATGTCGTGCAATGGGCAGATCATCCATCTTGCGATATAAGTATTCCAAATGTTGCGCCAAACGACCACGTATTTGTTCGGCAGTAATCAGTTCATCAATCAAACCCGACACATAGGCATCCCTTAACGAGGGATCGAGGTGCAGGGCATCCGTTTCATTCGATTGTATTTCGGCAGAGACTTGTCCATCCGTGCTTTGCACTTTTTTTGTGGTCTCTTTACCCATAACACCAAGAGTAGCAGTTTCTAAAGCCAAGACGAGATCACCTTGTTGCGATGCGGTTTGCATCATGAGAAATGCCGCTGCCCCATAGCATTTACGAACAATGACACTCATTCTAGGCACTCGAGTTTGCATGGCCGCACATAATCTGGCCCCATGTTGCAATAAGCCCTTTTGCTCTTCCCGTTTTCCCGGCATAAAACCAGGAACATCAATTAAAGTCAGTATGGGAATTCGATAAGCATCGCATATCCGGATAAATTTAGCTGCTTTTTGCGCAGCATCAGAATCGATTGCACCACTAAAACGAATACTTTGATTAGCAACAATCCCTACCGCATACCCATGGATACGTACAAAAGCACAAATCATGGCTTGTCCATAGGTGCTTTTGTATTGCCATACTTCTGAATTATCCACAATTGCCTGAACCAAATCGAGCATATTAAACGGCACTCTGGGATCAGTTGGGACATTGGGCAAAGCATGCATGGGTTCCAGGACTGCATGCCTCGGCGGGCATTCTCCATTATGTGATGGAAAAAAGTGGAGCATCTTTTTTACCTGGTTTATTTGTGCGGTGATACTGTCATCAACAAAATCTGCAATCCCAGTAGTACTTGCATGCATTGCTGTACCACCCAGTTCCCCCATACTGACTTTTTCACCGATTGCTTGTTGAACAACCATAGGACTGGTAACCATTAAATAGCTGCGATGCTTATTAAAAAAGAGCAAATCCATCAACACAGCAGAATAAGCAGGTGCACCTAAAGTTGGAGCAACAAGCACTGCAAACTGTGGAACAATACCCGATAAATTAATATTGCGTGCAATAATTTGAGTGTATTCATCACCACTTAACAAATTCTCTTCCAAAGAAATACCAGGGGAAGCTAAAAAGGCGATGATAGGGATGCGTAAGTCTTTGGCTCTATCCATAAGGCGTAGAATCTTTTTTGCACCTTGGCTGGTAATATATCCTCGATTCACTGAATGATTATGAGCATATATTGCAACAGGTCTATGGTTTACTTTAGCTAAACCGGTAATCACTTCAGCCCCAAATTGTATGTGGACTTGATCATTAGGGGCATAATCGGCAAGCAATGGAAGAAAACTATGCTCATCAATGAGACTTTCTATCCATTTCATCGTGGTTTTATCAACAGACGATGAGGGCATCTTTCACTCAGCATTAAGTTAAATTTGTGCAAAATAATACACTTCGTAATTAATAGGGTCAAATTATCTAAAAAAACGGTTATAATAACTCGCATTAAATTCTTACAGGTACTCTATGGAAATTCTCTCCCCCAATATTCGTTTTGATATTACTGCGGCATCCCGTGTTCTTCCAAATTCTCCTCCAGTCACTAATCTGGATATTTTAAAAAACTTCCCAAGAACCTCTAGCCACTCATTATCTTTTTTAGAAAAATTTGCTGAAAAAATTGGGGAGGAGTTTGGTTTTTATTCTCGTTATTGGTGCCATAAGCCTTGGGAGTCTTTAGACAAATCCAGAGCATTGACTTCTGAATCATTAGCCACTGAGGCAGTACAAAAACTGTTTGTACAGTTCACCCCGCCAAAAATACATGCTTTTTTGTTGGGGTCTACCACCAATAAACGATTTACGGGCTCACAAGCTGCAGCTGTTCTCGGAAGCTTGGGAGTAGATGCCCCTGCTTATGATTTGAAAACGGGTTGTTCCACTTCCTTATCTACACTTCATCTTGCCTATGCTTTAATGGCTTTAGGGTATAGTAATATCTTGGTTAGTTGTGCTGAAACATTATCTAAAGTAATCGACCCTGAAAATGAAAAAACCTGGATAGGTTTGGCTGATGGTGCTGCCGCCTTGTTTATGGAAAAAAAGGAAACTGGTGCCTTCACTGTTGAAAAAACTTTTTTTTCTACGGAGGGAAAATACGTTGAAGCATTTACTACTCAAGGTGTTTTTCCGCCCACCCAAGAACAAATTGATACCGTAGGTTATCATTTAATTGGCGATGAATCCCTAATGAAAGAACTGGCCTATGTTAAGTACAAGCAGATGCTGGACCATTTACTCCCTACCAAAGAGGACAGAGAAGCCATCACCTGGATCATACCTCATCAAGTGAATCGTAAACTAATCACCCACCTTCTTGAAGAAAATCAAATAATCAATAAATCCATAATTTGGGATTCCGATACGATTGGTAATCTTGGCGGTGCATCGGTTCTTTATTCCTTAGCAAGAGCGGTCGAGGAAAAGATTTTTGACCGCCCTGGAAAAATACTCATGATGAGTGTTGGAGGCGGACTCTCCTACGCAGCACAGGTTCTCCAATTTCATAAGCCATGAGGTTTTCTGCAATGAATAAAGAGATTTTTAATTGTATCTCACTAGCAGATGCAATTCAGTACCGAGCCCTTCATACTTCGGAAAAGGTGTGCTGTACTTTTGTAAATAGAGATTTAGAAGAAAAAATAACTTATGCTGAGCTGGACGAACGTGCAAAAGCCATTGCCGCATGCTTACAGGCTCAAGGAGCAAAACCTGGGGACAGGATCTTATTATTATTTTCCCCTGGTTTGCCTCTGATTCAAGCTTTTTTTGGTTGTCTTTACGCAGGCTGTATTGCGGTACCCATTTATCCCCCTGCACAAGCAAAATTATTAGATAAGGCACATCGCATCATTCACAATGCAAAACCTGTATGTGTCATTATGACAGCAGATCATTTGGTAAAATTTGCCGCTCTGGATAAACAAGGAAAACCACATTTGGATGACGTTCCGTGTCTCGCCATAGACACCATAGAATTACAAATGAGTCTGCTGTGGCGACCCCCGCTAATTCGAAAACAGGATATTGCTTTTCTTCAGTACACCTCAGGCTCAACGATGCATCCTAAAGGAGTGATTATTACTCATGGCAATTTGTTGGATAATATTCACAAAATTTACCATGCTTTTCAGTTAAACGAAGAAACCATTTCATTCAGCTGGCTCCCACCTCATCATGATATGGGATTAATAGGTTATATTTTGACTCCCCTTTATGCGGGTGTTCCAACTTATCTGATGTCCCCTTTTTCTTTTTTACAAAATCCTCTTTCCTGGTTACAAAACATTAGCAAGTACAGAGTAACCATTAGTGGCAGTCCTAATTTTGCTTACGATTATTGTGTGAAACGCATTAAAGAAGAAAAAAAAGAGGGTTTGGATTTAAGTTGCTGGACCATTGCCTCTAATGGTGCTGAACCGATTAGAAAAGAAACTTTAGAGCATTTTTATCATGCCTTTAAAGATTATGGGTTTCGCAAAGAAGCCTTCTACCCTTGTTATGGATTGGCTGAAGCGACTTTATTAGTCACAGGCCATGTCCCTGGTACACCCTATCGCACACTCACCTTAGCTAAAGAACAGTATCAGGATCATCGCGTCCATTTTGCTGAAGAAGCAAATCCACATAGCCACAGCATAGTCAGTTGCGGCCAATTGCTGCAAACAGTAAAAATTGTTGATTCAGAAACATGCACCCTTTCTGATAATGATCAAATCGGGGAAATTTGGGTGCAAAGCGCCAGTGTTGCTCAAGGTTATTGGCAACAAGAAGAAGAAACACAGCACGCATTTCAAGGCAAAATTCATGATGATCCCAGTAATCAAGTATATTTAAGAACGGGCGATTTAGGTTTTGTACATGAAGAGGAGCTTTATGTGACTGGCCGCATCAAAGATTTGATTATCCTCTATGGAAAAAATCATTATCCACAAGACATAGAATACTCCATCTTACATGCGCCAGTGCATGAATCTCTAGGTAAATGTGCTGCTTTTGTCATGCAAACCGGACATGAATACGAACTTACCGTCATGTGTGAGGTAAAAAATCGTTTTATGACACCTGAGGAACAAGAAACCTTGTTTCATACCATTTTTGAACTGGTTTATCAGACTCATCAACTCGAAATTCATCAGATTATTCTTATTCCACTTAAGGCAATGCCGCATACTACTAGTGGTAAAATTCGTCGAAATTTCTGTCGCAAACACTTGTTGGATAGTACACTGCCTATCATCTCTAGCTGGCGATTGAATAAGATTGAGGGTTAATATATGCAATTTTTGGCTCAAGATTCTCCAAATAAAGTTGCGCTAAGTTTTGAGAATCACCTTTTAAGTTTTGCTGAGCTAGCAACAGCAATCGAGACAATGTCCTTACAATTAGACAAACTTCCACCAGGAATACTGATTTTACAAGCAACGCCTCAACCCCTATTTGTGATTCAATTATTAGCTGCTTTAACTATCGGAAAACCCGTAGCACTTTTTCCTCCTCAAGAATTGGACTGGCAAAAACGAGCTATTTTAAGCACGAGCATGACCGTTAATGAACATGGTGAACTTATCGAAATATGCGAAAACAAGCGCATCACGCATCATCCCCAATTAGCCTTAGTACTCTTTACCTCAGGGAGTACAGGACAAATGAAAGCAGTACAACTTTCTCTAAAAAATATCAGCGCCAATTGTCGAGCAGTTATAAGCGCCCTTGAGTTTTCTCAAGTTGAGGATCAATTATTATTTTTACCTTTGTCCTATTCTTTTGGCTTGTTAGGCCAATTACTCCCAGGGTTAATTGCAGGGATAACGACCGAACTGATCGCACAATTTACTGACATCAAAACTTTATTAGAAAGTGGCAAAGTGCCGCAAATGTGGAGCGGGGTCCCCTCTCATTGGGTTGCGATGAGTAAAATGGCGGCATTGTTTCCTGGAAGTGCCGCAAAAATAAAGGCGGTTGTCTCTGCAGGAGCCCCTTTGAGCATTTCATTACGGGACAACCTGGTGCATACCTTTCCCAAAGCAATAATTTACAATAATTACGGGTTAACAGAAGCCTCCCCTCGCGTACTCACTTATTCCAGCAAAGACCCTTCATTTCATGAAGATTTTGCCGGTTACCCCATTGTGATTGGCAATTACGTTTGTCAGAAGACAATGAATTGCTCCTTAAAGGCAGTCAATTGATGTTAGGGTATCTGGGGGAAGAACAACAATCCCGTATCCAAGATGGCTGGTTTTTTACTGGCGATTTAGCCGAGCAATTACCTTCGGGTTTAATCGCAATTAAAGGACGTAGAGATCACCTCGTGAATATCGGGGGGGAGAAGGTCAATTTAATTGAGATAGAACATAAAATTTGTCAACTTAATGGGATTAAAGAAGTGATTGTCTTACCTTTGGCTGATGAGTTGTATGGTATCCGCTTACTTGCCTGTATGGAACAAGGTTGTTTTGCCCCCAATATCACCGAGCAAATGCTTACCGAACAATTAAAACAACAATTTTTACCCAGAAAGCTTCCAATTAGCGTGCAATTAATTGAAAAATTGCCGCGTAATCAACACGGAAAACTGGATAGAAAAAACCTACTTTTAAGTCAGAAGGATAAAATCGATGCTCACTGAACGCATTCGCAATACTTTGGAAAAGATTGGGCTTACCCATCTTCCCCAAGATACATCCGCCTCATTGGAACAAGGCGGTCTAGATAGTTTAATGTTGGCCCTGCTTATTATCGAGTTGGAGCGTGAGTTTAAACTAAAAATCCCGGTTATGCCTTTAGTAAAAAAACATTATGTATCGATAGACAGTATTGAAAAGCACTTAGTTGAATTGGGGGCACAATGAATCTTTTGCTTACTGGAGGCTCCTCAGATATTGCCCAGGCTATAGCCAAAAGAAGGCTGCAATTAGGTGACCGCATCATCATTACTTGTTCCACTAAAGAAAGCCTGGATAGAACATTGGAACACTATAAACAGCATGAGATGCATGTAAGCGGCTTGGTATACAACTTTTCCAATCCGGAACGCAGTACAGAAGATCTGCAGCATCTGCTGCAAGAGCCTTTAGATGGTGTCATCCTGAATGCCTTTACACGTGTAACCCAACTTCGTAAATTACATGCTTTATCCTATCCTGCGTTACGTACTTATATTGATTATAATGTCCATGGCAATATCTGGTTGATTCATCAGTTATTACCCGCATTTTTGGCCCATAAATTTGGTCGGTTGATTCTGATTTCCAGCCTTTCGGCAATTACAGGAACCAGTCGTTATGGCGCTTATTGTGCGACCAAAGCCGCATTAGAAGGATTGTTTTTAAACCTGGCCGTTGATTACAGCGCCAACAATATTTTATCCAACATCGTCCGTGTTGGTTTGATTAAGACATCCAGAACCGAACAATTTTGGAAGCGACCTGCTTATCAAGAAAAAATGGCCCAAATTATTCCGCAAGGCATGATGGGAGAACCCGCTCAAGTGGCAGAGGCGATGGATCCCTTATTATCCAGCACCTCATTTATGACAGGCTCCGTGATTACAGTCAGCGGCGGTTTACCGCTAATGCGTTCTGAAGGAATATTATCATCATGAATTTATTGTATGCTGAAAAAAATATATACCTTAAAGGTCCGTTCGCTGCATTGCCCGAAAAGATTATGAGCAATCAAGAAGTGCTCCAATGGATGAATAGTACACAAAGCCCAACACTGGTCAGCTTCTCGACAGGAATTCGCAACAGGCGTTGGGTTAATGAGGATCAAGCATGCAGTGATTTGGCTGTACTTGCTGCAGAAAAGCTATTTGCAGCGAAGCCTGTAGAAAAAAACAAGATCAACCAAATTATCCTGGCTACGATTTCCGGAGACTATCTTGCTCCACCTACTAGCCCGCTCGTGCAATACCGTCTTGGATTAACAAATACCGGTGCTTTTGACATTGGAGCAGCCTGTGCAGGCTTTGTAGTTGGTTTACATACAAGTGCCGCGATTGCTCAAGCGAGCATGGGATCCGTTTTATTAATAGCCAGTGAAATTCGTTCCAAATTTTTAAATAAAAATAATTTTGCTACGGGAGTTCTTTTTGGCGATGGTGCCGCCGCTTGTGTGGTGTCCACCGATAAAGAACATGCAGAATTCCGTTTTATTGCTTCCGCGTTGTTTGCCGATGGAGAAGTGAGCGATACCGTATCTACTCCTGCAGGAGGCTCAAGACTGCCCGCCGCACAGTGTACAAACCATGAACTTTTTTATATTACGATCAAAGAAAATACAGCATTATTTGTCAAAGCAGTACACGGAATGGTTGATGGAGCTGAGGAGTTTCTCAAGGCATTAAATCTGACTACTGCTGATATTCAATGGCTGGTACCTCATCAAGGTAATAAAAATTTAGTTTTATCGGTTGCCAAACAATTAGGTTTTCCTGAAGAGCGTATTGTCAAAACCGTGGAAGAAACCGGTAATACGTCCGGTTCAAGTGTAGGCATTGCTTTGGATTACCTACGCGAACATGCTGAGATTAAAACCAAAGATAAAGTGTTATTAGTTGCTGCGGGTGGAGGAGGCATTGCCGCTTGCGCCCTTTTAGAGGTGATTTAATATAACCCTGGGTTAGGCAACGCCGTAACCCGGGAATGTGTAATTTAAACCTCGGGCTACTATTTTATTAAAATTTAAACTTCGAACTAAACCAAAATTCAGCCAAAGGCGTTCCCTTATAATGTGCTAAATGAAAATGGAAAAACTCTTGTGCTGCCTTCAGCTTATTGCTTTGTGCGAGACAAATAAAATACGTCTGGGCAATGATTTCTGATTGCGCATCGCTACCACCGATTTCTGTGCGTCTTGAAATACAAGGTGCCATCAAATCGCAGGCTGTTTGAAAATCGTTGTTTACAAAAGCATGAATCCCTTTGCTTAAGGGCAATATCACAGAAAGCCAAAGCGTTTGATTATATCCCTTCGCCAGAGTTTTAGCATAAGTTTCAATTGATGACAGAGCTTTCCGCACTGCATCTTCCTGACCTAAACGAGAAAGACAATAAATGTAATGAACTGTATTAAAACCAGTATAGTGCATCAACGGATTTTCATTGAGATATGAGGCAAGCACATTGAATCGATCCAAATGCGGTAATCCCGCCATATCCAAACGCCATAATAATGAAATGGCATCGATTTGCTCGGTTATAATTTCCGGAGAAAGACCAAAAATTACAGGATATAGATCCATCACTTTATCTGCTTGACGTAATGCCATGTAGAATAACGCTAAATGCCAACTGTTGTGCCCACGAAGAAGGGATGAGATTTCGTCCCAACTCCCTCGGAAGGTTTCCAAAGCCTCAATTCCCTTGGCAATATTATTTGTATTCAGATAGGTGTGTGCCAAGGTATGATGAGCCCAAGGGGTAATGGGTTCCATTGTAAGCGCTTGCTCAGCCAATTGTTGAGCTGCTGTCACATGTCCTGACAACTCAGCAGCAAAAGAATGCATGGCTATAAAGTGAGATTCATCCTGATTATGTGCCGCAATTCGTTCACAAAAAGCTAAATAGTTGTGGCTGTTATAAGCTTGTCCCGCGCAATAAAATAACCATTCAGCAAATTTTGCCGCCAAAGTGTCACGAGGATATAAAGCCGTTAAACTTGCTAAAATGGTTAAAGCACTTTCATACTCCAAATTCATCCAAGCTTTAACCGCTTGATAGGTTAATTTTTCTCTTAAATTTGCTGTTGGCAATAATTTTTCAGCATGTAATAAATGTTCTTTTGCCAAAACTGTGGCTGAATCAGTCTGGCCATAAAGATAAAAAGCAGCCGCATAGACTTGAAGGAGTAAATTATCAGGATGATTTTTAACTGCATCTAAAATAAAATGAGGCTCCTTCCCTGCACCTAAGATTTGATGATGAAAGTGATTAATACTTTCTATAACTTGCACCGATTCTGTTGTCACGGCTAAACCACGATTCGTTTCCATATTGTTCCTAAATTCTTCCTCCTTCTTTTTATTATATATGTCTTTAAGAAAAACGGAGAGAAAATAAACACCTCAGAAAAATAAACTCAAGTGGTGATTTGATTGCATCAATTAAGGGCATCAGATAAGCTAACTGCCCAAATCAAGAGGGATAAAATAACGATGAAGAGTCAAAAAGAATTATTCGAATTTTTATGTGAATTGATTGATATTCAAATAAAAAAGTATGTTGCATTAGCAAAGTTTGGCGTTGGTCCAGATGCGCGTCTCAATGCAAAACTTGTTTTCGAGGAAGTGAATGAATTATTAGGATTTGCAAAACAGCTTATCGATGACATGGAAAATCAGCAACGAGATAAATCCATTACTGCTGATAGAGAGCAATTTATAGCCCTTTTTAATCAGGTAAAATTTTATATTGAACAAGAATATGTTCGGTCTTATGCAGGATGGTTGCTTGCTGAAAATAACATTCATTCAGAAGTTAAAGAACGAGTAGAAACACAATTAAATCAACTCAAGAAAATAGGACAAGCCGCGGAAATTGATTGTTCTCTTCCTTCGCAGCCAACAACCAAAGTACAAAAACAATGTGAATACGACAGCTGTGCCATTGCGTTTTATATTTTGGATTTGGCAAAAAAAATTAAAGATAATCCGGAGATGGAGCTTCCTGAGAATATCCCTCCTCACGCGCGTATCATATTGAAAAAGAATGCTCAAACTCGTTATTGTGAAGAAAAAATTGCGACACCTATTGAGGAACTTCATAAAAAGTATGATGACTTTTTAAGTCAGTCGGATCTCCAAAAGAGTAGTAGTGTGTTCTCCAAAGAAGAAGCTGAATTACATCAAAAAACTCATAGGGAAAAATGGGAAAATTTATTTAACCGTTATAAGAACATTGCCCCCTCTTCGCAATTATTCTCTGCGAACCATGAATGGCATAAGGTTGCTCTCCCTACGACAAAAAAGACATCTGAATCGGGTTACTCATCACGAAATCACATGCTCTTTGGCGGAATTGTTCTCACAGGAACGGTAGCAATTTATATGCTGATGTCCTATTTCATGCAATTGGATAATGAAAACGTCCCGGTCCCGAAATTTAATTAAGTAGGTTGGGCCCTTGGCCCAACATTCCCTGAAGTGAAAATACATTATCAGTTACTGGCTATGCCTGAGTAAAATCAAATAAATCCTTATAAGTATGAAAATTCATGGCATCTTCCTCTGTCACGGTCAGATTATAATCCTCACTGAGAATGGCCAGTAACTCAACGATTTTCAAAGAGTCTAAATGCAGGTCTTCGATCAGTACCGTATGATCATGAATTTCGTCTGCGTTTGCCCCTGATAACCTGGATATAATTTTTTTTAATTCACTGTCAGTGATTTTCATACAACACCTATTAATTATCTTTGGAGGCTAAATAATACCATGAAGCGAAAGAACATAACCCCAAAATAAGCAATATTATCGCTAAAGAGAATTGGCCATACCATTGACCCAAGGCAATAATACCAGTAGATAACGCCGAGCTTAAATCTTGCATACAGGCGTATAAAGCCCCTACTGTGCCTGCCATGTGAGGAAATGGATGAAAAGCGCCGGCAAATGCATTGATAAATGTCAACCCGACACCCATGCTGAATAATGCTACGGGAATCATGATAGAAAGCACATTTTGGAATCCTAACATAGCAAGGGACAGCATGGTAAAACCACCGATAATCATGAATACAATTCCTATAAATACCATATAGGAGACCCCTTTGCTCATCACCAATTGACTGTTAATTATCCCACTCACACAAATAGCTCCGGCAATAAAAATGGTTAATTGACCAAATTCTATAGGACTAAGTCCCAGTACATCCTGAAAAAGAAAGGGTGCAATCGCCAGATAACCAATTAAGCCTGCAGACGCAAGACAAGCGCACAATGCATAACCGACAAAGACTTTAGATTTTAATAAAGTAAAATAATTTGCACGCATTACTTTAAATTGAGTTGCATCAGGATTAAGGTTTTTATTGGTTTCTGGAAGAAAGGACAGCGCCAAAATCCATATAGCAATGCCGAAGACTAATAAAAATAAAAAATTCATTCGCCATCCAAAATGCTCCTGGATATATCCACCTAGAACTGGAGAGGCGACCATAATAAATACACTTACAATGCCTACGTAAGAGCCGATTTTGGATAACAATCTGTCAGTAAAAAGATCTCGCACTAAAGACCGGCCCACTGAACCGCAACATCCAATACCAAATCCTTGAATAAATCGACCAAGAATCAATACTAAAACCGAAGGCGCAACAAAACAGATTAAACTACCCAAAATGCTCAAACCAACACCAAACATAAGCGGCGGTTTACGACCAACTTTATCGGATAAAGGACCATAAAATACATGGGAAATACTTAAGCCCAACATGAAAAGAGATAACGTTAATTGAATCGATGCCTCATTGCTGTTAAAAACCTTAGTAATGGCAGGCAATGAAGGAACATATTGATCCGTTGTCATCTGCATTAATATCATGAGCATTAAAACAACAAAAACCAATAAAGGTTGAAGTGAAACCTGCTGAACATCATTTTTTTTGTGCATCGAAAAACCCTTTTAACCGCTTATTAACAACCCCTTCCCATAAACTAATGTCCCAATCACACCATACATAGACCCAATATAATCAAACAACAAACAAAACCAACAAACCACACGCCTGATCTTAATGAAGCCTTATCCATTAAATAAAAAAAACAATAAATAATTCGGGAAATAATATAAACAATCGCCAAAATTTGAATTGAAATACCTATATGTTTCGTAGCCATCGCAGTTAATGCAGCAGTTGCAAAAACAAGCAACGATTCAAAACTGTTTTGATGTGCGGCAACTGCTCGCGCTCCCATCCCCTGCAATCTTGCCTGTTGTGCTCTTGGATAATGATTGTCGTAGCGGCCTTCTTTTTGCATAAAATAAGCAACAACCATCTTGAGAAGATAGGGTAATAGTATCGCAATGAACAAACATATAATCAAAGTAGTCATAATGGGCAAATTTCCTCAATAAACGTTCCTGCTTTAAAAAATTTGTAAATTGTAGTTCGGATCTCTCAACCTCTTCAAAAAGAGATGGCGACTAATTCCTAAATAATCAATAAAAAGCGAATCATGATAGCGAGAATATTCCCTTAGCACAATGACACATGACTCCCTGTTCATAAAGGGAAAATAGTACTTTATACCAATTAAATTCTTCTGTTATGATAAATTGATGTGGTCATCATTTAAAGGATTGGTACTATGGTACAAGATGAGTCAAAAAAAAAATCCAAAGGACATATTGTTTTATCATCACATCCATCCGGACATACTGCTGCTCCATTAAAAATTAAATGGGGGGCAGAAAACCCTAAAGAACGTGGTCCTGTTATCGCTTCGCTAACTAATATCAAAAATCGCAATGCAGTCGGCACCCACTCAGGCTCATATTCAGTTTACCGTGCGCTTGCTGTTGCTGCCGGTGTATTGGATCCAGAGCATGTACCCGATCTTACAGATACTACTCCACCAGTCACTATAGGTCCCCATCCTCAATGGAATGATACTCAGAAGATTGTGTCACTTGATCCTTGGGGACATCTCGTGGCAAGCGTATTCGCTGATGAAATTCAAGCAGGATATGATATTCGCCCCACAATCGCAGTTACTAAAGCGCATATTAATATTCCTGAATTACATACAGCGATCCAAAAAGGTCGTCTCATACCCGATGGAAAAATATTAAAAGAGTCAGGTGATGTTGCCGTGACTAAAGCAGCACTAGAGCCAGTCTGGTATTTACCTGGAATTGCTGAGCGCTTTAAAATTTCCGAATCACATTTACGTCGGACCTTATTTGAACAAACAGCAGGCATGTTTCCCGAACTGGTAACACGCTCTGATCTTGATGTTTTTTTACCGCCGATAGGCGGATTAACTGCTTATTTTTTTGGCGATGTAACCACCATCCACGATCCCAAAATTGAATTGACTTGTCGTATTCATGACGAATGTAATGGCTCTGATGTGTTCGGCTCTGATATTTGTACGTGTCGGCCCTATTTAGTACATGGAATTGAACTATCCATTGAATCAGCCCAGAAAGGTGGAGCTGGCTTGATTGTTTATAATCGCAAAGAAGGAAGGGCTCTCGGAGAAGTAACCAAATTTCTCGTTTATAACGCCCGCAAAAGACAAAAAGGTGGCGATACCGCCGCAAAATACTTTGAAAGAACAGAGTGTGTGGCAGGAGTTCAAGACATGCGATTCCAAGAGCTCATGTCAGATGTCTTACATTGGCTTGGTATTACCAAGATTCATCGCTTTGTTTCTATGTCCAATATGAAATATGAGGCATTACTCAAATCAGGAATTCAAGTCGTGGAACGAGTATCCATTCCCGATGAACTTGTTCCCCCTGATGCCCAAGTTGAAATGAATGCCAAACGCGCAGCGGGTTACTACTCACCTGATCGTATTGTTGATATCAATGAATTAGCAAAAACTAAAGGACGTGATCTTAATGAGTAATGAACAACAAGAAATTGCCCACGTATTGGCTACGCTAAAAGATCCTCGCACCATACGCTTGCGATCAAAAGCTATTTTGGAACGAGTGAAACACGATCAGTCTGCCTACTTTTCCTTAGATCCAGAAAAGATGACCCGCACTGCTTCATTTGTTATCGAGGTCATTCAAAATAATTATCCGGAGCTGGATATTCCTTATCATAGTCGCTGGCGTCATTTTGAAGCCGGAGGGGTTAATCGAATAAAAAAAATGATGGAGCATTTGAGTGGTTTATCTGCAGATGAGCGAGGAAAAATACTTTATGAGCTCGTTATCATTAGTGTATTCCTTGATGCCGGTGCAGGCCCATTCTGGCGCTATACCGAACCTGGGACAGGAAGAGAATATTCCCGTTCGGAAGGTCTTGCTTTAGCTAGTTTATCTCTTTATCAACAAGGAATGTTTAGTGCCTTTCCCAATGAGCCCCTCAGAGTGGATGCTGAACGTCTATTGAATTTCAATGAAGACGACTTACGACGCGGATTCCTAGTTACTATCAACAATCCTTTAGAAGGTCTTCCTGGACGTGTTACTCTGCTCAACCGGCTCGGTGCTTTAATACAACAGGATAAAGAACATTTTGGAGAAGAAAACCGCTTGGGTAATTTTTATACCTACATCAGTTCTTTAGCAAGAAATCACACGCTGACAGCAGCACAAATTTTTCATGAAGTCCTTAATGCATTTAATGGCATATGGCCAGCCAGACTTTTATTTCATGGAATCCCTCTTGGCGATGTATGGCAATACAATGCATTAAAAACTAATGAACCCGGATCAGAATATATTCCCTTTCATAAATTATCCCAATGGCTCACTTATTCCTTAATTGAACCCTTAGAACAAGCAGGAATTTCTGTGACGCATCTGGAAGAGCTCACTGGTTTACCAGAATATCGAAACGGAGGATTATTCATTGATTGTGAAGTGCTGCATATTAAAAATAAAAAAATTCTGGAAACAGCACTTCCTCCTGATTCAGAAATCATTGTGGAGTGGCGTGCATTAACCATTGCTCTCTTGGATGAATTAGCCGACTTAATTAGAAAAAAATTACAAAAAAATGCCAAAGAACTTCCTTTAGCCAAAATTTTACAAGGAGGTACCTGGGAAGCTGGACGACGGATTGCGAAACAGAAACGTCCTGAAGGTATTCCTCCCATACAGATTATTAGTGATGGCACCGTTTTTTAAGTTAAGACAAATACAGCAGGGCTAGAAAAGGCCCAAGTTACCATTTCAAATCGCCGTTTGGAGTTAAAATGAACAATCAACACGTTGTAGTAGTGAAACATCCGTTAATTCAGCATAAATTAACGATTATGCGCCGAAAAGACACCAGCACAGTTAAATTCCGCACCTTGATGCATGAAATAAGCATGTTGCTTGCTTATGAAATCACTCGTGATTTGGAAATGGAATATGAAGAGATCGAAACACCATTGGCCTTGATGCAATCACCTGTTTTAAAAGGTAAAAAAATGGTTTTTGTTTCAATCTTACGTGCCGGAAATGGTTTGGTTGATGGCATGTTACAACTTGTACCGACAGCACGAATTGGCCATATTGGTTTGTATCGAGATCCTAAAACTCTTGAGGCGATTGAGTACTATATTAAGCTTCCAGAACATACTCGGGATCGAGATGTTATTGTAGTTGATCCCATGTTAGCCACTGGAAATTCGGCAATTGCTGCAGTTAAAGAAATTAAAGCCATTCGTCCTAAATCGATTAAATTTCTCTGTTTACTTGCCTCGCCAGAAGGAATAGCTGCTTTTCATGAAGAGCATCCTGAGATTCCTATTTTCACAGCAGCAATAGACCAACAGCTTAATGAAAAAGGGTACATCATTCCTGGCTTAGGTGATGCTGGAGATAGGCTTTATGGAACAAAGCTGGAATACTAGCTGCTGAAAATTAAATAAATTAATCGAGCGCATTCAGCAGCACAAACAGATTCTGTTGAAATATTAGCTTCACAGTGTTAATATTGAACACAGTGCGCGGTATTACAAAAGGAACGGATATTTTAATGTCATCAAATGAATCTACAGCAATACCTTCATCTCTTGCAGTGAATAAAAAATATTCTTGGACAAAACACGATACCGTATGGATGCTTAGCCTCTATGGTACTGCTGTAGGCGCGGGAACATTATTTCTTCCAATCGATGCCGGATTAAATGGAATCTGGCCTTTAATTATAATGGCTGTACTTGCCTTCCCTATGACCTATTTCTCCCATCGTGCGCTTTGCCGTTTCGTTTTATCAGGATCTTCGAACCAAAATGACATCACCGATGTAGTTGAAGAACATTTTGGTACTTTTGCAGGAAGAATACTTACGGGTTTATATTTTTTTGCCATTTACCCTATCTTATTGATGTACAGCGTAGCAATTACCAATACCACTGAAAGTTTTCTCGTAAATCAGTTGGGCATTTCTGCCCCACCCAGAGCTCTTTTAGCCATAGTACTCATCCTTGCCCTCATGGCTATAGTCCGTTTTGGACAGGAAATTATCGTTAAATCAATGTCCTTTATGGTTTATCCTTTTGCAACGATATTATTATTTTTATCACTTTATTTAATTCCCAACTGGAACAACGCCATTCTACAACAAAGCAATTCATTACATGCGAACGGTGGGCATGGTCTTTTGATGACTCTATGGTTAGTCATTCCAGTTATGGTATTTTCCTTTAATCATTCACCCATTATTTCATCTTTTGCTGTCAATCAAAAAGAACGATATGGCAGCGATGCGGATAGACGTAGCACATCAATTATGCGCTACAGCCATTTACTTATGGTCTTTTCGGTTATGTTTTTTGTATTTAGCTGTGTTTTTAGTCTTTCACCTCAAGACCTTATGCAGGCGAAACAACAAAACATTTCTATCCTGTCCTATCTAGCGAATCATTTTAAAACACCACTCATTGCATGCATTGCTCCGATTATTGCCTTTATTGCGATTTCCAAATCATTCTTAGGTCATTATTTGGGTGCTAAAGAGGGTCTAAGCAGCATTATCGTGAATATGTTAAAACCCTCTGGAAAAACAATAAGTCAATGCAGGCTCCAGCGAATTATTGAAATTTTCATGGTAGTAACATGCTGGATTGTAGCGACCATAAACCCCAATATCTTAAAAATGATAGAAACATTAGGTGGACCGGTCATTGCTACTTTATTGTTTATCATGCCTATGTTTGCAATTGCCAAAATTCCGGCAATGAAAAAATATCAATCAAATACAGTAAGCAATATATTTACTACAGCTATAGGCATTATCGCTATTTCGGCCATAGTTTATGGTCTGTTTTAAAATAAGATTAGGTCGAGCCTTGGGCTGAGGGATTGCACTATTTGTACAATCATATTAAGTTTCCCCCAGCCAAGTTATTTATTTCATTGAGATCTATAAAGAAAGGACCTCTTTTCTTTATCTCTCGACAGCCTGATAATCTATGTCGCTGATGCAAGATGATTAACACTGAATTTCAGTAAGCGTGCGTTATCGCAGACAAATTATTTTGCCCCCAATAGTTTTCTTAAATGCTCCTCTTCTCCATTCCAGGTACCCATTTTGTCCTCCTGGACAAATTTGATTGCTTCTTTGAAAAGGAGATTGACCCTTCTTAATTTTTTCGGATCCCCTACCCCTGGAAGTCCCTGGTGAATTGAGGATCTTATTGCTTGTTGTAACTCATTGTGCGCATTGTCGTATTTTGGCGTCAAAATCTCCGCTAACTGATCAATTTGTTTGCGAAGTTTATTGCCTACTCCCTTATCAAGATTTTTTGATAAAAGAAATGACTGCGCTTCTTCACGATAAGACTCCATATCTCGAGTCAGCTTTTCCTTTCTCTCAGAGTCAACAACACCTGTCATTATAAAATTTTGTATTAAATTGGCTAACTGAGCATAAAAATATCTAGATTGCAGCGTTAAAGATTTATTTTCTTCTAGTGCTGGGCGTAATGGATGTTGTGGCGTTGAAAGAATAGTATGAGCGAGTGGTAATCCATTTGTCCCTTTCACTAAAATGGATGCTCCATGGCGAAGCAAAGTAGATAAACAAGAGGCCATTGACTTTTTCTGACACGTACTAAAACAGTAGTGGGCTGCCGATTTGAATGTTTGATTTTCTATTCTTATGGGTTGATTGTCGAGAATATATTCACCGTGATCTAATAAAAAATCCAAGAATTCGCCATCCGCCTGTTCTAAAGCCTGGATAAGGAATTTCTCATCTAACTGATAATGGAAAGGGGTAAATGTCTTTGCTATGTCGAATTTTCTTTGTGCTATCAAATGATGCAGTAATGTCGTAGCTTTAAGGTTAATTTTCAATTGCAAAGTATTCATTTTATCCATAAAGTCTTGAGGAAGAGCATCATCATCCTCACTTAACAATAAAATAGAATTGACTTCGGTGTGTAGATTACAAATTTCGTCAACCGCTCTTGCATCATCGTTTTCTAGACTATTGAATTTTACAATTGCAGCATCTAAATCAGCTTCAACATGAGAAGTTGAAGAAGATTTAGGGGAATGGGATTGAAGAGATTTTTTCCCTGATCTCGATGCAGATTTAGGTTTTTCTGCTCGCGATTCAGGTTTCTTTGAATCGGCTTTAGGGGCTTGTTTTTTTGTCTGTTGACTCGTTACTTTTTTGGGTTGGCCTACTGCTTTTGGTTGCTGAATAGATAACTCAAGCGATTTTGCAATTCTAATGTAGGAATCATGTTTGAATAATGGATTTAAAGCTTTAAGTGTCTTTATCATGCGTTCAACAACAAGCTCATGCTCTGATTTTTTTACTTTTAGATCTTTTGATAACTCGGATGCCTGATGTTCATCCTTCTCGTATTGCGTTTGCAAATTCCTAATTTTTTCACTCTTTCTTCGCTGAATTTCAGAAATAATCGGATCGACTTGTTCTCTTGCTAAGGTAATAAATTGATCGGATAAATACTCCTCAACTTCTAGATGAGTTTTTTTATCATCAGCAGTCACTAAGGAAAGTACTGGTAATTGAGATAACTGGTTACGCTCATTAAAAAATACATGCAATACGTACTCTTGGTTTTTTTTATCCACAAAATACGCAGAATAATGAAATTGGCTAAGCGATGGATTCTCTGCGTTTTCACCTTCATAAACACTAATATGATGTTTCGAGAGATTAAGTTCCAAGTCCTTAAATTTAAAGGAAATGGGCTGTTCGATCGGCAAATCAAAGCGAAAGTAGGGACAATTTGTCTTGTCTTGTGTTTTTATCAGATAAACATCATTACCCAGATGCAGTTTTTTATTTTTATAAACACAGAGATCAAGAAAGTTATAAAGCGTATTTTTAGCCATTAAAAAACCATAAAGACCACAAATTCGCCAATATTATGGCTCTATGTATCTGTTGTCAAGAAACAAATAGACCCGTTAAAGTGGATTAACTGCAAGAGCAACGAGGGGAAATATTTTATTTCAACCTGTCAGATAAACGTTCTACTTTGCTCGTTTCTATTTACTGCCCACTAAAGCCACCTCAGTTTCTTGAATCCAGTTCTTGCAAAAGAGGTTGCGAAAAAAAGTCTCGTATTAGGCTGAGCTAGGACTATTATAAAGATTGATGTTTTACTCTAAATCCATCATTATACGCTCCCAATGTTTTTAGTGGTCTTTATTTGTCCATTAGCTTAATTTTAAAAGATGGAATTTTTATGAGCGATGATTCTCCCAAGAAAAAAAAACAATCTGCCTCCCCTGATTATTTAAAACGTATTAGTGGCGTTCTCCTTATTTTCGTGAGTACTATCGGACTAATCTTTAGCTCACCTCTCCTCTTTTTGGGAGGACTTACGGGCTGGTTAACCGGGCTATTTACAAAAAGTAATCCTTTAGAAACCACTCTTAAAGGTGCCAAAATCGGTTCCTTAGGAACTATCAGTGCAATGCTTTTCGGATTGGTGCTCACTCAGGCTATGATTGAGGTGAGTGATATTTCCCAACAAGAATTACCATTAAATGAACGTGCAGAGGAACCAGATTCATCTAAGGATGAAGGCTCTATCGAGGAACAAACAGAAAAAGTTCAGCCAAAAGAAGAACTCAAGGCTACCAAACCCAAAGAAGCCCCCCCGGGGGTCAAACCTAAGGAAGGACCGAATGTCGTTCAACACTCTGGTTCAGCAAATGCGACTCAAATTATCAGAGCAAGTACTGTCCCTAATATTTTTTTCTCAAAGACCGAAGAAAAACCAGAAACTTCAAAAACATCTGCACCCCATTACTTCGACCACCCGGAGCACATCGAAACCTTTATGGCGAAAGTAAACGCATTAATCGCTCAAAATGAAGCACAGGCTGAATTGAAAGAAGAAGAAAATTTATCGAAGGTGCCGGAACAAGAGATTACCGAACTCGTTGAAGTAATCAAAAATTCAACTCGAGCTCAGAATGAATTCTGGAATAAATTAGAAAAGTTCTCTAATCAAGATATTCAATTATTTGTAAAGAGATTAAGTCCAATGAAAGCCAAAAGATTCAGCTCCAGTGAGCTTGATGATTTATGGCGCTGTTTTACA
The DNA here is from genome assembly GCF_043161935.1 of Legionella sp. 227. NCBI lineage: Bacteria > Pseudomonadati > Pseudomonadota > Gammaproteobacteria > Legionellales > Legionellaceae > Legionella > Legionella sp. 227. The sequence continues at coordinate 2,115,797 of NZ_CP171154.1, read as the reverse complement.
GGTTTTGAATCTGAGCCCTCTAAAAGAGAATTTCAAAGCAAAAAATTTGCTGTTATGCTTGATGCGCTTTCTGAAGAACAGCTAAAAGCCTCTTTTGAATCACCAGATTTTTTAAAAATATTAAATAAAGACAACTACGTTACGGCTGCAGCCAATACGTTAAGTCGTAAGCAATTAGAGCTGTTTGCTTCTAATAGCAAAGGACATGATATCCTCAATGCCATGATAAAGAAATTGAAACCAGGCCCCTATACATTAGGCAAACTTGTTTCTATCCTGCCTTTTGCTACTGGAAAAGTGCGAGAGGCTCTAATCGATCAGCTGGCTCATTTAGCCTGTCCTGCTTCATTTAAAATCAAGTTGACCCAATTAGCGGATCATTATATTAAAGTAAATAATCAAATTGCCTTAAAAGAGGCTGAAGCCGTAAAGTCGAGCACCACAACCCATTTAACGAGAAGTAATACTGCTCCGTCCAAATGGACTGTCCATCTTCCCGCTAAGCCTGTGTATACTCATCTTGTTGTACCAAAAAAAGAGTGGGCTGATCAGGCATTAGATGCATTTATTTCCGATTTAAATGCTGGAGATTATATTATAAAGAAAGAAAAGCTATATGAAGATTTAATGAGCTTACCGGATCATCAAATTAAAATCATCGTTGAACGAGCCTCTTTACCCGATTTTAAAAATCTACTGCAACACCTTTGGCAAATCGATTCAAAAACCACAAACCATTTGTCTTACATTGAAAACAGAAGCAACCGCTTAAAGGTTGTTTTAGAAACCTTATCGGAAGAACAATTAATAAGTTCTTTAGAAGAAATCAAATTTTGGGAGATTTTTAGAAATACCCAAGAACCTTACGGTAAGATGGCGGCTGAAGTATTGTCTCCCCAACAATTTGCAACAATTATTGCTCATGCCTCGATTGACAGACATACCGATTTTGCTGTGCTCATTACTCAAATTAGTAAAGACACTCCAGCAGCAAAACGAAGGCTGCATCAAATCCTGGAAGCGGTTATTCCACATACTACCCCATGGGTTGTATTAGCATTAGAACGACAAATAAAAAATTTATTACCTTATGATCAGGCTGTTTATCATCGTCTTAATCATGATCTAAAAAAATATCTTAAGGAATCATTAGAAAGACCAGAGGTTAATTTGCACTATAAAAGAGATGGAAGTCTAGACAAAAAATCCATTTCACTACTCCTGATCGAAGTTGAGTCCTCACATTCTCATTCTTTAGCTATGTAGACCAAATAAAAAAATGGATTAAAGAGTCTAATTGATTAGACTCTTTATTTTAGCTTCAGCAAAATAAAGCGTTCGTTATAATACAGAAAATGCAGTCTGTGAGTGATATCGTGTGCAGAGCTTACCCCCTTAAATCCCTATTTCCATTCCCACCAAAATATGAAACAATTCTCATCAATCCCATCCAATACTTTGTTTCATGCACGCTGAATTTCATCATATACCCATAGAAAACATTCAAGCAGGACAGTATCAACCCAGAGAAGATTTTAATGACGCTGCTTTGAAAGAACTCGCGCAATCAATTGTATCTCAAGGACTAATTGAACCTTTAATCGTGAGAACCATAGCGAAACAACGTTACGAAATTATTGCTGGAGAGCGAAGATGGCGCGCAGCAAAAATGGCAGGATTACACACAGTGCCTTGCCTCATCGGAAACTATACTGATAAACAGGCTTGTGCCCTCACTTTAATTGAAAATATTCAACGAGAAGATTTAAATTTAATTGAAGAGGCAAGCGCTTATCGGCGTTTGATTGATGAGTTTCATTATCATCAAGATGAAATTGCCACTTTAGTAGGGAAATCACGAAGCCATATTGCCAATATCATACGGTTACTGAATTTGAGTGAAAAAATAAAAGATTTAATTCGAGATAAAAGCTTATCTTTTGGTCATGCGCGTGTTCTCGTGGGGCTAAATCCGGGCCAGCAGGAATACTTGGCGGCACAAACTATAGAACAACAATGGTCTGTAAGACAGTTAGAACATGCTGTTCGAACACAAAAAAACAAAGATTTTGCCCTCCCCAAAAATGCGAAAAAAGATCGGGATGTTGAACGACTACAAGCCCTATTATCAGAACAAGTAGGCGCACCCGTGCAAATAATAAACGATAATGAGCATGGTGGATGGCTGCAAGTGAAATTTTTTGATAATGATACCCTTGCGGGACTGTTGGAGCGTTTAGGCTTAAGATATGATTAATGTTTACCAACTCTATATTCTGTATAGGGTACAACAAAAGGAACGACATCGATGAGAAAGACATTGACTGGCGTGTTTTTATTGGCCTTATCCGCATTCGCCTATAGTGCCAGTATCCAAACTGAAGTAGATCGCTTGATTAATCGCGTCAACCCCAATGTCAATCTTGGAATTGTCGTCCTTGACCTCACTTCCGGTAAAGTTTTATATCGTCGTAATGCACAACGATTATATATCCCTGCAAGTAATTTAAAACTTTTTTCTGAAGCAGCAGCATTAATGGTACTGGGGCCAGACTATCGTTTTAAAAACCAATTAAGTATGAGCTCAGGAAAAATACAACAAGGGGTGCTGCAGGGGAACGTTTATGTGCGACTGAGTGGAGATCCCTCTTTTAATCGTGATGATTTAAATACCCTGCTTTCTTCATTGAAAGAATGGAACATCCATACCATTCAAGGTAATGTCTACATTGACAGCAGCCTGGCTAATGTAGACCCCTATCCACCCGGATGGCTGACAACTGATTTATCTTACAGCTATGGTGCACCCAACGCACCAGTTATGGTTGACTCCAATCGCTTGACTGTCACTGTTAATCCTGGAGCTCAAGCTGGCGATCCCGCCGTGGTTGAAGTAGATGATGGCGGGGGCGCGATTGCCCTAAACAATCAGGCAACAACCAAAGCGGATAGCAAAGGCTGTGGTGTAGGTTTTAGTTTGGATCAAGAGAACCATTTAACTGTTCGCGGTTGCGTTGGTGTTGGACAGTGGGCAGTGCAACAACGACTGGCAATAAAAAATCCTCTAATGTATGCCCAAGCCATGATCAAGAGTCAATTAGCAAAGTCGAATATCCAACTCAATGGTCAGGTCCAATTAGGTAAAACGCCAACAGGCTCTTTATTAATTGCGACACAGCACTCCAAACAGTTATCACAATTGATGGCAGATACATTAAAGCCTTCAGATAACCTCTATGCAGACAGCTTGTACCTGCATGCTGCAGAAAAACTCAATAAAGGAATACCCGTCAACTGGCGAGATGCTCAGCCCTTAGTTAAGAATTTTTTACAATCACAAACAGGCATTGATTTCAGCAATGCAATTTTTACTGATGGTTCAGGTTTATCAAGGTACAGTTTAGTAACCCCAGAACAAACCATATCCCTATTAAAATTCCTATACCAACGTTTTCCATTATCTTATGAATACATCGCCGCATTACCCATATCCGGGCGTGATGGAACCTTGCAAAAAAGATTTAAAATTCCAACGCAACAAGGATTTGTGCGCGCTAAAACAGGCACTATGACTGGAATAAACAGTCTTTCGGGGTATTTATATACAGCCAATGGCCATACTTTAGCTTTTGCAATGTATGTTAACCGACAACCAGGTAGAGCTTCTGGCCCTGGCCGTCCTGTGTTGGATGCCCTATGCACTTACTTCTTACAAAATAGCCCGGGAAGCAGTCGTTTGAGTCGAATTTTTTCACCGCATCAACGAATTAGTTTTCAATTGAATCCGACACAAGCAGAAAGACAAAAAGCACATCAAGGGAAATGGCGCCGATTGGAGTCAGCACTACGAACTGCGCTACGAGGCCAATCTGTTAATGTCATCTATCGAGGCAATGAACTGATAGTCAATGACAACCAGGCTGATCCAGGAAAAGTATGGTCAACATTGCAAGCAGTGGCCAAAAAATATCCTTTTGCGGTCATGTTGTCGGCTAAGACGCTATCCATTAATCCTTCGGGTAACCCCGCTCTTCTCTGGGTAGAGGCCTTGGATTTACCCAATCAGGCGCAAAGAACCTGGAGTATTCGCGAAGCTGCCTAGGGGTATAGTGAAACGTCCCTTCTCCTATGTGGAGAAGAGGCTTACAGGGCGGATGGCATATTGCAGTTAATGCCCTCACCCAGCCCCTCTCCCACCCAGTGGGTGAGGGGCTTCTCTTAATAGCAATTGACCTGGATGCAGCCACAACGTCATAAGTTGATATCATTGGATTGGCTCATAAACATAATTAATCATCAATGGAGATGCACTTGAACCCACTTAAAGTTGTTTTATTGATTTTTTGTTTTCTTCATTCAGTACATGCAGCACCTAACTTTTTAACCATTAGTGATATTCATTACGGCAGCAGTAACTCATCAAATGACGGAGAAGACACGGGTCCAGAATTTCTAAATATTGCGATGAAGCAATATGCAAAATTAAGCGAAAAAGTAGATTTTATTCTTTGCTTAGGTGATTTACCCACTCACTCTTTATTTAATACATCGAAAAAGGGGGAGTTCGAAAAGACTGTATTTGAAGAGTTATATAAAAACGACAAAGGGCAGAAACCTATTTTTTATATCACAGGGAATAACGATTCCTTACTGGGTAATTATCAACCTTTTGAAGCGAATGGTGTTTCTCCGTTAAATTTTGCTGCAGGCTGGAATGGAGCCTGTGCTCATTGTAAAGAATTAATTATCGATGACAGTCACATGAGCCACGATGGATATTATTCCAGTTATGTGATACCTGGAAATAAACAAATTATCTTAATTGCCCTAAATGCAACTCAATGGACAAAAACACCCGTACTTTCTGAATACCCCAATCAAGAACACGATGCCGCCATCCAACTTTCATGGCTCGATCAACAATTAAAAACACATCATGCCAAACAGCTATTAATTGCTATGCATGAACCACCTGGCAATTCATACCAGGGGACACCTATTTGGCATAAAAAATACGTCAATGAATTTATAAAAATATTAAATAACAATAAAAAATCATATGGAGAAATTACCCTGCTTTCTTCACATACGCACATGGATGAACTCAGAAAAATCAGTTTAGATCATGGCACCAATATCTATGCTTATTCTACGCCCAGTGTTAGTCGCGTCCATCATAATTACCCAGGGATGAAAATATTTAACCTGGATAATAATCTTAAAATTAAAAATTATACTACCTATTACACGAGCGATATAAACAGCTGGGGTGATCAGCATTATCAAGCGATAAGCAAAACGAATGCAATTTTTCCACATTGTCAGCACAAGACCTTATCCCAATGCCTTAATTCATTAAATACAAATCAGGTATGTAATTATTTAGATAAGGGTTTGTTTTACGGAGTCAAAAGCCCTAATGTGCCAATTCATGAATGCAATATAATATATAGGGTTACTTCTGATTGACAAATTCATCAATCAACTCTAACTTTGTTATTCTTAATAATTAAAGGACTAAAAAATGAAAGCACTTTATACCGCAACAGCGCGTACACATGGTGGTCGAGAGGGTCATATAGAAACATCAGACGGCTTATTAAGACTGGACCTTGCGAAACCTAAAGAACTTGGTGGCCAAAGTGGCGGTACCAATCCCGAAGAACTATTTGCTGCCGGTTATGCTGCATGTTTCGAAAGTGCCATGCGTCATGTCGCTCGTTTACAGAACATTCCTTTAAAAGATGCCTCTATTCTCTCTCAAGTCTCCTTGTATTCCACACCAGAACAAGGATTTAAACTTGGCGTTGAAATGCATGCATATGTCGTGGGTCTAAATCAACAAGATGCAGAAGAATTGGTAGCCAAAGCTCACGAAGTGTGTCCCTATTCTAAAGCAATTCACGGCAATGTGGATGTGGCATTTAAAGTAAGTGCAGAATAAAACGGCTGCAACTCATTCCGTGAAAGGTTGTCATCCCGAGCGTAGCGAGGGATCTCCATGCTGTAGCACCGTATTTTGAGAGATTCCTCATTGCACTGGGGATGACGACCTGCCAGCAGCGAAATTTCTTTCATCACATGGTTAGTTGTTCCGGAACATTAAGATGAGCTACAAGCGCTCGACTGAGCTCACCCATATGATCTTCTGAGCGGGTCGTTTTTTTACCCGCAAAAAAATCAAATATGGGATTATTGTGTTTTTTTATTATTTTTATATTCTCTGGATCTTGCATAAATGATTTTATAAAAGCATCAATCTCTCGTAAATTACCACTTTGACACTTCAGTTCAAAAATAAATTGTTTCAATAACTCGCCTTTTTCACGACGTGATGAGCTGAATGACTTAGCCATATTTACTGCATTGCTATGCATAGTACTTATTATTTGTACTAAATCTTGCGGCAAATGGGCGTAGGAGGCAGGTGAAAAATGACCCATTGCATCTTCTGCTTCCTTACGGCATTTTCTTAATGATTCAGGAGGAGTAAATTTAAAAATTTTATTGTAGGCTTCTTTAAATTTTACTGCTAGCCAAGAATGCATATTCATAGTGGGATGTAAGATGTCCCAAAACATGTAGCCTTTGGCTGGCGAAATATGTTCTTCTTGATCCACAGGATTTTTTTGATTTTGTTTAAATTCATCCGACTCAATATATGGAGATGTTAATTTATCCTCATCAAAACCATAATCTTTACAATGATCATAAATTTCCTTAAAGGGTTTACTGACATCGAAAACTGAAAGATTCAAAGGGATGTTCAGGCCATGATACTTTTCCAGGATTTGTTGTACTTTAATTGCCAATTGCTCATTAAAATGTGCCGAGCATTCAGCAGCATTATTTTGTTCTGTTTTACTTTTAGCCTTATATTTTGGAGTTAAGGATAGATCGGGTAAATTCAATAAAACAAAATTCCTATACCCTTGTTGAATCAAGGTTTCAAGATTGGCGATTCGCGCATTAATTGCATTATCTGCTTCAAGAAATGTAGGTTCGGAATTTACCGTAACTAAATCATTCGCCCCAGACCATTCAATAACTAAAGTTTCAGCTTTTTCCCGAGCACTAATATGATATTTTTTATCGTCCGCACTGAGTAACTTTTGTTTCTCTTCTAAATGGCTTAAGACCAGTCGAGCTGCTTCATCCATGGGATTCAGCGTGAGTTGGGTCTTATAATCGTATGAGGTTAAACCCGCTTCGCAATAGAAGCGGGCAAAGCGTTCTCCTTTGTATAAAATATGTTTATCACTATTGAGACTAAATGCCGTCTCATTTTTGCTCAACAAATGATGATCATTAGCTAAAATCGCGTCGGCCACGTCTGCATTCCCCCGCGCATCCCGCGTGACTTTCAGTTTTTTACGAGCATGTTCTATTTCAAATTGTTCAATAATCGCTGTAACAAAATAATCTCCCCAGACAAATCCATTAGTAAAGCGCCCTCTAGGTGCATCAAAACCTACTTCATAAATATCTCCCAAAGGAATAAAACCAAAAAGCATCCGTTTATTAAAAGTACCCCTATCCGATAGACTATCTCCCAAAATCACCAAACGACTAATTTTAATCTCTGATACTGGCATATTAATCTCCTTATTAAAGATCATTAACCAAGATCTCCGCCCTCTTGCAGGTAAAAACCAGGATAAGTCTAAAATGCAACCCAAAATCTCCTAAACCTAATCCTTGATAAGCCTCAAGAAAGAGATCCGAAAAAATGATTACAAATTATTTAAAAAGATAATTCAGTTTTGAAATCAGCTGCTTTTGTACTACTTAACAATACAAATTAGAGCGATATAATTTTGCTTTCATCACCTAAAGATATTCTTGTTAGAATTTAAGCAATAAAAGCAGGACAAGGGAAAAACATCCCATTACTCAAACTTCATTTATTGGGATTTTATATTGGTTGCTTGGACACTTCCTGATAATATAAACTTATTTGTCAAAAATTGTCTATGAAAAATAACCATTTTGATCTTATTGTATTAGGTGGCGGCAGTGGTGGTATCGCCAGTGCTGTTCGAGCCGCAAAGCATGGCGCTAAAGTAGCAGTGGTAGAACCTAATCACTTGGGTGGTACTTGCGTTAATTTAGGCTGTGTCCCCAAAAAAATTATGTTCAATGCATCCATGATTTGTGACATCATGCACCATGCACCCGACTATGGGTTTTCTACTCCTTCAACTCAACTTGACTGGAATACCCTCGTTACGAAGCGTAATGCTTATATAGACCGACTCAGGGAAAATTATGCACGACGTTTTGCTCAATTTAATATCACCCTGATTCAAGGTTTAGGGACATTTCACGATGCACACTCGATCAAAGTAAATGATTCTTTATATCAGGCACCGCATATCATCATTGCCACGGGTGGCAAGCCCTCACTACCAATAATTCATGGGATTCAGCATGCGATTGACTCGGACGGTTTCTTTGCATTAACCAAACAACCTGAAAAAGTTGCAATTATTGGAAGCGGCTATATCGGAGTGGAACTGGCCGGAGTATTAAACAGCCTGGGAAGTGAAACCCATCTTTTAATGCGAGGTTCTCGACCTTTATCTCGTTTTGATAAAGTTTTGGGAGAAACATTAATGGATATAATGCAGCAACAAGGCATTCAGATTCATGCGAATCATAAAGCACAAGAAATTAATTTACATAGCGATGGCAGAAAATCTATAGTATGCGCTGTAAGCGGTTCAATTATTCAGGACATAGACGTAATTATTGTCGCCGCGGGAAGGACACCCAGAACATCTGGATTAAATCTAGAAAAGGTAAACGTTGCAACTGATCAACAAGGTTTAGTTTTAGTCGATGCCTTTCAAAATACGAGCGCGCAGGGAATCTATGCTTTAGGTGATGTAACGAATGCACCTGCACTTACCCCTGTAGCAATTGCTGCGGGTCGACGTTTAGCAGATCGTTTATTTGGCCAGCAACCTGAGGCGTGTTTAAACTATGATAATATTTGTACTGTAATCTTTAGTCATCCTCCTGTAGGAACAGTTGGCCTTAGTGAAGAAGAAGCCATTGAGCAATACGGTAAAGATCAGATCAAAATGTATCAAACTCGTTTTACTCCTATGTTTGATGCATTTGCAGAAATAAAAACACCTACAGTGATGAAGTTAGTCACCTTGGGCAAAGAAGAAAAAATTATTGGCTTGCACGTTATTGGAGTAGCAGCGGATGAAATGCTCCAAGGTTTTGGTGTGGCAATAAAAATGGGCGCTTGTAAAAAAGATTTCGATAATACGGTTGCGATTCATCCCACGAGCGCTGAAGAATTTGTAACTATGGTTTAATAACATGAATAATGCAATTCGTAGTTTTCAAGGTAAATCACCTTCAATAGGCCAAAGAGTTTTCATTGATCCTACCTCAGTAGTCATTGGTGATGTATTTCTGGGCGACGATGTATCTGTTTGGCCTATGGCCGTGATACGCGGAGATGTGAACTCCATTAAAATAGGCAATGCCTGCAGTATTCAAGATGGGGCTGTTTTGCATGTTACCCATGATGGTCCTTATACTGCTGGTGGACAACCATTAATTTTAGGCCAAGGGATTACAATTGGACATCAAGCGGTATTGCATGGCTGCCGGGTGGATGATTTCTGTCTGATTGGTATGGGCGCCTTAATTTTAGATGCAGTACATATTCAGCGTCATGTAATGGTTGCTGCTGGCTCTGTAGTCACTCCTGGAAAGAAATTGGAGAGTGGTTATTTATATCTTGGTAACCCAGCTAAAGCAATTAGAAAATTAACTGATCAAGAAATCGAGAGATTAGAATATTCAGCACAACATTATGTGCAACTTAAAGATAAACATTTGGTATCGATGTAAGTATGTATCAAAATTGTAGCCTGGATAGGGAGCAACAGCCCAATCCTATCCGGTCAAACCCTGTTAGGATCGGAAAGCCCACCTTGCATACGAGATGACGGAACATGTTCTCGGGTTCGGAGGAACTGCATTCAAGCAAATAATTGTTATTTATAATTTTAATCTAAAATAAAAGAAATGGACTCATGGGTTAGTGTAAATGACTCAATCTCTTTTGGAATTGGAAATATTAAAAACTGAAAAGTTAAGAACAACCATTTTATCTATTATTTTTATTCTAATGGCTCTCATTTGGATAATATTTTTTATTCATTCCCCTGAAGTATATTATCGACAAGCGAACGTATCCCCGATGGTTATGCCGAGTTCTTTAGTGGCGGTAGCGTTTTATTTTTTATTAATGCGTATGGTTGTTGCTCAATACATGCTTCATCAGAAAAATATTCCCCTCGTAATACAATATATTAAAGCGTTCATCGAAATAAATATTCCAACAATAGGAATAATAGTTCTCATAAATTATCACACCCCAATCTATGTTCTTTTAATGCCACCTGTTTTACTTTATTTTATATTCATTATTCTGTCTTCACTGACCTTAAATGAATGGTTATGTGGGTTTTCAGGAATGGTTGCAGCCATTGAATATTGGTTTTTTTCTTATTACGTGTTGCATTACACCCCAATCGAAGGAATTGATTACTATCTAATCGCATGGTATGCCTTTGCCAATCGAGGAGGAATGTTATTAGTTGCTGGGGTTGCTACCGCTTTTGTCACATCACAAATTAAAAAGCAATTGTTTGTGGCATTTGAGGCACAAAAAGAACGTGACCGAATTGAAAGTATATTTGGTCAGCATGTTTCACCTGAAGTTGTCTCAAAATTATTATCTAAGGATGGTAATTTCAGTGAGTACATACCTGTTTGTGTTATGTTTTTGGACGTGCGAAATTTCACTCATTTTACCGAGGTAAGCGAACCATCAATTGCGGTTAATTATCTCAATAATATTTTTAAATTTATGGTCAAAATCATTCATGATAATAAAGGGATTATCAATAAATTTTTAGGTGATGGTTTTATGGCTGTATTTGGGGCGCCTATATCGAGTGGCAATGATGTGGCTAATGCCGTAAACGCAGCACTTGAGATTATAAAACGCACTGAAGAGGAGGTAAAAAAAGGCCATCTACCTGATCTCAAATTAGGAATAGGACTCCATTTTGGTCATGCAATCACAGGTACGATTGGCACTAAAAAAAGACAGGAATATACCATTATTGGTGATGTAGTCAATTCAGCTGCGCATATAGAGCAGTTAAATAAAACATATAATTCTCATGTTCTTATTTCTGAAGATGCCATGAAGGAATTACCTGAAATTAAGGGCGAATTTGTTGGTAATGTGATGTTAAAACATCGGGATCATCCGATTAAATTATACAGATTAGCTTGATTGCTTTTGCAATGAGTTCAGAATGCTCAATTCATTTAGCTGATTAAGCAATCAAGAAATCTGAAAGAAATTAACGCAAATCACCGCAGCTTCTATAATCCCCAAATTAAGGGGCCTATAACTGTAACTCAAGGACGACGGGGTTCCAATGTGGTTGTTAAAGACTCTTGCTGGCTTGGCGGTTTCATCATGCCATACTTATTTAGTAACTCTCCACTACTCATTTTTATTTGTTGTGCTGCATTTAGAGCATTCTCATATTGATTGAGTCGCTCCTCCATTTGCTCAATAAGGGCTTGGAAACGATCATTATTTTTATTCAACTCCAAATTCATTAATTTTACTTCTTCAATACCAGTTTCTAGGCCATTAAGTCCTTTTTCAATTTTTTCAATAGTCATCTAATTTCCTTATGCATTTTTAAAATCTATATAAACGTAAATTATAATGGGTTATGAAAATATTTTCTCCAGATTGAAAACGAAATGGATGTTAACACGGATTAACCAAAACGCGCGTTACTTCAGGCAGTTCCATAATTAAATCTTCTGTATATGCACTGGAAGGGGTTTGAAAACCAATCGGAGCATCTCCTGCTAAAACTTTTTGAATTATCAATAACGTTGATAAGGCAGTTAAGGTATAACCATTAGGTGTAGTCATTACTGCAGCAATTTGTTTGCCCGCTTCATTGGTTACCTCAGCATATATTTTTACAACTGAGTGTTGTCTTTGATCCTCGGTAGGCCCAGCGGGTAATTGATTAATTTTATGCATTAGATAGCTTTTAACTGGAGTCCAACTTAAAAACCATTTAAAGAAGTTAATAAAAATTTTCAGCTTTATTATTTTTTTCGGCAATGCCATATACGTTTCTATATGTGGAATCTGTGTAGACCACCAAGCAGATGCCAAATCCCCCCATGAAATAGTGGCACACAACAATTTCTTGTCGCTCCCAAAATCAAAAAATTGGGTTTTTCCACAAAACGGAATTGTTTTTAAAATTCCTTCATCTCGTATTTTAGTTCCCTCAGGGATATCTTCCAACATCGTTTTAGCAGTACCATGAGAAATACCTAAATGTGAACTTTGAGCAAATGTACCAATGGCAAGAATCAATCGATTGGCATCTGGTAAAGCATGTTTTAAATAAGCAGCTAAACAATCACTAGGAACTACATCAAATCCAGAACCAGGTAATAGCATGATACCATGAGTTTTTGCCTGTTCATTCATCACCATAAGTTCTTCTATTACCATCACCTCACCGGTAATATCCAAATAATGGGTTTTTGTAGCAAGACAGGCCAGCGCCATGCTTTTGGAGGTATACTTAAATGGACCCGCACAATGAATTACTGCGATAAGATCCTCAAGAGCATTTTTAGCTTGATCCAAATCGTTCACATCAAATACTCGATACTCCAAATTCAAAGCCCTTGCTTGCCGTTTTAATTTCTCTTCATCTCTTCCTGCTAATATCGGCTTTAATCCTTGCTGTAGGCTTAGCTGAGCAATTAAGTTACCGGTATACCCATAAGAACCATAAATGAGAAAATTTTTTTTCATTAATCTGCCTGAATAATTTTTAAATCAGTGTATCTCGATAATTAGCTTTTATCGAGATAAGGTTTTAATTAAAACGATCAAAAATTAAGAAATATATCGGATTACAGGAGAAGGGCAATCTGTCGCTATTTAAATTTTACTATACAGAAAATAAAGAAATTCGAAGTGTTTTCTAGGATACGATTTTTTGATAAAAAAAAAGCGGCTTAGTTAGCCGCTTTTAAGAATAAAACCCTGGCGATGACCTACTTTCACATGAGGAAGCCTCACACTATCATTGGCGCGGGTTCGTTTCACTTCTGAGTTCGAGATGGAATCAGGTGGTTCCAAACCGCTATGGTCGCCAGGAAAACTGGTTTAACATGATTAATGGGCGCATTATACCCGAATCATGCGTTAGGTAAATAAAGAGTACACATTTTTTTTAGGTTGGGTCTTAACCCAACCCACTTTTCTTGTAGTCACATTCAGTTAATCTGAAGTAATTCAGATTATATGGTCAAGACAATCAGCCAATTAGTACAAGTTAGCTGCACACATTACTGCGCTTCCACACCTTGCCTATCAACGTCGTAGTCTTCAACGGGCTTCATGGGAAAACTCATCTTGAGGGAGGCTTCCCGCTTAGATGCTTTCAGCGGTTATCCCGTCCGAACTTAGCTACCCGGCGATGCGACTGGCGTCACAACCGGTACACCAGAGGTTCGTCCACTCCGGTCCTCTCGTACTAGGAGCAGCTCCTCTCAATTTTCCTACGCCCACGGCAGATAGGGACCGAACTGTCTCACGACGTTCTAAACCCAGCTCGCGTACCACTTTAAATGGCGAACAGCCATACCCTTGGGACCTGCTTCAGCCCCAGGATGTGATGAGCCGACATCGAGGTGCCAAACACCGCCGTCGATATGAACTCTTGGGCGGTATCAGCCTGTTATCCCCGGAGTACCTTTTATCCGTTGAGCGATGGCCCTTCCATTCAGAACCACCGGATCACTAAGACCAACTTTCGTTCCTGCTCGAGCCGTCGCTCTCGCAGTCAAGCACCCTTATGCCTTTACACTCTTGGTACGATGTCCGACCGTACCGAGGGTACCTTTGTGCTCCTCCGTTACTCTTTGGGAGGAGACCGCCCCAGTCAAACTACCCATCATACACTGTCCTCATCCCGGATTACGGGACCAAGTTAGAACCTCAATAACAACAGGGTGGTATTTCAAGGTCGGCTCCATGAGAACTAGCGTCCTCACTTCAAAGCCTCCCACCTATCCTACACAGTTATCATCAAAGTCCAGTGCAAAACTATAGTAAAGGTTCACGGGGTCTTTCCGTCTAGCCGCGGGTACACTGCATCTTCACAGCGATTTCAATTTCACTGAGTCTCGGGTGGAGACAGTGTGGCCATCGTTACGCCATTCGTGCAGGTCGGAACTTACCCGACAAGGAATTTCGCTACCTTAGGACCGTTATAGTTACGGCCGCCGTTTACCGGGGCTTCGATCAAGAGCTTCTCCGAAGATAACCCCATCAATTAACCTTCCGGCACCGGGCAGGCGTCACACCCTATACGTCTTCTTACGAATTTGCAGAGTGCTGTGTTTTTAATAAACAGTCGCAGCCACCTGGTCTCTGCGGCCCTCTCCAGCTCTGAAAGTAAATCCCATCACCAGAAAGGGCGTACCTTCTCCCGAAGTTACGGTACCATTTTGCCTAGTTCCTTCACCCGAGTTCTCTCAAGCGCCTTAGTATTCTCTACCTGTCCACCTGTGTCGGTTTGCGGTACGGTTCTCTATAAGTTATGGCTAGCAGCTTTTCCTGGGAGCCGGGCATCAATAACTTCGCTGTACACCGAAGTGTCAGCACCACGTCGCACCTCAGAGTTAATAATGGTCCGGATTTGCCTAAACCATCCCCCTACATGCACGTACCAGGACAACCAACGCCTGGCTTATCTAGCCTTCTCCGTCCCCACTTCACCACTTATAAAAAGTCCAGGAATATTAACCTGGTTCCCATCGACTACGCTCTTCAGCCTCGCCTTAGGGGCCGACTCACCCTGCTCCGATTAACGTCGTGCAGGAAACCTGGGACTTCCGGCGTGAGGGCTTTTCACCCTCATTATCGTTACTCATGTCAGCATTCGCACTTCTGATACCTCCAGCAGACTTCTCAATCCACCTTCATCAGCCTACAGAACGCTCCCCTACCACGTGCACTTAGTGCACATCCGCAGCTTCGGTGACTAGTTTTAGCCCCGTTACATCTTCCGCGCAGGCCGACTCGACCAGTGAGCTATTACGCTTTCTTTAAAGGGTGGCTGCTTCTAAGCCAACCTCCTGGCTGTCTATGCCTTCCCACATCGTTTCCCACTTAACTAGTACTTGGGGACCTTAGCTGGCGGTCTGGGTTGTTTCCCTCTTCACGACGGACGTTAGCACCCGCCGTGTGTCTCCCGTGATTCAATTAGCCGGTATTCGGAGTTTGCATCGGTTTGGTAAGCCATGACAGCCCCCTAGCCGAAACAGTGCTCTACCCCCAGTAATCATTCACGAGGCGCTACCTAAATAGCTTTCGGGGAGAACCAGCTATCTCCGGGCTTGATTAGCCTTTCACTCCTAGTCACACGTCATCCGATAATTTTTCAACATTACCCGGTTCGGACCTCCAGTTGGTGTTACCCAACCTTCATCCTGCACATGACTAGATCGCCCGGTTTCGGGTCTACTCACAGCGACTCGCGCCCTATTCAGACTCGATTTCTCTACGGCTTCCTTATTCAGTTAACCTCGCCACTGAAAGTAACTCGCTGACCCATTATACAAAAGGTACGCAGTCACACCACATGGGTGCTCCCACTGCTTGTACGCAAACGGTTTCAGGTTCTATTTCACTC